>NZ_JASBQY010000010.1 GCF_029960645.1 Arthrobacter sp. AL12
CCACCAAAGAGCCAACGACCTCCACCGCACCCGAAGGCGGCGCCAACTCGCAGCCACACCGTTGCCGGGCCAAGAGGACGGCTTCTGCCCAAACTGCGACTCGGCCAGAGCCACATCAGCCTCCATGGTGTAGCCGCCGGTCGAGTCCCCGAACGCCACGCGATAGCTGCCGCACGTCGGCCCCTCGGCGCGGCCCGGCGTCGGTGACGATGAACTCGGCCCGCACCCCGTCCGGGTCCTGGACTGTCAGATCCGCGTAACTGAACCGGGTGCAGCGGAGCCCGTGGCCGAAGGGGACGAGGGGCTTCTGTGCGGTCTTCGCGAACCAGGGGGTAGCCGACGTCGGATCCCTTGGTGTAGTTGATGGTCGTCGGTGTCCCCCACCGTGTGCCGAGGCACGGAATCTCCGGCCGCGGCGTCTGGTTCAGGGCGGCCGGGTAAGTCAGCGGGAGTTCCCGGAGGGATTGGTGACGCCGGCGAGGACTTCGGCGATCGCCTGGTGGTCGCAGCGGCCGACCGTCTTGCGCGCCTCCCCTGAAACGCAAGGCCTGCAGGTACCTTCGCGATCTCGCTATGAGACGGCTCGGACATTTTCATGTCCAGAACGACCCGGCTTAATCCAGTGGTTACCTGCAGGCGCTTTAAGCGTACGCCTGCCCATTCAGCGTGACTAGGGGTCCGCTGCCTCTTCAGGCGCCCGGAAAAACGCCCCAGCGCCCAAAAGCGTAGAGTGGAACCAGACGCCTGATTCTGGACGCCGAGCGCTGAGGGAGAAATCGTGACGATTGTTGACTGGGACGAAAAGAAGACCCTGCTGCAGGAACCGAACATCGCCGCCGTAACGCAGCTTTGCGACGAACTGATGGAAAAGAAGCCGGGGTCGGTCGTCCCCTACATCGATCCCGTCCATGACGAGGACGAGTGCCGGATCGTCAGCCTCCACATCGCCCCGGGCAAGGGCACCGAATCGGGCTTCGTTTCCCACTTCAACGATGACGAGGCCGCCCGCCGCGCCACCTCCATCTACGAGGCCGTCGAGCTTGACCCCCGGTACGTGATGCCGTGGAATGCCTACCCCTGGGTCCGCGATCCGGAGCTCCCCTCCGCGCTGAACGTCCAGGAGAAGACGGACGGGCTACGGCCGTTCCGCCAGTTCCTCAAGATCAACAGGCGCGTCTCCGCTGTCATCGCCCACGGCGCCGACGCCCATGCCTTCCTGACACTCTTCGAGAAGACCTACCACTCCTCCCTGAAAAACCGCGGGGTCAAGATTTATAAGGCCACCGCCCTGGGCGGCCGCGCCTTCGCCGTCTCGGCCGCCAAGCAGGAAGAACTCCTGAGCAAAAACGTCGAGGTCTACAGGGACGCCATGCAGCGGGCAGGCATCCAGCACCTCTAGAAGAGTCGCCTGACCGGAAGAGGCACGCCATGTCCCAGAGTCCCGGCTCAAAACTCGCAATTGTCGGCGCCGGCAGCGTCGGCACTTCCCTCGCCTACGCCGCCCTGATCCGCGGCTCGGCCAGCAGGGTCGCCCTCTTCGACGTCAATGCCACCAAGGCTGAGGCCGAGGTGCTGGACCTGGCCCACGGCACCCAGTTCGCCGCCGCCGCGGCAACCGTCACCGGCGGCGGGGACATCACCGCAACCGAAGGGGCCGACGTCGTCGTCATCACCGCCGGGGCCAAACAAGCACCGGGCCAGACGCGGCTGGACCTGGCCGGCACCAACGTCCGCATCCTCGAACAGCTCATGCCGCAGCTGCTCACGCACGCCCCGGACGCCGTCTACGTCCTGGTGACCAACCCCTGCGATGTGCTGACTGTCGCGGCGCAGAAGATCTCGGGCCTGCCATCCTCGCGCATCTTCTCCTCCGGCACCGTGCTGGACACATCCCGGCTGCGCTGGCTGCTGGCGCGCAAGGCAAGGGTCTCCCTGACCAGCGTGCACGCCAGCATGGTGGGCGAGCACGGCGACACCGAGTTCCCCATCTGGTCCGGTGCCACGATCGGCCCGGTCCCGATCCGCAATTGGACGGTCGAGGGCGAACGCGTCTTCACGTCCGACTACCTCGCCGAAACCGCGCGTGAAGTGACGCAGGCGGCCTACAAGGTGATCGCGGGGAAGGGCGCCACGAACTACGCGATCGGCCTGTCAGGCGCGCGCATCGTGGAAGCCCTGCTGCGCGCGGAAAACGCGGTCCTGCCGGTGTCGACCGTGCTCGACGGCCAGTACGGGATCACCGGGGTGGCGCTGTCGCTGCCCAGCATCGTGGGGCATGGTGGGGTCCGCGCCGTGCTGGATACCCCCATGGACGACGGCGAACTCGCCTCGCTGCACCATTCGGCGGAGACGCTGCAGCAAAGTCTCGCAACGCTGGGGATCTAGGCCGTTTGCGGCGACCCGACTGCGGCGAAGTCGGGCACAACAGTGACCGGACCGACGTGCGGCATGGCCCGGCGGACCCCGCTTTCCAGATTGGCCGTCACCGAGGCGAGCTCTACCAGGTGCGCGTCCGTCGGGATCGGCACCGTGATCTCCACGTGCAGCCGGTGGCCGGACCAGCGCAGCCGAGCGGTGCCGCCGGAACGGGAGTGTTCCGCGACGACGGCCGCGACCCGCCGGGTCAGCTCAGGGTCGACACCGTCCATCAGCCGCCGCCCGACGTCGCGAACAGTGCCCCAGAGGAGGACGGCGATGGCGGCGGAAATCAGCAGGCCAACGATCGGGTCGGCCAGCGGGAAGCCGAGCCAGACGCCGATGACGCCGGCGACGACGGCCAGCGAGGTGAAGCCGTCCGTCCGGGCATGGACGCCGTCAGCCACCAGGGCTGCGGAACCGATCCGCCGGCCGACGCGGATCCGGTAGATCGCCACGAGTTCGTTGCCGGCGAAGCCCGCCAGCCCGGCGGCGAGCACCCAGCCGAGATTGTGCACGGCCTGGGGTTCGAAGAAACGGCGGATCGATTCGACGGCGGCCACCACCGCGGAGAGGGCGATCATCGCAACAATGAACAGCCCGGCGAGGTCCTCAGCGCGGCCGAACCCGTATGTGTACGTCCGCGTGGCCTTCCGGCGGCCCAGCAGGAACGCGATCCACAGCGGCACCGCGGTCAGCGCGTCAGAGAAGTTGTGTACGGTATCGGCCAGCAGCGCCACGGAGCCGCTGACCAGTACGATCACGAGCTGGAAGAGCGCGGTGGTGCCAAGGCCGAGCAGGGATATCTTGACGGCCCGGATGCCCTGGGAGCTGGATTCGAGCGCCTCATCGATGGAGTCCGCAGCGTCGTGCGAGTGGGGGACGAAGACTGACTGAAGCCAGCCCTTCAGGCCGGTGGCGTGCGTGTGGTTGTGACCGGACCCGCCGTGGTCGTGGTGATGCTCGCCGTGGTCACGGTCATGCGGGTGGACGTGGCCGTCCGCGCCGTGGTCATGGGCGCCGTGGCCGTCCGCGCCGTGGTCAGCCGCATGCGGGTGGACGTGGACGTGCCCGTCTTCGCGGCTATGCTCCTGACCTTCGCCATGGCTGTGTTCGTCCACGGCATCCGACGGGCGGTTCATGCGCCGTGCCGCGGGGCCGTGCCGAGCGCGTGCTCGGCCTGGTGGATAGCATCCATCACCAGCTGGCGGGAATGGTCATTCTGCAGCCGATAGAAGACCTTGGTGCCTTCCTGCCGTGTTGCGACCATGCCGCCCAGCCGCATTTTGGCCAGGTGCTGCGAGACGGCTGAGGCCGGCTTCCCGACGCGCTCCGCGAGGGCGTTGACCGGCAGCTCACCCCCGCCCAAAGCGAGGATCAGCCGGACGCGCGTGGCGTCGGCCAGCATGGAGAACACCTCGACGGCCAGCTCCACATGGGGGCTGTCGACCTCAACCTGCATATCTGCATTCATACGCAGATACTGTCACAGTAGTCCCTTCCGGCCAATTCCTGGCTGCGCCGACGGAACACAATCCCGGGGCAGGCGTTGAAGACAGGTAGCCTGAGGGCTTCGTGACACTGCCCGAAGCCCTCACTGAGAGAAGCCCTCACTGAGAAAGGAGGATGACGATGTCCGCAGCCGCCGCGGACAACTCCGTCGCCGTCCTCCGACATGCCGCCCTGCTGGTCGGCGTGCTCGCCGTGATTGCCGGCCGACGACGGCACCGCTCCGGCGGAGACCGCGGCTGCCGTGACACCCGCTGCGGCGACCGTCGGCGAAGCCCAAGTCCCGCCGTCGTGCACCTGCCAGGGCGGATGCGCCAAGGGGCCAGGGGTTCACGTCGGCTGCACGCCGTCGCCTGCAGGGGCCTCCTTGGGCGCCCCGCAGCCCGGAACCATCCTGCTGGAGGCCCAGCCCTGGACCGCAGAGGGGGCTGCCCGCCTGTTCGGCTACGCCTATCTGCCGGGGACGCCCACACCCCGGGACCTGTCCATCAGCCGCACGTAGGAATGGGCATGTGCCGTGACGACGCCGCCGCACCACCACCACCACCACCACCACCACCACCACCACCACCAAGCGTATGGCCGCCGATTCCGGCAGCCTCAGCGCTGCTCCACCCCGGCGTCCACTGCCGCCGGGACCAACGAAGGACATGACCTCCCATGGAGAAGACCCTCACTATTTCCGCCGCCGCCCTCGCCGCCGTTATGGCACTGGCCGGCTGCTCCACCCCCGGCAGTTCCGACGGCAGCGGTAGCATGCCGGGCATGGACCACAGCACCATGGGCTCGAGTGCAGCACCTGCGGCCGCGGGCCACAACGGCTCGGACACAATGTTCGTCCAGGGAATGATCCCGCACCACGCCCAGGCCGTGGAGATGAGCAACATCATCCTGAAGCAGCAGGGCATCGACGCCAGGATCACCGCGCTGGCCATGAAGATCAAAGCCGCCCAGGCGCCCGAGATCGAGAAGATGAACGGCTGGCTCAAGGACTGGAACGAACCCACCCAGGCGCCGGGCGGCCACTCCATGACCGGCATGATGAGCGGCGAGGACCTTAAAAAGCTCGGCGCCGCCCAGGGCACGGACGCAGCGAAGCTGTTTCTCAGCCAGATGATTGCGCACCACGAGGGAGCCGTCGAGATGGCGAACGCCGAGGTTCGGAGCGGCAAAAAGGCCGAAGCAGTTCAGCTGGCCAAGGACATCGCGGCCTCCCAGACGGACGAGATCCAGGAAATGAAGGACCTGCTCGCGGGCCTGTAGACCGCCCGTTCGCCGTCGAGGTCAGACTTCGCGCCCATGTTCGAACGAAACATGGGCGCGAAGTCCCACCTCGCGGGGTTCCCGGGCCGGTCGCGGCGGCGCCGTAACGCAACGTCCCCGGCAACCTCTCCCCGAGGCGGGTCGCATATGCTCGACGGACAGCTTCACACTGGCTCAGCGACGAACCACCCGGGAGACACCTCATGACCAACTGGCGAATCAGGGATTTTCATTCCGCCGATCTCGACGGCATCCTGCACCTCTGGGAGTCCCTCAAGGCCACCAACGTCGAACCGGTCTACGCGCTCTCCGAGGTGCTGGCCTCCTGCGAAAAGGACCACGCCGTCGTCGCGGTGCAGGGCGATCAAATCGTCGGCGCCGCCATCGGACGGGCCGCCCATGACCAGGGCTGGATTGTCTTCCTGGCCACCCTCCCCGAATCCCGGGGCCGCGGGATCGGCACGTCGCTGCTGGCCGCCGTCGAGAACCGGATGGCCCCGCACGGGCTGAACAAGCTCTCCGCCCTCATGCCGGAATCCGAGACCCGGGTGGAGGCGTTCCTGGGCCGCGGCTTTGTGCTCAAGAAGAACCTGCGCTATTTCGAACGCAAGATCCCGGTGCAGCGCCAGGAACTTGAACCCCTCAGCCAGCTCGGCGGCCGGATCCTGGCCCGCGACCTCTGGGAAAACGTCGCCGGCATGCGGAACGAGAAGGAACTGCTGGAACGACGTCTGGTCCTGCCGCTGGCCGAGGCCGACCTCGCCGACGAGTACGGCGTGGTTCCGCCGCGCGCCGTCGTCCTGTTCGGCCCTCCCGGCACCGGCAAGACCACCTTCGCGAAGGCGATTGCCTCACGCCTGGAGTGGCCCTTCGTGGAGGTCTTCCCCTCCCGGCTGGCCGCCGACCCCAAGGGCCTCGCCGGTGCGCTGCGCGAGACCTTCCTGGAGATCGCCGAGCTGGAACACGCCGTCGTCTTCATCGACGAAGTGGAGGAGATCGCCTCCCAGCGGTCCGGCGAACCGCCGTCGCCGCTGCAGGGCGTCACCAACGAACTCCTCAAGATCATCCCGGCCTTCCGCGAACAGCCCGGCCGGCTGCTGGTCTGCGCCACCAACTTCATCCGCGCCCTGGACACTGCGTTCCTGCGCCACGGCCGCTTCGACTACGTCATCCCCATCGGCCTGCCCGACCGCCAGGCCCGCGAGGCCATGTGGCAGCGCTTCATTCCCGCCACCGTTGTGGACGATGTGGATGTGGAGCTGCTGGTGGACCGGACTGAAGGATTCTCCCCCGCGGACATCGAATACGCGGCCCGGAGCGCGTCCCAGCGTGCGCTGGAAAAGGCCGTGTACGACGACGGCGGGCTGGCTTCCAGCGGCAGCGCCGCCCTCCGCGACGCGGTCCGGAAAGGTCCCGCGACGCAGGACTACCTCGACGCGATAGCGGACACCCGGACCACGGTCAGCGACGAGGTCCACCAGCAGTTCCTCGAGGACATCGACGCCCTGGGCCGGGTCTGACCCCCTGAAGCAACGCGGGGTCAGCTAGCGCCCATGGTGGGCGCCCGGATGGGCGCGACGTGACCCCGCGTTGCTGTTAGGGACGACGGCGGACAGGGTTTCCGAAGCGGCCGGCCCCGGCGGGACCGAGCCGGCTCAGGCCCGGCGCGGCACGGACTCGGGGTCCGCGGCCGGGGTCTCGCTGGGTCCGGGCGCCGGCTCGGACTCGGGGTCCGCGGCCGGGGTCTCGCTGGGTCCGGGCGCCGGCTCGGCCGCGGTCGTGTCCTCCGCGGCGTCCTCGTAGGAGAGGTTCTCGTAGTCGGTGTCGTCCGCCTCGTCGAGCAGATCGTCGAGTTCCTCCAGCAGCGAGGGGTTGATCCGGGCCAGGATTTTGCGGGTTTCCTCCACCGGAACCGCGGCATAGAGCAACGGGCGGGCCTCGTTGTAGCGGGTGACCGGCGGCTTGTCCGGCCACTTCTCGGCCAGTGCCCTGACACGCTCCGGCAGGGAGTTGTGCGCGTTGTCCGCAATTTTCACCAGGGTGGCGTCGTGGTCCTCCGCGATGTAACGGATGCCGGCCTGGTAGTCGTCCGGGTTCTCATGCAGGCGCTTGGTGACGCGTTCAATGATGTCCGCGGCCCGCTCGGTGACGCCCATGTCCAGCAGCGCCTGCCGGGTCATGGGGGTGTCCTCGGCGATGTCGTGAAGGTAGCCGGCAATCCTGATGTCATCGTCGAAGTCCGCCAGGGCATCTCCGACGGCGATTACGTGCTCACGGTATGGCCGCTTGAGCTTGTCCTTCTGGCGGTTGTGGGCCACTTCGGCGAGGATTTTCGCAGTCTCGACGGTAAAACTCGGCTGCCGGGTGGGCGCTTCCCTGGATTCTGGTTCTGACATGCTTCCAGCCTACGCGTCCGGCCCGGCCATCCCCGGCCAGATCCATGGCTCCCGCGGCAGCACGGCAGGCTCAAACACCGCGAGCGCCTGTCCCAGAGGACCGGCCGGCAGCCCCAGAGATGCCAGCAGCACGTCCCGCACCCCGCCCACCGGAATGCCCTCGGCCGCAAGGTCCGCGAGTGTCACAGCGCCGTCGCGCTTGGCCAGCCGGGCGCCGTCGGCGTTCAGCACCAGCGGCACATGCGCATATTCCGGGACAAGCATATTCAGCAGCGAGGCGAGGTAGGCCTGCCGGGGAGTGGAGGGCAGCAGGTCGTCGCCGCGGACCACCTGGTCGATGCCCTGGGCGGCGTCGTCCACCACCACGGCAAGGTTGTAGGCCGTCACGCCGTCGTTGCGGCGGAGCACAAAGTCATCCACCACTCCGGTGTAGCTGCCGTGCAGGACGTCCTGCACGGTCGCCGCGGCCACGGCGGACCGGAGCCGGACAGCCGCTGGACGGACGGCGCGCTTGACCGCGCGTTCGGCCTCCGACAGGTTCCGGCAGGTGCCCGGGTAGGCCCCCTGCGGAGCGTGCGGCGCCGACGGCGCCTCCTGGATTTCGCGGCGGGTGCAGAAGCACTCATAGGTCAGGCCCGCCGCGGTCAGTCCGGCGATCGCCTCGGCGTAGAAGGGCTCGCGGTCGGTCTGGCGGACGATAACGCCGTCCCAGGTGATGCCGATCGCGGCCAGGTCCCGGAGTTGCCCCGCCTCGGCGCCGGACCGGGCCCGGTCCAGGTCCTCAACCCGCATGAGAAACCGCCTGCCGGTGGACCGGGCGAAGAGCCACGCGAGGATGGCCGTGCGGAGGTTGCCGACATGCAGTTCGCCGGAGGGGCTGGGCGCGAAACGGCCGGCTGAAGTCATGGCACCAGCCTATGCGCCGCCGCCCCGGCACCAACTGCAACGCGGAGTCACTAACGGCCCATAACGGGGCCGGACGTGGGCCGGGAATGACCCCGCGTTGTCTGTGGGGCACACACAAGAGCCCCTCAGCTACCGATGACTCCGGGAATACCGACGTCGGTGGCTCAGGGGCTCTTGCCGTGCCGGACCCGGGGCATTGCTCCGGGCCATGGCACTGCGAATACGGAGATTGGTGCGGAAAGACGATGGTGTGAACAAGAGTCAATCAGCGGGCGGGTTCCTTGCGGGAAGCCTCATCCAAGGTCCGGGTGGTGTGCCGGGGTACTTGTAGCCGTTGGGATCCGGCGGTGGCCTTCGTCCCTTTGTTGTCACTATTTCAACAGAAGTCCTACAGTTGGTGCAACGGACATCCCTCGAACTGGTCAATCTGATCAACTCTGGCCGGGACATCGAACAGGAAGTGGTCATTTTGCAGGAACTCGACGCGACCGACCGGCGAATCCTCCTCGCCCTCGACCAGGATCCCCGGCTGCCCATTATGGTGCTGGCCCAGAAACTGGGCCTGGCCCGCGGCACCGTGCAGTCGCGCCTGGAGCGGATGACGGCGTCGGGCGCGCTCCGTCCGAACAGCAGCCGGGTGCTGCCCTCCGCGCTGGGCCGCGGCGTGGCGGCGTCGGTCAGTGCCGAACTTGACCAGAGCCACCTGGATGAGGCGATTGCAGCGCTGCGGAACATCCCCGAGGTACTGGAATGCCACGCACCGGCCGGCGAGACGGACCTGCTGATCCGGGTGGTGGCGAAAAGCCCGGACGACCTGTACCGCGTCTCGGAGGAAATCCGGCTCTGTCCCGGGATCGTGCGGACCTCCACCAGCATGTTCCTTCGTGAGGTCATCCCCTACCGGACCACGGGGCTGCTCGGTTCCTGACCTTGCAGCCCCGGCGGCGGGGAGACCTCCCCATCGCTGCCCACCTGGAATGCGGTTAGGCTGACCGTGGCAATCAAGCGGGTGCAACAAAGAGTCGGGGGACATGTGGCGGGCAACTTCTACGGGGCGGACGTCGCCCAGCTGCGCCGGCTGGCCAAGGACCTGGCCGGCAGCGCCCAGCGGCTAAACCAGCTTGGACAACTGCTCAGCGGCACCATCAGCATGAGCCCCTGGAAGGGCAACGACGGCGACCGCTTCCGCGGCGACTGGACCTCCTCACACCTCCGGGCCCTGAAGGCCGCGTCTGCCGGAATCGATGCAGCATCCAAGGCGCTGCTGCTCAATGCCGGTGAACAGGAGCGCAGCAGCCAGGGCGGCGCCGGTTCCCCGCTGGGAGGCGTCGCCGCGAACGGCACCGGCACGGCCCAGCAACTCACCGACATCCTTGGCGGCATGACACCGGCGGAACGCGCGGCCTACCTGCTGAGCAACGAATTCCAGGACTGGGCGCTGAGAAACCCGGAGGCTGCGAAAACCGCGATGGACGCAGCGGCTGATTCTGGGCTGATCGACGTGAGGTCCCCTGAATACGCCGATTTCCTGAGCAACCATTGGAACCACCAGGCGATGCGCGGAATGGGGATCGACCCCGCAACCTGGGACACCGCCCAGGGCACCGACTTCAACTGGGAAACCATCAAGCGGGTCTACGATTTCTACGGACAGGCCTACCTCACCGACGCTGACCTGCAGTGGGCCGGAATGGCCAACATGATCGGCCCATCCTTTGCCGGCGGGTTCAAGGACATGGCCGTGATGAGGGACCTCGCCCAGCAGATCACCGACAATCCGGCGTCGAACATTCCACTGCCGATGCTGGACGAGCTACGCCAACTGGCGGGCATGACCGATGCGGAGATCAGATTCTACGAAACCAGCATGCTGGATATGAATAAGGAGATCTTCCTGGACCAGGCCCGGCAGCACGAGGCCTACCTCAGCGGCGGCCTGGCGGAAATCAACCGACTGCGTGATTCCGGTGCCATTGACGCCGGAACCGCCAAGTCGTGGCAGCAGATCGCGTCCGGCGAACCCGACGAGGTCCGAAAAGGAAACACCGCATTGCTCTTTAGGGAACAGAATGACATTATCGCCGACGATTACGTCGCTATGCGCGATCATCCCGGCGGGGAAGCCGTGACCTATCTGGTGACCCTCGCGGGAGAACCGTCCATTCCGGAAGCCAAGAGCTTCGCCGAGGTCTTCCCCTACGGATTCAGCGTGGAGAGCCCCGGCCCACAAAACGTACCCCTGACGTCCTGGGATAACCCGTCCCAGTTCCGCACCGACTTCACCACCGGGTTCCCGGATGGAAATATCGCCGACGCCGACCAGCGCTGGGCCCTGATCGACCAGGACACGCTCCCGGCGTACCAGAAGCTGCTCGCCGCAGATCCGGAAGGCGCCCGGGACATCATCGGCTCCGATTTCAACGACCGTGTGGAGCAGCACCGCCCGACAAACAACGTCCCGCAGATAATGGAGCGCTTTGCGTCAGGCTTCAGTTCCGAGGTGTACCAGTGATCACGAACCTCCGGGTGAGGCGCTGGGCGGCCGCGCTGGCCGCAGCAGCCCTGGGCTCAAGCCTGCTGATCACAGGCTGCCAAGTCGTCCGTCCCCCGTCCCCCGGCTCTTCCTCCGAACCTACCCCGCCCCCAGGGAGCACAGTGACATCCTCCGAATACTCGACCCTCGACGCTGCCGGTGTTCAGCAGATTGAAAGCAGCCGCCAGGCGCGCCTGGATATGACGGGCGGAGAGCTCCTCAAATCCGCGGTACGTCTGACGGACGACAGCCACGGCCCGGAAATCAGCACCCGCGGAGCGGGCAAGATGGCGCTCACCGTCGCCGGGCCGAGCGGCGAGATCCGGGGACAGACGGACCGCATCCGCTTTCTGACCACGGACTCCCAGCCGGACTTCAGCCAGATCACGTACTTCCTCACCGCGGAGTCACGGGACGAGTACTTCGCCCTGATCCGCGACGGCGTGGAACGGTACGGCATCGAGAGCCGCGCCGCCGAAGGCTGGATAACCTCGATCAGCGCCCGGCCGGAGGACGAGAGCAGCTTCGCCCTCGGCCCGGGAACCGCAACCGGCTTGAATGTAAGCTACGACCTGCGTTATGACGGTTCGAAAGACGTCCAGGTCATCATCGTGCACGTCAGCCCTGTCGGGTAGTCGCGAAACAAGTCCGAAACTGCCCCGGTGCGGCCTGCCTGTGCCCGTCCAGTCCGGCCTCCTCGGCTTGACGTTTGTTCTCCTGGTCGGAGTGGTCTACAGCGCCGTTGCCTTGCTGGCGCGCAGGCTGCTGCACTCCCGGCCGGGGGCGGCGCGGAAAGTGACGCTCGCCAGCGGCATCATCATGGTGGCCCTGGGCACCGTCCTGATGTCCGAGCAGCTGGTGCCGCTCCTGGGCCAGGCCCTATCCCGCGGCTGAACCTCAGCCGGCCGCCGCGCGCGGCATGAACCACTCGGTGAACGCTGTGGCCCGGCCGTCGACCGCGAGCTGGATGATCCAGAGGTTGTCGTAGCTCCGGCTGTCCCGGCGGTAGTCGGTGCGGCCCTCCACGAAGGCCCTTCCGCCGTCGACGCCGAGAAGTTTCCACTCGAACGTCCAGTCCCCCGGCTCGTCATGGCTGGCGATCCAGCGTTCCACGATCTCCTCGCGTCCCGTCCACGGCTCGGGATCATCCGGGCGGGTGGAGTAGACGGCGTCCTCCGTGAACAGCGCCCTGATGTCCTCCGGCGCGTTCGACGTCCAGGCAGTGATGTAGTGCTGCATCCAGCGCGCTGCCGCATCCCTCATTCCTCGGTTGTACTCCCTGTTTCCGGGGGCCCGCAAGGGCCATCCATCCGGGACCGGACACTTCGCCCTGGTTCAGTCGTCGTCGGTCCGGCCGTATTCGCGGTCCCAGAGCTCGTGGAGTTCCGCGTCCTTGCGGATGGCCCGGACCGTCTCCAGGTCTGCGGACTGACGGTGCTGCCGCTCCAGCCGGTTCAGTGCCTTCCGTCCGTTGTCCAGCAGCAGGAGCGCCCGGTCCGTCAGGGCATCGCTGCGGAGCGTGAAGTCGGTCGAGCGTCGGCGCAGGACCTCCTGCAGGGCGGCACGGGCGGCCGCGTTGGCGCCGAATTTCCGCAGCGAGCGGGCCCGCACCAGGAGCAGTGCCGCCGACAGGTCATCCCCGTTGAGCAGCCCTTCAGTGTCAGCCACCACCTCCTCGTGCCGCCCCAGCGAGGCGGCCAGTGTGCAGCGCGCCAGGGCCATGGGCAACGACGGCGGCAGTCCGTTCAGCGCCGCGAGGGCAGTCTCCGTCTGGCCGGTCTCGCGCAGTGAGTGGGACAGCGCCAGGAACACCGCCTCCTCGCTGAACAGGACCGGAACGTCGACCCGCTCGGCGACGGCCACCCGGGTGATGACACGGGCCAGGTAGGTGGAGGCGTAACGGTTCGCGTCGTCGTCGCTCTTGGTCAGCATCCCGCGCTGGAGCAGTTCGGCAGCGCGCAGGTGGCCACCCTGGGCGAAGCTCTGCAGCCCTGCCATCAGGTAGCACAGCCCGGCCCACCCGGGGTAGGTGTGCGCCAGGGCGATCAGCCGGTTTGGGTCGGAGCTGCCGAAGATCGCGGCGTGCACGGCCTTCGCCGCCTTGCCCGGGGCTTTGCCGCCCACCTTCCCGAGCCGGGGCGCGCCGCCCTCCACCGGCAGGGCGCCACGGGTCCGCCCGGCAAGGACTCCGGAGACCGCGCCGCCCACGCCCTCGGCGAGGCCGCGGACAGGCGTCCGGATGACCGGCGTGCGGAATGGCGCCAGGTCGCGCAAGTCGCGGTACAGGGCTGGGCGGGGTGCGGATTGTCCTGGTCCGGCGCTCATATATCCATGCTAGTAGCCGCGGAGAGGCCGTGGGCAGACTAGGCCGCGGCCGAAATCCACAGGCCGATCACCCAGGTGCTGCCAGCGAGGCAGGCGAGTCCGAACTCGACGATCATGCCCAACCCGGTGGCCTTTAAGGCGGCCCAGCTGGAGGCCGCAGCGGTGCCGATGGCCCGCGTGCGGTGCAGCTCGCTGAGCAGCAGCCCGGCGGCGAAACCGACGAACAGGCCCACCACCGGAATGATGAACATCCCCACGACGCCGAGGACCAGCCCGGCCACCACCGAGCGGCTGGGAATGCTGTGCTGTTTGAGTTTCCGGCCGGTCAGGACCGCGCTGGCGGCCATTCCGGCCAGGACGAAGACCATGCCGACCGCGAACACCACCCAGCCGGTGGTTCCGGCGCCGCCCCAGATGGCCCAGGCCAGCAGGCTCAGCGCGATCAGGATGCTGCCGGGCAATACGGGGATGACGGTACCGGCCACGCCCACCAGGATGGCGAGGCCGCACAGAATCGTCACAACAGTCTCGGAGTTCATCGCCCCAGTCTAAGGCGCGAGGGCCTGTGGTTCCGGCCCGCCCGGGCGGCCCCGGCCGGCACCAGGAAACGACGACGGCGCCGCATCCCCCAAGGAAGCGCCGCCGTCGTCGTCTGTGCTGCGGTGGCTACTCGGCTTCAACCGCCGCGGCGACGGCGGCGGACACCGCCGGGGCCACCCTCGGGTCCAGCGGACTGGGGACGATGTAGTCGGCGGAAAGGTCCGCGTCGGCCAGCGCGGCGATGGCGCGGGCCGCAGCCAGCTTCATCGCCGGCGTGATCCGGCGCGCGCCGGCGTCGAGGGCTCCGCGGAAGATGCCGGGGAAGGCGAGGACGTTGTTGATCTGGTTCGGGAAGTCGCTGCGGCCCGTGGCGACGACGGCCGCGTACCGGCGCGCTACCTCGGGCAGGACTTCGGGATCCGGGTTCGACAGGGCGAACACGATCGAGTCCTGGCTCATCAGCTTGAGGTGTTCCTCGGCCAGCTGGGAGGAGGAGACCCCGATGAACACGTCGGCGTCCAGCATGGCATCGGCGGGTCCGCCGGAGATACCGCGCGGGTTGCCGCTCTCGGCCAGCTGGGCCTTCTTGCTGGCGGGATCGGCGGCGATGTCCGCCCGCTCGCTGTTGATGACGCCGCGGGAGTCCAGCAGCACCACGTCGCTGATTCCGGCGGCGAGCAGCATCTGCGCGACGGCGATCCCGGCGGCGCCGGCGCCCGAGACGACAACGCGCAGCTTCTCGAGCCCGCGTCCGGTCACCTTGGCGGCGCCGGTCAGGGCCGCGAGGACCACGACGGCGGTGCCGTGCTGGTCATCGTGCATGACGGGGCAGTCGAGGGCCTCGATGAGCTTCTCCTCGAGCTCGAAGCAACGCGGCGCGGAGACGTCTTCAAGGTTGACCGCGCCGAAGCTCGGGCGCAGCCGGACGAGGGTCTCGACGATCTCGTCGACGTTGGTGGTGTTGAGCACCAGCGGGATGGAGTCGAGCTCGCCGAAGGCCTTGAAGAGGGCCGATTTGCCCTCCATCACGGGCAGCGAGGCGCTGGCGCCGATGTCGCCAAGGCCGAGGACCGCCGTGCCGTCGCTGACGACGACCACGAGTCGCTGGGCCCAGGTGAGGGTCTTGGCGAGTTCCGGGTTGGCCGCGATGGCGCGGCTGACCTGGGCGACGCCGGGTGTGTAGGCGATGGACAGGTCGCGCTTGCTAGCGAGCGGCACGGTGCTGGCGATGGAAAGCTTGCCGCCCTGGTGGGAGGCGAAAATTTCCTCGTCACTGAGCGCTGCTGCGGGCTCGGGGGACGTGGCGTCGGCGGCGTTATTCGTTTCAATGGACACTTCGTTGTCTCCTGGGGCTCACCGTGGGCGTACGGCACATGGAAGCTCAAGCACCGGGATGCTCAAGATGGTCTGGGGAACGTCAGCAGCGACCCAGGGTTGGTGGGTCTGCGGTGAAGCTCCGGGTACCGCAGGCGGCTGGGCCGCTCCGGTTCTGCAATGGTAAACAGATCCTGCGGGCCGTGACGTGTCCGGCGACATACTCCGGCGCTTGGTTAAACGTTTATCCGGCCGAATCTGTGGCCCGGATGACGGAATAGCGCCGCTACCGGCCGCTAATTTATCGGATTGGTCTAGACCAGTTACGCCGCCCGGCGGGTGCATGTCAGCAGGAAACACGCCTTTTTGAGATCTTCCTCGGCTTCGAAGAGGGACAGCCTCCGGCAGCGGACCGACTGAACCAGTCCAGTGACGGTCAGCAGCAGGACCCGCGCGAGATCGCGGCGTCGCCGCTGACGGCCGTGACGGCCTTCTCGGCAGCGGAGTCGATCTCGCTGAGCAGCTTCGTGGTGTCCGTGTCCTTGGTGTAGACGGCCCTGTTCAGGCACTGCTCCACGGCAGGCTGCATGAGGCGCATGTGGAAGATTTCCATCACGACGCCGACCAGCTAGTGGACCGGCACATCACCCCCTGCGCCCCCCGCGTTCCCGGCGCTCCGTGCGGGCGGGTTCGCAGTCCTTCCCGGGGATTTCTCCGCGGGTGCGGCTGCGTGCAGTTCCGCCAACTGTTTGCGGTAGAGCGCCAGCACCAACTGGGTGGCCGAGGGAAAGTACCGGTACAGCGTGCCCAGCGGAACATCGGCCTTGGCCGCGACTTCGGACAGGACCACCGAGTCCAGGCCCTTGCGGGCGAACCCGGCGCCGATGTCGAGGATCCGGGTGTAGCGGAGCCGCTGCCGGGGCAGGGTGGGCGGAGGGGCCATCGGTGGAAGTTCTGAGTGAAATTCAGGCATCAGCAGCGTTCCGGGGTCGGTTTTCTCGGCAGCCGGGAGCGATGCCCCACAGCGCTGCCGCGGCAATTCCCGTCCACTATACGCCACGCTCCCGGGCCCGACGCCAGTCACAAACAGTGCCGGCGGGAGCCACCCCGCGGCGGGCCCTGGCCTAGTCGACGCCCTTGATTTTGACCACAAAGACGGCCCCCAGCAGCCCGATCACGGCCGCCGCAATGTACAACGAAACGTAGCCTCCCCACAGCGTGACAAAGGGGAAGGCGATGAGCGGAGCGAGCACCTGGGGCAGGGAGTTGGCGATGTTGAGGACCCCCAGATCCTTCCCGCGGCTCAGCGACGTCGGAAGCACCTGGGTGATGAGGGCGAAATCCACCGCCAGGTAGCAGCCGAAGCCGATTCCCAGTACCGAGGCGCCCAGCAGGGCCCCGGTCCAGTTCGGCGCGAACGCCAGGATCAGCGACGCCGCCGCGATGATGACCGAGGAGATGATCACGAGCGGCTTCCGCTTCCCCATCCGGTCGCTCAGCCGGCCGCCGACGACACTGGTCACCATCACCATCACCGCGTAGAGGCCGGTCAGGACCAGTACACCGAACTCCGGCGCGATGCCCTGCGTCTCCTGAAGATGGACGGCGTCCTTGAGGAAGAAGAGCAGGTACAGGGTGACCATATGGTTGCCGATGTTCACCAGGAGCCGGGTCAGCCAGGCCCAGGCGAAGTCCGGGTGGAGCACCGGGGAAATCCAGAAGTCCTTGGCGAAGCCGGCCAGGCTGAACGGCGGGCGTGCCCCGGCGGGGAGCGGGACGTCGTCGTTCTTGAAGAAGTACAGCACGACGCCGGCGAGCAGCGCCACGGCGCAGACCAGGTAGCCGACGGCGAAGTTCCCGGTGACCGCTGCGGCGATCACCGCACCGATAAGAATGCCGATGGTCTGGCCCATGGCGGCCAGGCCCCCCACGGTGCCGCGCTGGGCCACGGGCACGCGGTCCGGGATGGCGGCGGTGACTGCGGCATAGGCTCCGTTGCAGCCGGCCTGCACGAGGCACCAGAGCAGCGCCATGATGGCAATGTTCGGCGCCCCGGCGAGCGCGATCAGGGCCGCCGCGCCGAGAATGGCCCCGAAAAGGACCCAGGGCACGCGGCGGCCCAGGCGTGAGGTGGTGCGGTCGCTGAACGCACCGAACAAGGGGTTGGCCACAAGGGAGACCGCTGCACCGGCTCCGGTAACGAGGGCGAGGATGGCCTCCTTGTCGCCCTCGCTGAACGCCGCGGCCTGCTGGCCAAGGAGCACCTGGAGCGGGCCGAAGAATGCCGCATTGATGCCCACGTTGACGAGGACGACGCCGGTGACCCAGACGGGGCGGACCGCCCGTTCGGGGTCGGCGAGCGCCACCGCTGCCGGGCTTCCCGCGGAAAGGCCGCCGCGGGCTGGGTCCGGCGCTGCTCCGGACAGATCGGACAGGCTCATGTAGTTCGGTTCCCCCCGGAAACGGCTGGCTCCACGCTGAAGATCAGTGTGGAGCCAGACTATCGTGGGGATCACGATAAGGCGCCAATGGAAAAGTTGGATTCCGGCTCGGCAAAGTATCGTCAATGTCATTCGGGCAACTCCAGCATGGAAAAGCCCACACCACTTATTCCTGGGGAATGCACTTTGCTGTCAACAACGTCGGGCACTGCAGCCCGCACCAAGGCCGCGGGACTGGCGATTGCCGCCGTCATGGCGCTGACCGGCTGCAACGCTGGATCCGCCGCCCCTGAAAAGAATGCAGCCGAGCCGGCAACAAACTCGGCTCGGAACGAGGCAGTTGTCGTCCGTGTCGTTGACGGAGATACGTTCGAAGCCTCCGTTAACGGCGAACAAAAGACGGTCCGGCTGCTCAACGTGGACACTCCGGAGACAAAGGATCCCAAGGCACCAGTCGAGTGCATGGGTCCAGAGGCCACGACAGCTCTTGAGCAGCTCCTGCCAGCCGGCTCCAAGGTCACGCTGGAATTGGACGAGGAACCGCTGGACACATACGGCCGAACCTTGGCCGGCGTCTTCGACTCAAACGGGAAACTGGTCAACGCTGAGGTAGCGCGGACGGGCTTCGGAGTTCCTCTCTTGATCGAACCCAACAGGAAGTTCTATCCGCCGGTCGTCACGGCGTTCGAGGATGCCCGCACGAGGGGTGTCGGACTCAACTCGGCGGAAATTCCCTGCCTGCCCGCACAGCAGGTCGAACAAGCATCCAGGACCATCGAAACGATCGTGGCCGCACCGCTAGCCGAGGCTGCCTCAGACCTCGATGAGAGCCACGCAGGACTGGTCGCCGCACTGGCCGTGGTCGCCGCGCTCAAGGCTGCAGCGAACGCCAAGAACCACGTCCACTGGGCCGCATACAACGCGGCTCAACTGACCGCAATGGTGAATAGGCTGGATTCGGCTGCCGAAGCAGGGGCCGCGCACAAGATTTCCATTGGCGCGAAGAAGAAGGAACTTGCGGATGCTGCCGCTGCCGCGTCTGCCCGCCAGGCGGCGGAAGCTTCGGCCGCAGCAGCGGCTGCGGCAGAAGCTGAACGGCTTCGAAACCTGCCGCCCGTTCCGGCACCGTATGTTCCGCCTGCCTATGTCCCTCCGGCGTACGTACCCCCGGCCTATGTACCTCCGGCAGCCCCGGCCCCCGCGCCCAACCCGTACCCGGGATACAACGGTCCGCGTTGCTATGCCCCCGGAGGCAAGACCTGGACACCGTGTAGTAAGAGGTAGCTTAGGGACGGAGACTCGTGGATTCCGAGGAGCAGTCGAGTCTCGGTGACACCGTTCGCACCAGCAAGAGGAGACCCGATGGCCGCATCCGCCGTTAATACCGCCGATCTCTACGACGAGCGGGGGGAGGAACTCGACTCCGTGGCCCTGCAGTTTCAGTCCCTCGGCGGCAACACGCACTTCAGCGGACCGGTCCGGACCATCCGCTGCTTCGAGGACAATGCCCTCGTCAAGTCCACCCTCGCCACCCCCGGCGACGGCGCCGTCCTGGTAGTGGACGGCGCCGGCTCGCTGCGCACGGCGTTGATGGGGGACCTGATCGCGGCGAGCGCCGTCGCGAACGGCTGGGCCGGCGTCGTCATTAATGGTGCCATCCGCGACCGGACGGCCATCGCCGGGCTGCCGCTCGGGGTGAAGGCGCTGGGCAGCAACCCGCGCAAGAGCGCCAAAACCGGCGCCGGCGAGTTCGCCGTCGACCTGGAGATCGACGGCGTCGTCTTCCGGACCGGCGCGATGATCTGGTGTGACCCGGACGGGATCCTGGTCGAGCGGTAACGCGCCGAGATGACACTTCGCGCCCATGATAAGCAACGCCATGGGCGCGAAATCTCACGTCGGAGTCCAGCCCCGGGACAGGAGGGCGCGCCGGACCCTGGCGACGGCGGCGGGGCGCTCCCCCGTCAAGTCGTCCTTCGAGACCCTCACCTCGACCCAGCCAAGCCGGTCCGTGGTCCGCGCACGGTGGATGTCACGTTGATGCTGGCCGGGCCCGCCGTGGTGGACCCCGTCGTACTGCAGCGAGACCCCGAATGCCGGGTAGGCCGCGTCCGGCCACAGCTCCGGGGCTCCCCCGGGGCCCCAGACCACGCAGTTGAGCTCCGGTTCGGGCAGGCCGCCGCGGACTACGGCGAGGCGCAGATGGGTCTCCGGCGGGGAATCCGCACCGACGCGCACCAACCCGAGAGCTTCCCGCGCTCTCCGGATGTTCCTGGCCCCGGGGTGTTGGAACAGCATCCGGTTCAGCGCGTCGATGCTCGAAAGGGGGTCCCGGGGCGAGGGGAACTCCGGACCGTGCCCGGAGACCAGGGAATCCCCGGCAGCCACGAGGTCGTCCAACGGCAGGACCGCCGCCAGGTCCAGGAAGGTGCGTTCGGGCGAGGTCACCCGGACGCCGTCGAGCATTACAACGTCCCCGGGCCGCAGTGCGAGGCGGTGTCCCGCCGCGTTGGCCCGTTTCGGAATGCTGCCGCCCCGTGGCCGGGCAAGGTGGATCCGCCAGTCGGAGTCTGCCCACAGCGGGAGGCCCACGCGCCATATCCGCGCCGCGGTGAAGTGGCAGAGCACGGTGAAGTCATCGAGTTGGCAGTAGGCTCTCAGCGCTGCGGCGCCCTGTGCGCTACTGCCGGCCGGGATGCGGACGCCGCGGGACACGGTGATAAGGTCCCGGGCCCGGGTCCGCTTCCGCGAGATCCCGGCCGCATCCGCAGCCAGAACGGAGAACGAGCCATTCGCCAGGGCTGGTGGGAGTTCAAGTCGGCGCATTCCCCCATCATGATCAGATCCGGCGCCGCGCGTTTAAGTTATCCCCAGCTTGCCTCCACCTGTCCTCCACAGCGCCTGGGTCTGCGTCTGCCGAGGTGAGATTTCGCGCCCATGGCCGGGCCTAACATGGGCGCGAAATGTCACCTCGGCGCCGGACGGCGGAGACCTCCGCCCGCGGTGCCGTCAAACTGTATGTTTCGTCTCACTTTCTGGCCCTGTGACATGCACCGCTCTGGCTCCGGTGTCAGACTTGGTAGCCGCGGCGCAGGCCGTGGAACGCGAAACGCCGAGGGAGCCAGATGACAACCACCCAAGACCAGACCGTAGCCAAGATCCCGCAGCGGGTCATTTGGCTGGCCGTGGCGGGCGCCGTGGGCGGCTTCCTCTTCGGCTTCGACTCCTCCGTGGTCAACGGCGCTGTCGACGCCATCAAGGACGAGTTCGCGCTGAGCGAGGCCGTGACCGGTTTCGCCGTCGCCGTTGCCCTCCTTGGCTGCGCCGCGGGCGCTTTTCTGGCCGGGAAGGTCGCAGACCGCTACGGCCGCATCCCGGCGATGAAGATCGGCGCGCTGCTGTTCCTGGTCAGTGCCGTCGGGACCGGCTTCGCCTTCAGCGTGTGGGATCTCATCTTCTGGCGCCTCGTCGGCGGCCTGGGCATCGGTCTGGCCTCCGTGATCGCCCCGGCCTACATCTCCGAGATCTCCCCGCGCCACGTCCGCGGCCGCCTGGCGTCGCTCCAGCAGCTCGCCATCACCACGGGTATCTTCGCGGCCCTGCTCTCGGACGCCCTGTTCGCGAACTTCGCCGGCGGGGCCGGCGAGGCTCTCTGGTTCGGCATCGAGGCCTGGCGCTGGATGTTCCTCGCCGCCGCCGTCCCCGCCGTCGTCTACGGCTGGATCGCGTACACCCTGCCCGAGTCGCCGCGGTTCCTCGTCTTTCAGGGCAAGGACGAGGAAGCCCTGAAAATCTTCCAGTCCATCGCCCCGAATGAGAACACGGACCGCCAACTGCGCGACATCAAAAAGGCCATCGAGGAAGACAAGGTCGCGGGCCAGAAGGGCTCCCTGCGCGGCAAGGCGTTCGGCCTGCAGCCCGTGGTGTGGATCGGCATTATCCTCTCGGTGCTGCAGCAGTTCGTCGGCATCAACGTGATCTTCTACTACTCCACCACCCTGTGGAAGGCCGTCGGTTTCCAGGAGAAGGACTCCCTGACGATCTCCGTGGCCACCGCCATCACTAACATCCTGGTGACTCTCGTGGCGATCGCCCTCGTGGACCGGATCGGCCGCCGGCCCATCATGCTGGCGGGTTCCATCGGCATGGCCGTCTCGCTGGGCACCATGGCCCTCGCCTTCGGCTCCGCCACCGGATCCGGGGACGGGATTTCGCTGCCCGGTGCGTGGGGCCCGGTCGCTCTGGTGGCCGCCAACGTCTTCGTGATCAGCTTCGGCGCCTCCTGGGGCCCGCTGGTGTGGGTGCTGCTGGGCGAGATTTTCCCATCCCGGATCCGCGCCCGCGCGCTGGGCCTCGCCGCCGCCGCCCAGTGGATCGCCAACTTCGCCATCACCCTGAGCTTCCCGGCCATGGCGGCGGCCTCCCTGCCCCTGACCTATGCCATGTACGCGATGTTCGCGGCGGCGTCGTTCTTCTTTGTGAAGTTCAAGGTCCCCGAGACCAACGGAATGTCCCTGGAGCACGCCGAGACCCTGTTCGTCCCGAAGGGCTCCGCCAAGGATTCCGCCAAGGATTCCGCCAAAGCCTGAGCCCGACGAACTCTTCCGCCTCGCGAGGTGACAGATAATGCCCATGTTTCCCCGAAACATGGGCATTATCTGTCTCCTCGGCGGGCACGTGGGCTACAGAATGAGCTTCATGCCCTCGTGGCTCGCCGCGAAGCCGAGCCGCTCATAAAACCGGTGGGCGGCCGTGCGGGACTTGTCCGTGGTGAGCTGCAGGAGTGAACAGCCGCGGAGCCGCGACTCGTCGATGGCCCACTGCACCATCGCCGCCCCGACGCTCTGGCCGCGCAGCTCGCTCCCCACCCGCACGGCCTCCAACTGGGCTCGCCATGAACCCCTGCGGGACAGCCCCGGCAGGAAGCTCAGCTGGAACGTTGCCACCAGGCGGGCACCCGACTCGTCCGCGGTCGCCAGCTCCCCCACGAGCAGCTGGTGCGCCGGATCGGCGTCGATCGCGGCAAACGCCTTCTCGTAGGGTGCCAGATCGGACAAATCCTCGCGGCTCGACCCGAGCTGGTCGTCGGCCAGCAGCCGGAGAATGCCGGGCAGATCGGCGCGTTCGGCATGCCGCAGGCGGAAAGTCCCGCCGTCCACGTCGAGAGTCAGCAAGGAGGTCCGGTCACGGGGGTTCGAAGTCACCAGTCCAGCTTGCCCTACCGCCCGGCGAGGTGACAGATAATGCCCATGTTTCTCGGAAACATAGGCATTATCTGTCACCTCGGCGGGTGGGGGCCGCTGCTGGGACAGACGCTGACGCCGGAACTCGGGTGGGTTCCGGCGTCGGCGGCTTTGCTTCGGCGATATTTGAAACGGACTAGACGGCGTCCGTGGCGTCGTCGACCAGGGCGGAGACTGCCGCGAACAGCGGGTGGTCCGGGGCGAGACCGGTGATCTTCGCGGTGGCCTCGCCGGCGCTGGAGGATGCCAGGATCTGCCTGAGCTCCACGGCCTCGGCGTCGGCCGGGTCGTTGAAGCGCAGGGCTGCGGCGATCGCGCCGAGCAGGGCCTCCGGCACGATTCCGCGTTCGGCGAGTTCCGCCGCCGGACCGATGAAGCGTTCGTGCCGACTGAGCTTGCGCAGCGGTGCCCGGCCGACCCGGTTCACGGTGTCCGGCAGGTGGGGGTTGGAAAAGCGGCCCAGGATCTTCTGGACATAGGCCTCCTGCTCGTCACGGTTGAAGCCGTGCTTGGCGACCAGGAGCTCTTTGGTTTCGTCCAGGACGGCGCGCACATCGGCGGCGACGTCCTGATCGGCCATGGCCTCGGAAATCTTCCCGAGACCGGCCTCGAAGCCGAAATAGGCTGCCGCGGCGTGCCCGGTGTTCACGGTGAACAGTTTCCGCTCGATGTAGGGCTCCAGGTTGTCCACGAACGTGGCACCCGGAATGACCGGCACCGCAGCGCCGAACGGTGTCCGGTCGATGACCCATTCGTAGAAGGTCTCCACGGTGACGTCCAGGCCCTGCCCGGCATCCTGGTTGGGCACAATCCGGTCCACCGCCGTGTTCGCGAACACGGCGGCCGCATCGAGGGACCCCGCGGCCGGGTCCCACTGGGCGGAGACCTCGGACTTCAGGATGTCCGTGGCGTTGATCGCGTTCTCACACGCCATCACCTGCAGCGGAGCGAGTCCGGGGGCCCTGGCGGCGATCCCCCTGGCGATCACCGGGGCCACGAACTTGAGGATATGCGGCCCCACCGCGGTGGTGACAACGTCCGCCGTCGCGATCTCCGCAATGACGTCCGCTTCCTGGCTGCTGGAATTGAGCGCGCGGAAGTTCTCCACGGTGCGGACGGTGGGCTGCTCCCCCACCTCGTGGACCCGGTAGCTGTCCGCGGCGGCCAGCTGGGTGATCAGGTCCTCTGCGACATCCGCGAACACCACCTCATACCCCGCCTCGTGCAGCAGCAGCCCCACGAAGCCGCGCCCGATGTTTCCGGCTCCGAAATGAACAGCCTTCACTATGAATTGACCTTTCCGAACAGGTCAAGGACTTCCTCGACCGTGGTAGCCGCCTCAAGCCGTGCCACCTGGGCCTTGTTGGTGAAGACCTTGGCGATCGAGGACAGGATGTGCAGGTGCTCGTTGTTGATGCCGGCGACGCCGACCACGAACTTCACTTCCTTGCCGTTCCAGTCGATGCCGTTCGGGTAGCGGATCACTGAGACCGCGGACTTCATGATGTGGTCCTTGGCGGCATTGGTGCCGTGCGGAATCGCGAGGTAGCTGCCCATGTAGGTGGACACGGATTCCTCCCGTTCGTGCATGGCGTCCAGGTAGCCGGCGTCGACGGCGCCGCGGCCCAGCAGGAGCCGGCCGGCCTCGTCGATGGCGGCATCGCGGGTGGTGGCCGTGCCGTTCAGGACGACGCTCTCCGCCACGAGGATGCCGGCGGGGCCGGTTTCCTCGGGAGCTTCGGGCGTTGCGGAGGCAGCCGCCGGGGCGCCGGCCGCGGTGGCAGCCGGAGCGTCGGCTCCAATCTCCGCGTTGCTCGACCTGACCAGCTCCACGATCTCGTCGTACTTCGGGCTGTTCATGAAGTTATCGACCGAGACGTGCACGGCGCTGGCGGTCGCCGGCGTGGCCCGTTCGGTCAGGTCCTGGTGCGTGATGACGACGTCGTAAGTGTCGGTGAGGTTGGCGATCGCGGAGTTGGTGACCTTGACGTCCGGGAAGCCGGCCGCCCTGATCTTGTTCCGCAGCACCGAGGCGCCCATCGCGCTCGAGCCCATGCCGGCGTCGCACGCAAAGACGATGTTCTTGACCGGACCGGCCAGGACTGCGACGCCGCCGGCGGCGGCAGCACCGGAACCCGTGAGCAGGGAGGACACCGAGCTCTTCTTGCCCTTCATTTCCTCCATCCGGGCGGTGGCGGCGCCGAGGGCCTCTTCCTCGGTGGCGCCCACCGGGGTCTTGCTGGCCTTCAGGATCACCGAGGCGATCAGGAAGGACACCGTGGTGGCGAACAGGACGGAGAGGGTCACGCCGACGTAGCTGTCGCGTGCGGTTGCCGCGTAGACGGCGAGGATGCTGCCCGGGGCTGCCGGCGACCGGAGCCCTGCACCGGTGACCACCAGGGTGAAGATCCCGGTCATGCCGCCGCCGATCGCGGCGAGGATCATGATGGGCTTCATGAGCACATACGGGAAGTAGATCTCATGGATACCGCCGACGAATTGGATCAGGGCCGCGCCAGGCGCGGACGCCTTGGCCAGTCCCGTGCCGAAGATCGAGTATGCGAGCAGGATTCCGAAGCCCGGACCGGGGTTGGCCTCGAGCAGGAACAGGATGGACTTGCCCTCTTCAAGCACCTGTTGTGTTCCCAGCGGCGTGAGGATGCCGTGGTTAATGGCATTGTTCAGGAACAGGACCTTCGCGGGCTCGATGAAAATGCTGGTGAAGGGCAGCAGGCCGTTGATGACGAGGAATTCGACGACGGCGCTGGCCCCGTCGCTGAAGGCCTTCACCACGGGGCCGACCACGAGCATGCCAACGACCGCCATGCCGGCGGCCAGGATGCCGGCCGAGAAGTTGTCGATCAGCATTTCGAAGCCCGGCTTGACCCGGCCTTCCCAGATCTTATCCAGCCTCTTCATGAGCCAGGCCGTGAGCGGGCCCAGCATCATGGCGCCGATGAACATGGGAATGTCCGTGCCGACGATGACGCCCGTGGTGGCCACCGCGCCCACGACGCCGCCGCGCACGCCGTAGACCATCCGGCCGCCGGTGTAGCCGATCAGGAGCGGGAGCAGGTAGGTGATCATGGGCCCGACAAGCTTGGCGAGCTCCTCGTTGGGCAGGAAACCCGCCGGGATGAAGAGCGCCGTGATGATGCCCCAGGCGATGAACGCGCCAATGTTGGGCATAATCATTCCGGACAGGAACGTCCCGAATTTCTGGACGCCTACCCGCACGCTTGTGCGGGGTTTCGCAACTGTCTCTGTTGCCATGTGATTTCCTATCCGTCATTCCTGCTGCACCGCAGGATGGTCCGATATTTTCGCGAAGCTAGCTGGTGGAGCTGGTGGAGATCCGGTGGAGCCATTCCAGGAAGAGCTTGAGTTCCGAGCTGGAGAGCTGGTCCGAGTGCGATGCCTGCAGGGCCGCGTTCAGGGCGATCGCCGCCACAACCACTGACGACTTCCCGGACGCTTCAGGACCGTTGTCCTTGGCCTGCTCCGAGGACACCGCAAAGATCATGGCGTCGCGGGTCATGGTGGACAGCTCGAGGTTGCGCTCGGGCGCCTTTTCCGTGATCAGCATGAGTGTTACCCCGACGTTGGCGGCCAGGATGCTCCTGGCCGCTTCCCGCGGGGGGACGTTAAGGTGGCCGGCGACGGCGGCCTTGTTCAGCATTTCCTCCATCAGGCCCTCGGCGTCGGCGACGACGGCCGGGCGGCTCTCGGGGCGGATATTGCCGAACATGACCAGGTACAGCTCCGGCTGGTTGAGCCCAAACTGCACATGGTTGTCCCACATCCGCCGGATATCCTCCAGCGGCTGTCCTGACGGCGCGAAGTCGCGATCGCCCGCTACATACTCCTCAAAACCCGCCGCGACGACCGCGTCGAACAGCCCCTCCTTGTCACCGAAGTGGTGATAGAGGGTCGGCGCGGTGACGCCGGCCCGCTGGGTGATCTGGCGGGTGGAAACCACGCCCCCGGCGGAGTTGGCCAGCAGCTCAGCCGCCGCACGCAGCAGCCGCGTCTTTGGCGGAAGCTGGCCATCGAAACTCATAACCGCTACCCTAGCACCTATAGCAACGCTATATGAAGTGCATCACATACAATTTTTTCAGGTACCGGAACGGCCCGCCGATATAGCTGTCAGCAGGCCGGGCCGGCCGACCGGTCCCGGACGTCCGGCCCGGATCGGACGGCTCCGGCGGTACCTGACCACCGGCTTACCGGCCCACGGCAGAGAATGAGGACCTTCAGTGCAGAACTTCCCAGGAGTAGGCGTCAGCCCAGGCCGCATCATCGGAACCATCCGCCAGATGCCCAAACCCGTCAGCGAACCGCCCGCCGGGGAGCAGCTGCCGGCCGGCGTCACGGCCGAGGAGGCGACCGCTGCACTGAAGACGGCGGCGAAGGCCGTCCACGACGAGCTGAAGGCCCGGGCCGGGACGGTCAGCGGCGACGGCAAGGCTGTCCTGGAAGCCACGGCCCTGATGGCGACGGACACGATGCTGCTCAAGTCCGCCGCCAAAATGATCGGCCGCGGCACCTCCGGCCAGCGTGCCATCTGGGAAGCCGGCGCCTCCGTCTCGGAAATGCTGCACAACCTGGGCGGCTACATGGCGGAGCGGGCCACCGACGTCCTGGACGTCCGGGCCCGGATCGTGGCCGAACTGCGCGGCGTCCCGGCCCCGGGCATCCCGTCCTCTCCCACCCCGTTCATCCTGATCGCCGAGGATCTCGCCCCGGCGGACACCGCCACCCTGGACCCGGAGAAGATCCTGGCGCTACTCACCGCCGGCGGCGGACCGCAGTCCCACACCGCGATTATTGCCCGCTCGCTGGGCCTTCCCGCCGTCGTCGCCGCAACCGGCGTCGACCAGCTTCCGGACGGCACCGAGGTCTACGTGGACGGCGCCGCCGGCCTGATCACCGCGGACCCGGATGACTCGCAGCGCGCCGCCGCCGAACACTGGGCCGCCACGGCCTCGCTGCTGGCGGACTTTGACGGCACCGGGGCCACGGCGGACGGCCACCTGGTGCCGCTGCTCGCCAACGTCGGCGGGGGCAAGGATGCCGTGGCCGCCGCGAGGCTGAACGCGCAGGGGGTGGGGCTGTTCCGGACCGAGTTCTGCTTCCTGGAGCGGGACACCGAGCCCACCGTGGACGAACAGGCCGCCGCGTACAAAGGCGTATTCGACGCGTTCCCGGGCAAGAAGGTGGTGCTCCGGACGCTCGACGCCGGCGCGGACAAGCCGCTGCCCTTCCTCACCGACGCGACGGAACCCAACCCCGCACTCGGCGTCCGCGGGTACCGCACCGATTTCACCACGCCGGGCGTGCTGGAGCGCCAGCTGCAGGCCATCGCCCGGGCCCAGCAGGAGTCCGAGGCGGACGTCTGGGTGATGGCGCCGATGATTTCCACCGCGGAAGAGGCCGCCCGCTTCGCCACTTTGTGCGCCGAGGCCGGGATCAAGACCCCCGGCGTCATGGTGGAGGTCCCGTCCGCGGCGCTCACGGCCGAGGCCATCCTCCGCGAGGTGGCCTTCGCGAGTCTGGGCACCAACGACCTCACCCAGTACGCCATGGCCGCCGACCGCCAGCTCGGCCCGCTTGCTGCGCTGAACACCCCGTGGCAGCCCGCCGTGCTCCGGCTGGTCGGCCTGACCGTGGAGGGTTCCGTCGCGGAAGGCCACAACAAGCCGGTCGGTGTCTGCGGCGAGGCCGCCGCGGATCCGGCCCTCGCCGTCGTCCTCACCGGGCTCGGCGTCTCGACCCTGTCCATGACGGCCCGGTCCCTCGCCGCCGTGGCAGCCGTGCTGAAGACCGTCACGCTGGCCGAGGCGCAGGAACTGGCCAAACTGGCCCTCTCAGCACCGAGCGCCACCGAGGCCCGCGCCTGGGTCCGGGCCAAGCTGCCGGTCCTTGAGGAGCTCGGGCTGTAGCGCCGGACCGGCAGGGGTGGTGTGGGGCCGATCCGGGGGCGCTAGGATGCACTCCATGACACTGATAGCTCCCCGGGTGACGGCCGCCCTTCCGGCTGAGGACGCGCAGAAACTCCGGTACGCCCTCAACGGCAGCGACGACATCACGGTGTTCGTCGACGGCACCGTCCACCGGCTGCCGCCCCGGGCGCGGGACGCCGTCGTGGACCTGCTGGCGCGCTTCAGCCGGGGCGAGGCGGTGACGGTCAGCAGCGTCGAGGAAATGCTGACCACGTCCCGGGCGGCCGAGCTGGCCGGGATCTCGCACACCTACCTGCGGAACATGACGGACCGCGGTGAAATCCCGGTGGAATACCGGGGCACACACCGGCGGATCCGGCTCGCCGACGTCATGGCCTGGCTGGAAAAGCAGAGGAAGAACAGTACCGCGGACGGTGCTCCCGGCCACGGGGATGACGGTGACGCGGATGCTTCGTGACGGCGTGATAAGGATCAAACAACGATCCCGGCCGTGCGCGGAAACGCGGAGAAGGCCGGGGTTACGCTTGGATTGTGGGTAAGTTCAGAGGGTGGCACATCGTGGCTGGCATTGCCGCCATGGTGCTGACAGGCATCCTCGGAAACTCCATGGGGCTCAACAACACGGCCGCCTTCATGTCCAGCTGTGTCGCGTTCGTGGCCGTCTCCATGTGGATGGACAGCCGGATCTCTCTCCGGAGGAGAGAACGAGCCCGGGAAACAGCGCGGGAGGCCGACGGCGCTGCTGCGGCTGACGATGCCGCCTCCGCACCGGACCGGCAGCTGGAGGCCGAGCGGCCCAAACGGGAGGGCCGCGGCACCTAAGCCCCCTGCCCCTCAGATTCTGGGCCGGGCCGCCCAGCGCCGCGCCTTCAGCGCCCCGTGGAGTTCCAGCCGCACCATCCCCTTGAGCGGGTCGACGCCGAGCAGCTGGCGGATCCGGCCCAGCCGGTTGTAGATGCTGCTCCGGTGCAGGTGCAGCTTGTCCGCCACTTCCTGGACCGACCCGTCATTGTCATAGAACAGCTCAAGCACCGGCAGCAGCTCGTGGTTTCGGTCGTGGTCCTCCAGGAGGCGGAAATAGACCGAGCCCGCATCCGCCCAGGCCCCCGCCCCACCGCCGGCCGAGGCCAGCAGCTGGTAGATCCCGGTGGCGCGGCAGTCCACGAGTTCTCCCAGCTGGGGATCCACCGCAGCGGCCTGCGCGGCCTGCCGGGACTGCCGGTACGCGTCGGCGAGTTCCCGGGGCCGCGCGAAGCCCTCGGAGGTTCCCAGGATGATCCGGTGGACCGGCCGGCCGGACCGCTTGGCCAGCTCCAGCTGGTAGTGGACCAGCACCTGGGCGTGGTTCGCGCGGCCGGTCGATTCCCTGAACAGGACGACCGCGTGGGTTTCCGTGCCGGCGCTGAACAGTGTGGCGTCCACGCCGATGGTGGCCTGCAGCGCGGCAGAGCGGTGGACCAGCGTGGAGGCGATCGGGTCGGAGGCGTCCGCCCAGCCGTCCGCATCCAGTACCGTCACCAGCTGCCACGGTCCGCGCCCCTGGACTTCCTTCCAGCCGGCCACGGCCGCGACGGCGTTCGACTCGCCGCGGCAGGCAGCCAGGAACTCCTGTTCGCGGCGGCGGCGGAACTCGGATTCGGCCGTGTTGGACTCCAGCAGCAGGCCCGAGAGCTGCTCCAGCTCGCGGGCCACCCCGGGCAGCTGGGCGAGGACCGTTGTCGCGTTCGGCTCATCGGCGTCGAGCTGGACCCACAGGTAACCCACCCGGAAGCCCCGCACCAGCAAGGGAACGCAGACCCGGCCGAGCATCCCAAGCTCCTCGTTGGCGGGCACGACCACCGGGCGGACCGCCGTCGCGATCCCGTGCGAGAGCTGCCAGGCGCTGACGTCCACCGGAACACGCTTACTGAGCAGGAAGTTCACCCGGACCCGGTCGGCGTGCGACTGGTTGGAGCTGTAGGCGAGCAGCTGTCCGTCGAGGTCCTCGAGTGAGAGCCCGCGGCCCAGTTGCAGTGCGACCTGCTCCACGAGCTGTTCGACGTCCTGCTGGTGCATGCTGCCACACTACTGCCGATGCCGCTCCCTGTGGAAACGCCGCAGCCAACGCCGCGGCGAACACCAACGCACCGGACAGCAGGCGACACCTGACGCTTGCCGGGTCGACAAACGTCCAGTCCGGTATTTAGGAAACCCCGGATTTCCGCGGGAAGCGGCCGCCGCCGCGAGGCGGCGCCTGTCGCTTGCCTCACAGTCGGATTTAGTCTGGAAGTACGACTTCCCCGAATACCCAGGCCCACAGGCCACCAGCATTGGAGCCCACACATGATCATCGGTGTCCCCAAAGAGATCAAGAACAATGAATTCCGCGTCGCCATGACGGCCGCCGGCGTGCACGAATTCCGCACGCACGGCCACTCGGTCCTCGTGGAGCGCGGCGCAGGCCTGGGCTCGGGCATCACCGACGAGGAATACGCCATCGCCGGGGCCGAAATCGTCATCGAAGCCGATGACGTCTGGGCCCGCGCCGACATGGTCATGAAGGTCAAGGAGCCGGTCAAGGCCGAATACCACCGCTTCCGCAAGGGTCTGATCCTCTTCACCTACCTGCACCTGGCCGCCGAGCCGGAACTGACCCAGCAGCTCATCAACTCCGGCGTCACCGCCATCGCCTACGAGACGGTCCAAGAGGGCCGCACCCTGCCGCTGCTCGCTCCGATGTCCGAGGTTGCCGGCCGTCTCTCTGTCCAGGTCGGCGCCACCTCGCTGATGGCTCCGGCCGGCGGCAAGGGTGTGCTGCTCGGCGGCGTACCGGGTGTCCGCCCCGCCAAGGTCGTTGTCCTCGGCGCCGGTGTTGCCGGCACGAACGCCGCCGCCATGGCCCTTGGCCTCGGCGCCGACGTCACCATCCTGGACATCAACATCAACCGCCTGCGCGAACTGGATGCCCAGTACCAGGGCCGGCTGAAGACCGTCGCGTCCAACGCGTACGAGATCGAAAAGTCGGTCGTCGACGCCGACCTCGTGATCGGCTCCGTGCTGATCCCGGGCGCCAAGGCTCCGAAACTGGTCACCAACGAGCTCGTTGCCCGGATGAAGCCCGGCTCCGTGCTGGTGGACATCGCGGTGGACCAGGGCGGCTGCTTCGAGGACACTCACCCCACCACGCACCAGGAACCGACGTACAAGGTCCACAACACGATCTTCTACTGCGTGGCCAACATGCCGGGCGCCGTGCCGAACACCTCCACGTACGCGCTGACCAACGTCACCCTGCCCTACGCCGTCGCCCTGGCCAACCTGGGCGTCAAGGCCGCGTTTGAACGCGACGCCGCCCTCGCCGCCGGCCTCAACATCGCCGGGGGCAAGGTGGCGCACCGCTCGGTCTCCGAGGCGCACAACCTGCCCCTCGTCGCCGACTGGCACGATCTGGTCTCGGCGTAACCGTCCGATCCCGGCATAGCCTGCCGGTCCCGGCATAGCCCGCACCGCATCGGCTGCTCCGTAACCGCCCTTTGGGACCCCCAAAACGGCGTTTACGGAGCAGCCGATTGCCGTTTAAGCAGTTTTGGCCCGGTTCAACCCAGGGCCCGGGCCTGCTCGATCAGCCGCAGCACCTCCACCGGGCCCGCCGGATCGACCGGGACCGGCAGCGCCGAGCCCGCCCCGCCGTCATGGATCTTCGCCGCCAGGATCCGGTAGAACTCCGGGTAGGCACCACGCTCGGTGGGCAGCCGGTCCAGGTGGCCGTCCCGGCCGAGCAGCCCGGCCCAGTCCCGGTCTTCGATGCCATAGTCCGGGTCCAGCGGGCTGCCGCCGGCAACGATGAAGGGCTCCTGCGGGTCCACGCCGTTCTTCGTGAAGCCTCCCGCGCTGCCCAGCAGCCGGAACCGCGGTCCCTGCTGGGCGCAGAGCATGTTCATCCACAGATGGCTCGTCACGCCGGATTCGTGCCGCAGGGCCAGGAACACGTCGTCGTCGGTCATCTCGCCGGGCCGCCGTGCAGCCAGTTCCGCGTGGGTGACCGTAGCGGGGCCGAACAGCTCGACGGCCTGGTCCAGCAGGTGCGTGCCGAGGTCGAACAGCACCCCGCCTCCATCGTCCGCCGTCGCGGCCGCCTTCCAGGCCTTCGCGACCGCCGGGGACCAGCGTTCGAAGCGGGACTCGAACCGCGTCACGGTGCCGAGCACGCCGCTCTCCAGCAAGCCTTGGACGGTCAGGTAATCGCCGTCCCAGCGCCGGTTCTGGAAGACCGTGAGCACCCGGCCCAGCCGTGCCGCGAGCCGGATGAGCTCCTCAGCCTCGGCGCTGCGCACGGTGAACGGCTTGTCGACGACGACGTCGAGTCCGGCTTCCAGCGCGGCTTTCGCGAGCGGGTAGTGGGTGGCCGGCGGGGTTCCCAGGACCAGGAGGTCCAGTTCGCCGGCGAGGTCAAGGATGTCCGCCGGGGCATCGACCAGGCGGGTGCCGGGATACCGGGCGGAGGCGGCAGCCTGCCTGCCGGCGTCGGAGGTGGAGATGACCTCGACGGAAAACGCGGGGTCGGCAGCGAGCAGGGGGGCGTGGAAGACGCTGCCCGAGAGGCCGAAGCCGGCGACGGCCGTGCGGATGGGCCGGGTGGAGTCTGTTGTCATGGTCCCCACGCTACCCCCGGGGGACCCTCCCGTCCCCGGTTTAAACGGCGACGGCCGGCACCCCCGAAGATTCAGGGAATGCCGGCCGCCGCTGCTCGAAGAGCCGTTCAGCGGTGAGTGTTACTTCTTTTCCCAGCCGAGGGTGGTCCAGTCCGGAACCTGGGACAGGCTCTTGAACAGGGACGGGCCGTAGTTGGCCAGGCCGGTGCGCACGAAGGAGATCTGCGGACCGTTCATCACAACACCCATGGAGAAGTACTTCTCCATGTGCTTCTTTTCAACTTCCATGGCGGCCTTGTTCCGCTCAGCGTTGTCGGCGATGCTGGAGAGCTTCTTGATCTCGGCATCCAGTTCGGCGTCGCCGAGTTCGTTCTCGTTCGTCTTGGAATCGTAGAACTGCTTGACGGAGTCGGTCGCGTCCGCCCCCACGGTGTAGCCGGAGACGGACATGAAGAAGTCTCGGCTGCCCAGGACCTTGCCGAAGTCGGCGGAAGCGCGCTGGTCGATGCCAACATCCATGCCGCCGGCCTTGAGCTGGTTCTGCAGCGTCTGCGCGAAGGCCAGGGTGGTGGGATCGTCACCGAAGTTGCTGATCTTGAAGGCGGCGGGCACACCGTCCTTTTCCATGACGCCTGCGGCGTTGGCCGTGTAGCCGGCGTCCGTCAGGACCTTCTTGGCGGCCTCGGCGCCGGTCTCCTTGACCGGGAAATTGTCCTGGTAGTACTTGGAGAACGGCAGCAGCATCATCGATCCGGAGCTGGTCTCTTCCCAGTTCAGGCCGTTGAAGCGGACCTTGCGCAGTGCTTCGCGGTCGACGGCGGTGAAGATCGCCTTGCGGATGGCGACGTCGGTCATCGGCGCCTTCTGCGCGTTGAGGTTCAGGCCACCGGCGAAGAGGCGCTGGCCGCGGCGGATCTCCGAGTCCTTGGTGCCGTCAAGCTGCTTGTACGGGGTGATGGTGTTCGCGGACACACCGTCGATTTCACCGTTCTTGAAGGCGGCGATGGCGGCGCTGCTCTCAAGCTGGCGGAAGACTACCTTCTCCAGGACCGGCTTGGTGCCCCACCATTTGTCGTTCTGGGCGAGCGTGACCGTCTTGGCGGCACTGTCGTATTTGTCGATCTTGAACGGCCCGGCCATCCATTCCGGGTGCATGTCGCCGGTGAAGCCTTCGTTGAAGAGCGCCGGGGTGTTCACGGCCGGGTGGAGCAGGCCGGTGAAGAGGGAGTCCAGCGGGTAGACCGGCTGGGTGGTGGTGACAATAACTTCCTTGTCGCTGGAACCGGCCTTGACGGACTCGACGAACTCGTATGCGCCGGAGCTGACGATGTCGATGTCCTTGTTCTCACCCTTGAGCATGTTCCAGGTGTTTTCGAAGGCCTTGACGTCGATCGGAGTGCCGTCGTTGTACGCGGCCTTCTCGTTCACCTTGATGGTGATGGTCTGCTTGCCGTCCTTGACCTCGCTCTTGACGTCCTCGCAGAAATCCTTGTTCGGCGTGGCGGTACCGTCGAAGTCGAAATTCCAGCAGCCCCACGTGCCGGCCTGGTCGATCGGGCGGTGCAGGGCGGTGTTATCCGCACTGTTGCCGTTGTTGGAGAACCCGTTGAAGTCCGGACCGATGTTGCCCAGCGGCAGGGTGACGGTGCCGCCCGGCTGCAGGTCCTTGGCATCCTTGGCGTTGATGCTGACCAGCTTGGCCAGGTCACTTCCCGCGTCCTGGCCCTTAGCGGTCTCGGGACCCTGTGCAGCCCCGCCGCCACCGCCGCAGGCGGTCAGCGCAAGCGCGGCAACGACGGCGGTAACGCCGCCGATCTTGGTCAGATTCTTCATGTGTTCCCCTTCATTCATTTTGGTGCGAGTTGTGATGCGTGTGACTGGTAGGTCAGGTCGTTTCGTGGACAACGAGCATGTCCGCGTCCAGTTCGCCGTCGGGATAAAAACAGGCGAATTGCTGGTCTGTGGGAGCCTCGGGGGCGGCCCGGCGGCCGGCGGCGGCCGGGCGCACGGGGGCTCCGGCGCCGACAGCTGCCAGGGAGTGGGTGACTGTCAGCAGCCCGGGCTCCTGGCTCAGGCACTTCTGCTGCTTCGCCGGCGGCAGCGCCGCGAAGACCGGGCAGCGCGTGGCGAAATTGCAGCCCGTGGGCGCTTCCAGCGGCGAGGGCAGATCACCCTGCAGGATGATGCGTTCGCGGGTGCGTTCCAGGACCGGGTCCGGGACCGGAATCGCGGAGAGCAGGGCCCGGGTGTAGGGGTGGCGCGGATTGTCGAAGACGCTGTCGACGTCGCCGATCTCCACGATTTTGCCGAGGTACATCACGGCAACCCGGTTGGAGATGTGCCGGACCACGGACAGGTCGTGGGCCACCATCAGGTAACTCAGCCCCAGTTCCGCGCGGAGCTGGTCCAGCAGGTTGATGACGCCGGCCTGGACGGACACGTCCAGGGCGGACACCGGCTCGTCCAGGACCACGAGTTTGGGGTTCACCGCCAGGGCTCGGGCGATGCCGATGCGCTGCCGCTGGCCGCCGGAGAACTGGTTGGGGAAGCGGTTGACGTGGTCCGGCTGGAGGCCCACAAGCTCCATCAACTCCATGATCCGCTTCCGGATCTGGGGTTTGGCCATGCCCGCGTTCTCCAGCGGTTCGGACAGCACTTCAAAGACGGTGAAGCGCGGGTCGAGGGCGCCGGTGGGGTCTTGGAAGACCATCTGGAGTTCCTTGCGCATGGCGCTCTTGGTCTTGGCGTCGGAGGCTTCCTTGTTGCTGAGGCCGCCGATGACCACCTCGCCGTCCTGGTCCTTGTGGAACTCCATGATCTCCAGCAGGGTGGTGGTCTTGCCGCAGCCGGACTCGCCGACGATCGAGAAGCACTCGCCCTCGCGGATGTCGAAGCTCAGCCCGTCGACCGCCTTCACCGTGCCGATCCGGCGTTTGAGCAGGGCACCCTTCATCAGCGGGAAGTGCTTCTTGACGTCCCTGAGCTCCAGCACCGTCCGGCGTTCCGCGCGCGGGATCGCGTCAAAGCGTGACACCGGAACCGCCGGGGCCTTGAAGATCTCGCGGACGTCCACTTCCAGGCCGAGGGAGTCAGTCTTGATGCAGGCGGCCATATGCGGCAGGCCGCTGTCAGGGCTGGTCCCGGCCACGGGCCACAGCTCCGGCTCGCCCTGCAGGCAGGCGTTGCTGACCAGCGGGCAGCGCGGCGCGAAGGAACAGCCCGTCGGCGGGTGGATGAGGTTCGGCGGGATACCCTCGATCGGCACCAGCGAGGACTTCTCGGCCACGTCAATGCGCGGCACCGCACCCAGCAGGCCCATGGTGTACGGCATCCGGGGGTTGTAGTAGATGTCGTCGACGCTGCCGGTCTCCACCGGCTTGCCGGCGTACATCACCATGATGTCGTCCGCGATGCCGGCGACGACGCCGAGATCGTGCGTGATCATCACGACGGCGGCGCCGGTTTCCTCCTGCGCGGTGTGCAGCACCTCCAGGACCTGCGCCTGGATGGTGACATCGAGCGCCGTCGTGGGCTCATCGGCGATCAGCACGCGCGGGTTGTTGGCAATCGCGATGGCGATCATAACGCGCTGGCGCATACCGCCGGAGAACTCATGCGGGAAGGCCTTGATCCGGTCCTTCGGGCTGGGGATGCCCACCATGCCCAGAAGCTCGACGGCGCGCGCCTCCTTGGCCTGCTTGCTCATGGTGGGGTTGTGGACCGTGAGCGCCTCGATGATCTGGTTGCCGACCGTATAGACCGGGGTCAGGGAGGACAGCGGATCCTGGAAGACCATGGCGATGTCGTTGCCGCGGTGCCGGCACATGGCCTTGTCACTGAGTCCCAGCAGTTCCTTGCCCAGGAGCCGGACCGAACCGGAGACCTCCGCCGTCGGGGGCAGCAGGCCCAGGATGGCCATGGAGGTGACGGACTTCCCGGAACCCGACTCGCCGACGATGCCCAGCGTCTTGCCGGCGCGGAGGTCAAAGTCGATGCCGCGGACGGCGTGGACCTCCCCGTTTTCGGTGTTGAAGCGGACGTTCAGGTCCCGGACGGAGAGCACCGCATCCGCCGGGGCATCACCTGCGGCGTGCAGCCCGGCGACGTGCAGGCGCTCGACGGCGGAGCGGTCGGCGGATTCGGTGCTGGCGGTCATTTCGTGGCTCATGTGGTCTTCTTCTGTGCGAACTTCTGGGCCTTGCCGGACGTGCTCTTCGCGGGGCGGCTCTTCTTGGCGCGGCCTACGGAGCTGGAGCTGGGATCGAACGCGTCACGCAGGCCGTCGTTCATCATGGCCAGCGACCCGGTCAGGAGGAACATGACGGTCAGCGGGACCCAGAACATCCACGGGAAGGTGGAGACCTGGGAGGTGGCCTGGCCGATCAGCACCCCGAGGCTGACGTCGGGGACCTTGATGCCGATTCCGATGAAGGAGAACGCCACCTCGGCCAGGATCGCGCCCGTGATGCCGCGGGTGATGTCCAGGACCAGCAGGGAGCCGATGTTCGGGACGAGGTGCCGCCAGACGATGCGCCGCGGCGGGATCCCCATGTACTGGGCAGCCTTGACGAAGTCGCGCGACATGAGGGACATCGAGAGCGAGCGGATGAGCCGGGCGGTGCCCATCCAGCTGAAGACCAGCAGCACGATGATCAGCAGCAGCCAGCTGGGCAGGGACTTTTGCAGGCCGTTGCCGCCGCCGCTCGTGGCCACGGCGACGACCAGCAGGGCCGGCATCATGATCAGGGCTTCGAGGACGAACAGCATGACCTTGTCCACCTTTCCGCCGAAGTACGCCATGGTGCAGCCGTACACGGCGGCGATCAGGACCGAGACCAGGCCAACGACGAGGCCGATCAGGATAGAGATCCGGGTGCCCTCCACGGTCAGGGCGTATAGGTCGATCCCGGCCTGGGAGGTGCCCAGCAGGTGCTCTGCGGACGGCGGCATGCCGATGTTGAACGGGTCGATCGTCTCCTTGTCCCAGCTGGTGAAGAAGCCGCCGACAAAGGAGAACAGGGTCAGGGCCAGGAAGATGGCGAGGCCGACGACGGCGGTCTTGTTGCGCAGGAAGCGGCGGAGGATGATCGAGGACTTCGCGATGACGACGTCGTTGTTCTCGATTTTCGCCTCGCCGGCGACGGCGGCCGGGTCGATGGTGTTGAGGTTTGTCATGGTTACTGCACCCGCACTCTCGGGTCGACCAGCGTGGTGGCGAAGTCCGCGAGGATCGCGCCGATCGCGAAAATCACGGAGCCGTAGGCGAGGGTCGCCGTCGCGGCGTTTACGTCCTGCAGGGCAATCGCGTCGATGCTCCAGGAGCCGACGCCATGCCAGGCGAAGATCTTCTCGGCGAAGAAGCCGCCGGCGAAGATAGCGGGGATGGTGAAGGCAATGCTTTGCGCAACGGGGATGAAGGACACCCGCAGTGCGTGGCGGCTGATGGCCTGGTTCCGGGTCAGCCCCTTGGCCCGCGCCGTCCGGACAAAATCGGCGTTGACGTTGTCCAGGAGGTACTGGCGCTGGGCGATCTGGTAGGTGCCCCACCCCACGATCGTGATCGCGAAGGTCGGCACCGCGTAGTGCGCCAGCATGTCCACGAACTGCACCCAGCCGCCTCCCTCCAGCCCTGGCGTGGAGATGCCGGTGACAAAGAAGATGCGTTCACCGACCGTCTCGTTGATGTTGATGGCACCGAGCTGCACCAGGAAGTAGGCGATAGGCGCCGGCACGATGTAAACGAGGTAGCTGTAGGAGGTGATCACCCGGTCCGAAGCCTTGTACTGCCGCGCTGCCGTGTACACACCCAGGGCGATGCCGATGATCAGGGTCAGGACGATTGAGGCCAGGAACAACCGGGTCGAGATCCAGACCCGGTCGCCGAATTCGGCGTTGATGAACGCGCCGTTGGGGCTGCGTCCCCAGTCCCAGCGGGTGATGATCGCCGTGAGCCACTCAACGTAGCGCTCCCACGCGCTGAGCTCCGGGTCAAGGCCCTTGAGGCGGAACGAGTTGGCCACCTGCTCGGGGGTGGGCCGCGGGATCCGCTCCTGCTCCAGCAGCGCCGGCTGCAGGGTGTTCACGGCCAGGAAATACCCGGCGGTGGTGGTCAGGAAGATCATGAACACGTACGTAATCGCACGTTTGGCGAGGTATCGGAGCATGGGACGGCTAGTTCTGGATCGCCGTCGTGTGTGCGGTGGCTGCCGATGCCGGAACGGTATTTTCTGCCTCGGCGTGCGCAGGGGTCCTGACAAGATTCACAGCTGATCCTTCCGTAGTCCCCATCCGGCAGGGGGTCACCGCTGCCGATCCGGGATCTTGGCCAGCGGGTAGCTGGCCGACCGCAGGCCTGTCGGCAAGTCCTGGTGGACTATGTTGCGGGTCACATTCCAGAGGAAACTATCACATGGACGCTCCCGCCGGATGCCGCTGAACGCGGCATTCCGTGTGTCAGGTATCAGATCGTTATGAATAATTCCGGGGAATTGATTTGCTGAGCCCCCGCGGCATCAGGGTTGGGCTAGGCCCCGCGCACGACGCGCGAGACCAGCTCGCGCCAGGACGCGGCGAGACGCTCCGGGTCAATCTGGTGCACGCGGACGGCGTGCAGGATCCGCTCCGGTTCCACGACGGCACTCAGTGAGGTGGCCATCAGCCAGGGGTCGGCCGTCAGCCCCGCTTCCCGCAGCAGCATCTCCAGATGCCTGTGCCAAAGCACGGCTGCCGGTACGTCGAACCGGTTGTAGGCGGACACGTCCGCGGCCCGGGCCAGCTCGCCGAACTCCAGCACCCAGGCGATCCGCTCCTCGCCAAAGGCGATGAGCCGCTCCAGCGGCGGGGCGCCGGGGCCCAGCGGCGGCGGGCCGAACATGAAGCGCCCCTGGAACCCGGCCTCCGCGTCGCTGAGCAGCGTCATCATCAGACCGGCCCTGCTGCCGAACCGGCGGAAGACCGTCCCCTTGCCCACGCCGGCCCGCTGCGCCAGGGTGCCCATGGTCAGGCCGTCCGCCCCGCATTCCTCGATGAGCTCGCGGGCAGCGCGGAGGACCAGCTGGCGGTTGCGGGCCGCATCGCGGCGTTCAGGCTCCAGGCCCGGGCGGATTGGGATCAGGCTCACAAGGCACATTCTAGTCCCGGGGAATAGAAACGGACCGCAGTCCGTTTTGCTCTGTGAAGGCCGGCAAGGCCTCCATCATCAGCCAGCCGCAGCATCACGCGGCACGACACCCAGGAGTTCACATGTCCAAGAACACCGTTCTCGCCCTGGTCGGCAGCCTGCGCGCCGATTCCACCAACCAGAAGCTGGCTGAAGCCATCCAGATCAACGCCCCGGAGCAGGTGGAGGTCCTCATCCACGACAGCCTCGGCAACATCCCGTTCTACAACGAGGACATCGACGTCGAGGGCCAGGTTCCTGCCTCCGCAGCCGCCCTGCGTGCCGCCGCGAACGACGCCGACACCCTGCTCCTGGTCACTCCGGAGCACAACGGCACTGTTCCCGCCTCGCTCAAGAACGCCATCGACTGGCTGTCCCGCCCCTTCGGCGCAGGCGCACTGAACGGCAAGCCGACCGCCGTCGTCGGCACCGCCTTCGGCCAGTTCGGTGGCGTGTGGGCCCAGGATGAGGCGCGCAAGGCCGTCGGTATCGCCGGGGCCCGGGTGCTCGGGGACGTCAAGCTGGCCGTCCCGGGCTCCATGGTCCGCTTCGCCGAGGTCCACCCCAAGGACGACCCCGAGGTTGTTGAGCAGATCAAGGCCGTCTTCGAGGCGCTGGAAGTGTCCCGCACGGTCTCCGCAGCGTAGTCCCCGCTCCACTCCGGACACCCCCGGCCGCCCTCCTGCGGCCGGGGGTGTTCCGAGTCCGCGACCCCGACGGGATCTTGGAAACAAATGTTTCCCCTATGGCAACAGGGGTTGTATTCTGGGGGATGTGACCCACGAAACACTTGATGCCGCCGCAGAAGTACTCCCGGCCGAGGCAATTGACGCGATCGAACGTGCGGCTACGTCCGCCCACCGCCACGAGGACCTGTTCTCGGAGCGCGCAGCAAATATCAGGCAATCGGCCGTCCGCGACGTCTTCGACATTTCGATGCGCCCCGGCCTCGTCTCGCTGGCGGGCGGCAGCCCGTACCTCCAGTCGCTGCCGCTGGAGCGGCTGGGCCAGACCGCCGCGAAGATCATCGCCGAACAGGGCATGACCGCACTGCAGTATGGCGGCGGCCAGGGCACCGAGGAACTCCGGACCCAGGTCTGCGAAGTAATGGCCGCAGAGGGAATCCTGGACGCCAAGCCCGAGAACGTGGTGATTACGGCGGGATCGCAGTCCGCCCAGGACGTGGCGACCAAGGTCTTCTGCAATCCGGGCGACGTGGTGCTGGTCGAGGACCCCACCTATGTCGGCGCCCTCAACACCTTTGAGGCGTACCAGGTCCAGGTCGCCACCGTGCCGATGGACGACGACGGCATCATCCCCGACCTCCTGGAGGCCAGGATTGCCGCCCTGCAGACCGCGGGCAAAAACATCAAGTTCCTGTACACCATCCCGAGCTTCAACAACCCCTCCGGGGTCACCCTGTCCGCCGAGCGCCGGCAACAGGTCGTGGATATATGCCGCAAGGCGAATATTCTGGTGCTGGAGGACAATCCCTACGGCTTGCTCCGCTTCGACGGCAAACCGCTCACTCCGCTGCGGGCCGCCAACCCGGACGATGTGATCTACATGGGGTCCTTTTCGAAGATCTTTGCACCCGGGCTGCGGATCGGCTGGGCCCTCGTGCCGGCGCACCTGCAGCGCCGCTATTACCTGGCGTCGGAGGCTGTCACCCTGTGCCCGCCGACCCTCAACCAGATGCTCGTCTCCGCCTACCTCCGCGACTACGACTGGCGCGGCCAGATCGAGACGTACCGGGGGCTGTACAAGGAGCGCTGCGACGCAATGCTGGCCGCCCTCGACGAATACATGCCCCCAGGGCTGAGCTGGACCCGCCCAGAGGGCGGCTTTTTCGTCTGGGTCACGCTTCCCGACGGCGTGGACACCTATCCGCTGTTGAAGAAAGCGATCGACGCCGGGGTGGTTTTCATCCCGGGCGCGGCCTTTACGCATTCCGACGAGCCCTCCAACAAGATCCGCCTGGCCTTCAGCGCCGTCCCGCCGGAGTCCATCCGCGAAGGGGTTCGCCGGCTGGCGCCGGTCCTGCAGGAAGCCATCGCCGCCCTGTAGCCTGAGTCATCGGTGCACGTCCGAAGACTTTTGTTGACCAAGGAGCACATCATGACCGGAATTATTGTTGTCGGCGTCGACGGCAGCGAAACTGCCCTGAAGGCCGCGCAAACCGCCCGTGACCTGGCCGCCTCGCTTGGGGCCACGCTTCATGTGGTCAGCGCGTTCGACAGCGACAGGACCGAGGTCTTCGGCAGCGGCAGTGACAAGTGGATTGTCTCCGACGCCGGGGACGCCGAAAAGGTTGCCCGCGGCGTTGCCGACAGCCTTCGCACACCCGCAGTTCAGGTGACGTACGCCGCCGCCCGCGGCAAGCCGGCCGAGGCCCTGATCGACGAGGCGGCCCGTTCCGGCGCCCAGCTGATCGTGGTCGGAAACCGTCGGATGAAAGGCCTGGGCCGCGTGCTCGGGAGCGTTGCCAACTCCGTGGCCCACAACGCCCCCTGCGACGTCTACATCGCCAAGACCGACTCGTCCGAGTAGGCGCGCACCGCGACCGCAGGGCGGGAGTTCACCGGCACGTACGGCGGCATCCGGTCACCCCCAATGGTGATCGGCAGCCGCCGGGCCGGGAATTCCGTGTCGGCGTTCGCGGCGGCCTTGTTACGGACGCGGCGGGGTAAGGCTCTCCGGGGCGGGGGAACGCCCCGTCTCGTCCGAGATGTGGGCCGCGGCGGCGCATTCCCGCACGGCCTCAACACCCTCCACCGCAGCGGCGATGTCCGGGTAGTCGCGGGAGAGCGCCAGCACGGCCCCGTTCCCGTCAAGCATGCGGATGCGGAAACCGCCGCCGTCGACACGGACGATCTCAAATTTGCCGGGCCCCGTGGGCCGGGGGATTTCAGCGACCTTCAGGGGGCCGGACCGCGCCGGCGCGTGCGGCACGGTCTGAGGCGGGGCATGCGGCACGGTTCGAGCCGGGGCATGCGGCACCGTTCGAATCGCGTGTGCGCGTTGGGCTGAGGAAGCCAGGACGGGGGGAATCTTTTGCACGGTAGCTCCACGATGGGGTTCCAATGGCCGCGTCCTGACCTACCACCAACTATACGCCGTGGAGGCAGCCCCCGGGATTAGCTGCGTCACATTCTCCGGCCGGCATCGATTTGGCGTCCGCTGGCCACCGTTCCAACGGCCCAGGGCCCGCCGGCGATAGGGCTTACCCGGTAGCTGCGCCTGCCGTCTTGAGCATCCGTCGCAGGATCTTGCCGGAGGAGGACTTTGGCACCGCGTCAATGAACTCGACCCTGCGGATCTTCTTGAAGGGCGCCACCCTGGCCGCCACATACTCCATCACCGCGCCCTCGTCGAGGCCCTCGCCGGTGTTCCCGGGCTGGCGCACGACAAACGCCATCGGCACCTCCTGCCCGTCGGCGTCGGAGGTTCCGATCACCGCGGCGTCGGCGATGCCGGGGTGGGTCAGGAGCAGCGCCTCAAGCTCCGCCGGGGCGATCTGGTAGCCCTTGTACTTGATCAGTTCCTTGAGCCGGTCCACGATCGTGACCACACCGTCGGCGCGGACGGTGGCGATGTCCCCGGTGTGCAGGAAGCCGTCGGCGTCGAGGGTGTCCGCCGTCTCCTCGGGCCGGTTGAGGTAGCCGAGCATCACGTTCGGTCCGCGGCACAGCAGGTGTCCGGGCGCGCTGGTCCCCTCGGCCGGAATTTCGATTTCCTCCCCGGTGGCAGGATCCAGCAGCCTGCAGTCCATATTCGGGACGGTATAGCCAACCGAACTGACGGGAACCGCCGTGGCGTCCACCGGGATCAGGTGGGACACGGGGCTCATCTCGGTCATGCCGTAGCCCTGCAGCACCCGGCAGCCAAGGCGCTCCGCCAGCCTGCCGCCCAGTTCGCCGTCGAGCGGGGCCGCGCCGGACAGGGTGGTGTGGACGGAAGTGAGGTCATAGTCGGCGACCATCGGGTGCTTGGACAGGGCCACAGCCACGGGCGGTGCGATGAACAGGTAGCTGCACTTTTGGTCCTGGATGATCCGCAGGAACTCCGCCAGCTCAAATTTCGGCATCGTGACCAGGCAGGCACGCTGGCGCAGGGCAAGGTTCAGCAGCACGGTCAGCCCGTAGATGTGGAAGAACGGCAGGAGGGCCAGCAGGCGGTCCTCCGGAGTGACCTTGAGCAGCCCGCGGGACTGCTCCGCGTTCGCCACGAGGTTCCGGTGGCTGAGCATGACCCCCTTGGGCCGGCCGGTGGTCCCGGAAGAGTACGGGAGCACCGCCACGTGGGTGGCCGGATCGAAGCTGACGTCCGGCGCCGGGGCACCCGCCGTGAGCAGGTCCCGCAGCGAGGGATGGCCGGCGGCGCCGTCGAGAACGACGAGCCGTTCAGCCGGGATTCCGGCCCGGGTGGCAGCTTCCTGCGCCCCGGGGAGCAGTGCGGAGACGGTGAACAGCCACTGAGCGCCGGCGTCGGCGAGCTGGAGGGCGATCTCGTCGGCCGTGTACAGGGAGTTGACGGTCGTGACCGTCGCGCCGGCGCGCAGCAGCCCGTGGAAGACAACGGCGAACGCAGGGACGTTGGGGCACAGGATCGCCGCGACGCCGTGGAGGCCGAGGCCCTGGGCGGCGACGGCTCCGGCCACGGCATCGATCTGCCCCACGAGGGCCCGGTAGCTGGTCTCGGCGCCGCTCGTGCCGTCGACGACGGCGATCCGGTCCAGGTCTGCGTCCTCCAGGCCGCCAAAAAGGTAGTCGTACAGGCTGACATCGGGGATTTCCACATCGGGGAACGGGCTCGAAAACACGCAACATCTCCTTTGATCCGCGTCCGCCCCGCTGGCGGCGGCTGGTGCCACTCTAGTGCCGACCGGACTGTCTGGACAGGGACCGCGCCGACCCGCGCCACAGGGCCCGGGGGCGGGATCATGCGGATTACGGCCCGCCGCAGACTCGTTCCGGCGGTAAAATTGGAAGTGACTCCGCTGGCGTGGACGTCCAATTTCTTAGTTCCAGGGGATGAAAATGCCTACCCTTCAGCGCCGCCAGCTCGTTGGCCACGACATTCTCCTGGCCCGGCACGGCAACCACATAACCACCATGCGCGTCGACCGCCGGGGGGACCGGGTGATCGCGTTCCTGGATGACGGCTCCACAGACAGCGCCCCCAACAGGATCTCCCCCGGCCGGCGCATGCCCGGAACGTCACGGCTCGTCGTCCGCGGCGACTGGAAGCTATGTGCCGCGGTGACCGCATGTACCGCCGGCTTTGCCGGCGTGACGTTCACCGCGGCCCTCGCCGTGGCCGCCGCGATCAGGGGCGATCCGGCCATGGCCGAACTGCTGTCAAGCTACTCAGGGACCTAGCCACGCCCCGGGCCTCGCGACGTTCCGGCCCGCCGCCCGAGCCTGGCGGCGGGGGTCCGCGCTGGTCCCCTGCTGCTCAGTCCAGCAGCAGGGCAGGCTCTTCCAGGATTGACGCGACGTCGGCCATGAACCGTGCCGAGAGGTCGCCGTCGACCACACGGTGGTCGAAGGAACCGCCGAGGGTGGTGATCCAGCGGGGAATCACTTCGCCGTCGAGGACCCAGGGCTTCTGCTTGATGGTGCCAAAGGCCACGATCGCCACCTCGCCGGGGTTGATGATCGGTGTGCCCGTATCGATCCCCAGGGCGCCGATGTTCGTGACCGTCAGCGTGCCGCCCTGCATCTGCACGGGCTGGGTCTTGCCGGCCCGTGCGGTCGTGGCGAGCTCGTTCAGGGCCAGGGCCAGCTCCTTGAGCGACAGGTCCTGGGCGTTCTTGATGTTCGGGACCATCAGGCCACGGGGCGTGGCGGCGGCGATTCCGAGGTTCATGAAGTGCTTGACATGGATCTCGGCGGAGTCGCTGCCGTCCGGGTTGTCCACCCAGCTCGCGTTGACGCTGGGGTTCCGGGCTGCGGCCCAGATGACGGCCTTGGCCAGGATCAGCAGGGGCGAGACCCTGATGCCCTCGAAGTCGCGGGAGGCCTTGAGGCGCTTGACGAACTCCATGGTCCGGCTGGCGTCGACGTCGACGAAGATGCTGACGTGCGGCGCCGCGAAGGCGGACTCAACCATGGCCCGAGCCGTGGCCTTGCGGACGCCTTTGACCGGGATCCGTTCGATCCGCTGTTCCTGCGGGCGGCCGGTCTTGCCCCAAAAGGTGTCCGCCTGGTCGACCTCGGCGTCGCGCTGCGCCTGGTAGCTCACCAGATCCTCGCGGGTCACTTCGCCACGTGCCCCGGTGGGGACGACGTCGGCCAGGTCGATGCCCAGGTCGCGGGCGATTTTGCGCACGGGCGGCTTGGCCAGGACCCTGCTGACCAGGCCGCTGATGGCTCCGCCGAGGGTGGGCCGCTGGTCGAGACTGTCCGCTGGCGCCGGGCGCTCGGCGTGGGTGACGGCCTCCGGGCTGATCCAGATGTCGTGCGCCTCCACAGGCTCGGCGAGCGGGACCGGTCCGGCGACGGGGCCCGACGCGGGCGCCGTCTGCGCGGCGGGCGCGGCCACCCGCCGGCGGCGTTTGACGGCGTCGGCCTTGGGACCGGAGCCCACCAGCGGGCCGCCGGCCGGGCCCCCGGCCGCTTCGCCGGCGTCGGAGGCATCCGCTTCCAGCTTTCCGTACATCGGAGCGTAGGGTGCCGGCTGCGAGGCCGGAGCCGGGGCGGCCGGCGCGGAGCCGGAGGGTGCCGCGTCGGAGGGTGCCGCGTCGCTCACGCTGATGATCGGGGTCCCGACGTCGACGCTCAGGCCCTCGGGGACGAGCAGTTCGGTGACGGTGCCGGCGAATGGCGAGGGCAGCTCAACGAGGGATTTTGCGGTCTCGATTTCGCACAGGACATCGTTGATGGCCACAGTGTCGCCGGGTTTGACCTTCCAGGCGACGATCTCGGCCTCGGTCAGCCCTTCGCCCACGTCGGGGAGGTTGAACTTGTGGAGTGTCATATTGTCCTTGTTCGGAGAAGGCGCCTCGGCAGGAAGCGGTCAGTAGGAAAGGGCGCGGTCCAGTGCCTCAAGGATGCGGTCGATGTCCGGGAGGTAGTCTTCCTCCACCTTGGCCACCGGGTAGGGCATGTGGAAGCCGCCGACGCGGATGACGGGCGCCTCGAGTGAGTGGAAGGCACGCTCGCTGATTCGGGCCGCGATTTCGCCGCCGATCCCGCCAAACGTCGGGGCCTCGTGGGCCACGATCAGCCGGCCCGTCTTCCTGACGGAGTCCGTGACGGTGTCGAAGTCGATCGGCGAGATGGACCGCAGGTCGATCACTTCGACGCTGCGGCCGTCCTCGGCGGCGGCATTGGCGGCGGCCAGCGCGACCGGGACCAGCGGTCCGTAAACCACGACAGTGGCGTCCGTCCCCTCGCGCAGCACGTGGGCCTTGAACGGGTCAGCGGAGGTTCCGGGCGATTCCGTGTCGACCTCCCCCTTGAGCCAGTAGCGTCGCTTCGGTTCGAATACGATGACGGGGTCTTGGCAGTCCACGGCCTGCTGGATCATCCAGTAGGCGTCGTGGGGGTTGGACGGGGTGATGATCCGCAACCCGGCGGTGTGGGCGAACAGCGCCTCCGGGGACTCCGAATGGTGTTCGATCGAGCCGATGCCGCCGCCGTAGGGGATCCGGATGACGACCGGCACGGTCAGGTTGCCGTTGCTGCGGGAGTGCATCTTTGCCAGCTGGGTGGTGATCTGGTTGAAGCCCGGGAACACGAAGCCGTCGAACTGGATTTCGCAGACGGGCAGGTAGCCGCGGAGCGACAGGCCGATCGCGGTGCCGATGATGCCGGACTCCGCCAACGGGGTATCCACCACGCGGTCGGCGCCGAACTCCGCGATCAGGCCGTCGGTGACGCGGTACACGCCGCCCAGGGGTCCGATGTCCTCGCCCATGAGCAGGGCGCGGGGGTTGTTGTTCAGCGTCGCGCGGAGGCCTTCATTGATGGCCTTGGCAATGGTCATGGTGGTCATCAGTGGGCCGCCCGCTCTGCCCGGGCGGTCTCCGCGGGTTCTGCCTCGTCGGCGAAGCCCGCGCTGTACGCCTCGAACCAGGCAAGCTCCTCGGCCACCAGCGGGTGGGCCTCCACGTAGGTGTTGGCGAAGGAAGTCCGGATGTCCGGAGTTTCGAGATCGTAAGTGGTCTTGCGGACGTAGGCGGCGAGTTCGTCGCCGTCGGCCCTGACCTGCTCGAAGAAGGCGTCATCGGCCATTCCCTCGGCGCGGAGGTAGTTCTCCAGGCGCTCCAGCGGATCCTTCGCCCGCCACCGGCTTTCCTCGGCGGATTCCCGGTATTTCGTGGGATCGTCGGCCGTGGTGTGGGCACCCACGCGGTAGGTGAACGCCTCGATCAACACCGGGCCCTCGCCCTGGCGGGCACGTTCCAGCGCCCAGTCGGTGACGGCATGCACGGCGATCACGTCGTTTCCGTCCACCCGGATGCCCGGGAATCCGTAGCCCTTGGCCCGGTCGGCGAGCGGGATGCGGGTCTGCACGGAGCTGGGGACGGAGATCGCCCAGTGGTTGTTCTGGCAGAAGAACACCACGGGGGCCCTGTAGGACGCCGCGAAGACCATGGACTCATGAACGTCGCCTTCGGAGCTGGCGCCGTCGCCGAAGTAGACCATGACGGCGGCCTTGGGCTCCGCGGCCTGGCCAGTTCCGCCCGCGAGTGCGGACGACGCCGCGAACTTCTGGTCGCGCTGGATCCCCATCGCGTAGCCGACCGCATGCGGGGTCTGCGCCGCGAGGACCAGGGTGTAGAGGTGGAAGTTGGTGTCCTTGGGGTTCCAGCCGCCGTTGGAGACGCCGCGGAACTGGCGCAGCAGCTCGGCCAGGTCCACGTTGCGGGTGAGGGCGACGCCGTGTTCGCGGTAGGTGGGAAAAATGTAGTCCTGCGGCTGGCTGGCCCGGCCGGAGCCGATCTGGGCGGCCTCCTGGCCGGTGAGCGGTACCCAGAGGGCCAGCTGGCCCTGCCGCTGCAGCGCGGTGGCCTCCACGTCGAAGCGCCGGATTTTCGCCATGTCGGCATAGAATCCGCGCAGTTTCTCCGGGTCAAGCCGCTCGGCGTAGTCCGAGAACACGGGATCGGAGCCGAGGGTGCCATCGGGTGCGAGGAGCTGCACCATCGGCTCCGCCGGACCGCCCAGGCGGGCTTCCGCCTCCGCCTCGAGTCGGTCCTCAATGTCGGTTCCATCGAACTCGGTAGAGGGCAGATGTGTGGCGCCCATACCGTCTCCTTGCTTGCCGCATCCGAATGCGCCGCAATAGCTGGGATATATGCCGGACCGGGAATACATTCCCGGTCCGGCATATATATTGGCTTACTCGTCCCTACTTTATCCGCAGCCGGCGGGCGGCGGCCGTCATGTTAAGCGCTAGGAACGCCGTGGGGGTTTTGTATAGATCGTACAGAGTTCCAGGAAGCGGGTGTTGGCCTCGGTCTCGCCGATGCTGACCCGCACGCCCTCGTTGGCGAAGGCGCGGACGGACAGGGCCCGCTCCCCCGCCAGGGCTGCGAATTCCGCGCTGTCTGCACCCAGATTGAGCCAGACGAAGTTGCCCTGGGCCTCAGGCACGAACCAGCCGAGGTCCCGCAGGCCGGCGGTGACGCGGTCCCGTTCGTCCACGAGGCTTTGTACCCTTTCTACAACCTCGCCGAAGTGCTCCAGCGAGGTCACCGCCGCGATTTCGGCGATCTGGGACACCGCGAAGGGGGTGGCCGAGACGCGCAGATGCTGCGTGAGCTCCGGTTGGGACATGCTGTAGCCGACCCGCAGCCCGGCCAGGCCATGGGCTTTGGAGAAGGTTCGCAGGACTGCGACGTTGGGGTACTTCCGGTACATTTCGATCCCGTCGACGGCCTGCTCGTCGCGGACGAATTCCTGGTAGGCCTCATCGATGACGACGACGACGTCGGAGGGAACCCGTTTAATGAAGCGCTCGGTTTCCTCGGTGGTCAGAATGGGTCCGGTGGGGTTGTTGGGCGTGCACAGCAGGATCAACCGGGTGCGCGCCGTTACCGCGGCGGCCATGGCGTCGAGATCGTGGCGGCCCTCGCCGGTCAGCGGGATCCGGACGCTCTCGGCGCCGGCCAGGCCGACGCAGATCGGGTACGCCTCGAAGGAGCGCCAGGCGTAGATGACCTCGTCGGGCTTGCCGTCGTCGTTTTGCCCGGCGAAGGTGGCCAGCAGCTGGTTCAGCGCCCCGAGGCTTCCTGCGCCGGTGACGATGTCCTCGGCGGGAACCGCCAGGAACTGGGAGAGCGCGCCGCGCAGCTTGCTGCTCAGCGGATCCGGATAGCGGTTGAAATCGGTCTGCGCCGCGATGGCCTGCTGCACTGCAGGGATCGGGGGCAACGGGTTTTCGTTGGAGGAAAGCTTGTAGCTGACCAGTCCCTCGACGGGGACCGGCGGTTTGCCGGCCGCGTAGCGGGGAAGGAGGTCTACCACCGGACGGGGCCTGATGCCCCCGGCCGTGTTCTCTGATGAAGTCATGCCAACTAGCCTACTTCGGGTCCATGCCTCAATCGGGTCTGTGCCACAAGAGGGGGATATGGTCCCTGCCGCGGCCGCCGGGCGTGTGACAGCATGTGCCCATGCGCTCATTTATCGTTCGAGTCATCGTCAACGGACTGGCCCTGGCTATCGCATGTTGGATCCTCACCGGCCTGGATATCTCCACCGCGGGCAACGGCACCATCAGCATCATCCTGGGCTACCTGTTCATCGGCTTGATCTTCGGCTTGGTCAACGCCTTCGTCAAGCCGATCATCAGCCTCCTGTCGCTGCCGATCACCATCCTTACCCTGGGCCTTTTTACTGTTGTCATCAACGCGGGGATGCTCTACCTGACGTCCTGGATCAGCAGCTACACCACCGTGCACTTCACCATCGACAGCTTCTGGTGGACGGCGGTGTTCGCTGCGCTCATTATCAGTGCGGTGTCCCTTGTAGCGAGCTTCCTCCCCGCGCTCGACCGTTAGGGGACGTTGCCCGGAACCCCGGGGCGACCGGCGTTCCCCGCTGGGACGGCATGGCGTCGCGCCGGAGCGAGAAGCGCGTCACCGTGGCGGTTCCGCCGGCGCCGACCACGGCCGCGAGCGCGGCGGTCGAAGCCTGGAGTGATGGATCCTGGCTGGCCGCCACCTCACGGGCGCCGTCTGCATAGCGGTCCATGGCGTGGCCGGGCCCCATCCCCGGCTCCAGCCATTCGTGTTCGGGGATCGGAGTGGTCAAAGTGACCGTCACCCGGTCCAACAGGTCCGGGTTGGGCATCCCGTCCGCCCCGGGCACCCAGTCTTGCTCGTGCTCCAGGTGCAGGCTGCCGGTCCCGGGCCCGGGCTCGATCCCGCCCACCGGGGAACCCGCCGTGAGCACGAATTTCAGCTCGTAGTCGGCCAAAAACGCCTTGTCACGGCCGAGGTTCATGGCGTGGATGCCGCCCTGGCTGTAGCCGACGGCGGCCACCTGGTCGCCCGCCTCGGCGCCGGCCTCCGCCAAGGCCTGACGGATGGCCGCGGCGGTCTCGGCCGAGTCGTAGCCGAGGCCCTCTGCGATACCGGCGGCGTCGAAGGGGTTGGTGCCCTGCGGCAGTCCGTCCAGCTGCGTCCCGGGGATGACCACCACCCAGGCGCGGCCGCCGGGCTCTCCCACCATGAGCACCTCGATGTCCCCGCTGTTCCGACCGACGGCTTCGGCCCGCAGCAACAGCCCTGCGGGTGAGACGTCCACCTCCTCCGTCCGGGTGTCCCGGCCGGCGATCCGGACGGGCCGGGGGCGTAGGAACTCCTGACCCGGCCCGGCCGTCAGGCCGCGGATTGTGGAGCGGACACCGGCCGCGCCGGCGTTCCCCCCTGCCGGGGCCAGGCAGGCAGGCAGGCCAAGCAACAGCGCCAGAGTAGACGGCACCAGCGAAATGCCGTCCTCCACCGTGTCGCGCACGGTGATTGGAGGCAGGCCAACCAGCCCCCACAGAGGCACATACCCCGGACCGGTCCGGCCGATCCGCAGCAGCAGGGTGTTCCTGGCGTCGGCGGACTCGTACTCCCGGTGGCTCGCCCGGACGTCACGGCAAAGACGCTCGAGCTCCGTCCGGACGCGGCCGAGGTCCCGCGCTGCCTCCCCGACGGCGATGATTGCATGGCTGCCACTCGGGTAAGAGTCGTGCTGGTACGGGAACAGGGCGCGCCGCACGCCCTCCACCTCCGCCTCCGCCTCCGCCAGTTCCCGGACGATCCCGTCCAGGGCCGAGGCCCCTGCCAGCAGCTCCTCGAACGAGAAACTGAGGCCGCCCACTCCGCCCCGGATCTGCAACATCCCATCCACCGGAGCGGCGGGGATGGGCACTCCCCCGGAGCCGGCAGGCGAAACCTCCGCCATCAGGGCCCCGGCCGTCCCGGGGAAAATGCCACGTTCTGGGCGTGCCGGAGTACGGCGGCAGCGGCCTCCTGCAGGGCTGCCCGGCTGCGACGCAGGGACGCAGCCTGCAGGGACACCGCCGTCCGGTAGGCCCGGCCCGCCGGGGACTGCCAGCCTCGCAGTTCCACCCGGACCAGGTCAGCCAGCGCAGCGTCGGTGTGATCTGCGCAGGCCGCCACCCGGGCAGCGAGCTGCTGGACCTCGTGGCTGCGTGAGGCGCATGCGGCGGCATCAGCGGCCAGGACACCCCCCGCGGGCGCCCCGCCAGCCCCGGTGTGGTTGCTGGTGTGCGCGCTGGTGTGGGCGCTCCCGCTGGTCATAGCACCGACGTTAGGGGCACCGGAGCCCGGGCTGAAGCTCCCCGCCCGGCCATGTGGACAACTGCCGGCGGAACCGAAGGGATCACCGGGAAACCCTGCCGTCAGTCACATGGATCAGCGCGCTTCAGGCCCGGCTGGACTTCGTGAAAGAATCGGGGCATGCCTGAAACTGCCGCCACAGCCGATACCCGCACGCCGTCCGGACGCCTGGCCCTTGCCGCATCCTCACAACAGATCGCGCTCGGCCCGCTGGACGGCCGGTACCAGTCCGCCGTCGCGCCGCTGGTCGACTATCTCTCCGAAGCCGCCCTCAACCGCGACCGGGTCGCCGTCGAGGTTGAATGGCTCATCCACCTGACCGGCAACAACGTGCTTCCCGGCGCCGGACCGCTGACCGCGGACCAGCAGGAGAAACTGCGCGCCGTCGTCACCGAATTCGACGCCGGCTCGGTTGCCGAGCTGGCGGACATCGAAGCCGTCACCGTGCACGACGTCAAGGCCGTGGAGTACTACATCGGCCGCCGCCTGCCCGGGATCGGCATCGAACGACTGACCGCCATGGTGCACTTCGGCTGCACGTCCGAGGACATCAACAACCTCTCCTACGCCCTCGGCATCAAGGGCGCCGTGGAGGACGTCTGGCTGCCCGCCGCCCGGAAGCTCGTCGCGCAGATCAGCGCCATGGCCGGGGACAACCGGGCCGTGCCGATGCTCTCCCGCACGCACGGGCAGCCGGCCACCCCCACCACGCTCGGCAAGGAACTGGCCGTCTTCGCGCACCGCCTGACCCGCCAGCTGGACCGCATCGCCCGGACCGAATACCTCGGCAAGATCAACGGCGCCACCGGCACCTACGCCGCCCACGTGGCCTCCGTCCCCGGCGCCGACTGGGAGCACGTCGCCCAGAGCTTCGTTGAAGGCCTGGGCCTGAGCTGGAACCCGCTGACCACACAGATCGAAAGCCACGACTGGCAGGCGGAGCTGTACGCCGACGTCGCGCGGTTTAACCGGATCCTGCACAACGTCTGCACCGACATCTGGAGCTACATCTCGATAGGCTACTTCGTGCAGATCCCGGTCGCGGGCGCCACCGGTTCCTCCACCATGCCGCACAAGGTCAACCCGATCCGCTTCGAGAACGCCGAGGCCAACCTGGAGATCTCCTCCGGGCTGCTGGATGTCCTGGGCTCCACCCTGGTCACCTCGCGCTGGCAGCGGGACCTCACCGATTCCTCCTCGCAGCGCAACATCGGTGTGGCCTTCGGCCACTCCCTGCTTGCCATCTCCAATGTTGCCAAGGGCCTGGACCGCCTGAAGGTGGCCGGGGACGTGCTGGCTGCGGACCTCGACACCAACTGGGAAGTCCTTGGCGAAGCCATCCAGATGGTTATGCGCGCCGAGGCCATCGCCGGCGTCGAAGGCATGGAGAACCCCTACGAGCGGCTCAAGGACCTGACCCGCGGGCAGCGCGTCGACGCGGCCAGGATGCAGGAATTCGTCCAGAGCCTGGGCCTGTCCGCGGACGCCGAAGCCCGGCTGCTGGCCCTGACCCCCGGGAAGTACACCGGCATCGCCGACAAGCTGGTGGACCACCTCGCATGAGGCTCCTGCTCATCCGCCATGGCCAGACGCCCGGCAACGTCCTGGGCCAGCTGGACACCGCCCACCCGGGGCCCGGGCTGACCGAGCTCGGCGACCTGCAGGCCGCCGCGCTGGCGCGGTCCCTGGCGAATGAGCAGATCGACCTTCTCTTCGCCTCCACGCTGATCCGCACCCAGATCACGGCCGCGCCGCTTTCGACCGTCCGCGGCCTGGAGATTGAGGTGCTGGAGGGCCTGCGGGAGATCGAAGCGGGGTCCCTGGAGAAGCTCACCGACAAGGAATCGCATCTGCGCTACCTCGGAACTGTGTTGGGCTGGGCGGCCGGGGAACTGCACCGTAGGATGCCGGCCGGGCCCAGCGGGCACGACTTCTTTGAACGCTACGACGCCTCGATCACACGGATCGCCGCCGCTGCCGCTGAAGCCGGGGACGCTGCGACGGTGGCCGTGGTCAGCCACGGCGCCGCGATCCGCGTCTGGGCGGGCCGGCGGGCCAGCAATGTGGAGGCGGGCTTCGCCGCCCGCCATGCCCTCGCCAACACCGGGATTGTGGCCCTGGAAGGGGATCCCGACGCCGGCTGGCGGCTCATCCACTGGGACGGCAGTCCGGTCGGCGGCCTGGCACTGGTGGACCCTGCGGCGGAGGACCCCGCCGGCGGCAGGCTGTAGCTAAATTCTCCGAACCCTTACGCGCTGGAAACACGGCCGAAACCGGCGGTGCCTAACGTTGAGCTGCATAACCCTTCGGCGAAGCGAGGCAGCCATGCAGACGAACCCGCGGCTCAACATCCGGCAGGTCACCTGGGCCAACCCGGTGGGCGCGGATCTCCGCGCGGCCCAGCAGGCCGAACTCGACGCCCGTTTCGGCACGAGCGACCACGAACCCGGCCCGCCGCCGTCGGAGGCTGACACGGCCGTGTTCCTCGTCGCCCATGACAAGGCCTCCGGCCAGCCCGTGGGGTGCGGCGGCCTGCGCATCCTCGACGCGCACACCGCCGAGATCAAGCGGCTCTACGTGCTCCCGTACACCCGCGGTTCAGGGGTGGCCAGCTCCATCCTCGCGGCCCTGGAAGCGCACGCGCACGGCCTCGGCATCACCTCCATCACCGCGGAGGCCGGCTCGGTGCAGACTGACGGCCGGCAGTTCTACCAGAACTCCGGCTTTGCCCCGGTGCCGAGCTTCGGGCCGTACATCGGGGTAGAGCACTCCTACTGTTACGCGAAGGCCATCGACTCGCACAGCGCCGCCCACACCGCCATGGCCTAGAGGTCCAGCGTTCGTCCCCGGTCAGCCGGCACCCGACCGGCCGGACTGAACTCTCTCGCCCGCGGCCGGTCGGCGGTGAGCGCGAAGACTAGGCCCAATACGCGTCGCTCCGGGCCGTGTCCTCGAAGAACTCACTGCCCGAGACAATCCGTCCGTCCCGGACTTCGAAACTGAGGGCCCCGTCCATGTCCAGGATCTTTCCGTCGCCCTCGGCATGGTTGTGCTGCAGCGCCACCGTGTGTTTCTCGCCCCCGATGATGTCTGTGACTGTGACACTCAAGGACCCCTGCGAGCGCGACCCCAGCTCACCGAAGTACGCCAGGACAGCGTCCCGCCCCAGCTTGGTCCCGGACAGCACGCCGTTGCCGGCAACGTGCCAGACTGCGTCCTCCGCGAACAACTCGCTGAGGGTCGCCATATCGCCCGCATTGAAGGCCTCGTACCCCCGCCGGACCAGTTCAACATTCTCTGCAGTTCCCATCTCGGGCACCTCTCCGTCATCTTTGTCGGGTGTTGGGACGACTTAAGGCTATTCCTGGTCCCCTGGCATGTCGATGGATTGCTGTTGCCGCAGGCAACGGGGCCGGCGTGCCCGCGGGACACCATGCGCACCCGGAAGTTCACCGCGGGTTGACTCCGCGGGCGCCGGACGTTTACCCGGACGCACCAGACTTGGTGGCCAAGGTCAGGCTATTTCATCAATTTGATAGCCAATACCGCTCAATCCGGCGCCGCCCGCTATAGGCTGACCGGACAAATGCCATCTGGCCCCGTTCAGGAATGAGTCTCACTCGTGCGCAGATTGAAAACCATGGTTGCCGGCGCCGTCGCCGTTGCCCTTCTTTCCGGTTGTGGCGCGGGCGCCGCAGCCCCCACCGCGTCCCAAGCAGCTTCCGGGCCCTCCGCCGTCGCCCCTTCGGGAGCGCCCTCGGGCGAGACCCTGGTCGTCTACACCAATTCCAACGGTGAAGGCCGCGGCGAATGGCTGACGAAGAAGGCGGCGGAAGCGGGCTTCAAGATCGAAATCGTCGGCGCCGGCGGCGCGGATGCCACCAACAAGCTGATTGCGGAGAAGAACAATCCGATCGCGGACGTCGCCTTCGGGCTCAACAACATGTACTTCGAGCAGGTCAAGGCGGCAGGTGCCATCGCACCGTTCACTCCCGCCTGGTCCGCGGAAGTCGACACCGCCAAGGGTGACCGGTCCGACAGCAAGGCCTACTGGCCGCTGGTCCAGCAGGCCATCCTCCTCGGTTACAACACGGAGAAGTTCAGCGCGGACGAGGCCCCCAAGGATTGGACCGATCTGTGGACCCAGGACAAGTTCAAGGGCCGCTACGAGCGGGTCACCGGCCTCGGGACGGCCACCGCGCAGCTCGTCTTCGCCGGCATCCTGACGCGCTACAAGGACGACGGCGGCGACCTGGGCGTCTCGGACGAGGGGTGGAAGCAGGTCGAGGCGTACTTCAAGAACGGAACACCGGCAGTGGCCAAGACCGACCTCTTCGCCCGCATCGCCGCGGGGGACACGGACATGGGGCAGATGCCCTCCTCGATCATCGTCGAACGTGAAAAGTCGTTCAGCGTCGACGTGGCGACCGTGATGCCGTCCGTTGGCGTGCCGCTGGCGATCGAGCAGGTGGCCCTGGTCAACGGAACGGACAAGCAGGATGAGGCCCTCAAGTTCATCGACTGGTTCGGCAGCGCGAAGACCCAGGGTGAGTGGTCCCAGCAGTTCAACTCCATGCCGGTGAACAAGGCAGCTGCGGCCACGGCCAAGCCCCAGGTCGTTGAATTCTTCAACACGCTCAAACAGCAGGACATTGACTGGAACTTCGTGCAGGAGAACATGGGCGCCTGGGTCGAAAAGATCGAACTGGAATACATGAGCTGACCCGTGCGCGGGCTGCAGCCGGCCAGCCGGCAGCAGCCCGCGCCTTTCCAGTTGGACCCCCGCTCCGCCGCCAGCACACGACAGGTTGCCATGATCCGTTTCGAGAACATCGAAGTCACCTTCGGCGACTTCACCGCCATCCCCAACCTTGATCTCCAGGTGGAACCGGGTGAATTCTTCACGCTGCTTGGACCCTCGGGCTGCGGAAAGACAACCGCGCTCCGCACCCTCGCGGGATTCATAGAGCCGTCCGCCGGCGAGGTCTACGTCGACGGCAAGGCCGTCACCCGGCTGCCGAGCGACAAGCGCCAGGTCGGCATGGTGTTCCAGAACTATGCCCTGTTCCCCAGCATGAGCGTGTGGGAGAACATCGCCTTCGGCCTCCGCGTGCGTAAGGAGAAGCCGGCCGAAAGTGACCGCCTTGTCCGCGATATCGCCCGGCGGGTTGACCTGTCCGAGGACCAGCTGCGCAAGAACGTGGCGGAACTCTCCGGCGGTCAGCAGCAACGCGTCGCCGTCGCCAGGGCGCTGGTGTTGCAGCCCAAGATCCTGTTGCTCGACGAGCCGCTCTCCAATTTGGACGCCAAGCTTCGCCACCAACTCCGGCAGCAGCTCAAGGATCTCCAAAGCGAATTCGGCATCACCACGGTCTACGTCACCCATGACCAGGACGAGGCCCTGGCGATGAGTGACCGGGTGGCCGTCTTCAACAACGGGGTGGTGGAGCAGATTGGCACTCCGCAAAGCATCTACGACGAGTCCGCCACAGAGTTCGTCTGCAATTTCATCGGGGACGGTTCACGCCTGACGGCCGGGTTCGTCGGTGAGCTGAACCGGCAGTCAAGCCACGTCCTCGATCCGACGGCCAACTCGTACCTTCGCGTGGAAAAGGCATCGCTGGATCCGGCCGCCGGCAACGGCTCCGCCGTCCCGGTGCGGGGAACCGTCGTCTCGAAGACCTATCACGGACTGCACAGCCGGTTCATCGTCCGCTGCCACGACGCCGATATCCGGCTGCTGGTCAAGGAAGACGGCGGGACCCACCCCGCCACGGGCAGCCAGGCCACGGTGTATGTCCAGCCCGCCCACGTCCTTCAGTACCACCCGGAAACGGGTGTCTCACTCCGAAACCGCCTGCAGGAAGTGACCAGCCTGTGAGCACTGCGGGCGGCTCGAACGGCGGGAGCATCCGGAGCATGCTCCGCTCCCCCGCAGTCCTGATCGTCGGTGTCGCGCTGACCTGGTTCATTGCGGCTTTTCTCGTCTGGCCCAATGCCAATGTGCTGATCCAGACCTTCTTCCCCGACGGGAGCTTCTCCGGGCGCGCCGCCGAAAAGCTCTTCTCCTCCCAGCGGGCCATGAAAGCCTTGGGCAACAGTTTCCTGCTGGCCGTCGCCCTGTCCATCACGGTCAACGTGGTGGGAATCTTCATTGTGCTGGTGACCCAGTACTTCAGGATCCGCGGCTCAAGGGTCCTGTTTCTCGGCTACGCCACCACGTTCATCTACGGCGGCATTGTGCTGGCGGCCGGCTACAAGTTCATCTACGGGGACAAGGGCATCGTGACCGGTTTCCTGGTGGGGCTGTTTCCCGGCATGGATCCCGGCTGGTTTTCCGGTTTCTTTCCCGTCCTGGCCGTCATGACGTTCGCCACCACGACGAACCACATGCTGTTCGTCACCAACGCGCTGAAGGGCGTGGATTACCAGACCATCGAGGCGGCCCGGAACATGGGGGCCTCGACCTGGACCATCCTCCGGCGGATCGTCCTGCCGATGCTCAAGCCGACGCTCTTCGCCGTCACCGTCCTCTCGTTCCTGACCGGTCTGGGGGCCCTCAGCGCGCCGCAGGTCCTCGGCGGCCGGGAGTTCCAGACCATCACGCCAATGATCCTCACCTTCAGCAACAGCCCGACGTCGAGGGACCTCGCCGCCCTGCTGGCCGTGATCCTCGGTGTGGCCACCATCCTGATGCTGGCGGTCATGACCCGGCTGGAAAAGGGCGGAACGTACTTCTCGGTCTCAAAGGTCTCTTCCGGATTGCAGAAGCAGCAAATCCGCAACCCCGTGGCCAACGCTGTGGTCCACACCGCCGCGTACCTGCTGTTCGCCGTCTACACGCTGCCCGTGGTGCTGATCGTGCTGTACTCCTTTGCCGACGGCGCCGCGATCCAGACCGGCCAGCTGCTGCCGGGGAGCCTGACCTTCGACAACTACATCCGGGTCCTCACCCAGCCCTCGGGCCTGCGGCCGTTCATCATCAGCATCGTCTACAGCGCGCTGGCCGCGCTGATCGCCGTCGGCGGCCTGCTCTTCGTGGCCCGGCTCCTGCAGAAGTACCGCAACTGGGTGACGGCGGTCGTGGAGTACCTCCTCCACATCCCGTGGATCCTCCCCTCCGCCCTGCTCGCCCTGGGCCTGATCCTCAGCTACGACCATCCGAACCCGCTGGTGGGCGGCGCCGTCCTGACCGGGACCACGGTGATCCTGCTCATCGCCTTTGTGACCGTCAAGATCCCGTTCACCCTGCGGATGCTCAAGGCCTCCTTCACATCGGTCAACTCCTCGCTCGAGGAAGCCGCCAACATTATGGGCGCCAAGACGCTGTACGTGTTCCGCCGGATCCTGCTGCCGATCGTCCTGCCGGCAGCCGCGGCGATCGCGGCGCTCAACTTCAACAGCATGCTGGACGACTACGACACCGCCATCTTCCTGGCCCACCCGCTGTACCAGCCCCTGGGCCTGGTGATCAAGGCCAACACTGACGGCGCCGAGGGCGTCGACGGGGTCTCCAACACCTTTGTCTACACGGTGCTGCTCATGGTCATCACGGGTGTGACGATGTATCTGGTCTACGGCCGCGCGGGCCGGAAGTCCGCCAAAGCCGCGGGGGCAGGCACGGGTGACAAGAGGACCACGGCGCCGGCCCTGGTCGAGGCCGCGCCGGCCGAATCGGTGCGCGTCCCCTAGCGCGCGCCCGATGTCAGTGTGCGCCCGGCAGCCGGTGTAGGCCTCGGCGAGGTAGGCCCGGCCGTGGCGGGAGGACACCACCGCGTTAAGCTCGCCGAGCTGGCGGGCGCGGGCGAAGTCGTCGGCGCCGGCCGGCGTGTGCGGCACGGACGTCCCCGGTCGGCGGGACGGTGTGGGCGGCGTCGCTGGCGAGGAACAGCCAGCCGTGGCGCATCGGGGCGTGAACGAAGCTGCGGAACTTCAGGACCGTCTTGTCGATGACCGGCCCCTCCTTGAGTTCGACGCCGTCGCCTCTGAGGTGCAGGATCCTGCTTTCCACTCTTGGCCGCCGGCGCCCCCGCCGGCCCCGGAGGGCGCGGCGCTACAGGGCCCGGTTGAGGCTTCGCCGCAGGAGCCAGGCGCCCAGCACGAGCAGTGCCGCGGCCATGCCGGCAAGCACACCCAGTTCGGCCAGGACGTCACCCAGGGTGCCGTCGTGGCGCTGGATGGAGGCGAACGCCTCATAGGCCCAGCGGTGCGGTGTGGCGAACGAGATCGCGTCCAGCGCTTCCGGGAAGAACTCGGGCGGCACCGTACAGCCGCCCAGGCCCGCCAGGACCAGTCCGGCGCCCACACCCACGCCGGCGGCGGCGGTGTCGTTGTCCATCACCGAACCGACCATCATCGCTGCGGCGGCCGAGGCGGCGCAGAAAAGCACCAGCACGAGCGCGGAGAGCCACAGGTTGCCCCAGTCGACGCCGAACAGCACCGCGGTGCCGACCATGATGAATCCGCCCTGGACGAAGGCGATGGCGAAGCGTCCCAGCCCCTGCCCCGCCACGATCTGGCCGCTGGACACCGGGGCGGACATGACCCGGCCCACGACACCTAACCGCCGCGCCTGGATCAGCGTGGCCGCACCGGTGAGTGAACTGAGGAAGACAAAAAGCAACAGCTGCTGCGAGGCGCCGAGATCGAACTTCCCCCACCCCCGGAACTCCTGCACAACGTCGCCGGTGTCCACGATCTCCACCGTCGGCGCCGCCACCTGCGCGGCGGCCTGGTCCAGGGCGGGGCGGGCCTGATCCTTCGGGATTCCGGCGCCGGTGAGGGCAGCGAGCTGGCTCCGGTCCAGGCCCACCGCCTGCACGCCGGCCGACACCAGCTCCGCGGTCAGGGTCTGGGCGAGTGTGCTGCCGGGTCCGGCGATGGTCACCCGGGGCTGGCCGCTGCCGGCACCGAACTGCGAACCGAGCAGCAGGATGAGCATGAGCGGAAAGATGAAGACGAAGAAGAGGTTCGACTTGTCCCGCAGAAAGCGACGCAGTTCCACGGTGGCGATCGCGACCACGGCGCTCATGCCTGCGCCACCCGGTCCGGGAGGAAGCGAGAGATGAGCAGCCCGGCCGCGGCGAAGGCCAGCATGACCGCGACCAGCCCCGCCACGTCCCCGAGGCTTCCGCCCCGGCCGAGATCCCGAGACCCCGGATGAACGCGCCGATGGGATTGAGGTCCAGGAGCGTTGCGGCGAATCCCGTGCCGTCGACCGGAAAGAAGGCGCCGCCCGCGATCCCCAGCACCATCGCCAGAATGGACTGCGCCACGTTGGCCCGCTCCGCCGTCCTAACCAGCCGGGTGACGACGAACGTGAGGCTGGTGGCCGCCGTCACGACGCTCAGAATCAGCGCGGCCACCACGAGCGGGGAGCCGAAGGAAACGCCGAACAGCTGGGAGCCGGCGGTGAGCAGGACGGTGGTGGCAACGCCGCCCAGGATGAAGCCGGTGCAGGCCTTGGCCGCGATCACGGCGCCGCCGGTGACCGGCATCGACCGCAGCCGGGCCAGGGTGCCCTGTTCCCGCTCCGCGAGCAGCCCCAGCACACCGAATCCGACGGTGAATATCAGGAACAGCCCGGCCTGGCCCGCCACGAGCGTGCCGCGGAGCGAAAGTTGTTCGGCGGCGGCCTGACCTTCGGTGAGGGTGAGCAGGGCCGGTCCGGCCGCGGCCTGCCGGGCAAGCGCCTCGAGGTCCTGCGGCGGCAGCCCGGAAAGGCCGCCGGCGGCGGTCACCGTGCCGGCGGCGAACTGGTCCACGACCCCCTGCACCACAGAGATCAGCACGCCGGATTCCAGCGAGGCGTTGTCCCCCTCGACCAGCTGGACCGACGCCGCCCGTCCGGAGAGCACCGCGGTGCTGAAACCCTCGGGAATGATGATGCCGAGGTCGGCGCCGCTAGCCTGGATTTCGTGGCGGACGTCCGCGGCGGGGACCCGCTTGATGGTGACGTCCATGATTTCGAGTGAATCAATGGCGCCGAGCAGTGCGGCGCCCAGCTGGTCGGCGTCGTCCGCGCTGGCGACGACGGTGGCCGGCTGCAGCTCAACGGTGTCCTCGCCGAGTCCGCCGAACACCAGGCTCAACACCCCCATCAGGGCGAGCGGGACGATGAGGGAGAAGATGAAGACGGACTTGTCCCGGATGCGCTGGCGCAGGTCATTCGCGACCATGGTCCACAGTCCGCGCATCTCAGTCCCTCAGCGCTTTGCCGGTCAGGTGCAGGAACACGGACTCCAGGTCGGGCCGGACAATCTCCACCGATGTGACGGACATTCCGGCGTGACCGGCTCCGGTCAGGATCCCTGCGAGTGCGGTGGGTCCGTCGCTGACGGTGAGGATCAGCCCGGCCCCGTCGTTGTCGACGTGCTGCACGGCCGGGTGCCCTCGGCCTGGATCCGGCCCTCGTCAATGATCGCAATCCGGTCGCAGAGCCGCTCGGCCTCCTCCATGTAGTGCGTGGTGTAGAGCACCGCCATGCCTTCGCCGGAGAGCCTCTCCACGGATTCGAGGATGGCGTTGCGGGACTGCGGATCCACCCCGACCGTCGTCCGGGTAGATGGCCAGATCCTGCGGGACCAGGCCGATATTCCGCTTGGCCTCCGTCTCGGACGGGGTCATGGTCCGGCCCGCCACGCGGACAGTTCCCTCGTTGGCGGGGATCAGCCCCGCGACCATGGAGATGATGGTGGTCTTGCCGGCGCCGTTGGGTCCCAGCAGCCCGTAGGTTTCGCCGGTGCGGATGTGGAAGGAAACGCCGTCGACGGCGGTCAGCTCCCCGTAGCGCCTGACGAGTCCGCTGACGTCCAGCACATCCCTCGTTTGTGTCTGTACTTCTTCCACCAACAGTCCCCGCCGCTATGTTTTGTCCAGCCTAGCTTCGGGGACCGGCCGGGCGATCTAGCTTCGGGGACCGGCCGGGCGATCGACAGGGACCTTGGACCCGGCGCCGTGTCCCGAGGTGCTGCTGCGGGCCGGCTGCGGGCGCGAAGCCGGCGTCGGGAGAGGAAGCCGGAGACCAGACCGGAGACCAGGCCGCGGAAGTGATAGCGTCTAGCGGTTGTTCCTCACGCCCGGGACACGGCACACAGAACTACATCAAGGCACACTGGAGGACCCATGCTCAAAGGATTCAAGGACTTCATCCTGCGCGGCAACGTGATCGAACTTTCCATCGCCGTCGTTGTCGGCACCGCTTTCACCGCCCTGGTCGGCGCGTTCACCTCAAACATCGTGAACCCGATCATCGCCGCGGCCGGCGGGGTCGAGACCAACGGGCTGGGCTTTCCCATCTGGCCGGGGAACGAGAAGACCTTCCTCAACTTCGGCGCGGTCATCACGGCCTTCGTCACGTTCATGATCACGGCCGGGGTCGTCTACTTCATCTTCGTGGCGCCGATGAACCGGATCAACCATCTGGTCAAGAAGCGCCTCGCCACAGCGGAGCCGGAAGAAAAGCCGCTCCCGACGGACACCGCGCTGCTGGCCGAAATCCGTGACCTGCTGGCCCAGCTGGCCGGCGCGGACACCGGGCGGACGCCCGGCCACCCCCTGGCCCGGGACGCAGAACAGGTCCTGGACCGCACCGGCGCTCCGACCGGCGGGAGCGCCGTCAAGCAGACCGGCGGGGCCGCCGTCGGGCGCAGCCGCTAGTCTGAACGGAATTGTCACCGGCCGGCAATAGGCCTGTAACAGCCGCCCGACATGATGGGACCCATGAAGCGCTCAGCCCGTGGCAGAAATCATGGCGGAACACAGCACCCGGCCGCCTCCGAACTGAGCTGCGAAGTCTGCGGCCTGATGCCCGAACCGACCAAGACCCGGCTGACCCTGGCCAACGTCGCCGTGATGCTGCCGATCGAGCTGGTGGTCCATGCGGCGGTGGTGGGGACGCACCTGTCCTATGTGGCTAAGGTCCTGGTCCTCACGCTGACCGCCACCGTCCTGGTCATCTGGGTGGCGGAGCCGTCCGCGGCGCGGATGCTGCGGCGCTGGCTGCACGCCCCCGCCCTGCGGCACCGCCGCCGGCTCGGCGCGGCACCGGCCCTGTGGCGGGCCCGCACCGTGCTGAGGGACCGGCCGGGGTCACTGCAGAAACTCACGCAGTCCCTGGCCAGGCTGGACACCAATATCCTGAGCATCCATGTCCACCCGGTCGACGGCGGCGTGCTGGATGAGTTTGTGCTGTCCGCGCCCGGCGAGCTGGGCGAAGCGGAACTGCTCAAGGCCCTGCGCGACGGCGGCGGCAAAGACCCGCAGGTCTGGCCCACCACGGCGCTGGCCATGGCTGACGGGCAGACCGGGGCGCTGAGCCTCGCGGCCAGGATCGCGGCTAACCCGGCGGAGCTGCCGCTGGCTGTTGCTGAACTGCTCCGCGCACAGATCGAGGCCGGGCCGGGCACGGGTGCCGCTTCTGCCGCCGCTGCGGGCACGCCGGCCCCGGACGGAACCGTGCTGAGGGTCCCGACAGCCTGGCACGGCCCCCTAACCTTTGTCCGTCCCGGCGAACCGTTCACCCCGGCGGAGTCCGCCCGGGCCCACCGGCTGGCCGAGCTCGCCGAGATCCTCGCGCACAGCCCGGCCACCGGCCGGTGACAGCGGAGACTCGACCTCCAGGCGGCCGTTAAGGGGCAGCGGTGGTCATCAGGATCTTCAGTGCGTCCCGCTCGACAGCCACGGCGAGATGCGTCCCGGTGCCGAGGTGGTCACCGTCCAGCTGGAACTCCTGCTCATGCTCCAGGGTGATCTCGGCGGATTTTCCCTGGAAGTACTCCACTGATTCGGTCTCGCGTTTGTTCCGGCCGAAAATCCCGGCAACAACGCCCAGCCAGCCGAGCCGGCCGCTCGGGGCCAGGACCAGCAGATCCAGAACGCCATCGTCGAGCCTGGCGTCCGGGAAGATCTCGACGCCGCCCATGATCCGGCCGCAGTTGCCGATCATGACGCTGCGGATCCTGCGGCGGACGGGTTCCCCGCCGTCGACGCTGATCTTGGCCTTGACCGGTTTGCCGGGGAGTTTGCGGATGCCCGCCTCCACGTACGCGAGCCAGCCCATGCGGTCCTTTAGCGCATCGACCGTGTCGGCCATGATCGCGGCGTCGTAGCCAAGTCCGGCCATCACCAGGAACACCTGCTCCTCGTCCGAGTGGTTCAGCCGCGCCTTGACTACGTCGATGGCCGTTTCGCTGCCGTTGAGCACGTCATAGCAGGCCGAGACGGGATCGGTGATGTCAACGCCGAGGTTGCGGGCCAGGAGGTTCCCGGTTCCCAGCGGCACCAGGCCCATGGGTGTTCCGGTGCCGGCGAGCACCTCGGCGACGCAACGCACGGTGCCGTCGCCGCCCGCGGCAATAACGACGTCGACCCCGGCCTCCAGGGCCTGGCGCGCCTGGCCGGTGCCCGGGTCCTCGACCGTTGTTTCGAGCCAGAGCGGCTCGGCCCATCCCTGCGTTTCACACAGCCGGAGGATTGCGCCCTGGAGCGACGAACCGGCGGATTTGGCGGGGTTGATGACTACAGCGGCGCGCCTAACCTGTGGGGTGCTGTCAGGCGCGGGATTGTTCTCTGGCATGGCGTCCTTAGGAGGCTTGGGGGCGTGGGGTGTCCCGGATTGAAATCCTAGCGGGGTTCCGCGCGTAACTTCCGCAGCCGGGGCGTGAAGCGTGGACGTCCGCGCGCCGGAGTCACTAGACTGGCCATGCTCAAGTACTGGAGCATGCCGTCCCAAACCAATTTTGGGCCGGCTGCCTGTCCGGATCAGCCTGACAGGCCGCACTCCAGGGGCGGGAAGCAGGAGTACATGTCCGAAGCACACGAGAACTACTCGGCCGAGGCCGAAGCGTCCAGCACGGATCCCCACGACTGGGGCCGCGCAATGGCGCGGGCGGTCACGCGGCTGGCGGAGCAGATCGCCCCAGCGGACAGCGAGGACATTCATGCCTGCCTTGTAGGCAAGGACCTGCGCCTGTTGATCCTTGACGACGAAGCCGGGGTCACCATCACGGTCTCCACCGCACCGGCGACGGATCCGTCCAGTTGAGCTGTCCTAACACCCGGCGGACAGGTCAGCGGAGATGACTTCGGCCCGATCTCTGTGCTGGCGAGGTAGTCCTGCAGTTGGCCGGACGGCAGTGCCGCCAGCAGCACCCTGCCCATCGAGGTGGCATACGCCGGAAACCGGGTGATGTAGGCGATGCCTGTGAGAGGGTAGCTGCAGGTCTCGACGAGTTTGGAGACCGCTCCGCTGGATGCGGTCCACTTGATGAGGCTCCTCAGCAGGCGGGCGATGTGGCCGGGGGCCTCAACCGGGGCCAGGTGTGCCACCCCTTCAAGCGTGACGACGCTGGCGGTGCAACGTCCCGCATGTTCCTGGCCGCGATCTGCTTGTTCTCCTTCGGCTATGCAGCCTCCAACGCTGTCTGGCCCGCCTTCTACGCAGAAATGTTCAGCACCGAGGTCCGCTTCTCCGGCCTGGCCGTCGGAACCCAGCTCGGCTTCCTGATGGCAGGGTTCGCCACGGCGATCGTCTGTGAAACGTCTGGAGGCCTCGCCGGACGGCCGGTCCGGCAGGTCCGGGAAAGCCGGGGTCAGGCCGTGCCGGCCCCCAGCACTGCGGCCAGATCGTAGCTGTCCGGTTCCTCGAGCTGTTCGTAGGTACAGGAGCGCGGATCCCGGTCCGGGCGCCAGCGGACAAACTGCGCCGTGTGGCGGAACCGTTCGCCCTCCATATGGTCATATTTCACTTCGACCACACGGTCCGGCCGGAGCGGGGTGAAGGAAAGGTCCTTGCCGCCGCTCCAGCGGCTGCCCTCGGCATTGCGCGGCGTCCGGGTTCCGTCCTCCTGCCGGGCCCAGTTCCAGGGGTGTTCCTCGAAGCTGGTCACGAGCGGCTGGAGCTCCTCGAAAAGCTCCTGGCGGCGCTGCATCGGGAAGGCCCCCACCACGCCCAGGCTCGCGAGTCCGCCGGCGTCGTCGTAGAGCCCCAGCAGCAGCGAGCCGATCCGGTCCGGCCCGGAGGTGTGGACCCGGTAACCGGCGACAACGCAGTCGGCGGTGCGGGCATGTTTGACCTTGAACATGGAGCGCTTGTCCGGCAGGTAAGGCCCGTCCAGCGGCTTGGCCACGATCCCGTCGAGCCCGGCGCCCTCGAACTGGTGGAACCACTCCCCGGCGGTTCCCCTGTCCCGCGTCGCGGCGGTGAGGTGCACCGGGGCCGCACTTCCGGCAAGCACGCGTTCCAACGCCGAGCGCCGCTCGGCGAAGGGGCGCGCGGTGAGGTCCTCGTCGTCGAGCGCCAGCAGATCGAACGCGACGAAACTCGCCGGCTTCTGCTCGGCCAGCAGCCGCACCCGGCTCACGGCGGGGTGGATCCGCTGCTGCAGGGTCTCGAAGTCGAGCCGGTCGCCGGAGGCGCCGACCATGATGATCTCGCCGTCGAGCACGCAGCGCGGCGGGAGGTTGGCCTTCAGAGCCTCCACCAGTTCCGGGAAGTAGCGGGTCAGGGGCTTGCCGTTGCGGCTGCCGATCTCCACCTCCCCGCCGTCGCGGAAGATGATGGACCGGAACCCGTCCCACTTCGGCTCGAACATCAGCGCGCCGTCGGGCAGGGACGGCACGGCTTTCGCCAGCATGGGCGCGATCGGGGGCATCAGCGGCAGTCGCATGCCCCTATTGTGGCCGGGCACCGCGCCGCCCGCCAGTGGCCCGCATGGCAGGCTTTCCTCGACATCCGGCCGGGCCGCAGGTAGACATGAACGATGGCTACGCTCGGTTTCCACGCATCCCACGAACAGATCAGGCCCGGCCGGCTCCTCCAGGACGTGCAGCTGGCGGAGCAGGCCGGCTTCGACGCCGCCATGTGCTCGGACCACATCGAGCCCTGGTCCGCCCGGCAGGGTCATTCCGGTTTCGCCTGGTCCTGGCTGGGGGCCGCTCTGGCCACCACCAAGCTGCGCCTCGGCGTCGTGACGGCGCCGGGCCAGCGCTACCACCCCGCCATCATCGCGCACGCTTCGGCCACGCTCGCGGACATGTTTCCCGGCCGGTTCTGGCTGGCGCCGGGCAGCGGGGAGTACATGAACGAGCACATCACCGGGGACGCCTGGCCCGACAAGGCGACGCGGCAGCAGCGCCTTGAGGAGGCCGTGCAGATCATCCGCGAACTCCACGACGGTCAGGAAGTGACCCGGGACGGCCTGGTCACCGTCCAGCAGGCCAGAATCTGGGATGTGCCGGCGATCAAGCCGCCGCTGATTGCTCCGGCCGTCAGCGTGGAAACAGCGCGCCGCGGGGCGGCCTGGGCGGACGGGCTCGTCACGGTCAACCAGCCGCACGCGAAGCTTAAGGACATGCTCGCCGCCTACCGGGATGCCGGCGGCAGGGGCAACGCCATCCTGCAGGTGCACCTGTCCTGGGCGCCGACGGAGCAGGAAGCCGTGGCGGTTGCCGTGGACCAGTGGCGCAGCAACGTCTTTTCCCCGCCCATTCCCTGGGACCTCCCGACGGCGGCCCACTTCGACGGCGTCAGCGCCGCCGTCGGCGATGAACAGGTCCGGAACGTCGTGAACATCTCCGCGGACACCGGGCAGCACGCGCAGTGGCTGGCCGAATATGTCGACCTTGGCTTCGACGAGCTGTACCTGCATTTCGTCGGGCAGGACCAGCCGCCCTTCATCCACACCTTCGCGGAACACGTCCTGCCGCAGCTCCGCGGGTCCGGGAACCCGCGCCAGGACCGGGAGGCGCTGCTGTGAGAATCGCCGAGACCTCAGACCTTTGGTGGAAGAACGCCGTCATTTACTGCCTGGATCCGGAGACGTTCTTCGACGGCGACGGCGACGGGACCGGAGATTTCGGCGGCCTGATTGAGCGCGTGGACTACCTCGCGGCTTTGGGCGTGACATGCCTGTGGCTGATGCCGTTCTACCCCACCCCGGACAAGGATGACGGCTACGACGTCACGGACCTGTACGGCGTGGACCGGCGGCTGGGCAACCTGGGCGACGTCGTGGAGTTCATCCGGACCGCGAGGGACCGGGGCATGCGGGTGATCGCGGACTTCGTCCTCAACCACACCTCGGACCAGCACCCCTGGTTCGTGGAGTCGCGCAAGACGGTGGACAACCCGTTCCGCGACTACTACGTCTGGCGCAAGGACACACCCCCGGATACCTCGGAGCAGGTGGTGTTCCCCGGCGAGGAGACCTCCATCTGGACCCAGGACAAGGCCACGGGCGAGTGGTACCTGCACATGTTCGCCAAGCACCAGCCGGACCTGAATGTGGCGAACCCCAAGGTACGGGACGAGATCGCCAAGTCCATGGGATTCTGGCTGCAGCTGGGACTGGACGGCTTCCGGCTGGACGCGGTCCCCTTCTTCCTGGAGCTGCAGGGCACCTCCAAGGAGGACTCGGCACAGATCGACCCGCACGACTACCTCAGCGCCCTCCGCAGCTTCCTCAACCGCCGCAACGGCAGCGGCCTGCTGCTCGGGGAGGTCAATCTTCCCTATAAGGATCAGCTGACGTACTTCGGCGGCGCGGGAGGAAACGAGCTGAACATGCAGTTCGACTTCCTGTCCATGCAAAACCTGTACCTGTCCCTCGCCCGGGAGGACGCGCGGCCGCTGGCCAAGTCGCTCAGCTCCCGCCCGAAGATCCACCCGGACAACCAGTGGGCCATGTTCGTCCGCAACCACGACGAGCTGACCCTGGACAAACTCAGCGACGCCGAACGCGAGGAAGTCTTTGCCGCGTTCGGACCGGACGCGGACATGCAGATGTACGGCCGCGGCCTGCGCCGCCGGCTGCCCACCATGCTCAACGGCGACCCCGCCCGGATCCGCATGGTCTACTCGCTGATGTTCGCGCTGCCCGGAACCCCGGTGCTCTTCTACGGGGAGGAGATCGGCATGGGCGAGGACCTCACAGCGAAGGGCCGCTCGGCCGTGCGGTCCCCCATGCAATGGAATGACACCGAAAACGGCGGATTCTCCACCGCCCCTGCAAGGGACCTCGTGGCCCAGGTGGTCGACGGCTACTTCGGGCCGAAGAACGTCAACGCCGCGGCGGCGAAACGGGACCCGGGGTCACTGTGGAACTTCATGGCCACCCTGATCCAGCGCTACCGGGAGAGCCCCGAACTGGGGTGGGGCGACTTCGAACTCATCAAACAGCCCGCCGCCAAGGTGCTCCTGCACCGGTGTTCCTGGGGCGGTTCGACCCTTGTCCTGGCCCACAACTTCGGGGCCGAGCCAACCTCGGTGGCCGCGGACCTGAGCTCCGCGGGGGACCCGGCGACGGGTTTCGAGGGCACCTACCTGCGGGACCTGCTGGACGGCCAGGACATCGAGCTGGCGGACGACGGCGGTTTCGCGCTGGAGCTGGACCGCTACGGCTACCGGTGGTTCCGGGTCCAGCGCCCGGGTGAACGCCACATCCCGTGAGCCGGCAACGGCACTGGGGCTCCAGCAGCCGGATCGCGGACGCCGGTAACTGCCCCGGCGTCGAATGCTTACCCACGTCTTACCGGGCCGAAACGCAGCGGCAACATTGGCGCAGGACACTGGAGGTGCCGGCAAAGAGCAGGCACCATTTCTCCAGTCCAGGAGGCCCCGCCATGTTGAAGGAAGCCAACGCCCATGTAACCCGCATCCGCGCGCTGGATCAGCTGCACCGGGGCGACGAGATCGAGGCGCGCCTCAGGGTCGGTCCGAATTATGACGACGTCGTGATCCGCCGCGGCCGTGTCCAGGAGACCGCGCCCGGAATCGGCGTGGTCTGGATCCTGGACCGGCAGTCCGGAACCCGGAAAGCCGTCAACACGGACGAGTGCAGTCTCTGGCGGGTCGCCTGAGACTGCTAGCCTCCCGCGACGGACTGGATGATCAGGACCTCCTGGCCCGGGGACACCTCGGTGGCCAGGCCCTGCAGGCGGCGAATCTCATTCCCGTTGACGTATATGTTCACGTAGCGTCGAATCGCCCCGGTCTCGTCCCGCAACCGCCTCGACAGCGCCGGGTACTGCCCGGTCACCACGTCCAGCACCCCCTCCACCGTCACCGCGGTGTCTGCGGGCGCAGTCAGGAAGGACTGCCCGCCGGCCAGCGGCTGGAGCACGCTGGGGAGCACCACGCTGATCCCCGCCACGGGTCTCAGGCGCTCACCGCGGCGCCGGGTCCCGCGGAACCGGAGACGAGCGCCGGGGAGACGGCCGCGGCCCGCACGCACAGCACGTCCGGCAGGTGCGAGGCCACCTCGGCGAAATGTTCCCCCTCGTCGGCACTGGCATAGACGCTGCCGCCGCGCGTGCCGAAGTACACGCCGGCCGGTTCCGCCGCGTCAACGCACGCGGCGTCCCGCAGCACGGAGTTGAATTCCGCTCCGGGCAGCCCGACGTCCAGCCGCTGCCAGCTCGCGCCGGCGTCGTCGGTCCGGTGGACCGCCAGTTTGCCCTCCGGCGGGATCCGCTCGCCGTCGGCCTTGAGCGGGACCACCCACGCCGTGCCGGCCCGGCGGGGATGCGTCAGCATCACGAACCCGAAATCCGCCGGCAGGCCTTCCGCGATCGATTCCCAGCTCTCGGCGTCGTCGTCACTGCGGTAGACACCGTGGTGGTTCTGCGCGTAGAGCCGGCCGTCGACGGCAGCATCAGCGGCGATCTTGTGCACACACTGGCCGAATTCCGGGTTGGGGTCAGGCATAAAATAGGCCGAGATTCCCTTGTTGCGCGGCTCCCAGGAGCCGCCGCCGTCGAGTGAGCGGTAGACGCCGCCGGTGCTCATCGCGACGTGCACCTTCTCGCCGGTGTGGTCGACAACGATGGAGTGCGCCGCGGCGCCGCCGTAGCCGGCCCCCCATTCGGCGCGGTGCGGGTGGTCCCAGAGGCCGCGGTTGAGCTCGAAGTGTTCGCCGCCGTCGGTCGATTTCCAGACCGAAATCGGCTCGCAGCCGGCCCAGACGACCCCGGGACGGGATTCGGCGTCGGGGTGGATCTGCCATACGCGTTCCAGGGCGGCATCGGTGCCCTCGGGGAAGCGGATCGCGCCCTGCTCGGGCTCGTTCCACGTGTCGCCCAGGTCATCGGAGTGGAAGACGGTGGGGCCCCAGTGCTCGGAACGCACGCCGACGAGAATCCGGGTCCGGCCGTCGCGGGTGTCGATGCCGATGCTGGGGACCTCACTCATCAGGAAGTGGGGGCCGGAAAGTGACCATTCCCTGCGGTCCGGGCTCGTCGCCAGCCACAGGCCTTTCTTGGTGCCGATCGCCAGGACATAACTCTGTGCTGTAGCCATGCCCCTTATGCAACCATCACCAGAGGATGCCCGCAATGGTTTTTCGCAGGCCGGTTTGGTCCGGCCCTGCGCCTCCCGCGGGCTTCGCCTCAGTGCTGTCCCGCCGGGCGCCGGGTCAGTCGACGAATTCGGACTGCGTCTCGATGAAGTCCCAATCGGCGTCGTTCAGCACCCCGGACACGTCATCCGGGTGGGGCCCGCCGGCCTCGGCAATGCCCTGCACGACGGCCAGCGGCAGCCCAGGGGCCCGCAAGTTCTCCCGCAGCCACTCCTTGCTCGCCAGATCCAGATCCAGCCACCACATGAAGATTTCCACGGCGGTCACCCTTTCCTGAGGTCTTCAACGTTAGGCCCCGCACCGGGGCCGTTCAAGGGCCGCATGGCTCTGGCGGCCCTACAGGGCCGAGAGCACGTCCGCTGTCCGCTCCAGCGCGCCGGGGACCAGTGAGTAGTAGGCCCAGGTGCCGCGCTTTTCGCGGTGCAGCAGTCCCGCGTCAACGAGGATCTTAAGGTGATGGGACACCGTGGGCTGGCCAAGGTCCAGCGGCTCGGTGAGGTCGCAGACGCAGGCCTCGCCGCCGTCGGACGCCTTGACGATGGACAGCAGCCGCAGGCGGTTCGGATCGGCGAGGGCCTTAAAGAGCCGGGCCTTGCCCTGCGCCTCTTCCGTGCCCAGGACCTGCATCCCGGACGGGGTGCAACAGGCTGCTGCCGCCGTGGACTCAACAATCTGCAGTGTTGTCATGCCTCCATTATGCACTCATATTGACAGATGTCGATATAGAGGGAGATACTCGGCATATTGATCATGATCAATCTTTTCGGACAGAGGGCACCATGGACGTCACCACCACTCTTCCCGTTGCCGTCATCGGGGCGGGCCCGGTCGGCCTCGCCGCGGCCGCCCACCTCCTGGAGCGCGGCCTTGAGCCGCTGATTCTTGAGGCCGGACCGACGGCGGGCGCCGCCGTCGAGCAGTGGCGCCACGTCCGCCTCTTCTCACCCTGGCGCTTTAATATCGACGCCGCCGCCGCGCGTCTGCTCGCTGCCTCCGGGTGGGTAGCTCCACGGCCCACAGCGCTGCCGTTCGGCGGCGAACTCGTCGATTCCTACCTCGCACCGCTGGCTGCGCTGCCGGCCCTGTCCTCCCGGCTGCACACCGGCGCCCGCGTCGTGGCCGTGACCCGCCAGGGCATGGACAAGACGCACAGCCGCGGCCGGGACACCACGCCGTTCCTGCTCACGGTCGAACACCCGGGCGGCGACATCCGCGAGTACCGGGCAGCGGGGGTCATTGACGCCTCCGGCACCTGGGGCACCCGGAACCCGCTCGGCACCTCGGGACTGCCGGCGGCCGGAGAAACCGCCGCGGCGGATCGGATTTCCTCCGCACTGCCGGACGTCCTGGGCCGCGAGCGTGCACGGTTCGCCGGCCGGCGCGTCCTCGTCGTGGGCGCGGGCCATTCCGCCGCCAACACCCTGATTAACCTTGCGGAACTGGCACGGCACGAGCCGGGCACCAGGATCCTTTGGGCCGTGAGGGGCGCCTCGGCCACGAAGGTTTACGGTGGGGGAGACGCCGACGGCCTGCCCGCCCGCGGCCAACTCGGCGGCCGGGTGCGGCGTCTGGTCGAAGCCGGCACGGTGGAACTGCACACCGGCTTCGGGACCACCGCCCTCACCCCGGGGGCAGCGGGCGTCACTGTCACCTCCGCCGACGGCCTCAGCCTGGAGGCCGACGTCGTCGTGCCCTGCACCGGCTTCCGCCCGGACCTGGACATCCTGCGCGAACTCCGGCTGGAACTGGATCCGGCCGTCGAGGCCCCGCGCGAACTGGGTCCGCTGATCGACCCGGAATTCCACTCCTGCGGCACTGTCGCACCGCACGGCGCCGGGCTGCTGGGGCACCCGGACAAGGACTTCTACATCGTCGGGATGAAATCCTACGGCCGGGCGCCCACCTTCCTGCTGGCCACCGGCTACGAGCAGGTCCGCTCCGTCGCCGCCGCCCTGGCCGGGGACCGCGGGGCCGCGGACACCGTCCAGCTCGACCTCCCGGAGACCGGGGTCTGCTCCGCCGACGCCGGCACCAGCTGTGACGTCCCTTCCGCTTCGACCGAACTTGGCGTCGAGACAGCGGGCGTCTGCTGCGGCACCCCCGAACCGGTCCTGGTGGGCTTTCCCACCGGGCTTGCCCACGGCCGGGCCGGCGGAAACTGACGCCGCAGCGCGGCCCGGCCCATGACCGCCCCCGGGGCACCGCCGCAGGGTTCGCGGCATCACCCGGAGAGCAGGGGATCATCCGGCACGAAAGGGACGGATTCCGCACCGTTGGCCGGCGGAAAGTCCGGGGAGTAAGGCCCTGTTCCCGACGGAGCGCGGGCGCCACAATTGAGTATGTCAGCCGAACGCACGAGTGGTCCGCCGCCCCTCGTGGTCGGCGTGCTCCCGGGACAGAGCCCCGAAGTCCTGCAGGCTGCCGCCGCACTGGCCTCGAGACTGGCCGCGCCGCTGATCTGCGCCCATGTGGATGAGGCTAGCTATCTCGTGGAGTGGGATCCTGCGCGGTCCGCGCACCGGCTCTCACTGCACCCGGACGCTGACAACGCCGAAATCCGGGCCGTGACCCAGGAGTTGCGGAACAGCATCGGCTCAGCCTGCGACGCCCTCGGCATCCACTGGACCCTGCGGACGCTGGCCGGGGACCCGGCCCGGGCGCTGGGCAGGCTCGCAGCCGAGGCGGGTGCCGCGATGATCATCGTGGGCACCCCGGAACCGGGCCTGGGTCACCGACTGTCCGCTGCCCTCAACGGTTCGGTGGCCGCGTGGCTGAGCCACCATCAGGACCATCCGATCCTCATCGTTCCGGTCCGGGCCACCGCCCATCACCGGACCAAGAACGGCTCCTGACATGGCCCCTGACTGTGGGCCGGCGTGAGCGACCCGCTGGACCGGGAAGCCGTCGTCGCCGCGTATCGGCGCAACTGCGCGGAGCTCGAAGCAACCCTGGCAGCCGCATCGCCGGCCGCGCTCGACCGCCGCAGCGGGGGCACCCGCTGAACCAACGAGGAACTGCTGTACCACATGGTGTTCGGCTACGTTGTGGTGCTGGCCCTGCTTCCGTTGGTGCGGATATTCGGAAGGCTGCCTGTTTCCGTCAACCGCGGTTTCACGTGGCTTCTGAACGCCGGTACCGTCCCGTTCGACGTCGTCAACTACGGGGGCTCCAGGGGGGGCGCACGGATCTTCAACCGCCGGCGGATGGCCGCCCACCTGCGCCGGGTAACCTCGGCGCTGGAACGGCGGCTGCGGCGGGAGACGGAACCTGCCCTGGCCCGCCGGATGTACTTCCCGACGCGCTGGGACCCGTTCTTTAAAGAGGCCATGACCCTGGCGGACGTCTACGCGTACCCCGTGGCGCACTTCGCTTTCCACTCCGCCCAGCTGTCCTTGGACACGGCTCGGGGGGCTCAGCCGCTCCCCCGAAAATAAAATGAATGTTGTTATTCGGGGTGCTGGCTTTCTCCGCCCACCGCCACGTATGCTTGAACGCGTAGGCGGGACAAAGACCGCCGACCCAAAGACAGCTCCGGAGTGCGTATCCCCCAATAACGCACTCCGGAGCTCTTTTGTGTCCGGAGACTTTGTCCATCCGACGTCCACGGATACCCCCGTCGGGTACTTGCGGAATACCCCATGGGGGTATATGTTGAGCTTATGAGCGAGCCCGAAGTACCCGTCATGGAACCCGCGGACGCCGAGCAGCACCAGCAGCACGGTTACTCAGCCAACAAGGACGCGTACCTGCTGCGGCTGAAACGGATCGAAGGCCAGGTGCGCGGCATCGCCCGGATGGTCGATGAGGACAAGTACTGCATCGACATCCTCACGCAGGTCGCCGCGGTCACCAAAGCCCTGCACGCCGTCAGCCTTGGACTGGTGGAGGAACACATCGGCCATTGTGTTGTCGGCGCCGCCTCCGAACCCGACGCGAAGCTGCGTGCTGAGGCCATCGACTTCAAGGTCAAAGAGGCTACCGATGCCATCGGCCGCCTGCTGCGGTAGCGGCAGCACCACCCACCCCACGTCGGGCTGACGAACCCCAAGCAGCCCACCCACAAGGAGCCAGCCATGAGCACCGTTTCCACCACCGTCAACGTTTCCGGAATGACCTGCGGCCACTGCGTGTCCTCCGTCAGCGAAGAGATCGAATCCCTGGCCGGCGTCGACGCCGTCGTCGTCGACCTCAACTCCGGAGGCATCTCCACCGTCACCATTACCTCCACGGGCGCCCTGTCGCCCGCCGAGATCGGCGAGGCCGTTGCCGAAGCGGGTTACCTGGTCGTGTCCAACCAAACCTGAGCAGCACCACAGGGCACACCCGCAGCGCACAGCACCAGGACAGACAGGGAACACCGTGAGTAGAGAGCAACTGCTGGACCAGCCCGGAAACCGGGTGCTTGAGCTCGACATCGAGGGCATGACCTGCGGTTCCTGCGTCAGCCGCGTCGAACGCAAGCTCGGCAAGCTCGACGGCGTCACCGCCACCGTCAACCTGCCGCTGGAATCAGCCCACGTCACCGTCCCCGCGGCCGTGACCGACGACCAGATCACCGCCACGGTAGCGGCAGCAGGCTACAAGGCCACGATCCGCACCCCCCTGCACCCAGCCACGGGAATCGATTCTGCCGCCGTTGGCGGGCCAGGTGAAACGGCCCGTGAGGGTGACGCGCCCGGCGACCTCACCGCGACCCACCCGGCGGCCAAGCTCCGCCCGCGCCTGATTGTCGCGGCCATCCTTACCGTCCCGGTGTTCCTGATTTCCATGTTCCCGACCTTCCAGTTCGCCAACTGGGGCTGGGTCGCGGCAGCCCTGGCACTGCCCGTGGTCACCTGGGCAGCCTGGCCGTTCCACCGGGCCGCCGCCATCAACGCACGGCACCTCGCCTCCACAATGGACACGCTGGTCTCCATTGGCGTGACCGCGGCCTACGCCTTCTCGGCCTGGCAGCTCATTGTGGACCCGCGGATGACAGACCACCAGCAGGGCATGGAGGGAATGGCCTCCGGCGGGCTGTACTTCGAGGTTGCCGCTGTCGTCACCACGTTCCTGCTGCTGGGCCGGTACCTGGAGGCCAATGCCAAACAGAAGGCCGGAGACGCCCTCAAAGCGCTGCTGAACCTGGGCGCCAAGGATGCCACGGTCCTCCGCGGCGGCCAGGAGCAGCAGATCCCGGCCGATCAGCTGGGCGTGGGCGACCTCGTGGTGGTGCGCCCCGGGGAGAAAATTGCGACCGACGGCGTCGTCGTGGAAGGATCCTCCGCCGTCGACGCCTCGCTGGTGACGGGCGAGTCTGTCCCGGTGGAAGTCGGCCCGGACAGCCCGGTCACGGGCGCCACCATCAACACCTCCGGCCGGCTGCTGGTCCGGGCAACGCGCGTCGGCGCCGAAACCACCCTCGCCCAGATGGGCCGGCTGGTCTCCCAGGCCCAGACCGGCAAGGCCCCGATCGCGCGCCTTGCGGACCGGATCAGCTCGGTGTTTGTGCCGGTGGTCCTGGGCATCGCCGCAGCCACTTTCGGCGCCTGGCTGCTGGCGGCCGGACCGGACATCAGCGACGCCGCACTGCGCGCCGCGTTCACGGCCGCCGTCGCGGTGCTGGTCATCGCCTGCCCATGCGCCCTGGGCCTGGCCACCCCCGTGGGGCTGCTCACCGGAACGGGCCGGGGCGCGCAACTGGGCATCCTGATCAAAGGCCCGCAGGTCCTTGAGGACACCCGGACCGTTGACACCATCCTGCTGGACAAGACCGGCACCGTGACCAGCGGGCACCTGGCCGTCGACGGCACCGAGGCGTTCGGAACATTCAGCCCGGCCGAGGTGCTGCGCCTGGCCGGTGCGGTCGAGGCCGCCTCCGAACACCCGATCGCCCGCGCCGTCGCGGCGGCGGCACTCTCGGCGGAGCGCCGCGACACCGACGCAGCCCTTCCCGCCGTCGCCAGCTTCGGCTCCGCACCCGGCGGCGGCGTCCAGGGTACCGTCGGGAGCCGGCTCGTGACGGCCGGCCGCACGGGCTGGCTTCAGGAGAACAGCATCGCCCCCACCGCGGCGCAGCTTGCGGCCCTGGGCAAAGCCGAGGGCTCCGGGGCGACCGCGGTCTGGCTCGCCGTGGACGGGGAGCCGGCCGGAATCATCAGCCTGCGGGACACGCTCAAGCCGGGCTCTGCGGCCGCGATCCTGAGGCTCCGGGGGCTCGGGCTCCGGCCGATCCTTCTGACCGGGGACAACGCCGCCGTCGCCGCGCAGGTGGCAGCCGCCGTCGGCATTGCTGATGAGGACGTGTACGCCGGGGTGCTGCCGGAGGGCAAGGTCGAGGCCGTGCGGAAACTGCAGGCCGCCGGCGCCACCGTGGCCATGGCCGGCGACGGCGTGAACGACGCCGCCGCGCTGGCCCAGGCGGACCTCGGCATCGCCATGGGCTCCGGCACTGACGTCGCCATCGAGGCCGCTGACCTGACGGTCATGGGCAATGAACTGGGGCAGGTTGTCCAGGCGATCGAGCTGTCCCGCCGGACCCTCGCCACCATCAAGACGAACCTCTTCTGGGCTTTCTTCTACAACGCCGTCGGGATTCCGGTGGCGGCCCTGGGACTGCTCAACCCGATGATCGCCGGCGCCGCAATGGCCGCCAGCTCCGTGCTGGTCGTGGCCAACTCGCTGCGGCTGCGCAGCTTCGGCAAGTAGGCCCCCGCCGGGTGCCGCTCAGGCCGCGCCGAAGCGGACGGCAGCCCGGGCCTTCGCCTTGGCGGCTTCCTCCCCGCGGTCCCTTGCCGGGGCATGGGTCACCAGGGAGTCGAGCAGGTGCTGGGTCGCGTGGGCAATCTCGTGCACCGCGCAGTTGAAGGCCTCTTCGTTGGTCCTGGACGGCTTGGTGCTGCCACTGATCTTGCGCACGTATTGCAGCGCTGCGGCCTCCACTTCGGCGGTGGTGGCGTGAGGTTCGAAATTGTGAAGGGTCCGGATATTTCGGCACATAACTCCATGCTAGGTGCCATTGCGACAGGGATCGAGGGCATGGGGAGGGCTGCCCATCGACACTTTTTCGCCGGGCAGGATAGTTTGGGTGCATTGGATCTTCCGGAGCAGCCGGGATCCGCCGGGGGCGCCCACATGGGTCCGGGTCCGGTTCTATCACTTGAGGAGATTTTTCGAATGGCTATTTGGGGTGCAGACATTGCTCAGCTCAAGACTCTTGGGACGAAGCTGCAGGCGGGTTCGTCGGAGATCGACAAGCAGAAGTCGCTGCTGACCAAGGTGCTTGAGGGCACCGACTGGAAGGGTCCGGACGCCGACAAGTTCCGCAGCGAATGGAATGGCCAGCACGTTGCCGCACTGGCGAAGGTCTCCCAGGCACTGCAGGAGGCCGGCAAGCAGGCCAGCCGCAACGCCACCGAGCAGGAAAGCGCTTCGCGCTAGCCAAAGCCCGCAGAATCGAACCGGCCCGGACGCAGCAGCGTCCGGGCCGGTTTCGTCGGAACCTGCCTACGGCACGGGTTCGACGTCGTTCGCATGGTCGAGCGACGCCGGACCGGCCCCGGCTGGGGTCCGGAGCTCGTCCAGCCGGACCAGGACCACGCCGCCGACAATCAGCAGCCCGCCCATGAGCTGGATGGGGCCCGGCAGTTCACCAAGCAGCAGCCACGCCCAGACGACGGCGAACAGGACCTCGGTCAGCGAGACGAAGGATGCCACTTTGGAGCCGAGTGCGCGCGCCGCCACAATGCCGGACACATAGGCGAGCACGGTGGCCAGCACCACGAGTCCGCCCAGGGCCACCCACCAGGGGGCAACCCAGGGGCCCAGCCGCGTGTCGGCCGTGCTGAAGGCCATCGGCAGCAGGCCGGTGGCCGCGGCAAGCCACATGGTGACGGCGCCGACCATGAGCCCTCCGGAGGCGAGGACGATCGGCGGGAGGGTGTCGTTTTCCTTCGCCGTGATGAAGAAGTAGCTCGCCAGGCAGACCGCGGCCGCGATCCCCCACAGCACGCCGATAAGGTCGATCTTGACGGCCCCCGTGAGGTCCAGGACCAGGACCAGCCCGCCCAGGGACAGCAGGGTTCCGGCAATCGTCAGGGGACGGGGGCGTTTGCGGCTCGCGGCCCAGAGCCACAGCACGATGATCACGGGTGCCAGGTATTCCAGCAGCAGGGCGACCCCTACCGACAGGCGGGCCACCGCGTTGAAGTAGAACAGCTGGCAGGCCGCGACGCCGATGAGGCCGAAGAGCAACACCGTGAGCCAGTTGTCCCTGAGCTGGTGCCAGCGTCCGCGCAGCGCGGGAATGGCCGGAACGGCCAGGATGATCGCCGCCCCGGTGAGGCGGGCGGTGACGGCAGCCCCGGGGGTCCAGCCGGTCTCCAGCAGCGCCTTGGCAAAGGAACCCGAGAGACCGAACACGGCCGAGGAAAACAAGGCAACGCCCAGGCCCGACGCCATGAAAGCAGATACCGCACCGGGCCGGCCGGCACCGGGTTTCCCGGGAATGCGCCTTCCGGAAGCGGTCGAGGCCGGTGCTTCGGCGGTGCGGCGTGCGGCAGACACGGACTGCCTCCTGTCAGGAGTAAAGTGGGGTTATGCTCATGACAGTACGCCACGCCGACGTAAGGAGTCAAGATGGTTTTTGCCCCTGACACAGAGGTGGCCCTGCGGTCCGTGGTTAACCTGATCAACTCGGCAGCCAACGGGGATGAGCACCTGTCCACGACCGGAGACCTGGATCGTTTTCTGGAAGCCGAGGGATTCACCGGTTCGCGGACCCGGGACGCAGCCGAGCTGGCCGGAGTGAAACGCCTCCGCGGGGAGCTTGCCGCCCTCTGGCTCGCTGGCGAATCCGCCGCCGTGGACACCGTGAACCGGCTGCTGCGGGAGGCGCGCGCGCTCCCCCAGCTCGTCAAGCACGATCAATGGGACTGGCACCTGCACGCCACAACCCCGGACGCGCCGCTGGCGGACCGGATGAGCACGGAAGCCGCGATGGCCCTGGTCGACGTCATCCGCAGCAAGGAGATGGACCGCATGCTCGTGTGCGCCGCCGAGGACTGCGACGCCGTCGTGCTCGATCTCAGCCGGAACCGCTCCAAGCGCTACTGCGACACCGGGAACTGCGCGAACCGCGCGCACGTGGCGGCCTATCGGGCCCGGAAAGCGGCGTGCTGAGCACACATGGCACAGCGCCCCTCGCTCAAAAACGTCACGGCAACACTGGGGATCACCGGATTTTTGGCAGTGGGGCTGGTCGCCTGCGGCGGGGGCGGATCCGCGCCCGCGACCACCAACACCCCCGAGGCCGCGACCCCTGCCGCCAGCAGTGCCAGCGCCAGCGCCAGCGCCACGCCCAGCACGGCAGCGTCGACCGCAGCGGCGGCGGCGGTGCCCGTGAACAGTACTCTCACCGCGCCGGGAACCAAGCTCAAGGCCGGAGAGCCTGCCGTCACACACACGAATACGGGCAAGGACAAGGCGGACCCGAAGTACACGGAAGCGGTCTTCACCTCAACGCTGACGGGAGTCGTCGCGGGAACCACGGAGGACTTCGCCAAGTTCAAGGACGCCGCGAAGTTCGCCGGGCAGACGCCCTATTTCGTCTCGGTCAGCCACCGGATGGACAGCCTCAGCAGGGTATCCCTCGGCATCAGCGAGCCCAGGGTCACCGCCCAGCTCAAAGACGGCCCGGACGCGCAGTCACTCATCGTCTTCGGCGCCTTCGACCAATGCGCCAGCACCCGCTTCGCCACCACGGGCACCGGGGACTCCCTGAGTCTGGTGGTCGGCAGCACCATGGTGTCCTGCCAGGTGTTTCTGGCGCCGGCCGGCGATGAGGTCACGACCGTCGAGTACACCGACACAAAGTACATTTACGCCAACTACAGCGACAACCCTTACCTGAAGAATCCGATTTCCTGGACCAAGTAGGAATATTCGACGGGGCGCCGGAACAGGGCGCCCCGCGGGCAGGACGGCGTTCGCGGACTCAGCGGACGTCGTCGCCCGACGCACGGGGGCCGGCGTCCGGGGTGCCGGCGTCCGGGCGGGCCTGCGTCGGGTGGCCGCCGTGGCCGCTGTGGCGGGAGCTGAGGTTGATGCCGGACCCCTTGCCGAGCTGTTCATCGTTGGGCTTGTGGCCCATCGAAAGCATGGCAAGCACCACCAGGATCACAATGAAGGCAATGCCGGCGGCAGTGAAGGCCAGGTCAAAGCGCGGGGTCTTGGCGCTGCCGCCGGACGCGAAAATGAGGGTGGCAACGAAGGCCAGCACTGCCCAGAAGGCGGAGAACATGAGCGGTCCCTTGACCGAGGTGCGCAGGTTGCGCGGTTCTCCAGATTTCTGCTGTGCCAAGGTGCTTTCCTCCTGCAGCCGACGCCGCCAGGCGTGGCAGTTGTGATGCCGCGAGCGTTCTACGCAAGGTAGAACCTGTCGGTACTAGTTTACGGCCTTCGCGGAATCGGCCCGCGCATCGTGCCGCAGGGTCAGCCCGGCCAGCATCCAGAGGACACCGCTGATAATGGCACCGCCGCCGGCGACCCCGAGCAGGGCATGCGGACCAAGGTCAATGAAGAACGGCAGCAGACCGGCGGTGCCCACTCCGACGACGCCGGAGGCGATCCAGTCGCGGGCCAGCACGGACCGGCCGCGGTTGGTGATACCGAGATAGAGCTCTGCTGCGCCGGCCAGGCCCAGACCCAGTGCGGCCAGGACCCCGAAAAGCAGGTTGCCGGACATGAGCCCGACCGCGGCCCCGGTTCCGGTCAGCACGGCGCCGGCGGCTGACAGGACCTTGCTGGACCCGGACCCGGCGCGGAGCCCGGTCTTGTTCGCGCTCCAGAGCAGCACCACACCCGTGGCCAGCAGGTAGACACCGCCGGCCCAGCCCATGACCTCGGTGGAGGGCGCGGCCCAGAACACCGTCACAGCACCGAACCCTAGCGCGACGGCGGCCCGGACCAGCACGGGCTTCCAGAGGTCCGCCGTGGCGGGCTGGGCAGTGGAGGCGTCAGGGTTTGCGGGGAGAGTCACCTGATTAGTTTAGTGCGAAGCCGCACCGGCGCGTGCCGGTATGCCGCGGAGACCGCGGGCGGGGCCGGGGGTCCGGCGCGCGGGCCGGGGGTCAGGCAGGTAAGGCCGGGCGGGTGGACTCAGCGGGGGCCGAGTACCATCCACCGGTCCGTCCGCGCGCGGAGGCCCAGTGTCACAGCCCTCGCGGCCATGTAGCCCAGCGAGAACGCCGCCCACAGCCAGAGCAGGCCCGCGCCGCCGTCCGCCCCGGACTGCCGGACGGCGAGCAGCAGCGGCAGATAGACGGCGAGATTCACGACACCGGCCAGCGCCAGGTACTTCGCGTCCCCCGCGCCGATCAGCACGCCGTCGAGGACAAAGACATAGCCGGCCAGTGGCTGCCCGGCCGCGAGCACCCACAGCGCCAGCGTGAGCGCCGCCCGGACCTCGGCGTCAGACGTGAAGAGCAGGCCGGCCCAGGGTGCCGCGATGGCGAGCAGGATCCCGGCGAGTGCCCCGAAACCGAGGCCCCAGCGGACCATGGTTCCGGTGAGCCCGCGCGCCGCGGCGGGGCGGGATGCGCCGAGTTCCTTGCCGATGAGAGCCTGCGCGGCAATGGCAAGGGCATCGAGGGCGAAGGCCAGGAAGGTGAAGACGGTCATGGCGAGTTGGTGGGCGGCGAGGTTGACCGGCCCCTGGGCCGTGCCCACTACTACCGTCGCGAGGATCGCGATGCGCAGGCTGAGCGTCCGCAGCATCAGCCACGAGCCCACTTTGGTCAGGGCCCGGATGCCGCGCCAATCGGGCAGCAGGGACACCCCGTGGTTGCGGGCATTGCGCTGGACCATGACCACGTAGACCAGGGCCATGGCCCATTGGGCGATGCTGGTGCCGATGGCGGAGCCGGTGACGGACAACTGCAGCCCGTAGACCAGGATCAGGTTCAGTCCGACGTTCAACGTGAAACCGGCGGCGGCGACGAGCAGCGGTGTGCGGGTGTCCTGCAGGCCCCGGAGCACGCCGGTGCCGGCAAAGATGAGCAGCATCGCGACCAGCCCGGGCATCGACCAGCGCAGGTAGTCCACGGCGAATGTCCGCACGTCGCCGGTGGCGCCCATCAGGTCCAGGAGCGGTTCGGCGGCGAGGAACCCGGCGGCGGCGAGGACGATTCCGAGCAGCAGGGCCAGCCAGGCGCCGTCCCGCCCGGCCGCCAGGGCCCTGGGCAGCTGACCGTTGCCGATCGCCCGCGCCACGGCTGGAGTGGTGGAGTAGGCCAGGAACACCATGAGGCCCACCACGGTATGCAGCACCGCGGATGCCAGTCCGACGCCGGCGAGCTGGGCCACGCCGAGGTGGCCGACGATTGCAGCATCCGCAAGGAGAAACAGCGGTTCGGCGATGAGCGCACCGAAGGCCGGGACCGCCAGGCGCAGGATCTCCCGCCTCCGGCCCGCGACGGACGGCAGGGTGGCGGGAGTCGGGGTGGAGGCGGGCACGGAACCACCCTAGCGGCAGGGACGGCGTCGCACGGCTTCGCATTAGTTGACTTTTCAACTAAGCACCGGAAGACTATAAGTTGAAGCTTAAACTAAAATTCTTCGCGGACTTCACCCGCCACTCCCGCCGTCAGAACGGCATCCCCGTGAACCAGCCCGCCCTCACCACCACGGCCCGCACCATCCTGCGCATCATCACCGGATTCCTCTTCACCGCCCACGGCTGGCAGAAATTCACTGAATTCACCATTGCCGGCACCCAGGCTGCCTTCGCACAGATGGGCGTTCCGGCCGCCAACCTAGTCGCCCCCGTCGTCGCCACGCTGGAGCTCGTCGGCGGCATCGCCCTGATTCTCGGCGTGCTCACCCGCGTGTTCGCCGCCCTGCTCGCAGTGAATATGCTCGGTGCCCTGTTCCTGGTCCATACCCCGGCGGGAATCTTTGCCGCCACCGGCGGCTACGAACTGGTGCTGATCCTGGCTGCCGCAGCCCTGGCCGTGGCCCTCGTCGGCGCCGGCAAGGTCTCCGTGGACAAGGCCCTCTTCGGCCGCACCGGCTCCAGGCTCAGCGTCCTGGCCTAAGGAAGTCCCCGCGCCAGGCGGCGAGTCCGTCGGGCGGCCACCACCCGGTGGCCGCCCGCCGTCGTGCCCTGCAAGGCGCCCCGGACAGCGTTTGTGTCCTCGCCCGCGACGCTTTGCCGGCCCGTCGGTACACTCACTTTCATGAGTGAGACTGCCGCCAATGCCGTGACCCTGCGCTTCCTCGCCGCGCCCACCGACGTCGGCCACAGCGGATCGGTCGACGCCGGCACTGTGCTTGAGTGGGTGGACAAGGCCGCCTATGCGGCCGCGGTCGGCTGGTCCAAGTCCTACTGTGTGACGGCCTACGTGGGGAACATCCACTTCGCGGACCCCGTCAACAGCGGGGACATGGTCGAAGTCGAGGCAACCATTGTCTATACGGGCCGGTCCTCCATGCACATCCGCACCGTGGTGTCCTCGGGCGACCCGAGGGGCGGCCCGGCCACGATGCGCAGCCAGTGCATGGTCATCTTCGTGGCCGTCGGCGCAGACGGCAAGCCTGTCCCGGTGCCGCAGTTTGAGCCGACAACCCAGGAGGAAATCGAACAGCGCGACCATGCCCTGGCGCGGATCAAGGTCCGTGAGGACATCGTCCAGGCGATGAGCGGACAGGTATATACCGGCGCCGGAACCGCCGAGAACGTGGTCCTCCGCTTTATGGCAGCCCCCACGGATGTGAACTGGGGAGGCAAGGTGCACGGCGGCATCGTCATGAAATGGATCGACGAAGCGGCCTACGTCTGCGCCTCGCGGTACTGCGGAATGGACACTGTGGCCGTCTTCTCCGGCGGCGTGCGCTTTTACCGGCCGCTGCTGATTGGCCACCTGGTGGAGGTCGAGGCCCGGCTCGTCTACACCGGGACCAAGGGCATGCACATCGCGGTCCACGTCCGCTCGGGAGACCCCAAGGGACGCGAACTGCAGCTCACCACCTACTGCCTGACCGTAATGGTGGCACGTGACGAGAACGGCACGTCCGTCCCGGTCCCGCAGTGGGTGCCCGTGTCCGAGGAGGACAAGCGGCTGCACGCGCATGCCCGCGAGCTGCTGGAGATCCGTGGCCGGGCGCCGGGGAACCGGCTGCCCAACCACCTGCTCCGGGCCGGCGGGAAGTAACCGCTAGAAGCCGCCGCCCCCGGCGTCGGCGGCCATATTGGCGAACCGCGAGTAGTGGCCCTGGAAAGCGACCACAATGTCCTTGGTAGGGCCGTTACGGTGCTTGGCAATGAGGATGTCGGCTTCACCGGCGCGCGGTGATTCCTTGTCGTAGACGTCTTCACGGTGCAGCAGGATGACCATGTCGGCATCCTGCTCAATGGAACCGGACTCACGAAGATCAGAGACCATCGGCCGCTTGTCCTGGCGCTGCTCGGAGCCACGGTTCAGCTGCGACAGCGCAATGACGGGTACCTGGAGTTCCTTGGCCAGCAGCTTCAGGGCCCGGGAAAACTCGGAGACTTCCTGCTGGCGCGACTCCACTTTCTTGCCCGAGCTCATCAGCTGCAGGTAGTCCAGGATGACGAGCTTGAGATCATGCTGCTGCTTCAGGCGCCGGCATTTGGCCCGGATTTCCATCAGCGACATGTTGGGGCTGTCGTCGATGAAGAGCGGGGCGTCGTTCATCCGGCCCATGGTGGTGGCAATCTTGGACCACTGCTCGTCCTTGATCGTGCCCTTGCGCAGGTCCTGAAGGCCGATCGTGGCCTCCGCGGACAGCAAACGCATGGCGATCTCGTTCCGCCCCATCTCCAGGGAGAACATCACGGTGGCGAGGTTGTTCTTGATGGCCGCGGAGCGGGCGAAGTCCAGCGCAAAGGTCGACTTGCCGACGGCGGGGCGGGCAGCGATGACGATCATCTGGCCGGGGTGCAGGCCGTGCGTGAGCTCATCGAGTTCGTAGAAGCCGGTGGGAACGCCGGTCATCCCCTCCTCGCGGTGGCCGGACGCTTCGATCTCGTCCACGGTGGACTCCATCACGTCCTTGAGGACAACGTAGTCCTCGGCGGTGCGGCGCTCCGCCACCGCATAGATCTCGGCCTGCGCCTGGTTTACCAGGTCTTCGACCTCGCCGTCCTGGCCGTAGCCGAGCTGGACGATCTTGGTGCCGGCGTTGACCAGCCGGCGCAAGACCGCGCGTTCGCCCACGATTTCGGCGTAGTAGCCGGCATTGGCGGCGGTGGGAACAGTCTGGATCAGCTCGTGCAGGTAGGCCGGGCCGCCGATCCTGTTGATCTCGCCCCGCTTGGTCAGTTCATCCGAGACGGTGACGGCGTCGGCAGGTTCGCCGCGGCCGTAGAGGTCGATGATGGCTTCGTAGATCGTCTCGTGCGCCGGGCGGTAGAAGTCCACGCCGCGCAGGATTTCGACGACGTCGGCGATGGCGTCCTTGGACAGCATCATGCCGCCCAGCACGGATTGCTCGGCAGGAATGTCCTGTGGCGGCTTGCGGCTGCCTTCGGCTCCCCGAGTCCCCTCGACTGAGTCCAGATGCGTAACTGACAAAACTGCCGTCCTCCATTGTGTGCCTCGGCGGATGTCCGTGCGCCGGGCGACGCGAGTGCCATGGGCCTTGGTGCCCGCTGGCGTCGACCCCGGCCGAAGCCCGACGGGTTAACAACTATCAGCGGGCCCCGACAATTTTGGCCGCCTCCCGGAACTGCCGGTTTTCCACAGCGGGATCCAGGCCTGAAGGGCCGGTCAGAAAGGAAGGCCAGCATCGGATTTCGGTATCCAAGGCTCGATATCCAGCAACGTTAGCCCCCGCCGGGTCAGGCACCAACCCGGCGGGCCGCACCTCCTGTGGATAACCTGTGCACTACTGCCCCCTGCTTGTGCACAGCCTGTGGGAACAGCTGTGGATAGAAAGTTTCTTGCCCCGGCAATACGCTCCTGACGTGCGGAAACACAGGGATCACCGTGTGGACACAAAAGAATTTCCTGCCAGGTTCATCCACAGCGGCCGAGCTGAGGCTGGGGATAGCCGGCATCAAGTGAGGGCACACAAGGCCGGAAATATGCACATTTGGTGATGGTCCTCACCGGGATTGCCCGGGATTGACGCCGCCGGCGACGCACGGTATGCCGATCGCAGAAGGTGCTGTGGATAACTGCGATCTGGCATAAGCTCTTCACATGGGCGATGTACTGCTAGTCATACTGCCTGCCCTCATCCTGGCAGCAGTCCTCTGGGCGTTTGCCACGGCCCTCAGACCCCGCGATTTCGGCATGTCCGACGCGGAGCGCTACCAGCAGGAGCTGGCCGTCCGCTCCCAGGCCCACTATGCGGCCCAGGTCCAGGCCGCCACCGCCGCCCGGGCGCGCGTGGACGCCGTCACCCGTCCCAGCCAGAATGAACAGCAGCAGTCACAGCAGGCCGACCACGCCCGCAGGGCGTTGCTCGCCCAGGTGGGCTCCGCGCCCGCCGCCGGGCAGCCCGGGTATCAGGGGCACGTGCTCCCCGGCGGCCAACTGAACCCGCAGTTCGCCCTGCAGCTCCAATCGATGGCAAGGAGCGGCAAGAAGCTTCAGGCCATCAGGCTGCTGCGCCAGACGACCCATTCAGATCTTTTGACCGCCAAGAAATATGTAGATCGGCTGTAGTTTCATGGAATCCCTGCTTATCCCCCTGCTAATTCTGGCGCTCGTCGGTGCCGGTGTGCTGCTCGGCGCCCGCGCCCTCGGCCGCCGCAACAAGCAGCCGCGGCGGGAATCGTCCCCCCAGACGGGCCGCGATCCGGTCGAACTCGCACGCACCGCCTCCGCCAAACTCAGCCATGAGCAACACCGCCGGCTTTACGCGCTGATCGCCCAGGGGCAGGCCATGGCCGCCATCAAGCTGTACTTCGAGGCCACCGGAGAGGGGCTGCGGGCCTCACGGGATGCCGTGGGGGCCCTGGCTGCCCACCCGCAGCCCTTCCGGCCCGAGGCACCCCACCAGGGCCCCGTGGATGACGACGACGACGCGCCGCAGCGTTTTTCCTACCGCTACCGGGCGATCGCCAGCAAAGGCGATGTCACGCGCGAGGTCAGCAGCAACATGCTCAACGACGAGATCTATGGCAGGATCCGCACCCTGGCCAGAAGCGGCGAAACCGAGGCGGCGGCGGAGGCCCTCACCCGGCACTCGGACATCTCCATCAAGCAGGCGCGTGAATTCATCGCCCTCCTCGAGGACTGACCCCGGCCCCCGGGGAACTGGAAGTCGAACAGCACGCCGGGCCAGCCTTCCTTCTTCCTGGGCAGGCGGCGGTTGTCGTAACGCGGCTGGAGCCGTCAGCGCCGGGCCGAAATGCCGGCAAGCAACTCCTCGAACGGCAGCGACTCCGCGGCAGGCTGCTTCTGCTGCGGCTGGGCACCCTGCAGCAGCGCGGCGAACTCGCCCGCCGCCCGGTCGATCCGCGTCGAGAGGGGCGATCCGCCGTCGTCGTTGTTGCCCCAGTCCTGCGGTCCGGCAAAAACGGCAGTGTTGGCGATCCGGGTGCGGAGGTAGCTGAACAGGGGCCGCATGGCGAAGTCCAGGACCATCTGGTGCCGGTCGGTTCCGGCGGTGACGCCGAGCAGGACGGCCTTGCCCTCGAGGGCTTTGGGGTCGAGGACGTCGATGAAGGACTTGAAGAGGCCGCTGTAGGAGGCGCTGAAGACCGGGCTGACGGCGATAATGCCATCCGAGGCCTCGACTCCGGCGATCACGTCGGCGAGCCTCGGCGCGGCGTAGCCGGTCACAAAGTTGTTGGCGATATCCACGGCGAGGTCGCGCAGTTCCAGCACCCGGATATCGGCGGCGTAGCCGGCCGCGGCTAGGTGGTGTTCCGCAGAGGCGGCCAGCTGGTCCGCCAGCAGGCGGCTCGACGACGGGACACCGAGTCCGGCGGAGAGAACAGTGATGCGGCGGGATTCCACGGGGATGCTCCTCAAGTTGTGTCAGGCCACAAACGCCCATATATGCGTTTGCATCTAACTAGTCAAGAGTGGGTGCGTGCCGTATATTCCCGGCACCCCGTTGTGCTATCACTTGTGGCCCCCAAAACCACGGAATGGCCACCGGATCTGACAGGGCAACGAACCCCGGCGTGACATATTGGCCGCGGGCAGGCCACTCAGAGCAGGACAAACCCCTCAATACAGCTCACCGAACTCCCGCCTACCCAGATGTCGCCGCCCGCGGCGTCGATGTGCACCCGGCCGGCACGTCCCAGCGCCGTTCCCTGCGCCGCGACGTAGGACTCCGGGGCCCGGCCGCTGCGGATCAGCCAGTGGGCCGCGCCGGCGTTGAAGCTGCCGGTGACGGGGTCCTCCGCCGCCGCGTCGCCCGGGATGAACGTGCGCACCTCGAAGCCGACCTCTGATCCGGCGGCATGGGGGCCGATCACGCCGACTTTGAGTCCCGCCATGGCTGCAAAGTCAGGCCTGATAGCGAGTACTTGCTCGGCTGACTCCAGCAGCACACCGATCCAATCAGGGCCGTTGACCAGCCAGGACGCATCCAGCAGCGCCTCCCGCGGCATTCTGAGGCCAGCGGCGATGCGGGCCAGATCCGTCTCGGCGACCGGCCCCGAGCGGGTCAGTGGCGGGGCCGCGAACGCCAGCCGGCCGCCGTCGCGCCTTACCCTGACCAGCCCGGCCCCGCACTCCTGGACCAGCATCCCGTCCTGCCGGGGGATACCGCCGGCTTCAAGCCAGGCATGCGCCGAGCCGAGCGTGGGGTGGCCGGCAAAGGGGAACTCTTCGCTGCCGGTATAGATCCTGACCCGGTAGTCCGCCCGGGGGTCGGTGGGGGGCAACAGGAAGGTGGTCTCGGAGAGATTGGTCCAGTTGGCGAACCGCTGCATTACCTCCGCCGCGAGGCCCGCGGCGTCCAGGACAACGGCCAGCGGGTTGCCCCGGAAGGCCTCAGCCGAAAAAACGTCCACCTGGGCGAAGGGGCGGAGGCGCGCGGGTGCTGTATATGGGGTCACTGCCGCAGGTTACCACCGGCGCCGGTGCGGCTGACAAGGCCGCCGCGGTCTGCGAGACTTCCCGCATGGCTGTGAACAAGACCCAACCGAAGACAGACAACAAGACCACGGCAACCGGCGCGTCGGTCGAGGAGTTCCTTGCCGCCGTCGAGCATCCCGTCCGGCACCGGGACGGGCTCCGGCTGCTGGAACTTATGGCAGAGGCCACCGGGCAGCCGGCAGAAATGTGGGGGCCGACGATCGTCGGCTTCGGCCGCTACCACTACAGGTACGCGACCGGCCGGGAGGGAGACGCGCCTGCCGTCGGCTTCTCGCCCCGGAAGGCCAGCCTGTCCCTCTACGGGCTGAGCTACGGGCCGGAGTCGGCCGCGCTGCTGGCGCGGCTGGGGAAGCACAAGACCGGAGCCGGGTGCGTTTATGTCAACAAGCTCGACGACGTCGACGAGGCGGTGCTCACCGAGCTGATCCGGAACGGCTACCGGCATGTGACAACGGTCCTGCACCACCGCTAGGCCCGGTCAACTGAACCACCGCGGGGTCACATCGCGTCGATGGCACCGCCCACCTTGGGCCGTAGCTGACCCCGCGTTGGAGTTAAAGCAGAAGGCCCCCGCGTCCGGTTCCGCAAGGGAATCCGAAGGCGGGGGCCTTCCAGCAGTTCAGGACTGCGCAGCCGGTGAGGGCTACTTGCCTGCGACTACGTCGAGTTCGACCACAGCGGCAACGTCAGCGTGAAGACGGACGTTGGCCTGGTAGGAACCAACCGACTTGATGTGCGTCGGCAGTTCAACCTTGCGCTTGTCGATGCGGCCAAGGCCAGCGGCCTCAACAGCGTCGGCCACGTCGCCCTGCTTGACGGTGCCGAACAGGCGTCCGGTCTCGCCTGCCTTGACAACGAGCTTGACCGGCTTCGCGGAGAGTGCAGCGGCCTGCTTCTGAGCGTCTTCCAGGGAAGCGTGCTCGCGGGCGGCACGGGCAGTCTTGATGGACTCAACCTGCTTCTCGCCACCCTTGGACCAGGTCAGGGCGAAGTTGCGGGGCAGCAGGTAGTTACGTGCGTAACCGTCCTTGACCTCAACAACATCGCCTGCAGCACCGAGACCGGTTACTTCGTGGGTCAGAATGAGCTTTGCCATGTTAGTTAATCCCTTCCTTAGCCGCGGCCAGCGCCGGAGTAGGGCAGCAGAGCAACTTCGCGGGCGTTCTTGATTGCCTGGGCGATCTTGCGCTGTTCCTGCACCGTGACGCCGGTGACGCGACGGGCGCGGATCTTTCCGCGGTCGGAGATGAACTTGCGCAGCAATGCTACGTCCTTGTAGTCGATGACAGTGATGTCAGCGGCCTTCAAGGGGTTGGACTTTGGTTTGGGCTTACGGAGTTCAGCCTTAGCCATCGTGGAGCTCCTATTCGATGGAGCCCGTGGATATTGATCCACGGGATGGTGGTGATCCGACGCCGGTCAACGCCCGTCCGCCTTGCGGCGTTCCGGCGGCTTGCGTCGTCGAACCTTAGATGTTGTTTAGAAGGGAGGTTCGGAATCCGGGCCGTTGCCCCAGCCGCCGCCTGCATTGCTGACACCGGGCGTGGCCCAGGGGTCATCCTGCTGCTGTGCGGGCTGGTTGCCGCCCCAGGTTCCGCCCGAGTTGCCGCCGCCCTGGTTTCCACCAGAGCCGCCACCGAAGCCGCCGCCGCTGTTGCCGCCGCCGCTGCCGAAGCCGCCCTGGGCGCCGTTGCCGGCACCCCCACCGCCGGAGCGCTGGGTGCGGTTGACCTTGGCGTTGGCGTAGCGCAGGCTGGGGCCGATTTCATCGACCTCAAGCTCGATAACGGTGCGCTTCTCGCCTTCTTTGGTTTCGTAGGAACGGCTCTTCAGCCGGCCGTTAACGATCACGCGCATGCCCTTGGTCAGGGATTCGGCGACGTTTTCGGCGGCTTCGCGCCATACCGATGCGCGGAGGAACAGGGTTTCCCCGTCCTTCCACTCATTGGACTGGCGGTCGAAGGTGCGGGGAGTAGAAGCGATGGTGAAGTTCGCTACTGCCGAACCTGACGGTGTGAACCTCAGTTCGGGGTCACTGGTGAGATTACCGATGACCGTAATAGTGGTTTCGCCTGCCATCTACTGCCTCCTTATGCGTTCCTGCGGGGTGAAGAGTGAAAACCGGGAGCTGATATTACTCAGCAACGACCTTCTGTACTTCGGGGCGGGTGATCTTGGTGCGCATGATGGTCTCATTGAGGCTCAGCTGGCGGTCAAGTTCTTTGGCGGTAGCCGGCTCAGCGGTGAAGTTCACCACGGCGTAGATACCTTCAGTCTTCTTCTGGATTTCGTAAGCCAGGCGACGACGGCCCCAGATGTCAACCTTCTCGATGGTTCCACCATCGGTTGTGATGACGTTCAGGAACTTCTGAAGCGTTGGCTCAACGGTACGCTCTTCGACCTCGGGGTCGATGATTACCATCAATTCGTAAGGACGCATATGTGAACCCACCTCCTTTGGGCTAAGCGGTTACGGCATTTCCGTAACAGGAGGTTCATTTGCGGTGCCATGTGCCCGCATCGCCCCCAGGAACGGGGGCAGGGCGCAGCACAGACTTCAATAGCTTAGTGCATCGGCGGCCGATTCCGCGATTCCCAGCCTGCCCAGCGTAGGCACGGCCGGCAGGGCCCGGGAAGCGATGCCGGCCCCCAGGTGGACAACCCTGTGCCAAAATCGGGGGATGAAGAAGGGTTCCCCGATCCGCGGCGACGCGCGGCCGGTCCGCCGCAGCCGGCTGCGCCTGGCGGTCATGCTACTCGCCGGTGTGCTCGCGGCCGCAGCGACCGGACTTGCAGGGCAGTGGGTGGAGGCCCCCGCTGTGGGCTGGGGCAGCGCCTCACTGACCTACGTCGCGTGGGTCTGGGTGGCGGTCGGCCGCTTCAGCCCTGCCGAGACCCGGGCACATGCCACTGTGGAGGATCCGTCCCGCAGCATCACCGACCTGCTGATCCTGGCGGCCAACGTCGCCAGCCTCGGCGCGGTGGCCGCCGTCGTCGTCGATTCCCATGCCAGCGGCGGCGGGTCACGCTTTGGCGGCGGGCTCCTGGCCCTGGCGTCGGTGGCCCTGTCCTGGATGCTGGTGCAGACGCTGTTCACGCTGCGGTACGCCGAGCTCTACTACGGCACGGGCGGGAAAGCGGGGGCGGCGGTGGGCGGCATCGATTTCAACCAGGAACGGCCCCCGCAGTACACCGACTTCGCCTACCTCGCCACCAGCCTCGGCATGACATACCAGGTCTCCGACACGGCCCTGCAGAACCACGGCATCCGGGCCGAAGCGCTCAAGCACAGCCTGCTGTCCTATCTCTTTGGCACCGTCATCCTGGCCACGACGATCAGCCTCGTGATCAGCCTGGCGTTCTGATCGTCTACGCGGACGTTTGGAAGAACAGTTCCGTCACCTTCGCGAGCCGGTAGGGGTCCTCCACGCCGCAGAGTTCACGGGCCGAGTGCATCGAGAGCAGGGGCACGCCGACGTCGACCGTCCGGATGCCGAGGCGGGTGGCGGTCAGCGGTCCGATCGTGGAGCCGCAGGGCATCACGTTGTTGGAGACGAATTCCTGGTACGGGATGCCGGCGTCCGCGCAGAGCCGCGCCCAAAGGGCAGCGCCGGGGGCGTCCGTGGCGTAGCGCTGGTTGGCGTTGATCTTCAGCAGCGGACCGCCGTTCAGGGCCGGCCGGTTGGCAGGATCGTGCCGTTCGGCGTAATTGGGGTGGACGGCATGCCCGGCGTCGGCGGACACACAGAACGATGCCGCGAAGGCCTGCCGCCGCTGGCTCGCCGAGGCGCCCAGGCCATCGGAGATACGCACCAGCACGTCCTCGAGGATGGGCCCGCTCGCGCCGGACCGGGAGGCGGAGCCGATTTCCTCGTGGTCGAACGCGGCCAGCACTGCAATCGGCGCCCCGGCCGGCAGCGGCGCGGCGGAGTGGGCGATCAGCGCGGTGAGCCCGGCATGGGTGGCCGACAGGTTATCCAGCCGGCCGGAGGCGAAGAACTCGCCCTTCGCGCCGAACACGGCAGGGGCCTGGGTGTCCGCGATGACGACGTCGTAGCCGCCGATCAGAGCAGCGTCCACGTCCGCGCCGGCAACCCGGTCCGCCAGCAGTCCCAGCAGGTCCTCGCCGGCCGGGTCGCCGAGGCCGTAGACCGGGTTCATGTGCTGCTGCTTGTCCAGGGCCAGTCCGTCGTTCACGGCGCGGTCCAGGTGGATGGCCAGCTGCGGGAAACGCAGCAGCGGCCCGGTGGCGGTGAGGTGCTGGGTGCCGTCCCGCATCACCAGGCGCCCGGCGAGCTGCAGTTCGCGGTCCAGCCAGGAGTTGAGCAACGGGCCGCCATAGACCTCGACGCCGGCCTGCAGCCAGCCGAACTTGCCGGTGGTGGGCCTGGGCTTGAGCTTGAACGACGGCGAATCGGTGTGGGCGCCCAGGATATTAAAGCCGGTCGTGGGACCGGCGGTTTCCGGTGTCACCCAGGCGATGATCGCCCCGTCGCGGACCACGTAGAACTTCCCCGTCCCGGCGGTCCCGGGCCAAGACTGCAGCTCGTCGAGGGCGGTGAACCCTGCACGGTCCAGCCGCCGGGCGGCCTCGTGGACGGCATGGAAGCTCGACGGCGACTCGGTGACGTACGCGCCGAGGTCCTGGATGTGGGCTGCGGCGTTGGGCTCTGAAGGCATGGCTCCGAGTCTAGCGCCGTGCCGTGGGGCGGACGGGTTGCTACACGGTGACGTTGAGGCCCGCCGTGTACCCGCCGGACACCGATCCGGACATCGTGGCGAGCTGGTAGATGCCGCCGTCGTCGCCGAAGACGTTGTCCGACGTCGGTTGGTCCGGGGGAAGTTCCGGGCGCTGGATTCGTAGCCTGCCGAGGCGTAGACCTCCCTGCAGGCGGCGTCCGTCAGGGCGATCTGGGACACGGCGAGGACCTGCCCGGCCGCCGTCGCATTGTCCATCGACTCGAAGACTTCGAAGTGGATGTGCGGCCAGCGGCCGCTGTAGGCCCGGGAAAGGTGGTCTGGAAGGTGACCTGGCCGCTGGCGTCGGCCTGCTGGACGCCGCGGAGGTAGTTTTCGTTCTTGAGTCCGGCGTCGTACATGGAGTACTTGCCGTCCTTGTCGCAGTGCCAGGCGGGACCGGCGGCCCCTGCCAGCGGGACGCAGCCGCTGGCGTTGTCGAGCAGGGTCAGCGTGACGGTGAGCGGCACGCCGCCGGCCCGCGTGCTGGAGGTGCCGAAGCTGAAGGTGATATTCTGCCGGACCACACCCAGGCCGCCAGGACGTTGGGGCCGTGGAGCTGTCGCCGGGATAGGGACCGGCGGTTTCCTCCGGGATTTCGACGCCGCATTCGGCGATCGCGCGGGTCAGGGTCGGCGAACGGAGGCTGAGGCTGAGGCTGAGGCGGAGGGTGTGCCGGTGGCCGCGGCGGTTCCGGACGATGCCGGCGTCGACCCCGCCGAGGCGGTGGCGGAGGCGGCACCCGTTGCCGAGCCGCCTGGGGTGCAGGCTGCCAGGGCGGCGGCCGTGCCGGCACCGAGGAACATGCCCAGCGAACGGCGGCTCGTCAGGGTGGAGAGATCGAACTCCAGGCCGCGGTCGTGGTTGGGGTGCGGTTCATGCGGTGGCCGCCGGGAAAAGGTCATGTGTCCATGGAAGCCCGGGGCACTATGCCCGGGCTAGGTCCGCTTTGTGAACCCGCTGTGGCTTGCGCGGTAGCGGCCCGGGTGCAGGCTGGCCGGGACATGCACCCCGCGGGCGCCCAAGGCTGGGCATGCTCCACCCGGCCCGGCGGACATGCCCTCCCCGCCGGACCAGAGCTGGACATGCTCCACCCGGCCCGGCGGACATGCCCTCCCCTGGCCGCGCCGAATGGGCATGATGCCATTATGTCCACTGCAGCGCGGCAGAGCTGGGCATGTCCCGTGGTGCGGAAGGACCGAGACCCGGGGAGCGAGCTACGACGCCGGGCCGGCACCTACAGTGGCCTCTTCCGCGGGCGCCCCGGTCGCGGAGTCAGCCGCGGAGCCGCCGTCGCCGATTGCCGCGGGCTTCCCGCCGTTCTTGCGGTAGCGCCAGAGGCCGATACCGACCACGACGGCGGCGAGAGCCAGGGAGAGCAGCAGCGACTCGCGGGTGGTATCCAGGACCACCATGCCGACCAGCAGCGCCACGATGCTGATGATGGCGACCCAGGTCAGGTAGGGAAACAGCCACATCTTCAACTGGAGGTCCTTGGCCGCGGCGCCCATCCGGCGGCGCAGGATCAGCTGCGAGCCGGCGATCACGAGCCAGACAAACAGGGCGATGGCGCCTGAGGTGTTGACCAGGAACAGGAACACGGTGTCCGGGGCGATGTAGTTCAGCCCGACGGTGATGAAGCCGACCACGGTGGAGGCCAGGACGGCGGCGGCGGGAACGCCGCGCTTGGAGATCCGCATCCAGGACCGCGGCGCGTCGCCGCGGCGGGAGAGCGAGAACAGCATCCGGCTGGCGGTGTACAGGCCGGAGTTGAGGCAGGACAGCACGGAGGTCAGCACCGCGATGTCCATGATGGTGCCGGCGCCGGGAATTCCGTAAAGCTCGATCACGGCAACGTACGGGCTCTTGGCCACGGACGCGGAGTTCCAGGGCAGGAGCGTGACCACGATCGCGATGGAGCCGATGTAGAAGACGAGGATGCGCCAGACGGTGGACTTCACGGCCTTCTTGACCGCATCGACGGGGTTTTCGGATTCACCGGCGGCAATGGTGGCGATTTCGGCACCGAAAAAGGAAAACACGACCACGAGGATGCCGGCCAGCACGGCGCCCGGCCCGTTGGGCATAAAGCCGCCGTTTTCCAGCAGGTTGCTTACCCCTGGGGCCGGAAGGCCCGGGATGAGGCCGAGGATTGCAGCGACGCCGAAAAGCAGGAACAGCACGATCGCCGCGACCTTGATGGAGGCGAACCAGAACTCGAACTCGCCAAAGGACTTCACCGAGCTCAGGTTGGTCAGGGTCAGCAGCACCATCAGCAGCAGCGCCCAGATCCACTGGTCGATCCCTGGCACCCAGCGGTGCATGATTGCCGCCCCCGCCGTGGCCTCGATGCCGAGCACAATGATCCAGAACCAGGCGTAGAGCCAGCCGATGCTGAACCCTGCCCAGCGGCCGAGGGCCTTGTCAGCGTAGGTTGAGAAGGATCCGGTTTCCGGGTTGGCTGCGGCCATTTCCCCCAGCATCCGCATGACCAAGATGACCACGAGTCCTGCCGCCGCGTAGGCGACCAGGATGCCGGGGCCGGCCTGCTGGATCGCCGCGCCGGAGCCGACAAACAGGCCGGCACCGATCACGCCCGCGATGGCGATCATGGACAGATGCCGGGGTTTCAGTGATTTGGAGAGTTGCTGGTCAGCCTGCATGAAGCGCCGTCCTTCGTGGATTGTGCGGGTCCGCGGGTAAATCATGAAAACTTGTGCGGCGGACCACATTGACGTTTCACCCTAGACCGGGCGGGGAAGCGCCTGTTCTGTGCAATCCCACAAATGACGCGTGGCCGTTCCGGGCATAAATCCAGCAAAGCGGCCTATAAAGCAAAGGAAGTTGCCTCACGGGCAATTCGGAAATGTGCCTGAAACCACTGCTTCGGACTCCCCGGCCGGCCAGCGGCTGGCCGGGCTCAGTAGTCCGGGTTGCTCGGCACCACCAGACCGGTCTCGTATGCGTACACCACGGCCTGGACCCGGTCGCGCAGATGGAGCTTGGTGAGGATCCGGCGCACGTGGGTCTTGACGGTGGCTTCGGACAGGAAGTACCGGTGCGCGATCTCGGCATTGGACAGCCCCTCGGCCATCGCCCCGAGCATCTCGGTTTCGCGCGGGGTGAGGTCCTCCAGCAGCGGATCCCGGGCCGGGCGGACCCCCGCGGGAGTGCCGGACGCCTCCTGACCGGGAGCGCCGCCGCCGGCCGGGCCGTTGCCATCGCGGTTCCCGTTGCCCCGGACATACGTTTCGAGCAGCCGCCGGGTGATGCGCGGCGCCACCACGGCGTCACCGCTCGCCACAACCCGGACGGCGCTGATCAGTTCGGCCGGCGCGACGTCCTTGAGCAGGAACGCCGAAGCCCCGGCCTGGAGTCCGGCGAACGCGTATTCGTCCAGGTCAAAGGTGGTGAGGATGATGACCTTGGCGTGGGCCCCCGACTTGGTGATGGCCCGGGTGGCCTCGATCCCGTCCAGCACCGGCATCCGCACATCCATCAGCACCACGTCGGGCGCGAGTTCGCGGACCTGGCGGATCGCTTCGGCGCCGTCGGAGGCCTCGCCCACTATCCCCAGGTCGTCCTCGCCCTCCAGGATCAGGCGGAAGCCCATCCTCAGGAGCGGCTGGTCATCCACCAGCAGGATGCGGATCGGTCCGGTGTCGCTCATCGGTTCCCCTTGACTCATGTGCCCTTACTTCCGTTGTCGCCGTTCCAGTGCAGCACGGCGTGGACGCGCCAGCCGCGCTCCTGGATCGGCCCTGCCTCCACGGTGCCTGCGTAGATTCGTGCGCGTTCCAGCATTCCGGCGAGGCCCCTGCCCGTCCCCACGGATCCGGGGGATTGCCGCGCAGCCGCCGCCGAGCCGCCGGCGTCGACGGTGCCCTTGCCGTCGTCGACGACGTCGATGGTGACCGTGGGCCCGTTCCGGGCCAAGGCCACATCCACCCGGCCCAGCGATCGGCCGTAGCGCAGCACATTCGTCAGGGATTCCTGCACGATCCGGTACACGGTCAGCTGGAACGCGGCGTTGTCCGGGAGCGATGGGCCGGTGTGCGTGTAGTGCACCGGGAGCCCCGCAGTGCGGAAGCCCTCCAGGAGATTGCCCAGATTGTCCCCGCCCGCGAGCGGTTCGCGCGGAGCCTGTACCGGGGCCGAGTCGTCGCGCAGCACGCCCAGGACGCGCCGCATGTCCGCCAGGGCGGTGCGGCCGGTGCGGGAGAGTTCCCCGAGGACCTCCGCAGCCCGGCCCGGGTCCTTCTTGACGACGACGGCGGCCCCGTCCGCAAGGCTGACCATCACCGTGAGCGAATGCGCCACGACGTCGTGCATTTCGCGGGCGATGCGGTTGCGTTCGGTGACCGACCCGAGCTGCGCGGCCCTCGCGGCCCAGGCTGCGATCTCGTGCTCGTGCTCGCGCCGCTGCCGGACGGAGACGCCGAGCCCGGTGGCGATCACGGTGGAGAGGCTGATGCTCACGACGGCGGCGATGCTGGTGATCAGCTGGAAGTTCGCCGGCGTATTCACGCCCATGTCCGGCAGCCGCCCGTCGAGCGGACCGACTGCCAGCAGGAAGTACACGAACACCAGCGGTGCAGTCGCCGCTGCCAGGCACACCAGGGCGACCCGGCGGCTGCGTGCCGCCGCCACGGCGTAGAGCGCGAACCACAGTCCGGCGGAGACGTTGGACCCCCACGGGTGGAGCAGGGTCACGCCCAGCTCGAGCACGGCGACGACGGCCACCACCCGGACGGGGTGGCTCCGCCGGAACACCAGCGCCGCCGCGGACAGCACGAGCAGCGCGGCGGCTGGCCACACTCCGTCGCGCACCGCCTCCGCCGCGGCGGGGGTCGCCAGCAGCAGGTAGCACGCGACGACCACGGCGTCCATGGCCCGCGGGTGCTGGAACAGGTAGCGCCGGAGGCGCCCCCGGCGGGGGGCGGTGATTTCAGCGAAGGACGCGTCAGCCTGGCCGGCCGGCGCGTCCTTCACGGGAACTGCATCGATCATGGTCTGAGCCTAGACGGTGGGCCGGGGGCCTAGACGTCCCGCTTTTTCAGCAACACGGCGGCCAGGACCACCGGGATGACGACCCAGGCGCCCAGCACCATCGCGGCCTGCCAGGCCTCCAGCGTGTCCGGGACGTGCTGCACGGCTGTCATCGGTTCGACCGTGTTTCCGGGCAGGTACTTGCGGGCCTCGACGAAGAAGTCGCCCGGGATCAGCTGGAAGGCGATCGGCGCCACGAAGAACAATCCGACGAGGCTCATGATGCCGCCGGCGGAATTGCGGATCAGCGAGCCCAGCGCCATGCCGATGGCAGCCACGGCGGCGACGTAGAGGCTGTTGACAAGCAGCATCTTCACCGACTGCGAGCTGGCGAGGTCCAGGTTGAGGTTGTAGTTGTCCAGGATCGGCAGCGACACCAGGCCGGCCAGATACACGGACGCGGCGGTGAGGACGAATGCCGTCACCATGACCACGAGGAGCTTCGCGGCGTACGCCGGGATCCGCTTGGGGACGGCCGCGAAGGTGGAGCGGGCCATGCCTGTGGTGAACTCGGAGCTCATCAGCAGCACCCCGAGCGAGCCCAGGATCAGCTGGGCGAAGGCGATGCCGGAGGTGGGGACGCCGACGGCGAGGTCCCCGCCCTGGGCGGCGAAGGCGGCGGCAGCTTGCGGATCCGTGGCCGCGGCCTCGGAGAACTGTCCCGTTCCCCAGGCGGAGAGGGCACCGAAGCCCACCACGACCAGGACGGTGCAGCCCAGCAGGATCAGGGTGGACAGGAGCGTGCGGAACTTGATGAATTCGGAGTTCAGCACCCGGAAAAAGCTGGGGCCCGGGCCGGTGCTGGTGCCGGACATCCCGCCGGCCGGGGCGCCGCCGGTGCCGGCGTGTGCGCCCCGGCGGGAGGGGTCGAGAGTGGTTGAGCTCATGGCTTAGTTGCCTCCGGACTGGACGGGGGCGGCAGCGCCCGCGGTGATCAGTGAGTGGTATTCGACCTCATCCTTGGTCAGTTCCATGTAGGCCTCCTCGAGGCTGGCCTGAAGCGGGGTGAGTTCGTAGATCATGATGTGGCTCTCGAGGGCTGCCCGGGCGATCCGCCGCGGGTCGAGGCCGGTGACCTCGAGCAGTTCGTTCTCCTGCAGCTCCACCGAAACGCCGTCGCCGGCGAGCAGGTGCATCAGCTGGTCCGGCTGGTCGGTACGGACTCGGGTGCGGATCTGGCCCTTTCCGGTGATGATCTCCTGGATCGGCGCGTCGGCGATGATCCGGCCGCGGCCGATCACGATCAGGTGGTCGGCGGTGACGGCCATCTCGCTCATGAGGTGGCTGGAGAGGAACACCGTGCGTCCCTCGGAGGCCAGGTATTTGACCAGGTTGCGGACCCAGACGACGCCCTCCGGGTCCAGCCCGTTGACGGGCTCATCCAGGATGACCGTCTGCGGGTCGCCGAGCAGCGCCGCGGCGATCCCGAGGCGCTGTCCCATGCCGAGGGAGAAGCCGCCGACCTTCTTTTTGGCCACGTCGGCCAGCCCGGTCATCTCGATGACGTCGTGCACGCGTTTTTTCGGGATGCTGTGCGTCGCGGCCATCGCGAGCAGATGGTTGTAGGCGGAGCGGCTGGTGTGGACGGCCTTGGCGTCGAGCAGCGCGCCGACGTCGCGCAGCGGCGCTGCGTGCCGGGCGAACGGGGTGCCGTTGACGGTGACGGTGCCCGACGTCGGCCGGTCCAGCCCCATGATCATGCGCATGGTGGTGGATTTGCCGGCTCCATTCGGGCCCAGGAAGCCGGTGACCCGGCCGGCGTCGACGGTGAAGTTGACTCCGGCGACGGCGGTCTTGTCGCCGTAGACCTTGGTCAGGCCTCGTGCTTCGATCATGGAAGCGTTCCTTTACCTAGCAGTGGGGGTGGGTGTACACACCACGCTACCGACGCGGAGCGCCGGTTTCGCCGGTCTCAGGGATGATTCAGGGTCTAATCAGGGTAGTCCGGGAGGATGACAGTGCCGCCGTCAGGATGCCGGCGAGTAGTACGTCAGGGCGCCGGGCGCCACCGAAAATTCGACGCCGCGTACCCCGGGCATGACCTCCCCGTCCACGGCCAGGACCATGCTGGTGTCCCCCGGCTCCACGTGGATGCTGCTGGATTCACTGAGGTGGGTGATCCGGGAGGTGGCGACGGTTCCGGTCAGCACGGACCACAGCAGCCGGAGCCGGGCAAAGGATTCGTCGGCGGTGATCATCCTGAGGTCGAAGACGCCGTCGTCGAGGACCGGGCGGACCAGCGGTGCGTGGTCGCGGGGGTAGTACCGTCCGCGGCCGATGTAAAGGATCCACAGTTTGTGCCGTACCCCGTCGACGATCAGGGTGGTGGGTGTCCCGGCGGCGAAGGTCCGCAGCATCGCGACGACCCCGGCCAGGGGTTTCCCGAGGGCCGGCTGGAGCAGTTCGCGCCGACGGACCAGGTTCGGGTAGAGGCCGACGCTCGCGGTGTTGAGCATGGTCAGGTGCAACAGCTCGGGGCTGTCGGGCAGCCCGCGCTCCACGGACACCCTGCCCACATCCGCCCGTGCCGCTTCGCCGCGCGACGCGGCCTTAACGGCGGAGATGAGAGTGGGGGTCCCGGCGTCCCGGGCGAAGTGGTTGAGGGTGCCGCCCGGCAGGACTAGGAGCGGAAGGGAATGCTCGACGGCGGCCGCGGCCGCCGTGCCGACCGTTCCGTCGCCGCCCCAGACGCCCAACGCAACAATCCCGGGCCGGCAGGCCACCCGTGCGATCTCCTCGGCGAGGTCCTCGTGCCGGGTCACCTCAGTTATATACGCTTTTGGGAATACTTTCTGGAGGGCAGCTGCGGTTTCCGCCGCATACGAGCCGCCCAGTGTGTTTACCGCAATGCCGAGGCCCTCACCCTCCGGAAGCTCCGCGGCTTTCACCGGGGTGCGCGTGAGCTCGGGAATCGGCGGCCGGACGGGCCACCACTTGCGCGTGACCAGGGCCGCCCCCGCGCCGATCGCCGATCCGAAGAACACATCCGAGGGCCAGTGGGCGCCGGTGTGGACCCGGGAGTAGGCGACGCCCGCCGCGAGGGGGGCCAGCGCAGCGCCGAGGGCCGGCCTGACGAGACCGGCCCCGAGGGCGAACGCTACGGCCGAGGCGGAGTGTCCCGAGGGCATGGAGGAGCTTGTGGGCTGGGGATGCACAAACCTGAAGACCGGAAGGTGCTCCGGCAGCGGGCGGGCCCGCGGCAGCAGGGTCTTAAACCCGACATTCGTGACCGCGGAGGCGACGGCCTGTGCCAGCACGCCGTGGAGCGCGGCGCGGCGCGTCCTGCCAGGGAAGAGGGCCATCACAGCAGCGATGCCAAACCAGAGCTTGCCCTTGTTCGCCGAAGCGGAAAGCCGTCGGAAAAAGTCGTCATGACTGCCCCCGGGGAGGCCGGACACGGCGCGCACGAGTTTCCGGTCGAATTTCCCGACCCGGCTCGGCGCCTTCCTCAACATGCTGCGCATGCGACCACCTTACTGCCGGATCGCGGCGGCATGCGGTCCGGCAGGGACGGACTTCCAAAGTCCTGCGGAGGCAGGGTCCAGCCCGCCGGGCCGGTCCGGTTGGTTACGATAATGCGATGACCCGAGTGCTGGACCCTCAGCGATTGCCGCCGGGTAGCGTGCTGGCGGCGAGTACCGCCCTGCTCACGCTGGGCGCCGTCCTCGGGGGACTGCTGCTGGCGGACGTGCGGACGCCCCCGTTCCAGGCTCTGGACGAAGGCTGGGGCCGCTGGATCGCGTCCCTGCGCAGTCCGTTCTGGGACGGCCTCAATGTCGTCCTGAATCTGGCCGGCTACCGCGGCGCCCTGGTGGTTCACGGGCTGCTCGTCGCGGCCCTGCTGCTGAGGCGACGCACGACGATGGCCCTCTTCGCCGCCGCGGCAGGCCTGGCTGTCCTGGGTTGCACGCAGATCCTCAAGGCGGGCATCTTCCGCGAGCGGCCGGACAACACGGTGGTCCTGACCGATACGGGCTCCTTCCCATCGGGCCACGTGGCGAGCACCGCGGCGTTCCTGGTGGTCATGGCGCTGCTGGTGGGCCGCGCCTGGGCAGCGGTCCTCGCGGGGCTTGGGGTGCTGACGATGATGGTCAGCCGCACGTACCTGTCCGCCCACTGGCTCGTGGACACGGTCGGCAGCGTATGCCTGGCCGTGCCCGTGGTGCTCCTGCTCTGGCTGGTCTTCCAGGACATATGCATTCAGGAGAATACAGACGCCCGCCGCCTGCTCAGCTGGCGCGCAAGGGCCTCGCGGCGCCGGCGAGCAGAAGAGCACCCAGGATCGGGATCATGATGGCCAGCAGGGCCAGCCGGATTCCGATCAGGTCACCGAGGTAGCCGAGCAGCGGCGGACCGGCAAGGAACGCAACGTACCCGATCGTGGAGACGACCGACACACGGGCGGCCGCGTGTTTTGGGTCGTCGGCCGCAGCCGACATGCCCATCGGGAACGCGAGGGCAGCCCCGGCTCCCCAGAGCACCGCGCCGGCCGTGGCCATCCAGATGTCGCCGGCCAGGACGAAGAGCCCCAGCCCTGCTGCTGCGGCGGCCATGCTGGCGCGGAGCACAGGCACCCGGCCGTAGGCGTCGATCGCCCGGCCGCCGACGAAGCGCACCGCGGTCATGGCCAGGACAAAGGCCGCGAACAGCAGCGCCCCGGTCGATTCCGTTGCGTCCAGGCCGTCCACGGCGGCTTTTGCGATCCAGTCGTTTCCGGCGCCTTCGGTGAGTGTCGCGCCCAGCACCACGACGCCGATCAGCAGTGTCCGTCCGTCCCGCCAGGCCGAGCCGCCCTTGGGCTCCCCGGCTTCCCCGGCCACCGGCACGGGCGCCGGGAGGTGCGGCAGGAAGTAGCGCGGCGCAGCCAGGGTGACGACGGCGACGATGGCGGCGATCACCAGCAGATGCGCCGGGAGCCCGACGCCGAGGCCCGCCAGTCCGGCGCCGATCAGGGCGCCCAGGAACGCACCCCCGCTGAAGGCTGCGTGGAACTGCGGCATGATGGTGCGCCCGAGCTGGTGTTCGACGTCGGCGCCTTCGATGTTCTGGGACACGTCCCAGAGCCCGATGCCCATGCCGAAGAAGGACAGCGCGACTGCGGTCCCGGGCACGGACTCGGCCAGCAGTGCCAGCGCGACACCGACGCCTGCCAGGGCGGCGACAAAGCCGGCGGCCCGCACCGCATTGGCCGTCCCGATCCGGCCCACCACATGGCCGGCGGTGGGCAGTGCGATCAGCGAGCCCGCCGCCACGCACAGCAGCAGGGTTCCCATCTGTCCCGAGGAGATGTCCAGGATGTCGGTCACCGCAGGGATGCGGGCGGCCCAGCTGGCGAACACGAGCCCGTTGATGCCGAAAATCAGGAACGTTGCCGCGGCTGCGGCGTTGAGCTGCGGGCGGGTTGCTGTCTTGGTCATACGATCACTACTTCCACCGAGTGTTGGGTGAGCTGGGCAAGTTCGTCGGTACTGAGCTGTTTGTCGGTGACCAGGACATCCACGGCATCCAGGGGCGCGACGAGCGCGACGGCGCTGGCGTTCCACTTGCTGCCGGAGCAGGCGACGATCACCCTGCCCGCGGATTCGAGTCCGGCGCGCTTTACCGCCGCATCGTCGAGGTCATGGGCCAGGAGCCCGTCACCGAGGTTCAGCGCGCAGGGCGTGAGTACGGCCGTATCAAACCGCAGCGAACGGATGTTGGATTCCGTCATTGGCCCGCGGAAGGACAGTTCCCCGGGGATCAGGCTTCCGCCGGGCAGCAGCAGTTCGGGATGCCGGCCGGCCGGGCCGCCCTCGGTCAGCGCGCTGACGGCCCGCAACGACATCGGCATCAGGGTCATGTCGCGCTGCCGCAGCTGCCGGGCCACCTCGGTGGCCGTGGTGCCGCTGTCCAGCCAGACATGCCGGCGGTCCTGCAGCAGGGCGGCGACGCCGGCCGCAATCCGGATCTTGGCGGCGTGGTCCTCGATCTCGCGTTGCCCGTATTCCGGGTTCTCACCGCGCAGCACCAGGCTGCGGGCCCCGCCGTGGACCCGGCGGAGGACGCCGTGGAGCGCCAGAACCTCGAGGTCACGACGGATCGTCGCGCCGGAGGCGCCACATTCGGCCATGAGCTCATCGACCGACACGTGTTCCCGGTGGCGCAATATCTCGCCGATGCGGCGGTGCCGCTCCTCAGTGGTCATGAACAAATGCTAACGGATCGTGATCATTTAATCATTGTTCGCGCAGAGTCCCACCCCTAACAAAACAACGCGGGGTCACGTTGCGCCCATAATTCCCCCCGGAATGGGCGCTACGTGACCCCGCGTTGCTGTTAGTCAGCGGGTGACTTCCTCCAGCAGTTCCAGCACGTGCCGGTACTGGGCGCCCGTGGCGCGGGTCATGCCCAGTTCGCACGTCCGGTTGCACGAGGCATGCGCGGCGGCGCCCAGGTCCGCCACCTCCGCGGCCTGTTTCGCGGTGGCCGACGCCGTCAGTTCGGGGTGCAGCATGCCCCGGTCGCCGGCGAACGCGCAGCAGCCCCAGTTTTCCGGGACCTCGACCCGCTCGGCCACGGCCCCGGCGACGGCATCGAGGGCATCGTTGAGACCCATCCGGGTCGAGGAGCAGGTGGGGTGGAGGGCCAGCGACTCCAGCTTCCCGTGGGCGGGAAGCCGGGGCAGGATCCGTTCCGCGGCGAAGTCCACGGCATCCAGCAGGCGCAGGGCCCGCTGCCCCGCCGCGGGCACGTCCGATTCCACGGCCTGGCGCAGGCCCTCGGTGCAGGAGGAAGCATCGCAGACGACGGGCAGCTCGCCGCCCCGGGTTGCCACCCGGAGGGCGGCCAGCGTCTTCTCCCGCATGGTCTCCTGGCCTGCGGCCATGCCCTTGGAGGACCAGGGCGTGCCGCAGCACAGACCGTCGATGCCGTCCGGGACCAGGAGCGTGAGCCCGGCCCGGGCACAGAGCTGTTCGAAGCTGAACTGCACCCCGCGTCCTCCGGCGTCCGGACCCGCTCCGGCGGGCCCGAACATGGTGCCGACGCAGGCCGGGAAGTAGACAGCGTCAACCGGGCCCGCCGGCGTCGGACGCTTCCGCGCGGAACCGCCGCCCGGCAACTCGGCGGAATACAGCGGCACGGTGTCCGCTCCGAGCACCGCCCGGGCGGCCTTGTTGGGCGGAGCGATGGCCGCGGCCGGGAGCTTGTCGACGACCGTCAGCGCCAGCGAGGCACCGCGGGTGACGCCCTCCCAGTGCCTGGCGGCGGCGTTCCACGCCCCGTTGGCAACCGGACCGGCGTCGGCCTTGCGCAGGCGCTTGACGAGCGATCCGGTGTTGATATCCACCGGGCAGGCGGTCTGGCACATCCCGTCCACGGCGCAGGTGTCCACGGACTCGTACTCGTAGTCCTTCTCCAGTTCCCTGACCAGCGCCGTGTCCCCGGCCAGCCGTGCCGATTCGATGGCGCGCAGCGTGACGATCCGCTGCCGCGGCGTGAGGGTGATGTCCTTGCTGGGGCACACCGGCTCGCAGTAGCCGCAGGAGACGCAGCGGTCCACTTCCTCGGCGACGGGCGGCGCGGTCTTGATGTGCCGCAGGTGCGCCTGCGGGTCCTCATCCATCAGCACGCCGGGGTTGAGCATCGCGGCCGGGTCGAAGAGCCGCTTGATGCTGCGCATGACGTCGTAGAGCTCGTCGCCGTACTGCCGGCGGACGTACGGGGCCATAACCCGCCCGGTCCCGTGCTCGGCCTTCAGCGATCCGCCCTCGGCCAGGACGAGGTCCACCATGTCCTCGGTGAAGGCGCTGTAGCGGTCCAGCTCGGCCGCGGTGGCGAAGCCGTCGGTGAGCATGAAGTGGACGTTGCCGTCCTTGGCATGGCCGAAGATCACGCTGTTGCTGTAGTTGTATTTGTCGAAGAGCCGGATCAGTTCCCGGCAGGTGCGGCCCAGCACCGGGACCGGGACGACAATGTCTTCCAGCAGCGCGGTGGTGCCCTGGGGCCTGGCCCCGGCCACCGAGGCGTAGAGGCCCTTGCGCAGCTGCCAGAGCTGGCCCCGTTCCCGGGCGTCGCCGGTGAACCGGGCGGCGGCGGAGAGCCCGAGGCCCGGGAGGATGCCCTCGCCGTGGCCCTGGAGTTCCGCCAGGTGCCCGGCGCTGGCGGCGGAGTATTCCACCAGCAGGGCGGCGTGGTCCCGGACCGCCAGGTCCTGCACGACGGCGGGCGTTCCCTTGAGGGTCTGCCCCACCTTCAGTGACAGGGCATCCATCAGCTCAATGGTGGCGGCTCCGGTTTCGACGAGGGCGGGCAGGGCCGCGTTGGCGGCCTCCAGGTCCGGGAACACCAGCAGGGCCGCGGCCGCGTGCTGGAGCCGGGGGATGGTGCGGAAGACCGCCTCGGCCACGAAACCCAGGGTGCCTTCGCTGCCGATGATCAGGTGGGCCATGATCTCCACCGGCTTCCGGAAGTCCAGCAGGGAGTTCAGTCCGTAGCCCATGGTGTTCTTCATGGAAAACTGCTGCCGGATCCGGTGCACGGAGTCCGGGTTGGCCCGGACCCGCTCGGCCAGCCGGGCCAGCCCGTCGTAGAGGTCCGGTTCGAGGGCACGCAGTTTCTGGTCGGCGTCCGCCGCCCCGGTGTCGATGACCGTGCCGGAGGGGAGCACCACGGTCAGCGACTCCAGGGTGCGGTAGGTGTTGTCCACGGTGCCGCAGTTCATGCCGGAGGAGTTGTTGGCCACGACGCCGCCGATCGTGCACGCCGCCTCGCTCGCCGGGTCGGGGCCGAACTTCCGGCCGTAGCGGGCGAGCCTGGCGTTCAGCGCCCGCACGGTCACGCCGGGCTGGACCCGGACCCGGGCGCCGCCGTCGAGCACCTCGATGTCCCGGAAGTTGCGGCGGACGTCCACGAGCACGCCGTCGGTGACTGCCTGGCCGCTCAGGCTGGTCCCGCCTGAGCGGAAGGTCAGCGGCACGCCCTGGGCGGCGCTGGCGCGCAGCAGCCCGCCGACCTCGGCGGCGTTCCCGGCCGTGACAACGGCCTGCGGGATGAGCAGGAAATGCGAGGCGTCATGGGCGTTGGCGTGCAGGTCGATGGCCCGGGTCTTCACCTGGGCGGGGTCGTGTACGGCCGAGCGGAGGGCCGCCAGGTCCAGAGGAGCCATCAGGGGACCATCCAGCCCAGGACGGGGGTGGACTGCAGGAAGATCAGCACGGTGATCAGCGCCAGCAGGCCCAGGCTCCAGCCGATCAGCTTGCGGAACAGTGTCCCCTCCGCGCCGTCCAGGCCGACGGCGGCGGCGGCAACGGCCAGGTTCTGCAGGGACAGCATCTTGCCCATCACGCCGGCGGAGGAGTTGGAGGCGGCCATCAGCACCGGGGACAGGCCGGTCTGCTCCGCCGCGGTGGCCTGCATCTGGCCGAACAGGGAGTTGGAGGACGTGTCGGAGCCGGTGAGGGCGACGCCGATCCAGCCGATCAGGGGCGAGAGGAGGGCGAAGAAGCCGCCCGCGGAGGCCAGCGCGAAGCCCAGGGTGGTGGTCTGGCCGGAGAGGTTCATCACGAAGGACAGCCCCAGGACGGCGGTGACGGTGACGATCGTCCAGCGCAGTTGGACCAGGGTGTTCCGGTAGATCCGCAGGCCCCGCGAAGCGCTGACCTTGTACAGCGCCATGGTCAGCAGCCCGGAGAACAGCAGCAGGGTTCCGGTCGCCTTGAAGTGGTCGAGCTTGAACTTGGTGGCCGCGACCGGCTTGCCGGCCGAATCGGTGATGTCCAGGCCTGGCCAGGCGAACGTCACGCTGCCGACCTGGCTCAGCCAGGTCTTGACGAACGGAATCTGGGCCACCGAGAACACCGCGATGATGATCAGGTAAGGGGCGATCGCCATCCAGATCTGCCGGGGTTCGGGCCGGGAGTTGTCGGTGGGCACCGTGGTCCCCGCGGCGTGTCCGGCGTTGGCGGCGTGTCCTCCGGCGGGCCCGGAGCCGGAAGCCCGGCCGGCGGACACGGCGTCGGGCGAGCCGGCTGTGACGGCGGCGTGGGCGGCTTCCCGGGCGCCCTCGACGGCACCTTCGACCCCTACGATCTCCTTCGGCTGCCAGACCTTCAGCATCAGCAGCACGGCGGCCACGGTGACAACGGCGGCGACAACATCGGTGAGTTCCACGGCGAAGTAGTTCGAGGTGACAAACTGGGCTACGCCGAACGCGGCGCCGGCCACTAGGGCCACGGGCCAGGTCTGCTTCACACCGCGCCGACCGTCGACAATGAACACCAGCAGCAGCGGAACGATCAGGGCGATGAACGGCGTCTGGCGCCCAGCCATGGACGACAGATCATGCAGCGGCAGGCCCGTGACGCCGTTCAGCGCGATGATGGGAGCGGCCATCGCGCCGAAGGCCACCGGTGCGGTGTTGGCCAGTAGCGAAACCACGGCGGACTTCAGCGGTTTCATGCCGGCAGCCATCAGCATGGCGGCGGAGATCGCCACCGGGGCGCCGAATCCGGCCAGGGACTCCAGCAGGGCACCGAAGCAGAACGCGATGAGGATGGACAGGATCCTGAGGTCGTTCGAGATGGAACGGATGGTGCGTCCCAGCACCTCGAACCACGGGGTGGCCACGGTGAGCCGGTATATCCAGAGCGCGTTGACCAGGATCCACAGGATCGGGAACAGCCCATAGAAGACGCCCGCCGCGGTGGCGCTCAGCGCCTGGTTCACCGGCATCCGCCAGCCGACGACGGCCAGCACGAGCGAGAGGGCCAGGCCGGCCAGCGCAGCCACGGGGGCCTTGACCTTGAAAACGCCCAGGAGCACGAACAGCAGGACGAGGGGAAGCGCCGCGCAAAGGGCTGAAATCGCTAGGGACCCGGCTATGGGGTCGAGGATCTGCTCAAACATGAGTCTCCAGATTGTGTTAGGCGTCACAACACCGTGGCGCCCTTTGATTGTCTTACAAGTACACATGATCGTCAAGAGAGACTTGTTGTCTTGTCTGGCAAGATTGGGAGTGAATCAAGAAACTCTTGGCGGGAAGGGAGCTCCGGTGGCCGGGCGAATTGCAGCAGTCTCGATCGTGGACGCGGTCGCTGCGGACCTGCGAAGCCGGATCTTTGCCGGTGAGCTGGGATCCGGGGATGCCCTGACGGAGTCAGAGGTCGCCTCCGCGTACGACGTGGCGCGGCCGACGGCGAAGGCCGCGATCGAGAAGCTCGTGGCCGAGGGACTGCTGGACCGGGGGACCCACAAAACCGCCCGGGTGGTCGACCTCGGCCCGGACTCGGTGCGGGACATCTACCTGGCCCGCGCGTACCTGGAAAGTGAAGTGCTCCGCCGGCTTGCCCGCACCCGGGAAGTGCCGGCCGCGGCGGTGCAGGCCAACCGCGACATCGCGGCCGTGCAGTCCGGGGCCCCGCTCGACGTCGTCGAACCCGACATGCGGTTCCACACCAGCCTGATCGACGCCGTGGGCAATGAACGGATCAGCAGGATGTATCGCTCGCTGGTGGGCGAGGTACGGCTGTGCATGGTCCGGGTCCAGTCCCTGCACCTGCTGGACACCGCGCTGATCCAGGCCGAACACCAGAAAATCCTCGAACTGATCGGGGCCGGCCAGGGCGGGGCGGCGGCCGAGTTGCTCGACGAGCACCTGGGGCGCGCCCGGGAACGGCTGGTCGCCGCCATGGGCGGAACCGCCGGGCCGGAGGCCGAGCAGCCGTCCGGGCTGCTGCCGCAGTAGCGCGGCCCACCCGCCAAACAACGCGGGGTCACCTAGCGCCCATTCCCGGGGGTTTATGGGCGATAGGTGACTCCGCGTTGCTGGTGGTCAGCGGACGCGCTGGACGCGCTTTTCGTCCCAGACGGGCTCGGCCGACTCGTAGACCTTGCCGTCGGAGCCGAAGACCAGGAAGCGGTCGAAGGTCCGGGCGAACCAGCGGTCGTGCGTGACGGCCAGTACGGTTCCCTCGAAGTGGTCGATGGCGCGTTCGAGCGCCTCGGCCGAGTGCAGGTCCAGGTTGTCCGTGGGCTCGTCGAGCAGCAGCAGGGTGGCGCCGGAGAGCTGCAGCAGCAGGATCTGGAACCGGGCCTGCTGCCCGCCGGAGAGCGACTCGTACTTCTGCTCCGACTCCGGCGCCAGACCGTAGCCGTCGAGCGCGCCGGCCGCGGCCTCCCGTCCCATGCCCGAGCGGTGTTCGTCGCCGCGGTGCAGGATTTCCAGCAGCGTCTTGCCCAGAAGATCGGGCCGGATATGGGTCTGGGCGAAGAAGCCGGGGCGGATGCGGGCGCCGAGTTTCACGGTGCCGTCGTGCGGGACCTCGGCGATGTCGACGTCGGAAACCGGCAGGTGCTCCCGTTCCGGGTCGGTGCCGCCGGTCGCGAGCAGGCGCAGGAAGTGGCTCTTGCCGGAGCCGTTGGAGCCGAGCACGCCGACGCGGTCACCGAACCAGACCTCGGTGGAGAAGGGCTTCATCAGTCCGGTGAGTTCCAGCTTCTCGGCCACGACGGCGCGCTTGGCGGTCCGGCCGCCCTTGAGCCGCATCTGCACGTTCTGCTCGATCGGCAGCGCCTCGGGCGGACCGGCTTCGAGGAACTTCGCCAGGCGGGTCTGCGCGGCGTGGTACCGGTTGGCCATGTCGGAGCGGAACGCGGCCTTGTTCTTGTACATGTTGACGAGTTCCTTGAGCTTCACGTGCTCCTCGTCCCAGCGCTTCCGGAGCTCCTCGAAGCGGGCGTTCCGGTCCGCGCGGGCGTCCACGTAGGAGCCGAAGCCGCCGCCGTGGATCCAGGCGCCGGCGCCGTTGATGCCCGGTTCGAGGGTCACGATGCGGCCCGCGGCATTGTTCAGCAGTTCCCGGTCGTGGCTGATGAAGAACACGGTCTTCTTCGACTCGTTGAGTTTGGCCTCGAGCCAGCGCTTGCCCGGGACGTCGAGGTAGTTGTCCGGTTCGTCGAGGAGCAGCAGCTCATCGGGGCCGGCGAAGAGTGCCTCAAGCACCAGGCGCTTCTGCTCGCCGCCGGAGAGGCTCGACGCCGGGCGGTGCTGCGCGCGGTCAAAGGGCAGGCCGAGCGCGGCCATGCAGACTTCGTCCCAGACGGTCTCGACGTCGTACCCGCCGGCGTCGCCCCAGTCCACGATGGCCTGCGCGTAGGCCATCTGCGTGGGCTCGTCGTCGTGCTCCACCATGGCCAGCTCCGCCGCGTCCACGGTACGGGCGGCGGCGGCCAGGGCGGGCGGGGCGGCGGAGACCAGCAGGTCGCGGACGGTGGATTCGTCCCGGACCTGGCCGACAAACTGGCGCATGATGCCCATGTTGCCGGAACGGCCGATCACGCCTTCGTCGGCGATGAGGTCGCCGGAGATGATCCGGAATAGCGTGGTCTTGCCGGTTCCGTTGGGTCCGATCAGCGCCGTTTTGCTCCCGTCGGGGACCTTGAAGGTCACGCCGTTGAGCAGCTGGGTGCCGTCGGAGAGGAAGTAATCGATGTTGGAAACGTCAATATGAGCCACGCTTCCATCCTCCCACGGCCGCCGTTGCGGCCCGTCGACGGCCTTAGCCCGCGGCGGTGAGGAACTCCTTCAGCAGCGGACCGGAGACGGTGGCGCCGAGCCCGCCTTCCTCCACGAACACGGCGACGGCGAGGTCCCCGTGCACGGCCACGATCCAGGCGTGGGTCTTGGGCGGGTTCTCGCTGCCGAACTCGGCGGTTCCCGTCTTCGCCGCGACCGGGGCGCCCGGGACGGAGGCGAGGAAGCCGGTGTGCCCGGAGGTGACCACGGCACGCATCATGTCCGCCAGGGCGGCGGCCTCGGCTGCGGTGACCGGCGTGCCGGAGGCTGGCGCCGGGGCCGGGGCCGAAGCTGACGGCGTGGATCCGGCAGAGGGGGTGGAACCGGCCGAGGCGCCCGTGGCCGCGGCCTCATCGGCTCCCGGGTTCAGCACGAGCTGCGGCGACACCGGCGCGCCCTTGACGACCGAGCCCGCCATGACGGCGGCGGCCAGCGGGGACATCAGCACCTTGCCCTGGCCGATCATCGAGGCGGCGTGCTCGGTCCCGGTGGCCTCGCCCGGAACCGAGCCCAGGAACGCGCCGGCCCCCAGCGCCGGGGCTTCCACCGCGACGCCGAGGGACGTGGCGGCGGCTTCCAGCTGGGCCTGGCCGACGCCGTTGCGGGCGTTGATGAACGCGGTGTTGCAGGAGTGCGCGAAGGCATCGCGCAACGTCACCGATCCCAGCGAGGACGCGGGGTAGCCCTCGGCGTTCTTGAAGGTGCGGCCGTCGACGGTCAGGGTGCCGGGGCACTCCACCATGGACTCCGGGGTCATGCCGTTGCGGATCATGGCCAGGGAGTCCACGATCTTGAAAATGGAACCGGGGGCATACTGCCCCAGCAGGGCGGTGTCGTAACCGTTGCTGCCCGGTCCTGAGGCGGCGGCCAGGACGGCGCCGCTGGAGGGCCGGAGCGCCACAATGGCCGACGCCGGGCCCACCTTCGCCAGGACGTCCTCGGCCAGCTGCTGGAGGTTGGGATCCAGCGTCGTTCTGAGCGGCGTTCCGACCTTCATGTCGGCCTGGAAGAGAGCGCGGCGCCCTTCGTTGAGCAACGTCTGCCGTTCTGTGGCGGTGAGGCCGGCCTTCTCGGCGAAGACCTGGGTTCCGTTGCTGCCGCGCAGCTGCGCGTCGTATTGCTGCTGCAGACCGCCGCTGCCCGTGGTGTCACCGGCTTGGAGCGCTCCGCCGGATTTCTCGATCTGTTCGGCGTTGGCCTCGGCTGCGGTGCCCAGCAGGGCGCGGGCGAACGTGCGGGTGGGGGCCAGGGGGAGGAAGTCGCGAATGGCCCGGGCGCCGGGAATGTCGCCGATCTGGTTGTCGGAGATGGTCCTTCCGTCCTCGCGCAGCGTAATGGCGGCAACAAAGGCCTCGGGGCCGGCCGCCTGGACCTGCTGGACGTAGGCTGCGGGGTCTACTCCCACGAGTTCGGCGAGCTTCGTGGCGGACACAGCCGGGTCGGCGGCAGCCAGGAGCGGTTTGTCGATTCCAACGTTCACGACCGGCCGGGAGGTAACCAGCTTGGTGTCACCGGCACCCAGGATCTCCGCCCGCTGCGGAGCCTGGGACAGGGTGCCAAGGATTTCTCCCTCGGCCAGCCCGGGAACCAGCGTCGCCGGGTTCCAGATGGTCAGCCACTGGTCGCCGGACTTTTTCAGTTCTGCGGAGGTGGTGTACTTCCATTCGCCGGAGCCTATCTTCCAGCTGTAGTTCAGTGGGACCGTGGCAGTGTCCTTCTCCAACGTCAGTTCGCCGCTTTCCACCGCGGGCCTGACCGGGTCAAGGGCCTTGAACACCTCGTTGAGCTGCTCATTGGCAGCGCCGGAGTCCTTGCCCTCGAAGGCGACGGATCCGACGTCCAGCGCAGAGACGGCGGACGCGAGCTGCTTCGCGGCGTCGCGTGCGCCGGCGCTGCCGTCGTCGCAGGACACCAGCGAGGCGCCCAGCATAAGACCAACCAGGACAATTGAAATTCTCGATATTTTCCCCACCGCGCCATTATGCACCGAGCCGCAGACAAAGTCCTTGTCACAATCTGCCGTCACATTCAGCTTCCCCGCGACCGAGAAGGAACGCGACCAGGGGCGCGGCGGCAGCGTCCGGGCTCAGAAGCGCCGGATGATCCGGCGCTGCGCGGCCACGGAGATCGCGGCCGTCCGGTTGTCCACGCCGAGCTTGCCGTAGATGTGCACGAGGTGGGTCTTGACCGTTGCCTCGGAGATAAACAGCTGCTTCGCGATGGCCCGGTTGCCCAGTCCGGTGGCCAGCAGCTCCAGCAGCTGGATCTCGCGCGCGGACAGGACCGGTTCGGGACTGCGGATCCGCCCCATCAGCCGGGCGGCCACCGCGGGGGCCAGCGCGGTCTGGCCGGCCGCCGCGGCGAGCACCGCCTGGCGGATCTGCTCCGGCGGGGCGTCCTTGAGCATGTAGCCGCTCGCCCCGGCTTCCACCGCGGCCAGGATGTCAGCGTCCGAGTCATAGGTGGTGAGGATGAGCACGGGCGGGGCCGGCTGGCCGGCCTCGCCCGCCTTGATCCTGCCGGTCGCCGTGACGCCGTCCATGCCCGCGCCCATCTGCAGGTCCATCAGGACGACGTCGACCGGCTCGCCGAGGGTATGGAGCCGGGAGAGCTCGGCCAGGGCCGCGCCGCCGTCGGCCGCCTCGGCGACGACGGTGAGGCCCTCGAAATCTCCCAGCATGGCCCTCAGGCCGGCCCGGACCACCGGGTGGTCGTCCACCAGCAGGACGCGGATGTCGTTCACGCCGGTCTCCCGGGCGGGGAATCACCGAGCGGGAGCCGGATGGCCACCACCGTGCCTTCGCCGGGGGCGGACTCGATGTCCAGGCTGCCGGACAGCGCTGCCACCCGTTCCTGGAGCGATTTGAGTCCGTAGCCCGAGCCGTCGGGGCGCCCGGCGGGGCCCGTGACCGCCGAGGGATCGAAGCCCGCGCCGTCGTCGTAAATATCCATCGCCACTTCGCTGCCCAGGAAGGACAGGGTCACGACGGCGGTGCCCGCCTGGGCATGCACCCATACGTTCGCGAGGCTTGACTGCGCGGCCCGCAGCAAGGTGGTGCGGTACGGGTTGGGCAGGTCCACCGGGGTTCCCTCCAGGTCGAAGCGGCAGCGCAGCCGGGTGCCGCGGGCGGCCGCCTCGGTTTCGGTCTTTTCGCAGAGCCGGCGCAGGCTGTTGACCAGGGGGTCCTCCGGCGGACTCCCCGCCAGCGTCTCCACCGAGGTGTCCCCTGACTGCTCCGCCGAATCCTCCGCCAGGGCGGGCGGCTGCAGGCCGCGGACAAAGTTCCGGGCCTCGGCCAGATTGGCCGAGGCCGTCTCCTGGACGGTCCGGAGCCGGTCCCGGGCCGTGGCAGTGTCCCCGTCGTCGAGGGACTTTTCCGCCGAGCGGCCCATCAGCACGATGCTGGAGAAACCCTGGGCCAGGGTGTCGTGGATTTCGCGGGCCAGCCGTGCCCGCTCGGCCAGCGTGCCGGCGTCGTGCTGGCTGCGGGCAAGTTCGGCGCGGGTGCGGCGCAGCTCCTCGGCGGCGAGGCGCTGCTTTTCGGCTTCCAGGTAGAGTGCCCGGTACGCCAGCCCCGTGACCACGGCAAAGGCCGCCCCGAACGCCGGCCCCAGCACCATCGGCAGCTGCAGGGCACCGCCGTCCGCTGCGGAATTGTGGAACCACAGCGCCACGATGACCAGCACCGTGCTCAGTGCGATCGCCGGCAGCGCCAGCCGCAGCGGCAATACCTGCAGCTGCAGGAAGAAGAGCGGGAAGGCCAGCCAGACGAAGTCGGCGCTGGCCCAGATCAACAGCAGCCAGAGCAGGCAGACGGCCGCCAGCCACAGGTGCGAATACGGCCGCGGATCGAACCTGGACGGATCCGCAGAGTGCCGCTTCTCCAGGACGGTCCCCAGCACGTAGACAGCCGCGAGAATCAGTGCGAGGCCCAGGGCGGGCCAGCCCGTGCCCTGCAGGCCGGTGCCGAACAGCCGCACCACGGCAACCAGAAGCAGGACCGCGAAGCCGCTGTGCAGGCACACCCGCAGGACACGAAGTATCACCGCGGCATCCGGGGCGCCGGCGGCGGTGGATGTCCCTGCTGGCGTGCTGCGGGCCTTGTCGTCCATGCATTCAGCGTAGCGCCGGGGCGGGCCGATTCCGGTCGACCTGCCTGCCCCCGGGCCACGATCAACCTTTCGGTTGACCCTCCGGTCAACCACTCCGGCCCGCAGTCCCCACCGGGCGGGCGATGCCGGCGGAGCGGCGTAGCGGGAGGGTTGGAACAAGGCCACAAACCCCAAGAAAAGGACTGCCATGTATCTCGCTCTCCGCGACCTCCGCTTCGCCAAAGGACGTTTCGTTCTGATGGGCGGAGTCGTTGCACTCATCACCCTGCTGCTCGTCCTGCTCTCCGGACTCACCGCCGGTCTGGGCAACCAGTCGACGTCGGCCCTCGCCGCCCTCCCCGCGGACCAGATTGTCTTCGGGGCCCCCGCCGGAGACAGCGCCAAGGCGTCGTTTACCGAATCCGAGATCACCCGCAGGCAGTGGTCCGAGTGGGACTCCCGGGAAGGCGTGGCGCACGCCGAGCTGCTGGGTATCAGCCAGAGCCGGTTCCAGGCGATTGGCCTCGCTGGCGCCCCTTCCGGGACGGCCAGCGTGGCGGTCTTCGGCACGGAGGGAAGCGGCCTGGCGCCGGTCCCCGTGGCCGAGGGAACGGTCGTGATCGGCAGCGGCCTCGCCGAGGAACTCCAACTGCGCACCGGCAGTAAGGCCACGGTGGGCGGTACCGAACTGACCGTCTCGGCCGTCGTCCCGGACCAGTGGTATTCCCACACCGGAGTTGTCTGGACCACCCTCGGCGACTGGCGGACGCTGGCCCACATCGCCGGCACTGATGCCGCCGCGACCGTCATTGCGATCACCGCCGACGGAGGACAGTCGCTCGACGTCGAGGCCGCCAACGCAGCGGCCGGGACTGTGAGCACTACCCGGGACGGGTCTTTCCAGGCCCTGGGATCCTACAAAAGCGAAAACGGTTCCCTGCTGCTGATGCAGGCGTTCCTGTATGGGATCTCAGCCCTGGTCATCGTGGCATTCCTGACCGTGTGGACCGTGCAGCGCACCCGGGATATCGCGGTCCTCAAGGCCCTCGGGGGATCCTCCGGCTACGTCCTCAAGGACGCGATGGTCCAGGCGGCGTTCGTGCTCCTCGCCGGAGCCACGGCCGGGGGCGCAGCCGGCGTGGCCGGCGGCGTCCTCGCCGCCGGGGTGGCCCCGTTCCTGCTGACCCCGCAGACCACCCTGCTGCCGGTGGCGGGCATCGTGGTGCTCGGACTGGCGGGCGCGGCCGTGGCGGTCCGGAGCATCACCCGGGTCGATCCGCTCCTGGCCTTGGGCGGCAATTAGCCGCCGTTCCGCACCGCACCTCACCTCACCTCACCTCACCTCACCTCACCTCACCTCACCCAAAATATTCCATGAAAGGCATACATCGTGAACACCGCCCTTAATCTCGCCAGCGTCACCCTGGAGTACCCCGACGGCGACGGCACCCTCAAAGCTCTCGACGACGTCAACGTCAAGCTCGCCCGGGGGGAATTCCTGTCCCTGGTCGGACCCTCCGGGTCGGGCAAGTCCTCCCTGCTGGCCGTCGCCGCCACTCTCGTCAGGCCCACGGCAGGTCTTGTGGTGATCGGTGGCATCGATGCCGGGGGACTGTCCGAGGCGGAGCGCACGTCGCTGCGCCGGGACCAGATCGGCATCATCTTCCAGCAGCCGAACCTGCTGCCGTCCCTGACCGCGCTGGAGCAGTTGGTGATCAGGGACCACCTGCGCGGCAAACCGGCGCGGGCGGCCACCCGACGTGCCGCCGAGCTCCTGGATCTCGTTGGTCTGGACCCGGCAGCCGGGAAACGGCCCCACCAGCTCTCCGGCGGCCAGCGGCAGCGGGTCAACATCGCGCGGGCCCTGATGGGGGATCCTGCCGTGCTGCTGGTGGATGAACCAACAGCCGCCCTTGACCATGACCGCAGCGAGGCGATTGTGCGGCTGCTGCGCCATGTCACGGAAGAGTTCGGCGTGGCGACGGTGATGGTCACCCACGACACCGGATTCGTCCCGCTGACGGATACAGTCGCCAGCATGCGTGATGGCAGGATCTCCGCCCTCCGGCCGGTCAGTCCATCCCTGGCCTGAGGTCCTGGCCCGCGGTGCGGGTGCGGCAGCTGCCCTAGATCCGGAGGGACGGCACCCCGAGGCCGAATATGTCCCTGAGGGCATATTTAGCGGCGTGGAATCCTGGCATGCCTGTCACGCCGGGCCCCGGCGGGGTGGAGGAGGAACAGAGGTAGACGCCGGGCAGCGGAGTCCGCCACGGGACCGGGCTGAGGACGGGCCGGCGGATGATGCCGCGGAGATCCATCATGCCGGCGCTGAAGTCCCCGCCGACGTAGTTCTCGTTGTACGCACCGAGTTCAGCCGCTGTCGTGACGTGATGGCCGAGGACGAGGTCGCGGAATCCGGGGGCGAAGCGCTCCAGCTGGGCGGTCACGGCCTCCGCCATGTCCACGGTGGATCCGGCCGGCACATGGCAGTAACTCCACAGAACGTGCCGGCCCTCCGGTGCCCGTCCGGCGTCGAAGCCCGATGGCTGGGAGACCAGGACATAGGGCCGTTCCGGATGCCGCCCCGCGGCGACCAGGTTTTCCGCCTCGGCCATCTCCGCACGGGTACCGCCCACGTGGACCGTGCCGGCGTCGGCAAGTCCGGGCGCCGCCCACGGCACCGGGCCGGAAAGGATGAAGTCGACCTTGCAGGCCGCGTTTCCGAACCGGAACGACTCAAGGGCGCGGCGGTAGCCGTCGGGGAGCCTGCCTTCCGCCATGCGCAGCAGCCCGGGCGGCGCCACGTCCAGCAGCGTGGCACGGACCGGGGGCAGCTCGTCCAGGGATCCGATCCGGGCCCCGGTTTCCACCGCCCCTCCGTGCGCTTCAATGTCCGCAACCATGGCCTGTGCGATCGCCGCGGAGCCGCCTACCGGGACCGGCCAGCCGACCGTGTGGGCCAGGGTCCCCAGCATGAGGCCGGCTCCGGCCGGAGCGGGGGCCGGGAGTTGCCCCACCGCGTGCGCGGCGACCCCGGTCAGCAGCGCGGGCGCCAGATCCTCCCGGAACCGAAGCCCCCAGAGCGGTGAGCCCTGCTCCAGGACCCGGGCTCCGAACAGGGCGGCGGCCACCGGGTCGCGCGGTATGCGCAGGAGCTGGTTCAGCGTCAGGTCCGTGATGCCGTCCGCGCGCTGCACCAGCGGGCCCATCAGCCGCCCGAAGGCGCGGCCGTCGCGTCCCAGGCCGGCAACAGTGCGCTCGAGTGAGCGGTATGCCAGCGCCGCCCTGCCGCCGTCCAGCGGTGTCCCGTAGGAGACCTCGGGAACCTCGAGCCGGATCCGTCGGGACAGCTCGAACTCCCGGAAGAACAGCGAGGCCAGGGCCATCGGGTGCACGGCCGAACAGACATCGTGAAAGTGCCCCGGCTCCATGAGTTCCGTGGTGCGCAGCCCCCCGCCCGGGGTGGGCGCCGCCTCGTAGACGTGCACCTTCAGTCCGGCGCGCGCGAGGGTCACCGCCGCGGCGAGCCCGTTCGGTCCTGATCCGACGACAGCGACGTCAGGCATCCGCGGACGCCCTCCGCCTGGGCAGCACGGACGCCGCAGGCCGCAGCAGGTCGACCCGGAACCGGTCCGGAACCCCTTCGAACGGCCCGCCCTGCGGATCATCCATCCCGTATCGGCGGACCACGTCCTGGCTGGGGTCCCAGACCTCCCAGACCACCCGCGCCATGAGGTAGCCGGTGGCGATCATGTGGAAGACCACGGCGAGGACGTAGTAGGGCATATCAATATTGTGCTGGGAGACGCCCCCGCTCGTCACCTGTCCAAGGTACATCCAGACGGCCGCCCAGTGCAGCGCCTCGAAGGTCTGCCAGACCAGGAAGTCGCGCCAGCGCGGCCGGGCCAGGGCAAGCAGCGGGATAAGCCAGATGACGAACTGCGGTGAGTAGACCTTGTTGGTAAGGATGAACGCGGCCACGATCAGGAAGACGAGCTGCGCAAGGCGGGGCCGCCGGGGCGCGGCAAGGGCCAGCAGGCCGATCAGCACACAGGCCAGCACGAAGAGGTTCAAGGCCAGGGCGTTGATCGCCTCTGGCTGCAGGGGGAACCAGCCCAGCCGGTCGGCGACGAGGTTGTAGGCAAACCAGGGCGAGCTGTAGCCCGCGGGCCGGTCCTCGGTGAACTGGTAGAAGTATTTCCAGCCTTCCGGGTTTACGACGAAAACCGGGACGTTGACGGCCAGCCACGCGGCGCCGGCGGCGCCGGCCGTGACCAGGACCGCCCGGATTCTCCCGGTGCGCAGGGCCAGGAGCAGGACCGCGCCAAGAATCAGCACCGGGTAGAGCTTGGTGGCGGTACCCAGCCCGATGAAGATCCCGGCCAGTACGAGCTTGTTCCGGGAGAAGCAGTACATGCCCAGGGCCAGCAGCCCCACAGCCCACATGTCCCAGTTGATGGTGCCGGCCAGGATGAGGCCGGGGGCCACCGCGACCATCGCCGCGTCCCAGGGCCGACGGCGGGCCATCCGTGCTGTGGCGAGGACCGTGACGATCCAGACGGCCAGGATCAGGCCGGCGTTGATGTCGAAGTAGGCCAGGATCCGGCCGGCCGAGACGCCCTCGCCGGGCACGAGCAGGGCCGTGGCGCCGGCGATGAATCCCATGAGGACGGGGTACTCGAAGAACGTCCCCTGCGAAATGAAGGGGAACGCGCCGTCGCCGAGGCCCCGGTTCCTGAACAGTTCCGGGAAGTCCGAATAGCAGGTCGCATAGAACTGGCCCGGGGTTTCCCAGCCATTGCCGCGGCAGAAGGACTTGAGCAGGATGCCGATCACGGCTGCCAGAACGGTGAGTAGGATCAGGACGCGTTCGACGGTGAAAAATCCGGGGGAGACGATGCCGGGGGCAGCGCGGCGGCCCATGGGTCCACCGATCAGCTCCGTGAAGTTCCTCAGCAGGGGGTCGCTGCGGCTTGGAATGACCAGTCGGACACGTCTGCGGTGCTCCGGCGGCTTAGTCTCCTGCATGACCCCGAGCTTACCGGGGCAGCCACGGGTGGCGGTGCTGCGCCGGGCAGGCGGCTGAACCGGTGCTTAAACGAGGGAGCCCACGCGCTGCCGCGTGGGCTCCCTGCAGATCAGTTCCGCTGTCAGTCATCGGTTACTCCTTCGATGCACTGGACCTGCCTCAGCGGATGAGGCCCATCTGGTGCATGACGACGTAGACGTCTTCACGCTTCTGGTCGAGGAGTTGTCCGTTGAACAGCGTCGTGTGCCGTGGGGCCGGCTTGAGGGCCCGGCGCAGTATGCCCTGGAGTTTCTGCTTCATGGTGGTCACCTCCCTCCGCCGGCTCGTGCTTAGCGGTCGGGCTGTGGTGCTGGCAATTGTCACGATGGACCTTTCATAGGTACTGCGGGAACGAGGGGAATTTGGCATGCCAATTAAGGCCCCTGTGAATTGAGGAAGAAAAGGCCGTAATTGGGCAAAGAAATGCCCGCCGCAAATTAATCGGTATTCGCAAAGCGAAAGGAGGCGGCGGTGTCATAGCGTCGTAGCAACAACATTGGTTTGAGCGGTGGGAGTTGCTGGTGGGTCGCAGGGCGTTGACGATGTCTGACAGGGCGGATATTGCGGTAGGTATCAAGGCGGGGTGGACGGATCGGCGGATCGGTGCCGATATTGGCCGGGATCACACCGTCGTGTGGCGGGAGCGTGGCCGTAATTCCACGAAGACCCGGGGATACCGGCCGGTGACCGCGGATGTGAAGGCCGAGAAGCGGAGGTCTCGTGCGCAGGCCCGGAAGATCGATGGGAATCCGGTGCTCGAAGCCCGGAT
>NZ_JASBQY010000011.1 GCF_029960645.1 Arthrobacter sp. AL12
GCTGGGCCTGTTTTGGCTGGGCCTGTTTTGGCTGGGCCTGTTTTGGCTGGGCCTGGTCGGGCCCCTGATTGCCGTCCATGGAAACACACTATCGGGCACCTCGGACAATATGAGGACGGCTGATCCGCTGTAGGCATTTCCGCGAATTGCACGCCCGATTGGCACCGCCGGGACGCGGGCCAAAGGAGGCAAGGCTGCCCGCCACAACAACGCGGGGTCACGGGGTCACGCTGCGCCCGTTGTCCGCCGTCGGATGGGCCGGAAATGACCCCGCGTTGCTCCTCTTGTTCCGCTGATTGTCAGGCGGCGGGCGCCGCAACGATGGGGGCAGCGGATCAGCACACAGGACCCGGCGCCTCAACAAGTCCCTCGCCCTGATTGGCCCCAACAAGCTGCCCGCGCTGATTGGGTAAGTCCCGCCACCCGGGGGTAGCGTCGAGTCATGACTCCTGGACGCCCTGTACCACCGCCCCTCGCCAAGCCGCTGCCCGATCTCGTCGCGCCGGCCGAAGCCACTGACGGCCCGCGCCTTGCCGCGGCCTACGGTGCGACAGCCAGCGACAGCGGCCTGGTCCCCCTAACGGTGGCCCGCCGCGCGCCGAAAGAAGACGACATTGAGATCGCCGTCGAATTCTGCGGACTCTGCCACTCGGACGTCCACGCCACCCGGGGTGAATGGGGACACCAGAACTACCCGCTGGTTCCCGGCCACGAAATCGTGGGCAGGGTCAGCCGTGTCGGGGCCGCCGTCGACGACTTCACGCCCGGCGAGCTGGTCGGCGTCGGCTGCCTGGTCGATTCCTGCCGTGAGTGCGACAGCTGCCTCGACGGCCTGGAGCAGTACTGCGAAAACGGCATGACCGGAACCTACGGCTCAAAGGACCGCCGCAACGCGGACTCGATCACACAGGGCGGCTACGCCACCTCTGTCGTGGTGGACCGACGCTACGTGCTGCACGTCCCGGAGAGCCTCGACCCTGCCGCGGCCGCGCCGCTGCTCTGCGCCGGCGTCACCACCTACTCCCCGCTGCGCCACTTCGACGTCGAGGAGGGGGACGTCGTCGGCGTCGTAGGCCTGGGCGGCCTGGGCCACATGGCCGTGAAGCTGGCCAAGGCCATGGGCGCCGAAGTGAAGGTCTTCACGACCTCCGAGTCCAAAATCGCCGCAGCCCGCGAACTCGGCGCGGACGAGGTCATCCTGTCCCGCGACGAGGCAGCGATGGACGCCGCGAACCGGAGCATCGACGTCATCATTGACACCGTCGCAGCGCCCCACGACCTCAACCCGTACTTCCGCACCCTGCGCGTTGACGGGGCCCTGTTCCAGCTCGGCCTGCCCTCGGAGGACATGCCCCCGGTGAACCCCGGTGCGCTGATCCGGCGCCGGGTCGCGTACGCCGGGTCGCTGATCGGCGGCATTGCCGAGACCCAGGAGATGCTGGACTTCTGCGCCGAGCACGGCGTCACCTCCGATGTTGAGGTGGTCCGTGCCGACCAGCTCAACGAGGCCTACGACCGCATGGTGGCAGGAGAAGTGAAGTACCGTTTTGTCTTGGACACCAGTACCCTCGGAACACCCTCGGAAAGGGCAGACGCATGAGCACTCTCTTCACCAGGATCATCAAGGGCGAGATCCCCGGCCGCTTCGTCTGGCGCGAGGACGACGTCGTGGCGTTCCTGACCACCGGCCCCCTCGCCGACGGCCACACGCTCGTGGTGCCGACCGAGGAAGTGGACCGCTGGACCGATGCGTCCCCCGAGTTGCTGGCCCGGGTGATGCAGGTGGCCCAGAAGATCGGCGCCGTCCAGGTCGAGGTGTTTGACGCCGCGCGCGCCGGACTCATTGTGGCCGGCTACGAGATCAACCACCTGCACGTCCACGTGTGGCCGTCCAACACCATGGCGGACTTCGACTTCGGCTCGGCGGACCAGCACCCCGATCCCGGGCAGCTGGACGCCAACGCGGAGAAGATCCGCGACGGGCTCCGGAAAGCCGGACACGAGGCCCACGTCCCGGAGTCTTAGCCCGGCGCCGTACTGACCACCCGCTGGCGCGGGTCTGCTGTCCCTCACCGGGCGTCAGGCCGGCGCCAGCGCCTTGTTGAGCACAGTGCGGATCCGCTTCTCGGAGACGGAATAGACGGTCCCGAGTTCTACGGCGAAGAGGCTCACCCTGAGCTCCTCGATCATCCAGCGGACCTGGGTTAACTCGGCTCCGGCCCGCCGGCCCGGGAGCAGCGCCGACACGGCGTCGTCGTAATCGTCCTCCAGGGCCTGGACCGCGGCCATGTGCTGGGCGTCCCGCTGGACGTTGGTGGGGAGTTTCTCAAGTCGCTTCTCGATCGCGGCGAGGTAGCGCGGCAGCTGGCTGAGCTGGTTGTAGCCCGTGCGTGCCACAAAACCGGGGAATACGAGCTGCTCCAGCTGGCTCTTGATGTCGTTGAGGGCGCTGATCAGGGCCAGGCTTGTGGTGCCCTGCAGTGCCTTCTCGATCCTCCGGGTGCTGGCCAGGATGCGCTCCACGACCGCGGTGACGGTGAAGACGGTGTCGATCAGCTCGGCGCGGACCTTCTCGTAGAGCGCATTGAAGGACGCCTCGTCCCACGGCAGTTCGGCCGGGGTGAGCTTGTCGATCGCGGCGAGGGCGCAGTCGGCAATCAGCGCCGTGACGGAACCGTGCGGGTTCTGGCTGAAGGTGAGCTTCTCGGTGTTGTTCAGGTGTTCCAGGACGTAGCGGTCCGGCGGCGGCACCCTCAGGGCCAGCAGGCGGATGACGCCGCCGCGCATGGCTTGGTCCTGCTCGGAACGCGTCTGGAAGAGCCGCAGGGCCACGGACTGGCCCTCATCCACTAGCGCGGGGTAGCCGGTAACCGTATGGCCCTTCACCGTGCCCTGGACCTGGCGCTGCAGTGTGCCGAAGGACCAGGAAGTCAAGCCAGCCTGCTCGGCGAAACCGGCCGCGGCCGCCGCCACAGCGGAAGCCGCAGTCCCCGGCGCCGCTCCGGCGGCCCGGGATGCCGCCGTGCCGGCGGCCTTGCCGCTGGACCTCCCGTTGGACGTGCCGATCGAGGCGGGGGCCGTCGTCGCGGGTGTGGCGCCCAGCGACTCGGCGATCGCCCGGCGGGTGGCCGGTGCCAGCCGTTCCTGCAGCGCGCCAAGGTCCTTGCCCTCGTCGAGGATCTTGCCCTGCGAATCCACGACACGGAAACTGACCCGCAGGTGGGCCGGAATGGCGTCCCAGTTCCACGACTTCGGCGGGATGACCTGGCCGCGGAGCCGGCGCAGGACGAGCTCCAGGGAGGCCTCCAGGTCGTCGGTGGCCGGATCGAAGTCCGCCTCGAGGGCCGCGACGGCCTGCCGGGCGACGTCAGGGGCCGGCACGAAGTTCTTACGCACCTGCTTGGGCAGCGACTTGATCAGGGCCGTGACCAGCTCCACCCGCTGGCCTGGGATCAGCCAGCGGAACGCCGCGTCGTCGAGCTGGTTCAGGAACAGCACCGGCACCTCGGCGGTGACGCCGTCGGACGGGTTGGGCGGCGAGCCGGGCGCCACGGGGTGGAACTCATAGCTCAGCGGCAGCTCAAAGCCCTTGTGCAGCAGGGTCTTCGGGTACGCCGTGTCATCCAGGGCATCGGCGTCCTCGCTGATCAGCAGCGCCTGGTCGAAGTCGAGCAGCGCAGGGTCCTGCTGCCGCGCATCCTTCCACCACTTGTCGAAGTGGCGCTCGGATACGACGTCCCTGCCGATCCGGGCGTCGTAGAACTCAAAGAGTGTCTCGTCGTCCACCAGGATGTCCCGGCGCCGCATCCGCGCCTCAAGCTCCTCGACCTCGAGGAGGAGCGCCCGGTTGCGGTGGAAGAACTTGTGGTGGGTCTGCCAGTCGCCCTCGACCAGGGCGTGCCGGATGAACATCTCCCGGCACAGCTCCGGATCCACCTTGCCGTAGTTGATCCGGCGGCTCGGGATGATAGGCACGCCGTACAGGGTGACCTTCTCATGGGCCATCACCGAGCCCATCTTCTTGGACCAGTGCGGTTCGCTGTAGCTGCGCTTGACCAGTTCCGGCGCTACCTGTTCGACCCAGAGCGGATCGAATTTCGCCGCCACCCGGGCCCACAGACGGCTCGTCTCCACGAGCTCCGCGGCCATAACAAACGTGGGGGACTTCTTGAACAGCGCAGAGCCCGGGAAGATCGCGAAGCGGCTGCCGCGGGCGCCGGCGTACTCCCGCTTTCGCTCATCGAGGATGCCCACGTGGCTCAGCAGGCCCGAGAGCAGGCTGATGTGGATGCCTTCATGGTTGCCCACCGGATCGGCCAGTCGGTTGTTGTCCAGGCTGATGCCGAGCGGCCGGGCCAGCTGGCGAAGCTGGGCGAACAGGTCCTGCCATTCGCGCACGCGCAGGTAGTTGATGAACTCGGCACGGCAGAGCCGGCGGAAGGCCGTGGAGGAGAGCTCCTGCTGCTTCTCCTGGATGTAGTTCCAGAGGTTCAGGAAGCCTGTGAAGTCCGAGTTTTCGTCCCGGAAGCGCGCGTGTTTCTCCGCGGCAAGCTGCTGCTTGTCGGTTGGACGCTCGCGCGGGTCCTGGATGGTGAGCGCTGCGGCGAGGATCATGACCTCGCGGACGCAGCCACGCTTGCCGGACTCGACGATCATCCGGCCGAGCCTGGGGTCCACGGGAACCTGGGCAAGCTGCTGCCCGACGGCGGTCAGCCCGCCGCCGTTTCTTCCGGCAGGGCCGCCGGTAGCCGACCGCCGGCCGGGGCGTCCGTCGCCGTCGCCTGTCTCCTCCTGCGGACGCGCGGCGCTCAAGGCGCCCAGCTCGCGCAGGAGGGTGACGCCGTCGTTGATGGCCCGGGAGTCCGGCGGCTCCACAAACGGGAAGTTCTCGACATCCTTGGGCCCGCGGGCGACGCCCATCGCGGTCATCTGGAGGATGACGGCGGCGAGGTTGGTGCGCAGGATTTCGGGGTCGGTGAACGGCGGCCGGGACTCGAAGTCGTCCTCGGAGTACAACCGGATGGCGATGCCGTCGGAGACGCGGCCGCAGCGGCCGGAGCGCTGGTTGGCCGACGCCTGCGAGACCCGCTCGATCGGCAGGCGCTGGACCTTGGTGCGGTGCGAATACCGCGAGATGCGGGCGGTGCCGGTGTCAATGACATATTTGATGCCGGGGACCGTCAGGGAGGTCTCGGCGACGTTGGTGGCCAGCACGATCCTGCGCTTGCTGCCGGGGTGGAAGACCTTGTGCTGTTCCTGCAGGCTCAGCCGCGCGAAGAGCGGGAGCACCTCGGTGCCGGCCAGCTTCCGGTTGGACTGGATCCTGCCGTTGAGGGCCTCGGCGGCGTCGCGGATTTCGCGTTCGCCGGAGAAGAAAATCAGGATGTCGCCGGGCGCCTCCTGCGCGAGTTCGTCGACGGCATCGCAAACGGCGTCCAGCGGATCGCGGTCCTCTTCCAGTTCGTCGTCGGAGGCAGCAATTGCAGCGTCGTCGGTGCTGCCACCGGCGGCCCCGCCGGCCGGCTGGGACAGCGGCCGGTAGCGGATTTCGACCGGGTAGGTGCGCCCGGAGACCTCGATGATCGGCGAGGGCTCAACCTCGCTGCCGAAGTGCTTGGCGAAGCGCTGCGGATCGATGGTGGCCGAGGTGATGATGATCTTCAGGTCCGGCCGCTGCGGCAGGATCCGCTTGAGGTACCCGAGGATAAAGTCGATGTTCAGGCTGCGCTCGTGCGCCTCGTCGATGATGATGGCGTTGTACCTGCGCAGCAGCTTGTCGCGCCGGATCTCGGCCAGCAGGATGCCGTCGGTCATGAGCTTGACCTTCGTGTTGCGGCCCACCTCCCCGGTGAAGCGGACCTGGAAGCCTACTTCCTGGCCGATCTCGACGCCGAGTTCCTCCGCGATGCGCTCCGCGACCGTGCGGGCGGCCAGCCGGCGCGGCTGCGTGTGGCCGATCAGCCCATTCTCGCCCAGGCCAAGCTCCAGGCACATCTTCGGAATCTGGGTCGTCTTACCGGAACCGGTCTCGCCGGCGATGATGGTCACCTGGTTGGCCGCAATGGCGGCCATCAGGTCCTCGCGGCGCTCGGAGACCGGCAGCTCGGCGGGGTAGGAGATATGCAGTGTCATGGCTGCACACAGTCTACTGGGAACTGTCCGCGCGGCGGTTCCGGGACAAAGAAGTGCTCGGCCCCTGTCGGGGCCGGGCAGCGGTGGGGACGGGTAGTGGACGGGACGCTGGAGGGATGCGGCGTGATCGGGTCTCGGCCGGGGCTCAGAAGATCCGGAAGGTGTAGTTGGTGCTGGGCAGGTCCAGCGCGGTCCAGTAGTCTTCCGAGCGGACCGGCGGGTTGTGGCCGAGTCCGTCCTTGCGGAGGGCTGCGACGGTGGCGGCGAGGCCGACGACGATGAGGACAATAAGGGCGATTCCGATGAGTTCCATACCTCCATGGTTCTCCGGCGGCGGAGGCAAAAGAAGTGGCAGAAATGCCCAAAAAGCTATAATTTCTGCCACTGTTCTGCCAGAATGGATTCATGATCAAATCAGTGGCGATGATCGTGGTTCCCAACTTCTCGATCTTTGAGTTCGGGACCGCGTTTGAGGTCTTTGGTGTGGACCGTTCGGACCGGGGGACCGGCGTGCCGGCCTTCGACTTCCGGGTCTGCACCCCCGTCCCGGGCGAGGTCCCGATGAAATCCGGGCTGTCACTGCACGTGGGTCTCGGGCTCGACGCCGCAGCGGACGCGGACCTGGTCATCATGACCCCCTACGGCCGGGACGAGGACCTCCCGGAATCCGTCCTTGACACACTGCGGGCCGCGAACGCCCGCGGGGCCTGGGTCATGTCCATCTGTTCGGGAGCCTTCGCCCTGGCCCGGGCCGGGCTGCTGGACGGCCGCCGCTGCACGACGCACTGGCACTATTCCCAAGAGCTCGCCAGCCGCTACCCCGCGGCGCGGGTGGATGAGAACGTCCTGTACGTCGAGGACGGCCGGATTATTACCAGCGCGGGCACGGCCGCGGGCATCGACGCCTGCCTGCACCTGGTCCGGATGGAGTTCGGGGCGAACGTGGCGGCGGCCATCGCCAGGGACATGGTGGTTCCGCCGCACCGCGACGGCGGCCAGGCCCAGTTCATCGACCGGCCGATCCCGGCCTGCGGCTCCGAGCCCATGGAGGAACTGCTGCAGTGGATGGTGCGGCATCTGGGGGAGGACCATTCGGTCAACGAGCTCGCCGCGCGTGTCCACATGTCGCCCCGGACCTTCGCCCGGCGCTTCCGCTCCGAGACGGGTGCGACCCCGGCGGCCTGGCTCAACTCACAGCGGGTGCTGCGGGCCCAGGAACTGCTTGAGACCACGGACCTGAACATCGACGAAATCGCCCGCGAATCCGGCTTCGGCCACTCGGTGCTGTTGCGGCACCACTTCGCCAAGGTGCTGGACACCAGCCCGCAGTCGTACCGCCGAACCTTCCGCGGACATCTGGCCGCGGCAGTCTAGATACTCTCACTGGCCGCGGCCAGATAGCGGCGCTGCCGGTCCGGGGGCGTCAGCGCGCGGATCGCGGCGGTCAGTCCGGGGGCGTCAGCGCCGGGGTACCGGCAGCCCGTCCGACGGCGGGGGCCCGGCCGCCGCTTTTGCCGTCTCGACGAGGTCCCGCCAGGGGCCGGTGACGGCCTGTTCGGGCAGGGTGGCGCGGTGCTGCCCGGCCTGGATGTTGTACAGGAACCGGTCCGGCTGGCCGGCGGCGGCACCCCGGCCGGGCTTGGGGACGGCGTCCCACGGGCAGGCCTCAATGAGGGGCTGCCAGAGGTCCGTATCCTCCGGCGGTGTGGGCTGCACGGTCCACGTCCGCTTCATGCCGGCCACGCCGCCACTGCGCTGGACGGTGATTTTCATCGGTCTCGGATCGTCGGGAGACGGCAACGTTCATGGTTTCGGAGCGCCATGAGCTAGTTATCGTCTGGCTCCAGGGAACTTTACCTTCACAGTTTCCCACGCGGATCGCACGGCGTCATGCTCTGTGGAATCCGCCCCGAACAGGTCTCTGGCGGAGGCGGCAGTGGCCTTGGCGAACGCCCCGAACGTGGCGGTCGGGGCGAGGGTGCCGCCCGTCAGGGTCTCGTACCAGATCCGGCCCGGCGCGTCCCAGGCGTTGCCGCCCAGCGCCGTGGCCACCAGGCAGAACGCCCGGTTGGGGATCCCGGAGTTGATGTGCACGCCGCCGTTGTCAGCGCTTGTGTGCACGTAGCCGTCCATGGAGTCCGGCTGCGGGTCCTTGCCGAGCACGTCGTCGTCGTACGCGGACCCCGGGGCCTTCAGGGAACGCAAAGCGGTCCCCTGGACCTTTTCCGTGAAGAGGCCCTCGCCGATCAGCCAACTGGCCTCCGCCGTCGACTGCTGCCGGACATGCTGCTCAACGAGCGCCCCGAAGACATCGGACATCGATTCGTTCAGCGCGCCGGCCTGGTTGCGGTAGACCAGCCCCGCCGAGTACTGGGTGACGCCGTGAGCGAGTTCGTGGCCGATCACGCTCAAGGACTTCGTGAACCGCTGGAACACTTGGCCGTCGCCGTCGCCGAACACCATTTGCTGGCCGTCCCAGAACGCGTTGTCGTACAGGCGTCCGTAGTGGACCGTGGCCTCGAGGTGGAGGCCGTTGCCGTCGATCGAGTTCCGGCCGAAGGCTTCGGCGTAGAGGCGGTGGGTGTGCCCCAGCCCGTCATAGGCCTCGTCGGCGGCGGGATCGCCGGTGGGAGGTTCCCCCTCTTTGCGGACCACAATGCCGGGGAGCTGCTCCGCGGATTTGGCGTCGTAGACCGTCCGTTCCGGCGGGGCCGGCTGGGGTTCCCGCAGTCGCGGATGGCTGCCAGGCCCGGGCGCGGCGCGGGACGCCTGGAAGCTCGGGACGTGGTGCAGGGCTTCCTTTGCCGCACGGGCGGCGGCGGAGAGCTCGGGTTCGCGCTGGGCCGCCAGGCGGCGAAGCATGTACGGAGGAATGATGGAACAGTGCATGTGAGACCCCTTTGTGCTTCGGCGGGATCCCGTGGTGGTGCGGCAGCCGGCACCCAGTCCAGCCACCCGGCCGCCGGAACCCCGCTGCCGATGCAGACAGCCTACGAGCGGGCACCGACAATTGGCAGGGGGGCGCGCCCTGTTCCGCATTCCGCACCCGGCCTGTTCCGCACCCGGCCCGTTCCGCACCCGGCCTGTTCCGCAGTTCGCACCCGGACGTAAAATCACGCATGGAAAAGTTAAGGTATTCGGTGGCGATCAACGCCCCCTTGCAGGACGTGTGGACCACGATGCTGAACGGTGCCACGTACCGGGAGTGGACCAGCGTGTTCAACAGTGATTCCTACTATGTGGGGGACTGGAGCCAGGGCAGCGAAATCCGTTTTCTCGGGCCCGACGGCGACGGCTCGCTGGCGGGGATGATCGCCACGGTCGAGGAAAACCGGCCGAACGAGCTCATTTCCCTGCGCTACATCGGGCAGATCGTCAATGGCGAGGACGACACCATCAGCGAGGCCGCAAAAGCTTTTATGGGCGCCCATGAGAAGTACGCCTTCAGCGCGGCCGGTGGGGTGACGACAGTGGACGTGGAGCTCGACAGCGAGGACGAGTTCGTTGCCATGTTCGACGAGGCGTGGCCGCTTGCGCTGGAGAAGCTCAGGGACATCGTGGAGGCCCGGGGCTGACCCGGCCGGATTCTCCGGCCGGGCTTCTCAAGGGGAGCGCGGGTCAAGGACGATCTGCTGGACCACGGTCCACAAATTCGTGGTGGTCCAGTAGATCAGGACACCGATGGGGAAAATGATGCCACCAATGCCGAAAACGATCGGCAGGGCGTAGAGCACCGCTTTCTGTTGCCGCAGGAACGGCTCCGCCATCGACTCGGCGGTCACCGTCCTGGCCATGATGTGTTTTTGCGTGATGACCTGCGCCGCCGTCATGGCCAGGATCATCACGATCGAGAGGATCCACACCGCCACCACGTTGCCGCCCCCAGGCGTGCCGTGCAGCAGGGACGCGGACAGCGGGGCGCCAAAGATGCTCGACTCGCCGAACTGCACCACCTGCCCGTGGCTCATGGCGCCGATGCCTCTGCCGCTGGTGGCCGCCGACGGAATGCCGGACAGCACCGTGAAGAGGGCAAAGAAGAACGGCATCTGGATCAGCGGCGGAAGGCACGCCGAGAACGGGTTGGTGCCGTGCATCTTGTAAAGGCCCATCTGCTCCTGCACCATGGCCTGGCGGGAGAGCGGATCCGTTTTGCCCTTGTACTTCTGCTCCAGTTTTTTCAGCTCCGGCTGCAGGAGCCGCATGCGGCGCTGGGCCCTGATCTGCCGCAGGGATACGGGAAGCAGGGCGGCGCGGACGAACAGCACCAGACCGATGATGGACAGGGTCCACGTCCAGCCGCTGGCGGCGGGCATGCCGAGGGCTCCGAGGCTGTCATGGAGTCCCACAAGGATGGCCGACACCAGCCACCGGAACGGTAACAGCAGGGCCGCGCCAACGTCCACCCGATGCCCCCACTCGTAGGGCCGCAGCGCGGCCTTCGACCTTGCGTTCTGTCAGCCAACACGAAAGAACCCCCAGAATCCAGTGGATCCTTCCCGGGCGCGGTCAGCGCGCTCGAGGGGACCGCTGGAGCCGTCGGTGGACAACAGCCGCAGCGACACGGATCGGAGCCAGCGCATACCAGCTGGCTGGCAGGTATGGGCGGTTCGGCGGTTCGCCGGTCCTGGCGTCCGGGTTGGACCCGGCCACAGCGCCACTGTCCCGTTCGATCACTTCCGCTGTACCGGCGCCGCTGGGCTCAGCGGCGCCGGTGGGTTCGGCGCCGCTGGGCTCTCGGGCTCCGGTAACCGCGGGCGTGACGTCAGGGCCAGCATCGTTGAGGTCATTCGGCCGGGGTGGCGGGACCCGCAACGGTGCGGCGGCCGGGGCAACCCGCATCAATCTCGTCGACCGTTTCTTTTCGTCGGAGAATCCCACAACGTATGAGCCTGCGCGCAACCCTTTGAACACGTATGGCGGGTCGCTTGGATTAATGACGGCAGTCTCGAGAGCCACTCCCGGGGTGCCGGAGGCGAAGAGGCTTACGGTGGTCTTGTGCTCACCGATGGCGTCGGGGTCTTTCACACTTCCGCTGATGGACGCACCCTTAACGAGGGTGGCATTAACTCCCGTCAGGTCCTCGCCGGTGCCCAGCACGATGGGAGTAGCGTCGTCAAAGGAATCCGCGTTTTTGTACCACTGGACCAAGGCGCCGCTGTCCGGGTCCTGGAATTCAGTGAAGTACACGGTGGCGAACTCAATTTTGTAGGATCCGGCAGGCAGGTAATTGAGCGAGTAGCTGCCGTCGGCCTTCAGGTATGTCGAACCGACGGACGCGGACGGGTTCCCTGTTGCGTAGGCGGAGATTATCACCTTGCCCGCCTCCACTCCGGGCGGGACCGTGACGGTGCCGCTGATGCTGGCCGCTTTGACCAGCGCCGCGTCTATGCCGGTTACGTCCTGTCCCTCTGCGACGCTGATGGCTTTTGCGGTGCGCCAGGACGTTGCGGAGCTGTACCACTGCCCCAGGGCTCCGCTGACGCTGAAGTTCACGTTGTACTCACCGGGAGCCAGCCCAATGATGTGGTAGCTGCCGTCGGCGGCGACCGTGGTGTGTCCGGTCCAGCCCCTCTCGCCCGGAACGGTGACCTCAACGCGGGTGTCAGTGAGTGTTACCCCGGCCGGAGCGGTGACCGTCCCGCTGATGCTGGCGCCCTTCCTCAGGGTCGAGTTGACGCCAGTGACATCCTGTCCGTCCGTCACGGCGATGGCAGTGGCTGTTTCGGCGGTGGGCGCGTTGTCGTAGTACCGGGCCATGGCGTGGCCGTCGCCGGAAAACCACAGCAGGTGGGACCCGGCGCGGAGACCCACAATTTTGTAGGTGCCGTCGGCGGCCACCGGCCAGCCGCCAGAGACACCATTGTCGTAAACCTTGGTATCGGTCAGAGTTACCCACGAGGGTGCGGCCAGGGTTCCACTGATGGTGCCGCCCTTGACGAGGGTGGCGTTGATCCCGGTGAGCTGCTGGCTGTCAGTCACCGTGACGACTTCTGCTGCCGAACCGTGAGGGGCATTGTTGTACCACTGGTCGAGGGCGCCGCTCCTTCCGGTGAATTGCAGCCGATAGCTAGCTGGCGGAAGCCCGGAGAGCTCGTATGACCCGTCCGGCTTGAGCATTGTGGATAATTCAAGGTCATAGACTTCACCGGCCACAGCCCACACCTCCACCAACCCGGCATCTACGCCGGCCGGTACGGTCACTGTGCCGCTGATGCTGGCCGGGGCCCGGGCCGGGTCCGGTTCCGCCTGTGCCGGGACAGTTCCCACCGCGGCGAGGGCGCTGAACAGCACGGCTATTGCGGCGACGATCAGACCAAATCTCAAGGCGCGGTCGTGCATGCTGACCCCTATGGTCGTCGACGGACAGACCCGCCACATCCGGTGCCTGCCACCAGCAGACGATCGCATTTTACACGTGCTCGTTCGGGCTGGGGAGCACTGTCAGGCGGACAAGCGAAAACCCCGCCACTTCCATGAAGTGGCGGGGTTTTTTCTGTGCCCTCGATTGGAATCGAACCAACGACCTTCTGCTCCGGAGGCAGACGCTCTATCCCCTGAGCTACGAGGGCAGTCAGGGTTCCTGCCGTTACCAGCGGGACGTCCTAGAGCTTAGCAGGAAGGTGGGCTCGAAGGGAAAATCGGTCGCTCAGTAGCCCGCGAAGGAGTCCACATGGATCCGCCGCGCCCCGGCCCGGCGGGCGGCGGCACGGAGGGAACGGACACTCGCGGGGGAGCCCGAGACGTAAACAACCCGGCCCGCGATGTCGGGGACGAGGTCCTTCAGGGTGGCGCCGTCGATCCGGACGGCGCCGGCATCCTGCATGAACGCCGGCGGCGCGGAACCGTCGGCAAGCCGGGCGATGACCCGGGCCCCGGTGCGTCCGAGTTCCCCGGCGTAGGCGAGCTCGGCGGCCGTCCTGGCCAGGTACAGCAGGACCACGTCCCGATCCCCGGCGGAACCCCCGGACAGTTGGGCCAGGTACGGGGTGATGCCGATACCGGCCGCTATCAGCAGCACGGGCGCCTCCGGGCTCCGCGGCAGGACAAAGTCGCCGCCCACGGTGGTGGCCGTCAGCTCGTCGCCGGGCGCCAGGGCCAGGAGCGACCGCTTCGCCGCGGACCGCGGTTCGGCCGTTCCCACGCCGATGGTCAGTTCCGGGGAGTCCGGGGCACTGGTCAGGCTGAACACCCGCCGCCGGCCCTTGTGGTCCGCCTTTCCCTCCGGCAGGTTCAGTTCGATGTACTGTCCCGGCGTGAAGCGCAGCGGCCGCTCGGGCTGGAAGCTGAACTCCGTCGTCGTCGGGGTCAGCGGGCGTGAGCCCCGGAAGTGGAGCAGAATGCGGCCGCGCTGGCCGGCGGCGAAGGCGAGAGCGTTCCCCGCGAGCAGCGCCAGTTCGGGGGAATTGGCCACGAAGCCCAAATTGTAGGGAATGGCGAACAGCAGTCCGACGACGGCGGCCAGCGCCAGCTGCTGCCGGCGGCGCGGCGGCAGGGTGAGCGGCTCGGTCAGCATAAAGCCGACGAAGAACAGGACCGGGCGCTGGGCGATGGACTGCCACAGAGCCTCGCCCGCTCCCATGCCGGCGCGCAGCAGTTCCACGGACACGATCGACACCGCCACCACAGTGAACACGGACGCCATCAGCAGCTTCCGGACCCGGACGAGCACCAGCAGGACACCAGGCAGCACCAGCCAGAGCATCGCGGGTGTGGCGGCCCACCAGGTGGCGATATTGAGTCCGGTCAGCCCGGTGATGAACGCGCCGGCCGCCGCCGGATTGAAAATGTGGCGGCCGCGCCAGGCCAGGGCGTACTTGGACGCCGAGGCGAGCGCACAGGCGAGGGCGACACCGGCCACGTCCAGGTACTGGAGCCCCGTCGAAAACTGAGTGGGCCAGAAGAGAAAGTACAGCAGCAGGCCCGTGATCAGGGACGACTCGGAGTGCGGCCGGACGTGGAACACGGCCGCGATCACCCGGTTTGAGGCATACGTCAGGCCGAGGCAGAGCGCCAGGTGGGCGATCATCTCCGGGAGCCCGAACGTCAGCCAGCCGAGCACATCGAGCAGCAGGCTGTAGCCGGCGAGCACGGCCAGGACCCAGAGGACCAGCCGGTACATCGTGAACCGGCCCAGGGCAGCGTCCAGCCGCGACCCGAAGGGCGTGGAGACGGTGGCGGTCATGTAAACAACACCCCTTCGAAATCGGCCGAGTACTCTGCGTGGCCGTCCGAGTGGACGGTCAGCCAGGAACAATCGAATTCCTCCCGCAGGCGGGATCCCTCGACGAAGAACAGCGCGGTTGCCAGCGCGTCGGCCACCATGGCGCTCGCTGCCATCGCCCAGCTCGCGACGACGGTGCGCACCGGCGCCCCGGTGGTGCCGTCCAGCACGTGGTGCAGCCCGTCGCCCCAGGCGCGCCGGTTGGCCGCGGAGGCGCAGAGCGCCCCCGCCCCGAGACAGACGATGCCGATGGCCCGGTCCGGATCATATGGATGCTCCAGGCCCACCTCCACCGGTATGGTTCCCGCGTTGACCAGGTCACCGCTCGCGTCGATGAAGTGTTCGCTGATGCCGGCGCGGCGCAGTTCGGCGGACAGCAGATCCGCCAGCTGCCCCTTACCGGCCGCCCCGACGTCGATCACCACCGGGGCCCGGGTCGTCAGCACCGTGCCCTGCCAGTCGAGCACCCCGGCCCAGGGCGGGGCGGGCAGCGGAGGTCCGCCCGGGCGGAGGGAGTAGCCGGCGTCATAGCCGAGCTGTTCGAGGCTGCCGCCGATCAGCGGCGTCATGGCCCCGCCGCTCAGCCGGTACAGCGCTGCGTAGAGCGGCCCCAGCTCGGCGGCACCGGCTGGCAGGGTGTACCGGCCCGGCTGCCGCGCGGCGCCCGCAATCACGGAGTCCGGCCGGAAACGGGACCACGCGGCGTCGTAGTCCGCGACCGCAGCCAGCAGCCGGCGGCGGAGCGCGCCGGACAGCGGGGAGGGTGTCGAGATGTCCCAGCGGGTACCGATCCCGTCGAAACTGAAATCCGCCCAGCCGGGATGCGGCACGTTTCCTCCTGCTACTTTGCCTCTGACTTGATCTTTTCCACGGCCTGGCTAAAGCCGCCGCTGGTCAGCGATGAGCCGGCCACTTTGGAGACCTTGATTTCCTCGAGCTTCTTGCCCACGATCTGGGAGTGGATGCCGCCGGCGAACTCGCCCTGGAACTTCCTGGTGTTGGGGTTCGACGGATGCTGGGTGATCTGGACATCGGTCACGGCCCCGCCGGTGAGTGTGAGCTTCACGCCCACCGTCTCGGTGCCGTTCGGCGAGACGTAGTTGCCGTCCGCGCTGTAGATGCCGTCCTTGTAGGTGGCGCTGCCCGCAACGGCTGAGGGCGCGGCGCCGGTGGCCTGGGTGCCGGTGGCCTGCCCGGGCGCGCAACCGGCGGCGGTGCCGACCAGGGAAAGTCCGGCGATGCCTACGAAAACGCTTTTTCGGAAAGAGGTGTTCATTCAGCGACTCGTTTCTCTAGCGACGATCAGGGGAATGACGGACAGCTGTAACCCGCACGCGGAGACCCGCAGTGGATACTCCCATGACAACGTATGAATCAGCGTAGTGGTTCACCCTGTGAGCCAGCCTCAATTCCGCCACACTGCAGGCCACCGGTAGGCTGGAACCGTGACCCCAGAAGAACTCTCCCTCGCCATATCCGCCTGCCTGAAGGACGCCGTCGCCGCCGGTGAAATCGCCCTCTCCGCATCCGATGTCCCGGGTGAGGTGCGCGTTGAGCGTCCGAAGAACCGCGACCACGGCGACTGGGCCACCAACATCGCCCTGCAGCTGGCCAAAACTGCAGGCACCAACCCCCGGGAGTTCGCCTCGGTCCTGAGCGCCCGGCTGAAGTCCATCGACGGCGTCTCCGCAGTCGACATTGCCGGTCCGGGGTTCCTGAACATCACTGTCGACGCCGCCGCCTCCGGCGCCCTGGCCAAGGCCATCGTCGAGGCCGGCCCGGGCTACGGCACCAACACCGCGCTCGCGGGCCACACGGTCAACATGGAATTCGTCTCCGCCAACCCCACCGGGCCGCTGCACATCGGCCACACCCGCTGGGCGGCCCTGGGCGACGCGATAGCCCGCGTCCTCCGGGCCTCCGGCGCCGACGTCACGGCCGAGTACTACATCAACGACGCCGGGTCGCAGATGAATGTCTTTGCCCACTCGGTCCTGTCCCGGCTGCACGGCCGCGGGGTCCCGGAGGGCGGCTACCCCGGCGAGTACATCGCGGACCTTGGCCACGAGGTGCTGGCCCAACACCCGGACATCCGCGAGCTGACCGACGTCGCGGCACTGCCAGTGATCCGCGGCGCGGCCTACAAGGCCCAGCTGCACGAGATCAAGCGCACCCTGGCCGAGTTCGGCGTCGCCTTCGATGTCTACTTCTCCGAACAGGAACTCCACGACGGCGGCGCGATCGAGGACGCCGTCGCGCGGCTCCGGGAACAGGGCCACGTGTACGACGACGGCGGTGCGGTCTGGCTGCGCACCACGGACTTCGGTGACGACAAGGACCGCGTGATGATCCGCGCGAACGGCGAGCCGACGTACTTCGCCGCCGACGCCGCCTACTACCTGTCCAAAAAGGACCGCGGGTACACCGAGAAGATCTACCTGCTGGGCGCGGACCACCACGGCTACATCAACCGGCTCAAGGCCATTGCGGCCGCCGCCGGTGACGACCCCGAGGTCAACATCGAGGTCCTGATCGGCCAGCTGGTCTCTGTCAACGGCGCCAAGCTTTCCAAGCGTGCCGGAAACATCATCGAGCTCAAGGACCTCATCTCCTGGCTGGGCAAGGACGCGGTCCGCTACTCTCTGGCCCGCTTCCCGGCCGATTCGCCGCTGACCCTGGACCCGGAACTGCTGAAGAAGCACAGCAACGAGAACCCGGTGTTCTACGTCCAGTACGCGCACGCCCGGTCCCGCGGGACGGCGCGCAACGCCGTTGCCGCCGGGGTGGAGCGCCGTGTGGACGGCAAAGACTGCTTCGAGGCCTCGCTCCTCGAGCACGCGACGGAAAACGAGCTGCTCTCCTATCTCGGCAGCTACCCCTCGATCGTGGCCAAGGCCGCCGAACTGCGCGAGCCGCACCGCGTGGCCCGCCACCTCGAGGTCATCGCCGGCGCCTACCACCGCTGGTACGACGCCTGCCGGGTGGCGCCGCTGGGCGACGAGCCGATCACCGACCTCAACCGCACCCGGCTGTGGCTCAACGACGCCACGAGCCAGGTGCTGGCCAACGGCCTGGAACTGCTGGGCGTCTCGGCGCCGGAACGGATGTAACTGCCATGACCACGAACCCGTCCACCACCGGCGCAGCCTCCCCGCTCGCGCCGGAATGGCTGCAGGTCCCAGCTGACCTCAATGCCCTGCACGAAGGGCTGTGGGCCGGCGGGGTGGCCCGGAACAAGGCCGGCGAACTCGCCATCGACGGGATCACCGTCAGCGAGCTCCAGCGCCAGTTCGGTACACCCCTGTTTGTGATGAGCGAGAACGACTTCCGGGCCCGGGCCCGGGCCTTTTCCGACGCCTTCAACGACGCCTTCGCCGACATCTGCGGGGGAGTGGACGTCTACTACGCCGGCAAATCCTTCCTGTGCACCGCGGTGGTCCGCTGGGTGGAGGAAGAGGGGCTGCGGCTGGACACGGCCTCCGGCGGGGAACTCGCCGTCGCGGCCCGCGCCGGAATCCCCGGACCCGACGTCGCGCTGCACGGCAACAACAAGTCCGACGGCGAGATCCACCGCGCGCTGGACCTGAAACTGGGGCGGATTGTGGTGGACAGCCTCGCCGAGCTCGAGCGCGTCGCCAAGATCGCCGACGCCCGCGGTGAAACCGCGAAGGTCATGCTGCGGCTGACCCCGGGCGTGCACGCCCACACCCACGAATTCATCGCCACAGCCCACGAGGACCAGAAGTTCGGCCTCTCGATGGCCGGTGACTCCACGGACCAGGCCGGGCTGTCCGCGGCCGAGGAAGCCGTGGCCGCGGCGTCGGGCTACCCCGGCATCGAGCTGCTGGGCCTCCACTGCCACATCGGCTCGCAGATCTTCGAGCCGGACGGCTTCGCCCTCGCCGCCGAAAAGCTGCTGGATTTCCTTGCCGCGATGCAGACCAAGTACTCGATCGTGCTCCCCGAACTGGATCTCGGCGGCGGCTACGGCATCGCCTACACGCCCGTGGACACCCCGCGCCCGGCAGCCGAGATCGCCCAGGCAATGGCCGCCGTCGTCCGGACCAAATGCGCCGAACTGGGGATTTCCTCCCCGCGGATTTCAATCGAACCGGGACGCGCGATCGTCGGCAGCACCACCTTCACGCTCTACGAGGTGGGCACGCTGAAGACCGTGCGGGTCGATGCGCCGGCCCCGGGCGACGCCGGCGCACCCGGCGAAAGCGTTACGTACCCGCGCCGGTATGTGTCGGTGGACGGCGGCATGAGCGACAACCCGCGCCCGGTGCTCTACGACGCGGATTACTCGGCAATTCTGGCGTCCCGGACCTCGGAAGCGGCCCCGCAACTGTCCCGCGTAGTGGGCAAACATTGCGAGAGCGGCGACATAGTTGTTAGAGATGTATATCTGCCCGAGGACGTGGCAGCCGGTGATCTGCTCGCTGTACCGGGTACCGGCGCCTACTGCTGGGCCCTGTCAAGCAACTACAACTATCTGGCCCGGCCGGGCGTTGTCGCTGTGCGCGACGGATCTGCCCGGCTCATCGTCCGCGGGGAAACCGAAGAAGATCTGCTCAACCGCGACATGGGAGTCTGAATGACCGAATTGCGAACCCTGAAAGTAGCCCTGCTGGGCTGTGGCAACGTCGGGGCCCAGGTCGCGCGGATTCTCCTTGACGACGCCGAGATGCTGGCCTCCCGCGCCGGCGCCCGCCTGGAGCTGGCCGGCATCGCCGTCCGCAACCTCGAGGCCCCCCGGGATGTTGAACTGCCCCGCGGGCTGTTCACCACCGACGCCGAGACCCTGGTCAAGGACGCCGACCTGGTGATCGAGCTGATGGGAGGGATCGAACCTGCCCGGACCCTGATCCTGACCGCCATGCGCAACGGCGCCTGCGTGGTCACCGGCAACAAGGCGCTCGTTGCCAAGGACGGCCCCACCCTCCACGAGGAAGCGGACAAGGCCGGTGTGCAGCTGTCCTACGAGGCCGCCGTTGCCGGCGCCATCCCCATCCTGCGGCCCATCCGGGACAGCCTCTCCGGCGACCGGATCACCCGCGTGCTCGGCATTGTCAACGGCACCACCAACTTCATCCTGGACCAGATGGATTCCACCGGGGCGCAGTTCGCCGACGCCCTGGCCGAGGCCCAGCGGCTGGGCTATGCGGAAGCCGACCCCACCGCCGACGTCGAGGGACACGACGCCGCCTCGAAGGCCGCGATCCTGGCCTCGCTGTCCTTCCACACGCGGTTCTCCCTGGATGACGTGTACTGCGAGGGCATCAGTTCCGTCACGTCCGCCGACATCGCCGCGGCGAAGGACGCCGGCTTTGTCATCAAGCTGCTGGCGATCGCCGAGAAGCTGGCGGCCGAAGGCACGGAAACAGGCACAAAAACAGGCAAAAAAACAGGCACGGAAACAGGCGCCGACGGGAACTCGGGCGTGTCCGTCCGCGTGCACCCGACCCTGCTGCCGCGCGAACACCCGCTGGCAGCAGTGCGCGGAGCGTTCAACGCCGTCTTCATCGAGGCCGAAAACGCCGGCGAGCTGATGTTCTACGGCCAGGGCGCCGGTGGCAAGCCGACCGCCTCTGCCGTGATGGGCGACCTCATCTCCGCTGCCCGCAGCATCGTCCTGGGCGGTCCCGGCCGTGCCGAGACCACGACGGGCCAGGTGTCTGCGCTTCCCATCACCGCCGCGGTCACCAGCTACTACATCGGACTCGACGTCGCGGACCAGCCCGGTGTGCTGGCCAAGATCGCCCGGCTCTTCGCCGAGCACGGCGTTTCCATTGAAATCATGCGGCAGACCATCCACCGCGATGCTGATTCGAATATCCAATCGGCGGAACTGCGGATCGTGACCCACCGCGCAAGCGAGGCAGCACTGGCAGCCACCGTCGAGGCCGTCAAGGGCCTGGACGTCATCAATTCAGTTACATCCGTACTGCGGGTAGAAGGAGTCTAAGTGGCTCACCAATGGCGCGGCGTTATCCGCGAATACGCCGAACGACTGCCGGTCACCGAAGCGACCAAGGTCATCACCCTCGGGGAGGGCGGCACCCCGCTGGTTTACGCGCAGCAGCTTTCCGCCCTCACCGGCAGCGAGGTCTACCTCAAGGTTGAGGGGATGAACCCGACCGGTTCGTTCAAGGACCGCGGCATGACCATGGCCATGACCGCGGCGGTCGCCGCCGGGGCCAAGGCGGTCGTCTGCGCCTCCACCGGCAACACCTCCGCCTCGGCCGCCGCGTATGCCACCGCGGCCGGGCTCAAATGCGTCGTGCTGGTGCCCGAGGGCAAGATCTCGATGGGAAAGCTGAGCCAGGCGATCGCGCACGGCGCAACCCTGCTGCAGGTCGACGGCAACTTCGACGACTGCCTCGACATTGCCCGCAAGCTGGGGGAGTCCTACCCGGTCTTTCTGGTCAACTCGGTCAACCCCGCCCGGATCGAGGGCCAGAAGACCGGTGCCTTCGAGGTGGTCGACTGGCTCGGTGACGCACCGGACTTCCACGTCCTCCCGGTGGGCAATGCCGGCAACATCACCGCGTACTGGAAGGGATATAAGGAATACTGCGCACCGTTCGAGTCCGCCACCGCCGGAACGCTGGCCGCAGTCTCCACCCGGACCCCGGTCATGTGGGGCTTCCAGGCCGCCGGCGCCGCACCGTTCGTCGCCGGCCACCCGATCACGGAACCGGACACGATCGCGACCGCCATCCGGATCGGGAACCCCGCGTCGTGGGATTCCGCCATCGCCGCGCGGGACGAGTCCGGCGGCGTGATCGAAGCGGTGACGGATGCGGAAATCCTGTCCGCCCACCGCTGGCTGTCCGCCCGTGAGGGCGTCTTCGTCGAGCCGGGCTCCGCTGCCGGCGTCGCGGGCCTGATCAAGAAGCATGCCGCCGGCGAAGTGCCGGCGGGCAAGACCATCGTCATCACGGTCACCGGCCACGGCCTGAAGGACCCGCAATGGGCGCTCCGCACCGAGGACGGCAGCGAAGTGCAGCCCGAAAAGGTCTCGAACGACGTGGTCACCGTGGCCACGGCCCTGGGCCTGGAAGAAAAGTAGCTGTGGAAACGACCCTCACCATCCCGGCCGAGTCCGCCGCCGACACGCCGGCGGTTCCGGCCGGGCAGCTCGTGACGGTCCGCGTGCCGGCGACGAGCGCGAACCTGGGCCCGGGGTATGACAGCCTCGGCCTGGCGCTGACGCTGTTCGACACGCTGACGGTGGAAACCCTGGACAGCGGCGAGCTGGAATTCGAGCTCAGCGGCGAGGGGGCCGAATCCCTGCCCCGCGATGCCAGCCACTTGGTGGTCAGGGCCATCACGGAGGCCCTGCACCGCCTCGGCTTCCGGCACGACGGCCTGCGGATCACGGCCGACAACATCAACCCGCATGGCCGCGGCCTCGGCTCCTCGGCCTGTGCCGTCGTCGCCGCGGTCACCGCCGCCAATGCCCTGGTCCCGGAGCCGGCGCGCCGAGACAAGGACTGGGTCCTGCAGCTCACCAGTGAGATGGAAGGGCACCCGGACAACGTCGCACCCGCTATTTTCGGCGGGCTGGCGTTGTCGTGGCAGGACAGTGACCGATACAGCAGCACCTGCGCGGCGGTCGCCTCCGCGGTGATTCCGGTGGTTGCCGTGCCGGACTTCGAACTCTCCACGGAAGCCGCACGGGCGCTGCTGCCTGCCTCGGTGGGCCACCACGCCGCCGCCATGAACTCCGGTCGCGCGGCCCTGCTGATCCACGCCCTGACGCAGAAGCCGGAGTTCCTGCTGGCCGGCACCGAAGACTACCTGCACCAGAGCTACCGAGCCGCGGCCATGCGCCCCAGCGCGGACCTGATCGCATCCCTGCGGCGGGCGGGCTTTGCCGCCGTCGTCTCCGGCGCCGGACCCACCGTGCTGGTCCTCGCCAACGGGGAGGCCCAGGCCGAGGCCGCCGTCGGGTTCATCGGCGCTTTCACGTCCGGCAACACGCCGGACGTGGGCTGGCGTGTGATGAAGCTGGCTGTGGACGTCGAAGGTGCTAAAGTGGAAGTGCACCGGCGGTAATCACGCAGGCAGTAATTCAGTTACTGTTCAAAAGACCGCGATGTTGGCCTAGTTGCCTCTCTCATCTTTCACTGCGCAATATTTTCCGGTGCCACCTGCTTTTGGTCTGACGCAGGAATCCGCAGAAACAATCTCTGCACCGCCTGAAAACGTCAGCCCGCCGTTCCATATCTTCCGGAATACGGCCGGTGTTGTTATATCCGGCCGTGCTGGCCAATATCCATCCGGCAAGGCCGAAATCCCGGCTGCAGATCTGAACTGCAGCCCAGAAAAAAATCATCGCGTCCAGCTCCTAGTCTGGACGCCGTCGAGGGGGAAGGATCCTTCGTGACCGAAACCACTGAGCTGTCTTCAGCTGTGGAAACATCATCTTCTGCTGCCGGATCGTCTACGGCCGCACCCGCCAAGAGCAGCGGCCTCGCCGGCCTTAAGCTCGCCCAGCTCCAGGCTCTTGCCAGCCAGCTGGGGATTTCCGGCGGTTCGCGGATGCGGAAGGGCGACCTCGTGTCGGCCATTTCCGCCCACCGCGCCGGTACTCCGGTGAGCAAGGCTCCGGCCCGCGCGGCTGACAAGGCGACCGACAACGGCACCGTCGCCCAGGCCTCGGCTCCGGCCGCCGCGCCTGCCGCCGACTCCGAGGCCCCGGCCCAGGAAAACCCGCGTGCCCGCGGACGTGGCCGCAGCCGCCGCGCCGGCAGCGACGGCGTGATCACGACTCCCGCCGCCGAGGTCCCCGCAGCCGCTCCGGCCTTGGAGGCCCCCGCCGCTTCCGCCGAGGCAGGCTCTGCCGAGAACGGCTCCGCCGCCTCCTCGGCGGAAGGCAGTGACCGCACCCGCCAGCCGCGCACCCGCAACCGCCGCCGCAGCGATGCCGCAGAGCAGTCCGGAGGACAGGGCGCAGGGCACAACACAGCGCAGTCCGCAGCCCCGGCCGCAACCGCTGTCGAGGCTCCGGCCGAGCACCGTCAGGCTGAACAGCGCAACGAACAGCGCACCGAACAGCGTTCGGAACAGCGCAACGAACAGCGCACCGAACAGCGTTTGGAACAGCGCCAGGCAGAGCAGGGCAGCGAAGATGGCCAGCGCCGTGAGGGCACCCGCACCCGCGGCGGCCGCGACGACGCTGCCGGCAGCCGCGACACCCGCGACAACACTGCCAACCGCGACACCCGCGACAACACTGCCAACCGCGACACCCGCGACGGAGACGACAGCGACGGCGGCAGTCGCCGGAACCGCCGGAACCGGCGTGACCGCAACGACCGCAATGACCGGCCCGAGCGCTCCGGCGGGCAGGACAGCCGCGACAACACGTCACGCAACGACCGCTTCCGCGACCGCAACGACCGCCGTCGGGGCCGTGTCCAGGGACCGGACGTCGACGACGTCGAGGTCACCGAGGACGACGTTCTGGTGCCCGTTGCCGGCATCCTGGACGTGCTGGAAAACTACGCGTTCATCCGCACCTCCGGCTACCTGCCGGGCCCGAACGATGTCTACGTGTCCCTCGCCCAGGTCAAGAAGTACAACCTGCGCAAGGGCGACGCCGTCGTCGGTGCCATCCGCGCACCGCGTGAAGGCGAGGCCCCGCAGGGGAGCCAGCAGCAGACGACGCGTCAGAAGTTCAATGCCCTGGTCCGCGTCACCTCGGTCAACGGCAAGACCCCCGAGGAACTCAAGGACCGCGTCGAATTCGCGAAGCTCGTCCCGCTGTACCCCTCCGAGCGCCTGCGACTCGAGACGGACCCGAAGAAGATCGGACCCCGCGTCATCGACCTGGTTGCCCCGATCGGCAAGGGCCAGCGCGGCCTGATCGTTTCGCCGCCGAAGGCCGGCAAGACGCTCATCCTGCAGTCCATCGCCAACGCCATCACCACCAACAATCCTGAGGTCCACCTCATGATGGTGCTCGTTGACGAACGCCCCGAAGAAGTCACGGACATGCAGCGCACCGTCAAGGGTGAGGTCATTGCCTCCACCTTCGACCGTCCGGCCGACGACCACACCACCGTGGCCGAACTCTCCATCGAGCGTGCCAAGCGCCTCGTGGAAATGGGCATGGACGTTGTGGTGCTCCTCGACTCGATGACCCGTCTGGGCCGTGCCTACAACCTGGCGGCGCCGGCTTCCGGCCGCATCCTCTCCGGTGGCGTCGACTCCGCAGCGCTGTACCCGCCGAAGCGCTTCTTCGGGGCAGCCCGCAACATCGAAAACGGTGGCTCACTGACCATCCTGGCAACCGCGCTCGTCGAGACCGGTTCCAAGATGGACGAGGTCATCTTCGAAGAGTTCAAGGGCACCGGCAACATGGAACTGCGCCTGTCCCGCCAGCTCGCGGACAAGCGCATCTTCCCGGCCGTGGACGTCAACGCGTCCGGCACGCGCCGTGAGGAAAACCTGCTGTCCCCCGAGGAAGTCAAGATCATGTGGAAGCTGCGCCGCGTCCTTTCCGGACTCGAAACGCAGCAGAGCCTTGAGCTGCTGACCAACAAGATCCGGGAGACCCAGAGCAACGTGGAGTTCCTCATGCAGGTGCAGAAGACGACGCTTGGTGCGAAGTCCGATAACGACAAGTAGCTGGCTTTAGCCGCTCAAAATATGCCGGCCCCGCCCCTACGCCGGGTGGCTGACGATCTACGATCGTCATCCACCCGGCTCCGGCAGGCCCGAAGCCACTCCCTGGCCGGCATATTTTGAGCGGCTTCGCTGTTTGCCCACCTTCGCTGTCGCGTTACTAGACTTGTAAGAGTCGAAAGAGGTTTTGAAAATGTTTGAGTCCGTACAGGGCCTGTTGGATGAGCATGACGCCATCCAGGCACAGCTTGGGGATCCTGCTGTTTATGCTGACCAGAAGCTGGCCCGGAAGCTGGGGCGGCGTTCTGCCCAGCTGAACGGCATTGTCGAGGCGTATCATGCCTGGCACGGCATCCAGGATGACCTTGCGGCTGCCAAGGAAATGGCGGGGGAGGACCCGGAGTTCGCCGCCGAGGTGCCGGAGCTTGAGGCGGCGCTGGAGACGGCTGCGGCCAAGCTGCGCCGGCTGCTGATCCCGCGCGACCCGGACGATGCCCGCAACGTGATCCTCGAAGTCAAGGGCGGCGAAGGCGGCGACGAGGCTGCCCTGTTCGCGGCCGACCTGCTGCGGATGTACACCCGGTACGCGGAATCCCGCGGCTGGAAGACTGAGATGATTTCCGCTAATGAATCCGACCTGGGCGGCTACAAGGATGTCCAGGTGGCCATCAAGGGCAACTCGAACGACCCGGCCGAGGGCGTCTACGCGCGGCTCAAGTTCGAAGGCGGAGTGCACCGTGTCCAGCGCGTCCCCGTGACGGAATCCCAGGGCCGCATCCACACCTCCGCCGCCGGCGTGCTGGTGCTCCCGGAAGTGGACGAGCCCGAAGAACTGGACATCAGCCAGAACGACCTCAAGATCGACGTCTACCGTTCCTCCGGCCCAGGCGGCCAGTCCGTGAACACCACGGACTCCGCCGTCCGGATCACCCACCTTCCCACCGGAATCGTGGTGGCCATGCAGAACGAGAAGTCGCAGCTGCAGAACCGCGAAGCCGGCATGCGCGTCCTTCGCGCCCGCATCCTGGCGCACCAGCAGGAGCAGATCGACGCCGAAAACTCGGCCCAGCGCAAGTCGCAGATCCGCACCATGGACCGCTCGGAACGCATCCGGACCTACAACTACCCGGAAAACCGGATCGCGGACCACCGCACCGGCTACAAGGCCTACAACCTTGACCAGGTCATGAACGGCGACCTGGAGCCGGTCATCCAGTCGGCCATCGAGATGGACGAACAGGCCCGCCTCGACGCCATCGGCGACTGATCCCGGCCCCCGCAGTGATGACAGAACGAACCTCGCTGAGCCTCGCGGACGCGGTCCGCGCGGCCACGGCCGTCCTGGCCGCCGCTGGCGTCCCGAGTCCCCGGGCCGACGCCGAACTCCTCGCCGAGCATTTGCTCGGCGTCGGGCTCGGCCGGCTCCGGGCCCTGATGCTGGGCGACACCGCAGCCCCGGAGGGCTACGGGGAGCTCATCGCCGAGCGTGCCCGGCGCATTCCGCTGCAGCACATCACCGGCGTCGCGCACTTCCGCTATCTGGAACTGGCCGTCGGGCCGGGAGTGTTCATTCCTCGCCCGGAAACGGAATCCGTCGTCCAGCTCGTGATTGACCGGCTGCGGGGCCTGGCCCATCCCAAGGTGGTGGACCTGGGCACCGGGTCCGGGGCCATCGCCGGATCGATCGCGCACGAGGTTCCCGGCGCGGAGGTCCACGCCGTCGAATTCAGCGAGTTTGCGCACGCCTGGGCCGCCCGGAACCTGCTTCCGCTCGGTGTCCACCTGATCCGCGGTGACCTGCGCGACGCCCTGCCTGAGCACAACGGGACGTTCGATGTCGTTGTGTCCAACCCGCCTTATATTCCCGCCGAAGCGGTCCCGAACGAACCCGAAGTGGCCCTGCACGATCCCCCCGAAGCACTGTACGGCGGGGGACCGGACGGCATGGAGCTTCCGACGGCGGCCGCGGCCTCCGCGGCCCGGCTGCTGGTTCCCGGCGGCTACTTCGTGATGGAACACGCCGAAGTCCAGGCGGGCTGGATCGCCGCGATGCTGGAGCGCTCCGGGCTGTGGGCGGCGGTGGCCACCCATCGTGACCTCAACGGCAGGGACCGGGCCACCAGCGCCGTTCTTGCCGACCCGGCCGCCTCGCGGTGAAACGGGCAAACGAAGTGATGGAAGAATAGGCCCGTGACGACTAGCTACGATTGCACAGCAGCTGAGCAGCGCGCTGCCGGACTTGAACATGCCCAGCGGGCCATCCGGGACCACAAGTGCGTGGTCTTCCCGACGGACACCGTGTACGGGATCGCCGCCGATGCGTTCTCCCCGCTCGCGGTGACCCTGCTGCTGGCGTCGAAAGGCCGCAGCCGGAAGATGCCGCCCCCGGTCCTGATCCCCAGGCTCAATGCCCTCGACGGACTCGCCACGGATGTTCCGGCCGAGGCCCGGCGCCTGGCGGAGGCGTTCTGGCCGGGCGGACTCACCCTGATCCTGCATGCCCAGCCGTCCCTGGACTGGGATCTTGGCGAGACCAAGGGTACCGTCGCCCTCCGGATCCCGGCCGACGACGTCGCCCAGGACCTGCTGACGCTGACCGGGCCGCTGGCCGTCTCCTCGGCGAACCGCACGGGCCAGGCGGCGGCGCTGACCGCGGCCGAGGCCGAGGCCCAGCTCGCAGAGTCAGTGGAGGTCTACCTCGAAGGCGGGCCACGTCCGGCCGAGGGCGCCGATGCCCTGCCCTCCACCATTGTTGATGCCACCGCTGTGCCGCTGCGGGTGGTCCGCCAGGGCGCCATCAGCCTGGAACGGCTCCGCGAGGTCGTCCCGTCCGTGCTCGGCGTCGGTGAGGAACCGGGAGCTGCAGAGCCGGAAGCTGCTGAGCCGGAAGCTGCAGAAGACGGCGCCGCCACGGCAGACGCTGCTGCCGGGCCCGGGGAACCCGCGCATGCTGTGGTGCCCGCCGAAACTGCGGAACCCGCTGGTAATCCTGAACCGGCTGGACCCGCTCAACCGGCTGAACATGCCGAACCTGCCGAACCTGCCGAACCTGCTGAACCTGCCGACCGTCCCAGCACGGGGGCCGGCACCGTATGATCCTCCAGCGACAACGCGTCCCCGTCCTTGACGTGGACGCGACGCCCCTGACTGTTCCTGAACTGACAGAGGTCCTTAACCGATTCGTGGCCGAAGGCACCACCCGCACGGTCCTGGGACACAACCTGCACAGCGTCACACTGTGCCACTCCGACCCGGACTTCCGGGCGCTCTACGATCAAAGCGACGTGGTTCTGATCGACGGCGCGCCGGTGCTGATGCTCTGGGCCCGCGGCAGCGGGGCGCAGCAGGGCGGGGGCCCCGTCATGGACTACAGGCTGGGTTCCACGGACTGGATCCCGGCGCTGGCGGACGTCGAGGGACTTGAGCGGATTGCCGTGATCGGAGCCGGATACGAGGCGAACTCCCAGGCCGTGGCCCGGCTCGCCGCCCTGGTCCCACAGGCCCGGGTCACCGGGCTGCCGGGGGAGGGCTGGAACGAGGAACTCGAGGAATCGGCTGTCACGTGGCTCGCTGAGTTCCGGCCGCAGCTGGTGCTGCTTGGGCTGGGCATGCCGCTGCAGGAGCAGGTGCTCACGCGCCGGCTGGCAACGCTGCCCCCGGCGGTCTACTGTGCCGTGGGCGGCGCGATCGAGCAGATTGCGGGGATCCAGAAACTGGCACCGCGGTGGCTCGGACGCCTGGGCCTGGAATGGGCCTGGCGGCTGGTCCTGCACCCCCGGCGGGTCGCGTACCGGGTCTTCGGCGAGCCGTGGCTGCTCGCCGGGCTGCTGGTCCGGCGCCGGCTACAGCCCGGGCGCTAGAACTTCTGGTCCTTGAGGGGGCCAAAGCCCTGGCCGCGCAGGCCGGCGGAAAATGCCCCGAACCAGTCGGCCAGGCCGCGGAGATCGCCGCGCTGCAGGAAGTAGCCGAGGTAGCCGCCGACATCCGCGACGAACGACTTGATCCTGAAGTGGCGGCGGATGAGGTACCCGCGGTTCCGGTAGTAGTAGTAGCGCTTGAAGGCCGACTCCGGCACGATGACGTGCCACCGGGCGCCATAGACGTGCTTGGTCTCGGTAAAGGCGTGGGGGTGGGTGATGGCCGTCGTCGTGACGGTGCCGAAGCGGATTCCGGCCTTGCGGAGCCGGATGGTGAAGTCCACCTCGTCCCCGCGGATGAACAGGCGCATGTCCGGCAGGCCGACCTTGAAAAAGACATCCGAGCGGATCAGCGCGCCGTTGAAGAAGTGGCCGTCGTCCGGCAGGAACCCGATCTTCTCCACCTCGGCACGGTCGTGGGTGACCTTCCCGTCGAGGCGGAAGAAGAAGGAGAGCCGGTCGGGGTGGCCGGGGGCGACCACGAGCGGTACGACGGCTTCGAGGTCCCGGGCCTCCGCCTCGCGGACGAGGGTGGCGAGGCATTCCCGGTCGGCGGGCTCGGCGTCGTCGTCCATCATCCAGATCCAGTCGGCGCCGGTGGCGACCGCCTTGAGGATCGCGAGGGCGAAGCCTCCAGCGCCGCCAAGGTTGGCCTCGGACCGGACGTAGTCCACGTTCTCGTGCGCCCGCGCCACATCCTGGGCGGGGACCGTGCCGGAATCGACAAGGCAGATTGATCGAACCGATGCCGTCTGGTTGTTGATGGCGTTCAGCAGAACTGCCAGCTCCCGGGGACGGTCAAACGTCACGGCGGCAACTGCAACCGACAGGGTCATCGAGTGTTCCTTTCAGCACGGCCGCCGGTGGTTTTCCCGCCGGCGATGGGCCGTGTGACGCGAAGACAAGTGGCCGTTGGCGTTAGTATCTTGACTAGAGTCCACTGTAATACAGCCCTGTCAGGCACTACGCACTGCCTGCCCTGCGCGCGGCGACGGAGAAGTTTCATTTATCGCAAGACAGACCAACAGCAACTGAGTTCACCCCACCCCCGGAGCCACGCAGCATCACCGTGGCTCCGGGCTGTGAGACCGGGTGTGCCCTGTGCGGACGGCTCCAAGCGGGTGTCTCCGCAGTGATTATGTACCTGCTCATGATGCTCTCAGCGGCCGTCGTGAGCTACACAGCGACCTGGGGTGCCCGCTATGTCGGCAACCGGATGGAGCTGTTCTCCCCGATCCGCAGCCGGGACATGCACTCGACCCCCGTGTCGAGGCTCGGCGGCCTGGGGATCTTCGCCGGGTTCTTCGTGGCACTGCTCCTGGCCAGCCAGTCCTTCTTCGTCAAGGACATCTTCCGGAACAACGACGCTCCCTGGGGGATCCTCGCGGGCGCTGCCGTCATCGTGCTGGTCGGCGTGGCGGATGACCTGCTGGATCTGCGCTGGTGGGTCAAGCTCATCGGCCAAAGCGCCGCGGCCCTGGTGGTGGCGGTCTGGGGCGTCCGGATGACCATCATTCCGTTCGTCCCGGAGCCGTATGTGATCGAGAGCGACGCCGTGAGTATCGTGCTGACGGCCGGGCTGATTGTGACGACGATGAACGCGTTCAATTTTATTGACGGTCTCGACGGGCTGGCGGCGGGCGTGGCCATCATTGGGGGGACCGCCTTCTTCCTCACGGCGTACTGGGTGCACCGAACGGCCGTTCTACTGGACCGCTCGGACCTGGCCACCCTGCTGACCGCCGTGCTTGTCGGCGCCTGCATCGGCTTCCTGCCGCACAACTGGTTCCCCGCCAAGATCTTCATGGGTGACTCCGGAGCCATGCTGATCGGCCTAATCATGGCCTCGGCGGGCATTGTGTCCACCGGCCAGATCACGTCCGGGCTGTACGACCGGGCCAACGGCATCCCCACCATCATCCCGATCCTGCTGCCCTTTGCGGTGCTGTTCCTGCCGCTGCTGGACCTCGGCCTGGCCGTGGTGCGCCGCACCGCGCTCGGGCGGTCACCGTGGTCGGCGGACCGCGGCCACCTGCACCACAAGCTCCTGGATATCGGGTATTCACACCGCGGTGCCGTCATCCTGATGTACCTGTGGACCTGTGTGCTGGCGTTCGGAGGCCTCGCCCTCGCCATCTTCCAGTGGCAGGTCGTCGTGGTTGTTGGCGGGGCCGCGATGGCCATCATGGCCGGCGTGACGGCGTGGCCGTACCTGCGCCACCGGGCCCCGGGGCTGGGGCCCCGCTCATCGGCCGAGGACGAATGACGCCGCAGCGGAACCGCCCCGGCTGGGCTTTTCCGAATATTTTCTATCTCATGTAGAATTCATGTGCGGTCCCTCGCCGCGCCGCTTTGACCAGCACACCACGCCTCGACGATTGGGATCTCATGACCTCCAACGCCGAACCCGGACGACTGTCCGGCGCCGGACCCGTTGGTGTCTCAGGTCCCACAAAATCATTGTGGCTGCGCCTGCTGGCCATCAGTTCGACCGTTGGTGGTGGCGCCCTGCTGCTCACCAGTCTGGCGGCGCTCCTTATCGACAGCATGGCCGCGGCGCTGTCGTCCCTCTTCGGCGGGGCGCTGGTGATCGCTTTCTTCTCGATCAGCCTCCTGGTCGGCCATTTCGGCGGCCGCAACCACTCCTCCGGGGCCATCGGGCTGTTCGCGGGAACGTATTTCATCAAGGTCGTGGGCTTTGCTGTGGTGCTTTTTGCCATCGGAAGCCCCGAGTGGCTGAACGGGCGCTGGTTCCTGGCCGGCGCCGTCGTGACTGTGGTTCTGTGGCAGGCCGCCGAAATCTACGGCTTCAGCAAGGCCCGGCTCCAGCTCTACAACGACCCCGAGACCCCGGAAGGCGGCACCGATGTCTAGCCGCAAAGAGCGCCCCACGAACAAGCCCCGCAGCCGGGAAAACACCTCCGGAGCCCCCGGTGTTTCCGACAACGGACGCGACGGCGGATACAACGCCGGGATCGCCGTCTTCAGCTACATTGTTGGCGGAATCATGGTCTGGAGTTTGATAGGGTGGGGTCTGGATAATCTGTGGGGAACCCGCTGGATTGTGCTCGCAGGCGCTCTGCTTGGAGCTGCGGGAGGGTTCTATCTTTCACATATGCACGGCCTTACCAGTCTCCGGAATTCGACTGGTGAGGACACTGCTGCACGTGGCCCGTCCAAGGACGAGGATCAGTAATGCCAAATAATTTCACAAGGGGAGAGTATGACAGCAACGTCGACCCTTTCCTACCAACGCCCAATGATGGACACTGCAGAGAGGAAACGCGTTGATCGCGCTTGCGCTCCCGGCCCAAGATTCAGGAACTTTTACGCCTCCTGGAATTGAAGAAATCCACCTGCCGGCAATCCTGCCGTGGGGGGCGGCCGACGGATTCTCCAAGCAGATGCTGCTGGTAATCCTTTCGGTCGTTATTATCGCCGCATTCTTTCTGATGGCTGCCCGCAAGGGTCAGCTCGTCCCCGGCCGGCTCCAGTTTGCAGGTGAAGCCGCCTACGGCTTCGTCCGCAACGGCATCGGCAAGGACATCATCGGCGGCAAAGACTTCATGAAGTACGTCCCGCTGCTGTTCAGCCTGTTTTTCTTCATCCTGGTGAACAACATCTACGGCGCCATTCCGGTAATCCAGCTCCCGACTTTCTCGCATGTCGGCGGCGCCTACGTGATGGCCGGAATCGTGTATGTCACGTGGATCGCCATCGGCGTCAAGAAGAACGGCCTGCGCTACTTCAAGCTGGCCACCGTGCCGTCCGGAGTCCCGGGCTACATTCTTCCGATCGTCATTCCGATCGAGATCATCTCCAACTTCCTGGTCCGCCCGGTCACGCACAGCCTCCGTCTTTTCGCGACCATGCTGGCCGGCCACCTCATCGTCATGATTGCCGGTTCCGGGATCGAGTACCTCGTCACGCAGGAGAACCTGTTCCTCAAGGGCACTTCGGTTCTCGTCCTTGGGGGGGCGATCGCCATGTACATGCTGGAAGCGCTGATCATGGTCCTGCAGGCGTACGTGTTCACGCTGCTGACCGCGATCTACATCGAAGGCGCGCTGCACGCGGATAGCCACTAGGCACCCAAAATCTTCCCCTCTGGGGATGAAGTACACCAAACAACCTGCCACATAGATGGCATCTTGAAAGGAAAAAAATGGAAGGCAATCTCAACCTCGTAGGTTACGGTCTGTCCGCAATCGGCGGTGGTATCGGTGTTGGTCTCGTGTTCGCCGCGTACATCAACGGCGTAGCACGTCAGCCGGAGGCACAGCGTGTGCTCCAGCCGATCGCATTCCTTGGCCTTGCGCTGACTGAAGCCCTCGCCATCCTCGGCCTGGTCTTCGCGTTCGTTCTCTAGTCTGAACTCTAGAACAAAGCGAACATCCAGAACCGAGTAGATAAGGACGGGTGAATTATGAATCAGCTGATCATCTCAGCCGCCACAGAGGGCGCCAACCCTCTCGTTCCCAATCCTTGGGAAATGCTTGTCGTCTTCGCGGGCTTTGCTGTCCTCATGTACATCGTGGTCAAGTACGTTGTCCCGATGTTCGAGAAGACCTTCGCAGAGCGTGCGGAGGCCATTGAAGGTGGCATTGCCAAGGCTGAAAAGGCCCAGGCAGAGGCTTCCGCGGCTCTCGAAGAGTACAAGCAGCAGCTCACCGATGCCCGTGCCGAGGCCAACCGCATCCGCGAGGAAGCACGTGCCGAAGGCGCTCAGATCCTTGCGGACCTGAAGGAGAAGGCAGCTCTCGAGTCTGCCCGCATCACGGCCCAGGCGCACGCCGCGATCCAGTCCGAGCGCCAGGCGGCCGTCGTGTCGCTGCGCACGGAAGTTGGCACGCTGGCCACCACCTTGGCCGGCCGCATTGTTGGCGAGTCCCTCGAGGACGACGCGCGCTCAGCCCGAGTGGTTGACCGCTTCCTGGCAGATCTGGAGAACCAGAACGCAGGTGCAGCTAAGTAATGGCAGGTGTATCGAGCGAATCGCTCACCGCGGCCTTGGCGGCGCTGGAAGCCAAGCTTCCTTTCGCCTCGCTGCAGTTGGCTAAGGAACTCTTCGGAATCCTGGGAACGGTGGACAGCTCGGCTGGCTTGCGCCGCGCCCTGACTGACCCGTCCCGCAGCGGTGACGAAAAGTCGGCGCTTATCAAGCAGCTCTTCGGCGGGAAAGTCTCCGCGGATGCTGGGGATATCGCGAGCGGACTCGCCGGCTCACGCTGGGCGTCGGCCCGGGATATCGGCGATGCACTCGAGACTCTTGCCGCTTCGGTGGTAATTGCCGTTGCTGAGAACAAGTCTGCCGTCTCTGCCTCCGGGATCACCGGCTTGGAAGCGCTGGAGAACGATCTGTTCTCCTTCAACCAGGCCGTCGATTCCAACCACGAGGTACAGCGTGCTGTGTCCGAGCCGCAGGCTAGCGCGGCCGCCAAGGTTGCCCTCGCCGAAAAGCTCGTACCGAGCGCAAGCGAGGAAGCGAAGGTCCTTATTGGACAGGCAGTTTCGCAGCCCCGTGGCCTCAAGGCAACCAAGCTCGTCCGTCGTTTCGCGGAGCTTGCAGCCAAGCGCCAGCAGCGCTGGATTGCAACGGTCAGCGTCACCCGTCCGCTGACGGAGACACAGACCAGCCGTCTGCAGGCGGGGCTGAATGCCTTGTACGGGCGGGAGCTCAAGATCAACATGAACGTTGACCCGGCACTGATCGGTGGCATCCGGATCCAGGTTGGTGACGAAGTGGTAGACGCTTCGGTCCTCGCCCGCCTGGGCCAGCTCCACCGCCAGCTTGCTTAGCCAGCCGGACCAGCACAACTAAACGAAACCCCGGTCATCGTGAGCAACGATGATCACGAAAACAGGAGAGCAGGGACTGCAGATGGCCGAATTGACCATCAACGCCGACGACGTCCGTAATGCGTTGAACGAGTTCGCGGCGTCCTACGAACCCGGAAACGCAGAGCGCGTAGAGGTCGGCCGTGTAACAACCGCAGGTGACGGCATCGCCCGTGTTGAGGGCCTTCCCTCGGTCATGGCGAACGAGCTGCTTCGCTTCGAAGACGGCACCCTGGGCCTGGCCCAGAACCTCGACGTCCGCGAGATCGGCGTCATCATCCTCGGTGACTTCACCGGTATCGAAGAAGGCCAGGAAGTTCACCGCACCGGACAGGTTCTGTCCGTACCGGTGGGCGACGCCTTCCTCGGCCGCGTTGTCGACCCGCTGGGCGAGCCCATCGATGACCTCGGCGAGATCAAGGCCGAAACCACCCGTGCCCTGGAACTCCAGGCACCCGGAGTGACCCAGCGCAAGTCGGTTCACGAGCCGATGCAGACCGGCCTCAAGGCTATCGACGCCATGATCCCGATCGGCCGCGGCCAGCGTCAGCTGATCATCGGTGACCGCCAGACCGGTAAGTCGGCTATCGCCATCGACACGATCATCAACCAGAAGGCCAACTGGGCCTCCGGGGATGTCAACAAGCAGGTGCGCTGCATTTACGTAGCCATCGGCCAGAAGGCATCCACGATCGCGGCTGTCCGTCAGACCCTTGAGGACAACGGCGCACTGGAGTACACGACCATCGTGGCTTCCCCCGCGTCCGACCCCGCAGGCTTCAAGTACCTGGCACCGTACGCCGGTTCGGCCATCGGCCAGCACTGGATGTACGGCGGCAAGCACGTCCTCATCGTGTTTGATGACCTCTCCAAGCAGGCCGAGGCCTACCGTGCAGTGTCGCTGCTGCTCCGCCGCCCGCCGGGACGCGAAGCTTACCCGGGCGACGTGTTCTACTTGCACTCCCGCCTGCTGGAGCGTTGTGCCAAGCTCTCCGACGAGCTCGGTGCAGGCTCGATGACCGGCCTGCCGCTCATCGAGACGAAGGCAAACGACGTCTCCGCCTACATCCCGACCAACGTGATCTCCATCACCGATGGCCAGATCTTCCTGCAGTCGGACCTGTTCAACGCCAACCAGCGTCCCGCCGTCGACGTGGGTGTCTCCGTTTCCCGCGTTGGTGGCGCCGCCCAGGTCAAGTCCATGAAGAAGGTCTCCGGTACCCTGAAGCTGGAACTGGCTCAGTACCGCGACATGCAGGCGTTCGCAATGTTCGCCTCGGACCTCGATGCCGCATCGCGCCAGCAGCTGACCCGTGGTGCACGCCTGATGGAACTGCTCAAGCAGGGCCAGTACTCGCCGTTCCCGGTCGAGAATCAGGTCGTCTCCATCTGGGCCGGCACCAACGGCCACCTGGACAACGTTCCGGTTGAGGACATCAACCGCTTCGAGACCGAGTTCCTGGAGCACCTCAAGCACAAGTCCTCCATCCTGACGACGCTGGCCCAGACCAACGTCATGAGCGATGACACTGCAGAAGCTTTGAAGACCGCGATCGTGGACTTCAAGAAGGGCTTCTTCGGCGAGGGAGACAACCACCTGGTTGGTGCGGGGCACGAAGAACACGCCCCCATCGACGAGGCACAGGTCGACCAGGAAAAAATCGTCAAGCAGAAGCGCTAGTTTCGCTGGCAGGGATTGCCGGGACCCCCAAGCGGGTTCCGGCAGTCCTGGCCACCGGGATCTTAGGAAAGGATAAGTATGGGAGCCCAGATCCGGGTCTACCGCCAGAAGATCAGCTCGACGACGTCGATGCGCAAGATCTTCAAGGCGATGGAACTGATCGCTACCTCGCGCATCGGGAAGGCCCGAGCACGCGTAGCAGCTTCACTGCCTTACGCAAACGCCATCACGCGTGCCGTTTCTGCTGTCGCAAGCCAGAGCGAAATCGACCACCCGCTGACCACCGAGCCGGAGCAGATCCGCCGGGCCGCCGTCCTGGTAATCACCTCGGACCGTGGCCTCGCAGGTTCGTACTCCGCGAGCGTGCTCAAGCAGGCGGAAGGCCTCAACGAGCTGCTTGTCGAGGAGGGCAAGGAAGTCAAGTTCTACCTGGTCGGCCGCAAGGCGCAGGCCTACTTCGACTTCCGGAACCGACAGTACGGGCGCGTTTGGACCGGCGGCACGGATGCGCCGGAGTTTGCCACCGCACAGGAAATCGGCGAGGCATTGCTGGCTGACTTTGCGATGGACTATGCAGAGGGCGGCGTCGACGAGATCCATGTCGTCTACACCCGCTTCAAGTCCATGGTCACCCAGGAGCCGACGGTTATCCGTCTTCTCCCGCTTGAGGTTGTCGAAGAGCAGGCTGCGTCCGAATCGGACCTCCTGCCGCTCTACGAATTCGAGCCGGAAACGGAGCAGGTTCTTGATGCTCTGCTGCCGCGCTACATCGAATCACGCATCTTCGCCGCGATGCTGCAGGCAGCAGCTTCGGAGCTGGCTGCCCGCCAGCGGGCAATGAAGTCCGCCGGCGACAACGCCACGGACCTCATCAAGAAGTTCACGCGTCTGCGCAACACTGCCCGCCAGGCTGAAATTACGCAGGAGCTTTCCGAAATCGTGGCCGGCGCCGACGCGTTGAACGCGTCCTAGCCACCCCGGTCTCGGATCCTGCCGTACCTGCACCAAAGTAAACTTAACCCCAACGCCATCTACTGAGTGAAGTGAGAGAGATGACTGCCACTGCTACCGAACACGTAGCCGCGACGACCGGTGCTACCGGCCGTATTGCACGTGTTATTGGCCCGGTTGTCGACGTCGAATTCCCGGCTGACGCAATCCCCTCGATTTACAACGCACTCACCACCGAGATTACTCTCAACGGTGAGACCAAGACGATCACTTTCGAGGTTGCCCTGCACCTCGGAGACAACGTCATTCGCGCCATCTCCCTGCAGGCAACCGACGGACTTGTCCGCGGCACCGCTGTAGTGGACTCGGGTGCCCCCATCTCCGTTCCTGTCGGCGACGTCGTCAAGGGACACATCTTCAACGTCCTCGGACAGCCGCTGGACGTGGCTGAGTCGGAACTCGGAATCACCGAGCGCTGGCCCATCCACCGCAAGGCTCCTGCCTTTGCGACGCTTGAGGGTTCCACCGAGATGATGGAAACCGGCATCAAGGTCATCGACCTTCTCACCCCGTACATCAAGGGTGGCAAGATCGGTCTGTTCGGTGGTGCCGGTGTCGGCAAGACCGTGCTGATCCAGGAAATGATCACCCGTGTTGCCCGCAACTTCGGCGGCACCTCGGTGTTCGCCGGTGTCGGCGAGCGTACCCGTGAAGGTAACGACCTCTGGGTTGAAATGGAAGAGGCCGGCGTCCTCAAGGACACCGCTCTTGTGTTCGGCCAGATGGACGAACCGCCGGGAACGCGTCTGCGCGTGGCCCTGTCCGCCCTGACCATGGCGGAGTACTTCCGCGATGTGCAGAACCAGGACGTGCTGCTCTTCATCGACAACATCTTCCGCTTCACCCAGGCAGGGTCCGAGGTTTCCACCCTCCTCGGCCGCATGCCGTCGGCCGTGGGCTACCAGCCCAACCTGGCTGACGAGATGGGCCTCCTGCAGGAGCGCATCACCTCCACCAAGGGCCACTCGATCACCTCGATGCAGGCCATCTACGTCCCCGCAGATGACTACACCGACCCGGCCCCGGCCACGACCTTCGCACACCTCGACGCGACCACGGAACTTTCCCGTGAAATCGCTTCCCGTGGTCTGTACCCGGCCGTTGACCCGCTGACGTCGACGTCCCGCATCCTGGATCCGCAGTACATTGGCAACGACCACTACAACACGGCCGTCCGCGTCAAGCAGATCCTGCAGAAGAACAAGGAACTTCAGGACATCATCGCCATCCTTGGCGTTGACGAACTCTCTGAAGAAGACAAGATCGTCGTGTCGCGTGCACGCCGCATCCAGCAGTTCCTCTCGCAGAACACCTACACCGCCAAGCAGTTCACCGGCGTCGAGGGCTCCACCGTGACCATCAAGGACACCGTTGAAGGCTTCACCGCGATCTGCGACGGCGAGCTCGACCACATTGCAGAGCAGGCGTTCTTCAACGTCGGCGGCCTGGATGACGTTGAGCGCCAGTGGGCCAAGATCCAGGAACAGACCAAGTAATATGGCTGAGCTTGAGGTTGAGATTGTCGCAGCGGACCACTTCGTGTGGTCCGGAGCGGCCACGATGGTCAAGGCCCGCACCAGCGATGGTGAAATCGGAATCCTGCCCGGCCACGCGCCCCTGCTGGCGATTCTGGCCGAAGGCGAGCTGGCAATCCAGCCGGTCTCCGGTGACCGCATTGCCGTAGTTGTCGACGGCGGATTCTTCTCCGTCGACAACAACCGGGTCGTCATTGTTGCTGACAACGCCCAAATGGGCGACTCGGCTACTGCGGGGATCCGCTAGCACGACCTTGATGAACGATACTGTTTTTCCGTTCATCGCCCTGGCAACGGTCTTTGCGTTGCTGGTATTTGCACTGTGCCTTTCCGGGGTGCGCCGCTTCAATCTGCGGCGCGCCCTGGGCACGGTGGACGCCTCCATTTGCACGGCTGGAAACAGCTGGCAGATGGGGGTTTGTCGTTATCAGGACAACGACCTTGAGTGGTTCCGCCTTGCCTCGCTGAGCATGCGGCCGAAGCACACCTTCCGCCGGAGTTCGCTTGAGTTGATCGGCCGGCGCAAACCCACCGAATCCGAACTTGTCAAAGTCCAGCCCGATGCCGTGATTGTCGAACTCCGGTACGAAGGGCAGGACGTCCTCCTGGCGATGCGGTTCGACGCCTACACGGGGCTCTCGTCCTGGCTTGAGGCCGGGCCCGTCGTCGGCGTCGGCACCTGGCGCTAGCCCCGGTGGACTTCATCGAAGACCTCCGTGTCGTCGACGGGCCGGTGCTCTGGTTCGCCTGGACCGCGGGTGCTGCGGGCCTGGTCTACCTGCTGTTGCTGGGCGGACGTCCTGCCGCCCGGGCTGCGGCCGGAAGTAAGGCCGGCCCCCGCCGGCTGGCATTCCTGCTTCCCCCCGCCGCCGCGATCCTGGCCGCCGCCGCGCTGCTGGCCGGCGCGCACTGGGCGCTGATCTACGTTTTTTCCGTCTTCCCCGGGGAACTCCCGCCCGAGGTCCTGGCCTGGTCCCTTCCCGCCGTCGCGGCACTGCTGCTCTGGCTGGTGCGCCTGTGGGACACCTGGCGGTCCACGGGCGCCGCCCGGGCGCCCGGCCGCAACGGCCGGCGGCGTCCGGCCCGGACGACGGCGGTCTCCACCGCCGCCCTGTTCGGCGTCGTCCTGCTCTCCGCCGTCCAGATCAACGGCTACTTCGGCCTCAACCACACGGTGAGTGACCTGACCGGCACCGCCCTCGCCCGGATCCAGCCACTGGAAGACGGGCTGAAACGCGCCCCCGGTCCCTCCGCCGCTGTCGGCCTGTCCGGGTGGAACCCGCCGGCGGACCTGCCCGAGCGCGGCGTGCTGCGGCGGGCCGGAATCCCCGGCGCCGCCTCAGGCTTTGCCAGCCGTGAAGCCTACGTCTATCTGCCGCCGGCCTACCAGGCCAAGCCCCGTCCGGCGCTTCCCGTCCTGGTCCTCTTCGCCGGCCAGCCCGGCGCCCCGGCGGACTGGCTCACCGGCGGGGCACTGCGCAGCCGGATGGACCGGTACGCAGCCGCGCACCAGGGGGTGGCTCCGGTGGTCGTCGTCGTGGACCCGAACGGTTCCGCCGCGGGCAACACGCTCTGCATGGACAGCTTGATCGCCCGGGCCGACACGTTCCTCGCCGAGGACGTGCCGGCCTGGATCAACCGGACGCTGGATGTGGATCCGAACCCCAAGCAATGGGCGGCCGGGGGATTCTCCTTCGGCGCGACCTGCGCCCTGCAGATGGTGACCCGCCATCCGGACGTCTACAGCTCCGCCCTGGCCTTTTCCAGCGAACAGGAACCCGCCCTCGCCAAGGAGCGGGAGAAGACCGTTGCAGCCTCCTTCGGCGGCGACACCGAGGCCTTCGACCGCCAGACACCGCTGCGGCTGATGCGGGAGCACCGCTTTGAAGGTCACGCCATCTACTTTGCCGCAGGCGAGCGGGACCCCGAATTCGTCGGCTATCTGGAGGTTCTGTCCGCCGCCGCACGCGCCGCCGGGTTCACCGTCGACGCGCGCCTGGTCCCCGGTGCTGGGCACTCCTGGGAGACCGGGTCCGCGGGGCTGCCCGCCGGACTGGACTTCCTGGCGTCCCGCTGGGGCATCCGGCAGTGAGACCCGAAGCAGCGGCAGGGCAGCGGGGGACCGGCGCCGCCTCCCTCCAGGGCCTGGGCCGCGCGGGCGTGCGGGAGTCGCTGGGCCATCTGCGCGCCATACCGTTCACCCTCGCCGTCCTCGCGGTCTTCCTGATCACCGGCGCGGCCACGGGAAGCTTCCTCTCCGGGCCGCCGGAATCGCTGCTGGACGTGGCGTCCGTCAGTGCCCCGGAGTTGAAGGCCGGGAACTGGTGGTCGCTGTTCAGTTCGATGTTCTTTGCCACCAACCTGTTGGCCTACGCCGCGGCCGCGCTGATGATCCTGCTGCTGCTGGGCATCGCGGAGCGGCTGCTCGGGACGCGGCGCACGGCCGTGTTCTATTTCGCCGCCCAGTTCGCCGCGGTGACGCTGTTCCTGCTGGTGACACAACTCGCCCGCTATCCCGACGACGGCTGGCTCAGCCGGATGGTGGACGCGCGGCTGATGGGCCCGTACGCGGCCGTCCTGGCGGTGTCGCTGGCGTCCAGCGGGCTGCTGCCCACGCTGTGGCAGCGGCGGCTGCGCACCGCCGTCGTGTCCGTCTCGCTGATGCTCGTGCTGTACGTGGGGCATGCCGAGACGGTCGTCGGGTTCGCCGGGGCGCTGGCGGGGCTGGCAGCCGGATGGTGGATCCAGGGCGACAAGGGCACCCTGCACCGGCACCGCTCCACCGGGCGTGAAACCCGCAACCTGCTCGCCCTCACCGTGGCGATCTTCGCCGTCGGACCCATCCTGACTGCCACGGTCCGGACCCCCACCGGACCGCTGGCGCTGCTGCGGGACGTTGTGCTCAACCCGCTGCCCACGCTGAACCAGCTGGAGCAGAATTGCGGCGGCACCATCGACGCCACCTGCCTGGAGGCCGGCCGCGCCGGGTTCGCCGGGCCGCTGGGCCTCGCGCTGGCGGTGGTGCCCGTGGTGCTGCTGCTCATCTGCGCCGACGGCATGCGGCACGGCCGCCGGCTCGCCCTGCGGATCGCGGTCACGCTCCAGCTCGCCGTGACGGCCCTGGCCGCCGTCTACCTGTCCCTGTTCGCCAGGATCCCGCAGTACGCCAACCGGCCGCACACCGGCGTGATGGGGTCCGGGTTCGTGCACGTGCTGCCCCTGGTGGTGGTTCCGCTCGTGCTCGTTGTCCTGCTCGCGGCGAACCGCCGCCAGTTCCGCGTCGAGACAAGTCCCCGGGCCCGCCGGGCCCTCACCGCGGTAGTCGGCGGCACCTGGCTCGTGCTGGCGTCCTGCTATACCGGAGTCTGGCTGGCCGCCGGCGGCATGGACCGCGACGGCGGCCTGCTGGGCCTGGCTGCCGAGCTCTCCCGCCAGTACCTGCCGCTGCCCATCCCCGGCATCTACAGCCGCATCTTCCAGGGCCGCGGCGCCGTCGAGGCCTTCCTCTTCGCCGCCTCCGGCATCATCTTCTGGGCGGTCGCCCTGGGCGCCGTGTGGCTGGTCCTGCAGCGCCGGCTGCACCTCAGCGACGCAGGGGCCGGCGACCGCGACGTTGCCCGCAGCCTGATCCGCCAGGGCGGCGACTCGCTGTCCTGGATGGCGCTGTGGGCGCCCAACAAGTACTGGTTCGCGCCGGACAGCCGCGGGGGAGTGGCCTATCAGCAGCATGGCAACGTCGCGCTGACGCTGGCGGGACCCTTCGGCCCGGCAGCGTTCCACGAGGAGACCGCTGCGGGCTTCATCCGGTACTGCGCCGAGCATGCCCTCATTCCCTGCTTCTACTCCTGCACCGACGAACTGTGGCCGATGCTGGAGGGCCGCGGCTTCCGGCGGGTGGCCGTGGCGCAGGAGACCCGGCTGGCCGTGCGCTCGCTTGAGTTCAAGGGCAAGGACTGGCAGAACGTCCGGACCGCCCTGAACCGGGCCAAGAAGACCGGGGTGCGCGCGGTGTGGGGCCGCTACGCCGACTTCGCGCCGGCGGTGCGCGCCCAGCTGAGCGAGGTTTCGGAGGAGTGGGCCGCCCAGAAGTCCGTCCCGGAGATGGGCTTCACGCTTGGTGGCATCGATGAGCTTGAGGACCCGGAGGTGCTCTGCTGCCTCGCGGTGGACGCCGAGGGGCAGATCCAGGGCGTCACCAGTTGGCTGCCGGTCTATACCGAGGGCCGCCTGGTGAGCTGGACGCTGGACTTTATGCGCCGGCGCGGCGATGCCTTCCCCGGCGTGATGGAATTCCTGATCGCCTCGGCGGTCCAGGAGCTCCGGAGCTCGGTGGAGGTCATTTCGTTGTCCGGGTCCCCGCTGGCCAAGGAAGCGGACACGGTCCCGGGTGCTCCCCGCGGTGAGGCCGGGCCCGAGGCGCTGGCCAGAATCCTCGACGTCGTCGGGAAGGCTCTGGAGCCCGTGTACGGCTTCCGTTCCCTGGCCACTTTCAAGTCCCGGTTCAAACCCGCCTACCGGACGCTGTACCTCTATTACCAGGACCCGCTGCAGCTGCCCGCCATGGGCAGGGCACTGAGCCGGGCCTATCTGCCCGGGTTGTCCGTGCGGCACAGTGCCCGGCTGCTGAGGACCCTCGTGCGCTGAGGCATAAAATGGTCCCCGGCTCGGAGGCCGGGGACCATTTCTGCGCGGGGAGTGCCGGTGGCACTCCCGCCGCGGGGTACTAGACCAGCGTTACGCCGGTAGCCTGGGGGCCCTTGGCGCCCTGGCCGATTTCGAACTGAACGCGAGCGTTCTCGTCGAGGGTCTTGAATCCACCGGTCTGGATCTCAGAGTAGTGAACGAAGACATCGCCATCGGAGTCATCCGGGGTGATGAAGCCGAAGCCCTTTTCAGCGTTGAACCACTTGACGGTTCCCTGTGCCATGTATATCTCCTCATTATGGATTTTGGATAAGTCAGGCACACTTCGTCCCGGACTTGGTCACTCCGCGAGAAGAACCTTGGCTATGGGACCGGATAAACCGGACTTCGGCGGCAGGAGCTTCAAGCTCGCAACATGTCTTGCGAGCATGAAAAAACACCTACACAAAGACTGGTCTTAGAATTTCATGTCATTTGCGTCAGGTCAACGGGCCCGGCGCACAATTTCATAAAATTTGTACAAAGTATCGACGAATTATTCCACCGCGGAATGCCGCCGGCCTTTTCACCCGTGTTGGACCACCACTTCCCGGCAGCGTTCCTGCTCTGAGGCCACAATGGACTATGGCTGAATCCCCTATTCTGGTAAATGGTCTCCCGGGGGCAGGGAAGACCACATTGAGCCGGCAACTGGGCGCGGCACTGGCGGCTACCGGCCACGAGACCTCGATTACGTGGCCAAAGGCATCGCCCAATCGGGAAGCCCGGCTGTAGTGGAGATTTGGTGCGAGATCGACCCGGCGTTGGGCCGGGGCCGCTATGAGTCGCGGCGGCGGCACAGGATTCATTCGATGGGGGCGGCGGCGGCAACGGCCTGGGCCGACTGGACGGCACAGGCAGGTCTCCTGTCACTCGGCCCGACAATCCCGGTGGACACGTCCGGGCCCGTTCACCTTGCCCCGCTCAGGGCACAGCTGGCACTGGCAATGGGCTCATAACCCGGGATCGAGGGCCGGCGCAGTGGGGCTCTAGAAGAGCCGGGACTCGACGTCGTCCACGCCGCGCATGGCGTCGTAGTCGAGGGTGATGCAGTCGATGCCGCGGTCGTTTGCCAGGACCTTGGCCTGTGGTTTGATCTGCTGGGCGGCGAAGATCCCGCGGACCGGTGCCAGCAGGGGGTCCCGGTTGAGCAGTTCGAGGTAGCGCGTGAGCTGTTCGACGCCGTCGATGTCACCGCGCCGCTTCAGCTCGATGGCCACCGTGGCGCCCTTGGCGTCCCTGGCCAGAATATCCACCGGGCCGATGGCGGTGAAGTACTCGCGGCGGATGAGGGAGAACCCGGTGCCGAGGAGTTCGATCTGGTCGGCCAGCAGCCGCTGCAGGTCCGCCTCCACACCGTCCTTGATCAGCCCGGGGTCCTGGCCCAGCTCATGGGAGGTGTCATGCAGCTGCTCATGGATGTTGATGATCAGGCGGTCGTCGGTTTTGGCCGACTGGACGGTCCACTGTTCGACCACGCCGGTTTCGACGTCGACCTCGTCCGGGGTGGAAACCCGCAGGGACGCCGGGGGACTCATCCAGTTCAGCGGCTTGTAGGATCCGCCGTCCGAGTGGACCAAAACGGAACCGTCGGCCTTGACCAGCAGGAGCCGGGTGGCGAGCGGGAGATGGGCTTTGAGCCGGCCGACATAATCAACGGAGCAACGGGCTATGACTAAACGCACCCGGTCAACACTACCGTCTGCAGGGGCAACGGGCACCCGGATTGGGGCAGAATGGAACCATGCCCCGTTCCAACCGCCCCCGCCGAGCCGTGTCAGGACGAGCCGGCCCGGGCAAAGCCGCCAAGCCCGGAGTAAAGGGCGGGCCCGTGCCGGAACTGGACCTGGAACGCGCGCGCTCGGGCATTGCGCGGCGGGAGAGTGCTCCGGACGGCGAGTGGTCGGTCCGGCCCGTGACCCCCGGCCGTGCCGAAAAGACCTACATCTGTCCGGGCTGTTCGACCGCCGTGCTGCCCGGCGTGGCGCATCTCGTCGTGTGGTCCGAGTCCCATCTGTTCGGGGCCGCCGCGGGCCTCGCGGAGCGGCGGCACTGGCATACGAACTGCTGGACCTCACGCAGCTACCGGTACCGCTGAGTGCCGCCACGGACTGCTTTGCCGGCCGCTTTCGCTAAGCTGGACGCATGAGTTTTGACCCGGCGTCGTACGTCTTCAGCCAGCCTTCCGCACCGACCGCGATCCGCGCCTCCACCGTTCTCCCGGCCCGCCGGGAGAACGTGGAGCTCCGCACGAGCGACGGACACCGGCTCGTCGGGGAGCTGGCGCTCCCGGAGTCCGGCGAGGTGACGGCCACCCTGATCACGCTCCATCCGCTGCCCACCCACGGCGGCTTCATGGACTCGCACGTCTACCGGAAAGCCTCCTACCGGCTGCCCGCCCTCGCCGGAATCGCCGTGCTCCGGTTCAACACCCGCGGCACCGGATCACCGCGGGGAACATCCGACGGAGCGTTCGAGGAGGGCATCGGTGAACGCCTCGACGTCGAGGCGGCCGTGAAGTTCGCCGTCGACCGCGGCCTGCCGAACCGCTGGCTCGTGGGCTGGTCCTTCGGGACCGAGCTCGCGCTGATGTACGGGGCGTCGGAACCGGTGGCCTCCGAGGTGGAAGGTGCCATCCTGCTCTCGCCCCCGCTGCACCGCGCCACGGAGGTGCACCTGAAGGAATGGGCAGCCTCCGGCAAACCGCTCAAGGTCCTGGTTCCCGAGCTTGACGATTACCTCCAGCCGGCCGAGGCCACGGAGCGCTTCGGGGCGGTGCCGCAGGCCCGCGTCGTGGGCGTGGACGGCGCCAAGCACCTGTGGGTGGGGGAGAAGTACGCCGCCCGGGTGCTCAATGAAATCGTTGACGAAGTGCTCCCGGGCCAAGGCGGTGCCGGGACTGAACTGCCGCAGGAATGGGCCGGTCCGGTGGCCACCCCGCACGCCTGAGCGCCTTTCTGCTAGGGAATAGGACAGCCGCTGCGTGGATCCACGCAGCGGCTGTCCTTTTCCGTAGCGGAAAGTGTCAGTGCTTGTCCTGGCGGACGATGAAGATCTCCTTGATCAGGAGCATGATGGCGGCCGCGGTGGGGATGGCGATCAGCGCGCCCAGGACGCCGAGCAGGCTGCCGCCGGCAATCACCGAGATGACGGCAACGGCGCCGGGCACCGCGACGGCCTTCTGCATGATGCGCGGGGAGATGAAGTAGGCCTCGAACTGCAGGTAGGCGAAGTAGCAGACGGCGTAGGCCACGGCGGTCTGCCAGCCCGCCGTGAGGGCGATCAGCGTGACAATGACACCGGCAATCAGGCCGCCCACCAGCGGAATGAACGCCAGCAGGGCCACCACGAAGGCCAGCAGGACGGCGAACGGAACGCCGATGATCGTCATCACAATGAACGCGAAGGTTGCGTTGACGAGGGCGACGACAGCCTGGCCGATCACGTAGTTGCCCACCGACCCGGTGATTTCCTCGGACAGGGCCTCGACCCGGGACCGCCGGGACCGCGGGGCCAGCCGGTAGCCCCATTTCTTCATGGCCGGCAGGGCGGCGAGGAAGTAGAGGCTCAGCACCAGCACGATCAGGGCGCCGAAGAGCCCGTTGGCCACTGTGGAGCCGAAGCCGACGACACCGCCGAAGATCCCGCCCATCGCCTCCGGGTCGTTGACGAACTTCTCCAGCTCCTGGGTGATGCGCTCACGCACCCCGTACTGGTTGTCGATGCTGCGGAAAAAGTCGGAGTTGACGAATTCGGTGATCCACCGCGGCGCCTCCTCGACGATCTGGGTGACCTGCTGGACGATCGTGGGGATCAGCGTGGCAAAGAAGGCCGCGACGCCCAGGGCCAGGGTGGAAACTGAGATCACAATACCCGCGGCACGGGGGATCTTCTTCCGCTCGAGCCATCGCACCACAGGGTCCAGGCCCAGGGCGATGAAGAGCGCCGCGACGATCCAGAGGATCAGCTGGGTGGTGTTGGAGCCGATCCAGTAGACGAGCAGGGCCACACCGACACCGACTGTGCCCATGAACCCGACGTAGAGGGGGTGCTGGGCGGACATCCGCGGACCGGGATCGCCGAAGCGGGCGCCGGTCTCGGGCGTCGTCTCGTCGGCCTCCTGCTCCGGGGGCATCTCGAAGCGGAGCCGCGGCTGGGCTCCCGGCAGGGGCTGGCGCAGGCGGTGGGCCATCGAGTTCAGGACCCCGGCCAGGGCCACGCGGCGGGGGGAAACCGGCTCCTGCGGACTTAGCACCGTGCTGCCGGATTCTTTGGTTTCTTCCGGTCCTGAGGGGGACGAGTCCGTGTGTCCAGTCACTGCGTTGGAAGCCCTTTATTCTCTGTATATCCCTGGCGGAGGCGCTGCGGTGGCCCCAGTGTGATGATCACCGCAAACACTATCAGCAGGCTTGTTAGGGCGCTGTTTTGGGCTCCCGCGGGGACCCCGGAGGGGGTTGACAAACCGCCCGATCTGACTCTGTGGTAACAAAACGGTTACTATTGAAGCTACGTGTCCGCTGATGATAGGTAATATTTTGCGTTTCAAGACTGCAGTTGCACTAGTGCTGCTGGGCCTCCTGACACTTCTGGCCGGAATCGGCCAGAAAACATTCTGGGCACCGCCGGAGACCGTCACGGCGACCGCGCCCTCAGGTGCCACCGCCGCACCGCTGACCGTTTTTGACGAGAAGCTCCGCACGCTGCACAACGGCACAGTGACGATCAACGTCAAGGGCGAGGGCAGCTTCATGCTGGCCGCCGGCCGCCCTGACGACGTCGATGCCTGGGTTGGCGCCGCCGCGCACAACACCGTCTCCGGTGTCTCCGAAGACGGCAAGGCGCTGCAGTTGACCCATGCTGACGGGGAGGCCACTGCGCCCTCGCCGGCCGGATCGGACCTCTGGGTCAGCACGGAGAACGCCAGCGGCGAGCTGAAGTACAACTGGACCCCGCCGGCCGACGGCGACTGGGCGCTGCTGCTCGCGACGGACGGCACCAAGCCGGCCCCCGCGTCCATCACCATGACTTTCCCGAACGACACGTCCACCCCGTGGGCCATTCCCCTGATGGTGATCGGCGGCCTGCTGATCCTGGCCGGCGCCGCGCTGCTGGTGCTCAAGCCCAAAACCGGCACCCGCCCCGGCAACAGCGACACCGACAACACCGGCCCCGGCAACAGCGGCAGCGGCGGCGGCGAGCCGGCCACCGGTTCCAAGCGCACTGCTCCCCAGGGCTCCGAAGGCGCCGCGCCGAAGCCCGCAACCCCGCAGAACGCCGCGCCGAAAAACGCCGCGCCGAAAAACGCCTCCCAGCAGCTCACCGCCGCACCGGTCACCGTTACTCAGCGCCTGCGTCGTTCCGGAACGGTGGTGGCCGTGCTGACAGCCACCGCCGTCGCCGGCAGCGGCGTGGCGGCGCAGGCCAGCCAGACGCCGGCCCCGTCACCGGCCACTTCCTCTGCCGCAGCGGAGCAGGCTCCGGCGTCTCCGGTCGTGGTTGACGCCCAGTTCCGCCGCATCCTGGAACAGGTTGCCAGCGCGGTCGACGCCGGGGATGCGGCCAAGGACGCCAGCAAGCTGGAGCCGCGCGTGGCCGGACCCGAACTCGAGGTCCGCACGCAGAACTACAAGATCCGCTCGCAGGTCGGCTCGTACGAGCCCCGGATGCCGGTCCGCGCCACCAAGCTCCTCACCACGGTGGTCACCGAGCAGCGCACCTGGCCGCGCACGGTCATGGCGGTCACCCAGGGCGACGGCAACGTCGTTCCGCAGCTGCTTACCCTGACCCAGGCCTCCCCGCGCGAGAACTACAAGCTGGTCCTCACCACACCGCTGCAGCCGGGAACGACCTTCCCGGGGATCGCCCGCGGCGGCACCGAGACGCTGGCACCCGCCGACAAGACCGGTCTGCTCTACAGCGGCGAGGAAGCGCTGGGCGGGCTGGGTGACCGGCTGAACTCGGCCGACTCCGCGTTCAAGGACAAACTCGCCGAGGGCGCGTCCTCCCCGTACATTGCCGACACGCTGGCCTACCAGGCCGATGTGGTGAGCTCGGGTGTCAACGGCACCTTCTCCTTCACCCACAAGATGGTCCCGGAGAGCGTTGTTGTGTTCCGGACCGCCGACGGCGGGGCCCTGGCCATGGGCCGCCTGGACTTCGCGTTCGATGGCACCCCCAAGGCCGCCGGCGACAAGCTGACGATCGGCGACGACGCGGCGGCCCTGGCCGGAGCCAAGGAGACCAGCACCGGCATGGTGCTCAAATTCGCCGAGTCTGTGGCCGTCTACATCCCGCCGGCCGGGTCCCAGGACCCGATGAAGCTCGTGGCCGCCACCCGCGGCCTCGTTGGGGCCAGCTTCAAGTAGGTCCAGCCGCAGCAGCTGCAGAAGTCACCAGCAGCTCCGGCAGAACCGGTGCCAACAGCAAAGACCCGGCCAGCAGGCCGGGTCTTTTCTGCTGCCCGGGCCCCATCCGGTGGCACCTGACCGGGCCGATATGGCTAGAGTGGATCCATGACTTCGCCAGCATCCCGCCCGGTCCCGCCAGCCGCCGCCAACCCGCTCAGTCTGCGGGGCGCGGTCGACCTGTCCTCCCTTAAACAGCGCCCTGCGGCGCCGCCGGGCGCGCCAGGGGCCGCAGGCGCGCCGGGGATGCCCGGCGCGCCTGCCGCGGGCAACGGCGACGCGGAGCACCCCCGCCGGCCGCTCCGGGTTGACATCACCGAAGCCAATTTCCAGGAACTCGTGGAGCTCTCAGCCCAGGTCCCGGTCGTCGTGGCGCTGTGGGCGGCCTACTCGCCCGGCTCCGCCGACGTGGTCGACGTCCTCGAACGGATCGTGGACAGCTACGGGGGCCGGCTGGTCCTCGGCGCCGCCGACGTCGAAGTGTTCCCGCAACTCGCCCAGGCCTTCCAGGTGCAGGCCGTTCCCACCGCCGTGGCCCTCGTCAACGGCCAGCCGATACCCCTGTTCCAGGGCGGCGCCGAGGAACCGCAGGTCCGCAGCCTGCTGGATGAACTGCTCAAGGTCGCGGCCGCCAACGGCGTGGCCGGACAAGTCGGCACGGGCGAACCCGGCGCTGCCGAGCCCGAGGCTCCGCCGCTGCCGCCCCTGCATCAGAAGGCGTTCGACGCCATCGAGGCCGGGGACTACGCTGCGGCCGCCGACGCCTACCGCCAGGCCCTTCTCGAAATGCCCGCCGATTCCGAGGCCAAGGCCGGGCTCGCGCAGGTGGAACTGATGGGCCGGCTCCAGCCGCTCGCCGCCGCGGACACCGAGGCGCTGCGCCAGCAGGCCGCCACCGAACCGGACAACCTGGAGGCCCAGCTCAGCGTGGCCGACCTGGACATCGCCGGCGGACACGTGGAGGACGGCCTCGGCCGGATCGTCGCGTTCATCGGCAGGAACTTCGGCCCGGAGAGGGAAACGGCTCGGGTCCGGCTGCTGGAACTGTTCGACGTCGTCGGCACCGGGGACGACCGGGTGGCGAAGGCGCGCCAGAACCTTGCCCGGGTGCTCTTCTAGTGGGCTCCGCCCTCTTCACGCCACTGGAACTGCGCTCCCTGCACCTGCAGCACCGCGGCTGGGTATCTCCCATGTGCCAGTACAGCTGCGAGCCGGAAACCGGGGAAGGCGTGCCCAACGACTGGCATCTGATGCATCTGGGTTCCTTCGCCGCCGGCGGGGCAGCCTTGATCCTCACGGAGGCAGCCGCCGTGAACGCCGCGGGACGGATCAGCCCCCGGGACGCCGGGCTTTACAACGACGACCAGGCGGCCGCATGGGAACGGATCACCTCCTTCGTGCACCGCCACGGCACGGCGGAGACCAAGATCGGCACCCAACTGGCGCACGCCGGCCGGAAGGCCTCCTCCTACTGGCCCTTTTCCGGCAGGCAGGGCACCGTGCCCGTCGGCGACGGCGGCTGGCCCACCGTGGGACCCGGTGCGGGGGCCTTTGACGGCTACGAGGCCCCCTCGGCGATGACGGAAGCGCAGATCGACGGCGTCATCGCCGACTTCGCGGCCGCCGCGGCCCGGGCCGTCGGAGCCGGCTTCGACACGATCGAAATCCACGGCGCCCACGGCTACCTCCTGCACCAGTTCCAGAGCCCGCTCGTCAACGACCGCACCGACCGCTGGGGCGGTGACGAGACCGGCCGGAACCGGCTGACCCTCGCCGTGGTCGATGCCGTGCGCAATGTCATTCCTGACTCCATGCCTTTGCTGCTCCGGATCTCGGCCTCCGACTGGGCCGAGGGCGGCATCGACATCGAGGCCTCCGTGCGGATGGCCAGGGCGGCCGCGGACCACGGTGTGGACCTCGTGGACGTTTCCAGCGGCGGCGCCGTTGCCTACCAGAAGATCCCGGTGGGACCTGGCTACCAGACCGGCTTTGCCGCCCGGATCCGGCGTGAAACCGGGGTCAAGACCGGCACCGTCGGGCTGCTGACCTCGGCCGGCCAGGCGGAGCACGCCGTCGCCACCGGCCAGGCTGACGGTGTCTTCATCGCCCGCGCCGCCCTCCGTGATCCGCACTGGTGGCTGCGGGCCGCGTTCGAACTGGGCCAGGACGTGGTATGGCCGCCGCAGTACGAACGGGCCATTCCCCGCCACTCCTTCTGACGGGCGTTCCGGTGGAGGACGTGGTCCGCCTGCAGGGGTACGCCTTGCGGACGATCCCGTCCGCGCACCCGGGCGGTTAGTCTAACGACATGACTCTCGAGCTACCGCATCCGCCTGCCCCCGAAAACCAGGCGGGCCAGGCTGTTCCCGCCCTGTCACTGCGCGGGCTCGCCAAGCGCTTCGGCGACAAGATCGCCGTCGACGGCATCAGCCTGGACGTTCCGGCGGGTTCCTTCTACGGGATCGTCGGCCCGAACGGTGCAGGCAAGACCACCACGCTGTCGATGGCCACCGGACTGCTGCGGCCCGAGTTCGGCACGGCGTTCGTGCACGGCGTGGATGTCTGGAAGCGGCCCCTGGAGGCCAAGAAGCTGATGGGCATCCTCCCCGACGGCGTACGGCTCTTTGACCGGCTGACCGGCGAGCAACTGGTCAGCTACGCCGGCCTGCTGCGCGGCATGGACAAGGGCGTCGTGGCCACACGCGTCAGGGAGCTGCTCGCCGCCCTGGACCTGGGCCCGGATGCCGGAACGCTGGTGGTGGACTACTCCGCCGGCATGACCAAGAAGATCGCCCTCGCGTCGGCGCTGATCCACGCGCCCCGGCTGCTGGTCCTGGACGAGCCGTTCGAGTCCGTGGACCCCGTCTCAGCCGCCAACATCCGCGACATCCTCGACCGCTATGTGGCCTCCGGCGGCACCGTCATTGTCTCCAGCCACGTCATGGACCTGGTCCAGCGGATGTGCGACCACGTCGCCGTCGTCGCCGCCGGGCGGGTCCTTGCCGCCGGGACGGTGGACGCCGTCCGCGCGGGAGCGACGCTCGAGGACCGATTCGTGCAGCTGGTCGGCGGCCGCAACCACACGGAGGGGCTGGAATGGTTGCGCACCTTCTAAGGCTCAAGCTGACCCTGCTGCGCAACAGCGTCCGACGCAGCCCGTGGCAGCTGGTGGGCCTTGGCATCGGCACCCTGTACGCGCTGGGGCTCGTGGGGCTCGGCATCACGGGGCTGCTGTTCCTGCGCGGGGCGGACGCCGGCGTGGCGCAGACCGTCGTCGTGCTGGGCGGTGCCGCGGCGCTGCTGGGCTGGGCCGTCGTCCCGGTCGCTGCCTCCGCCGCCGACCTGACCCTGGACCCGGCCCGGTTCACAACCTTCGCCGTGCCGATGCCGCAGCTGCTGACCGGGCTGGCCCTGGGCGGGCTGATCGGGATTCCGGGGACGGCGACCACCCTGGTGGCGCTGGGCACCGTCGGGACCTGGTCCTGGAGCCTCCCCGGCGTGGCGGGCGCCCTGGTCGGGGCGTTCCTCGGGGTGCTGAGCTGCATTGTGCTGTCCAAAGTGGTCACCACCGCCACCGCTGGGCTGGCGAGTTCCCGCCGCTTCAAGGATGCCAGCGCCGTGATCTTCCTGATTCCGCTGGTCCTGATGGGACCGATCGTGGCGGGTGTCGCCGAGGGGATTGCAGGCTCCGGGGACTTCCTGACCGGGCTGGCCCGGACGCTGTCCTGGACCCCGGCCGGTGCCGCGTGGTCCCTCGGCGGCGAGATGGCCGCGGGAAGCTACGGCGCCGCGGCGATCAAGTTCCTGATCGCGCTTGCCACGCTGGCCGGGCTCGCGCTGTGCTGGAAGGCCCTGCTGCAGCGGGCGCTCGTGACGCCGCCCTATGCCGGCACATTCAGGAAACGAGCCGGCGGGCTGGGCTTCTTCGGGCTGTTCCCCGCGACGCCGACGGGCGCGGTCGCGGCACGGTGCCTGAGTTACTGGCTCCGGGATCCGCGGTACTCGGGCTCCCTCGTCGTCGTGCCGCTGCTGCCCGTGCTGTTCCTGTTCCAGGCCACCCAGACGGGCTCCTACGGCATGCTCCTCTTCGTCGGTCCGCTCACCGCGTTCCTGCTGGCCTGGTCGATCTCAACGGATGTCTCCTACGACAACACCGCCTTCGCGCTGCACCTCTCCACGGGAATAAGCGGGGTCCAGGACCGGCTGGGCCGTGCCGTGGCGTGCCTGGTCTTTGCCCTGCCGGTGGTGCTGGCGCTCAGCGCACTGCCGTTCCTGCTCGGCGCGGACTGGCAGCTGTTGCCCGGGGTTCTCGGGCTGTCCCTCGGGGTGCTGTTCAGCGGGCTGGGCCTGTCCTCGGTGGTATCCGCGCGCTACACCGCCGCGGTGCCGCTGCCCGGGGACAGTCCCTTCAAGAAGCCGCCCGGCAATGTGGCGCAGACCCTGGCGGTGCAGTTCGGCGGCATGGGGGTACTCCTTCTGCTTGTGGTCCCGGAAACGGCGCTGCTCGTGGCACAGTTCGTCACCGGCAGCGCTGTCCCCGGCTGGATCAACCTGGTCCTCGGCCCGGTCCTGGGGCTCGCGTTGTTCGCCGCCGGGGTCCGGCTGGGCGGTAAATGGCTCGACGCGCGGGGGCCGGAACTGCTGGCCCAGCTGGCCGTCAACCGCTGACCCGCGCGCGGTGGCCGGGACTGGGATACCCTGCCCCTAGGGCACATCCGGCAACGGGCACGGCAAGGGCAAAGGCAGGGCCATGGAAGTCGTCATTCTCTCCGGCAGCAAGCCGATTGCCGCCCTCGCGGCGGATGCGGTCGAGGCGCTGCTCCGGCGCAGGCCCGACGCCGTCCTGGGCCTGGCCACCGGCTCGTCGCCGCTTCCGGTCTACAACGAACTGGCGCTGCGGCACGAACGGGACGGCCTGGATTTTGGCCGGGTGCGCGGCTTCGCCCTCGACGAGTACGTGGGGCTAACGCCCGGGCACCCTGAGTCCTACCGTGAGGTGATCAGGGGTGAATTCACCGAGCGCGTGAACATCGACCCGGCGAACGTCACTGGGCCGGACGGCTCGGCGGCGGACATCCCGGCCGCCTGCCGGTCCTTCGAGGACGCCCTGCGCGGGGCCGGGGGAGTGGACCTGCAGCTGCTGGGCGTCGGCACCGACGGACACATCGGCTTCAACGAGCCCGGTTCCTCCCTCGCCTCGCGGACCCGGATCAAGACCCTGATCGAGCAGACACGCCGGGACAACGCACGGTTCTTCGGGAGCCTGTCCAAGGTCCCGCACCACGTCGTCACGCAGGGGCTCGGAACCATCCTGGAGGCCCGGCATGTGATCCTTATCGCCACCGGCGCGCAGAAGGCCCAGGCAGTCCGTGACCTCGTGGAGGGACCGGTCGCCGCCATCTGTCCGGCTTCCGTGCTGCAACTGCACCCGCACGCCACGGTCCTGCTCGACGAGGCGGCGGCGTCGTCGCTGCGGCTCGCCGACTACTACCGGCACAGCTACGAGAACAAGCCGTCGTGGCAGGGCCTGTAGCTCACCTTTTTTCGCGGTGAAGCGGCCAGGCCGACGCCCGTCCGTCGCACCGCCGTCCGATCCAGCCGCTAAGATGGATCTCATGAACAGCATGACCGATCCTCTCGAAAACGACCCGATGCGCGAGCTCTCCGGAGCCGGGACGTCGACGGCCACCATCGAGCGCGAGGAACTGCGCCAGGAAGTGGAACCCGGTGACCGGGAACGCTTCTCGCACTATGTCCGCAAGGAAAGGATCATGGAATCGGCGCTGTCCGGCGATCCTGTTATCGCCCTGTGCGGCAAGGTCTGGACTCCGGGCCGCGATCCGAAGAAGTTCCCCGTCTGCCCGGAATGCAAAGAGGTCTATGAGGGCCTCCGGCCGGGCGGCGACGGCGGCAAGGGCTCCGGCGACAAGTAGCGCCGCCACACAAGGCGGCGACGCCAGGGCTTCGCGGGTCACCGCGCCCGGCCTCAGGTGCGCCGCGGTGCGCCGGGGACCCCTGTTCTCCCGGTGAATGATGCCCGGTCCATGATGCGGGTCGGTACTGGCCGGTGATTGCTGGCCGGTGATTGCTTACGGTTCATCCGAAAAGATTGGTGTTTTTTTGTGCTTACTTGGGTTTCCCCGGCAGCGGCGGCAGGGCGCGGAATGGAGGGGACCTAAGTGACAGAGACACTCTTTGGCGGACCGGTGCTCCCGCCCGCGTATCCCGAGCGGGCAGCCTGGGGCACCGCGCCGAAGCTCCGCGCCTGGCAGCAGGAAGCCCTGGACAGCTACTTCAGCACCCATCCCAAAGACTTCCTGGCGGTCGCCACGCCCGGCGCCGGCAAAACCACCTTTGCGCTCCGGGTCGCCTCCATGCTGATCGAGGCCAGCATCGTCAACCGCGTCACCATTGTGGCGCCCACGGATCACCTCAAGCGGCAGTGGGCCGACGCCGCAGCCAAGGTGGGCATCGCCATCGACCCGAACTTCAAGAACGCCGACGGCCAGCACGGCCGCGGATTCATCGGCGTCGCGGTCACCTACGCGCAGGTCGCGAGCAAGCCGATGCTGCACCGGGCCAAGACCGAGGCCGCCCGCACCCTGGTCATCCTCGACGAGATCCACCACGGCGGCGAGGCCCTGTCGTGGGGTGACGGGCTCCGCGAGGCCTTCGAGCCCGCGGCACGCCGGCTCTCGCTGACGGGTACGCCGTTCCGTTCCGACACCTCGCCGATCCCTTTCGTGGAGTACGCCGAGGACCGGGACGGGATCCGGCGGTCCAAGGCGGACTACACCTACGGCTACGGCAACGCCCTCCGGGACCACGTGGTCCGTCCCGTCATGTTCATGGCCTACTCCGGGCAGATGCGCTGGCGCACCAGCGGCGGCGAGGAGATGGCTGCCTCGCTCGGCGAGTCGGCGGTCACCAAGGACGTCACCTCCCAGGCTTGGCGGACCGCGCTGAATCCCGCGGGCGCATGGATCCCCGCGGTGCTGGCCGGGGCGGACAAACGCCTCAGCGAGGTGCGCAGGAGTGTTCCCGACGCCGGCGGGCTCGTCATCGCCACCGACCATGAGGACGCGCGCGCCTACGCCGGGCAGCTGAAGAAAATCACGGGCGAGTCGCCCACGGTGATCCTCTCCGACGACGCCAAAGCCTCCAGCAAGATCGAGGAGTTCACCGCCAGCGAGAAGCGCTGGATGGTGGCCGTGCGCATGGTTTCCGAAGGCGTGGACGTGCCGCGGCTCTCCGTCGGCGTGTACGCCACGTCCATCGCCACGCCCCTGTTCTTCGCCCAGGCCGTGGGGCGCTTCGTGCGCGCCCGGAAGCGCGGCGAGACGGCGTCGGTCTTCCTGCCCTCCGTGCCGCAGCTGATGGCGCTGGCGAACTCCATGGAGGCCGAGCGGGACCACGCCCTGGACCGCCCGGAGAAGGAGGACGGCGACGGCCTGTTCAACCCGGAGGACTCGCTCATGGACGAGGCGAACCGAGAGGAGAATGCCTCCGATTCGCTGATGAAGGGCAAGTTTGAGGCCCTGGATTCGCAGGCATCCTTTGACCGTGTGCTCTTCGACGGCGGCGAGTTCGGCACCGGCGGTGAGGTGGGCTCCGAGGACGAGCTGGACTTCCTCGGGATTCCCGGCCTGCTCGACGCCGATCAGGTCGGCACGCTGCTGCGCCAGCGCCAGCACGATCAGCTCAGCCGCAAGAACGCGCGCGCCCCGCAGGCTGCGGCGGCTGCTGCGACCCCGGCCGTGCCGGACCACCGCATGCTGATGGACCTGCGCACCGAGCTGGCGAAGAACGTCGCGGCGTGGTCCGCCCGCACGGGAACCCCGCACGGCGTGATCCACACCAAGCTCAGGACGGTCTGCGGCGGTCCGGCGGTGGCCCAGGCCAACGAGGAACAGCTGCAGACCCGGCTTCGGAAGCTTCAGGACTGGTTTATCGGCCGGAAGTAGCTGCCGGCGTAGTGGCCGGCACACAGCTGCGGGCACCCACGGCTGCGGCGCATAAGAAGTGGGACCGGGGTCGGACTGTTCAGTCCGACCCCGGTCCCACTTCTTATGCGATCCTTATGCGGCTTCGCCGCGGCTCTGTGGCGGCTTCCCGCCGGCGAGGTCCTGCCGCTACTGGCCGCCGGCGCCGCAGAGCTCGTTGAGGCTCTGGCCGGCAGCGGTGTACTTTCCCTGCAACTCCTGGAGCTTGGACGTGTCCGGAGTTTCCTTGCCCGACTCGTCCAGGAATTCGATGATCGAGTGTAGCGGAGCCTGGAGTTCCTGGGACGCGCTGGCCTCGATGGGCCGGAGCCGGTTGGCGAGGCGGATCATCCCCGCCTTGTCCTCGGCGGACGTCGGACCCGCGCCGACGGTCTGAATCCGTGCGCAGGTCTCGGCAGTGGTGTCTTGCGGGGCGGCAGAGCAGCCGGCAGCGCCGAGCAGGGCCCCGGCAACGATCAGGACGGTCAGGGTCTTCTTCATGGTGTACTCCGGAGTTCTTGCGGGTCAGGCGATACTGGCAGGGATGTCGAGTCTACTTCGACGGCGCGGCTTTCCCGTCAGGGATGACGCCAGCTCGGCAGCCGCTCAGGCGATGTCGACGCCGCCGAGTTCCATCTCCGCGACGGCGTCGTCGAGATCCTCGGCGACGCCCACGGTAAGATCGCGCAGCACGGTCACGGAGTAGCCGGCCTGCACCCCGTCCAGCGCGGTCGCCTTGACGCAATGGTCGGTGGCGATTCCGACGACCACGACGTCCTCGACGTCGTGGCTCTGCAGCCAGTCGTCCAGCCCGATCGTATCCTCGCCAGCGGCGAAATCACTGCCGGCGAAGTCGCTGCCCGTGGCCTCGGCGTCGCCGGTCCCGGCCGCGCTGCCGGGAGAACTGCCGGCGACCGGCATGGCGCCGGGCTTGCGGTCCCCGGAGGGAACGGCGTCCTCCGGCGCGAGCAGCCCTTCAAAGCCCGAGTAGGCCGCGGTGTACTGGCCCTTGCGGAAGTAGGCCTGGATGTATTCGGTGTCCAGGTCCGGGTGGAGCTCGGCCCCGCGGGTTCCGGCCACGCAGTGCCTCGGCCAGCTGTCGACGAAGTCCGGGTCGTCCGAGAAGTGCGCGCCCGGATCGATATGCCAGTCCTGGGTCGCCACCACGTGGTCAAACTGTCCGTGGTGCGCGTCAACGTACTCGCTGATGGCGGCGGCGAGCGCCGCCCCGCCCTCGACGGCCAGGGAGCCGCCTTCGCAAAAATCGTTCTGGACGTCGACGATTATCAGGGCGCGGGACATCAGTTCTCCTCGTAGATGGTGGGGATGGCTGCTTCGCCGCGCTGCAGCCGGTTGACGACCGCGGGAAGCTCCTTCATGGTGTCCGCGTGGCGCTGGCTTGCGCGGAGTACACCCTCCGCACCGGTCCAGCCGGGTAGGAGTCCGCCGTTCTTGACGAACTGCTGCATCAGCGGCCGGTCGTTGCCGTCGTCCTCCGGGCGGTGTCCGACCCCGACGATCTCCTGCGTGGCCGTGCCGCGCTCGTTGAGCTTGCGCAGCGCGTACTTGCGCCCACCCTTGCTGGTCTTGTTCTTGGCGGCCTTGGCAACGGAAACGAAGTCGCCGTCGTCGTCCGTCCGGCTGACCAGCTTGTAGACCATACTGGCCGTCGGGGCGCCGGAGCCGGTGACGAGGGAGGTGCCGACGCCATAGGAGTCCACCGGGGCGGACTGCAGGGCAGCGATGGCGAACTCGTCGAGGTCGGAGGTGACGATGATGCGGGTCCGCTCGTTGCCCAGGTCGTCCAGGAGCTGGCGCACCCACTGCGCCTGCGCCACCAGGTCCCCGGAGTCCAGGCGCACCGCACCCAGCTTGTCGCCGGCCAGTTCGACGGCGGTGCGCACCGCCGCCTCGACGTCGTAGGTGTCCACCAGCAGCGCGGTGCCGGCGCCCATCGAGGCGATCTGCGCCTCGAAGGCCTCGCGCTCGGTGTCGTGCAGCAGGGTGAAGGAGTGCGCGGCCGTGCCCACGGTCTTGAGCCCGTAGCGCAGGCCTGCCTCCAGGTTCGAGGTGCTGTCGAAGCCGGCGATGATGGCCGCGCGGGCCGCGGAGACGGCGGATTCCTCCTGGGTGCGGCGCGAGCCCATCTCCACGCAGGGGCGGCTGCCGGCCGCGGTGATCATGCGCGAGGCCGCGGAGGCGATGGCGCTGTCGTGGTTGAGGATCGAGAGGATGTAGGTCTCGAGGATGCAGGCCTCGGCGAAGGTGGATTCGACGATCAGGATGGGGGAGTTCGGGAAGTACGCTTCGCCCTCCGCGTAGCCCCAGATGTCGCCGGAGAAGGAGAATCCGGCCAGATAGTCCAGGGTCTCCTCGTTGACCACCTTGGTGCGGCGGAGGAAATCGATTTCGGTGTCGCCGAAGCGGAAGTCCGCGATGCCCTCCAGCAGCCGGCCAGTGCCGCCCACAATGCCGTAGCGGCGCCCGTCCGGCAGACGCCGCGCGAAGGCCTCGAACACTGACTTGCGGTGGGCGGCGCCGGAATGCAGCGCTGCCTGCAGCATGGTCAGCTCGTAATGGTCGGTGTACAGGGACGTGCGGGGACGGTCCCAGCCAGCTGATGAACTCACGAATTCACTCTAGTCCCCACCGGCTCCCACGTCTCGCTTCGCTTCGCCGCGGGGCCCTCGCCGGCGTGGGCCCAGCATCCCCATAGAATGGACAGATGACCCTCAGCGTTGCGCTCGGCCCTGACACCCAGGAGAGCACCCAGACCGGAACAGTGACGTCGACAGATGTCCTCTCCGCCCCGGACATCCCTTGGAACCTCGTGATCTGGAACGATCCGGTGAACCTGATGAGCTACGTGAGCTACGTGTTCCGCAGCTACTTCGGCTATTCCGAGGCCAAGGCGAACAAGCTCATGCTCGAAGTCCATAAGAAGGGCCGCTCCATCGTCGCGCACGGGAGCAAGGAGCAGGTGGAGCAGCACGCCGTTGCGATGCACGGCTACGGCCTCTGGGCGACGGTGGAAAAGGCCACCGGCGGCGGCTCGGGTTCGGGATCAGGCAAGGGCAAAGGAAAACGTGGCTAAGGCATTCAAATACGGCGTCAAGGGCATCACCGGCTATCTGGAACCGGCCGAACGGGAACTGCTGCGCAGCCTCTTCGGCGACGTCGTGTCCATGCTCGAGCCGGAGGAGCGCGCCAACCAGGACCCCCTCGCCGCGCTCGTCGGTCTCGACGCCGAGGCCCGCGAACCCTCGGACCGTGCCCTGCGCCGGCTGCTCCCGAACGTCTCGAAGAACGACGACGCCGCCTCGCTGGAGTTCCGCCGCTACACCGAGCGGTCGCTGCGCGAAAGCAAGATGGGCGCGCTGAAGGCCGCGTCCCTCGGACTGGACAAGGACGAACTGGTCCTGACCCCCTCCGACGCGCGGCACTGGTCCATGGCGCTCAACGACGTCCGGCTGGTGCTGGCCGAACGCCTGGACATCCGCGACGACGAGGACGCCGGGCACGTGCACCTGATGCAGGACTGGTCCCAGGCCGAGGACGTCGAAAGCTACCTGGCGCTGGTCTACAACTTCACCACCTGGCTGCAGGAATCCCTGGTCCAGGCGATGCTCCAGTCCCTGGAGACGTAAGCCGGGATAGCCACCCAAGGCCTGCCGGCTCTGCTGTGTCCCGGGTGTGAGGCGGCCGCATCTGCCCCGAAATCGCCGGAAACTCATCGATTCGCCGGAACGATACGGCGAACGGGCGGGTTTCCGGCGAATTCGGGGCCGCATGGGGGCGCTGAACCCCGGCAGCGGCCCGGACGGCCGCCAGACCTTGAGGGTCGTTGCATCCACCTGGCGTCGGTGCTCCCCTGCGTGTGAGGGCAGCGCCCGGGGGCGCGTGTGACAAATTAGACATGAGTCGGACGACACAATGAGATGGCTGCACCCCCGGCTAAGCCCTATCCTCGAATAATCATGACTTCAGCATCGAGCATGGATCCGGCAGCGGGAGCTGTTGCGGACTCCCCAGCGAGCAGTACCGCCAGCAGCCCGAACGACAGCCAGACCGCCAGCCGGATGGGATCGCGTCCCATCGGTGTGTTTGATTCCGGCGTCGGCGGACTCACCGTGGCCCGGTCCATCATCGACCAGCTGCCCAACGAATCCATTCTCTATGTCGGCGACACGGCCAACGGCCCCTACGGTCCGCTGCCCATCGCCGAGGTCCGGGCCAATGCCCTGGGCGTGATGGATGAACTGGTGGACTCCGGCGTGAAGCTGCTGACCATCGCGTGCAACTCCGCGTCCGCCGCCGTGCTGCGGGACGCCCGGGAACGCTACACCGCCCGGTACGGCATCCCCGTCATCGAAGTCATCCAGCCGGCCGTGCGCCGCGCCGTCGCCGCCACCCGCACCGGCCGCGTCGGAGTCATCGGCACCTCGGCCACCATCGGCTCCCGCGCCTACGAGGACACCTTCGCCGCCGCCCCGGACCTGCACATCACCTCCGCGGCCTGCCCCGCCTTCGTGCCCTACGTCGAGGCCGGCATCACCACCGGGCCGGAACTGCTCGCCGTCGCCCGCGAATACCTGGAGCCGCTCCGGGCCGCCGGGGTGGACACCGTGGTGCTCGGCTGCACGCACTATCCGCTGCTCACCGGCGTCCTCTCTTTCGTGTTGGGGGAGGACGTCACCCTCGTCTCCAGCGCCGAGGAGACGGCCAAGGACGTCTACCGGGCCCTGGCCTCCCGCGGGCTGGAACGGACCGACGCCTCGGCCCCGTCCCACAATTTCATCGCCACAGGGGACGCCGCACAGTTCGAGCACCTCGCCCGGCGCTTCCTCGGACCCGAGGTGCTCAGTGTCCGCCACGTGGACCACGTCGCGGCCCAGTACCCCACGGGCAGCCTGGCCCGGATCACGCCGGAAATGATAGCCGCCGCGCAGGCCGGCGCGGGCCGCCCCCGGATCTCCAACTTCGTGGGCGGATCCGCGGGCGGGGGAACACTGCTGTGAAGCTGACCATCGTGGGCTGCACCGGATCGTTTCCGGGTCCGGGCTCGCCGGCATCGTGCTATCTGCTCACCGCCAGCGACGGCGAGCGGAACTGGAAGATCGTCCTGGACCTCGGCAGCGGCGCGCTCGGCGCCATCCAGCGCTACACAGACCTTGAGGACATTGACGGGGTCTTCCTCACCCACCTGCACCCGGACCACTGCATGGATCTGTGCGGTCTCCACGTCGCGGTGCGCTGGAAGCCCGGCGGCTGGGGGCGGGGCAGGATCCCGGTCTGTGGGCCCGCCGCCACCGCCGACCGGATGGCCACCGCCTACGGGCTGGAACTGGACCCGGGCATGCATGAGGAATTCGACTTCAGCAACTGGTCCGAGCGCAAGCCCGTGACGATGGGCCCGTTCACGGTCACCCCGTACGCCGTCAACCATCCGGTGGAGGAGGCTTACGCGCTCCGCGTGGAGGTCACCGAACCGGACAGGGACGGCAACCCCGTCACCCGGGTGCTGAGTTATTCGGGCGACACCGATTCGTGCACCGGGCTGGAGGACGCGGCCCGCGACGCCGACCTGTTCCTTTGCGAGGCGGCGTTCGAGGAAGGCCGCGACGACGGCATCAAGGACGTGCACCTGACCGGCAAACGGGCCGGGGAGGCCGCCGTCGCTGCCGGTGCCCGGCGGCTGCTGCTGACCCACATCCCGGTCTGGACGTCCCCGACCACCGTCATGGCCGAAGCGAAGGGCGTCTTCGGCCAGCACGTGGCCGTGGCCGTGGCCGGAGTGCACTACACGGTCTGAGCGCACGACTTTGGGTACGGACAGCTCCGGACAATCCGGACGGGCCGAAGGTGCGCCTCCGGCCCGGTGAGGGTCGATAAGCTGGTGGCATGACTTCCGAAGCCCTGACTGCCCCCATTCTCCGCGCCGATGGCCGTACCCCCGACCAGCTCCGTCCGATCAGCATCACCCGCGGCTGGTCCAAGCAGGCCGAGGGATCGGCCCTGATCGAGTTCGGCAACACCCGTGTCCTGTGCACCGCCTCCCTCACCGAGGGCGTCCCGCGCTGGCTCAAGGGCGAGGGCCGCGGATGGGTCACGGCCGAGTACGCCATGCTGCCGCGCGCCACCAACACCCGCTCCGACCGGGAGTCCGTGAAGGGGAAAATCGGCGGCCGCACGCACGAGATCTCCCGGCTGATCGGCCGCTCGCTGCGTTCCATCATCGACACCAAGGCCCTCGGGGAGATCACCATAGTGCTGGACTGCGATGTGCTGCAGGCCGACGGCGGAACCCGCACCGCCGCCATCACGGGCGCCTACGTGGCGCTGGCCGATGCGATCCGCTTCGCCCGCGAGAACAAGATGATCGCCCGCAACGCCCAGCCCCTGGTCGACACGATCGCGGCCGTCTCCGTGGGGATCATCGACGGCGTACCGATGCTGGACCTGCCGTACGTGGAGGATGTCCGGGCCGAGACTGACATGAACGTCGTCGTCACCGGCTCTGGCAAGTTCGTCGAAGTCCAGGGCACTGCCGAGGGCGCCCCCTTCGACCGCGACGAGCTCAACAAACTGCTCGACCTCGCGCTGATGGGCACCGAGCAGCTCGCCGCGATCCAGCGCGAAACCCTGGCGGAAGCCCCGTGACAGCCGGCGTTGCCGGGCAAGAAACAACCCAGCACGGCGCCACACCGGTGCTGGTGCTGGCCACGCACAACAAGGGCAAGCTCCGGGAGCTTCGTGAACTGCTGCGCGGGCAGGTGCCCGGCCTCGACGTCGACACCCAGGTGGTGGATGCGGATGCGGTAGGCGCCCCCGACGTCGCCGAGACCGGTGTGACCTTCGCCGAGAATTCTCTGCTCAAGGCCCGCGCGGTGGCGCAGGCGACCGGGCTCGTGGCGATCGCCGACGACTCCGGCCTCGCCGTCGATGTGCTGGGCGGAGCGCCCGGCATCTTCTCGGCCCGCTGGGCGGGCCGGCACGGGGACGACGCCGCCAACCTGAGGCTGCTGCTGGACCAACTGGCCGACGTTCCCGACGAGTACCGAGGCGCCGCGTTCGTCTGCGCCGCAGCGCTGGCGGTGCCTGGTTCCGGCCCAGGTTCCGCCCCGGACGGGGCCCGGGAAGTCGTGGAATACGGGCAGCTGGAGGGGACGCTGCTGCGCGAGCCGCGCGGGGCCGGCGGCTTTGGCTACGACCCGGTGCTGCAGCCCAGCGGTCTGGACCGCAGCTGCGCGGAACTGAGTCCGGCGGAGAAGAACGCCATCAGCCACCGCGGGCACGCGTTCCGGGCGCTCCTCCCGGCGATCGTGGAGGCGCTGTCCGGGAGGTAGCCCGGCCCATGGCAACACCTGCGTTAACAATCGAAGGCGCCCCACACTGTGGGGCGCCTTCGGTCTGGGCTGTTGTGTCCGGACCGCCTGTCCGGACCGCCTGTCCGGAACCGGGAATTACGGCGTCTTGCGTTCCTCTTCGGGCTCGTGCTCCTCGATGAACTCCTCGACGACGTCAGTGCCGTACTTTTCGGCCTGGCGCTTGGCGATGAAGCCGCGGGCGACCTCAATGCCAATCGGGATCACGGAGACCAGCACGATGATGATGAAGATGATGTCCAGGTTTTCGCGGACCCAGGGGAACGTGTCGCCCAGCAGGTAGCCCAGCAGTGTCACGCCGCCGCCCCAAAGCACGGCGCCGATGACGTTGAACAGGAAGAATTTACGCTTGTCCATCTGCGCGACGCCCACGATCACCGGGACGAAGGTTCGGATGATCGGCACGAAACGGGCCAGGATCAGGGCCTTGCCGCCGTGCTTTTCGAAGAAGGCGTGGGCGCTTTCCACGTTTTCGCGCTTGAAGAGCCGGGAATTGGGTTTGTTGAAGATGGCCGGACCGGCCTTGGACCCGATCAGATAGCCGATCTGGTTTCCGATGATCGCCGCGACGATGATCAGTCCGACGAAAGCCCAGATGTTGAACTTGATGGTCCCGGTGGCCACGAGCAGTCCGGCTGTGAAGAGCATCGAGTCACCCGGCAGGAAGAAGCCGATCAGCAGGCCGGTCTCCGCGAAGATGATGCCGCAGACCAGCAGCACCACCCAGGGTGCGAGGGCAGGGTCGGCCAGGAACACCTGGGGGTTCAGCCAGTCGGGCAGAAATGAGGCCAGCTGCGGCTGTACCGGGCCTGCGCCGCCGATTGTGGACACGGCGAAGTCGCTCAAAGCTAAAAGGTTCACCTGTCAAGGGTACTGGACGGCCGCCGTCGGGCGCTTCCCGGACGCTTCCGCGAGATGGGCACAGGCCACATGAACAACGCCGCGCAGTGGATGGCATGGGTGCGGCGCGGGGCCGGCATGGGTGCGGCGCGTGCGCGGCCGGTGCGGGCGGGCCGGAATCCGGCGGTAAAGTTGGAGCGTGAGTTTGGACTTTACGGCGATCGACTTTGAGACCGCGAACGGCTTCCGCGGTTCACCGTGCGCTGTTGGCCTGAGTAAAGTGCGCGGCGGCGTGGTGGTCGAGGAGGCCTCCTGGCTGATGCGGCCGCCGGAAAACCACGACCGCTTCGACCACCACAACGTCCGGATCCACGGGATCAGGCCTGAACTGGTGGCCGGGCTGCCGCGCTTCGGTGAGCTCTTCCCGGAGATCGGCGCCTTCATCGGCGGCGACGTGCTCGCCGCCCACAACGCCGCCTTCGACCTCGGTGTGATCCGCTCCGGCCTCGAGGTCTCCGGCCTGGCCGGCCCGGCCTATGACTATGTCTGCACCGTGATGCTCTCCCGCCGCTGCTACTCCCTTGTCTCCAATTCCCTGCCGTACGCGGCCGAGGAGGCCGGAGTTCCGCTGGTCAACCACCACGACGCCGCCGAGGACGCGAGGGCGTGCGCCGGGATCCTGATCGACATTGCCGCGCGCAACGGTGCCGGCAGCATCGCGGAGCTGTTCCTGTCCCTGGGTCTGACGGTGTCCCGCCAGGGGGCCTTCGACCCGCTGCGGGACCCGCTCTCCAAGGCCAGCCAGTCGGCCCTGGACGCATTTGCCGGCGGGCCGGCTGCGGCGGCTCCGGTCCGCGCCTACCAGCCCGGCTGGCCGGAAGAGGGCGCCAACCCGCTGCCGAACGCCCTTGCCGAGCCCGGCCACCCGCTGTTTGGCCAGACCGTGGTGTTCACCGGCGAACTCGCCATCACCCGTCCGGAGGCGAAGATCCGTTCCGCCGAGCACGGGGCCAGGCCGGAGAGCCGGGTCACGGCCCGCACCACCGTCCTGGTGGTGGGGGACGGGTTCGTGGCCGCCGATCTGCGTTCCGGCCGCCTCACCGGCAAGGCCCGGCGCGTGCTGGACCTGCACGAGCGGGGCCAGCGGATCGAGGTCCTCTCCGAGGGCGAATTCCTGCAGATGGTGGGCGGCCACGTTGCCTCCGCGGCGATTGCCTGACCCTGCCGGCCGGGGCGCCTTGGGTCATACTGCGCAACAATCATTCCGCCCGGGGCGGTTCTGCTCCTAGCCTTGGGCGATGAGTAAACTGACCGCGGCGCCTCCCGCGCCTCCGGCGCCCGCGTCCGCCCGGGACGGACGCAGCTGGCGGACCGTCTTCGCGTTTCCGAACCCGGTCAATGAGTACGCGGCCCGCATCACTGCGGGACTCGTGGTGCTGCTGTCCGTGGTGACGTTGCTGACCGGCTTCGGCTGGGGACTGGCCGTGATCGCCGCGGGGTTCTGGCTGCGCGTCCTGTTCGGCCCGCGGATCTCACCGCTGGCCCAGCTGTCAGTCAAGGTGTTGACGCCGCGGCTGGGGAAGACCCGGCTGGTCCCGGGGCCGCCGAAGCGTTTCGCGCAGGGCATCGGCGCGGCCGTGTCCACCGCGGCCGCCCTGCTGCTGGCCGTGGGGCTGGCGCCAGCCGCCTGGGTCCTGCTCGCGGTGCTGATCGTGGCCGCGTCGCTGGAAGCGTTCGCGGGGTTCTGCCTCGGCTGCGCCATCTTCGGCTTCCTGCAGCGCCGGGGGCTGGTCCCCGAGGACATGTGCGAGGCCTGCAACAACATCTCGCTCCGCCGCGCCTGAGCGCTTGCCGGTCAGGCGCCGGTGACCGCCGCCAGCTGTGACGCCATGCCCCGAATGACCTCCGGGGCCTCCAGCGCTGCGAGCCACGACGCCGGAAGGCAGTCCTCGCCGTAGAACGTGCCGAGGATGTTGCCGGCAATCGAGGCGGTGGAATCGCTGTCGCCGCTATGGTTCACCGCGACCGCGATGGCGGCGCGGAAGTGGGCCTGCGGGTGCCCGGCAGCCGCCGGCGGGCCCGGCTCGGTGGCCAGGACCGCGTACAGCGCGACGGCGAGTGCCTCCTCCGCCACCCATCCCTCGCCGAGCTCGCGGACCAGGTCCTCGGGCTCCAGCACCGGGCCGGCGGCGCTAAGCCGGAGGGCGGACTCCAGCCTTGCAACAACATCGGGGTCCGGTTCCTCACCCTTGCGCAGGTGCCCGGCGTCCAGCTGTCCGAGGGCGTAGTCCGCCGCCTCGCGCAGGCCCTGCCCGGCGGTCAGGGCATGGATGACGAGGCTGAAGATCCCGGCGCTTTGCCGGGCCGCGGGGTGCCCGTGGGTGAGCGAGGCCGCGTCGGCGCTGAGCTTGTAGATGGCCTCGGCGGCGATGTAGGGGATGAGGCCGAACGGGGCGGAGCGCATCACCGTTCCGCATCCCTTGGAGTCCGGGTTGACCGGCCGGAAGAACGTCCCCATCTCTCCGGTGGCCAGTCCTGTGAGGCAGGCGTTCCCCGGGGCGCGGCGGTGCTTGAGGACGACGTGGGAATCGATCCAGCGGGGCGGCTGGAACGGCGCCGCCTCCGGGACCGGAACATCCTGGGTGGCGAGCCAGCGCAGGTACGCCAGCCACAGGCACGCGTTCGTGTCCGCGCCGACGCCCGAGTTGGCCCACTCCAGCGCCTCCAGCAGCCCGTCCACGGTGTAGAGCGTGAGCTGCGTGTCGTCCGAAAAGTGGCTGCCGCCGTCGAGCGGGGAAAAATCCAGCAGTCCGTCCGGGCCGAACCTCCCGCGGATGGCGGAGATGTCGTCGAATTCGACGGCGTACCCGAGCGAATCACCCAGCGCACCGCCGAGCAGGCACCCGTGGATCCGGGAGGCGTGCGACGGGGCCGGGGATGGTCCGGGGGTAGTGACGGGCTCGGTGCTCATGACTTAGAATTTTACCCCCGGCCCCGGACAGGTGCCGGACATCAGCGAACGGCGCCGCAAAAGTCAACACCGGGACAGCAGGGGACGAATGCGCGAACCAGCGTGGCGGAAGACTGGATCCACCCCTGACTACCGCTTCTCGCTGGCCAATGAAACGACGTTCCTGGCCTGGATCAGGACGTCCCTGGCGCTGATCGTGGGGGCCCTGGCCTACCGCCGCTGGGCGCAGATGGAAGAGGCCATGCGGAACAACCGCGAGCTGCCATTTTCCGGTGTGATGCTCGTGATGACGGTGGGGGTCGCTGCCGCCGCATTCATTCTGGCCGTCCTGCTCCTGGTGGCGCGGTGAGTTCCGCGGCCGTCCGGGACCCCGGACTGCAGCCGGAGCGGACCTCCCTGTCCTGGACCCGGACGCTGCTGGCGCTCCTTGCGGCCGACGTGCTGATTTGGCGCATCTGGGCGGTCGCGGCATCCGCTCCCACCCCCGGCTCCGCCGCCTGGGCGGGGGCGGGAATTACGGACTATCTGGGGGTATGCGCCCTGACGGCGGTGGTGGCCACCGTCGTGCTGTGCCTCTGTGCCTCTGTGCCTCTGTGTCGTAGCCCGGGCACGGCAGCTCCGGCACTCCTCCTACGCGCCGCCGCGCTCCCTCATGCGCTGGGCCGCCGCCGGGGTGGTCGTGCTGGGCGGCAGCGCGGTCGCCGCGATTGCGCTGGGACGCTGATTGCGGGGCTCGCTGACCCCAAGCAAAGCCGTCTCACGGCGCTAATACGTCAAGTCAAGCGGGGCAAGAACCATGCTCCGCTGTGGTCAGACTTTCGTTTTGGCGGCGAGTGTGACTTGGTCATCTTGACCTTCCGAGGTGTGCCGGTCAACTCGAGCCGGCCGACAGCTTGCGTATCAAAGTCCAGCTGGCGGATAACGAGTAAACGGAGATTTGTCGTTCCAATAGCGGTGCCGCCGGCGGTGGTGCGTGGCGTTGCCGAGTAGTGCCCGTCCCGCACCCCGGGATGGGCCGGGAGTGACCCCGCGTTGCTGTCCCGGTGCGGTGGCGCAATCCTGTCGGTGCCAGCCGATACCGTAGGAGCATGCGGTTATTGCACACTTCGGACTGGCACCTGGGCCGGTCATTCCACGGCGTCGGGATGCTAGATGCCCAGCGGGCGTTCATCGACCAGCTCGTCACCTTCGTCCGGGACGAGGCAATCGACGTCGTCCTGATCGCCGGTGACGTCTACGACCGCGCCCTGCCCGGAGTCGACGTCGTCCGCCTGCTCGACGACGCCCTGGTGGGGCTGACCGGCGCCGGCGCCCGGGTGGTGCTGACCAGCGGCAACCACGACTCGGCCGTCCGGCTTGGCTTCGCCTCCCGGCTGCTGGAGCGCGGGGGAGTGCACCTGCGCACCCGGCTTACAGAGCTGGACCAGCCCGTGCTGTTCCCGCTCGACAATGCTGATCCGGAGGCCGGGCCGGTACTCGCCGTCTACGGCATTCCCTGGCTGGAACCGCGGCTCGTGGCCGAACAGCTCGGCGTCGACACCGCCAGCCACTTCGAGGTGACCCAGGCCGCCACCGCCCGCATCCGCGCCGATCTCGCGGCCCGGGCGGGGGCACGGACCGTCCATTCCGTGGTGCTCGCGCACACCTTCGCCAGCGGCGGCATCAGTTCTGACAGCGAGCGGGACCTCAGCATCGGCGGCGTCGGCGCCGTCCCGCTGGACCTCTTCGACGGCTTCGGTTACACGGCGCTGGGCCACCTGCACGGCCGCCAGGAACTCTCTGCCGCCGTCCGCTACTCCGGTTCGCCGCTCGCGTACTCCTTTTCCGAAGCGCAGCACAAGAAAGGCAGCTGGCTCGTGGACGTCGATGCGGCCGGCATCGGAGCGGTCCGCGAGGTGCTGTGGGAGGCGCCCCGGACGCTGGCCGTCCTGCGCGGCAAACTGGAGGAACTGCTCACGGCCGGGGACCACGCCTGGGCCGAATCCGCGTACTGCCAGATCACCCTGACCGACGCCCAGCGCCCGGCGCAGGCGATGGAACGGCTGCGCTCGCGGTTCCCCGACACCCTGGTGCTGGGGTTTGACCCGGAAGGTGCCGGCGCCGCCGCCAAAACCAGCTACAGCAGCAAGCTGGCCGAGGCCGAAGACGACCTTTCCATCTGCTGCGGTTTTCTGGAACACGTCCGCGGGCGGGCCGCCGACGACGGTGAGGCCGCGGTCCTCGCGGAAGCCCTGGAATCCGTGCGCCTGGAAGGAATGTCGCTGTGAGGATCCACCGTCTCGAGATTTCCGCTTTTGGACCGTTCGCCGGCACCGAACACATCGATTTTGACCGGCTGAGCGCCCACGGGCTGTTCCTGCTCAACGGTCCCACGGGAGCCGGCAAGACCAGCGTGCTGGACGCCATCTGCTTCGCGCTCTACGGTTCCGTGCCCGGGGCGCGGCAGGACGGCAAGCGGCTGCGCAGCGACCACGCCGAGGCCGCTGCCGAGCCGCGCGTCACGTGCGAGTTCTCCGCCCGCGGCCGGCACTTCGAAGTCTCCCGTTCCCCCGCCTGGGACAAACCCAGCGCCCGGGGCCGGAACGGTTTCACCTTGCAGCAGGCCAACACCCTGCTCCGGGAACGCGTCGACGGCGAATGGATCGAAAAGTCCGGCCGGAACGACGAGGCCGGCGCCGAGATCACCGACCTCCTGGGCATGAACAGAGACCAGTTCACCCGCGTGGTCATGCTCCCGCAGGGCGACTTCGCCGCCTTCTTGCGCTCCAAGGCCTCCGACCGCCTCGAGCTGCTGCAGAGCCTGTTCGGCACCCAGCGTTTCGAGGCCGTGGAACAGGAACTTGGCCGGAGGGCCCAGGCCGCCCGCACCGAGGTCGCCAGCCTCAACAATCAGCTTGAGCTCCTGCTCGCCCAGGCGGAATCCGAAACGGCCACGCTGGAGCTCGACACCGCCGCTGCCCCGGACCGGGCCGACCCGGACTCCTTCCTCTCCTGGCTCCAGGTGCAGGCCGGCACCGCCGCGCAGCAGCGCCGCGCCGCCGCGCTGGAGGCCGAGGTGCGGCGCGTCCGCCGCCTGTCCGCCCGGGACACCGCGACGGCGCGTGCCGCCCGCCAGGCCAAGCTGGCTGCCGCCGAACGACGGCGCGCCGAGGCGGAGGCCGCCGCCCCCGCGGCCGCAGCCCGGAGCGGACAGTTGAGGCTGCACCACCAGGCCGAAGTCCTCAGCGGCCAACTGCACGCGCTGGAGAGCGCCGGCACGGCCGAGGCACTGGCCACGGCGGCGATGGCCGCTGCCGCGGACGACCTGCACACCGCCGCCCTTACCGACCCTGAACTCGCCGCGCTGCGCAACGGCACCCCCGGGGGCGTCGCGGACCCCGAGCCCCGTGCCAGCCTCGGTGGCGTTGGCATAGCCGGCAGCTCCACGTTCGAAGGCTCCACTTACGACGGAGACAACTTGCGGTCCGCGCTGCGCGGGCTGCGGTCACTGCGCGCGGTGCTGGACGAGCGGCTGCCCGACGAAGGCAGGCTTACCGGGCTCCGCAGCCGGGCCACCCAGCTGCGCCTCAGCCTGGCGCAGCTGGGAGAGGGACAGGCCTCCGGCGCTGCCGCTCTGGCCGCCCTGCGCCGGGAATCCGACGCCCTGATCGCCGGGTTGCGTCCGCTCGAAGAACTCGCCGCCGAAGTGCAGTTGCGGACAAAAGAGGCAGCCGCCGCGGAGGAACTGCTGGTCCTGGTCCGCCGCTACGCCGCGGCCGGGAAGGACTGCGGAGCTGTCGCCGAACGCCACGGCCGCGCCCGGGAAGAGTACCAGGACTGCCGCCAGTGCTGGCTCGATCTCCGCGAGGAGCGCCTGGCCAACGCGGCCGCGGAACTCGCGTCCCAGCTGGAGCCCGGCGTCCCGTGTTCGGTGTGCGGTAGCCCCGAACATCCGGCGCCCGCCCCGGCCGCGCCCTCCGCCCTCACCGTGGCCGAGGCCGAGGAGACTGCACAGCAGGCCTGCGAGACGGCGGAAGCCGTGCTGGCGGCGCTTGACCGCGAACTCTCCGAGGCCCGGCAGACGGTTGCCGTGCTGGCGGCCCAGGGTGGCGACACCGAGCCCGGGGACGCCGTCCTCGAGGCCAGCCTGGCCAAGGAACGTGCCGCCGACGCGCGCCGCGCGGCGGCGGAGCTCGCCGCCAGCCGCTCACGGCACGCCGAACTGGACGAAGAGATCGCCGCCGCCGAACAGGACCAGGCGGCCGCGGCGGCAGGCATCGCCCAGACCGAATCCACCCTCACGGAAGTCCGGGACCAGGCCGACTCCCTCGAACAGGCCCTCGATAAGCTCCGGGCGGGCCACCCGGTCCTGGCCCGGCGCATCGCGGCTCTGGATGGCACCGCCGCCGTGCTGGAACGCGCCGATGCGGCCCGGACCCTGCTGGAACAGGCCGCGGCCCGTTCCGCCGAAGCGCGGCTGCAGCTGGAACTGGCGCTGCCGGGCACCGGTTTCGAGTCTGCGGACGCAGCGCGGGCCGTGTTGCTCCCGGCCGCGGAGGCCGCGGCGCTGGAAGCCGCCGTCCGCGCAGGCCAGGATGAAGCGGCCCGGATCGCGGAGCACTTCGCCAGCGAGGAGATTGTGCTGGCCTCCCGCGAGCTGGAAACCGAGGGACCACTCGCCGGGGGGCTCGTGGACGAGCTCCGCGCGGACGCCGCGGCGGCGGAACGCTCAGGCCGGGAGGCGGACCTGGCAGCCGGCCTGGCGGAAAAATCCGTGCGGAGCCTGGGTGCCCTCGCCGCCAACTACGCGCAGCTTGCCGAGTCCGGACGGGAACCGCGCGGACGGGCGCAGCTGCTGACCGCCGTCGCCGACGCGGCCCGCGGCACCGGGGACAACAACTACCGCATGAGCCTGAACAGCTATGTACTCGCCGCGAGGCTCGAACAGGTGGCAGTGGCCGCCTCGGAACGGCTGATCGGGATGAGCGACGGCCGCTACACCCTGCAGCACACGGACGCCAGGGCCGCCCGCGGCGCTAAATCCGGCCTCGGCCTGGAGGTGGTGGACGAGTGGACCGGGCAGCGGCGCGACACCGCAACGCTGTCCGGCGGCGAGTCCTTTATGGCCTCGCTCGCGCTGGCCCTCGGACTGGCGGATGTGGTGCAGCAGGAATCCGGCGGTGTGGACATCGAGACGCTCTTCGTGGACGAGGGCTTCGGCAGCCTCGACGAACAGGCCCTCGAACAGGTCATGGACGCCCTGGAGGGGCTACGCGACGGCGGGCGCGTGGTCGGCCTGGTGAGCCACGTCGGGGAAATGAAACAGCGCATCAGCACCCAGCTCCGGGTGATCAAGGGCCGGAACGGTTCCACCCTGCATATCTCCGACGACGCCCCGGTCTGATCCGTCCGTCCAGGCCCGGCCGTCACGGCCGGGCCTGCTCAATCAATCACACCTGCGGCTACAGTTGGGAGTTGCCGGGTCGCGCGCATCGGGAGGAGGGACGATGCGCACCATAGAACGAACCCGGAATCATGAGCCTTTCAACGCCCTCCCAAGCGCCCGTCTCCCGCTCGCGATGCTCACCGTCGGAGCCCTCACCCTGGTCACCGCCGTCACCGGCTCCTACGCTGCCGGCGGCATGGCGGCATGGCGGCCGGCGCCGTCGGCATCGGCTCGGCGCTCGGCGCCCCCGTCCTCGGCGCACTGGCGGACCGCCGGGGCCAGCGTCCCGTGCTGGTGTTCGCCGCCGTCTTTAACACCTTCGCCGTCATCGCACTGATCCTCGCCGCATGCTCCGCGACGGCACCACATACACTCCAGTCCCGGTGACGGCAGCACTACTGGCTTCCTGAGGAAGCTGTCTTCGAGCCGCTCCCGGTCAGCCGTCGGGCCGTTTGGTGATCGATCGTTGTCAGTCATGACTGCCTCGGGAGGTTCATCCAGCGTGCGCGCGGGGGTACGCGTCCTCCGCGCGCTGTCCGGTGGCCAGGGTCTGATGAGGGACTTTGAGGCACTTTCTTTCGTCCACGCCCTTGTATCCCTGAACGATGCCGTCCATGTCGGAGGTGACGCCGAGACCTTGCCGAGTTCGAAGGTGCCGTTAAAGGATGTCGGGCATGAGCTCTTCGATGTAGGCTCGGACCCGGGCGGGACCACCGGCAAGGGTGATGTTGCCGCCGACGAGGCTGTTGAAGCCGACGGCCTCCAGAACCACGTGGGGGAGCCGTGGCCGCCGGTGAGGGCGCGGACCTGGAGGCCGGCGACTGGCGAGGGCGAGTGCAATGGCGGGAATCAGGTCAAAGCGGCAATGATCGTGTAGACGAGACCGGGACCGGGGGTCCCGAGCGGGGAGACCCGGGAGGCACCGGCGAACCCGGTGCCCGCGGCGGTTCCCGCGGTTCCGGGGTTGAACGCGGAGACGCTGAGGGCGGATCCGAGGGCGGCTTTTCCGGCGAAGCGGATCGCAAGGTGAATGAGCACGCTGTTGGCGCTGGGACCGAACAGGGCCAGCCTTACGCGAGACCGAAACCAAACCGCCATATCGAACGATCACCCAGATATTTGGTTGCCTCCGGAGTTCTTTCCGGCCAGACTATTCGCATATAAGGCTCCGCGTCTTGACGGTCATTGGAGATCTGGCCGCCGGGGAGTGCAATGGGTTCGCAACTTTGGAGGCTGACGTGGACGAGAGTTTGACGCGTGTGTGGGTTGCTTCCGCAGACAGCGAGTCCGCGGACTTTGCAGCGGATCAGGCGAGGATGGACCTACGCGATGCAATGACGGATGCCATGGATGGAGGTGCAGACCCGCAAAGTGTATGGGTTGCTTCCAATGCCACTGACTCTGACATGATGCGCGACCAGATCGATGCGGATCTGCCCGGGTCTTCATAGCCGAGGCCTGCGCTCTTGAGTTCGTGGGGTCGTGGCCCGGAAAGCAGTTCCCGGATTGATGTCAGCGCCTGCTCCCGCGCGCGCGACGTCATGTCCCTTGGGCACTCTTGCTTGCCAGGTCTGCTGCTTCTCCTTGGTTGGCCGGCGGAAGTCCCCGAGGAATCACGATCGGGAATGCCAAGGCGAGAACCTTGCCTCCATTCACGGGGCGCCGGCTGCTGGACCGTCTCCGGGCGTACCGCCCGGGGCCAGGGGCGTGTGGTTTTGAAGGTCCTGGATGAGCGCGGTGAGTGCGGCAGCGTCGCCGGGGTCTTCGGCCAAGGCGGCAAGCTCGACGGCTATGGCAGCCAATTTTTTGTTGGTGTGGTTGCTGTAGATGCGGAGTAAGACGAAGGCCGCATCGGCACCGATGCCCAACCGTCCCATGAGAATTCCTCGCGCCCGTTCGATCACGGCGCGGGTGCGGACGGCTCCGGTGACGGCATCCCTGGCGGCCCTGCCGGTTTCGGAACGGAGCGTCGCGGTGAGGTCCACCATGATTCCTGCGATGGAGAAGAGCCGGCCGTCCGCGTCAAGAACAGCGTCCCCGGAGGTCAGCACTCTGTGTTCACGCTTGTTGGCGTCAATGAGGCGGTGGTAACTGGAGAAGTGCCCTCCGACCCGGGCCAAAGCGGCGTACATCTCCCGAATCTCCGCCTTGTCGTCCGGGTGCTTGTGAGCCAGGAGAAGTTCAAGGGTCGGCACGACGTCCCCACGCTGGTACCCGTGAATCCGGTAGAGCTCATCGGACCACGTCATCATCCCGGTCGTGGCGTCCATGAGAAAGGTTCCCGCGGTACAGTCACTGGCCCCCGGCCCGCCGAAATGCGTGTACACACTGTCAGAAGAACCCATAGCGTTCCCACTACCCCTTAGTTGGAACCCGGCGGCGTTTCACCGATTACTCCCATTATGGCTGCACGGATCATCAATGACTCCGCTGGGATGGGCCCCCGGCCGCGCGATGACCGCGCCGGTGCGGCCGACGGGTAGGGAACATGCGAAAGGTCGCCGAACGCCGGCTCACCTGTGCAACCCTGGCCCGCCCCGCGCCGCGTGACTCCGACCCCAAACGCTTCGAGCGGAAAACACACATCCAGGCCATGCTTCGGGCCCAGCACTCCCTTTGCTGCAGGGCCGATGGTGCCGTAATGGGTCCTTAGTCGTTGTAGGAGGCAAGGTGCGGCAAGTGGAGCTCGCACAGGCGCTCCGAACTGGGGCAGCGAGGGCTGGGACGCCGGATCCTGGCCCTACATCATCTTCACCGTCGCCCGCACCCGCGACCGCAACGGGGAGCTGTTCGGCTACGGCACCTGCGTCGAGGGCGACACCGCCACGCACTGGTTCCGCTCCCAGACCGCGTGCTTCGAAGCGATCACCGCCGACGTGTTCTTCCACTGGGCATCCGGCCAGTCCCACGGCCCGGACAACCTCCCCGCCACCGCCGCGGAACTGCCCGAGCAGGACCGCAAGCCCTACCCCGGCTGGACGGACTAGAAATACCTCGGGTGTCCCGGCCCACACCGGCCGGGACACCTGTAGGTCACGCCAACATCCGGTGACAACATCATTGAGATTACTAGGAAAGCACCGCCGACGAACTGACCTTCGTCCTGGGCCCGGCGCTGGTGGGAATCCGGGCCAGCCTGGTCGCGCCGTGGCTGCCACTCGCCCTCGCCGCGGTCCTGACCATCACGCTCATTCCGGCCTTCGCCGTGCACCCCACGCACCACGCGGTGGTCCTGATGCCCGCGCGGACAGCGGCCGGTGCCGCCCGGGAGAAACAGCGCCGGGCGTCCCGGCCGGCCGGCCAGCGCGCGGGGGCCGTCGCGGCCGTCGCCCGTCCGGTGCTGGCCATGATCTGCATGGGCACGTTCTTCGGCTCCACCCAGACGTCGCTGAGTTCCTTTTCGGCCAGCTTCGCGACCTACGAACTCGCCGGCCTGCTCTACGCGGTGATGGGCCTGAGCTCCGCCGCGGCCGCCCTGTCGGTGGCGTACTGGCCCCAGCGGTTCACCGCCAACGCCCGCTGGCTGGCCTGCGCGGCGCTGATGGCCGGACTGGCGCTGCTGCTGTTGCTGCCCTCGACGGCGCTGCCCGTGATCCTTGTGCTCCTGGTCCTGGGCCTGCCGGTGGGACCGCTAATGGTCACCGTCTTCGCGATCGGCGGGCTCGCCGCCCCGGCGGGAAAGCTCGGCACGGTCATGACCGCGCCGGCCAGCGGCATCGTGGCCGGCACCGCGATCGGCTCGTCCATCGCGGGGCAGCTGGCGCAGCACCGGGGCTACGCCACGGCATTCCTGGTGCCGGTGTGCGCCGCCGCCGCCCTGTTCCTGCTGGGAGCGGCAGCCGCCGTCGTACTCCACCGGCGGAACAGGACGGCGGCCGCCGGCTGACCCCCGACGAACCCGCGGATGCCCTGTCACTTGGAGCTGCTCTGAGCGCCTGAGAAGAACCCGAAGTGATAGGGCAACCGGGGCTGGAGCGGGGTGCCGATGGGGCGCAGGCGGGGTGACAGGGGCAGGGCGCTACTGCGCCGCCGGCGCACCGAACTTCGGGGTGTGCACGGTGCCGAGGGTGATGTGGACGGCCTGCTGGTCGGTGTAGAAATCGATGGAGCGGTAGCCGCCCTCATGTCCCAGCCCGGAGGACTTGACGCCGCCGAACGGGGTGCGCAGATCCCGGACGTTGTGGCTGTTGAGCCAGACCATGCCGGCCTCGAGGTTCTGTGAGAAGTTGTGCGCGCGGTTCAGGTCGTTGGTCCAGACATAGCCGGCCAGCCCGTACCGGGTGTTGTTCGCCAGGGCCAGCGCCTCGGCGTCGTCCGCGAACGGCGTGATCGTCACGACGGGGCCGAAGATCTCCTCCTGGAAGATCCGCGCGTCCGGCATGACGTCGGCGAAGACGGTCGGCGCGATGTAGTTGCCGGTGGGAAGCCCCTCGGGCCGCCCGCCGCCGGCCAGCAGCCGGCCCTCGGTCTTGCCGATCTCCACGTACCGGGCCACCTTGGCGTAGTGCTCCGGGTGGACGAGGGCGCCTACCTCGGTCTTCGGGTCGTGCGGGTCCCCGACGACGATGTTCTTCGCGCGGGCGGCGTACTCGTTGCAGAATTCCTCGTAGATGTCCTGGTGGACGAGGATCCGGGAGCCGGCGGTGCAGCGCTCGCCGTTGAGCGAGAAGACGCCGAACAGGGTGGAGTCGATCGCGGCGTCGAGGTCGGCGTCGGCGAAGATGACGGCCGGGCTTTTGCCGCCGAGTTCCATGGACAGGCCTTTGAGGTTTTCCGCGGCGTTGCGGAAGATCGTCTTGCCCGTGGTGGTCTCGCCGGTGAAGGAGATCAGCGGGACGTCGGGGTGCTTGACAAGGGCGTCGCCGGCCTCCTCGCCGAGGCCGTTGACCAGGTTGAACACGCCGTCGGGCAGGCCGGCGTCCTTGAAGATCTGGGCCCAGAGCGAGGCGGAGAGCGGGGTGAACTCGGCGGGCTTGAGGACCACGGTGTTGCCGGTGGCCAGCGCCGGGGCGAGCTTCCAGGACTCGAGCATAAACGGGGTGTTCCAGGGTGTGATCAGGCCGGCGACGCCGATCGGCTTGCGGTTCACGTAGTTGATCTGGGAACCGGGGACCTTCATGGCGTCGTCGAACTGCGCCACAATGAGGTCCGCGAAGAAGCGGAAGTTCTCCGCGGCGCGGAGGGCCTGGCCCTTGGCCTGGGTGATCGGCAGGCCGGTGTCGAAGGTCTCCAGCTGCGCCAGCCGGGTCTCCTGGGCCTCGATGGCGTCGGCGATCCTGTTGAGGATGCGGGCGCGTTCCCGCGGCTTCATCCTCGGCCACGGCCCGGCGGTGAAGGCCTTGCGGGCGGCAGCAACGGCGAGGTCGATGTCCTCCTTCTGGCCGGCGGCGGCGGTGGCGTAGGTGGTGTTGGAGACCGGGTCCAGCACGTCGAAGGTCCTGCCGCTGACGGAATCAACGAATTCGCCGTCGATGTAGTGGCGGATCCGCGTCGGAAGGTCGTCCGGAATGTAGTGCTCGGCCATCACATCTCCTCATTGAGTATGGAATCGTATACGATACAACCTGCCCGAGGCGGGGCTGCTTGTCAAGCAATCCCGCAACGGGCGCCCGTGGCCGGCGGGGGAGTGCCCCGCCGGCTCTCAGCCCAGCTGGCTTTCGATGCGACGGGCGCTCGCGGCCAGGGCCGCGGCGACCTCCTCGGGGTTCTGCGCGGCGCGGATGTACACGACGGCGAGAGCCGCCGGACGCCCGCCCGGAACCCGGACCGGGACGGCCAGCGAGGACACGCCGGAGATGACCTCGTCGTGGCTTGCGGCATATCCCCGGCGGCGCGCCTCGGCCGCTTCGGCCCGGTAGGGAATGCCGGGGGCGGCCGCGGCCCATTCCTCTTCGGACAACGCCGACTGGATCGCGATCCCGGGGGCGCCGGCGCTGATCGGATGCCGGGAGCCTGGATGCTGGACCACGGTGGCACCGGTGTGGCGCGGATCCACGGTGACCAGCGTGACGCATTCCGCGTGGTCCCAGACCGCGACGAAGGCGCTCATCATCAGAGTATTGGCGAGCTGGGTGAGCTCCGGCAGCGCCGCCGTCTGCAGGCTCCGCGAAACACCGCGGGCCAGGACGGCCAGTCCGGGGCCGGGCTGGACCCGGCCGCCGTCGTCGCGCACCAGCAGGGAGTGGTCTTCTAGGGTGCGGAGGATGCGGTAGGCCACGGAGCGGTGCACTCCCATGGCGTCGGCCAGTTCGGCGATGGTGAGCGGCTGCTGGGCGTCGGCCAGGATCTCGAGGGCGCGGATGCCGCGCGACAACGTCTGGGACGGGGAGGCCTGGGCGCTGCCGGCGGTCGGGGTCATCTGTCCATCCTAGGTGCGGGCGGCGGGGTGGCCTGGATGCGCCGGCCGGCCCTTGTGCTCCGCCACACGGTGCGTTAGCGTTCTAAATGGGAACTATCCGTTCGATTATAGAACTTATGTCGACGCGGCGCACCCCCACAACCAGCCGTCACGCACCGCAAGGGATCACTGATGATTGCCAAGCCCCGCACCGGGCCAGTCCCGGTTGATCCGGGCCGCACGCCCGGCGCGCGGGCCCACCACTTCCGCGGCAGCTTGGGCCGGTTCGCCACCGGAGTGGCGATTGTGACCTTTGACGGCGCCACCAAGCGCCACGGCATCACCGTCAATTCCTTTACGTCCGTATCCATGGAGCCGCCGCTGGTGCTCGTGAGCATCGCCCGCACCGCGAGGGCGCACGACGAGCTGGCCGGCCGGCCGTTCACGGTCAACATCCTGGGCGCGGAGCAGCGGCACCTCGCCATGCACTTTGCCGGCCATCCCGGACCGGAGCCGCTCTGGGTGGAGGGCGGCACGGCACCGCGGCTCTCCCATGTGCTTGCCTATTTCGAGTGCAAGCCCTGGGCGGCCTACGACGGCGGCGACCACACGCTCTACCTCGGTGAGGTCGTGGATTTCAACTACCGCAACGGCGATGCGCTGGCCTACGCGAACAGTACGTTCACCACCATCCCGGAGAGCCAGCTGGGCATGGAAGACCTGCTCTGATTTCGATTCAGCTCAACGACGACTGGAGGACTAGCCATGGGTATCCGTACCGGACAGCAGTACCTGGAAAAACTCAACGCCATGACGCCCCACGTGGTGATCGACGGCGAGGTGGTCAGCGAAAAAGTCGCCGAGCACCCCGCGTTCCGCAACGTGGCACGCTCCTACGCCAGGCTCTTCGACATGCAGCACGACCCGAAATACCAGGACGCGCTGACCTACACCTCGCCCACCAGCGGCGACCTAGTCAACGCCTCCTTCCTGGTGCCGAAGACCGTTGAGGACCTGGAACGCCGCCGCCGCGCGATCTCGACCTGGGCCGAGTCCTCCAATGGCTTCCTGGGCCGCTCCGGCGACTACATGAACTCCTCGCTCACCGCCCTCAGCACAGCAGACGAGTGGTTTTCCCAGGCCGATCCCAAGTTCGGCGAGAACATCCGCAACTACTACGAGTGGGCCCGGGAAAACGACGTCCTCGCCACGCACACGCTGATCCCGCCGCAGGCCAACCGCTCCGTCTCCGGCTCCGAGCAGCTCGGCGGCCAGCTGTCGGCCCGGATTGTCGAGGAGCGCGAGGACGGCATCGTCATCCAGGGCGCCCGGATGCTGGCCACCATCGCCCCGATCGCGGACGAGCTTCTCGTGTTCCCCTCCACGGTGCTCCGCGGCACGCCCGAGGACGCCCCGTACTCCTACGCCTTCGCCATCCCCAACGACACGCCGGGCCTGCGCTACCTGTGCCGCACCTCGCTGTACAACGGCGGCAGCACCCACGACGAGCCGTTGGCATCCCGCTATGAGGAAATGGACGCCGTCGCGGTCTTCGACCATGTCTTCGTCCCCAACGAGCGGATCTTCATGCTCGGCAACCCGCAGCTGTGCAACGGCTTCTACTCCGAAACCGGCGCCGGTGCCCTCATGACCCACCAGGTGGTCACCCGCACCATCGCCAAGAGCGAGTTCTTCCTGGGCCTGGCCTCCGAACTCGCCGACTCGATCGGCATCGACGGCTTCCAGCACATCCAGGAGGACATCGCGGAACTGATTGTCGACGTCGAAATCGGCCGGGCGCTGGTCCGGGCCGCGGAGGTGGATGCGGCGCTCAACGGTGCCGGCGTCATGCTGCCGAAATGGTCCACGCTGAACGCCGCCCGCAACTGGTACCCGAAGGTAGCCCAGCGCTTCCCGCAGATCATCCGCAAATTCTCCGCTTCGGGCCTGATGGCGCTCCCCGGCGAGGCGGACGTCAACAGTGACGCCCGGACCGACATCGAGATGTACCTGCAGGGCAAGTCGCTGACCGGTCCGGAGCGCGTCCGGCTGTTCAAACTCGCCTTCGACGCCTCGGTCTCCGGCTTCTCCGGCCGGCAGTCGCTCTACGAGTACTTCTTCTTCGGGGATCCGGTCCGGATGGCCGGAGCCATGGTCAACAGCTACGACCGCGGCCCCGTCAGGGCCCGGGTGCGGGAGTTCCTGAACCGCACGGACTGACCCCGCGGACAGGCTTTCCGTCACTTTTCGGCGCCGGCAAAGCTTTTTTCCCAGGGATGTGTGCCCTAGCACACATTTCATAGTAGTATTCTGAATACCAACTGACCGTTCGATCAGTAAATGGTAGAGGCATTCAGCTATTCGCACAGCACCCACCCCGGGCAGTACGTCTGCCCCCAGCATCGGAGTTCCAATGACCGCAACTTCACATGTCGATTCTGAGGCGGGCCCCAGCAGCAAGCATGAGGAACGCAAGGTCCTCGCGGGCACCCTGGTCGGGACCACCATCGAGTGGTACGACTTCTTCATCTTCGCCCAGCTGACAGCCACGCTGCTCTCCCCGCTGTTCCTGGCGCCGCTGAACGCCTCCAACCCCGGCCTGGCGCAGATCCTGTCCTTTGCCCTCATCGGCATCAGCTTCCTGTTCCGCCCGCTCGGCGCCATCGTCGCCGGCCACCTGGGTGACCGCCTCGGCCGCAAGGCCATGCTGGTCTTCACCCTGGTCATGATGGGTGCCGCCACGGCGCTGATCGGCATGCTGCCGACCTACGCCCAGATCGGCGTCTGGGCTCCGATCCTGCTGATCCTGCTCCGAATCATCCAGGGCTTCTCCGCCGGCGGTGAATGGGGCGGCGCCGCCCTGATGGCCGTCGAGCACGCTCCCAAGAGCAAGCGCGGCCTGTTCGGCGCGTACCCGCAGATCGGCGTTCCGGTGGGCATGATCCTCGCCACCGGCCTGCTCTACTTCCTCAACACATCCATGTCCAAGGAAGACTTCGCCTCCTGGGGCTGGCGTGTGCCGTTCCTGCTGTCCATCGTGCTGATCATCGTCGGCTACCTGATCCGCCGCGCCGTGGCCGAGAGCCCCGTCTTCAAGGAGATGCAGGAACGCAAGGAAGAGAGCAAGGCTCCGCTCGGCGAGCTCATCCGCAAGCACAAGAAGGCCGTCCTCTACTCGACGATGATCTTCATCGGCAACAACGCCGCCGGCTACCTGCTGATCGCATTCTTCATCTCCTACGCCACCAAGTCCCTGAAGATGCCCGTCGCGCAGATTCTGCTGGCCACCACGCTGGCCTCCTTCGGCTGGCTGATCTTCACCCTGGTCGGCGGCTGGCTGTCGGACAAGATCGGCCGCGTCAAGACCTTCCTGATCGGCTACGGCATCGTCTTCGCCTGGATGATCCCGATGTTTGCCCTGATCGACACCAAGAACATCGTGCTCTACGGCGTCGCGCTGTTCGTCCTGACCATCGGCCTGGGCCTGTCCTACGGCCCGATGTCGGCGATGTACGCCGAGATGTTCCCGGCGAACGTGCGCTACTCCGGCATCTCGATCGGCTACGCCTTCGGCGCCATCCTGGGCGGTGCGTTCGCGGCCACCATCGCGGAGGCCCTGCTGCAGGGCACCGGGTGGACCGGTTCCATCGGCATCTACATCATGATCCTCTGCGTCATCTCCGCAGCCGGCGTCCTGCTGGCCGGGGAAACCAGGGGCCGCCCGCTCGGCGTCAGCCACGGCGCAACGGATGATGCGGCAAGGCACTAGCAACAAGCAAGCAACAAGAAAAAAGCAACAGAGGAGGGGCGCGGACCAAAGGTCCGTGCCCCTCCGTCGCTAACCCAACGCGCTAACCCAACGCGGGGTCCCTCCTCGCTAACCCAACGCGGGGTCCCTCCTCGCTAACCCAACGCGGGGTCCCTCCTCGCTAACCCAACGCGGGGTCCCTCCTCGTTAACCCAACGCGGGGTCACTCCGCGCCCACTCGGAGGCTCCGCATGGGCCGCGTCTGGCCCCGCGTTGCTGTTCAGGCGGGACGGGCACCCAGGAGCCGGACGACGTCGTCGTCCCGTACCTGACCGAAGCTGCGATAGTAGCTGCCGACGGCACGGAACTGGCCGGGGATGAAGAGGCTGAAGACGGCGTCGGCGATCTGCTGCAGGGACGCCTGTGCCTCCAGCGAGGCAACCGGAACCCCGACGACGACGGTTGCCGCACCGGCCGCCTGCACCGCCTTGACGGCCGCCCGCATCGTCGCTCCGGTGGCCATCCCGTCGTCGACCACGATCACGGTTCTGCCGGCCAGCGGCAGCCGCGGCCCCGGATACGTTTCTGCGCGGCGCTCCAGTTCCTTCTGCTCGAACCTCACAACCTCGTCGAGGGCTGACTGGGTGATCCCCAGCTCCAGGAGCTGGCCCACGTAAGGTCGGTTCAGGACCTGCGCCACCCTGCCGTTGACCGCGGCCAGCGCACCGAAGGCCGTTTCCCCGTGCCCGGGAATCCCCAGCTTGCGGACCGGAAGCACGTCCCGGTCCAGCCGGAGCGCCGCGGCGGCCTCTGCGGCAACCGGGACACCGCCGCGCGCCAGTCCCAGCACCACGGTGTCCGGGCGCCCGCGGAACTGGGGGAGGGCGGCGGCAAGAAGCCTGCCGCCCTGCCCACGGTCCGTGAAGCGCATGCCCATGGAGACCCTCTTCCGGTTCCGGCCCACGCTGCTGCGGCCAGCCTATGTCCGGCGGGGCAGCTGCGCGAGACCGGTGCCGTGATTCTAGCGGGGGAGTTCTATCCATCCAGTGAATGGAAAAACGCCTGTAGCATGTCTCGGGGGTGAGCCGAGCCGGCCCGCCCGCCCGCTGGGCAATGATTTGTTGGGGGAATCCATGGCCGGAAGTTTTTACGGCGCGGACGTGGCGAAACTGCGCGCATTGGCGTCGCAGGCCGGAAGCAGCGCCCTGAAACTCAGCGTCCTCCACCGCCGCCTGGCATCGGAGCTGGCCGCGTCGGGACACTGGCAGGGCAATGACGCCAGAGCGTTCAGAACGGACTGGGAGACCGGCCATTCGCGTTCCATGATCCTGGCCGTCGGGCTCCTGGAAAAGATGCAGCGGGAGCTCGCGGCCAACGCTGACCAGCAGGAAAGTGCCAGCGGAGCGGCCGGCGGTCCGACCTCTTCACCGGGTGTTGCCGCGCCGACGGCTGAGCTCGCCACACCGGCCGCGCTGGCGGCGATGTCCCCCCTGCAAATCCACGGGTGGTGGAACGGCCTCACTGCAAGCCAGCAGGCCGAGTTTTCCCGGCTCTATCCCTTTGCGGCCGGCAACACCGACGGGCTGCCGGTTGCTGCCAGGATCGAAGCGAACCGCCTGGCCGCCGAAACCCGGCTGGCCATCCTGGAGCAGGACGGAAAAGGCTCGACGGAGGAATCCGAGTACCTGAAGAACACCCTGGAGGGAAACATTAGTCTCGTGGCCTACGATCCCGCGGAGGGCAATCTCATTGAGATGCTCGGCGACTATGACGGAAACACCACGACGGTACTGACCTATGTTCCGGGAACGTTCGCCACGGCGGACCAGTTCTATGGCGGAACAGCCCAGAAAATGGCAGCGTTCCTGCAGCAGGGGGATCCGGACGGCAGCACGGCTGCCTTCGTCTATAAGAACAGCGAATTCCCCCAGGACCAGACGTTTGCGCAGTCCGCGGACAAGAGCTTCGGGGAGCAGGCCGGCCGGAAGCTCGCGGATTTCGAGGAAGGTCTCGCGGCGCAGAACCCGCCCGTTGCCCAGACCGTGGCGGTGTCCCACAGCTGGGGCCAAGCTGCGGTAGCGTCATCTGAAATGTACGGGACACACTACGACCAGCAGGTCTCCCTCTCCGGCGCCTGGATGCCGGAGGGCTGGAAGGCCGATCCGGAGACCGACTACCACCACTTCGCCTATGACTTTGACGCGCTGGCCACCGCCCAGCGGCTGGGCCTGGTGGGCGCCAACTACCCCCTGGAGGACCAGGCGTTTACGAAGCACATCTACGATGACCCTGCCAGGAACTACCAGGTGGGCCCGGTAAAAATCACGACGGACCCGATGGCCAAAATAGACAACCACAGCCTGATCGCGAGCGCACAGGACAGTATGAACCGGGAAGCCCGCGAGGACATCGCCCGCGTGGTATTCGGGGGCCGCAAATGAACACCTCCAGACGTCCCGCACGGTTTTCCTGTGCCGTATCAGTCCTCTGCCTGGCAGCCTCACTGGCAGCCTGCGCACCCGCCGACGAACCCCGGAGCCCCAGCATGGATCTTGCCACCGCCAAACAGTCCACCCGTGTGCAGCAGGACGAACTGCTGTCGGTCGTTCCCTCCGCGGCTGTATCGACGACGAGGCAGACCGAGACATCCCGCGCCCTCTTCGAGTGTGAGACCGGGGGATACTACTGGCCGGGCACCCTGAATATCGCCCTCAGCGAGGACGCCGACGGCGCGGCGCTGCTGGAGCAGATCAAAGCTGACTGGTCCGCCAAGAGCGGCTGGACCGTCAGGGACAAGACGAGCGTCAACGGCGATCCGGAACTGGTGATCGTGAGTGAGGAAGGCTACCGGCACGCGATCGAGTTCAACCCGGAGCGGAACTCACTCAACGTCCTGTCCTCCTCCGCATGCTTCCAAATGGAGGGAAAGCCCAAGCCGGGTGTCGACTACTAGGCTCCGGACCAACGTCCCCGCGTTGTTTTGGGAAGCCCAGGGAGATCAGACGCCCAGGAAGCTGATGGCCCCCTGCTTGAACGCGCGGCTGGTGATGGCGTTGGTGTGGTTCCGGCCCGGCAGGACCAGCTGCTCGACCAGGGCGCCCGCCTTGGCGCCCAGGGCCGCGAGCACCGGCATCGACGCGGCACGGTCGTCCTTTTCCCCGGCCACCAGCAGCATCGGCACCTGCGGCACGGCCTCGGCGGGGTCATACGGTTCGCTCTTGACGGCTTCCACGAGGGACAGCAGCGAGAAAATGTTGTTGCTCGGCAGCATCTGCGCCATCTTCAGCAGTCCGGCGGTGGACGCGTCGGCGATCGGGGTGCCGTCGGCCAGGTAGCGCTGCGCGGCCACGAGGTCGAAGTCGGCCAGCGGATCGGACACGTTGGGCCCGCCCAGGACCAGCCGGTGCACCAGCTCGTGCTGGGTGGCGCCGAATTCCCAGGCGAGCCGGGAGCCGAGCGAGTAGCCGATCAGGTCCAGCCCGCTGGACGGGTCGCCGTCGCGCAGGGGCCGGACGCCGGCGTCGAACGCGATCTGCAGCAGATCCGCGCGGATCCTGCTGGGCGTGTAGGAGTCCATGTCCTCGGGGGCGCCACTGCGGCCGTGGCCGGGCAGATCCACCGCGATGACGCGGCGGCCGGCCTCCAGCAGCGCGGTGAGCCAGCCGGTGTCCTCCCAGTTGAGCTTGGAGGAGGAGGAGAAGCCGTGCAGCAGCAGCACCGGCCGGAGCCCGGCGTCGGTTCCGGGCTCGTGCACCCCGACATACAGCTGCGGGTCGGTGCCCTCGACGGTGTGGGAATGCTGTTCGCCGGTGTGTCTGCCGCTCATGGTGTCAGTCCTCATCAAGTACGGCGCTCAGGCGGACCCGGCGCTTCGGTGCCTCTTCCTTCGGGACCGTGCCCACAATGCCGGCGGTGTTGTCCGGCACCTCAAACACAATCAGGGGCTCGCCGACATTGATCTTGTCACCGGGCCCGCCGTGGATACGCACCACCTTACCTGCCTGCGGACTGGGCAATTCAACGGCTGATTTGGTGGTTTCGACCTCGACGAGGGGCTGGTTGCGCTCCACCTGGTCGCCCGGGGCCACCAGCCATTCCAGCACGGTTGCCTCGATCAGGCCCTCGCCGAGGTCCGGGAGCGGGAAGGAAATTTCAGCCACGTTTGTACTCCAATACTCGCTGGATCCCGAAGAGGATCCGGTCAATGTTCGGGATGTATTCGTCTTCCAGGTCTCCCGAGGGGTACGGGACATCGAAGCCGGTGACCCGTTCCACCGGGCCCCGGAGCGTGTCGAAGCAGCTCTGGGTGATCAGCTGGGCCACCTCGGCGCCCAGGCCGGAGGTGAGCGGCGCTTCGTGGACGACGACGGCGCGGCGGGTCTTGCGCACGGAGGCGGCCAGCGCCGCGGCGTCGATCGGCTTGAGCCAGCGCAGGTCCAGGACCTCGATGTCGATCCCGTCCTCGGCGGCGAGTTCGGCCACCTGGAGGCAGCGGGCCACCATGGCGCCCCATGCGACGAGGGTCAGGTGCCGGCCCTCGCGCATGACCTTCGCCCCGGTGGGGGAGCCGCCGGCGGCATCGTGGCGGGCGACGTCCACCTCGCCCTTCTGCCAGTACCGCGACTTCGGCTCCATGAAGATCACCGGGTCCGGCCGCGTCGCGGCGTACTTGAGCAGGTGGTAGGCCTCGTGCGGGTTCGACGGCGAAACCACCTTGAGGCCGGGCACGTGCGCGAAGAGCGACTCGAGGCTCTCGCCGTGGTGTTCGGGGGCCCGGATGCCGCCGAAGCTGGGAACCCGCAAGGTGATGGGCATCGGCAGGGTGCCGCGGCTGCGGTAGTTCATCCGGGCGATCTGGCAGACGATCTGGTTGATGGCGGGGTACGCGAAGCCGTCGAACTGGACTTCGGGGATGGGGTGGAATCCGGCCATCGCCAGGCCCACGGACATGCCGAGGATGCCGGATTCGGCCAGCGGCGTGTCGAAGACGCGCCGTTCGCCGTGTCTGGCCTGCAGGCCGTCCGTGATGCGGAAGACACCGCCGAGCCGGCCGCAGTCCTCGCCGAAGATCAGGGTTTTCGGGTTTTCGGCGAGCACCTCGTCGAGGGCCCGGTTGAGGGCCTGCTGCATGGACATCACGGTGGTGGCTGCGGGGCTTTCCACAAGAGCTTCGCCTTCAAGAATCGAGTTAGACATGTTCGGACTCCTCGCGCCAGCTGGCGGCCTGGGCCTGCAGGGCAGGGGTGGTTTCCTGGAAGACCAGGTCAAACATTTCGGTGCCGGGGCGGGAGCCGAGCGCCTGGATGCCGGTGCGGATCTGTTCCTCCTCGGCCTTGGCCGCGGCGAGGGCCTCGGCGAAGAAGGCCTCGTCGGCGATCCCGTCGGCGAGCAGCCGCTGCCGGAAGCGTTCCAGCGGGTCGGTGCCGGCGCCGTCGCGCTCCTCATCGAGCGAGCGGTAGCGGCCCGGATCATCCGAGGTGGAGTGCGGGCCGCGGCGGTAGGTCATGGCTTCGATGAGCACCGGGCCGTTCCCGGCCCGGGCGTGCGCGAAGGCACGGCGGGTGGCCTCGACGACGGCAACGACGTCGTCGCCGTCGATCTGCAGCGCCGGCATGCCGTAGCCGGCGGCGCGTGCGGCGACGGAGCCGCCGGCCACCTGGCGTTCGGTGGGCACCGAGATCGCCCAGCCGTTGTTCTGGACGAAAAACACCACGGGGGCCTTCATCACCGCGGCGAAGTTCAGGGCCTCGTGGACATCGCCCTGGGAGGAGGCGCCGTCGCCGAAGTAGGTCAGCGCGACGCCGAGTTTGCCGTCGGCGGGTGCAGTGTTTACCGTGCTTGGCCCGGCGGTGCCGGCGGCCAGTGTCTGGCCATGGGCCCAGCCGACGGCGTGCAGCACGGAGCCGGCAACGACGGCCTGGATCGGGGCGAGCCGGGATTCCAGTGGGTCGTAGAGGCCGCCGTGCCAGGTGGCCTTGTGGGTGGACATGTACGCCACCATGTCAACGCCCATGGTGCGGGCCACGCCCATCTCGCGGTAGGTGGGGAAGACGAAGTCCCGGGTGGTGTCCACGGCATAGCCGCTGCCCACCTGGGCCGCCTCCTGGCCGAGTTCGGGCGCGTAGCCGGGGATGATGCCCTGGCGCTGCCAGGCGATGGCCGAGGTATCGAGGTGGCGGACCGCCACCATCAGTGAGTACAGCTCGCGGAGCTGGGCGGGAGTGAGCGGTTCGGCGGCAGCGCCGGAAGCCACGGGAAGTGTGTCCATTCCTGTGACCCTAGTCACCCTGCCGGTGCCATGCAATCAGCCGTTAAAGCACTGACCAGACTGCACAAGAGTGCCAGCCAGAGTCACTTCCGGCTTTGCAGTTTGTGCAGTCTGGTCTGTTGTGCGGCCTGGGCCTGCTACTTCCCGGCGTCGGCGTGTTCAGCCTGCTCGGCCAGTGCCGTGCCGCGGTCGCGGGTGAGTCGGGCGCCGATCCAGCAGGCCGCCGCGATGCCGGCAACCAGGATGATGGTGCTGACGAGCTGCTTGCTGCTCTCCGGGCTGCTGAAGCCGACGGCGAAGATCAGGGCCAGGAGCACCAGGCCAAAGATCGTCAAGCCTGGAAAACCCTTCATCCGCAGCGGCAGGACGGTGCCGTCGCGGTCTGCGCGGCGGCGCAGGATCAGCTGGGACACCAGCGCGGAGCCCCAGACCATCAGGCAGGTCGAGCCGACCAGCTGGAACAGCGCCGGGAGGATCCTCTCCGGGAAGAGCAGTTCCAGCACGGCGGCCAGGAAGCCGAACGCCACGGAGACGCCGACGGCGAGCATCGGCACCCGTGCCTTGTTGATCCTCGACAGGAAGGCGGGGGCCTCGCCGCGTTCGGACAGCGAGAAGACCATCCGTGACGCGCCGTAGAGGTTCGCGTTCAGCGCCGAGAGGAGCGCGACGACGGCCACCAGCGTGATGGCGGCGCCGGCGCCGGGGATGCCTGCGATGTCCAGGACGCCGGCGAACGGCGAGCCGAGGGCCGCCGAGGTGGAGGGAAGGACCGCGGCGATGACGAACACGGAGCCGATGTAGAAGACAAGGATCCGCCACACGACGGTGCGGATCGCCTGGGCCACGCTGTGCTGGGGGTTCTCGGTCTCGGCGGCGGCCACACTGACAATCTCGGTGCCGCCGAACGCGAAGATCACCACGAAGAGCGCGGAGGCGATGCCGCCCAGGCCGGCGGGGGCGAAATCGGTCGTGAAGTTGGTGAGGCCGGGGGACTCGACGTCCGGCAGCCAGCCCAGCAGCAGGGCCGTGCCGATGCCCAGGAACAGCAGGATGGCGGCCACCTTGAGGATGGCGAACCAGAACTCGAACTCGCCGAAGTTCTTCACGCCGGCGAGGTTGATTACCGTGAACACGACCATAAAGATCAGGGACAGGGCCCAGACCGGGATCACCGGCCACACCGTGAACAGCAGGGCGGCGGCGCCCAGGGCCTCGGCGGCGATGACGACGACCAGCTGCAGCCACCAGAGCCAGCCCACGGTGGCTCCGGCGGTCCTGCCCATGGCCTTGGCGGCGTAGACGGAAAACGCGCCGCTATTGGGGTTGGCCGCGGCCATTTCGCCCAGCGCCCACATGACGAGGATGATCAGCGTTCCGGCGACGAGGTAGGAGATCAGGACGGCGGGGCCGGCGGCCTGGACGCCGGCCCCCGAACCAAGGAACAGGCCGGCGCCGATGGCGCTGCCGAGTCCCATCATGGTGAGTTGGCGTGGCTTCATGCTGTGGCCGAGTTTCAGGCCGGGGCGCTCCGCGGTGGACTTCATTGTCATGCTTGCGAACCTTCGTGTGGTTTGGATCTCTGGGTCCTTATGGGACCTATCGAATTTACCGCCCCGCAGCGGTGTCTCCACACCCCGGCTGTGAGATCATGATGGCAGTTTGTTGGGCCGGAACGAAATTTCCATAACGGTTTGTGATGCCAATGCATCGGCAGGAGGAATATTCGATGGAGGTTGATGTCCTGGATGCGAAGATTGTCCGATTCTTCACCGATTCACCCCGGGCCTCCGTGTTGGAGGCCTCCCGCGTGCTCAAGGTGGCCCGCGCCACCGTGCAGTCACGACTGGACCGGATGCAGGACAGCGGGGTCATCGGCTCGTGGGTGCCGCAGCCGGACCCGGCCCACTTCGGGTTTCCCGTCGTCGCGTTCTGCTCCCTGACGATCAACCAGGACCTGGGCCACGACGCGGTGGTCGAGGCCCTCGCGGCGATCCCGGAACTGATCGAAATCCACACCGTCTCCGGCAGTTCGGACCTGATGGCCCGGATTGCGGCCCGCTCCAACTCGGACCTGCAGCGCGTGCTGGATGCCATGATCGCCACCCGGACAGTCCTTCGCTCGTCCTCGGTGATTGTGCTCAACACGCACTTCCAGGGCCGCACCCTCCCGCTGCTGGAAGCCGCCGCCGCGGGGCGGTGAGCCCGGCCCACACGCCCACACGCCCACACGCCCGGGCGGCCCGGGGCGGCCCGGGACGCCCGGATGAATGGTGTGGGCTGAAACATTTTGCGCCCGGCGGCCGGCGTCGTAGAATTAGTTCTAGTCATGCTGACTATAACTACTCCGGCGGTCGGGCCGGACCGTCCGGGCAGTCCCAGGGGACCGCCCGGAGCCTAAGGACGCGGGGTGAAGCGCCATCTACACCACAGCTGCCAACGTCGCAGAGCGCCAGCTCGCGCCGCCGTCGCTCGCTATCTCCACGGTGATCTTCGCCCTCCGCCCCAGTGAGCGTTCCGGACGCCCCACCCTCTGGATCCCGCTGGTGCGCCGGATTCGCGAACCCTTCAAGGGACTGTGGGCCCTGCCCGGCGGCCCGCTGACCCACGCCGAGTCCCTGCAGGACGCCGCCTCGCGGAACCTGCAGGAGACCACCGGCCTGGCGCCCCGCTACCTCGAACAGCTCTACGCCTTCGGCGGCCTGCACCGCTCGCCCACCCAGCGCGTCGTCTCGATCGTGTACTGGGCGCTGGTGCAGCCGACCGAGGCCGCGCTCGCGGATGAATCCGAAAACGTCCGGTGGTTCCGCGCGGACCGGCTCGGCGAACTGGCCTTCGACCACAACGCGATCATTGACTACGCGCTCTGGCGGCTGCGCAACAAGATGGCCTACGGCTCCATCGCCTACCACCTGCTTGGCGAGTACTTCACCCTGGCCCAGGTCCGGGAGGTCTATGAGGCCGTCCTGGACCGAGAGCTGGATCCGGCCAACTTCCGGCGGCAGGTCAAGGCCACGCCCGAAATCGAAGAAACCGACCAGTACCTTCAAGGCGGCAAACACCGCCCGCCCCGCCTCTACCGCTTCACCGGCCGCCCAGGCCTTGACCCAGACAACAGGAGCACACCATGAGCAGCGTCAACACGGCCATCCAGCTGATCACGCGCGAACAGGCCGCCAGCAGCACGGCCAAGGGCAGGGCCACAGCCTCCACCTGCAGCCCGGCGCTCGCGCGCGGCCCCTGGGACTACGACCTCGCCGAGGCCCTCGCCGGTGTGCCCGCCTACGGTCCCGGTGCCTCCGTCGCGGACCTCGCCCCGGCATCGACCCCCCGGCAGGGCCAGCTTCCGGAGGAGTACAAACTGGCCGGCGACGCCGAACTTGACGCCCGGATCCGGGCCGCCAAGGCGACGCTCGGGGACCGGGCTGTCATCCTGGGCCACTTCTACCAGCGCGACGAGGTGGTGGCATACGCCGACTTCGTGGGCGACTCCTTCCAGCTGGCCAACGCCGCCCTGACCCGGCCCGACGCCGAGGCCATCATCTTCTGCGGTGTGCACTTCATGGCCGAGACCGCGGACATCCTGTCCCGGCCCGACCAGGCCGTGATCCTGCCCAACCTCGCCGCCGGCTGCTCGATGGCGGACATGGCGGACATCGACTCCGTGACCGAGTGCTGGGAACAGCTCGAGGAACTCTTCGGCACCGAGCCCGACGCCGACGGCCGGGTCCCGGTCATCCCGGTCACCTACATGAACTCCTCCGCCGCCCTCAAGGGCTTCTGCGGCGAAAACGGCGGCATCGTCTGCACCTCCTCCAACGCCGCCACGGTGCTGGAATGGGCCTTCGAGCGCGGCCAGCGGGTCTTGTTCTTCCCGGACCAGCACCTGGGCCGCAACACCGCCAAGGCCATGGGCGTGCCGCTGGAGCAGATGCCGATGTGGAACCCGCGGAAGGACCTCGGCGGCAATGACCAGCAGACCCTGCAGGACTCCCGCGTGATCCTGTGGCACGGCTTCTGCTCGGTCCATAAGCGCTTCAACGTCGGCCAGATCGAAAAGGCCCGCGCCGAATTCCCGGGCGCGCAGGTGATTGTGCACCCGGAATGCCCCATGGAAGTGGTGGACGCCGCCGATTCCGCGGGCTCCACCGACTTCATCCGCAAGGCCATCGCCGCCGCGACCGAGCCCGCCACCTTCGCCGTCGGCACCGAGATCAACCTCGTCAACCGGCTGGCCGCGGAGAACCCGCAGCATACGATCTTCTGCCTGGACCCCGTGATCTGCCCCTGCTCCACGATGTACCGCATCCACCCCGGCTACCTCGCCTGGGTCCTGGAATCGCTCGTGAGGGGCGAGGTGGTCAACCGCATCACGGTGGAGGACGCCGTCGCGGCCCCCGCGAAGGTTGCGCTCGAGCGGATGCTGGCGGCGCGGCCGTGACCAGGCGGCTGGTGGTGGTCGGCAGCGGCATTGCGGGGCTGTACGCCGCGCTGCTCGCCTCCGACGCGGCGCCGGACGGCGGGCCGGCCTGTGAGGTGGTGCTACTGAGCAAGGGACCCCTGGAGCAGAGCAACACCTTCTATGCCCAGGGCGGCGTCTCGGCCGTGCTTGCGCCGGGCGAGGCTGCGCCGGGCGACACGGTGGCGGCGCACATCGCCGACACCCTCGCCGCCGGAGCCGGGCTCAACGACCCCGAGGCCGTCCGTATCCTGTGCACCGAGGCCGTCCAGGACATCGCCGGCCTGGGCCGCTACGGCGTGCACTTCGACGCCGGACCCGGCGGAGGACCGGCGCTCGGCCTCGAGGCGGCACACTCCGCCGCCCGCATCCTGCACGCCGGCGGGGATGCGACAGGTGCCTGCATCGCCCGCGCCCTCGCCGCCGCTGTCCTGGACCGCGCCGTCCAGGGCCGGGTGCGGGTCGAGACCGGCGCCTTCGTCACGGACCTGCTCACCGAACACCCCCGCCGGGGCGCGGGCGCCGCCCGGGTCACCGGCGTCGCCTACCTGGCCAATGGGCAGACCCGGCAGCTGGACGCGGACGCGGTGCTCCTGGCCACCGGCGGGGCCGGACGGCTCTTCGCCCGGACCAGCAACCCCTCCGTCGCCACGGCCGACGGACTGGCCCTGGCCTGGCGGGCGGGGGCCGCCGTCCGGGACCTGGAGTTCTTCCAGTTCCACCCCACCACCCTCGCGGCTGACGAGATCCCCGGCGGTCCGCCGGCGCTGCTCATTTCCGAGGCGGTCCGCGGCGAAGGCGCCATCCTGCTCGACGCCGCCGGCCACCGGTTTATGCCGGACTACCACCCGGACGCCGAACTGGCCCCGCGCGACGTCGTCTCCCGCAGTATTGCCCTGCACCTCGCCGCGACCGGTGCGCCGGCGGACAGCCCCGTCTTTCTGGACGCCCGGGGGCTCGAGGCCGCCCGCGGGCCCGGATTCCTGGCCCGGCGTTTCCCCACCATCACCGCGGCCACCCGCGCCGCCGGCTACGACTGGACCACGCAGGCCCTCCCGGTATCCCCGGCCGCGCACTACTGGATGGGAGGGGTATCCACCGATCTCTGGGGACGCACCTCCGTGCCGGGACTGTATGCGGCCGGTGAAGTCGCGTGCACCGGCGCGCAGGGCGCCAACCGGCTGGCGAGCAATTCACTCCTGGAAGGGCTGGTCTTCGGCCGACGCGCGGTGGCGGCAATCCTCGGCGCGGCGGGCACGGACCCCGGCGCGGGGGGCACGGACCCCGGCCCGGGGGGCACGGGCCCCGGCGCCAGGGCCGAATTTCCCGTTGCGGACACGGTGCAGCGAAGTGTTCCGTTCAGCCGGGATGCCCTGCGGCGCCTCATGACCGGCGCGGCCGGCGTGATGCGCGCCGGAGCGGGCCTCGACGACGCCTCCGTCAGGCTCGCCGAATGGGCCGCCTCCATGGCCGGAGCGGACCAGTCCGGCCTGGACCAGTCCGCCCAAGAGGACCGTAACCTGCTGCTCGCAGCCCGGCTGCTCGTGGCAGCCGCGCGGCAGCGCACCGGCTCCGTGGGCGCTCACTACCGGGCCGACGCGGACACGGCCGCTGCCTGTGCCGCTGCACTTGCAGCCCCGGCCCTGCTCGCGGCACCCGCCCGGTCCACGCTGCCGGCCGGCGCTCTCGGCCACCGGCATGCCACATCCCGTCCGAAGCAAAGGATCTCCTCATGACAGCACCCGCCGCCGCCCGCCAGGGTAGCCTCCCCGCGACGGCGCTCGCCGGCACCCTGCCCGCCGCCGCCGTCGACGCCGTGCTGCGCGCGGCCCTGGACGAAGATGCACCCTACGGTGACATCACCTCGCAGACGCTGATCCCGGCGGACGCGCGTGCGACGGCGGTCCTGGCAGCCCGGGTGCCCGGCGTGCTCAGCGGCGGTGAGGTGTTCGCGGCGGCGATGAAGCTCACGGACCCCGACGCCGCCGTCGACCTCCTGGTGGCCGACGGTGCCGCCTTTGCGGCCGGCACGGCGCTCGCGAGGGTCAGCGGCAACGCCCGCGCCGTGCTGCTCGCCGAACGTGTGGCCCTGAACCTGGTTCAGCGGATGAGCGCCATCGCCACGAAGACGGCGGAGTTCGTCGCCCTCGTGGACGGCACCGGTGCGCGCATCACCGACACCCGCAAGACGACGCCGGGGCTGCGGGTGCTGGAACGGTACGCCGTCCGCTGCGGCGGCGGAGCCAACCACCGTTTTGGCCTCTCGGACGCGGTGCTGGCCAAGGACAACCACCTGGCCGTCCTGACCGGGGGAGACCCCTCGAAGCTCACCGCGGTGCTGCGGGAGGCCAGGGCCCGGCTCGGGCACACCACGCACTTCGAAGTGGAGGTGGACAGCATGGACCAGATCGGACCCGTGCTGGCCGCCGGGGTCGACACCATCATGCTGGACAACTTCAGCCTGGCCGAGCTGGCCGGCGGCGTGGCGCTTGTGGCTGGCCGCGCCCGGGTCGAGGCCAGCGGCAACGTCAACCTCGCCACGGTGGCGGGCATCGCCGGCACCGGGGTGGACGTCATCTCGATCGGCGGACTCACCCACAGCGTCGCCGCCCTGGACCTGGGGCTGGACATTGAGCTGGGGCTCGGCACCGGACCGGGGCCCGGCGCCGGACCGGGCCGTGCACCCGGACCAGGGCGCAGCGACGATCTGGGGCCCGGCGCCGGACAGTGCCCTGCTACCGGGGCCGGGCAGGCTGCCGGCGAGGCGGTGCCATGATCTTCCTCGACGCCGCGGCCACCATCCCGGTCCGCCGCGAGGTGCTCGAAGCCATGTGGCCGTTCCTGTCCGGGGAGTTCGGGAACCCCTCGAGCCACCATTCGCTCGGCGACGCGGCCGCCACGGCGCTCGCCGGGGCCCGGGCAGCGACGGCCCGGGCACTGGACTGCCGCCCGGGCGAGGTGGTCTTCACCTCCGGGGGCACGGAGGCGGACAACCTGGCCGTCAAGGGCATCGCCCTGGCCCGCCGGGCGGCCGACCCGCGGCTGGACCGGGTGGTGATCAGCGCCGTCGAACATCCCGCCGTGGAGGAGTCGGCCCGCTACCTGGAGCGCGTGCACGGCTTCGCCGTGGACGTGGTGCCGGTGGACTGCTTCGGGCAGGTGACGGAAGAGGCCTTGACCGCCGCGCTCCGGCCCGAGACCGCCCTGGTCAGCATCATGTACGCCAACAATGAGGTGGGCACGGTGCAGCCGATCGCCCGGCTGGCTGCGCTGGCCCGTGCGCAGCGAATCCCGTTTCACACCGACGCCGTCCAGGCCGCCGGCTGGCTCCCGCTCGACACCGCAGCCCTGGGCGTGGATGCCCTGAGCATCTCCGGACACAAACTGGGCGCGCCCAAGGGCAGCGGGGCCCTGTTCGTGCGCAGCCGGACCCGGCTGGAGCCCGTGATCCACGGCGGCGGGCAGGAACGCGGACGCCGGTCGGGGACCGAGAACGTAGCCGGGGCCGTAGCCCTCGCGACGGCGCTCACCCTCTCCCGGAACTCACAGGGCGAACGTGCGGCACACGTCGCCGCCCTGCGCGATGACTTCATCCGCTCGGTGCAGGCCCAGGTTCCGGGCGCGCTCGTCACCGGCCATCCGAGCGAACGGCTCCCCTCGGTCGCCTCGTTCTGCTTCCCGGGGACCAGCGGCGAATCCGTGCTGCTGGAGCTTGAACGGCTGGGAGTCATCTGCTCCAGCGGCTCGGCCTGCGCGGCGGGTTCGGACGAGCCGTCCCCGGTGCTGCGGGCGATGGGCATCGGCGCCGAGGTTGCCCAGACCGCGGTCCGCTTCAGCTTCGACTCCACCATCACGGCGGCGGAACTGCAGGAGGCGGCCGCTGCAGTCCGCACCGCCGTCGGCAGCATCCAGGCCCTCGGTGCCCCCTGACCCCGCTGCGCCCTGACCAACCCCGGGTTGCCCTGTCACTTAATGCTGTTCCGGGGGCCTCTGAGGCACGTTATCTGATAGGGCAAGCGGGGGTTTTCGGGGGAACGGGGTGCGGAAAGCCTAACGGTGCCGGGCGCGGCGGAAGATCCAGTGGCGGAGCAGGGTGAAGCGCACTGCTGTGGCGGCGAAGCCGGAGAGTGTGGTGGTCCACAGCTCGTCGGTGACGGTGGCAGCGGGGTTGATCCAGTGCAGGACGCCGAGGCTTCCGCCGGTGAGCAGCAGCGCCACCAGGATCACAATCAGGCCGTTGAGGTGGTCGCGCTTCATCCGGTGGCGTTCGGTGATCTTGAAGGTCAGCCGTCGGTTCAGGGCCGTGTTCATCAGCGACGTGAGGATCAGGGCCGTCGCGTTGGCCGGCTGCGAGCCGAGGTGCGGACGCAGGAAGGCATAGAGCGCCAGTGAGGTGGCCGTGCAGAGGATGCCGACGGCGGTGAACCGCAGCAGCTGCCGGACCAGCGGGTAGCGGAGGACGCCACGGTGGCGGCGGGAAGACGACACTCCATGAGCAGTGGCAGTGGCAGTGGCAGTGGCAGTGGCAGGAGCGGGAGCAGGCGTGTGCTGCTGAAGCTGGGCATCCATCCGCTCAGTACAGCTCGCCGACAGGGATCTCCACGGCCAGGCGGTTGGAGGGGCCGGGGAGGGGGCATGCCCACGCCTCGTTGTAGGCGCAGGACGGGTTGTAGGCGAAGTTGAAGTCCACAACGAACTCGGCCTCCGGGCCGGACCCCTGCACGCCGTGGAAGGCGCCCTTGATGGTGTCCAGCAGGTAGCGGCCCGCGCCGTAGCTTCCGCCGGGCTGCCCGGCGGTGGCATCACGGAACGGCACGAAGATGCCGCCGCCGTAGCCGTGGAGCTTCCAGACGGCGAGCTGGCCCAGTTCCGGCAGGTCGAACGTGCCCAGCCGGACAAACCGGACCAGGCCGTCGGTACCGGTCTCGACGGTCATTTCCCGTCCGGCGCCCTGGCTCGTCAGCGGGATGTGGAAGCGGTAGATCGGATCGTAGTCGGCCGTCTTCAGCCCCGCGAAGCTGGACTTGGCGGCCGCCGTGAGCGGCGACGCGGGGTGCGTGCCGAACATCCGGTCCCGCTCCTGGCGCCAGTAGGAATGCGCCTCGGCCGGGTCCTCGGCCGCGATCTTCCGCACATTGGCGTACAGCGCAAAGGTCCTGAGCCGCCAGTCCGCGATGTCGACGGCGGAGATGTCCGCCTCGCCGCCCTGGGCTCCGAAATCCGTCGAGCCTAAATCCTGATCCGCCATGTCCCCAGCGTAACCCGCTTTCCCGGTGGCGAACCGCGCTTCCCGCGGCGGGTCCCGGGCCCGTCCGGCCTGGACTTCGCCGCCGTGTTCCGGGCACGACGGGGGCACCTGCCCGTGTGGCCGCCGAACCCGGATGCCAGGAGCCGGCTGGTCGCCGTCACGGAGGCAGCGGACGCACTGCCGGGAACAGGGCTTCTACGAAACGCTGATCCGGGAACTCCGGCGGACCGAAGTCCCGTTACGCTGGCACCATGACTGGGACGGATAACTACCGGCGGACGTGGGCCCGCGGCGTCAGCATTGCTGCTGCCATCGCGCTCGCCGTCGCCGCGCTCTCCGGCTGCAGCAGCGAAGGCAAGAGCACCCCGGCCTGGACGGCCGCCGGCACCCCGAGCGCCACCGCCGGCGGGACAGAGTCCCGGAGTGATCCGTCCGCGGGCAGCACGACGCCGGGCCCGCCCCCGGGGTCCACGGCCTCCGGCGCGGCGGAAACCGGCTCGACGGCGCCGGCCTGGAAGGTGTTCACCGACCCGGCGAAGACGGTCAGTTTCGAGCTCCCGCAGGAGTGGATCGCCCAGTCGGTGACCCCCGAGCAGGGAACCCTGCCCGGCGCCCTCAAGATCGAGGTCAAGGACGCCGAGGGCGGCTACCTCGCCACCCTGAAGACCGGGCTCCCTCCGCGGACCGCCCCGGCGTGTGCGGACGACGCCGCGAAACCGTACGTCGTCGTCAGCAGTGTCCAGGTGGACATGCCGCACCGCGGCGGCGACGGCACCATCGACCCGCGGGTGGTGTACCGGGTGATCCAGGGCTACAAGTACTTCGGCTCCTACGGCATCACCAACGTCGTCGGCGGCACGGAAGGAAAGGCCTGCGTGCTGCAGAACCTGGTCCGCGGTCCCGAGGGCAAGGGGGACTACTCTTTCGCTGACCTAGGGGAGCTGAAGGTGTTCGCCGCGGATGAGAAGATCGCGCCCGCCCAGGCTTTTGACACCCTCGACCAGGCGGCCAAATACGTCAACGAAGGCTCGGAATTCGCCAACGTCCAGCGGATGCTAATGTCTCTGGAGATCAAAAACTAGTCCCGCACCGCCCGCACACAGCCGGGCCGGGAGCGGTGACTCCACCCGCCGTTAGCCTCACACCCCGGAGATACATGGAACGCTCTGTAGCCGCCCGCATGGCCTTCAAGACCGTGGCCGACACAAAGGTCGCCCTGGCGGTGTCCGTGGCACGCAATTCCGGGTACAGCGGGTTCACGGAGTCCCTGTCCGTGACCTCCGGCGGCGAGGATGTCCCGCTCACCGAACTCTCGGACCACCACGGCGGGCGCTTCCACTACATGGAATTCGCTGACCCCGCCGAGGTGCTCGTGGAGTACACGGCCACCGTCACCGGCTTCGCGCTGCCGGAGGAACCCCGGCTGATGGAACTCATCCGCTACGTCCGGCCGAGCCGCTATGCCGAGTCCGACCGGCTCCTGCCGACGGCCTACGCTGAATTCGGCGGCCTGCAGGGTGCTGAGCTGGTGCTCGCGGTACGCAACTGGGTGTTCAGCGAGCTGCGCTACATCAGCGGATCCTCCCGGGGGACCGACGGGGCCGTCGAGACCCTGCTGAACCGCCGCGGGGTCTGCCGCGACTTCGCCCACCTGGCGGTCTCGCTGCTGCGCGCCAAGAATGTTCCCGCCCGGCTGGCCGCGGTGTACGCCCCGGGACTGAGTCCCATGGACTTCCACGCGGTGGCCGAGGCCCACATCAACGGTGCCTGGTACGTCATCGACCCCACGGGCCTGGCGCCGCGCGAGAGCATGCTGCGGATCACCGCGGGCCGGGATTCCTCGGACACCGCGTTTCTGTCGACCGTGGGCGGCAGCCTGTCGCTGACGCAGTTCACCGTCACCGCCATCGTCGACGGCGACCTGCCGGACGAGGACCCCGAGAAGCTGGTCACCCTCCGGTAGGGATGCTCCCGGAACAAGGTCACAGCTGGACGCGCTGGCGATAGTGGCGTGGTGTAACGCCAGCGTCGTTGAGGAAGTGCCGGTTGAAGTTGGAGAGATTCGAGAAGCCGACTTCATAGAAAATCTCGGAGATGGCTTTGTCGCTGTGTTCCAGCAGGCGCCGTGCATGGGCGAGCCGAAGTTTGCGGACCAGATCACTGAAGTTCTGGCCGGTGGCGCGTTTGAAGTATTTCGAGAACGTCGGCCCTGACGTACCGACCAGCGCGGCAGCCTCAGACATCTTGACACTGCCGGCGTGGTTGCTGAAGACGTACTCGAGGACGATGTCCACCACAGCCGCGGCCTGGCCTCCAGCTGGGGTCTGAACCATTCGTCGGCCGAATAGCGCCGTTCCTCCTGGGGTGCACGGTCTCCTGCTCGGAGAGCACCTCCGGTCGAACGGAGTTCACGTGATCAACGGCGGAACCTCGCCGACGTCAACGGCCCTCGCCAGGCTGGGGCCCGTCGGCGGCGCGGACTACACGTTCTCCGTGACCTGGGACCTCAACGGGGCATCCCCTCCGGCCCGGGCCGCCGTCGAAGGTTTTACGCATGTCCACGCCCGGCAATCGTGGCCCTGGCGGGGGGAGCCTCCGGACCGGTCATCCTGTCCCGTAGTGGGAGGGTGGAAATGGCGGCCGAGCTGACCATACCGTCCACGGCCCAGGGATCTCCACGGGGCCAGGAGTGACCATCGAAATCGTGGGCGATTGACGGACCGCCGCCGGAAGCCCGCGGGTGGTCAGCGCGCCGCCACCGAGGCCCGCAGCTTCTCTGTCAGACGCAGCAGCTCCTGCTGCTCGGCGGCCGTCAGTGCGGGTACCACCAGTGCGGCGATGTCGCGGACGTGCTCCCGGCCGATCTGTTTCTGGAGTTCCCAGCCCGCTTCGGTGAGCTTGACCAGGACCCCGCGGCCGTCGTCTGGAGACGGCATCCGCTCCACCAGGCCGCGCTTTTCGAGGCGCTCCACGAGCCGGCTCAGGCTGGACTGGCTCAGCAGCACATGGTCGTTGAGCTCGTTCTGGCGCAGCCAGCCGGAGGGACAGCGCGAGAGCGTAAAGAGCACGTCGTACTCGTTGATGGCGAGGCCCTTGAAGGCGGGGCCGGCCTGCAGCCGGCGCATGACTGCCACCTGGGCGCGGAACAGGGATTCCCAGGTTTCCGCGGCCAGGCGCACCGGCGACTCGGAGGTCTTCGTGGACATCACACGCTCTGGGTGCCGGCGCGGCTGGCGGCGTCGCTGGAGGACTGGCCGGCGGCGGCCAGGGATGCGGCGACACGGCCGGCGTGGGTGGGCGGGTCCGGGACATGGGCGGGGGTCTTGTCGGCGTATTCCTTGCGCAGGACCGGCAGGACCTCTTCGCCGAACAGGTCCAGCTGTTCCAGGACGGTCTTCAGCGGCAGACCGGCGTGGTCGATGAGGAAGAGCTGGCGCTGGTAGTCGCCAAAGTATTCACGGAAGGTCAGTGTCTTTTCGATGACTTCCTGCGGGCTGCCGACGGTCAGGGGCGTCTGCGACGTGAAGTCCTCGAGCGACGGGCCGTGGCCGTAGACCGGGGCGTTGTCGAAGTAGGGGCGGAACTCCTTGACGGCGTCCTGCGAGTTCTTCCGCATGAAGCACTGTCCGCCCAGGCCCACGATTGCCTGGTCGGCCTTGCCATGGCCGTAGTGCTCGTAGCGTTCGCGGTAGAGGCCGATCAGCTTCTGGTAGTGCTCCTTCGGCCAGAAGATGTTGTTCGCGAAGAAGCCGTCGCCATAGTAGGCCGCGACTTCCGCGATCTGCGGCGTGCGGATCGAACCATGCCATACGAAGGGGGCGACGCCGTCGAGCGGGCGCGGCGTGGAGGTGAAGTTCTGCAGCGGCGTGCGGTGCTTGCCGGACCAGTTGACGGTGTCCTCGTCCCAGAGGCGGCGCAGCAGGCTGTAGTTCTCGATCGCGAGTTCGATCCCGTCCTGGATGTTCTTGCCGAACCAGGGGTAGACGGGGGCAGTGTTGCCGCGGCCCAGCACCAGGTCCACGCGCCCGTCGGCCAGGTGCTGGAGCATGGCGAAGTCCTCGGCGATCTTCACCGGGTCATTGGTGGTGATCAGCGTGGTGGCCGTGGACAGGATGATGCGCTCCGTCTGGGCGGCGATGTAGGCCAGGGTGGTGGTGGGGGAGGAGGAGAAGAACGGCCGGTTGTGGTGCTCGCCCAGGGCGTAGACATCCATGCCGATTTCCTCGACCTTTTTAGCGATCGCCACGGACGCCTTGATACGTTCGTGCTCCGTGGGCGTCCGGCCCGTGGTGGGGTCGGTGGTGATATCGCTGACGCTGAATACGCCGATCTGCATGATGTGCCTTTCCGTGGCCGGAGACTTGCGGGAGCTGATTCAACTATAGCCGATATACATGCATTTGCATCTATCGAGCGGTATAACGCCGGCCCCGTCCGGTTATTCCCCGGCACGAGCTGCTCTGGAGGCTGCTGGCCGGTGCGCCCTTCGGCGGTGCGCCGTTTAACTCCACGTTCATGAAACTGCTGGGCATCAAGGTTGGCAAGCGGCTCTTTGTTGCAGGGTCCGGCACGCCGGGGTAGGCCTGCGTCCGCTACGGCGTGACGATGGGCGACAGCTCGACGCTGTCGCGTTCCTGATGACCGGCGAGGAAGGTGCCGGGTGCCGCGGACCAGCGGACGCTAGTGCGAGCCCGAGGTGACGCGTGCGTCGTCGGGTACGTCATCCGGAAAATCGTCGGGGACGGCCCCCGGGGCAGCCCGGCGGCCCCGGCTACGGGACCGTGCGGCTCCCGCACTGGCAGCGTTACCGGAACCGGATCCGGAACCGGCAACCGGCCCTGCCTTGGCCAGGGCTTTGCGCTCGCGACGACCTTCCACGAGGCGGTACAGGACCGGCACCAGGACCAGGGTCAGCGCGGTGGAGGAAATCAGGCCGCCGATCACCACGATCGCGAGCGGCTGGGAGATGAAGCCCCCGCCGCCGGTCAGGCCCAGGGCCATCGGCGTCAGCGCGAAGACGGTGGCCAGCGCGGTCATCAGGATCGGCCGGAGGCGCTGGCGGGCGCCGTGGGTGATCGCGTCCGCCACGCTCATCCCGGGTTCGCCGTTCTGCGGCCGGCGGTACTGGTTGATGAGGTCGATGAGCACAATCGCGTTCGTCACCACGATGCCCACCAGCATCAGCATGCCAATCAGTGAGGGCAGGCCCAGCGGCACGCCCGTGATGAGCAGCAGCCCGATGGCGCCGGTGGCCGCAAACGGCACCGAGACGAGCAGGATCAGCGGCTGGATCAGCGACTTGAAGGCGGCCACCATGATCACATAGACAATCGCGATGGCGGCGAGCAGGGCGAGGCCGAGCTGGGCAAAGGATTCGGCCTGCTGGGTCGTGGCCCCGCCGATCTCGGCCGTGACGCCGGGCGGCAGCTGGACGGTCTTGAGCCGGGCCTGGACTTCGGTGCTGACCGCGCCGAGGTTGGCGCCCGACGGCGTCACGGAGACCCGGGCGGTCCGCTGGCCGTTGCTGGCGGTGATGGAGACGGGGACGTCGACCTGCTCCACGGAGGCGATGCTCACCAGCGGCACGGGACCGGCCGCCGTCGGCAGCGGGGTCTGGCGGACGGCGTCGATGCTGGTGAAGCGGGTGCCTTCGCCGATGCGGACCGGGTAGTCGTTGGTGTCGATCCGCACGGTTCCGGCCGGGATGGGGCTAATGGTCGAGGCGAGCACGCCGGCCACCTGTTCCTCGCTCAGGCCCGCGGCTACGGCTTTGGCCCGGTCCACCTTGACCTGGACCACGGGCTGGCTGGCGGCCAGGTTGGTGGCCACCTCGGAGGAGCCGGGGACACCATCCATGGCCTGGACCATGGCGTCGCTCGCGGTTCGGAGATCCGCGGTGGTGGCAGCCTTGAGGGTGATGTCCACGGTCGAGGACGTGCCGAAGCCGCCCTGCTGCGAGCCCACTGTGAGCTTGCCGGCGTCGGGGATGCCGGCAAGCTCGCTGCGGACGGTGTCCTTGAGTTTGGCCTGTTTTGCCTTTTCCTCCGTCACGACGGTGAAGCTGGAGTTCGAAGCCCCGGCGGAGAGCAGCGCGGAGAAACCGGTCTGGGCGTTGCCGGTGGTGACCTGGACGTCCTTGACGCCGTCGATCTCCCGCAGGACCTTCTCGACCTTGACGGCTGCGGCGTTGGCTTCGGACAGGCTGGTGCCGGCGGGGAGTGCCTGCCGGACGGTCATGCTGTTTTCGCCGGAGTTGCCCAGCAGATCGGTGGCCAGCAGCGGGGTCATGGCGGCGGTGCCGCCCAGGACCAGCACGGCCGCGATCAGGGTCACCACCGGGTGCTTCTGCGTCTTGGTGAGGATCGGGAGGTAGCCGCGCTGCAGGACGGTGCGCTGCTCCGCCTCATGGGCCCTCGACGCGATCTCCCGGGCAGAGGATCCCTGGGCGGTGGCTTCTCCGGCTGCGCCCCTCTTGTCGGCGGGGTTCCGCAGGAACCAGTACGCCAGCACCGGCACAATGGTCAGCGATACCAGCAGCGAGGACAGCAGTGCGATGGTGACGGTCAGCGCGAACGGCCGGAACAGCTCACCGGCCAGGCCGGCCACGAAGGCGATCGGCAGGAAGACGGCCACGGTGGTGAGGGTTGACGCCGTGATGGCACCGGCGACCTCCCGGATGGAGGTCTGGATGGCGGTGATCTTCGCCTCGCCATAGCTCAGATGCCGCTTGATGTTCTCGATCACGACAATCGAGTCGTCCACCACGCGGCCGATCGCGATGGTGAGCGCGCCCAGGGTCAGGATGTTCAGCGAGTAGCCGGTGGCCGAAAGCCCGATGAAGGTGATCAGCAGGGACAGCGGGATGGAGACGGCCGTGACCAAGGTAGCGCGGACGGACATCAGGAAGGCCAGGATCACCGCGACGGCGAAGCCCAGCCCCAGCAGGCCCTCCGTGGTGAGGTCCTTGATGGACTTCTCGATGAACGGTGCCTGGTCGAAGATCGGTGTGAACCGGGCATTGGAGCCGAGCTCGGCCTCCAGTTCGGGGATCGAGTCCTTCACCGCGTTGGAGATACCCACGGTGTCACCTTCGGGCTTCTTGGTGACGGACAGGGCCAGGGTTTCTGCACCGTTGGTCCGGGTGATCGAGGTGCGCGCGTCCTCGGCGATGCTGACCTCGGCCACGCTGCCAATGGTCGCGGCGGTCCTGGTGCCGCCCAGCGGAAGCGCCTTGATGGCGTCGAGCGAATCGACCGGGCTGCCGATCTGCAGCGACAGCGTCTTGCCCTGCTCCTCGATGGTGCCGGCCGGAACAAGCGCCCCGTTGTTGCTGAGGGCCTGGCTGATCGACTGGAGGCTCGCACCGGAGGCCGCCATGGCCTCGGGGCGGGGAAGGATCTTGATGTGCTGCGTGGCGCCGCCGGTCACCTCGGCGCCGCGGACGCCGTCGAGCTTCTGCAGCCGCGGGACGGTGAGCCGGGCCAGATCGGCGTTCAGTTCACTAAGCGGCTTGTCCGAGGATACGGCCAGGAACACGATCGGAAAATCGCTGATGCTACCGGCGATCGCCTGGGGCTGGACGTCGTCCGGCAGCGACCGTTTGGCATTGGATATGGCACGGTCGATCTGGTTCCGCGCACGGTCCAGGTTCGAACCATAGGTGAACACCAAGCTGATCTGGGAGACGCCGTTGCGCGAGGTGGACGACGTTGTTTCCAGCCCCTCGACGCCCTTGAGCGCGGTCTCCAGCGGGCTGCTGATCTGCTTTTCCACGACTTCGGGGGAGGCGCCAGGCATCGAGGTGAGAACCGTGATCTGCGGGAACTCGATGGACGGGATGAGCTCCTGCTTGAGCGAGGACATCGTGATCACGCCGAAGACCGACGCGAAGACGGTCACCAGCGCGATCAGGGCCCGGTTGGCCAGTGACAGCTTTGCGAGCCGGAACATCTCAAGGTCTCCTGATGGGTTGACGGACGTGCTTGCAAGGGATCAAACCGGCCGCGACCTGGAGCGGTCGTCAGCTGCGCTTGGCGTTGACCGGTTCCAGCTGCAGTGCCTTGGCCGTGTCGGCTTCGAGCTGGGCGGCGAGGTCCGGGTTCTCGTTGAGCTTGATGCCATAGCCGGGCATCATCTCCTTGAACCGGGGCTGCCAGCCCTTGAACTGCTTCGGGAAGGACTTCTGCAACAGTTCAATCATGATCGGCACCGCCGTGGACGCGCCGGGGGACGCGCCGAGCAGGGCGCCGATGGATCCGTCGCGGCCGGCGATGACTTCGGTGCCGAACTGCAGCACGCCGCCCTTCTTCGGGTCCTTCTTGATGATCTGCACACGCTGGCCGGCGGTGATGAGTTCCCAGTCGCCGTCCTGCGCGGCGGGGTAGTACTCGCGCAGTGCCTCGACCTTGGCGCCGTGCCGCTTGGCGACTTCCTTGATCAGGTAGGCGGTGAGGTCCATGTTGTCCTTGCCGACGGCCAGCATCGGGATGATGTTGGAAGGCCGGATGGAACGCGGCAGGTCCAGGTAGGAGCCATTCTTCAGGAAATTTGTGGAGAAGCCGGCGTAGGGGCCGAACAGCAGGGAGCGCTTGCCGTTGACGAAGCGGGTGTCCAGGTGCGGGACTGACATGGGCGGGGCGCCAACGGAGGCCTGGCCGTAGACCTTGGCGCTGTGCTGGCCCGCAAGTGCCTCGTCCGTGCAGCGGAAGAACTGTCCGGAGACCGGGAAGCCGCCGTAGCCCTTGCTTTCTGGAATCCCGGAAGCCTGCAGCAGGTGCAGGGCTCCGCCGCCGGCGCCCACAAAGACGAACTTCGCGTGGATGGAGCCGTGCTCGCCGGACTGGGGGTGCTTAAGCGAAAGGTCCCAGCCGCCGTCCGCCGCGCGCTTGATGCCGGAGACGTTGTGGCCGTAGTTGACCTCCACGCCGTTATTCCCGAGGTAGCCGGTCAGCTCCCGGGTCAGGGCGCCAAAGTCGACGTCGGTGCCTTCCGCGGCGCGAGTGGCGGCGATCCGCTGCTTCGGGTCGCGGCCCTTGACGATCAGCGGGGCCCACTTGGCGATCTGGGCGTGGTCCTCGGAGTATTCCATCGAGCGGAACAGCGGGTTCGGCTTGAGCGACTCGTAGCGGGTGCGCAGGAACTTGGTGTTGTCCTCGCCGATCACAAAGCTCATGTGCGGAACGGTGTTGATGAAGCCCTTGGGGGAGCCAATCATGCCGTTCGTCACGAGGTGGGACCAGAACTGGCGGGACAGCTGGAACTGTTCGTTGATGAGGATTGCCTTGGCGGGGTCCACCGAGCCGTCTTTGGCTGCGGGGGAGTAATTAAGCTCACACAGTGCGGCGTGTCCGGTCCCGGCGTTGTTCCACGGACCGGAGCTCTCCAGACCTGGCTCGTCGAGCTTCTCGAACAGGGAAATCGTCCAGTTCGGCTCAAGCTGCTTCAGGAATGCGCCGAGCGTGGCGCTCATGATGCCGCCGCCAATCAGGACGACGTCGGCATGTTGGGTCTTGGAAATGAAAGTCACAATCAGTCTCCGATAGCAGCGGGTCTGGCTGTCACAGAATATCCCCGGACCCGCCTCATACTGAAATTGGCCCCGTCCGTCAAGGCTTTAGCTCGACCTTCGTGAAAACTTCATTCAGAACGGGCGACGCCGGGTACTTCAGCACACGGTCCGAAAGGGCCAGGGCGGAGATCGGGAAGGCGATCGGCACGGCGGGGACCGTGGCGGCGATCTGCGCGTTGATGGTCTGGTACTGCTCCGTCCGCTCCTTGCCCTCCGGGAGGCCGCGGGCCCGGGCGATCTTGGAAAAGACCTGCGGGTCCTGGTAGCCGAATTCGCCGGTGTTCTCGCCGAAGAGCGGCCCGACGAAATTGTCCGGGTCGGAGTACGAGCCGTTCCAGCCCAGCAGATGGAGGGCATGGTCGCCGGGGGAGGTGACCTGCTGGAGGTAGCCTTCGGACCATTCGACCGGCACCGGCTTGATGTTCAGCCCGACGGCGGTCAGCTGCTTGCTGATTTCCGCGTAGACCTTTTCCGGCGTCGGGAGGTAGGGCCGGGTCACGTTGAGCGGATAGTAGAACTTCAGCTCCTCGCCCTGGTAGCCGGCCTCGGTGAGCAGTTCCTTGGCCTTGGCCGGGTTGTGGCCCAGGGACGGGGCGTTGTTGTTGAAGCCGCTGAGCTTGGGCGGGACGAACTGCGTGGCCTGTGCGGTGTTGTCAATGAAGAACCTGCGGATCAGGGTGTCCTTGTCCAGGGCCATTTCGATGGCCTGGCGGACTTTGAGGTTCTGCAGGATGGGCACTTGCTGGTTCATGCCCAGGTACATGACGGAGAAGGGATCCCGCTGGATGATCTGCTGGCCGCGCTTCACGAGCTGGTCGAAGTTGCCGACGGTCACCGTGTCGTAGGCGTCGATCTTGCCGTCGAGCAGGGCCTGCATCCGGGTCTGGGTGTGGTCGTAGGTGACGAAGTTGATTGTGCCGATCTGGCCTTTGTCCCCCCAGTAGTCCTTGTTGCTGGCGAGTGTGATGCTGTCCGGATTCCAGGTGCTGAAGACGTACGGGCCGGTTCCCACCGGGTGGAGCCCGTAGGCGGAGACGGGCTGGCCGTCGCGGCTCTGGTTCAGCTGGTCGGCGTTCTGGGTCGCGAGGGCCTGGGGTGATGAGATGGCGAAGGCCGGGAGGGTGAGGGCTTGCAGGAACCCGGTGAAGGGCTGGGTCAGCTCGATTGTCACGTTGTTCGGGGCCAGGGCGGTGCAGCCCTTGTAGATCGAGAGCGACGCCTGGTCGGCGTGGGCCTTGAAGACGCCCTTGAACGTCGTCCCCGGCGCCTGCTGCCGCAGCGTGTCGGGGAAGTTGAACCAGCGGTTGAAGTTGCTGCAGACGGCCGCGGCGTTGAAGGCGGTGCCGTCCTGGAAGGCCACCTGCTCGCGGAGCTTGAAGGTGTAGGCGCGGCCATCGTCGCTGGACGTCCACTCGGTGGCCAGCAGCGGCGTGGGCTCTCCGGTGGTCTGGTTGACACCGACGAGTCCCTCCAGGACCTGGCGGGTGATCCGGTAGGACTCGATGTCGGAAACGACCGCGGGATCCAGCCCGAGCGGCTGCGAGGCGGTGCCGAAGGTGAACACGGCGCTGGGGGCGGCGTCGGCGGAGCCGGTCGCGGCATCAGTGGAGCTGGCCGAGCCGGGGCCCGGTCCGGGGGTGCCGGTGCACGCGGCGAGCGGCAGCATCAGCAGCACTGCACCGACGCCGGCTGCGATGCGGCGCACTGCACGGGTCCGCGCTCCGTTGGCCCGCGCTGGACTGGCATTGCTGGGGCGCGCGGTACGGCTGGACACTGTACGTTGGGGCACTCGGGTATCACCTCGGGGGACTGGATGGACCGCCGGCTGCGGAACAGGGCCATTGTAGTTGACCGGCCCGGACGCTCGCTGTGAGCCGGGCCGGCCCGGCCCCAGCCGGACGCAGGACACCGGCAGGCACCCCGGAGGGGACAAATCGAAGGCCCGCACCACCGGTGCGGGCCTTCGATTCTCCCAGTTGGTCCAGTGAGTCAGGCTGGAACCGCAGCAGGAGTGCTTGGTGCTGCCTACTTGGGCATCAGGACGGAGTCGACCATGTAGACAGTGGCGTTGGCGGTCATGACGCCGCCGCAGACGACCTTGGCGTCGTCGACCATGAGGGCGTCCTTGGTGCCGGTGACCGTGACGGAACCACCCTGGACCGTGGCGTGCGTGCCGACGATCTTGTCCGGGCTGATCTTGCCCGGAACAACGTGGTAGGTCAGGATCTTGCTGAGCAGGGCATCGTCCGTCTTCAGCGTTTCGATCGTGGCGGCATCGATCTTGGCGAAAGCCTCATCCGTCGGAGCGAAGACCGTGAACTCGCTGCCGTTCAGGGTGTCCACCAGGTCAACCTTCGGGTTGAGCTTGCCGGACACAGCGGCGGTCAGGGTGGTGAGGATCGGGTTGTTGGACGCCGCGACCGCTACCGGGTCGAGGGCCATTCCGGAAACGGAGCCGGCGCCGCTGGGGACCTGGGCGGCGTATCCCGCGCAGCCTGCACCGACGAGGTTGGCGGCCGGGTCCATCGCTGCTGCCGAGCTGGTGGACGGCGACGGCGCCATGCTCGATGCCATCGGGGTGGCGGCGGGAGCCGAGGAGGCGGGTGCCGTGGTGGCTGCTCCGCCACACGCCGTGAGGCTGAGCATGGCTGCAGCAGCGATCCCTGCAACGGAAAGAGTCGTGCGCTTGATGGTCTGCATTTCAGTTTCTCCTTTGTTGTGCCGATCGTTGCCAGCGGCGAACTGTTGCCGCTTTGGCCCTTTTCCGACTGGTTGGGCACCGACCCTTGGTTGGTGTCTCAATGGGTATTCGCGGGGTCCGGGGAAACGGATGGGTGCAGGATGAAATTTCTTTTTGTGCGCATGATCTGCCGCAGATCAGGCAGCTGAATTAGGGAAAGAGCCCTGGTTAACCAGGAAAGAGCCCCGGTTAACCAGGAAAGAGCCCCGGTCCGAAGACCGGGGCTCCCTAGTGTGCGCAAGGGGGGACTTGAACCCCCACGCCCGAAGGCACAGGAACCTAAATCCTGCGTGTCTGCCAATTCCACCACTCGCGCGGGGCACCGTCATCTGTTGGGTCCTAGGACCGTCGAGGGCGGATGCCAGCCTCCATTGTACATTTCACAGGACACGGGCCGGCCTCCCGCGCACTACGAGGAGCGGGGGTCCACGCAGGAACGACCACTAGAATCCGGAGAGGCCTTTGCCGATTGACGGCAGGGCTGCGGCAACCATGCCGAACGGGAGCGTGGCGCTGGCCCCTGGGTGGCAAATTCGGACAGGCCCGCCACCGCCACCACCGTCGCCAGGACCGCGAGGACCCTGCCCACGGCAAAGCCAATGCTTCTGCCCCGGCCATTCGGGAAAAGGATCATGACGAGCACGGCGATCAGCGGGAGCGGACTGGCCGCCATACCAACAGCCTGCGGCACCAGCTCCGCGACAAGTTCAAGCACCGAACTCCATCCCGTGACGCCAGAGAGGACCGGACCTTCCGTGAATGTGGGACTGCAGAAGCCTTGCCTGCATCACCCACGGCGGGTGAACACGGCGCTCGGGAAGTGCAACGCCGTGAATGTGGCCGACGCCGACCCTGCTGATGGGCACGCGGGGACTGAACGAGTTCGTCTACACGCCGATTTTGAGGTCCCGGAGGAGTTTGGCGACATGCCCGGTGGCCCGGACGTTGTATTGCGCGACGGCGACCCGGCCGTCGGGGTCGACCACGACCGTGGACCGGATCAGGCCCTCATAGGTCCTGCCGTAGTTTTTCTTCTCACCCCAGGCCCCGTAGGCGTCGGCGACGGTGTGGTCCGGGTCTGACAGCACGGGGAAAGTGAGCCCTTCCGCGGCTGCGAATTTGGCGAGCTTGTCCACGGGGTCGGGGGAAATGCCCACCACCTCGTAGCCGGCCCGCTGCAGCGACGCCAGGGAATCCCGGAAATCGCAGGCCTGCGTTGTGCACCCCGGGGTGGAAGCAGCCGGGTAGAAGTAGACGACGGTGCTGCGGCCGCGGAAGTCCTCGAGGGAGACGTCCTGCCCGTCCGGGTCCTGCAGCGTGAATGCCGGCGCCATATCACCGGGGATGAGTCGTTCGGACAAGTTGTGCTCCTTCTCGAGGGTGGACTCCGGGTGGTCCCGGGGTGGCAAAATACCAGCCTAATGAGCGTCGGTGGCAGCGCCGAATCCAGCGCTCGCTATACTCTTGGGTATGCCTGATATGGATCGCTGGCCCACTGGGCGCCTATTGTCCACGGCAGCACGCCTTGTTGAACACTCCTGGAACGAAAAATTGGGGGCCATTGGCCTGACCCATGCCGGGGTCATCGCCATGGAAGTGCTCTCCGTGAACGGACCCATGACCCAGGCCCAACTTGCCCAATTGGTGCGCGTGCAGGCGCAGACCATGGGAAAGACCCTCAGCCGGTTGGAAGTCCACGGCCACATCTCCCGGCAGCGGAGCACCTCAGACCGGCGCAGCCATGTCGTATCCCTGACCGACCGGGGCCGCGAGGCAGTTGCTGAAGCCGCGGACATGGAACGTTCCGTCCTCGCCGCCGCCTCCATCGACGCCGATCTGTTGCGGCAGGAACTCCAGGCAGTCGTCAGGGAACTGGCAACCCGGATTTCCTCGAATGACGCAAAGACGATTGTCACGGCCGGGGAACCCAGCCTTCCGGTCGAGGCCAACTAGGTCGAGGCACCCGCCAGCGCAAGACCTGCCCGGGACTCCCCACCTTTGGAGCCCGGGCAGTTCCGTGTCCCTCGGCGGACCGGGAGCCGGCTGCGCATAGGCTCTAGGCATGGACACAAACCCGACCGGTCAGCTGGAAGGGCAAACCTCGATCAACGAGCTGCTCGACGAGCCCGTCGGGGCATCGCCGGTGCAGCTGACGCTGCCCATCCATTTCCAGCTGGCCGCAGTGGTCCGACGTGAATCCTGAACGGTCGGGCCTGCCCGGGTGCGGGTTCTAATCGCAGCCGCCCCCCTCCGCCGTCGCCACCTCCGCAGTCTCCTCCGGAGCTGTCGCCACCGGAGCTGTCGCCACCGCCGAAGGAACTGCCCCGGCACTTTGACGAGCGTCTGCGGGGCGTAAGGACCCCGAAAAGAAGCGCACCCGCGGCCTTCGGGTCACCTCCGGCGGCAGTGAAGGCGGAACGCCGGCTGCGTCCGAAGAGCCAAGTGACCGTAAGGAACACGGCAAGAGACAGCGTGATGCCCCCCAGCGTGGCCATTTCGGTCCCAGGGTCGCCCGGCTCCAACGTGAACGCATTCGATAGCATGCCGCCAACCACCAGTCCCACGGCGATCGCCGGCAGCAGCCGGCGCAGCAGCGCCCAGCGGAGGCTCGCCACGGCCACGGGAAGTTCCCGCGGATGACGGCCCCTTGTCCGCTTCGTGCTGCGCGCGGCGGTCTTCGTCCGGGTCATGGCCTGCTGCCCACGGCCGCTGCCATCAGCGCGGTGCGTAATTCATTCATGGTTCCCCAATCGCGTTCAGCATGACATTGCCCGCATTATATGGGGAATGACCTCGGCCCGTTCGGCGCTGGCTGGCGGAGGGTCCCTGCACTTAGCCATGTCACGCAGACACTCTCAGGAGGGCTGGCCCTGCCGGGTTATTGTGCTGCCCCTCGCTTGTGTCCTACAGAACGGAAAAATCGAAGCGAACGTTGTCCGTCAGAACCCTGAATTGACCCCTTGGGACCTTACGATGAGGTCGTTACGTCACTCTAATTTTGTTGCGTCACTCTAATATCATTACGTCACTCTAAAACCATGGGGGAACCTCTTGAGCTATCCGCAATATTCGACGCCGCAGACGCCGCAGACGCCGCAGCAGACAGAGTTGCAACCGTGGCAGAGCGGGGAGCCGCCCCTTTGGGCCCCGTATTACGGTGCGCCGTTCCCGGCTGCCTGCAAGCGCTTCTTCGCGAAGTACGCTACGTTCTCCGGGCGGGCCAGCCGTAGTGAGTACTGGTGGTGGGCGCTGGTTTCCTTCGTCGTGTACATCGTGCTGAGCGTCTTGACGCTCCTCCTCGGCGCCGACGGCGCGGCGGTCGGCCGGGACGGCACGAGCGTCCCCGGCCCCGGCTCGACCGTCGGGCTGATCCTGTTCATTGTCTGGTACGTGGCGGTCATCGTCCCGTCCCTGGCCTTGACCGTCCGTCGTCTGCACGACGTCAACTTCAGCGGCTGGATGCTGCTGCTCGGGCTGGTCCCGTTCGTAGGCGGCATCATCCTGCTCGTCTTCACTGCCTTGGCGTCCAAGCCGGAGGGCCAGCGGTTTGACCAGCCTGTCGCGTAACGCGGCACGCCAGGACGAGCACTGATCCGGCACACGCCACCAATGAGAAGGCCCCGCTGTCCTTGGCAACGGGGCCTTCTCATCTCTGTCATGATCCTGCTGTCGGCGGGACCAGCCAGACTGGACCGTGGGCGTCCGGAAGGATAGATTATCGACAGTCGTTAATAACGAATATCGATAAATCCTGGAGCAACGATGAAGCTGACCAAAGCTGACGCCCGGCCACAGAGCGGGGGGAAGAAGTTCGTTTCCAGAGCGGACGCCGTCGTGCTCATGATCGCCTCGGCGGCCGCGGCCTTTGCCACGACCGTGATGACTGTTTCTGGCCTTATTGGCTACACTGGCGGGCCTGTAACGCTGGCACTTCCGGTGGCCACGACAGAACACGCCGCCACGGGCCTGATGCCCGGGGTAACCGGACACTTCACCGCCGTGGAGGCAACCCTCCCGGCACTGCCCTCCGGGCCTGCGGCGCTTCTGGCCTGGGCGGCCGCGCTGAACCAGATCGGTTTCCTGGCCGTCCTGGTACTCGTGTTCCTGCTGGCTTACCGGCTGCGGAGCGAGATCCTGTTCAACCCCGGATCCGCATGGACCGTCGGTTCCTGCGGAGCCGTTCTCGCCTTGTTTGCGACCACGGGTCAGATTCTTGACGCCATTGCGCGCGGCCGGCTGGCAGAAATGATAGGGGCCAACACCCGCATCCCGGGGGAGTCCCACAGCTTCGCGGCCGACTTCAATATTGCCCCGTTAATGCTGGGCCTGGTCCTGATGCTTGTCGCTGGTGCCTTCCAGTACGGCCGGCGTCTTCAGCACGACACCGACGGCCTGGTCTGATGCCGGCGGACGACTCGTCTGGTATTCACTGCCGCCTCGATGAACTCCTGACGGCGCGCGGCATGACCCTGACGGAACTAAGCAGGCAGGTCGGGGTGAGTCTGGTGAACCTGTCGGTGCTCAAGAACGACCGGGCGAAGGCGATCAGGTTCTCCACGCTCACGGCGATCTGCGCGGCGCTTGACTGCCAGGTCGGTGACCTACTGGTGTCCTTGCGTGTTCCGGTGTAATGGCATCCCAGGGCATCCCATGGCGTCAATTCAGCTGGATGCGAGCGGGCCGGCGGACAGGCGGCTGCGGAGTCGCCAGCCTCACCGGACCGTGATTTTGATTCCGGGGACCGCCCAGGTCCAGGCGCCGGTCGGGGCCCGGCGGTCGTCACAGCTGCCGTTTGCGGAAGCCGACCCCAGGACCGACAGCCGGGCCGGCGTCGGTCATGAGCACGGACCCGTGTGCCTTAGCCAGGCGCTGGTGCAGCCCGGCGTAGTGGCGGACAGCTGGACGAAAACCGGCTAAGCCGGGAGAACAAAACCCTTGAATCCGCCGCCATCCAACGTCAAATCCGGGCCCTCTGCGCCGAACTGCTGACCCTCACCGCCGCCAGGCAAGGCCCGGAATCCCCAGCAGGCTATCCGGGCAAAACAAACGATGCCACGAATCGGCCACGGCGGGTGTCTTCACATGATTCCTCGGGCGAATATCGGCGCCTTCCTTCTTTGCCGACCCCGTACACCGTTGAGGAACGGCTCGTAGTTCCCCAGTAGGCCGCCCCGAAGACCCAAGTAGCGCTAAGGAGGCTCGCGCCGAGAGGAACAAACAACCCAAGTATTTGCCACTCGTGACACAACTTTGGGTGAACTTTAGGCTCTAGGCAAGGCCACCGTCAGTGGCCGCTGGGGTTCGGGGTGCTAATAATTCGACGGACGTCTTTGAACTCGTCCGCTAGGTTCTCATTCGCAGATGGCCAGGTCATCGACGTCCGGAAATCATGAAGTGGTGAGGCTTTTGTCTATTCCAAATTTGGGCCCGAATTCGCCGTCC
>NZ_JASBQY010000012.1 GCF_029960645.1 Arthrobacter sp. AL12
ACCGCCTTGCGTCGATTTGCCACGAGTGGCCGCTATTCCGGCGTGCGTGGCGGCCCTTCGTGTCATATGGATGCACAAGTGCACCCGGTAACCGGCCATTCGAGTCAGCTAGCTGGCCGGGAGGGGGAGGTGCGCTTTGAAGTTCCGCCCGGTTCGGGGGTCCAGCCGCGCTCCTTGAGCGCCGCCCGCACGCGGGTTACGGCGGTCGGATCCATGCCGCGTGCCAGCGGTTCCAAGTCTGTCTGCGTCAACACGACAACGCGCCAACCGCCATCCCTGGCGTTTTCATCTCGAAAAATGTCGCTGCGACGTTGCGCCGGACTGGCGTGATGCGCGCCGTCGTACTGGATCGCGATCTTCTCCCGCTCATAGGAGAGGTCTGGGTCCTGGATCCAAACGCCGGTCTCGTCGAAAATCGGCACGTTGATTCCGGGTTCCGGCAGACCATGGCGCATCAGGAGCAGCCGGAGTTCGGTCTCTTTGGGGGAGTCCGTGTTGGCGCGTATCAGGGCCCGGGCACGCATGGCACGCCGGTAGCCAGTCCTGCCCCGTTTACCGGCGAGGAATGCGTCCAGAGCATCGACAGTAGTCAGCGGGTTCCGCCGGCGCAGCAGAAAGTCGCCGGCAGTCACCAAATCATCGAGGCCGAGTATCCCGGCCAGGTCGAACCACGTCCGCAGCGGGGAGGTGCAGCTCACCCAGGCCCCCGCCACGATCTCGTCCGGTCCGAGTGACTGCTGATGGCCCACGACACCCTTGTACCGCACGGCCCGCCGGCCTGGATCACCCGTCAGGTGGACGACGGCCAGGTTTTCCAGGGCGAGCGGCAGCGGGAAGCCCCACAGCACTGCCGCAGACAAGTGACTCACAACAGCCCCGGTCACACCGGTCAGGGCGCGCAAACGTTCCAGCAAGCTGTCCTCGACGGTCGCCGAGGCGCGCACTCCGTGGCAGGGATTGACGAGATCCCTAGCCCGGGTCCGACGGCGGCTCACCCCGGCGGCGCGGGCCTCGGCCACGGTGAAGGGCTGGGTTCGAAGCTGCGGGGGAAGCTCGCTGGGCGGGTGCATACGAGCATTCTCCGCCCGTCGGGCAGGGGCTCGGAGGTTATCCACAGTGTGGAGGAGAAGCTCATCCTCACCAGGACGCGCTATTCGGGCGTCTCGTTCCGTGCCTTTTGGGCGAGCCGCTGTAGTTGCCATCTGTGCACATCAGGCAGCCACTCCAACGGGGCCGACGGGCCGACCCGCGGGTCGTCGGGTTCACCGCCGTCTTGCAGGGCCCGCACATACGCGTGATCCTGTTTTATTCGGGCTCGGAGCTGCTCAGCTCCGCCCACTGAGCCGTGACCGGGGACGACGGCGGCGACGTCGTCGGCTACGCTCTCGAACAAAAGCAGCGCGGCGAGGTAGTCCTCGGTCGGATTCGCGGCCTCCAGATCGAGGAACGGAATGAGGATGTCAGAAAGCATGTCGCCGGCGACGAGGACGCCGCGTTCCTCGACCAGAAGCGCCGCATGGCCTGGGGCATGGGCCTGATGTTCGATGATCCGGACTTTGGGGCCATCCCAAGGAATCTGCGCGGCTGCGGCGGGCACAGCGGTAATGAGACCGAGCAGATCCATCGGGATCTCCCCGGCGAACTCCGGCGGTAGTACCCCGGCCACGCGGGACTTCCAGTCCGTGTGCGACAGCAGGTCTTGGAGAGAGTCCGCGCAACGGGCTGTACCGTAACGGGGCACGTCGCCGAAGGCCGCGTGCCAGAGCACGTGGTCCCAATGAGGATGCGTCGAAAAGCCTGCCACGACGGGCTGGCCCAACTCGCGGAGGTCGTTCGCGAGCGCGGCCATTTCAGCGGTCGTAATGCCGGGGTCGATGAGCAATACACCGGCCCGGCCCTGCACGACCACGGAGTTACGCTGGATGAACTCGCTCTCGTGAACGAGAACCCCCTCAGCGACTTGCTTCAGCATGGGGCGCCTTCCGCTTGTGGGGTGCAACCGCTTGACGAGACGGTATTACCTGGCGGTGGCAGATCGCAAGCACCATGGGCACGGCGAACAAGCCGCGGTCGAGGGGCCGATCAGCGCGGCGGTTGGGTAGTCGGCGTGGCGCCGGGCTGCCGGCGAATTATTTGCCCGGGTCGGTGTTTATCCAACAGCGCAAGCCGGCGCCGTTTCCGCCGTCGCCTTCCAGGATGCCGCCCTGGCGCCCGATCGTTCTCCTGGAGGCGCCGTTGCCGGCCTCGCAGACAAGTAGCAACCGGTCCATGCCGAGCGCCCGCGCCTCTTCCACCATCCGACCGAGTGCCCACGTGGCAAGCCCGCGTCGGCGCGCCGAGGGACGGATACCGTAGCCGATGTGCCCGGCCCACTGCACGAAGTCGCTGAATTCGTGGCGCAGTGCGATCCCGCCCAGCACCTGATCGCCGTCGATGATCCACCGGTAGCTGCAATGTGGGGAATCTTTGGCCAACCGGGCCACCCAAGCCGCGAACCCGGCCTCTGAATTGACCTCATCGGTTGGCAACAGTCCGAAGCCATCCTCATGGAGGCCCTCGCCCCACTCGGCATGCGCCTTCAGCCAGGCATCGTGCAGCCGTTCGGTTGGTGCGATCAGGTCGGGCATGCCGCAACTATATCGATCCAGGCTCGCGGCTGCTCGGCCCCGCGCAGGAACGACTACCGGCCGTTGGAGGCCGCGATAAATCGCCGCTCAGCAGGAAAAGCCACCGGAGTGGCCCAAAGCAGGGGAGCCAGTGCTACTTGACCTCGTCGGTGCCCTGCGCGTCGCCGCTGCCCCGGGCGTCGCCGGACTCGGAGTCGTGGGTGCCCGGTGTGCCCTTGTCGTTGGCGGTGTTGCGCTCCTTGGCGTCCATCTCGTCCTTGAGCTTCTTGAGCCGGTCTGCTTCGGCCTGCCGGCGGCGGCGGAGTTCGAGGTTGCGCAGGAAGTCCGGGTCGTCGTCGGGCGCGATGGGGTGGCTGTAATTGGTGCGAGCCGGGCTGGTCCCGCGCGGCCGGCCAATCAGAAACCACAGGATGGCGCCGATCACCGGAAGGACGATCTGCACCACGATCCAGGCCGGCTTGGAGATGCCTTTGGTCTGGCGAGGGTCAGTGCGGATCACATCGACAAGTCCGTAGACAAACACGACGAGAACGGCGACAACAACCACTACACGGAGCATGTAATCAGTCTAGCCTCCGGGGGAGTGTCCGGCTTGTACTGATCGCGGCTCCGGGGTCGCCGCCGGCGGCTAAACTGGGAGAGTGGCTTTCCTGAAATACTCCCTGATCCGGCTGGCGCTCTTCGCGCCGCTGTTCGCACTGTTCGTCTATCTTGAGCTTGGATGGCTGCTGGCCGTCCTCTGCGCGGGGATGATGGCTTTCGCGATCAGCTTCCTCTTCTTCCAGAAGCAGCGCAACGCCGCCGCCGCCTCGCTTCACCAGCGGTTCTCCGGCAAGGCCAAGCCGCTGCGCACCGCCGGGGAAGTGGCCGACGCCGACGCCGAAGACCGCCTGGTCGACGCGCATCCGGACATCACCGTCCACAAGGACAATCACCGCAAGGAATCTCAATAGGGATTGTCAAGGACCATCGATAGGGATTGTCAAAGACTATCGATCCATTCTGCGTGCCCGTCCGGCACTCAAGGTGACCTTGAGGTGTCCACGGCTGGGGGCAAACCGGGTTATCCACGGCTGGACTTTGGGAGCCTTTGGGGTAGCTTCCCCGGCAGTTGTAGCGGTGGATGACCCGAAAGAACTGTCCCCATTTGTGGACAGTGGAACGGTGCCGGCCGCGGTCGAGAATGAGTCCGGAGCGGGATGGATCTATCGCCGGATGTGGGCATAAGCTCAGAGGTAACGAAAGAACCGAGGTGAGTCGATGAGCATCGACACGTCTGAGATGAACGGGCCCTCCGGGACGCCAGAACAGAGCGGGGATGTCAGCGGCGACTTGGCCACTCAGCTCGGTGAGCTGGCCAGGGAACTGCAGCAGATAGATGACGTTGACACCGTCATGGCCGGGATAGTCCAGGCCGCCGTCCAGCTCATCCCCGGCGTCGCCGATGCGTCCATCAGCCTGGTCACCGGTCGGAAGACGATTGAGTCAAGGATCGCTTCGGGGGAGCTTCCCCGCAGGGTTGATGCCCTGCAAAGTTCCACCGGGCAGGGGCCCTGCCTGGATGCGGCCTACGAGGACCGGATTGTGCGGGTACCCGACCTCAGTACTGAGACCCGGTGGCCGGCATTCTCCAGCGGCGCCGTGGAGCTTGGGGCGCGCAGCATGCTCTCAATCCAGTTGTTCGTCGAAGGGGACCGGTTGGGTGCGTTGAACCTGTTCGGAGTCAGCCCGGACGCTTTCGATCTCGAGTCCGAGCAGATTGGGCTGCTCGTTGCCGCCCATGCAGCCGTGGCTTTCGCCGACTCCCAAAAAATCAGCCAGCTCAGCGAAGCCCTGATCTCCCGCCAACTCATCGGCCAGGCCGAGGGCATCCTGATGGAACGCTACAAACTAAGCGCCCAGCAGGCCTTTCTTGTCCTTACCCGCGCAAGCTCCAGCTCCAACAGGAAACTTCGTGAGGTGGCAGAAGATCTGACGATCAGCGGAGAAATCGCCGGGGTAAAACGACCGGCTTGATGAAGGCTTCCCCGGTGAACTGCAGCCTGGCTGGCGCGTGGACCAACTTCCGGTCACCTGTCCGGCCACCTGTGTCGTCTGGGACCGGCGGTTCTCTGGGGTTGGACATCGTCTCAGGAGGTGGAAGCGCCCCCGATGTTATTGGGGGATACATCGGAGGCGCGTAAGAAAAGATTAATCTCGAGCTTTTTTCAATTCAAGTGCCAAACTCTGCGGGGGCGGAATGCGTCACCGGTACCCCGTCTTCGGGCTGGAATTGGCCGCAACTGGGCTTATGTGCGGCTTTGCGGTCCTCAGGGCTGGTGGTCCCGCGGTCCTGGTGCCGACTCCTGGAGCCAACTTCCAGGGCCGGCGCCCACGGGCTCGTGTGTCGACTGTCCCCTCATGCGGCTGCCCCCCGCATGCCCGTGACGGTACCCGCCACGGGCATGCGGGGAGCGATGTCGGTGAAGCGTTAGGGCACCAGGCTCGGAGAGGGCGCGAAGCGCTTCCGGGGATCCGATATGGAGCTGGTCCAGGTCCAGCAGAACGTAAAAGCCGGGCAGGACACAGTTAGCGCGCCACGCCGGGCGCCTGCGCGACGCCGTCGAGCATGGTGAACAGGTCGATGTGGATGAGTCCCATGCCGCGCTCATTCCTCTGCCGCCCGACGTCGTCCCGGCGACGGGATCACTTCGAGGCTGTCACACGGTCCCTGTGGGAGGCAACGGGTGGTGTTTGCCGCCTAGAACCCGTGGCTCAGGACCAGGCCCAGTGAGAACAGCACCGCGTAGCCGAGGTTGATCAGCCCCGTCTGCTTGAGCACCGGAATCAGGCTCTTGCGGCGCCGGCCGGAGATCATCAGCCAGGACGGCATCAGGCTCGCCGGGATCAGCAGCAGCACAATCAGCATCCACGGCCGCGTCGGCGCCAGCACAATCGGCAGCAGGATCGCGACGGCGAGCATCAGGACGTAGCTTTCCCGGGCATGCTTGTCGCCGAGCCGCACGGCCAGGGTCTTCTTTCCGGCCTTCCGGTCGGTGGGGATATCGCGGACGTTGTTGGCCATGAGCAGCGCGCAGGCGATCAGGCCGGTGCCGATGGCGCCGACGACGGCCGGGAGGCTGATCTGGCCGGCCTGCGTATAGGTGGTGCCGAGGGTGGCGACCAGTCCGAAGAACACAAAGACGAACAAATCGCCCAGGCCCATATAGCCGTAGGGGTTCTTCCCGCCCGTGTAGCCCCAGGCCGCGAGGACGCAGCCCAGGCCCACCAGGATCAGCCACCAGGCCTGCGAGAGGATGACCAGGGCCAGGCCGAACACCATTGCCAGCCCGAAAGCGGCAAACGCGGCGTACTTGACGTGCTCGGGCTTCGCGGCGCCGGAGCCGACCAGCCGGAGCGGGCCCACCCGGTCCTCATCGGTCCCGCGGATGCCGTCGGAGTAGTCGTTGGCGTAGTTCACGCCGATCTGCAGCAGCAGGGCCACCAGCGCGGCGAGCACGGCATGGAGCGGCAGGAAGGCGTCCAGCTCGTACGCGGCCGCGGTGCCGATCAGGACAGGCGCGATCGCGGCCGGCAGGGTGCGCAGTCGGGCGCCTTGGATCCATTGAGCGGCTGTTGCCACGGTCAGTACCTCGTATTGGTTTGGCGAAACCGGGAGTGCCCGGACTGTCTATTTTCCCTGATGCAGCTCGGTGAGCCGAACCGTCATCGCCAGGCGGTCCGGTTTCCCGTTCGGCAGCATCAGCAGGTCACCGGCGGCCAGCACGGTCTTCGGCGCCAGCGTGCCCAGCGGCGGGGCCCAGGCCGCGCCCGCGGTGAAGTTCCGGACGCCGTCCGGGGAGCTGTCGTCCAGCGCCACGTAGGCGGCGAGGGCCTGGCCCCACTCGGCCGAGGGGACCCCGGCGACAAAGGCGGCCCGGACGCCGTCGAGCTTCTCCAGCTCCGCCTGCACGTGCGCGGCGGAGACCTTCACGCCGCCGGTGATGACGACGTCGTCGGCCCGGCCCAGCACGGTCAGCTTCCCGGTGGCGTCGATGGTGCCGAGGTCGCCGGTGCGGTACCAGCGGACACCGTCCTCCTCGAAGAAGGCGCCGGCGGTGAGCCCGGGGTCGCCGAGGTAGCCGGCGGCCAGGGTGGCGCCGCCGAGCAGGATCCGGCCGTCCCCCTCCACCCGGGCCAGCACGTCCTCGAGCGGGAAGCCGTCGTAGACGCAGCCGCCGCAGGTCTCGGCCGAACCATAGGTCGTGATCACGCGGGCGCCGGCGTCGCGGGCCGCGGCGAGCAGTCCGGGCGAGGCGGGGCCGCCGCCGAGCAGGATGCCGTTGAAGCGGCGCAGCACCGCCAGCGTGTCGGCCGACGGCGCGTCCAGCAGCCGCTGCAGCTGGGTGGGCACCAGCGAGGTGAAGCGGATCTTGTCCGTGAGCTCCAAGGCCGCGGCGGTGAACGCCTCCGCGGTGAACCCGCCGGACATGTCCATCGCCCAGGGCCGGGTGCCGGCGAACAGCGAGCGCACCAGGACCTGCACCCCGGCCACGTACTGCACCGGCAACGCGAGCAGCCACTGGCCCTCCCCCTTGAGCGCGAACGCGGTTGCCACCGAGGACGCCGCCAGCGCGTCCACGGTCAGAACCGTCGACTTCGGCATGCCGGTGGAGCCGGAGGTCCGCACCACGACGGCGGCGTCCTCATGGCCGGGCGTCTCCACGGCGGTGACCACCACGTTCCCGCCGGCGTCGGCGGAGAGTTCGACGGCGGGACCCTCCCCGTGGAGGGCGTCCGCCAGCGCCTTGAGCGCCGGTTCGATGTTCGGGGGCTGGGAAGTCACGTGGCTGCCTTCGGGGTAAGCGGGGCTCAGAAGTAGTACGGGAAGCTGGACCAGTCCGGATCGCGCTTCTCCAGGAAGGCTTCCTTGCCCTCCACGGCCTCATCCGTCATGTACGCCAGCCGGGTCGCTTCGCCGGCGAAGACCTGCTGCCCGGCCAGGCCGTCGTCGGCGAGGTTGAAGGCGAACTTGAGCATCCGGAGGGCCTGCGGGGACTGCCGGGCGATGTCGGCGGCGTATTCCAGCGCCACGTCCTCGAGCCGCTCATGGTCCACGGCCTCGTTCACGGCCCCCATCCGGACCATGTCCTCGGCGGAATATTCGCGGGCCAGGAAGAAGATCTCCCGGGCCGCCTTCTGGCCGATCTGGCGGGCCAGCAGCGCAGAGCCGTAGCCGGCGTCGAAACTGCCCACCGTGGCGTCGGTCTGCTTGAACTTGCCGTGCTGGCGGGAGGCGATGGTCAGGTCGGAGACGACGTGCAGAGAGTGCCCGCCGCCGGCGGCCCAGCCGTTCACGACGGCGATGACCACCTTGGGCATGGTGCGCATCAGCCGCTGGACTTCCAGGATGTGGAGCCGGCCGGCGCGGGCGGGGTCGATGGTCTCCTTGGTCTCACCCACGGTGTCTTGTACTACGTACCTGTACCCGTCGCGGCCGCGGATCCGCTGGTCCCCGCCGGAGCAGAACGAGTGGCCGCCGTCCTTGGCGGAGGGGCCGTTGCCGGTCAGCAGCACGGTGGCCACGTCCGGGCTCATCCGGGCGTGGTCCATGGCGCGGTAGAGCTCGTCCACGGTGCCGGGGCGGAAGGCGTTGCGCACCTCGGGCCGGTTGAAGGCGATGCGGACGGTCGGGAGGTCTTTGACCGCGCGGCCGTCCTCGGTACGCTCCACCTGCCGGTGGTAGGTCATGTCCTGGAAGTCGTCGAAGCCGGACACGGTGCGCCAGCGGGTGGGGTCAAAGACGTCGGACACCTTGGCGGGGATTTCGTTGCTCACAGTCCGAGTCTAGTAATCGCCTCAGCTGATGCAGAACTCATTGCCTTCCGGGTCCGCCATGGTGTGCCAGGAATGCGGCCCCTGGCTGGCGGTCCAGAGGTACGTGGCGCCGCGGGCCTCGAGGGCCGCACGCGCCGCGTCCTTGTCGCCGCCGGCCAGGTTGACGTCCCAGTGGATCCGGTTCTTGATGGTCTTATCCTCCGGGACCGTCTGGAACAGGATGCGGCGGGCGGGCGGTTTCGCGTCAAGTTCCTCCGGCGGGCGGATGGCGGCGCCGACGCTCCAGACGAGCCTGCCGTGGTGCGTGGTGGTTTCCGCCTCCGTCGCGAAGCCCTGCGCGATCATCGCGCGGATGAAGGACTCGTCCTGCGGCTCCACGGCCCACTGGAGGGTTTCGGCCCACCAGTCGGCGAGCTTGTGCGGGTCCCGGCAGTCGACGGCGATCTGGATGTTCAGTGTCATGGGAAGAAACTACGACGTCGGCGCGGCCGGCGGTAGGCCCCCAGAGCAACGCGGGGTCACCTAGCGCCCGTATAAGGCTCCGGAATGCGCAGCTGACCCCGCGTTGCTTGTTGGGTTAGCCCTGCATCTGCTGGAGCTGCTCCATCAGTTCGGGCGGGATGGCGTAGATGAAGATGACCGCGAGCAGGTTCTTCGAGGCGTGGACGAAGTAGGCGAACATGACGTTCCTGCCGGTCCAGACGTAGACGAACACCAGCACGGCGCCCATCGCGAGGTAGGGCATCAGCACCGGAAGGCTCAGGTCCTCCTGGCCCACGATGTGCAGGGCCGCGAACAGCACCACGGACAGTGAGCAGCACACCCAGATGTTGACCCGCCGGCTGAGTTTGCCGATCAGCAGGTGCCGGAAGATGTACTCCTCCACGAACGGGCCCACGATCACCAGCAGCGGCACCATCAGCCAGACCGGGACCTGCTGCATCAGCGCCTGCAGGCCGGCCTGGTTGGCGGAAGTCTGCGGCGTTCCGGTGATGGAGACCAAGACCGCGGTGACGATCATCATGGCCACGACGGCGAGGGGAACCATCAGCACCGTGAACCAGGGCCTGGTGGCGAGCACCCTGAGGTCCCGGGCGGCGACATGCCGGACGGCGGCCAGGGCCAGGAGGCCGATGACGCCGTAGAAGACCAGGTTGACGGTGTAGGACGCCACCGCCGGGTTCGGGGACAGCTCGAGCAGCAGCGGGACCAGCAGTCCGCCGGCCACGGCGAAGAACGCGGCCACGGCCACGTACAGGCCCGCGGTGATGAAATCGAGCCGCGAGAACCGGTAAAGTTCCGGCCGCGGTGCCGGTGGAGTGTGGAGAACAGTGCCCATGACAACAGCCTAGCGCCGCGGCCGGAGGGTCGGGTCCCGTATAATGTTCGGTATGCCTAAAAATTCGTTTCGGCCCGCCAAAGTTGTCGGCCGAACACGTCGCCGCCGTACTGCCGGAGCCGCCGTCGCCGCCGTTCTGCTCGGACTGTCCCTGGCCGCGTGCGGGGCGGGCGTTCCGGGGCAGGGACCGGGCTCCGCGGCCGAGAAGCCCGTGGTGCTGACCACCTTCACCGTGCTGGCCGACGTCGCGCAGAACGTGGCGGGGGACAAACTGCAGGTCGAATCCATCACCAAGGCCGGCGCCGAAATCCACGGCTACGAGCCCACCCCCGGGGACATCCGCAAGGCCTCCAAAGCCGACCTGATCCTGGACAACGGGCTGAACCTGGAAGCCTGGTTCGCCCAGTTCGTCGAGGGCCTGGACGTTCCCCACGCCGTCGTGAGCGAGGGCGTGGAGGTGCTCTCCATCGGCGAAGACTCCTACCAGGGCAAACCGAACCCGCACGCCTGGATGTCGCCGGTCAACGTGCAGATTTACGTGGACAACATGGTGAAGGCGTTCTCGAAGCTGGATCCGGGGAACGCCGCGGCCTTCGAGGCCAACGGGGCGGCGTACAAGGCCCAGCTGCAGTCCGTGCAGGATGAAATGGTCCAGAAGATCGCCGCCGTCCCCGAGGCGCAGCGGGCGCTGGTGACATGTGAGGGAGCCTTCTCGTACCTGGCGCGCGACGCCGGCCTCCGCGAGGTTTACATCTGGGCCGTCAACGCCGAACAGCAGGCCACCCCGCAGCAGATCACCAAGGCCATCGAATTCGTCAAGGCCAACAAGGTCCCGGCCGTCTTCTGCGAGTCCACGGTCTCGGACGCACCGATGCGCCAGGTGGTCGGGGCAACCGGCGCCACCTTCGGCGGCGTGCTGTACGTGGACTCGCTCTCCGAAGCGGACGGCCCCGTGCCCACGTACCTGGACCTGGTCCGGCACGATTCCAAGCTCATCACTGCAGGCCTGACGGGAGCGGCATCATGAGCAATCCGGCCATTCTGGTGGAAAACGTCACCGTCCATTACGGGGAGGTCCTGGCGCTCGATGCCGCCTCCCTCACCGTGGAGGCGGCCCGGATCTGCGGGCTGGTGGGCATGAACGGCTCCGGAAAGTCGACGCTGTTCAAGGCGATCATGGGCATGGTCAAGCCCGACGCCGGCCGCGTCCTGATCAACGGCGAATCACCGGCCAAGGCCCGCAAGACGGGCGGCATCGGCTACGTCCCGCAAAGCGAGGACGTGGACTGGCAGTTCCCGCTGTCCGTGCACGATGTCGTGATGATGGGCCGCTACGGGCACCAGGGCTTCACCCGCCGGGCGTCCAGGGCGGACCGCGACGCCGTCGACCTCGCCCTGGACCGGGTGGAACTCTCCGAGTTCGCCAACCGGCAGATCGGCCAGCTCTCCGGCGGCCAGAAGAAGCGCGCCTTCGTTGCCCGCGGAATCGCCCAGGGCGCCACCATGATGCTCCTGGACGAGCCCTTCGCCGGCGTGGACAAGCGCTCCGAGGCGACGATAACGCGCCTGCTGAAGGAACTGGCCGCGGACGGCTGCACCATCCTCGTCTCGACCCATGACCTGCACGCCCTGCCCCGGCTCTGCGATGAGGCGGTGCTCCTGATGCGCAAGGTCCTGATGCACGGCCCGCCCGAGGTGGTGCTGCAGCCGGAGCACCTGGCCATGGCCTTCGGCCTCGACGTCCTCAACCGGGACCTCCCGGACCGGGACCTTCCGGCCCCCGGCCTTCCGGACCGCGGACTGCCGGCCCCCGGCCTTCCGGACCGCGGACTGCCGGCCCCCGGCGTTGCCAACCGGCCGGGCAGGAACTGAGCCATGGATCTCTTCGACCTCCTGCTGGAACCCCTCGGCTATGACTTCATGGTCCGGGCCATCGTCACCACGGCGCTCGCTGCCATCGTCTGCGCGGTGCTGAGCTGCTGGCTCGTGCTGATCGGCTGGTCGCTGATGGGCGACGCCGTCTCCCACGCCGTGCTGCCCGGGGTGGTGCTCGCCTACATCGTGGGTGCCCCCTTCGCGCTGGGCGCCCTGGTGTTCGCGCTGATCGCGGTGACCCTGATCGGGGTGGTCCGCAACACCAGCCGGGTGAAGGAGGACGCGGCGATCGGGATCGTGTTCACGTCCCTGTTCGCGCTCGGCCTGGTGCTCATCTCCGTCACGCCCAGCCAGACGGACCTCAACCACATCATCTTCGGCAACCTGCTCGGCGTCAGCATTCCGGACCTCATCCAGGTCCTCGTGCTGGGTGTCGTCACCTTCGCGATCCTGGTCCTGAAACGCCGTGACCTGACCCTTTACGCCTTCGACCCCACGCACGCCCACGCGATCGGGCTGTCCCCGAAGCGCCTCGGGGCCCTGCTGCTGGGCCTGCTGGCGCTGACGTCCGTGGTGGCGCTGCAGACCGTGGGCGTGGTGCTGGTGGTGGCCATGCTGATCATTCCCGGGGCCACGGCCTATCTGCTGACGGACCGGTTCTCCCGCATGCTGGTGATCGCGCCGGCCATTTCCGCGGTGTGCTCCATCGCCGGGATCTACTTCAGCTACTACCTCGACACCGCCTCCGGCGCCATGGTGGTCCTGACGCAGGCGGCCGCGTTCGCCGCCGTCTACCTGTTCAGCCCGCGGCAGGGGCTGATCGGCACGCGGCTGGCGATGGCCCGGCGCCGGAAAGCGGCCGCGCTCGCCGCCTGACGTTTCCCGCCAGGGCGCCCCCAAGAGGCTGCCCGACGGCGGCGGTCGGGTCAGTCGGAGCCGCTGCCCGACGGCGGCGGTCGGGTCAGTCGGAGCCTGCGGTGTCATACTTGACGACGCAAGCCGCCGCCGCGCCGGCTCGCCATCTACCTGCGAGGACTCCTTGAGCGAACATCTCCGCCTTACGGGCGTATCCCACGGCTACGGGGACCGCCAGCTGTTTGCCGACGTCGAACTGGCCATCAACGCCGGTGAACATGTGGCGATCGTCGGCGAAAACGGCGCGGGCAAATCCACGCTGCTGCGGATCCTGGCCGGGCTCGAGACCCCGGACGAGGGCACCGCCGTCCGTCAGGGCCGCGTCGGCTATCTTGCCCAGACCCTCGGACTGCCGGATGCGTTCACGGTAAGCAACGCGATCGACGCCGCCCTGGGATCCCTCCGCGAACTGGAGGCCGAGCTCGACCGTCTGGAGGACGGGCTTGCCGACGCCGAAGCCGACGAACTGGAGCGCTACGGCACCCTGCAGACGCAATACCAGCTCAGGGAAGGCTACGCCGCGGAATCCCGCGTGGAGGCGGCGCTGGACCGGCTGGGCCTGGGCGGGCTGGACCGGATGAGGACACTGGGCTCGCTCTCCGGCGGGGAACAGGAGCGTGTGGCGCTGGCCTGCGTGATGGCCGATCCCGCGGACATCCTCCTGCTGGATGAACCCACCAACCACCTTGACGCCAGCGGGACGGCCTGGCTGGAGGCGCGGCTCGCGGCGCACCGCGGCACCGTGGTGGTGGTCTCCCACGACCGCGTCCTGCTGCGCAAAGTCGCCTCTACCGTGATCGAAGTCGACGCCGAACGCCGGACGGTCAACCGCTACGGCAACGGCTACGAAGGCTACCTGCGGGAGAAGGCCGCCGAACGCCAGCGCTGGGCGCAGCAGTACAGCGGGTGGCTGGACGCCATGGCGGCCGAACGGCTCCAGGCGGACACGGTCGCGGGGAAGATGGGCTACGCCCGCCAGCGCGACAACGACAAAATGGGCTTCGACTTCAAGGCCGGCACCTGGCAGAAGGCAGCCTCCAGCAAGGTCCGCAACGCCCAGGAGCGACTCCGCCGGCTGGAGGAATACCCCGTCGACCGTCCGCCGGTGCCGCTGAAGCTGGCGACGGACCTGCGTGCGGACGTGGCGGCGGGACCGGCCCTGGAAGCCCGGGCCGTGTCGGTGCCCGGCCGCCTGGAACCGACGGACCTCCGGGTGGAGGCGGGCCAGAAGATCCTCATCACCGGCCCCAACGGTGCCGGCAAGTCCACGCTGCTCTCCGTCCTCGCGGGCACGCTGGAACCGGCCCGGGGCACCGTGGTGAGGCACGGCCGGATCGGCTACCTGCAGCAGGAGCTGGAGCTCCCGCAGCGCCCGGGGCTGCGCCTGCTGCCGGCTTTCGCCGCGGGCCTGGGCGGCAACATCGATGAGCACGCGGAGGCGCTGCTGCGCCTGGGGCTCTTCCGGACCAGCGAATTCCACGTCCCGGTGGGAGGCCTGTCCGCCGGGCAGCAGCGCCGGCTGGCGCTGGCCCGGCTTCTGCTGGGCGGCTACGGGACGATGCTCGTCGATGAGCCCACCAACCATCTGGCGCCCGTCCTGGTGGAGCAGCTGGAATCCGCCCTTTCGGACTTCGCCGGGACGCTGGTAATGGTCAGCCACGACCGCGCGCTGGGGGAGTGGTTCGACGCCTGCGCCCGCGACAACAGCACGGGGAACCGCGCCGGGGCCGGGACCGGGAACTGGCTCCGATATGCGATGCGGGACGGCGGCCTGGCCTGACGGCGGAAAAACTGGCAACGTCCTAACTGACGGGTAGGCCGGGACTGGCCGGACCGAAATCGAACATCATTCGGCGTTCCAGCCCAAATCACATCATAAATTAGCAATAGTGCCCGCAGGGTGTAGCCCGCGTCACGACAAGGCCGCAAATGCTAGTAGGATGGATGAGCCGCGCGAGCTTCGACACTTGTGAGGTTCGGTACACGGCTGGGTCCCTACAAGGGGCTCTGGCCCGAATTTTGTGTACTTGAATCCACGGTCACTTCCCGGCCATACCCCGACCTACAAGGAACAGCTGTGCCATCACCTACGCCCACAGAACTTAAGAGCACTCCGGCGCAACCCGCCGTCGTCGACTCGACCCTCAGCGCCGAGGGCTACGCAAAATCCCTGAGTGGCCGCCAGGTCACCATGATCGCAATGGGCGGCGCCATCGGCGTCGGCCTCTTCATGGGTGCCGGCGGGCGCCTGGCCTCCACCGGGCCGGCGCTCATCTTCTCCTACGCCATTGCCGGCGTCATCGCCTACCTGCTGATGCGCGCCTTGGGCGAGCTCATCATGTACCGCCAGACCTCGGGCTCCTTCGTCAGCTACGCCGGCGAAATGTTCGGCAAAAAGGGCGCCTATGTGTCCGGCTGGATGTACTTCATCAACTGGGCGATGACCGGCATCGCCGAGCTCATCGCGATCGGGCTGTACTTCCAGTTCTTCTTCCCCAACGTGCCGGTCGAGCTGTCCGCGATCGCCGCGCTGCTGCTGCTCGTGGGCGTGAACCTCATGAGCGTCAAGGCGTTCGGTGAATTCGAATTCTGGGCCTCCTGCCTCAAGGTCGGCGCCATCCTCATCTTCCTGGCCGTAGGCACCTTCATGGTGGTCACCAACGCCCAGGTCGGCGACGGCAACGCCTCGGTCAACAACCTCTTCGCCGCCGAAGGGGGCATGTTCCCCAAGGGTGCCCTGGTGATGATCCTGGTCCTGAACGCCGTCATCTTCGCCTACAACGGCATTGAGCTCGTCGGCATCACCGCCGGCGAAATGCAGGACCCGGCCAAGGAAGTGCCCAAGGCCATCCGCGCGGTCGTCTTCCGCATCGTCGTGTTCTACGTCGGCTCCGTGACCCTGCTGGCCATGCTGCTGCCCTCGGACCAGTACGTCGCCGGCACCTCGCCGTTCGTGACCGTGTTCGGCCAGATGGGCCTCGGCTGGATGGGCGATGTCATGAACATGATCGTCATCACCGCCGCGCTGTCCTCCTGCAACTCGGGCCTGTACTCGATCGGCCGGGTGTTCCGCACCATGGCCAACAATGGACATGCTCCCGAGTGGCTGACCAAGATGTCCAAGAGCCACGTCCCGTACGCGGCCATCCTGGCCATCGGCGGCGTCTACCTCGTCGGCATCCTCCTGAACATCTGGCTCGGCGGCTCGCACGCCTTCGACCTGGCGCTGAACTCCGCGTCGATCGGCGTGATCTTCACCTGGGGCGCCATCTTCGCCAGCCAGATCGCGCTGCGCAAGACCAAGGGCAAGGTCTCATCCCTGCCCGCGCCCGGCGGAGTCTGGGCCAGCTGGGCCGGCCTCATCGCCCTGCTGCTCATCACGGTGCTGATTGGCTTCGACACCATGACCAGCAAGAGCGGCGAGGTCTTCCACCTCGGCCTCTGGACCCTGGCGACCATCCCGTTCTTCACACTGCTGCTGTGGCTCGGCTGGCAGAAGGTCAAGAACAACGAACCGAAGAACGCACTCTTCAACTAACCGCTGCGGGCAACACCTCCAGCGGACGACGACGGCGGGCCTCCAGTACGGGGGCCCGCCGTTCTTGCGTAACCGGACTTTGCGTTCCGGCCCGGGGGCCCGGCCGCGGGCCAACAAGCGCGGGGGAGCGCCGATGCGTTCCTACGGGCTTTGCGCGAGGTGCCTGGCGAAGTAGTCTTCTATCCGCTGCCAGGCCTCCGCCGCCGCGTCGGGGTCCGGCTTGATGCCCATGACGCGGAAGAGGGGCCGGAGCGGACGCGGGCCAAGCTCGGCGTCGTTCATGAAGGCGTGGCCTGCGCCCTCGAATTCCTTGACGTCGTGCTCGATGCCCAGCTTGTCCAGCACGGCATCGAGGTGGGCGGCGGCCCCCGGCAGAGTGCGGTCCGCCTTCCCGAAGTTGCCCACCACGGGACAGGCGCCCCGCAGGGCCTCTTCGGGGTCCTTTGGCAGTCTGCCGTAATTCACCGCCGCCGCGTCGAAGCCGTCTTTGGCGATCATTAGGGCGAAGCCGCCACCCATGCAAAAGCCGATGACGCCGATCTTGCCGTTGGTCCACCCCGACCGCTCCAGCCATGCCTGTGCCACGGCCAGGTCCGTGAAGGCCTTGCCCGTGCCGGACGCCAGCGAGCGCATGGTGGAAACCAGGCAGCGGCGCATTCCGCCGTCGCTGAACAGGTCCACCGCCAGCGTCAGATATCCGGCGCGTGCCAGCCGGTCGGCCTGGCGCCGGGCAATGTCGTTGAGGCCGAACGCCTCGTGGATCATCAGGACGGAGGGAAAGGGGCCGGTCCCCTCGGGCCGTGCCAGGTAGCCGCGGAGGTTTGGCGATCCGGGGGCGCCCGGTCCGTCTCCAGCCGCACTGCCGGTCGCGCTGAGGTCGATCATCGTCATGGTGCGGGCCTTCCGTCGTCGGATGCTGTAGCCCCGAGAATCTCACAACGCAGCCCCATCACCAACGGTGCATTGCCGGGATATGAATGGCCCTCCAGCGCCCGGACCGGCGGCGTGGCATTCTTCCCGGGCACAAAATAGCGGCGGCGGGCATCCCCCAAAGGAATGTCCGCCGCCGCGCTTCGATAGGACTAGTCCTTCTTGAAGGCGTCCTTGGTGTTCTCGCCGACCTTCTTGGCGTCTGCGACGACCTGGTCCTTCTGGCCCTCGGCGCGCAACTGGTCGTTGTTCGTGGCGTTGCCAGTAGCTTCCTTGGCCTTGCCGCCGAGGTGCTCTGCTTCGTTCTGAATCTTGTCTCCGATACCCATGGTGCAAACACCTTTCGTTTCCGGTTGAAATTCAACGTCCACTCACCATAACACAAAGCATGCTTACTAAATCAAGGGGTTTCAAGGGATCGTCCCGCGCCGCAGGGGTGAATTCTGCTGCGGAGCCGGGCTAGGCTCGATGCCATGGATCACTCAATCAGCCTGACCCAGCATGTCAACGCCCCGGCGGACAAGGTCTGGGCGGTCATTTCCGACATTCCCGGTTCGGCCGCAACCCTCTCCGGCATCGACTCGATCCAGATGCTCAGCGACGGCCCCTACGGCGAGGGGACACGCTGGAAGGAGACCCGCACCATGATGGGCAGGTCCGAAACCGTGGAGATGTGGGTGTCCCAGGCCGATCCGCCCCGGAGCACCACGGTGAAAGCGCTGCAGGGCGGGGCGGACTACACCTCGCGCATGACGCTGGCGGACCGCGACGGCGGCACGGACCTGACCATGACGTTCGGCGCCGAACTCCAGAACCGCTCCCGGATGCACAAGCTGGCAATGGCCGTCTTCGGACAACTGGGCATGGGCATCACCCGCAAGGCCCTCGCCAAGGACCTGGCGGAAATCGCGGCCAAGGCCGAGTCGCTCTAATGGCCCGGGGCACCGCGTCCAAGGCGCCGAAGGTCACCGCGCCGCGGCTCAGCCCGGTCCGGCTGGCGGAGCTTCGGGACGACCTCTCCCCGGATTTCCAGTCCGGGGAGAGGTATGACGGCGTCCGGTACAGCAGGGCCTCCGCCGACGGTCTGGAACTCGCCGGCACCGACTTTGCCGAGTGCGACTTCCAGGGCGTGTCCTTCAACGAGACCCAGCTGCGCGGAGCCACCTTCCGTGACTGCATCCTGGCCGAGGTCTACGCCCCCGTGTTCATGGCGGCCCGGAGCACCCTGCGCGACGTCGAAATCGGCAACCCCCGCTGGGGTTCCGCGGAACTCTACGAAAGCGGCTGGCAGTCCGTGCGGATCGACGGCGGGAAGCTCGACTACGTGAACCTCCGCGGTTCCAAGCTCACGGACGTGCAGATCAGCGACTGCATCATCGCCGAACTGGACCTCGGTTCCTGCGCGGCGACCCGGGTGGCGCTGAAGAACTGCACCGTCGGCACCCTCGACGTCGCCGGCGCCAGGCTCACGGACTTCGACATCCGCGGCACCGACATCCGCACCATCAGCGGGCTGGAAAGCCTCGCCGGCCTCGTGATCGACGACTACCAGCTCGGCCTGCTCGCCCCGCTCATGGCGAGCCACCTCGGCGTCGTCGTCGCGTAAGTTACCGCGTGAGTTACTGCGTAATCCGGCGGGGGTTTGATTGACCCCCTTGCCGCGCCGTGTAATCTTTATAGAACGAACGGTCAGTAAATTGGCGCGCCGGCGGGTCGGACGCGGACGCCGCCGCCGGGAGTTCTTTCGATGACAGATTCGATGACAGAGACGTTTATCGCGTGAAGGGTGTACCCATGGCATCAGCAGCAGCAGGACCACAGGCATTTCTCGTAGGCGGCGCCCGCACCGCGGTGGGCCGTTACGGCGGGGCACTCTCCGCGGTCCGCCCCGATGACCTGGCCGCCCTGGTGGTCCGCGAGGCTGTGGCCCGGGCCGGGCTGGACCCCGAGAGCATCGACGAGGTCATCCTCGGCAACGCCAACGGCGCCGGCGAGGAAAACCGCAACGTCGCCCGGATGGCCACCATCCTGGCCGGCCTGCCGCTGCACATCCCCGGCATCACCGTGAACCGGCTCTGCGCCTCCGGCCTGAGCGCCATCATCATGGCCAGCCACATGATCAAGTCCGGCGCCGCGGACATCGTGATCGCCGGCGGCGTCGAATCCATGAGCCGCGCCCCCTGGGTGCAGGAGAAACCGCGGACCGCGTTCGCCAAGCCGGGGGAAATCTTCGACACCTCCATCGGCTGGCGCTTCGTGAACCCGCTGTTCCAGAAGGGCGAACTCTCCCGGGGCGGGAAGATGACCTACTCCATGCCGGAAACGGCCGAGGAAGTCGCCCGCGTGGACGGCATCACCCGCGAGGACGCCGACGCCTTCGCCGTCCGCTCGCACGAACGCTCCCTCGCGGCCATCGCCGCCGGCCGCTTCGCCGACGAGATCGTCCCGGTCACGGTCAAGAGCCGCAAGGGCGAAACCGTCGTCGACACCGACGAGGGCCCGCGCGCTGGCACCACCATGGACATCCTCGCGGCCCTCCGCCCCGTCGTTGCCGGCGGTTCCGTTGTCACGGCCGGCAACTCCTCCACCCTCAACGACGGCGCCTCCGCCATCATCGTCGCCTCCGAGGCCGCCATCGAGCGCCTCGGCCTCACCCCGCGCGCCCGGATCATCGACGGCGCCTCCGCCGGCTGCGAACCCGAAATCATGGGCATCGGCCCCGTCCCGGCCACCCGGAAGGTGCTCGCCCGCACCGGCCTCAGCGTCGGCGACCTCGGCGCCGTCGAACTCAACGAAGCCTTCGCGACCCAGTCGCTCGCGACCATGCGGCGGCTCGGGCTGGACCCCGAGATCGTAAACCGCGACGGCGGCGCGATCTCCCTGGGGCACCCGCTGGGCTCGTCCGGGTCCCGGCTCGCGATCACCCTGCTGGGCCGGATGGAGCGCGAGGATGCCAGGATCGGCCTCGCCACCATGTGCATCGGCGTCGGCCAGGGCACCGCGATGCTGCTGGAGCGCGTGTAATGGCCGCCGCCGCGACGGGCCTGGACCAGCACGATTTCAGCACCCTGCTGGTCGAGGAGCGCGAGGACCGGCTTGTGGTGCTCCTCAACCGGCCCGAGGTCCGCAACGCGATCGACCAGCAGATGGTCGATGAGCTGCATGCCGTCTGCGCCGCGCTGGAGCGGACCCCGAAGGTCCTGATCATCGCCGGCACGGAGGGAGTCTTCGCCTCCGGGGCGGACATCGGGCAGCTGCGCGAACGCCGCCGCGACGATGCCCTGCAGGGCATCAACTCCACCATTTTCGTGCGGATCGCGAAGCTGCCGATGCCCGTCATCGCGGCCCTGGACGGCTTCTGCCTGGGCGGCGGCGCCGAGTTGGCGTACGCCGCGGACTTCCGGATCGGCACCCCGTCGGTGCGGATCGGCAACCCGGAGACCGGCCTGGGCATCCTCGCCGCCGCCGGTGCGAGCTGGCGGCTGAAGGAGCTCGTGGGGGAGCCGGTGGCCAAGGAAATCCTGCTCGCCGGCAGCGTGCTGCGCGCCGAGCGGGCCCTCGCGGTCAACCTCATCACCGAGATCCACGAGGCCCCCGAACTGATAGCGGCCGCCCACGCCCTGGCCGACCGGATCGCCGCGCAGGATCCCCTCGCGGTCCGGATCACCAAGTCGGTTTTCCACGCCCCCGCCGAGGCGCACCCGCTGATCGACCAGCTGGCCCAGGGGATCCTCTTTGAATCCCAGGCCAAGTTCGAACGTATGCAGGCTTTCCTCGATCGAAAGTCCGAAAAGAAGTCAGCCAAGAAGTCCGCGCAGGATTCAGACCGGAAGAAGAACTGAAGATGAGCAACTCCGTACTTCCCTCGAACCTTCCCGACTCTGGCCTTCCCGACTCTGGCCTCCCCGACTCTGGCCTCCCCGACTCTGGCCTTCCCGACTCTGGCCTTCCCGACTTCGTCGGGGTGCTGGGCGGCGGCCGGATGGGCGCCGGCATCGCGCACGCGTTCCTGATCAACGGCGCCAACGTCCTCGTCGTCGAGCGCGATGAGGAGGCGGCCGAGGCGGCCCGCGAGCGGGTGGAATCCGCGGCGGCCAAGAGCATCGAGCGCGGCGCCACCGACGGCAACCTCGATGAGATGGTCTCCCGGCTCTCGGTCACGGTCGACTACGACGACTTCAAGGACCGCCAGTTGGTCATCGAGGCCGTCCCGGAGGACTGGGACCTGAAGGTCGCCTCGCTGCGGGGGATCGAGGAACGGCTCGACGACGGTGCCTACCTCGCCTCCAACACCTCCTCCATCTCGGTCAACGCGCTGGCCCGCGAGCTGCAGCGCCCGCACAACTTCCTGGGCCTGCACTTCTTCAACCCGGTGCCCGCGTCCACCCTGATCGAGGTCGTCCTCGGCGAGCACACCTCCGAGCCGCTGGCCCAGGCGGCCCGCGGCTGGGTCGAGGCGCTGGGCAAGACCGCCGTCGTCGTCAACGACGCCCCCGGCTTCGCGTCCTCACGGTTGGGCGTCGCGATCGCCCTCGAGGCGATGCGCATGGTGGAAGAGGGCGTGGCGTCCGCCGAGGACATCGACAACGCCATGGTCCTGGGCTACAAGCACCCCACCGGACCCCTGCGGACCACCGACATTGTGGGGCTGGATGTCCGCCTCGGCATTGCCGAGTACCTCGCCACCACCCTCGGCGAGCGCTTCGCCCCGCCGCAGATCCTGCGCGACAAGGTGGCCCGCGGGGAACTCGGGCGCAAGTCCGGCAAGGGCTTCTTCGACTGGACCGACTAGGTTCCAGGCAGCTTAGTTGATGATCCCGACGATGTAGCCGACAAAGAAGAGCATCACTAACAGCACCACCACGGCGATCATGACGATCCACAGGTACTGGGCGAAGCCCCGGTCCTCGGGGATCCGCGGCCCCTGCGGTCCCACAGAGGTCCCCTCCGCCGGTGGTGTTTCACCGGGCGGCACGCCGCCGCCCGGTTCGAGCCCGGTGAGGTTGTTCTCCAGGGGATCCGGATTGTGGGAAGTCATGGGTTTCTCCTGTCCACGGCGCCGCTACAGCGATGCCTGGGCGTCGAGGGTCTTTTTCATACCGTCCATGGCGGGGCCGGCGAGGGAGTTGAACGCCGGCCGGACGAACGGCTCGGCCACCTTGAGCAGGCCCTTGAGCTGAAACTCCGCCGTGTAGTCCACCTTGGAGCCCGTTCCGGACGGAGACACCTGGATGGTGTCCACGGAGATGACCGACTTGTTCTCTCCCCGCAGCGTGATGCGGTTCGCCGTCAGTTCAATCACCTCGTAGGTCAGCGCCTGGCGCTTGCCGCGGAACTCGGCCTCCGCGTGGTAACGGTGCCCGACGGCGACCGGTCCCTCGGAGAGCTTGTCCACCACGGGGGTCCCGGGGTCCCACTCCGGGGTGTGCTCGAACGCTGAGAGATAGTCGAAGGCCCTGCCGGGCTCAAGGACGGACTGGACGGTGCCGGTTACTGTGATCATGGACCAAGCCTAACCAGCACACCCGCAACGGCACACCGGTCCGGGGCCCGGGATGCCGCAGGGCAGCCCGCGATCGCCCCGCCGTAGGATGGTGCGGTGACTTCCCTGGACCGGCCCGCGATCGCCCCCATCACCCTGACCGGCAAATTCGTCGTCCTCGAGCCGCTGCGCCCGGACCACCACGACGGCCTCGTCGAAGCGTCCCGCGACGGCGAACTGTGGCGCCTCTGGTACACCAGTGTGCCCGCCCCGGAGCAGATGGCCGCCGAGATCGAGCGGCGGCTGGCCCTGCAGGACGGCGGCTCCATGCTGCCCTTCACCGCGCGCCTGATTGACCCCGTGACGGGCGGGCCGGGCCGGGTGATCGGCATGACCACCTACATGAACATCGACGCAGCCACGCCCCGGGTGGAGATCGGCTCCACCTGGAACGCGGCGTCAACGCACGGCAGCGGCAGCAACCCGGACTCTAAGCTGTTGCTGCTGCGGCACGCCTTCGAGGCGCTCGGCTGCCCCGCCGTCGAGTTCCGGACCCACTGGCTCAACCTCCAGTCCCGCGAGGCGATCGCGCGGCTGGGAGCCAAACAGGACGGTGTGCTCCGCAGCCACACCCGCAGCAGTGACGGCGCGCTGCGGGACACCGTGGTGTTTTCCATCCTGGAACACGAGTGGCCGATGGTCCGCAACGCCCTGCAGTCCAGGCTGGCCAGGCAGCGGTAGCCGCTGCCTGGCCTTACCCGTCGCATGCCAGGCAGTGCTAGGGGACCCGTGCCCCCAGGGCCGCGGCGTAACCGTCCCGATAGCCGGTTGCGGTGGGGTGGAAAGCGTCATATGGACTCGCGCTGCAGTTGATCGCCAGGCTGCAAAGACCCGTCGGCCCCACGATCCACGGGCTCGTGGACCCAATGCCGTGGCCGGCGAACTTATCGGTGACGCTGACGTACCCTGCCCTGTTCACCAGGGCCGAAAATGCGATCGTGGCGTTGAGCAGGTCCGCCGCCGAGTTCATCGACCGTGCTGCCTGGGTCTGTTCCGCGGTCAGCCCGGCACTCACGGTGAAGAGCCGGGGATAGCCGGTCAGCACGACCCTGGCATTTGGGGCCTTGCTCTTGACGGTCTGCAGCATTGCCTTGATCTTGCCCGGCAGTGCGCGGAGCTTCACCACCAGTGAGTTGTACAGGGCCGTCTGGCAGGCCGGGGAGCTCCCCGAGGCGGTGCAGGCAAAGGCAACCTGGCCGGTGTCGATGTCGTTTCCGCCAACCGTCACCGTGACCACCGTGGCAGCCGCCAGCTCCGATGCGTACAGGGTGGCGATGCCAGAGACGTCCTCCGTCGTGGCGCCGAAGCAGCCGAGGTTGAGCGTGGCGTTGCGCACCGCGGGATAGGACGCCGCAGTCTGCAGGCATGGGCTGTCGCTGGGAATTTTGTCGGGCTGAGCGGTGTACAGGCCGCCGCCGGTACCGGCCGCGTACGAATCGCCCAGGGCGATGTAGACGGGATCCGGGCTTGCGGCGGTGGCAGGCGCGGCGGTGAAACCGGCAACCAGCGCGATGGCGGCGATCGCCGCCGCCAGTCGTCCGGACCAGCGCCCGATTGGCACGTTGTTCATGATGAGTCCCCTTGTGAGTTTGCACGGCGGGAGGGGGCTGCCGGCGCACCGAGCGGTGGCGGCCAGCTGGGCCTCCCGAACACCCTGCTGGCGGGACAGGCTGTGGGAGCATCGACCCTCAGCTCCGGGCGGCCATGGTGCAACGCTACCCGCCCGCCTCATGGCCGGAACACGGTAGGGGCTACCCGTTTCCGGGTCTGAGCGGGAGCCGGTCCTACGTTGGTTTACGGCTGCGGACTACCCGGACTACGTGCTTAGCTGGGAGGGTGGATGAGTTCTTGAAGCGTATGGAATGGGACGGGGCGGTCAACGCCTGGCACGTCGCCGGCAGTGTGTTCCGGATGGGACGCCGCGAGTGGCTCACCGACGCCGGGTGGCAGCAGGCGTACGACGGCGGCATCCGGACGGTGATTGACCTCCGCAACCCGGACGAGATCCGCCGCCGCGAGACGGATCCCCGGGTCAGCGACGAGATCCTGGCGGCGTTCGACGTCGTGCACGCACCCACCGAGGACCCGGGCAACAGCGAGTTTCGGGGGCTCTGCGTCCCCTACCTGAACGATCCGGCGTCGTACGCGGACAACGCGCGGATCTTCCCCGAGAAGCTCGCCAGGGTCTTCAAAGCGGTGGCGGAGGCGCGCGGCGGCGTCGTGATCCATTGCTCGGCCGGCCGGGACCGCAGCGGGATGATCGCGGCGATGCTCCAGGACCTCGCGGGAGCGGGTGAAGACGCCATTGCCGCCGGCTACGAGCGGGCCGCGCGGGGCATCAACGAACACCACCGGGTGTCGGCGGTCCCACATCCGCATGAGCGGTACCTGCCTGAGGAGGTTCTCGCGCCGCTGCTCGAAACGCGCAGGGAAAGCCTGCTGCGGTTTGTACGCCACGTGAAGACGGGGGAGTTCCTGCGCCGCAATGGGGTGACGGAGCCGGAGGTGGCTGCCATTCTGGCCAGATTGGGGCGTTAGAGTAACCGGGTGAAGACTCCGACGTATCAGCTGACAGTGCGGGCGCTAGCGGCTGCCGCCCTCGCGCTCGCGGGCTCGTTCCACGCCCTGCCCGCGCTGGCCGAAGCCGGGGGACCGGAACCCGTTTCGACAGCTTCACCGTCGGCCTCGCCGTCAGCCGCGTCGTTAGTGCCCGGTTTGGCGGCGCCCGGTGTGGCCGCGGCCGGTGAGCCGATGGCGTCGGGTGGCGCGGTTCTGTCGGCGGCACCGGCAGCGGCGCCGAACATCAGCGACGTCGGACTCGCGGAAGCCGTCCGGCGCGACCTGGGCATGACACTCGAGGAGTTCAACGCCGCCGGCCAGCTGGGCCGGACCGCCGCCGACGCCCTTCCGTCCCTGCGGGCGCTCCCCGGCTACCTGGGCATCCGCCTCCGGGATGGCCAGATCCTCGTCGAGGGCAGCGGGGCCGAGCTGCAGGCCCGGGTGGCAGAACTGAACGGACCCGGAAGCGCGGCAGTGTTCGTCCTCGTGCCGGCCGTTGAGGCATCCACTGCTCCTGCCCTTGACGGCACAACTCCTCCGGCGGACGAGCCCTCCACTGACCCTTCGGCTGGCCCGTCCGCCGACCCCGTCAACCCCTCGGCTGGCCCGTCCGCCGACCCCGTCGACCCCTCGGCTGGCCCGTCCGCCGACCCCGTCGACCCCTCGGCTGGCCCTTCGGCTGTCCCCGTCACACCCCCGGCCGCTCCCTCGGCTGCAGAGCTGCTCGCGTCCAGCACCGAGCAGCTGTTCCAGGCCTACGTCCGCGAGGTCGGGCCGGCCGGGCTGCAGGCGGTGGCTTTCTCCGGGGGGAACTTCATCATCCGCACCGGCGGCACGAACACGGCCGAAGCCGGCCTGTCCCAGACCCCGGACCCGCAGACTGCGCCAGCAAACGCCCTGGACCCGCAGGCCGCGCCAGCTTCCGCGCCGGACGCGCAATCGGCCGCGCCACCCGAGCCCGCGGCCGCAGCCACGGAACCCGGGAAGATTTCCCCGGCTGACTTCGTGGCCCGGTACGCCAACGTCGAGCTGGAGCAGGGCGCCCCGGTCACCACTGAAGCGGACGTTTTCGGCGGTGAGGGAATCGCCATTGACCGGCGGACCATCTGCTCGACGGGATTTGGCGCGTTCAACGCGGCGGGACTTCCGGTCGTTCTGACTGCGGGGCACTGCGCCGAGGACGGCGCAGCACGGATCGCAGAGCTTGAGCCGCCGACCTCCGCCACGGCGGGCGGGTCGGCGCCCCGGGCCGGCTCGCTCGCCCTGCTCGGCAGCTTCGGCTTCAGCCAGTTCGGCGGACCGCTGAACTCCTGGATCACCGGCAGCGAGGAATCCCCCGGCAACGTGGGCACCGATATCGCCGTCATCGAGGCACTGGACGGCGGTGTCAACCTGCAGCCGGCCGCGACCACCTGGGCCGACGCCGCGAACCCCGGCGCCACCGCCGTGAAGATCATCGGCGTGGTTGCCCCGTTCCAGGGCCAGGAGGTGTGCCGCTCCGGGCGGACCGCGGGCTGGTCCTGCGGCCAGGTGGAGGAAACCGGCATCTACGTCGTGCGCGGACGGACCACCGCGGCCGCGGATCTGCGGGCCTTCCGCGGGTTCCTCTCCAGGAACGTCCAGTCCCGCGGGGGAGACTCCGGCGGACCATGGATCAGCGGCAACTTCGCCGTGGGCACGCATTCGGCCGGCGAGACGTCCGGGGACAACTTCGCCATCGCCACGACACTCGAGGACGCCCTCACCAAGATCCCGGCCCCCGTGCAGCTCCAGCTGTTCCTGAACAAGCCCGAACTTAACGGCCCGGACGACCTGACCGTCGTGGCGGGCCAGCCCATCACGGGCCGGGTCCCGGCGGCCCCGGCGTCGGCCGTTGCCGCCAACTCAAAGGTCCGCATCACCATTGACAAACAAACCGACAAGCCACCGGTGGAAGTGCCGGTCGACGCCGCTGGCAACTGGGCCTTCCCCGCACCCGGGACCAGCGGCCCGCTGAAATTCACGGCCGAGACAGTGAACGGCTTCAGCCGCTCCGGCGCAGTTATGCTGGCGGTCAAGGTCACAAACCTGGATGCCCCGGTGATCACCACCCCGGCAGATGGCGCGACGCTGAAAACCGTCACCCGCATCGACGGCACCGGGACCCCCGGGCTCACGGTAAAGGTCACGGGCGACATCACCGGCTCCGCTGTCGTCGCACCGGACGGCCAATGGAGCATCACCGTCGACGCAGCCGCACCCGGCCGGTTCGCCATCCGGGCCGTCCAAACATCCCCCGGCGAGCTGGACAGCGCCTCCGTCACCCGGAACTTCACCGTTGAGGCTCCGGTCGCCGCCCCCGCCGCACCCGCCGCCCCCGTCGAACCCGTTGCCCCGGCCGGACTCGCTGTCCGGCCGGCTGCCCCGGCCGCCCCGGCTGCCCCGGCTGCCCCGGCGGAGCCCGGGACCCCGGTCCGCCCGGCCGCCTCCGGCCAGTTGCCGGACACCGGCGCAGGTTCGCTGCTCCCGACGGCGGAACTCGCCGGTGGCGCGATCCTTTTGGGCGGCGTACTGCTGGCCGCCGCCCGGCGCCGGGCGGTCCGTTTGTAGGCTGCCGCCGTCGAACACCGCCGCTACTGGAAGTCAGCCAGCCAGAGGTCCGGGCCGAACACCTCGTACTGGATGTCCTTCGCCGGAACGCCGCCGGCCACCAGCCCGCTTCGGACGGACTTCAGGAACGGCAGGGGACCGCAGAGGTAGTACTCCGCGTCGTCGGGGAGGTCCACCGCCCCGACGTCCATAAAACCGGAGAACTCGGATCCGGACGCCGTTCCGCCCACGGTGGTGTTCAGAAACCAGGTCTTCAGCGTCCCGTCCGGCAGGGCGGCCAGATCTTCCCTGACCTGCCCCCGGAGCGGGAAGGACTCCTCGCTGTCATCCGCGTGCAGCAGCATCACCTGCCGCTGGGAGCCGGACTTGACGAGGTGGGAGAGCATGCCGGCCATCGGGGTGATCCCTATTCCCGCGCTGGCCAGGACCAGGGGCCGGTCGGTGTACTCCATGACCACATCGCCGAAGGGTGCCGAGAGGACCACCTCGTCGCCCACCTGGACCTCATTGTGCAGCAGGTTGGACATCTCGCCGTCGGGAATCCCCAACCCGTGGACCCGCTTCACCGCGAACTGCCGGTGCTGCCCGTCGTCGGCCTTCGTCAGGCTGTACTGCCGGGGCTGGTGGACGCCGTCGTGCATGCGCATCTTGATCGTGACGTACTGCCCCGGCAGGGACGGCTTGACCTCGCGCTCATCAATCCTCTCGACCACGAACCTGACCACGTCGTCCGTCTCCTGGAGCCGCTCGACCACCCGCCAGGTCCGCCAGATCGTGTCCGGGGTCAGGTGCACCGCGTTGTACAGCCCGCGTTCCTTGTTGATGAGCATGTTCGCCATCAGCCAGTAGACCTCGTCCCACGCAGCGGCGACCTCGGGGGTGACGGCGTCGCCCAGCACATCCACGATGGCCCACATCAGGTGGTCGTGGACAACCTGGTACTGGTCAGGGCTCAACCCCAGCGAGACGTGTTTGTGCGCGACCCGTGACAGCAGGTGGTCCGGGATCTCGTCCACGTGGTCCACGAGCAGCCCGGCGAACGCCGCGATGGAGCCGGCGAGAGCCTGCTGCTGGCGGCCGTCCGCCTGGTTTCCCCGGTTGAAGAGCCCGTCCAGGAGGTCCGGCCGCGCCTCGAACATATGTTTGTAGAAGCGCTTGGCGATCTCCTCGATGTGCTCGCCGACGACGGGCAGCGTTGCCTTGATGACGGGAAGTGAGGTGTCTGAGAGCATGGTGGATCCCTTCCGGTGCGACCGGTTATACCCAGCGGTGCCGGGTGAATCAGCCCTTCCAAGCTAACAGTCCAGGTCCGGGGCCTTCCGGGTCCATCGGCACTAATGCCAACCTGCGGGATGGGTGTAAAAGAGGCCGGCAGCGCATCCCTCGCGGGATGCGCTGCCGGCCGCCTCTTCAGTGCCGGGCCGACGGCTCAGCGGTTGTCGACGGCTCCGCGGCTCAGCGGCGTTCTAGTCGCGCCATTTGGCCGAGTCGACCACCTGGACCGCAACGTCGAGGGTGCCTTTCTCGAGGCTGCCCCACGCGTACACAATCGTGTTCTTGCCCTTCTTGACCGGAATGTCGGCCGGGCCGATCAGGGGCTTGGTGGTGCCGGCTGCCGCAACTGCGGCGGACACCGTTCCTGCCTTCAGCGTCAGCACTTCCTGCTCGGGGTTCTTCAGGTCCTCGATGACCGCGGTGTCCCCTGCAAGGACGTCGACGGCGGGCGCCGCCGCCACGTGCCTGACCGTCAGCTTGCCCTCGCCCTTGGGGCTGGCCGAGGTGTCGTTCTTGAACAGTGTGGCGGTGGGCGCCCCGGAGGCATCCAGATGCGCGACGGCGGTGTAGTTCCGGCCCTCCTTGAGATGGACCTTGACCGGGCCGATCACCGGGTGGTCCGCGCTGGTGGCGTCGGCGCCCGTGATGGCGATCTTGTAGCTGCCGTCGTCAAGCTTCAGCGGGCCCGCAAGCTGGCCGGGCTCGAAGTTGTCCAGGGTGAGCTTGCCGTCCACCCACACGTCCACGGTGAGGCCGGGCACGCCGTGCAGGACGGACAGGAGGGCATCGTCGCTGTGGTGCCTGTCGCCGTCGTCCTTCCCGCCCGCCTGGGCGGGGGCAGCGAAGGTGAGCGCTGCCAGCATGGACAATGCCCCGGCGGCATAAATGGATTTGCGCATTTCAAACTCCTCGTTGAGTTGCCCGGATCCGGGCGGTGATTTGCTTACACCGTTACTACCGGCCGGGGCGCCAGTTTGGATGCAGCCGGCGGGCACTTTTGCCGCACCGGCCCCACGCTCACCGGGCTCGCGGGGAGCCGGGGGCCGAGGGGAGCCGGGGGCACGTCGCGCTCACCGGGTTCGCCGGACCGGGACTCGCGCTCACCGGGTTCGCCGGACCGGGCCCCACGCTCACCGGGTTCGCCGGCTCGCGGGCTCGGGACCGGGACCCGGACTCGCGCTCACCGGGTTCGCCGGCTCGAGCTGGCGCCGGACCCGGACCCGCGCTCACCGGGTTCGCCGGAAAGCTGCCCAGTCGCCGTTGCGTTACGGCGACTCCGCAGCTCTTGGGCGAATTGGGCGCGGTGCCGCGGCGTCCAGCCGAACTCGCAGCCCCTGGGGCGACCCGGTGGGTGCGTCCAGCCGGTCGGCCCGGTCGGCCCCGTCAGCCCGGCGGTTTCGCCTCCGTAGGCCCGGCCAGCCGCCCCGGGGCCCAGCCCGACCCGCCGCCGTCGCCCGCTCAGCCTTTGCGGTCCAGCAGCAGATTGGTGATCCGCAGCGTGCAGAGACGTTCGCCCGCGGCGTTGCTGATCAGCACCTCGTGGGTGGTGAGGGTGCCGCCGAGGTGGATCGGGGTCGCCGTGATAGTGATGAGGCCCTCGCGGGCGGATTTGTGGTGGGTGGCGGAGACGTCCACGCCGACGGCGGTCTTGCCCAGGGTGCTGGCGTGGATGACCGCGGCCCAGGAGCCCACGGCCTCCCCGACCGCCAGCGAGGCGCCGCCGTGCAGCAGCCCGAAGGACTGCCGGTTGCCCTCCACCGGCATGGTGGCGACGACCCGTTCGACCGACTCCTCAACGATCTTCACTCCCATTTTCTCGTCGAGCTCGCCGAGGGTGATCTTCCACAGCTCGGTACTGCGGGGCTCGGGCGTCATAATGTCTCCTCTGTGGCCGGAAATCCAGGGGTTCCGGCGGGTCGGTGCCGCCGCAGCTAGTGTGCGGCAGGCCTCATTCATGTACTGTAGACATATTACCGAACGGACGGTCAGTAATGCTGGCCGAGTTGATCTTGCCCCTGTTGGAAGGACCCGTCAACGATGACCACCACTGCAACTGCTCCGGAACCCACAGTAGACACTGTCGAGATCGTTCCCAGCTTCATCCGGGATTCCTGGTGGACCCCCGACGCCGGCTCCGCGGCCGGCGCTGCCTCCGTCCTGGACGCAAGCACGGGTGAACTCCTCGCCAAGGTGAGCACCGAGGGACTGGACCTCGCCGCCGTCGTGGATTACGGACGCACCACCGGCCAGGCGGAACTCGGCAAGCTGACCTTCCACCAGCGCGCGCTCAAGCTCAAGGAGCTCGCGCAGTACCTGAACGGCCGCCGCGAGGAGTTCTACGCGCTCTCCGCCCAGACCGGGGCCACCAAGATCGACTCGATGGTCGACATCGACGGCGGCATCGGCGTGCTCTTCACCTTCGGCTCCAAGGGCCGGCGCGAACTGCCCAACGCCCAGGTGATCGTGGACGGGCCCATGGAGGTGCTCTCCAAGGACGGTTCCTTCGCCGGCGAGCACATCTACACCCGCATCCCCGGCGTCGCCGTGCAGATCAACGCCTTCAACTTCCCGGTCTGGGGCATGCTTGAAAAGCTGGCCCCCGCGTTCATCGCCGGCGTGCCCACGATCGTCAAGCCCGCCACCCCCACCGGCTACGTCACTGCCGCCGTCGTCAGGGCGATCATCGAATCCGGCATCCTGCCCAAGGGTTCGCTGCAGCTGATTTCCGGCTCGGTCCGCACCATGCTGGACCACCTTGACTACCGCGACATCGTGGCCTTCACCGGGTCCGCCTCCACCGCGAACACGCTCAAGTCCCACGCCAACGTGGTCAAGGGCGGGGTCCGCTTCACCTCGGAAACCGACTCCCTGAACGCCTCGATCCTGGGCCCGGATGCAGTCAAGGGCACCCCGGAATTTGAGGCCTTCATCAAGTCCCTGGTCACCGAGATGACTGCCAAGGCCGGCCAGAAGTGCACCTCGATCCGCCGGGCCATCGTGCCGCAGGAGCTGGTGCAGGACGTCATCACCGCCGTCGGGGAGCGGATCCAGCAGCGCATTGTCCTCGGCGACCCGCGCGCCGAGGGCGTGAACATGGGCGCCCTGGCGTCCCTGGAGCAGCTCGCCGATGTGCGCGCGGCCGTCCAGTCCATGCTCGACGCCGGCGGCGAACTCGCCTACGGCACGCTCGATTCGCCGAAGGTCACCAGCGCGGACGGCACGGTCGGCGTCGTCGACGACGGCGCGTTCATGTCCCCGGTGCTGCTGAGCTGGGCCGATCCCGAGGCCGACGAGGTCCACTCGCTGGAGGCCTTTGGCCCGGTCTCCTCGGTGATCGGCTACACGGACCTGCCCGACGCCGTCCGCCTCGCCGCCCGCGGTGGCGGCTCGCTCGTCGCCTCGGTCTGCACCAACGACCCCGACGTCGCCCGCGAACTCGTCACCGGCATCGCCGCCCACCACGGCCGCGTGCACATGCTCAACCGCGAGGACGCCCGCAGCTCCACCGGCCACGGCTCACCGGTCCCGCACCTGGTCCACGGCGGCCCGGGCCGGGCCGGCGGCGGCGAGGAGCTCGGCGGCATCCGCTCCGTCCTGCACCACATGCAGCGCACCGCCATCCAGGGCTCGCCGAACATGCTGACCGCGGTTACCGGCGTCTGGCACACCGGCGCCGACCGCAACTTCACGCTCGAGACCGAGGGCCAGCACCCGTTCCGGAAGCACCTGAGCACCCTGCACATCGGGGACGCGATCCGCTCCGGGCTGCGCGAAGTGACCCTGGATGAGATCACGAAGTTCGCCAACTCCACCGGCGACACCTTCTACGCCCACACCAACCAGGCAGCCGCGGAGGCCAACCCGTTCTTCCCGGGCATCGTCGCGCACGGCTATCTGCTGCTGGCCTGGGGCGCCGGGCTGTTCGTGGAGCCCGCACCGGGTCCCGTGCTGGCCAACTACGGCCTCGAAAGCCTGCGCTTCGTCACTCCCGTGGCCGCCGGCGACTCCATCCGGGTTACCCTGACCGCCAAGAAGATCACCCCGCGCGAAACCGACGAGTACGGCGAGGTGGCCTGGGACGCCGTCCTGACCAACCAGAACGACGAGATCGTGGCCACCTACGACGTCCTCACCCTCGTGGAGAAGTAGGCCGCTGACGCCCCCGCACGTGTGGCGGCGCCGGCGCTGACGCTCCCGCCGAGGTGAGATTACGCGCCCATTGTCCGCGTGGACATGGGCGCGAAGTCTCACCTCGACGCGTAGATTGGCAGGTTCTTTCGGCCCCGCTCCGGAGTAAAATTTTCAACGTAGGAGGTGGCGAAATGACCTTAGTTTTGAACAAAGCCACAACAGTCCTGCCGGTCGATGATGTCGAGCGCGCCCACCGTTTCTATGCAGAAGCCTTGGGTCTCCCGCACCGTGGATTGGCAGACGACGGAAGCGACCTATTCGGCACCGACGGCGGCCCCATGCTGCAGCTGATGCCCGTCAGGGACGGGATGCACTCCGAGCACACCACCCTGAGTTTCGAAGTCTCCGAGATCGAACGGGCCGTCCAGGAATTGGAGTCCAAGGGCGTCCAGTTCCAGGACTACGACCTGCCGGATCTCAAGACCGAGAACCACATTTGTACAACGGATTCCGAGAAGTGCGCCTGGTTCATGGACACCGAGCACAACATCCTCTGCGTTCACGAGAACATCACCACGCCCGTGGATTACCAGCTCTAAACGGCGCACCCCCGGAGTCGAACACTGACAGCGCCCCGGCCCGCGCCGGGGCGCTTTTCCGTGCTGCGGGCAGCTCCGGGTTGCCGTCCGGGGGCACATTGACCCGGATCCACCGAGCTTTAAGGCCGAAATCCGCGCTGCGGCCGTCGATGTGCCCCCGGACCGCCGGAGAGGAATCCCTCCGCGCGCCTGGCCATGGCCACCCCTACCTAAAACCGGAAACCGGACGCCTGCCCGCAGCTCGCCAAGGGCTGCAGCCGTCAAAGTGTCCCCGGACCGCTGGGACGCGACCACGGCGTCACCGGGCGCGGCTGGAGCACGCCGTCGACTGTCAGGTCCACCCGCTCGTTGAAGAAGCTGAGGAGCCCGTGGATCTGGGCGGCGTCGCGGTACCTCCGGTCATAGCTCCACGCGAGGTTCCTGCCCTCGTCGGACTCCGGGTAGCTCCAATAGCTGGCCCGGCCCTTGTACGGGCACACCGTCCGCTTGGGACTTTCCTCCAGCAGGTCCATCCGCACATCCGTTGGCGGGATGTAGTAGCGCACGGGGAGCAGGGTCTCGTAGAGCAGCTGCGCGCCGTTCGTGCTGGCGAGAGTCACGCCGTCGAGCGCCACCTGCACGTCCACGGACGAAGCGCGGATATCGACGCGGTGGAACGGATCACGCGGGTGGCCGATTATCTCCTCGTCATCCTCGAGCCAGTCGAACGCCCGGAAATCCAGGATGACATACCCGGCCAGGTCAGGGTCCTCGGGGCGGAACGCGGTCCGGGGAGCCGTCGCCGCCGCCGTCACGACGTCCAGTTCCCCGCCGGCTGCGGTGTGCTTGCCAAACGACGTCGAGGGGTCGAGCGACGTCGGGGCCGTGCCTTTCCGTATGGCGACGGGGTGCTCCTCGACCGACGCCGCCGGCAGGGCCGGTGACGTGAGCTCCGCCAGCAGGTCCTGCTCCGGCACGGCGTAGACGGGGGTGATCCGCCGCGGTTCCCAGACCAGATAGGCACGCAGGGTATCGACGACGGCGGACCCGTCAAGGCTCGCGCGGACCCTTTTGGCGGAGGGTTCGTACCGCAACTCGGGAAAGGCGCCCAGGAGCACTGTGGATAATCTCGTGGCCATTCCCCCAGCGTGGCCCCGGCGACCCGACGTCGTCAATGGGACCGCTCATCAGGTTGACGGCGGCGGCCGAGGCAGTGGCAGTGGCGCGGGCGAGGCATCGCCGAGCCGTCGGCCGAACGGGGGCACTTTGGGACGGCCACTCCCGGAGACAAGGGAGAAGCCCGCTCTGCGGCCTTCAAAGTGCCCCCGGACCGCTGGCGCTCGGCAGTGAGGAGCCCCCGGTCCCCGGCCCCCAGCCCCGGGCCTACCGCTGGCGCTATTGCGTGACGTGGAGGCCGTGGAAGGCCATGGTGATGACGTCGTCGGCCAGTTTCTCGGGGGAGAGGGAACCGCCGGGTTTGTACCACTCGACGATGGAGTTGATGGTGCCGAACAGCAGGCGGGTGACGGTGCGGGGGTCGATGTCCTGGCGGAGCGACCCCTCGTCGCGGGCGGCGGAAATCAGTGCCGCGACCTTGTGGTCGAAGGTGCGCCGGCGTTCCATCGCGTCGCGTTCGATCTCGGTGTTGCCCCGCAGCCGCAGCAGCAGGGTGACGAACGGAAGCCGCTCCACCAGCACCGAGATGGTCTCGCGCAGGACGAACTCCAGCCGGGCCTCGGCGGTGCCGGTCTGCGCCTGCGGCTGGTCCAGGATGGCCTCGAGGCCGCCCAGGGCGTGGTCCAGCGCGAGCTTCAGGAGGTCGCCCTTGGACGGCACGTGGTGGTAGATGGCGGACTTCGAGATGCCCAGGTTTTCAGCGAGGATGCCCATGGACGTGGCGTCGTAGCCGTGGCGGTTGAAGACGTCCACAGCGATCACCAGGACCGACTGCTGGTCATAACCGGGTCGGCCGCGTTTGGTGTTGGCTGCTGTAGTGGGCATACTCGCTAGTTTCTCACGATCAGGAGATCAGTCAGCCCGCGGGCGGCCCGGGCGGGCCAGCCGGCGGGCTGGACATGACGGGTCAGGCCTTGGGACGCAGGTCGTAGATCCGGCGGAGCTTGCCGTTGGACCGTTCCAGGGAGCCGGGCTCGACTACGTCGACGGCGCAGGAGGAGCCGACGTGGATCTTGATCTGCTGCTGCAGGGCCTTGGCCGCGGCCGCGCCGCTCTCGATCGTGACGGACTCGCGGCGTTCAATCTTGACGGTCATCTGGTCCATCCGATGGCCCTCGGGGCGGGTGAGCTCGAGCTGGAAGTGCGGGCTCAGCTCGGGGATGCGCAGCGCGATCTCCTCGATCTGCGAGGGGAACAGGTTCACGCCGCGCAGGATGATCATGTCATCGCTGCGACCGGTGATGCGGCCCATCCGGCGATGCGCGGGGCGGGCGGTGCCGGGCAGCAGCCGGGTGAGATCCTTGGTGCGGTACCGGATGATCGGCAGCGCTTCCTTGGTGAGCGAGGTGAAGACCAGCTCGCCGTGTTCGCCGTCGTCCAGGACCACGGAGGGGTCGAAGGCGTCGATGATCTCGGGGCGGAAGTGGTCCTCCCAGATGTGGCTGCCGTCCTGGGTTTCCACGGCTTCGCCGGCCACGCCCGGGCCCATGACCTCGGAGAGCCCGTAGATGTCGCAGGCCTTGAGGTTCATGGTCACTTCGAGCTCGTGGCGCATCTCCTCGGTCCACGGCTCGGCACCCAGCACGGCGTACTTGAGCGAGGTGGAGGCCGGGTCGATGCCCTGCTTCATCATCGCGTCGGCGATGGTCAGCAGGTAGGTCGGGGTGGCCAGGATCGCGTCGGGCTTGAAGTCCTGGATGAGCGTGATCTGGCGTTCGGTCTGGCCGCCCGAGATCGGGATGACCGTGCAGCCGAGGGCCTCGGCGCCGGCGTGGGCGCCCATGCCGCCGGTGAACAGGCCGTAGCCGTAGGCGTTGTGGACCTTCATGCCGGGGCGGACGCCGGAGGCGCGCAGCGAGCGCGCCACGAGCTTGGCCCAGTCGGCGAGGTCCTTTTTGGTGTAGCCGACGACGGTGGCGCGGCCGGTGGTGCCGGAGCTCGCGTGGATGCGGGCCACCTCGTGCTGCGGGACGGCGAACATGCCGAAGGGGTACTCCAGGCGAAGGTCCTCCTTGGTGGTGAAGGGGAACTTGCCCAGGTCGGAGAGCTCGCGGAGGTCCGCGGGGTGGATGCCGGCCTCGTCGAACTTGCGCTTGTACAGCGGGACACGGTCGTAGGCGTAGGCCACGGTGTGCTGCAGACGGCTGAGCTGCAAGGCCTCGAGCTCGTCGCGGGAGATGGTTTCTTCGCGGTCCAGGACAGCATCACTGGTGGGTGCGACGGTTTCTTGGGTCATCTGGGGTTCCCTGTTTCTATTTCTTGGAGATGGTGCGGCTGCGGCCGCGGAACTCGGCGACGAGTTCGCCCGGGAGGATGTCGGTGGGGAGTTCGCCCGGAACCGTGGCGGCGTGCGCCGTGGCTGCGGGGGAGGGCGCTGTGTCCGGCGCGGTGCCCGCGACCGGATCGGCGGCGTAGATCTGGATGTCGTAGAGGCCGCTGCGTCCGGTGCTGGCGCGGCGGTTGGCGACGGCAGTCAGCACCTGGCCGCGGAACGCCGGCTTGAGGAAGTTGATATCGACGCCGGACGCCACGGTGATGTTGCCTTCGTCGGCAGGGTCAGGGTTGGCCGGGTTACAGGCCAGCGCGAAGGCGGTGTCGCCGAAGGCGAAGATCATTCCGCCGTGGGCCATGCCGAAGCCGTTCAGCATTTCCTGCCGGAGCGGCATGCGGATCGTGGCATGTCCGTCGTCCAGTGCCACTACTTCGATACCCATCCACTCCGAGGCGTAGTCGTCTTTTAGGATGGGGTGGGTGTCACCGGAAACCGTCAATCCAGCCATGCGTCATTGCCTCCAGCTTTATTTACCGAATGTTCATTAGGTAATCCCATTATGGCGCCCTCTGTCAAGAGCGGGCGGGCGTATGAAGCCCTCGGAGGACACGGCGAAGCGTGCGGAAAACGCCCGGATACGGTCGGAAGACCCCGCCGCCGGCACGCGGCCAGCCCTGGCGGGCGCGGTGTCAGTTCCGTTCGAACGTCAGCGACCAGGGCTCGTTTCCTCGGCCGGCCTCGGTCCACCCGTCGTGCCGGATTTCGCTGACCACCTCGTCCAGGCTGCGGGTCATCCCCGGGGCCCATTCTTCCTCCGGCGGAACCGGCGAGATCGGCGTTGGGGACATGAAGGTGGCGCTCGCATAGCGCACCTCGTCGGCCACGCGGCCCACGAACCGGAACTGCGTGCTGCCCGTCTGGGACGCGAGGGTGGTGAGGATGCGGGCCCACCAGGCTGTGCCGCCGACGTCCTGCAGCTCAATACGCAGCGTTTCCACAAGTTCCTCCGCTCTGACCCCAACCACCGGGTCCCCCCACACTGGCTGGCGGGCAACCGGAGCGGTAAGGGGCCAAAGTCCCGCCCCAGCCTGCGGACGCCGCGTGGAGAAACGGCGGCAACAAGTGAAAGTATGGAGGGACCGAGCACCACCACGGCACAACCTAAGGGCGAACCATGGCCAAAGGAATCTACGTCAGCGCGACCACCCCGGGCTCCGGAAAGTCGCTCATAGCCCTCGGGCTGGCGGACACCCTGCACCGGCACGCGGACCGGATCGGCTTCTTCAAACCCGTGGTCAACGGCCACGACGCCGCCTCGGATCCCATGGTGGCGCTGATGAAGGCCCGGTTCGACCTCGACGACGTACGCTGCCGCGGCGGGCTGACCTTCTCCGAGGTCCGGAGCCTGCTCGCCGAGGGCAAGCGCGAGGAGATCGATTCCCGCTGCGTGGAGATCTTCGCCCAGATGTCCCGGCACTGCGACGTCGTGATCATCGAGGGCACCGACCTGACCGGCCAGGACGCCGCCGTCGAGTTCGATCTCAATGCCCGGCTGGCGAACAACCTCGCCGCCCCGGTCGTCGCCGTCGTCGGGGCGAAGGGCCGCACCGTCGCGGAGACCGTCGACGCCGTCGAGGTGGCCCGGAAGGAACTCGTCGCCGAGCGGTGCACGCTGCTGGCCATCATGGTCAACCGCGCCGACCCGGAGGACCTGGAGGCCATCGCCGCCGCGGTCCGCCCGGGCGCCTCCGGCCGTCCAGTGTACGTCCTGCCCGAGCTGGAGGAGATCGCCCGGCCCACCACCGGCGAGGTTGCCGCCGCCATGGGGATGGGCCAGGTGGCCGGCCTCGCGGACCTGGAACGCGACGTCCGTTCGGTGAAGGTCGCGGCGATGAGCGTCGCCAACTTCCTGCACGTGCTCGACGACGGCGCGCTGGTGATCGTCCCCGGTGACCGCGCCGACGTGCTCGTCGCCTGCCTGGCGTCCTCGTTCTCGCCGGAGTTCCCGGTGCCCTCCGCCCTGATCCTCACCGGCGGCCTGGCCCCGGACCCCACCATCTACTCCCTGCTGGCGCAGGCCCCGTTCCCGATCTTCGCCGCCCCGGACGACACCTACGTGACCGCCAAGCGGGTCTCCGAGGTCCGCAGTGAGATCTGGTCCGGGCACCGCCGCAAGGTCGCCTCCGCCCTGGGCCTCTGGTCCCGCCGGGTGGATGAGGCGGAGCTGCTGGAGCGGCTGCACCTGCCGCGGCCGGAGCGGATGACCCCGTTGCGGTTCCTGCACGACCTGATCGAGCGGGCCCGCGCCGAGCGCCGCCACATTGTTCTGCCGGAGGGCACGGACGTCCGCATCCTGCGTGCAGCGGAGATCCTGCACCGCCGCGACGTCTGCGAGCTGACACTGCTGGGCCGCGAATCCGATGTCCGGGAGCTCGCCTCCACCCAGGGCATCGACCTTTCCGGCATCCACATCATCGATCCCGCCACCTCGGAGCTGCGCCAGGGATTCGCGGAGAAATATGCGGAGCTGCGCGCGCACAAGGGCGTGGACCTGGCCAAGGCCCTGGAGGTCATGCTGGACGGGAGCTACTTCGGCACCATGATGGTCCAGCTGGGCGTGGTGGACGGCATGGTCTCCGGCGCCGCCCACACCACCGCGCACACCATCCGGCCGGCGCTGGAGTTCGTCAAAACGCGCGACGGCGTCAAGATCGTCTCGTCCGTGTTCCTGATGCTGATGCCGGACCGGGTGCTGGTCTACGGCGACTGCGCGGTGAACCCGGAGCCGAACGTGCAGCAGCTCGCGGACATCGCCGTAGCCTCGGCCGAAACCGCGGCGCAGTTCGGCGTGGAGCCGCGGGTGGCCATGCTGTCCTACTCGACCGGCGGTTCGGGCGCCGGGGAGGCCGTGGACGCGGTCCGCCAGGCCACCGAGCTCGTGCGGTCACGCCGTCCGGACCTCGCCGTGGAGGGGCCCATTCAGTACGACGCCGCCGTCGATGCCGCCATCGCCGAGTCGAAGATGCCGGGCTCGTCCGTGGCCGGGCAGGCGACCGTGTTCATCTTCCCGGACCTCAACACGGGCAACAACACCTACAAGGCGGTCCAGCAGTCCTCCGGGGCGGTCGCCGTCGGGCCGGTGCTGCAGGGCCTGCGCAAGCCGGTCAACGACCTCTCGCGCGGCTGCACCGTGGAGGACATCGTAAACACGGTGGCCATCACGGCCATCCAGGCGCAGTCCGCGGAGCCCGCCGCCGAGCTGGCACCCGCGGCCGCCCTTGCCTAGTCGGCTGCCCTTGTCTAGTCAGTGTTTTCCGGGTCAGCTGTTTTCCGGCTCCGCCGTGCTGTCGGGGTCTTCCTGCTTGGCGGGCTCATCGGCCAGGCCCGACGGCGTGAGGTCCAGGTCCTCCAGGTTCTCCGGGGCCTCGGGGGCTTCTCCGGTCTCGGCGGCCTTGAGGTCCCCGGTGTCGTCCAGGGCCGGGTTCGCGCCCTCGACGCCGGTCGGATCCGTCTTGCCGGACCCGCTGTCCGGCTCCGTGCCCTCCGGCTCGGCGCTGACAGGCTGTGTGGCCTCGGGCTGCGTTGTGTCGTCAGTCATGGAAGTCCCTTCGTGAGTGGTCAAGTTGCTCCGCCGACTCTAGGCGCCCGCCGCGGCTTACGCAACGAATGGCTGCGCTCGCCGCTGCGGCAAAAGATAGTCCGGCAATTTATAGTGGGTCCCACGGAGCGCCCCGCCAGGTTCCTCCGTGTTGCCCGTCCCGGCGCGCCCTCGGGGGTCAGCGCAGCAGCCAAGGCGTAGGAGGCCCCATGCTCGTGCTCGTTATCAACTCAGGCTCGTCCTCGCTCAAGTACCAGGTCCGCGACGTCGAGGCCGGCAGTGTGCTCGCCGAAGGGCTCGTGGAGAAGATCGGCATGGGCGCCGGCGGCGAGGGCAACGGCGAGATCGAGGGCCCGCGCGACCACGCCGAGGCGCTGGAACAGGTGGACGCCGAGATCCATACCGCCCTGGGCAACCGGGTGCTCGACGCCGTCGGGCACCGCGTGGTGCACGGCGGGGAGCGCTTCGCCGAGCCGGTCCTGATCAACAACGAGATCACCCGCGCCATCGAGCGGCTCAACCCGCTGGCGCCGCTGCACAACCCGGCGAACGTGCTCGGGATCCGCGCGATCTCCAAGAAGTGGCCGGACATGCCGCAGGTCGCCGTGTTCGACACCGCCTTCCACCGCACCCTGCCCGAGCACGCCTGGCGCTACGCGGTGCCGGCGGAGCTCTACGCGAACCACGGGATCCGCCGCTACGGCTTCCACGGCACCTCGCACGAATACGTCGCGCACCGGGCGGCGGCGCTGCTGGATGTCCCGCTGGAGGAGTTCGACGCCGTCATCGCCCACCTGGGCAACGGCGCCTCGGTCACGGCGATCCGCGGCGGCGAGTCCGTGGACACCTCGATGGGCTTCACCCCGCTGGAGGGCCTGGTGATGGGCACCCGCTCCGGGGACCTGGACCCGTCCATCCTCGTCTTCCTCGGCCGGGCCGGCTGGTCCCCGGAGGACCTCGATGCCATGCTCAACCGCCAGTCCGGGCTTAAGGGCCTGGCCGGCAACAACGACATGCGCTCCGTGGTGGAGGCCGCGGAAGCCGGCAACGCGAAGGCGGCCATGGCACTCGCCGTCGCCTCCTACCGGCTCGCGAAGTACATCGGCGGCTACCACGTGGCGGTCGGCGGGGCCAAGGCCCTGGTCTTCACGGCCGGGATCGGGGAGAACTCGCACCAGTTCCGCGCGCTCGTGGCGGAACGGCTGGGCGCCCTGGGCGTGCTGCTCGACGCCGGCCTGAACCGCCGGCGATCCAGGGAACCCCGCGTGATCTCCACATCCTCCTCGGCCATCCCGGTCCTCGTGGTCCCCACCGACGAGGAGCGAGCGATCGCCGAGGCCACGGCCGCCGTCGTCAGCCACCCCGCATCGGTTGCTCCATAACCCATCCATTGCTCCGTAACCGCCCTTTTGGGGGGTCAAAAGGGCGCCTGTGGAGCAATCGATGGTGCCCCCTCTCATCGGTTGCTCCGTAACCGCCCTTTTGGGGGGTCAAAAGGGCGCCTGTGGAGCAATCGATGGGCCACCCTCTTGGACATCGTCCCAACGGCGGTTTTTCCGCAGAATGATGCCCGTTTGCAACAGCTCGCTGCGAACACCACGATTCTCAAATCAACCTGTTCTTGAAATCCTTCGTTTTCAAGAACATGGGCTCGCCTTACACCCTGGCTTGGGGGTCCGAGTTGGAGTGCCAAGTAGATTGGGCGATGAGTGGGAAATACCATCAGGGCTAGGAAAAGGGTTGAGCATGGCGGGGAAGAATACCCGGAATGAGATCTGGTCTTACTCCATCTTCGGTGCGGTAGTGCTGGCCGGAACTGTGGCCCTCATGCTGTTTGGCGTGAACTCGTCGGTGTCAGCGGACATCGGGCCGCTTCTTGCAGGGCTGGCTCTCAGCACCTATGTATTCCGCTTCGGTTTGCCCTGGAAGTGGCTGAACTTCCTGTTCCTTGTATCGTTCGTTATCGTCGGCATGCTGCTGGGGCAACCCGGACTCATTTGGATGGGCGGCTATCTTGCAGGGGCCCAGTTCGGTGTTGCCTGGAGGCTCGTGGGTAAAAAGTCCGAGATGAAAGCCACGTGGACTGTAAACGGGCGGGGAATCGATACCCTGACTGAGGCTCGCAAGGTTGCCAAGCAGGAGCTGGATATTTTGGACGGGGAACGCCACCACCGCTTGGTAGTGGAACATGGTCCCGCCCGTTTCGAAGTCGCCGGAAGCCCGCCATCGAAGCTGGTGTGCCACCGCAACCATGACGCGGAAAATGATTTCTCATGGGCGGTCCTGCAAAGCCACGGGCAAGCAGGGGACAGATCGGTAGAGGTCCCGATCGGACGAATCGAAGGCTCTATTCCCTCCCGCTATGTCAGCGACATTGGGACCGTTGATGAGGCGCTGAAAGAGTTCTTGAAGAATCCGACCGCAGCGTCACTCGGTCCGGAGTGGGACACGGCAGAGATTGCATTCGACCTGCGCCTCAGCGCATAACACCTGAAATGGAGTCGGAGATGACGACGGACGTAAATTCGCTGGCCCTCGATATGCTGACGTTTTCCGGGCTGCTTCGAATCATCCGTCAGCCGCAGGTGGCCGAGAACTATGAGGCACGGGCGAAGTATCTTCTATCCAATCCTGCAGCCGAAGATGTTGAGGAAATCCGTGCATGGGTTCGCCTTACTCTCCAGGGAGGTGCTGGTGGACTCGGCGACAGGTACCTGCAGAAGACGGACGGGTCGGTGGATAGGGTGCTTAGCCAGCAGTATCAGGACCTGCTGCAGAAAATGACCGACTTCGCACTTGGCGCTGATGAGTCATTGTCGCTGCTCCAGCAGATGGGGAACACCATGTTCGCCCATGGATACACCTACCTTCGCCTGGTCGAGGTCCCAACTGGCAAGTGGCCCTTCCTGCGCGGACACACCATGTACGAGGTGATGACCGCGCCTGGCCTGACCCGTCTGGTGAATTCAACTCTTCTGGGTGGTGCCGTCGGCTACGACCCGCGCGGCACACGACGAGACATGCAGGAGTGCCAGATGACGGCACGCCGCCTTTTCGATGAGGGCCGGACCGATGACTGGGTGCACTTCTCAAGCTCTCAGGTGATTCCCGGCGAGACGCTGCGGCGGGCCACTGCGTGAAGCTTGGCGGATAGCGGACCATAGACTCGGCCTGTAGTGATGGGGGACTGACAATGGGCAATCAAACCGGCCGAATTCTGGCTGAAACTGACTGCACTGTCGTCTTTTCTCCTCGTTGCGGTCCAAGGTGTCTTCGCCGGCGACCTGGTGCCGCCGTGGACGAATCCGGCATTGGCGATCTTGGCCATCCTCACGGTCTCCTTCTTCGGGGCGATACTCGCTGCCCTATTCATCCGCATTCGGGGCAGGGTACGAGGATGATCCCCCATTCGGACACACAATCGCAATGCAGACGACTTCTGACATCAGTGCAGGCGACTCCTGAAAATGACACCTCCCATCCGTTGCTCCGTAACTGCCCTTTTGGGTGTCAAAAGGGCGCCTGTGGAGCAATCGATGGGTAGCGTTGGGGGCATGACGGAACCTAAGCCCCTCCCGCTTCCGATCCGGACCGAACGGCTGGTGCTGCGCCGCTTTGTGGCCGGGGATCTGGAGGCGTACCACGCCTACCATTCGCTGCCCGAGACCGCCCGGTTCCTGCCCGGGGAAGCGAAGAGCTACACGAAGTCCATGGAGTCCGTGGGAAAGTACGCCAACTTCGTCTTTCAGAACGAGGGCGACTGGATCTGCCTGGCCATCGAGGCCGCGGATAAACCCGGCCTGCTCGGCGAGGTGGTGCTGAAATGGCTGCCTGGCTGCGGCCAGGCCGAGATCGGCTGGAGCCTCGCGCCGGAAGCCCGGGGCAAGGGCATCGCGACGGAGGCCGCCGAGGCCCTGCTGAAGCTGGGCTTCGAGGTGTTGCACTTCCACCGGATCGACGCCAAGCTCGATGCCCTGAACACGGCCTCGGCGGCGCTGTGCGAACGCCTCGGCATGCGGCGGGAATCCACCCAGGTGGACAAATGGCACTACAAGGGCCAGTGGGCCACAGAAGTCGTCTACGCCACGCTCGAGCACGAATGGACGTCCCGGCACCCCGCGTAGGACACGGCCGGGTTCCCATAGCGGCCACATGCGTCAGATGACTGCAGGGGCGAGTCAGTAGCTGGCCGGCGCGTCCCTGCCGTCCCCGCCATCGGGCCGGACGAACGCGGCGGCGAGCGCCTCGGAGCCGCGGGCCAGCAGCGCCACATCCGCGCCCACCAGCACAAACGAGGCCCCCGCTGCCAGGTAGTCGTGCGCGGTAGCAGGGTTGAAGGCGTTTACCCCGGCGGGTTTGCCGGCCGCGGCGGCGGCGGCCAGGCAGTGTTCGACGGCGGCGCGCACCTCGGGATGTTCCTGCTGGCCCAGCAGCCCCATGGAGGCCGCGAGGTCGGAGGGGCCGAGGAAGATGCCGTCCACGCCGTCGACCGCCAGGATGTTCTCCACGACGGAGACGGCTGCGACCGACTCGATCTGCACCGTGAGGCTGATGGTCTCGGAGGCCCGGGCAAGGTAATCGGGAACCCGGTTCCAGCGTGCGGCGCGCGCCAGAGCGGACCCGACGCCCCGCACGCCTTCGGGCGGATACCGGGTGGCGGCCACGGCGGCCTCCGCCTCGGCCGCCGAATTCACCATGGGAATCAGCAGGTTCTGCACGCCCAGGTCCAGGTACTGCTTGATCACCACGGTGTCGTTCACCGGCGGCCGCACCAAAACATGGACCGGGTAGCCGTTGACGGCCTGCAACTGGGCCAGGATGGATTCGAGCCCGTTGGGGCTGTGTTCGGCGTCGACCAGCAGCCAGTCCAGGCCGGAGCCGGCGCAGAGTTCGGCCACCAGGGGGCTGCCGGAGCAGACCCACATCCCGGCCAGCGGACGGCCCGCAGCGCCGGTTTGGTTGGCCAGGGCGTCCCGGAAGGTACGGGCAAGTTCTATTCGAAGCGGCATGTGACAACCCCCAGGGGTCCGTAGTCGGCGTGGACGGTATCGCCCTTGTACACCCAGAGGGGCCGGGTGAAGGAGCCGGCGAGGATGATGTCCCCGGCCTTCATGCCGTCCCCGTGGGCGGCGATCTTGTTGGCCAGCCAGTGGACGCCGTTGGCGGGGTGGTCCAGGACCCCGGCGGCGACGCCGGTTTCCTCCACGGTCTGGTTCTTGTAGAGGATGGCCGAGACCCAGCGCAGGTCCACGGCATCCGGGCGGACCGGGTTCCCGCCGATCACCATGGCCCCCATCGCGGCGTTGTCCGAGATGGTGTCCACGATGGTCCGGCCCTCCATTTCAATCCGGGAGTCGAGGATCTCCAGGGCCGGAACGACGTAGTCCGTGGCGTTCAGGACGTCGAAGATGGTGCAGCCGGGGCCGGCGAGGTCCTTCTTCAGCACGAACGCCAGCTCCACCTCCACCCGGGGATGGCTGTACTGGTCCCAGGCCACCGAGCAGCCCGTCTCCAGCACCATGTCATCGAAGATGGCGCCGTAGTCCGGTTCGGTGATGCCGGTGGCGGCCTGCATGGCCTTGGAGGTGAGGCCGATCTTGCGGCCCACCAGCTTCCGCCCGGCGTCCTCGTTCCGGCGCCGCCACAGCTGCTGCACGGCGTAGGAGTCCTCGACCGTCATCCCCGGGTAACGTGCGGTCAGCAGCGGAACCGGGGTCCGGGTCCGGCCGGCCTCCAGCAGCTCATCGGCGATGGCCTCAATCGTCTGGGCATCCAGCATGGCTACAGCTGCGCCCCGAGCTTGAACCCGGTCCGGCCGCCGTCGGAGGACCCGTCCTTGCGGGTGTAGGAGAACCCGTCGGCGCCCACGGTCACGGCCATCTCGGACTTTTCCTCGCGGACGACGACGGGCTGCGGGTTACCGTCGAGGTCCAGGACCAGGGAGGCCTCGGTGTACCAGGAGGGGACGACGGGGTTGCCCCACCAGTCGCGGCGCTGGTTGTCGTGGACATCCCAGGTGATGACCGGGTTGTCCGGGTCCCCGGTGTAGTAGTCCTGGGTGTAGATCTCGATGCGGTGGCCGTCGGGGTCCAGGATGTAGAGGTAGAAGGCGTTGGACACACCGTGCCGTCCGGGGCCGCGTTCGATCCGGTCCGAGATGCGCAGGGCGCCCATCTTGTCGCAGATCTGGATGATGTTGTGCTTCTCGTGCGTGGCGAACGCGACGTGGTGCATGCGCGGGCCGTTGCCGCCGGTCAGCGCGGTGTCGTGCACGGTCTGCTTGCGGTGCATCCAGACCGCGTAGGTGACGCCGTCGGAATCCTGGATGTCCTCGGAGACCCGGAAGCCCAGGTCCTCGAGGTACTTCCGGCCGCGCGGGACGTCCGGGGTGACCTGGTTGAAGTGGTCCAGCCGGACCAGTTCACCGGCGGAGTACAGGTCGTAGCGCTGGGTGAGGCGTTCGACGTGCTCCACGTCGTAGAAGAACTCGTAGGGGAAGCCCAGCGGGTCCTCGACGCGGACGGAGTCGCCGATGCCCTTGGTGAAACCGCCCTTGCGGCGTTCGGTGCGGCAGCCGAGTTCCTTGTAGTAGGCTTCCGCGGCGTCGACCTCGGCCGGGGACTTCACCCGGTACGCGAACGCGGCGACGGCGGCGATGGGTCCCTTGCGCAGCACCAGGTTGTGGTGGATGAACTCCTCCAGGGAGCGCAGGTAGATGTTGTTCTCGTCCTCCTCGGTCACGTGCAGGCCGAGCAGGTCCACGTAGAACGCGCGGGACTTCGCCAGGTCGGTGACCACAATCTCCATGTAGGCGCAGCGGACAATATCGGGGGCGGGGACCGAGGGCTTGGGGATGACGTTGCTCATGGTGTTCTCTCTTCGTTGAGGAGGGGCAGTGGTTGAGGTACGACGACGGCGGGCCGGTTACCCCGGTTGCGCTATCAGCTGTGGTTGCTTTCAGGGCCTCGAAGGGGCCGTAAGTGATAGCGCATCGGGCTCAGGCGCCGAATTTGGGGGTGTGCACGGTGCCGAGCGTGATGTGCACGGCCTGCTGGTCGGTGTAGAAATCGATGGAGCGGTAGCCGCCCTCGTGTCCGAGGCCGGATGCCTTGACCCCGCCGAACGGGGTGCGCAGGTCCCGGACGTTGTGGCTGTTGAGCCAGACCATGCCGGCCTCGACGTTCTGCGAGAAGTTGTGCGCCCGGGTGAGGTTCTGGGTCCAGATGTAGGCGGCGAGCCCGTACTTCGTGTTGTTCGCCAGGGCGAGGGCTTCCTCGTCGCTGTCGAACGGGGTGATCGCGACGACGGGGCCGAAGATCTCCTCCTGGAAGATCCGCGCGTCGGGGGCGACGTCGGCGAACACGGTGGGCGCGATGTAGTTGCCCTCCGGCAAGTGCTCCGGGCGGCCGCCGCCGGCGAGCAGCCGGCCCTCGGTCTTGCCGATCTCCACGTACCGGGCCACCTTGGCGTAGTGTTCCGGGTGGACCAGGGCGCCGACCTCGGTCTTCGGGTCGTGCGGGTCCCCGACGACGATGTTTTTGGCCCGGGCGGCGTACTTGTTGCAGAAGTCCTCGTACACGGCGCGCTCCACCAGGATCCGGGACCCGGCGGTGCAGCGCTCGCCGTTGAGCGAGAAGACCCCGAACAGGGCCGAGTCGATCGCGGCATCGAGGTCGGCGTCGGCGAACACGACGCACGGTGACTTGCCGCCCAGCTCCATGGACAGGCCTTTGAGGTTCTCCGCGGCGTTGCGGAAAATCGTCTGCCCGGTGGTGGTCTCGCCGGTGAAGGAGATCAGCGGCACGTCCGGGTGCTTCACGAGCGCGTCGCCGGCCTCCTCGCCGAGACCGTTGACCAGGTTGAAAACCCCGTCCGGCAGGCCGGCGTCCTTGAAGATCTGCGCCCACAGCGATGCCGAGAGCGGGGTGAATTCGGCCGGCTTGAGCACCACGGTGTTGCCGGTCGCCAGCGCCGGGGCGAGCTTCCAGGACTCCAGCATGAACGGGGTGTTCCAAGGGGTGATCAGGCCCGCGACGCCGATCGGCTTGCGGTTCACGTAGTTGATCTGGGAACCGGGGACCTTCATGGCGTCGTCGAACTGGGCCACAATGAGGTCCGCGAAGAAGCGGAAGTTCTCAGCCGCCCGGAGCGCCTGGCCCTTGGCCTGGGTGATCGGCAGGCCGGTGTCGAAGGTTTCGAGCTCGGCGAGGCGTGCCTCCTGGGCCTCGACGGCGTCGGCGATCTTGTTCAGGATGCGGGCGCGTTCCCGCGGCTTCATCTTCGGCCAGGGGCCGGTGGTGAACGCCTCGCGGGCGGCGGCGACGGCGAGGTCGATGTCCTCTTTCTGGCCGGCCGCGGCGGTGGCGTAGGTGGTGTTGGAGACCGGATCCAGCACATCGAAGGTCTGGCCGCTGACCGAGTCGACGAATTCGCCGTTGATGTAGTGCTGGATGTGCGTGGTCAGGTCCTGCGGAACGTAGTGGGTGGCGGTCTCAGGGGCAGTGAACGTCATTGTTTTCCTTACTGAACTGATATTGCGGCGCTACCAAGTGCAACGCGGGGACACTTGCGGCCCATGCGGGGCCCTTAATGGGCGCTGACTGACCCCGCGTTGCTCTGGGCGAGGTAGGCGTCCAGGGTGGCGGAGCGGTGCAGGCGGGCGGCCTTTTCAATCACGTCGGCGTCGGCGGCGGACTCGATGAGCCGGAGCAGGGCCTCGTGTTCGTCCACCGATTCGTGGGCGCGGCGGGGGACAAAGCGGAACGTGGAGGACCGCAGCGACGCCAGCCGGTTCCAGCCCCGGTGGACCAGGTCCAGGATGTGCGGGTTGGGGCAGTGCTCGAACAGGATGCTGTGGAAGTCCTGGTTCAGCCGGGTGAACCGGACCGGGTCGAAGTGTTCCAGGCATTCGCGCATCTCGGCGTTGACGGCCCGGGCCCGGGCCACGTCAGCCGGCCCGATCAGGGGAGCGGACAGGGCCGTGGCGGCGCCCTCGACGATGCTGAGGGTCTGCATCGTGTAGAGGTATTCGGTGGGGTCGATGCCTGCGACGGTGGCTCCGACGTTCCGTTCGAACTTCACCAGGCCCTCCGCTTCGAGCCGGCGGATGGCTTCGCGGACCGGCACCACACTGACACCCAGGTCCTCGGCGATCTTCGCGAGCACCAGCCGGTAGCCGGGGGAGTAGGAGCCGTCGACGATCCGGGCCTTGACGGCGGCGTAGGCCTGCTCGGACTTGCTGGCGCTGGCGCTGGCGGTGTCATTCATTGGCTTTGCCGGCTTCCCAGTTCACGTAGCGGGCGCGCCACTCGGCGTTCAAGGGGTAGAGGCCGTCCACGCTGTGGCCCTGCTGCACCATCTCGGTGATGAAGGCCTCCTCGCGCTCCTGGGCGATGGAATCGTCGGCGAGCTCCGCGGCCAGCGCCGGCGGGATCACCAGGATCCCGTCCGCGTCGGCCACGATGATGTCCCCGGGCTGCACGGTGGTGCCGCCGCAGGCGATCGTGATGTCCGTGTCCCACGGGATGTGCCGGCGTCCGAGCACGGCGGGGTGCGGGTTGGCGTAGTAGGTGGGCATGTCCATCGCCGCGACGGCGGAGAAGTCCCGGACACCGCCGTCGGTGATGATGGCGGCGGCGCCGCGGACCTGCGCGCGGAGGGCCAGGATGTCGCCGATGGTGCCGGTGCCCTTTTCGCCGCGGGCCTCCATGACCAGGATCTCGCCCTCGTTGACGGAGTCGATGGCCTTCTTCTGGGCGTTGAAGCCGCCGCCGTGGGTCTTGAAGAGGTCCTCGCGGTTGGGCACGTAGCGCAGGGTCCGGGCCAGGCCCACGATCCGCCTCTCCGGCCGCGTGGAGCTGAGCCCGTCGATGCTGACGTTGTTCAGGCCGCGCTTGCGCAGCTGCGAGGACAGCGTGGCCGTGCACACACTCTCCAGCTTCGCCTTCAGCTCCGGGGTCAGGACAGGCACGACGGCGGCGGCGGCCGGAGCCTCCGTTGCCGGCGCCTCCGTTGCCGGTGCCTCCGCCGACGGGACATGCTCAGCGGCGGAAAGACCGGCCGCCGCGCGGGAACCGTAGGCCTCCTCCCGCTGCAGGTCATCGGTCCGGGGCTGCGCGCCGAAGTCACCGAACGGCGTCGTGCCCTCCGCCACCAGGGTGACCAGCCGGCCGGTGGTGCTTTCGCCGGCACTGACCTCAACCTCGACGACGTCGCCCGGCTTGGCCACCGACGCGCCGGCGGGGGTGCCGGTGAGGATAATGTCGCCCGCCTCGAGGGTGAGCAGCTGGGACAGGTCGGCGACCAGGCGGGCGAAGGGGAAGAGCAGGTCCCCGGTGGTGTCGTCCTGGACCAGCTCGCCGTTGTGCCAGGTGCGGATCCGCAGGCCGGCGGGGTCCACGGCGTCCGCGGCGATCAGTCCAGGGCCCACGGGGGTGAAGCCGTCGCCGCCCTTGGACCGGAGGTTGGAGCCCTTGTCGGCCCAGCGCAGGTCGTAGACGCCGAGGTCGTTGGACGCGGTGACCCATTCGACGTGGCTCCAGGCGTCCTTGACGGCCACGCGGCGGGCGGGCTTGCCGATGATCAGGGCAATTTCGCCCTCGTAGCCGAGGAGCTCGCAGCCGGCCGGGCGCTCCACGGTCGAGCCGCCTAGGGCCAGGGACGAGGTGGGCTTCAGGAAGTACGAGGGCTGTTCGGGAGTGCGGCCGCGCTGGGCTGCCCGGCTGGGGTAGTTGATGTGCACCGCGATGACCTTGCGGGCCGCTGCCAGGGTTTGGTCGGTGACCTGTTCCAAGAATGACTCCTCATCGAGTACGAAATCGTATACGAAGACTATTGCCCAGGAACCGCGGATCGTCAACCCCCGGTTCCGGCGAATCCAGAGGGCGCTTGTAACCCACGTCATATCTGCGTACAGTTTTGGAGAAGACAAAAATTCTATTATTGAACGTCACGTTCTATTATCGAACACGCAGCGGCGACGGCGGCGAAAGAAGCCACCCGGCGACGTGCCACCCGGCAGAAGCCACTCCGCGCAGTGCCCACAACGAAGTGAGGAAAGCCCGTGCAGTTCCACCACCACGGTTACGTATCCGGTGACCCGCGAGTCCAGCCCGCGGCCGGCGTCGGCATCGACCGGCCGGCAGACCTCCCCGACGAGGTCGACGTGCTCATCGTGGGCACCGGCCCCGCGGGCATCGTCGCCGCCGCGCAGCTGTCCCAGTTCCCGGGCATCACCACCAGGATCGTGGAGCGCCGCGGCGGGCGCCTGCCCATCGGCCAGGCCGACGGTATCCAGGCCCGCAGCGTCGAGACCTTCCAGGCATTCGGCTTCGCCGAGCGGATCACCGCCGAGGCGTACCGCATCACCGAGATGGCCTTCTGGAAGCCGGACCCCGCCGACCCGGCCAAAATCGTCCGCGCCGCCCGCGCCAAGGACGACACCACCGGCATCAGCGAGTTCCCGCACCTCATCGTCAACCAGGCCCGCGTCCTGGACTACTTCGCCGAGTTCATGGCCAACGCGCCCACCCGCATGGCCCCCGACTACGGCCTGGAGTTCCGCAGCCTGGAGGTCGACGACGGCGCGGAGTACCCCGTCACCGTCACCCTCGTCCACACCGCAGGCCCCGACGCCGGCCGGGAGCGCACCGTCCGGGCGAAGTACGTCGTCGGCGCGGACGGCGCCAAGAGCCGTGTCCGGGACTCGATCGGCTGCACCCTCGCGGGCGATGCGGCCAACCACGCCTGGGGCGTCATGGACGTCCTCGCCGTCACCGACTTCCCCGACATCCGCACCAAGTGCGCCATCCAGTCCGGCACCGGCGGCAGCATCCTGCTGATCCCGCGCGAGGGCGGCCACCTCTTCCGCATGTACGTCGATCTCGGCGAGGTCGACAAGGAGGACAAGGGCGCCGTGCGCAGCACCACCATCGAGCAGATCATGGCCCAGGCCAACGAGATCCTGCACCCCTACACGCTCGACGTTCGCAACGTCGCCTGGAACAGCGTGTACGAGGTCGCGCACCGCCTCACCGACCGGTTCGACGACGTTCTGCCGGAGCAGCAGGGCACCCGCACCCCGCGGGTGTTCATCACCGGCGACGCCTGCCACACGCACAGCGCCAAGGCCGGCCAGGGTATGAACGTCTCCATGCAGGACGGCTTCAACCTGGGCTGGAAGCTCGGGCACGTGTTGGAGGGCCGCAGCCCGGAGAGCCTGCTGTCCACCTATTCGGCCGAGCGCCAGGTCATCGCCAAGAACCTCATCGACTTCGACAAGGAGTGGTCGACGCTCATGGCGAAGAAGCCGGAGGAGTTCAACAGCCCCTCCGAGCTCGAGGACTTCTACGTGAGCACCGCGGAGTTCCCGGCCGGGTTCATGACCCAGTACACCCCCTCGATGCTCATCGCCGAGGCCGACCACCAGGACCTGGCCACCGGCTTCCCCGTCGGCAAGCGCTTCAAGTCCGCGCCCGTGGTGCGGGTCTGCGACACCAACCCGTTGCACCTCGGACACCACGCCACGGCGGACGGCCGGTGGCGCATCTACGTCTTCGCCGACGCCAACGCGGCCGCCGCCGGGACCGCCGGGATGCCAGCCACTGCAGCCGCAACGCCCGACGCCGGGACGCCGGGTTCGGCGTCGCCCCTCGCCGACTTCGCCGAATGGATCGCAAACACGCCGGACTCCCCGCTCGCCGCAACCCCCGAGGGCGCCGACCGCGACACGTGGTTCGACGTGAAGGTGATCTACCAGCAGGAGCACACGAGCATCGACATCGGCACCGTGCCGGCCGTGTTCAAGCCCTCGGTGGGTCCGTTCCAGCTCACCGACTACGAGAAGGTCTACGCCGCCGATCCGTCGGCGGACATCTTCGAGCTGCGCGGTCTCGACCGCGGCGGCGTCGTCGTGGTGGTGCGCCCGGACCAGTACGTGGCGAACGTTCTGCCGCTGACGGCAACGGCGGAACTCGGCGCGTTCTTCGCACCCCTGCTGCAGGCCGGCCAGCGCGTCCCCGAGTCCCTGGGCCAGGTGGGGTAGGCACCGGAAACCCCTCCGCCCACGAAAAGGCGCCGGCGTGCATCAACGCCGGCGCCTGCTTTCCGCCCAGGACGCCGCATGCGATCCTTTCCGTGCCCAATTCCGCTGCGGTAAACGTCCCATGACGCGCGGCCGGACCAGCGCTACGGGGATCCCCGCAGCGCTTGTCTGTTTGCGCGTCGCCTGCCCGGAACCGCAGCGAATTTCTGCTCCGGTGCGGCATCGCCCGGGAAGTAGGGACGAATCCAGCCCACGAAAGGCTCGTCCAAGCTCTTCGGCGGCGGTAAACGTCCTGTGGCACGGATACGGCTCTGCGCTACGGGTATTCCGTAGCACTGGGTCTTCTGAGCATCGCCGGCCCGGACGCGTAGCAAAATTGCGGTGGCCGCACAGGGCGGGGCCGACGTTGAGTAAAGCCCCCAACGCCTAAAGACGGCCTGGGACAACCCGCGGAGCCAGCGGGAAGGCAGCTAGCCCGGCGGGTCGAAAGCCCGCCCGGTCCCCGGCCGCCTGGTCGACGGCCGGTCGCGCAGTTCGCGCACGGCGGCGACGACCTCAGGACCAAGCAGTGTGGAGCCGGCCCACTCGAGGGCCGGTGTCCGGCGCGAGGCCACGTATTTCGGGATGCGGTTGAAAAGCCGCGCGATGTCCCCGTCTGCGTGCGGCCAGTACCCGGAGAAAATGTCGTAGGTCCGGCGCCCAAGCAGTAGCGCGTCCATCCCCGCCATCCCGAAGGTGACCTGCTCGCCGACGACCTCGTCGATGAGAGGCGCCTGCCAGCCGCCAAATGCGAAACCACCGTTAGTGTCCTCGTCCGGTCCGCCGGGCGCCTGGGCGACGCCGTCGAGCGTGGTGAACAGGTCGATATGGATGAGTCCCATGCCGTACTCCTCCTCTGTCGCCCGTCGTCGCCCCGGCGACGGGATCACTTCGAGGCTGGCACACGAACCCGCTGCGAAGCAACGGGTAGCGACGTCCCGGCACGCGCCCACTGCGCGTCCGAGCACTCCGGCTCCGGACCGACACAGGAATGTTCGCTGGCGGGAACGAATCCGAAACATGGGCTTGGCAGGATGGGCCGCAGGCCGCCCGTCATTTGGCGTGTGGCCTGCAGCGGTGATCGGGGCGCCCTGGGTGGTCCGGTGAACCCGCTGAGATGGTCGTCCTTCCGTCGGCTTCCTTCTGATGCTCCACCCACGTGAAAGGTCGGACCATGTCCACGGACACGCAGCACACCAGTGCCCCCACACTTCCGGCACCGGCAGATACCGATGCCCGCGCAGCAACCAAGGAAAGCCTTGAAGATTACACGCTCAGGTTCGCCCCACGCTCGTATCGCAAATGGGCCCCCGGGGTCGTGGCCACCAGCGCACTGGGAGGAATCGCCTACCTTGCCGATTTCTCCATCGGGGCAAACATCGGCATAGCCCACGGAACAACAAATGCCCTCTTGGGCATCGCTGTCGCCGCACTCATCATCTTCGTGACCGGTATTCCGCTCGCGTACTACGCGGCCCGCTACAACCTGGACCTGGACCTCATCACGCGGGGCTCCGGCTTTGGCTACTACGGGTCCGTCATCACCAACGTCATTTTTGCGACGTTCACGTTCATCTTCTTCGCTCTTGAGGGGTCCATCATGGCCCAGGGCCTGGAACTCGGACTCGGGGTCCCGAAACCCATCGGCTACGCCGCATCGACCCTGATCGTCATCCCGTTCGTGGTCTAAGGAATGAAAGTGCTCTCGAAGCTGCAGGTCTGGACCACCCCGTTGTGGCTCATCCTGATGGTCATTCCCTTCGCCTACCTGGTGATCACGAACCCCGATTCCATCGGGACGTTCTTCGCCTACGAGGGCGAGAACGGGGCAGGCACGGGCGCAAACCTCGCCTCCGTGATGCTCGCTGCCGGCGTCTGCCTCTCGCTCATCGCCCAAATCGCCGAACAAATCGATTACCTGCGCTTCATGCCGCCCAAGACCGCAGAGAACCGGGTGGCCTGGTGGAGGGCCGTCATCCTGGCCGGCCCCGGCTGGGTGGTGTTCGGCGCCGTCAAGCAGGCCGTCGGGCTCTTCATCACCGTCTACCTCATCGCCACGCTGGATCCTGCGGCATCAGCCACAGCCAACGAACCCGTCCATCAGTTCCTGGGTGTGTACGAGCAGATGATGCCGGGCTGGCTCGCACTGGCCCTGGCCGTGATCCTTGTGGTCATCTCGCAGATCAAGATCAACGTCACGAACGCCTACTCCGGGTCGCTGGCCTGGACGAACTCCTTCACCCGAGTCACCAGGACCTATCCGGGGCGGCTGGTCTTCGTCATCGTCAACTTGGTGATCGCCCTCGCGCTCATGGAACTCAACATGTTCGAGTTCCTGAACACCATCCTGGGCTTCTACGCGAACTGCGGAATGGCCTGGATCGTGACCGTCGCGACAGACATTGCCATCAACAAATACGTCCTGAAGCTCTCGCCCAAGCAGCCTGAATTCCGCCGCGGCATGCTCTACAACTGGAACCCTGTCGGCGTCGTCTCGCTGACACTCTCGGCCGGTATTTCAATAGCCATGTTCTTCGGGGCGTTCGGTTCCGGGATCGCCCCGTTCTCGCCGATCTTCGCCGTCGCCATTGCCGTCGTCGCTACGCCGCTTATGGCGGTCGCGACCGGCGGCCGGTTCTATCTGCGGCGCACCGACGACGGAATTGACCTGCCAATGCTCGACGACGACGGCAATCCCTCCGGCGCAAAGCTGCTCTGCCACGTTACCGGTATGGAATTTGAGCGGCCGGACATGCTCCTCTCCGCCGAACCCGCCGCTGATGGTTCCAAGCAGTACATTTCGTCGCTGGCCCTCGCCACCGACAAGACCGGCCGCTACGTCCTGCCGGCACAGAAATGACCTTAATCGTTTGACCGGATGAGGAACGCCCCTTCGTCAACACCTGCTCCCGGGCGGGACTGATGAGGGGGCGTTCGGCGCGTCAGCCAAGGTCCGTGCGCCGGGCCCGGCTGCACCTGCCGGGCCTGGGGCAGCGGCAAAAGGTCGTCGCATTGTGACCAGGGCAAGCACCACAATCCAGGCGAAATATGTGTAGGCGTTGATCCGTTCGAAGCCGCCGGCCCAGGGCGTCGCATTCTGGGCGAGGCCCTGGATGGCGGACGATGCCGCGGCCCCGAAGCCTGCGATGACCAGCAGCGTGGCGATCGCATACCACCGGAACCATCCCCGGTAGGCGACAGCGGACAGCACGATCGCCACGGAGACGAAGAAGCTGAAAACCGACGTCAACGCAATGTGCATAACATCGTTGAAGCCGCTGGCGAGCCACCGGGAGCTCATCGCGAACACCGTATGAGTCGGAAACCCGATGAGGCCCGTGGCAACCAGACATATGCCAGCCCAGCGGAGACTCCTGCGATCGGCGGCCGTTCGCCAGATCCCAGCACCGAAGGCCGTCATCAGCAGGGCGTGAACGAGGATGACCGTGACCATCAGCGGCCGCACGGGTGAGCCGAAGGCGCTGAGTTCGCTGATCGCCTGGTCCTGAAGCTGTACCCGGTGTACAGCAGGCCGGAGGCGAGGTCCCCAACGCCGTAGATCGCAACGGCGAGGATGCCGGCGGCCAGGAGGGCCGTATCGGCAGCATCCGCGTTCTCACGAGCCGTGAGCGGGCGGGGATCTCGGGAGACATTCATGGCCTGCCGCCCTTCGAACGGGACCGCATCCACGTCACCGTACTCCCGCCGTCAGGACGAGGTTAGAGGCAAGGGGCACCGGCACTAAAGACAGTTTGCTTATCACGTAGTCTACGCTTAGAGTCTACATTGTAGACAAGTTGCTTTGGGCGGGCTTCCTCGGAACCCCGAATTTTCATTCCGGCAGCGCTCTATCCCCGGATCTGCGGTGACGCAGCCACCCGGGATCCTGCTTCAATGCCGCGTGCACGGCTTCGAAGCCCGGCTGCTGTAGCCACGCGGCGGCACACAATGCACCACAAGGAAGCGAACCAGCCTTGGCCACTTCTCAACGTATGCCCATCCCTCACGTGCGCGGCCCCATCAGTGCCGGGCTCTTCCGGCTTCTCGCCGGCAGCCCCGGAGACGATCCCGCGGCGCAGGCCGCCTTGCAGGATCTCGCCGCGGCACGGCTGCCAGACATCGAAGACGTGATCGAGGACGGCGACGTGCAGCTGACGCTCTTCTGCCTGTACGAGCTGCATTACGGAGGCCTCGACGGCGTGACCGACCGCTGGGAATGGAACCCCGGCCTGATCGCGCTCCGGCAACTGCTGGAGGAGCCCTTCGAGCGGACGCTCCGGGATGCGGCACTCCCGTACGAGGGCCCTGCCCAGCTGGATTCTGCCCAGCCCGATTCCGCCGCAGGCCTGGACAGTGACGCGGTGGCGGATATCCTGTTCGGACTCGCGGCCCAGGACGGCGGACCCGGCATGTCCCGCCACGTCGCCAAAAAGGCGACCCTTAAGCAGCTCCGCGAATTCCTGATCCACAAGTCGATCTACCAGCTAAAGGAAGCCGACCCGCACACCTGGGCGATCCCGCGGCTGCACGGCCGGGCCAAGGCCGCGCTGGTGGAAATCCAGGCCGACGAGTACGGCGGCGGCCGCCCGGACCGTATGCACAGCACCCTCTTCGCCCGGACCATGCGCGGGCTGGGGCTGGACGACCGCTACGGCGCCTACGCGGACGCGGTCCCGCCCGTTTCCCTCGCCTCGGTCAACGTGATGTCCCTCTTCGGGCTGAACCGCCGGCTCCGCGGGGCTGTTGCCGGGCACCTGGCGATCTACGAGATGACCTCATCCCGGCCCAACCAGCTGTACGGCAACGGATTCCGGCGCCTCGGCTTCGGCGCCGATGTGACCGCGTACTTCGACGAGCACGTCGAGGCGGACGCCGTCCATGAACAGATCGCGGGCAGGGACCTTGCCGGCGGGCTCGTGGAGTCGGAGCCGGAGCTCTTCCCGGACGTCCTGTTTGGCGCCACGGCGGTGATGGCCATCGACGACCGCCTCACCTTGCACATCATGGGGGCCTGGGACGACGGCGAGTCCTCCCTGCGCGCGGCCGTGCCCGCCGCGGTGTGACCCAAAAACCCCGGCCCTTCAAACCCAGACATTGAGCACCGATGAACCAGAACCCACCTGAACCGTCCACCGAGAATTTCATCGTCGTCTGCCCCGACGGACCGATCCTGGTGCGCGGCGACTTCGAGATCGTCACGCCGTCCGGGGAACCGGTGCCACGGCAGCGCAAAACCGTCGCCCTGTGCCGCTGCGGTGCCTCCGCGATCAAACCCTACTGCGACGGCACCCACAAGCTGATCGGCTTCCGGACCGAAATACCAGGCAAGCCTGGGAACAAGGTAGCTCCGTAATCGGCGCTGCCCGGCTGACCGCTGCTGCCCGGCGGATGGTTCGGGCCGGGCGGATCCCGTGCCCCCTAGTGCTGGTAGACGTCCCGACGGTGGCCCATGGCTACGACCAGGACGATGAGCTGTGCGTCCCGGATCTCTTAGATGATCCGGTAGTCGCCGGTGCGGACGCGCCAGTCGCCGCTGCTGCCGGTGGGTTTCTTGGCGCCGGGGGCAAAGTTGGCCGCTATGAGAGGTCGCAAAGCGGCCAACTTTGGTGAATGGACGGGTGGGTGCCGCCGTCGCGACCGGCCGGAGCCCCCGGGCAGCAGTCCGCCGAAGAACGCGGTTGCGGCCTCCGGTGTGGACGTGCGGGGCCGATGACCGTGCCGTAGAGATGGACGTCCTAGTATTCAAGCACGGTCGGCGCAGTCCCGGACGCTCAGCTCGATGCCGAGCTTCTCCATGACCGCAAAGAACTGGTCGTTGAAGATTTCATGACCCCGTGCAAGGACCCTCCTGATGAGCTATTCGTAATAGGACCAGCCTGATTACCTTTTCGTAATCATTCCAGCGTCATTACGAATATGTAATGAGGCAACCGGGCTCGACGGCGATGCCGTGGCTCGTGGTGCCGCCGCCGGCCTGCCGCAATGACGCAGGGGGCCGCTACAAGGGTTCTCATAGCTGCGGAGTTCGGCGCTCCGTGGGGGCGTTCTGTGATCGCTCGATGCTGCAGTGTTAAGTCTTTGAAGAATCTCTGAAGCGGCAATCTCGAAAGTGGCTTCTGATCGAGAGGCACTGCGTCTCAGTTCCTATGAAAGGATACGTCGACGCGCAGCTACTTCCCGTTCTTGGGCGCGTCGGCGGAGGTCGAACGAGCTACCGTCATGCCCCCCGGGCGGAAGTGGATGAGACTGGACTTCGTTCACATTTGACCCGTTGGTCACTTCTGAAACAAAGAGTGGTATCTTCACCTTGTGTCCCCCCAAAATCTTTGGGAAACGGGCAAGAAGCCCATCAGGACCACCGACCTTGAAAGCGGCGCTCTCGACGTCTTTTTGCCCCACACTCTGGGTCTCAACCTGACGGGAAAACCGTGGCAAATATCGTGGCAAAGAAGAAGTTCAGCAAGAAAACAACGGCGGCCCTCACAGCGGCCTTCCTGATCATTGGCGGCGGCGCGTACGCGTTCTGGAGCACCACGGGCGCCGGAACGGGCGCCTCGACCAACGCCCAGTCCAACGGAACAGTTGTCCTGACCGCCACGTTCGCACCAGGGCTCACCCCCGGTGCCAGTACCGCGGTGACCTACACGGCGGCGAACCCAGGAACCTCGAGCCTGCGGGTCGGGACCATCAGTCATGTGGTCAGCACGAGTGCCCCGTTGTGCCTGCCGGCGGACTTCACCATCGCCAACGTTCTGTCCGACACGACCGTTCCGGCCGGGGCCACGGCCTTTGCCCTCGCCGGTACCGGAACGCTGACCTTCACCGACACCGCCATCAACCAGGACGCCTGCAAGGGCGCCACGATCACACTGACGCTCTCGTCCAACTAACAGGTTCCGCAGCGGACAGGTCCCATGGGACCTGTCCGCCGGCGGCCGCCCGGCAGGTCAGGACCGCCGGGAACTAATGAAGGACTGTCGTGCTTTTCGTCGACGCAGGTGACGCGGGAGTGCTCCACCGCGCACAGCGTGCCGTGGTGGTCATCACCCTTGCCCTCGCGGCCCTACTGGCACCAGGGGCCGGTACGGCATGGCCGTACTCCACCGGCCCAGTTTCCGGCGCAGGCTCCGCCAGCCTGGGCACAGTACAGCCCCCCACAAACCTCACGGTCCCGGCAACGAGCACCGGAACGGTGCATCTGAGCTGGACCGCGGCCACCGGAACACCCAAGCCCACCGGCTACTTCATCACCCGCACCCGGACCAGCGACGGCGCGACCGCCGCCGCCTGCGGCACCAGCAAAACGGCCACGACGGCCGGTGCATCCTGCGATGACCTCACCGTGCCTGCCGGCACCTACCGGTACACCGCCACCTCGGTGTACCGCACCTGGACCGCTTCCACCGCACTGAGCAGCGCCGTCGGGGTGACTCCGCCCGGCACGGCAACGAAGCTCGCCTTCCTCACCCAGCCCGCCAACTCCTCGACCGGCGTCGCACTCCCGACCCAGCCCGTCGTGGCAATCACCGACGTCAACGGCAGTATCGTCACCGCACAGCCACCCACTTCTGTCACCCTCACCGTCTCCGGAGGCACCCTGACCGGTTGCCAGTCCGCAACGACCTCGAATGGGGTGGCCACCTTCTCCGGCTGTACCGTCACCGGCGCCGGCAGCTACACGCTGACGGCGGCTTCCGCGCCACTGACCATCGCCGTCAGCACGACGTTCACCGTCGCCGGTCCCGCCGCCCAACTCGCCTTCACCACCTCGCCGCCGAACGCCACCGGCGGTACCGCCTTCGCCACCCAGCCGGTCGTGGCCGTCCAGGACAGCTCCAGACGCACCGTGACCACCAACACCAGCCCCATCACGCTGAGCATCACCGGATCTCCGGCCGGCGCCACCCTAGGGTGCATCTCGAACCCGTTGCCGGCCTCGGCCGGGAACGCGGCATTCACCGGCTGCAGCATCAACAAGACCGGTACCTATACCCTGACCGCCGCCGGGGCCGGTTTCACCACGACCAGCACCAGCTTCACCATCACCACCGGACCGGCCGCCAAACTGGGATTCACCACGCAGCCGTCCGGCTCAACCGGCAGCGTACCGTTCGGCACCCAGCCGTCCGTCAGCATCCAGGATGCGGGCGGTAACACCGTCACCATGTCCACGGCCACCGTTGACCTGACACTCACCGGCTCCTCCGGCGCCGTGCTGAGCTGCGCCTCGACTGCCGTCGCCGCCGTCGCCGGTGTTGCCGCCTTTGCCGGCTGCAGCATCAATAGGACCGGCACGTACACCCTGAACGCCACGTCAGCCGGCCTCATTTTCACGATCAGCAGCACCACCACCGTCGCCGCCGGCGCCGCCACCCAGCTCGGCTTCACCACACAGCCGTCCGCATCCACAGCCGGTGTCCCTTTCGGGGCCCAACCCGTGGTGGCCGTCCAGGACGCCGGCGGCAATACCACTACCAGCACCGCGGCCCTCACCCTGAGTATCACCGGCTCCCCGTCTGGGGCCGTCCTGACCTGCGCGGCCAACCCCGTCACCGCGACCGCCGGTGTCGCCGCTTTCTCCGGCTGCGGCATCAACAAAGCCGGAACTTATACTCTGACCGCCTCCGGTGCCGGTTACACGACGGCCAGCCTGAACTTCACCGTCTCGCTGGGAACCCCCACGAAACTTGGCTTCACCACCAACCCCACCAACTCCACCGGCGGCATCCCCTTCCCCGCCCAGCCCGTCGTCGCCATCCAGGACGCCGGCGGCAACACCATTACCACCAGCACCGCGGCCATCACCCTGAGCATCACCACCCCGGCCGGCGCGACCCTGGCCTGCACCACTAACCCCCTGACAACCATCTCGGGTGTGGCCGCGCTCTCCGGCTGCGGCATCAACAAACCCGGAACCTACACCCTGACCGCGACCTCCGGCTCCCTTGCCGGCGCCGTCAGTACCAGCATCACTATCAGCACCGGGCCGGCCGCCAAACTCGCTTTCACCACTTCCCCTACCGCCGCCGCCGTCAACGCGGTCTTCGCTACCCAGCCTGTAGTGGCCGTCCAGGATGCCGGCGGCAACACCATCTCCGCCAGCACCGCCCCGGTCACCTTGAAAATCACGGCACCCGCCGGCGGGGCGAACCTGACCTGCACCACCAACCCCCAATATGCCGTCTCGGGCGTGGCCGGCTTCGCGGGCTGCAAGATCAGCAAGACCGGAACGCGGACCCTGACAGCAACCTCCGGAACCCTCACCGCCGCCGTCAGCGCCAGCTTCACCATCACCGGCGGCACGGCCACCAAGCTCGCCGTTACCACCAGCCCGTCCGGGTCCACCGGTGGCGTCTCTTTCCCCACCCAGCCCGTGGTGACCATCCAGGACGCCGGCGGCAACACCACCTCCAGCACCGCATCCGTCACGCTGAGCATCACAGGCTCCCCGTCAGGCGCGGTCCTGAGCTGCACGGCGAACCCCAAAAACGCCGTCTCCGGCGTGGCCACCTTTGCCGGCTGCAACATCGACAAACCCGGCACCTATACCCTGACCGCGACCTCCGGCTCCCTCACCGCCGCCGTCAGCACCAGCTTCACCATCACCATCGGCCCGGCGTCCAAACTCGGATTCACCACCAATTCGTCCAACACCGTGTACAACACTGTCTTCGCCACCCAACCCGTGGCGGCCGTCCAGGACGCCGGCGGCAACACCATCACCACCAGCACCGCAGCCGTCACCCTCAGCATCACCACTCCCGCAGGAGCGGTCCTGGTCTGCACGGCGAACCCCAAACCCGCCGTCTCGGGCGTAGCTGTCTATGCCGGCTGCAGTATCGACAAGCCGGGCACCTACACCCTGACCGCAACCTCCAGCGGGCTGACCTCCGCCGTGAGTGCCAGCTTTACCATCACTGCCGGGCCGGCCACCAAACTCGCCTTCAGCACCAGCCCATCGGGCTCCACCGGCGGGAGCGCCTTCGGCACCCAACCCTTCGTGACTATCCAGGATGCCGGCGGCAATACAACCACGAGCACCGCATCCGTTACCCTGAGCATCACCACGCCCGCGGGCGCGACCCTGACCTGCACAACAAACCCCAGAACCGCGGTCGCCGGAGTGGCCTCGTTCGCCGGATGCAATATCGACAAAACCGGCACCTACACCTTGACCGCGGCCTCCGGCACCCTCACCGTAGCCGCCAGCTCCAGCTTCACCATCACCGCCGGCCCGGCCGCCAAACTCGTTTTCACCACGCAGCCTTCCGGCGCCGCAGCGAACAGTGTGTTCGCCACCCAGCCCGTGGTAACCGTCCAGGACGCCGGCGGAAACACCGTCACCACCAGCGGGGCCACCGTCACCCTGGCCATCACCCAACAGCAAGGAAGCCCCGTCCTGACCTGCACAGCCAACCCCAAAACCGCCGCCTCGGGTGTGGCCGCCTTTACCGGCTGCAAAATCAGCAAACCGGGAACAGTCACCCTGACAGCAACATCCGGCACCCTCACCGCCGCAGTGAGCTCACTCTTCAACATCACCTAAACTGTTGATCGCTGCGCTAAATGGCGCGGAAGACGCAGTGGTATTTGGCTGTCAGCCTGCTCTTCTGAAGAGTGCTGACGACGTCCGGCGACATTCGGGGCGAGATGCGAACGGGAGAATGGCAGGGGCGTTCTCCGCGGCCTCCGCGGCACTGCCTCTTACTACGTTCGGTGCCTACGGCGCCGGCGGGGCGGTGGCCGTTGGAGCGGCCGACGTCGGGCCGGGAGCCGGTGCGGTGGCTGTTCCCCCGGATTCCGTGGGCTGGGTTCCCGCGGGCGCTGTAGCCGTGGAAGTCGCGGTGGGGGCGGTCCCGCCGGGCGCCGGCGCGGTCCCGGGAGCGCCCGGAGTCGCCCCCGGTGTGGCGCCCGGAGTGCCCGGCGTGGCCGAAGGGCTAGCGCCCGGGCTCGCACTCGTGCTCGCCCCCGGCGAACTGCCCGGAGTGGCGGGAGCCGGGCCGGATGAGCCCCGCGGCGTGGCGCTGGGGTCGGACCTGATGACCTCCATGATCTGGACCTTAAAGGCGTCAAGGCGCCCCTGGATCTCCGAGAGCGGCACATCCTCCAGGGTCCGGCCGTATTCGGCGATCTGCTGCCAGAGCTCGTTGAGCCGGGTCATGCCGTCGGCGCTCAGCGGCCCGTCCAGGGTCAGGACCAGCTGGCTGGCCAGGGCGTAGGTCAGGCACCGTACGCAGTTGTAGTTCGCGGCCGCGGAGAGGTTCTCCGGGACGATCACGTCGGTCTGGCCCACGATCAGCACCACCTGGAAGCCGACCGCGACGGCGGCGCAGTCCGCGCAGCTGGCGAAGGCGTAGGCCTCGTTGCGGGTGGTGACGTCCTCGCCGTCGTCGGCCCAGACCAGCGCGAAGGCGACGTCATAAACCACGGATCCGTCCGTGGTGTTGACCGCGAGTGACTGGTTGCCGTCCTCCTCCGGCGCGGCCGGCTGGTCGAAGGGGAACACCCAGGCCGGAGCCGTGGCTCCGGCGGTGCCGGGACCACGCGGGACCAGGACCATGCTTAGCTGCGGGTCCTCCCGGGTGGGCTTCTCCGCACCGGCGGGCCAGAGCGCCACGGTCCGGCCGGCTCGGCCCTCCCGCAGCCCGGTGGTGGCACCGGGCGGGAAGATAGCGGTGGTGGCGTCGGCCAGGGTGCCTCGCTCGTAGGACTGGACGGGCCGGTAGCTTTCGCCGCCGGGCCACCAGGCCCAGGCGAGGCCGGCCGTCACGGCGGCGATCACGGCGAGGGAGGTCCCGCGCTGAAGCGCCTTGCCGCGGGTCTTCTGCCACAGGGCGGTGATCAGTTGCTTTCCCAGCCGGAACAGGATGTAGAAGATCCCGACGACGGGAAGCGCGACGGCGGCGATCGCCAGGATCCGCACGGCGGCGTCGAGGATGTCCCCGCCGGCCAGGGCGCTGTTGAACATGGCGTACTGCTTCTGCCCGCTGTCCCACGCGGTGCCGAGGAGCCGGGGGAGGGACAGCACCATCAGGACCAGGCTGAAGAGCAGCAGCGGGACGGTGATGAGCACCCAGGCGGTGACCACGGCCCGGGCCCACGGCTTGAGGAGCTGCGCCTCCGGGTCCTTCCGGCGCCACGGCAGCAGACCCAGCAGGGTGGGCTTGATCCTCTGGAACAGGTCCGGGACTCCGGTGGCGTCGGCGAGGATGTGGTACCCGTCGAAGCGGACCAGCGGCAGCAGCTGCCGGACCATCTGCAGCACCTGGGTGACGACGAGCAGCAGCGCGTCGAAACCGGTGGCCCACCAGATGCCCATGATGGCGACGGCGACGATCGCGTTGAAGTACAGCCCGCCGAGGTCGGTCCGGATGCGGCCGGCGCGGCCCAGCCGGTAGGAATCGGTGACGTCGGTGAAGAACGCGGGCCAGATCAGGTACAGGCCGGTGCCCATGGCCCCCGGGGTGGCGCCGCCGCGGCGCGCGGCCGCCGCGTGCCCGAACTCGTGGAACCCGGCGGAGAGCACGGTCACGGCGAGGATCAGCAGCACCAGGCCCGGGTTGGCAAAGGCCTCGTGCGTGGCGGAGGCCAGGCCCTTGACCATGAACACCCACCAGCAGGCGGCGAGGAAGGCGCCGGTCACGAGGACCACGATCAGCGGGTTGAAGAGCGCGGCGAAGGGGGCCGTGATCCGGCGGGTGCGCTCCGGGTCGGTGACGGTATAGCGGAACTTCATCCCGAGCAGCGGGTCCGCCTTGCGGACCTCGGGCTGGGAGCCGTCGGCGAGCCGCAGCAGGCCCAGGGGCAGCAGCTGGGAGTCGATCAGCGTCCGGACGTTGTCGGCGCTGACCAGCCGGCCGAACCCGGCGCTGGCGTGGCTGGCGATTTCCTCCGCGCCGCGGGCGCCGTCGATCGCCTCAAGGACCAGGTAGAGCAGCCGGGTGAGCTGCAGCGTCTGGCCGTCGGCACGGCGGACCAGGGACGGTGCCTCGCGGTAGCCGGAGCCCTGGGTTTCGCCGAGCAGCTGGACGCCGTCGGCCCGGACAGGAACCGGCAGGGTGCCGGTAGCGGCTGCGGGCACAGAAGGAGCAGGCGCGGCCACCGGGGACACAGCCGGCGCAGGTGAAGCCGGCGCCGACGCAGCCGCTGCAGAAGGAGCCGGCGCGGAAAAGGCCGGCGGGCCGTCCGTGTTGGACGGCCCGCCGTGCGGTGAACTCATCCCGGGGACTACTGCCGGAGGTCGGACTGCTGGTCGGCCGAGGCCGTGGCTTCGCCCTCAATGTTCTGGTTGATGATTGCGTCCTGCTGTGAGACGGCGTAGGCGTTGCTGTCGATCGAGCCGATGTTGGCGGCGACCGCGGCGTCGATCGGGGCAGCGACGTTGGCGTTGGCGGCCACGGCACCGTTGATCGGGGCGGCGATGTCGGCGGAGGCGTCCAGGTCCACGTTCACGTTGAGCAGGTTCGAGTTCAGGGCGCCGGCGACGTCGGTGGGCAGGGCGCCGTCCTCCGCCGTCACCTCGGTTGCGCCGGTGTCGCTGCCGTCGGTGCTGCCGGTTTCCTGTTCGATCGTGCTGTCCTGCGCGGATTCGGCAGTGGCGTCGGCCGTGATTCCCTGGTTGATGATGACGCCCTGGTCGGAGAGCGCCTGGGCGTCCGAGCCGAAGGACAGGATGTTCGCCGAGGCCGCGGCGTCGATTGGGGCGGCGACGTTGGCGTTGGCCGCGACGGCGAGGTCAATCGGTGCGGCGGCGTTGATGCCGAGGTCCAGGTCCGCGTTGAGGTCCAGAATGGAGGCCACTTCCTTGTCCGGAAGCGCGGTGCCTGCCTCGGCCATCAGCTCGTCGTCGCTCAGCGGGGTCAGATCCTGTTCGGTGCTCACGAAAAACTCCAGTCCCGGCACGGTTCCTGCTGCCCCCAGTGAGCAGTTTCCAGACCAAACGTGCCTGATGCGAGTCAATAGTAAGCACGATTAGCATTTATCCGATAGGCAGCTCCCGAAAAATCCCTCCCAGGTTCATCCGTTGCTCCGCATTTTCAGAAGTCGTCTGCGCTGAATCTGACAGCACGCAACGAAGCACTCGGGTTGGTTCGGAGGCGGGGTCGGCGCCCCGCAGGCGGGATCGCCTATCGCATCAGCTGGTCACCTGTCGGACCTTGAACACGATCGAGTCGAAGACGGTGCGTGCTTCTCTGGTCAGCTCTGGATTGATCGATTCGTGGAATTGGACCACCCAGAACATGGCGCGCTGGCCGTTCAGGTCGACCACCCGGTAGGTTTCCCGTTCAGCGGCGGTCGAGTACCAGCGGGTGCATAGGTTCGAGTATTCGGAGTGAACGCAAAACTGACCGTTGTCGCAGGCTTTGATGTCCACGTCGCCCTCGACGGAGTGGTCGAACTCGACACCGGAGTAATCGCCCACCACGACCTCGACGGGAGGGGTGCTGGACGTTGACGTCTGGGCCGTCATCGCGTCGACGAAGGCCTTAGCCGACGGATTGACCTCGACGAGCGCGCCCTGCCACGCGCATGCGTCCGTCGGCACATGGTCGGAGGGCCACCAACCCACGAAAACCGCCATATCATCCGGGTGATCCGGGTCGTCCTTTCCCAGGCCATCGCCGTCGGCCGACCAGCCGTCTGGGACGGTGATCTCGAAATTCTCTGCGAAGCTGGTGACGAGGTATGTACCAGCGTCGATGTCGCCGCTGTCCGGCAGCGGTGGGACCGTGGGCAGCGGTGGGACCGTGCGAGCCTCCGTAGTCGACGCGGAGGGCGGCGTCTCGGTAGTCGATGCGGGGGGCGGTGCCTCGGTGGCGGTGCAAGCCGAGAGGCCTACGGGCCCGAGTAGTCCGACGGAAAAGATCGATGCCAAGGCTATAGCGCGGCGTAGCAGCGAGGACATGGAGGCCTCCAAGGGCGAGCTTTGTGATGGGCACGTTACGCCCACGTGTCAGCGGCTACAAGGGGTAGGTACTGAGGCCCGCAAACGGGACGGTAGGTCACCGAACCGCCGGCGGGGACAAGAACACCGGCCAGGCAGTGCAGCAGCGTGGACTTGCCGGATCCGGACGGGCCCATGACGGCGAGGACCTCCCCTGCGTGGGCGTCGAGGTCGATGCCCCCGCAATGCCGCCGCCTGTCCGAATCCGCGTCCTTCTTCCGGCGGGTCAGTTCACGCATCCGAGCCATGTGTTCGCTGCGCTGCACATCGAGCAGCCGGTCGGCGTCGTCGTCGTCGAGCAACAAGGCGATCACCGTCTTGGCAAAGAGCTAGCTTTGCAGGGACTCCGACGGAACGTCGGGGGTGAACAGCCACTCGCGCACCCTTTCCTGGGCGGCGACGGTGATCTCGTATTTCTTGCGGTCCGGACCGCCGCCGGACTCTTCGCCCAGGTCCCGGATCAGTTCGTCACGGACCATTCGAGCCAGGGTGGAGTACACCTTCCCGAAAGCCAAAGCTTTTCCGGCTCCGAAGTAGCGGTCGTAAGAGTAGCTTTGCATCCAATGCACGTCACCGTGTCGCGGCCCCGGACGCAAGGAAAAAGACAGGCTGCAAGTCCGAGGGATTACGCGACGGAGTTGCATAGGTGCGTGCAGACGACTTCTGACATTCGGTGCAGACGACTTCTGAAACTGACACCCGTGTCTCGACCGCGAAACAGGACCTTGACCGGCAGATTGACGCACTACGAGGCCAGGGGATCCTCCTCTTCGGCCAAATGGAACGAACCTACGCGATCGAACGCGCAGCCCACGCGCGTGCCGTCGCCGTCGCTAAAGGCAAACGGATCGGCCGACCCAGCCTGATCGACCCAGCGAAGCTCGCCTACGCCGCACACCTTCGCGACCAGGAAAATCAGTCCATCTCCGAGATCGTCAAAGCCACGGGTATCACCCGCTCCAGCCTCTACCGTTATCTGCCGCCCCGTCCACCGGAAACACTGACCGCTGAGGACCAGCAGGATGCGTAGGAGCCCAGCGTCGATGGCGGTTGGCGCACGCGCCTTCGAACAAAACGACGGCTGGTGCAAACGACTCCTGAAACTGACATCTTCGCCGTCTCATGAACGGTCGTTCACGGCTATCGGTGTGTCCGCTTTCGGTACAGAGTTGTAAAGGGAACGTGCGCACCGGAATCCTATATGCGAGGTTGCCGTGTCCTCGGCTTGTGGGGAGCGGGCGGCTGGGCGGTAGCGCAGGCAGTACTCCGGAGCGCACAGGTGTGAGCCTCCTTTGAGTACGCGGCGCGGGATGCCGGACCCGGGTTCAGCGCTTTCGGCGGCCTTATCCTGGTGCGGCGTGCATGCGCACCCGCCTGCCCTGTCGTGAGTCCCGGCTACTGCTGCTGTGTCGTGGCGGGTCGAGTAGTAGCTGCTGGTCCATTCCCAGACGTTTCCGATCATGTCGGAGAGCCCGTACCCGTTCGGGGGGAACGTGCCGGCCGGGGACGTTCCCTTCCATCCGTTCGCGCCCGTGTGGAGGTACGGGAATCTCCCTTGCCAGGTGTTGGCCATGAGCACGCCGTCCGGGCGGGGCTCGTTGCCCCAGGCGTAGGTGAACGCGTCGGATAGTCCGCCCCTGGCCGCGTATTCCCATTCGGCTTCGTCCGGCAGCCGTTTGCCGGCCCAGGCGGCGTAAGCACCGGCGTCCGCGTAGGACACCTGCACGGCCGGGTGGTCCTCGCCGCCTGCGGTTGAGGATCCGGGGCCAAGTGGCTGCTGCCAGGAAGCGCCGGGGACCCAGCGCCACCATTGTCTCCAGTCGCTCAGGTCCACCGGTCCGGGTGAGGGCGTGAAAACCAGCGCGCCCGGGGTCAGGTCCTGGGGTGACAGGTCGGGAAAGTCCGCCGGGTCCAGCGGCCGCTCGGCTACTGTCAGGTAGCCCGTGGCGGCAACAAAGAGGGCGAATTCCGCGTTGGTGACCGGACGCTGATCGAGCTCGAAGGCCGGTACGCGGACGCGGTGCGCGGGTCCCTCGTCGGGGTAGAAGGCGTCCGATCCCATCAGGAACTCGCCGGCTGGAATTCGCAGCATCGTCGTCGTGACTGGCATGCCGGGCGTTGTCCTTCCCGTCCGCGTGGGCCCGCTGTTCCGGGAGGTGGGGACCCGGTTGCGTCGCGCCATGGCTTGAGCCGATGCTACCTGCCGCCGCGCCATCGTTCCAGACGCATCAGATGTCCACTGGGCAGGTGTTCCTCAGACGCCATGCCGTATCGATCCGACGCCCACGGCCAACAGGTTCATTCCTTTGGGGTGAGGTGGAGGTCGGCGGGGCCGAGCAGAGTGAATGGTGAGCCACCAGCAACCAACGAGGGAAGTCCCATGTCCATTACGGAGTACAAGCCAGGTGACAAGTTCCCGGGCGTGGCCGGGCGGACGGTCGAGGAGTCGGAAGCGGCCTGGCCTGCTCCTCAACGGGCTGCTGAAGGAGCACCGAACGTGCTGCTCGTCGTGCTCGATGACGTGGGCTACGGACAGATCTCCTGCTTCGGCGGACTGGTCGAGACACCGAACATCGACCGTGTCGCGGCGAGCGGCCTGCGGTACGCGAACATGCACACGCCTGCGTTATGTTCACCGAGCCGGTCGTGCATCCTGACCGGCCGCAACCATCATTCCAACGGAGTCGCGTCCGTCATGGAGTTGGCAACCGGCTTCCCTGGTTACGACGGCCGGATGCCGTTCGAGAATGGCATGCTGCCCGAGATGTTGATTGACCACGGCTACAACACGTTCTGTGTGGGCAAGTGGCATCTGTCGCCGTCGGAGGACAACTCCCCGGCCGGACCGTTCCACCGCCGTCCTCTCGGGCGCGGATTCGAGCGCTACTACGGGTTCCTAGGCGGCGAGACCAACCACTGGTATCCCGACCTCATCCAGGACAACGCGCCGGTCCGGCAGCCGCGGCTGCCGGAGGACGGATACCACCTGAGCGAGGATCTGGCGGATCAGGCGATCAGGATGATCCTGGACAGCGAGGCCAACGCGCCGGAGAAGCCGTTCTTTTTGTACTACGCCACCGGGGCGGGGCATGCCCCGCACCACGTGCCGAAGGACTGGGCGGACCGCTACCGCGGCAGGTTCGACGAAGGTTGGGACGCCTACCGCGAAACGGTGTTCGCCCGGCAAAAGAAGACCGGCCTGTTCCCGGCCGATGCCGAACTATCGCCACGTGACCCTGACGTTCCCAAGTGGAGTTCGCTGAGCGGCGACGAGCGTCGGTTGTATGCCCGCATGATGGAGGTCTACGCCGGATTCGTCTCGCACGCGGACCACCACCTCGGACGCGTGCTGGACACGCTTGAGCAGATCGGCGAGCTCGAGAACACCCTGGTCATGGTCATCTCAGACAACGGCGCCTCGGCCGAAGGCGGCGTGAAGGGCTCCTTCAACGAGATGCTGTTCTTCAATCAGGTTCCCGTGAACTTCGAAGACAACCTTGCCATGATCGACGAACTGGGCGGTCCGCGGACGTACAACCACTACCCGTGGGGCTGGACCTGGGCGGGCAACACGCCGTTCAGGCGCTGGAAGGGCGAGACGTACCGCGGTGGGGCGACCGACCCGTTCGTCGTCGCCTGGCCGGCGAGGATCGCGGCCCGCGGCGAAGTCCGCAGCCAGTACGCGCACGCGATCGACCTGGTGCCGACCGTTCTCGACGCCCTTGGCGTTGATCCGCCGGCCGCCGTGCGCGGAGTCGCCCAGGCGCCGCTCGAAGGGGTCAGTTTCGCCGGTTCCTTCGACGCGGCGGACGCGCCGACCGGCCACACGACGCAGTACTTTGAGATGTTCGGTCATCGGGCCATCTACCACGACGGGTGGCGGGCGGTCTGTCCCTGGCCGGGGCCGAATTACACGGAGGCCGCAGCCATGGGCCGCCGACAGGGTGATCCGATCACACCGGAGGTCCTCCAACAGCTCGACGCGAGCGGATGGGAGCTCTACGACCTCAACGAGGATCCCACGGAGTCATCCAACGTCGCCGCCGAGCACCCCGACCGGCTGCGCGAGCTGATCGCCCTGTGGTGGGAGGAAGCCGGGAAGCACAAAGTTCTGCCGCTGGACGGCTCGCTACAGGCACGTCTGGCGACGGAGCGTCCGCAGACATCGAGGCCCCGCACCCGCTTCATCTATCGCCCGCACACCTCCTCGGTCCCGGCCTTCGCGGCGCCACCGATCCACAACCGGCCGCACTCCATCGAGGCCGACGTCGAGATCCCGGCCGACGGCGCAAGTGGCGTTCTCCTCGCGCAGGGTGGAGATGCCGGCGGCTACGCCTTCTTCGTGGAAGACGGACGCCCGCGGTACCTGTACAACTACGTCGGACGCGAACAGTTCGAGGTGTCCTCGTCCGAACCGCTATCTCCGGGACGGCATGCCGTCCGGTACGAGTTCGAGCCCACCGGTCCGCCTGACTTCAAGGTGGGCAAAGGAACGCCCGGACGCGCCCAGCTCTACATCGACGGCAAACTCGTTGGAAACGCAGACTTCCCCTACACCACGCCGCACGTATTCGAGCTCGAGGGCCTCAGCTGTGGTTACGACTTTGGTGCCCCGGCAACCAAGAACTATCAGCCGCCGTTCACGTTCACGGGCACGATCCACTCGGTGACAGTCGAAGTGTCGGGCGAGTTGATCCGCGACAGCGACGCCGATATAGCCCGACTGATGGCGCAGCAGTAAGGCGGAAAAGCAGCTTTGCTCCCAACACGTTATGGGTTGCTGGGCGGATAAACCCGGCAAGCTCGCGAACCCCGCAACGTCGGGAGCGGCGGATCATCGCCCTGCGCGTGAACCGGCGGTGGGGACCCGCCCGGATCGGGTATCTGCTGGACAGGGACCGCGGCGAACCGGCGCCCCGGCTACGCCTACCTGCACAACGCCGTGGACGACCACTCACGCTTCGCCTACACCGAGATCCTCGAGGACGAGAAGAAAGAGACCGCCGCCGGCTTCTGGGAACGCGCCAACGACGCCTTCAAGGCCGCCGGCATCACCGTGAAACGCGTACTCACCGATAACGGCTCCTGCTACCGCTCACACGCCTTCAGAGACGCCCTGGGCCCCGAGCGGTTGTATGACTACCGGACCTTGGACCTGCTGAATGACGACGAGACCAAGGATGCGCTCGTGCAGCCGGCCGAGCAGCGGGATGTTCACTGGGACCTTTCCGCCCTCGAGCTGATAGTACATATGTCTGGCGGGTACCCATATTTCGTCCAGGCCTGCGGCAAACATGCTGGGATGTGCGTACCGAGAACGGCCGCATCGCGATCGAGGACGCAGAAATTGGCGCAGCCAAAGCACGCCAGGAGGTCGACCGCGGGTTGTACCAGTCACGCTGAGAGGGCGACGCCGGCACAGCGTGAAGTCATGAAGGCGATGGCCGAGGACGGCGGAGGTCCCTCGGCAATTCAGGATTTCGTCACGCGCACTGGCAAATCGCGCACTAGCGACCTATCCGTCTCACGACGTGTATTGATCAAGAACGGTCACATTTACGCTCCCGACAGGGGCTTCGTAGCCTTTACAGTTCCAGGGATGGCCGACTTCATCCACCGGAAGGTCCTTGACTAGGTCAGTAGACCTCAGTTGATGGCTTACGCCGATTGGTCGCGGTCCGGTCCCGTCCGGTCCCCTGAATAGGACGCCGACGGCGCCTGGCCGGCCTACTATGGCGAGCGGCTTGTACGCCTGGGAGACCTGCCGGGAGAGCCGTGGATTTCTACGGCGTTGTATATCGCTTCGCCCAGAGCGGTCGGCTGACGTTCGGTACCGCTCCGGCGTACGAGGGCTACACGTGGGAACGGCGTCCCCTCCACGCGATACCTCGTCCAAAACCCTTTCCTCGACTAGTCCCGCTGCGCAAAATAGCCCGCGTGTCAGTTTCAGAAGTCGTCTGCACCAGCCCCGTTCTTCCGCGGAATCCAGTGCAGACGACTACTGAAACTGACATGAGGCGTCGTTTTGCCGAAGTCGTCTGCCCAGGCACAAAGGGTCGTTTTCGACTATGTAGACCGGGCTTTTTTGATCAAGGCGGTGGAACTCAGCGGCGGGTTTCATGTAGCTGCAGATCCGGTCGGGTTCGCCAGTTGGTGAAGTTGCCGCTCAGACGCGGAGCGCAGCCCAGCGACGGCAGTTCAGGTCGGATGCGACACGGTTTTCGTAACCGGACTTGAACCGTACTGACCGGTCTGTCTGGTTGCGTGTAGTGTCTGCTGGTGATGGAACACTCTCAGAGCTTATTAGCTGACCCAACTGGCACTTCTGCCCCTTCACGGCCGTCTCGCGTTGGCGCACGGGAGCGCATATTGGCTGCCTCCTACGAGTTGTTCGCACAGCGTGCCATCCGCGATGTCGGCATAGCTGAGCTGATTTCGCGGGCCGGGGTTGCCAAGGCCACGTTCTATGGACACTTCACCTCCAAGGATGAGTTGGTCCTGGCCTTCCTGGAACGTTGCCATCAGGATCTTACTGTCGAGCAGATCATCGCTGAATGCAGGAAAAGATCCACCGACCCAACAGCCCAGTTACTGGCTATTTTCGATGTTCTGGACGGGTGGTTTCGCCGGGATGACTTCCAGGCCTGCGCTTTCGTGAGCACCATGCTGGAAATGGGCCCCACCCATCCCTTGGGAGAGGCATCCGTCAGCTATCTGGCCCAGGTAAGGGCCTTTATGCGAACTCTCGCCGAGGAGGCGGGTCTCGATCAGCCGGACGTTTTTGCCCGGTCCTGCCACATCCTGACGAAGGGCTCCATTATCTCAGCTGTCGAAGGAGATAGAGAGGCAGCCGTGTGGGCCAAGCGGATGGCCGTTTCCCTCATCTCCAGCCACGGGGGCCTCACCGCTCCAGCCGGTAGCGGGCTGGCGAAGACCAGCAACGGAATCCACAACAACCACGCCCTGACACACGCTCGTCCGGCGCCCGCGCCGGGAAGTAGCTGATTCGCCTCACCTCTGTATCTCCGCCGGACGATGATCCGGCAGTTCCGCTTAGCGTCCCTGTCCAGGGCACCGAGTTTTGAGGCCGCCGTAGCCGAACGGCGGACCACCGCACCTCATTGAAAAGAGCCATCGTGGCGTATGCAGAGTTCGACCAGTTCCTCCAGGAAGCCACCTATCGTGAACAGGAGTCAGACTCGACTCTTGACGCGGACTCCTTTTTTGGCCTCTACACCAGCTGGTGCAGCGTGTCCCGCTACACCCCTCGGACGGAGCACACCTTCTGGGCCGCGATGAGACATCGCGTCGGGCCCGGACAGTGCCTGCGGATGAAGGGACCGGCGGCTGCGGACTACATCCTGACCAGCTACCGGGCCGTGGTGTGAACCCCGCCATGACCACAGCGTCAAGCAGTTACATACCTCGGGACGCGCATCAGCCACGGGGAAAACGCCCCTGGTGCCCAGTGTGTGACACCGACCTGCACCTCGAGGTTGATTCACCGACCGTTCCGGGTCGGCAGGCAGGCACTCTCGCGGTGGCCGTCCTCTGTTCCAATTGCCGCAGCTCCCGGGTGCTGGACACCACAGCAGAGCATCTGGCCGCCCTGTCCGCGCAGCCAACCCGTGGTTGTCCGTTCCCCTATCTGAAGGCGCGCCATGACCCTTTTCGCTGAGCAGAATGTTCCACCTCCGACCGACCAGGCCCGGGACTTTCTTGCCGGTCTGCTGCTGCGCACGGCACAGGGCGATCATCAGGCATTCAGTGAGTTCTACCTCCGCACATCCCGCCAGGTCACAGGATTGGTCCAGCGCGTCATCATCGACCGGGAGCTCAGCGAGGAAGCCGTTCAGGAAATATACATCGTCGTCTGGCAGGACGCAGCGAAATACCAGCCGACCACCGGGACTCCGACGGCCTGGCTGATGACCATCGCCCACCGACGGGCAGTCGACAAAGTCCGGTCAAACCAAAGTAGCCGGAACCGTGACCATCGATGGGCAGCGACCGCGCCAAACGCCCACGACGGCGTCCTCGATGCCGTGGCAGACAAGATGGACGCCCGGAACCTCATCGCTTCGTTGGCATGCCTATCGGCTCTGCAGCGCGAATCCATTGTCCTTGCCTATTTCGGTTCTTTGACCTACCGGGAAATCTCCGTGAAGCTCTGTGTGCCGCTGCCCACGATCAAATCAAGAATCAGGGATGGCCTCCAAAGGCTCAGGACGCAACTCGAATCTGTCGGCTAGGCGACGCCTGGAGCGACTAACCCCATGGATAATCTGGCCCGCCAGCGTGCCCAGCGGGGGCCTTGCCCGTGCGGAATTTCGTCGAAACGTCCCTTGAGTTAGACAGCGACGTCAGGCGGGAGCGCAGCAGTCAGTGCGCGTTCAAGCAGCATCAGGTCGATCTGACCAAGCTCGTCAAGACCGTAGATGAAGGCTTCCAGTTCAAAGGGCCCGGCGTTACCGCCGACGCTAAAATAGCTGAGCCAAATTTCGTCTAAAGACATCTCGCTGGTTGCGACGAGGTCTCGGGCCCGGGATCGGGCGTCCATATCCCAATGCTAGAAAGGCGTCAGCCTCACCACAAGACACTGTTGCTACCCCCGGACGATCTCACCGAAGTCGACGCCATAGGCAGTCCCCGAAAGTATTGAGCGGCGGCACGCGATGCTGTGGTTTTTGTCAGAGCTCCCTGACATTTATGGACCCATGAGTACTGACTCAGAGACTCAGACGCCTGGAGTCATAGGGAAAACTGCCCTAGTCTCCGGCGCGTCACGGTGGGACCATAGGGACAGGAGCGAGAACGCACAGCGCTGATAAGGCGCTTCTTCTCTTGGCGGCGAGGAACAATACGTGCCGACCCCGCCTGGAGATCATCCCGGAAAACCGTCCCGGCAGGATACGAGCACCACGGGCCAGCGCCACCGGGACTCCGAGAGGAAGCTCGAACCCACCAGCGCGAAGCCAGGGCAAGCCGGTTGGCTCAAGCGGCCTTCGCCATCGTAGGGGCTCGCGGTACCGGGAAGGACCCCTGGTACGGGAGGAAATCAATGGACGTCGACGTTCTACGCCGAGTGGTCAGGAACGGCCTGGACGACGGAAACTTCACCCTGCTGGATCTCTCGCTAGGGTTCTGGGCAAACGGAGGCCACGCCGAGGCATGGGACCTGGACGCTTTCATTTACGGCCTGAAGACTCTGTCCGGTTCCGACATACTCGTTTTGGCCTGGACGCTCGAGGAATTTCACCACGCCTGAGGGATCGGCACCACCACAGGCCCTGGAGCCGATCCCTCAGGCGTTCTGCTGGTTCCCGGCAGTCAGCATCTCTGGTGGCCGGGGCGGCAGGAGACGGTAGTGGCTGGACCGTCTTCTCGGCCCAGCGGATAAATTCTTCAGCGAATGAGGGCTGATTCGCACACAACGGCGTGGTCCCGTCTTGGTCCCGTGCGGACGACTTCTGACATTCCGTGCAGACGACTTCTGAATCTGACACCGTGACGCGGGGACGGCACAGCGCTACGGGCATGCGAGCGCGCTGGGCCCGTTGCGCGTCGCCACCCCGGAACCGTAGCGACAAGTGCTGTAGGGACCGTGCCCGGTGGCGGGAAGCATCGAGCGGGACCGGGGGTGGCGTTCGTCGGCCGCCAGGGTCCATTCTGACGTCGGGATCCTTGAACGCATCACCCCACGTGGACGCGGGCGTCGGGCGGGATCCGTCTCGTGCTGCCGGATGATCTCCCGCACGACGGGAGGGGTGTCCCCGCGTCCCAGGAGAAGGTACCGCATCAGGTGGGCGAGGGGGTTCCCTTCAGACCATTCCCAATGACGCCGGTGGTGTCCCTGAGTGCCAGCAGAATCGCGGCGATGGCGTTGGGGGCTGCGGGACTTTCCACCCGGAGGATGCGGTGGCCGTCGACGTCGACGCCGTGAACGTCGAGGGTCCCCTCGAAGTTGGACGGGTCGATGATGTCGATTTCGAGGAAGATGACGTCAGCGGTCCCGGGGACAGCGTTCTGGCCGCGCTGGTCCACCTCTTTCTCTGCGTATTCCGCGGGGTCGTCGGCCTGGCGGCGGTGGGCAATCAGGTTCAGTGCCCCGTCGTGGTCCAGTGAGTCGGCGATGAAGCGGCGGGCGGTGTCGTCGAACCTGATGATGTCCGCGCGCAGTTCCGTGGTCCGTGCGATCCGGGAGACCAGCGAGATCGCAATGATGCCCAGGATGAAGAACCCCAGAGATGGCCAGTCCGTCGGGTTTCTCGATGACGTTCTCAGCCACCTGCTGCCCAGCAGATAGACGCTCATGATGGCCGCGGCCGTCGTCAGCAGCCGGCGGGTGAGCGGAAACGCAATCAGGGCGGGCCCGACGATATCCCCGAGGCCGCCACGCGAAGTCAGGTCCCCGGTCCAGGCGGCCATTGCGGCTGGGTTGTTGATGACCTCGACGATGCCGGCGAAGCCGTGGTGGTGGCGGCATTCAGGACCAGGAATACCGCCACCACCACGGCTTCGCTGAATCCGAGCAGGAAAACGCCGCCCACGATGAGCAACAGCACCACCGTGATGAGTACGGCCTGGCCGTGCATGAACTCGGGGATGTAGGGATTCTCCAGCATGTGCACCGTGGCGTCCGCCGAGGAGAGCGTGATGGTGATGATCCAGGACGTGGCGACAAATCCGAGAAGGATCAGCACAAAGATCTTTCCAGGGTGGAGAAGTAGTCGACGCCGGTCAGGCACATGACCTTCCACCAGGCCTGCGGAACAGCGTGGTCTTCCGGGCTCTCCGGACCGACCACCGGCTGGAGACGATGCTTCAGCAGCCACCGCACCAGTGGATTTCCGGTGTCGGACTCCGGCCGTGGCCGTCGCACCTCTGCCGGGATGGTTTGGTGGCCTGTACCGCTCATAACGCTGGCGGCCCATGTCGACGCGGTCTACAGCGGTCAGCCGTCATCCTGGTGGGTGGCGGCAGAATCGCCTCCACCCACTGTTTCCTCGGCAGCGGTTTCGCTTTCGGATATCCGGAAGGCGCTATTGGAGTGGTGTTCGTTCTTGTGGCGCGCTTCCTCCAAGTGATGCTCCAGCTTTTCCTCCGCCTGCCGCCGACGCTGCCCGACAGTGCGTATCTGCTGCGTCGTCGGCACTGCATGGGAATGCTGGTGCGGCCCACGGTCCTGCGCCGGCTCGTCGTGTTTCTCGCTCATATGGGCATCATCCCTTTGACCTTGATTGTCATGAGATTGCCTGCGCTGTTTCCTATTTCTCTCCCCGGCCGGCTCGAGGGGGTGCCGGGCAAAGGGTCTTCTAGGTTGCCCTTGAGACTCCCACCGGCCGATAACCGAGCGTTACACCCTGCTCCGGCGTCCGGCGACGGCTCCGTAGACCAGCAACACGATGATGGCGCCGAGGATGGCGAGGAGCCAGGTCCGCAGGTCGAAGAAGTCGGCGAGACCTCCGCCGAAGATCAACGAACCAATCCAGCCGCCCAGGATTGCTCCCACGACGCCCAGAACCAGAGTGATCACCCACCCGCCGCCTTGGCGGCCTGGAAGGATGGCCTTAGCGATCGCACCTGCGATGAGCCCCAGCAGAAGAAATCCGAGAATGCCCATGACTGCACTTCCTTTGGTTTGGGGCCGTCGCGAGTCAGCGGCCGTATCAATGATTTAATCAGCATGCTTACGATTCCGCAATACCTGCCACTGGTGCGTGGTCAAACAAGCCGGTTCGGCCCTCCGGGACCGCGAGCTCCTCGACCTCGTGTCCCGGTGTGACGGGGAACCCGCCGTCCAGTTGCGCTGGCTGCAGACCCGGATGAAGCAGGCCGCCCCGCAGGCCCTGCTCGTAGCGCGCTAGGGTGCCGTGTTTCGGAAGGTGAACGCCAACCCAGCTCCAAGACCATCCGCTGCTCCGCAACGGCCCTTCTGAAGCCTCAAAAGGGCGGTTACGGAGCAACCGATGGGGGAGGAGGGGGCGCCCTACTTAACCCCGGCGCCCGGCAGCGGCTCCGTCGCGCCCAGGGAGTCGGCGACGAAGGCGTAGTCCCAGGCGCGTTCCTTCCACTGCACGTAGCGGCCCGAGGCGCCGCCGTGGCCGCCCTCCATCTCGATCTTCATCACGATCGGCTCGCTGCCGGTGTTCAGTTCGCGCAGCCGCTGCACCCACTTGGCGGGCTCCACGTAGAGCACCCGCGTGTCATTGAACGAGGTGACCGCCGCGATCTTGGGGTAGGCCACCGCGCGGACGTTCTCGTACGGGGTGTAGGACTTCATGTACTCGTACACGGCGCGGTCGGTGATCGGGTTGCCCCATTCCTCCCACTCCAGCGCGGAGAGCGGCAGCTCGGGATCCAGGATGGTGGTCAGGGCGTCCACGAACGGGACGGCGGCCACAATGGCCGCGTACTTCTCCGGCGCCTGGTTGGCGACGGCGCCCATCAGCAGGCCGCCGGCCGAGCCGCCCATGGCCGCGATCCGGGCCGGGTCCACCCAGCCGGACTGCGCCAGCCAGTCGGTGGCGGCGATGAAGTCCGTGAAGGTGTTCTTCTTCTGCAGCTTCTTGCCGGTGTCGTACCAGTGCCGGCCCAGTTCCCCGCCGCCGCGGATGTGCGCGATCACAAACACGATGCCCCGGTCCAGCAGGGACAGCCGCGGGATCCCGAAGCTGGGGTCCATGCTCATCTCGTAGGAGCCGTAGCCGTACACCAGCCCCGCCGCCGTCGAGTCCCGGACCACCGAGGCGTGCCGCAGCACGGAGAGCGGGATGCGGGTCCCGTCGGATGCCTCCGCCCACTCGCGGGTGGCGACGTAGTCCGCGGCGGAGTAACCGCCCAGCACCGGGCTTTCCTTGCGCAGCAGCAGCTCCCCGGCGGGTTGTTCCGCGGTGGGCAGCACAAAGTCATAGACCCGGGACGGGGTGAAGTAGGAGGTGTAGCCCATCCGGATCACGGGGGCCGCGTAGTCGGACCCGGCCACGCCCGCGGTGTAGAGCTCCTCCTCGAAGGCCGGCTCCACCGGCGCGCCCTGCTCCGGCGTGCCCAGCCCGGCCAGCGGCAGGACCTGCACCCGCTCGATCGTGTCCTTGCGGACCGAGACCACCAGATGCGTGGAGGTGACGCCGGCGCCGTTGACCCGCACCTGGTCGGAGTGCTCGACGACGGTGGTCCAGTGCTGCTCGGCGAGCGGCTTTTTGAGCTCGGCCGGGTCCAGCAGCGAGACCATGGAGTTGATGGCGTCCCTGTTGTGGGTCAGCACGATCGCCTCGGCCTGCGTCCCGGCGGCGTCGGTGAGCAGGAACGGCTCTGCCTCGTAAAGGATGCGCTCGTCCCGGGAGATCACGGTGGCCAGCCCGGCGTCGGGCGCGTCGAAGCGCAGCAGCCGGGTCTCGCTGAACTCGGAACACCCGATGCCCAGCACCAGGTGGCGCCGGTCGGCGGAGAGCTCGAAGCCCAGCCACATGGCGACGTCGTCCTCCTGGTAGATGACCTCGTCCCCCTCGACGGGCGTGCCGAGCACGTGGGACTTCACCTGGTAGGGCCGCCAGGCGTCGTCCACCACGGTGTAGAAGATCCGGGTGCCGTCGGGGGAGAAGGAGATGCCGTAGAAGATGTTCTCGATCACGTCGGGCAGGAGTTCCCCGGTCCGCAGGTCCTTGATCCGCAGCGTGAATCGCTCGTCCCCGGCGTTGTCCACGGCGTAGGCGTAGAGGTTCCCGTCGATGGTCACGGCGGCCCCGCCGACGGCGAAGAACGGCTTGCCCTCGGCCTCGACGTTGCAGTCCAGCAGGATCTCCTCGCCCGGAACCTCGACGCCGACCTCGACGGCGGGTGGCGTCCAGTCGGCGACGCGGTCCCCGGTGTCCCGGGCCCGGACGCGGCACTGGATGCCGTATTCCTTGCCTTCCACCGAGCGGGTGTAGTACCACCAGCCGTCCTTGCGGTTGGGTACGGAGAGGTCCGTCTCCTGGGTGCGGCCCTTGATCTCGCCGAAGATGGCCTCGCGCAGCGGCTCCTGGTGGGCGGTCACGGCCTCCTGGTAGTCGTTCTCGGCCTTGAGGAGTTCCACGACCTCGGCGGATTCCTTGTCCCGCAGCCACTCGTAGTTGTCCTCGAAGGCATCACCGTGGTGCGTGCGGAGGGCGGGGATCTTCTTGGCAACCGGGGGCTGCGGGGACGGCTGCACGGGAGTCTGGGTCATGGACCCAATCTACCGCCCGGGGAGGGGGAGTCCGCCACCAGCCGGGGCCACCCGGCCGCGGCCCGCGCAGCGTCTCAGTTCCCGTTCTGCAGCCCGTTCGCGGCGACGTACTCGGCCAGGGTGCCGGAGGCCAGCGCGGCGGCCACGGCGGCGGTCGCGGCGGGGTTCTGCAGGATGATGGACTGCCCGTCCCGGCTGAATCCCGTGCCGGCGGTGGGGAGGGTGAAGAACACGGCGTTGCCCGGGGACGTGCCGCGCAGGCTGAACGCCAGCTGTTCCAGCGTCTCCACCGTGAGCGCCGGGGACACCGTGACATGGGGGAGGACGGTCTGCACCAGCTGCTTCACGGTGCCCCGGTCCGACAGCCCGCCCTCGGCGGCCATCTTGGCCATCACGGCCTTGAGGAAGGTCTGCTGGTTCCGGACCCGCTGGTAGTCCCCGTCGGAGAAGGCGTGGCGCTCGCGGACAAAGGCCAGCGCCTGCAGCCCGTTGAGCCGGTTCACCCCCGGCGGGAAATACACAAAGTCGTCGACGGTCCCCTGAAAGCCTCGTGGGATATTGACGTCCACCCCGCCGAGCGCATCGGTCAGGGCGGCGAAGCCCTCGAAGTCCAGCATCACGGTGTGGGTGATGGGCTGGCCCAGCAGGGCCTCCACGGTCCGCGTCATGAGCGGCAGTCCGCCGAGCTCCAGCCCGGCGTTGACCTTGGCCGCGCCGTAGCCGGGGACGTCCACCCAGACGTCGCGCATGATGGAGATGCCGTAGATGCTCTGTCGGTCCGCCGGGAGATGGAGGAGGACCAGGGCGTCCCCGCGCTGGTCCGACGTGGCGCCGGACGCCGCGGCGGCCCGGGCATTGACCCGGCTGTCGCTGCCCACCAGCAGGATGTTAAGCGCGGTGGGCGGCGGATCCGGGGTCGGGGTCGGGGTGGGTTCCGGGGCGGGTTCGGGCGTGGTTGGCCCCGGTGCCGGGGCGGAGGTCTGCGCCGGGGACGCGGTTTCGGTGCGCGGCTGGTTCAGCAGGAACGCGGCGACGGCGGCGGCGAGGACCACCAGCCCGGCAATGATGGCGATGGCAATGGTGCGGCGGCGGTGCAATCCGCCCGGTGCCGCGGCGGGGCCTGCGGCTGCTTCTGCTGGTTCCGGCGACGTTCCCATGGCCGGACATTACCACCGCGCTGCGTCAAATAGTGCTGGCGGCGCAGAGGCAGATTCGGTCAGCCGTGCTGGCGGGCGAACCGCAGGATGGTGAGGATGGCCGGGGCCAGCTCGTCCTCCATCTGGTTGTAGAACTCCTGGCCGCGCCGGTAGGGGTCCACCACGTCGTTGTCGGCGGCCTCCGGCGCCAGCGACAGGTGCCGCACGGACGCTGCCCGGGCCGGGAGTTCCCGCCAGAACGCGGGAAGGTCGACGACGGCGGACGGCGCGTCGCGCTGTTCGAGGACCTGCAGCATCCGGGCAAACTCGCGGATGGTGAAGGTGCGCTTCAGCAGGGACGCATCCATCTGCATCACAGCACCGCGGTGTTTGGCGGTCATCGCCAGCACCAGGTCAGACTCCCGGAGGATTTTGGGCGTCAGCAGCCGGGCCGCAAAATCATCCGGGGTCCCGCCGTAGGTCCTGATGATCTCGGCCGAGGGCGGCTGGATCGGATCTCCCACCATGGCCCGGGTTCCGGCGCTGCTCACAACAAAGGCGCCGGGCTGGACCTGGTCCAGGCCGGTCTGCAGCAGGCGCTCGGCGACCGGTGAGCGGCAGATGTTGCCGGTGCAGACCGTCAGGATGCGGACGGGGTGGGGCGCTTCCAAGGTTTTCCCAACTTCCGGTAGCGAGACTCGTGGCTGTGGCGTGGCTTTCGAGTCTAGCCGGGGCGGGCGCTACGGGTCCCTTTAGGGAGATAGGGCTGCTTTCTGTCGTTCTTGAAAATAAAGCATCTTGATATTGAAGATTCACGCTTTTCTGCGTACAGTCGTCAGAGGTTGCCGACACGCTCGGCAGGAGCTGGCCCCATGGGGGGGTTCGCCGCACAAGAACTTGGGGTAAAACGATGTCGGAGACAAAGAGCCTGGCCGCACCGAGAGCCACTTTCGACCGCCGGGCTGTTGTTAAGGGCGCCGCATGGAGCGTGCCGGTTATCGCGGCCGCTATTGCAGCGCCGGCCGCGGCGGCGTCGGCGCGGACCGCGACAATCACCCTTGATGGGGACGGCTCGACGGTACAATACGCACCAACAAAAACTGCAGGCACAGTGAGGAGCGGAACTGCTCCGACTGGCTTCACGATCCATAACACCCCTGGTGCTATCAGCGGCAACTATGTCGTGACAATTACGATCGCTCGCTCGTCAAGTTCCACGCCCGGCATCGGATTCGGAATCAACGAAGGATCTGTGGCGGGCGCCGGATCGTACAAACAAAATGTCCGTACAATCACTTACAACGTCCCCGTCTCGGTTGCCGGTGGGGCAACCCAGAGCTTTACTTTCGGGTCCTATTCGCACGATGCAACCAATGGTCCCGGTGGCACTTACACCATGACCGTGACCATTGGTTTCCCTAGCAACAGTGCGAGTGCTTCCTCCACTGCGGGCCTCAGGCTGGCATAAAACTCTCAAGCCGCCAAGCTCGGGGGCAGTGGGTTTAAGCAGTGATCTAATGTGTCCTTGCGTCGGATATCTTTGGAAGAGCCATTTTCGTATCGCGCCTCGTGGCTGGCGGGCACAGGGCGGACGTCGCCGATCGTCCGTACGTGCGCCGGATCATGGGGGAGCGGGTTGAAGGTGTCAAGGGACTTGAACATTGACGTGCTGGAAACGCATTTTGTTGTTCGTTGGGCTTCAGCCGTGACGCCTGATCAGCAGGAGTCAATGGCACAGGCCTGGCGCCGGTGCCTCACAGACAAGCAAGGCTCCCTGATGTGGGAAACGACGCATCACCCCTTTAGCATGCACTTCACGGCATCCGTTTTCTTCAGGTCAAGAATCCCTAACGGTGGCGTGCTGCACCTTGGCTCGGACACATTCGAGGGCTTGGCCGAAGCCGTGACATCGGAGGTTACGGTTGCTGCCATCCTGGAACGCGCCGGCGAACTGACCATGCTCCATGCATGCGGCGTTGCGGACTCCGACGGCGCTGTTGTTGCATTGGTCGCCAAGTCCGGGACGGGTAAGACTACGGCCTCTTCCCAGCTTGCGCGAACCTTCGGCTATATAACAGACGAAACAGTAGCTATCCGACCCGATGGGTCGGTCGTGCCGTACCCGAAGCCGCTGTCCGTTAAACAGACAACGCCGGGTGCCGCCAAATTGCAGGTAGGCCCGGACGAGTTGGGCCTGCGAGTTGCGCCGGACAATCCCCGCATTGCGGCCATCGCGCTGCTAGACAGGGTTTCAGGCGGTAACCACCAATGGCCCGTCATCGAACCGGTCCCATTGGTGGAGGCAGTGCTGGCGCTAATTCCGGACACGTCCTCCCAGGCCGAAGTGGTCCAGCCGCTTCAGTCGCTCTGCAGGCTGATCGACAGCGTGGGCGGAGTGTTCAGGGTCAGCTATTCGGAAGCGGCCGACCTGACGGACAGCCTGGCGCCGCTTTTCCTCGCGGCGTCGGTCGAGTTACCGGAGGCCGGCCGGGAGTGGTCGCCTGCTATGGGGGCTCCGGGAGCGGAGCAACCCACTGACCCTGCCGGCGCAGAACCACTCGATTCAATCCCCGCGGGCTGGTTGCAGAGGACCGACGCCGTTGACGCGGTGGAGATCGGCGGGGACCTCCTGGTCCTAACGGAAACCGAACTCACCAGGCTCAGCGGCATCGGACCCATCATCTGGCAGACGGCCCAGGGTCCCGTCTCAATGGAGACTTTGGTGGGCAGGATCGAAGCCCTGCATGGACTGACCGAGGGCTATGAAGCGCTGCTCGATGCGGCCGTTGACGGGCTGGTCAGCCAGGGACTGCTCCTGCGGGGTTAATATGCACAACAACGCGGTCGCTGTACCGTACAGTAAATTTTCGTGTGGGTCGCTGGGGCCAGGCACGGGGGAGAGGACCTAAGCGTGACTGGTTTCGAAACGGCCGACAACAACGGGCAGACACCGGCGGGGCTCGCGCTGGAGGACTACCTGCGCATCGCCCGGGCCCGCTGGAAGGGCATCCTTGCCTTCACCCTCGCCCTGACCGTGCTCGCCTTCTGCTGGACCCTTCTGCAGCCGAAGATCTACTCTGCACAGTCCACAGGGATCGTGGTGGCCGGCGGCTCGGACAACCTCAGCCTGTCGCTCATGAGCGAGAATTTGGCCCAGACCAAGGCCGCCAAGTACGAGTCCGTGGCCAAGTCCCGGCTTGTGGCCGAGCGCGTCGTCACTTCGCTTGGCCTCACGACATCACCGGACGCCCTGCTTGGATCGGTCACTGTGGCCGTGCCGAAGGAAAGCGCCCAGCTCGCTGTCAACGCAACGTCCACGGACCCCGCAATGGCCCAGCGCGTCGCGGACGCCTGGGTCAAGGGCCTCGCCGAGCAAGTTCGGGAATTGGAAAGCATCCAAGCGGTGGAAGGCTCAGGCGTCGTCCCTGTTCCGGTCATTCGGGTGGTGCCGTTGGGTCAAGCCGTCCTGCCGACCGCTCCGACCTCTCCCAACGTGAAGTTGTCGCTGGGCATCGGGGCTCTGGCCGGATTGGTGCTCGGACTCGCCTACGCCTCCATTCGCCACCGCCTGGACCGCCGGCTCCGCAGTGCCACCGCGATCGAACGCCGCTTCGGGGTGCCCGTGCTGGGGACGCTCCCGGTGGACCACCGCCTGGACGGGAAGAGTAAAGTTCTGGACGACGGGTTCAGCCCTATCGCGGCAGGTGAAGGCTCGCATGCCATCACTGAGGCGCTGCGGGAGCTGCGGACTAATCTTCAGTACGTTGACGTCGATAATCCCCCGCGGATCATTGTGGTGACGAGTTCCGTCCCGGCGGAGGGCAAGTCGACGGTGACGGCCAACCTGGCCGTCACCATGGCCGCCGCCGGCGAGAACGTTGTGGTCGTCGATGGCGATCTGCGCCGCCCCACCCTGGTCGATGTCTTCAACCTGGTCCCCGGCGTCGGTGTCACGGACGTCCTGAGTGGCCACGCCGAACTGGAGGACGTGCTGCAGGAATGGAGCGCCATGCCAAACCTGCGGGTGCTCGGATCCGGCCGGATCCCGCCGAACCCCAGCGAGCTCTTGGGATCGCAAGCCATGAAGACGCTGCTCAAAACCCTCGCCCAGGACGCCATCGTGCTGGTCGACGCCCCGCCCCTGCTCCCCGTCACGGACGCCGCCGTCCTCACGCGCATTGCCGACGGAGCAATTGTGGTCATCAGGGCCGGCAAGACCACCGATGAGGAGCTGGGCAAGTCCCTCGGCAACCTCAACCGGGTGAACGGCAACGTCCTCGGCACCATCCTCAACCGTGTGCCCACTACCGGCGCCGGCGCATACCGGTACTACACCGAGTACCAGTCCCACGAGCCGGAGCCGCAGCCCGTGCGGTAGCAATGAAAGTATCCCCTTGGAGCAACAGCTCCAAGGGGATTTTCATTTGCCCGAAAAGTTAGCCCACTCCGCCAGCGCGGTTCAGCGGCCAGAATCTGCCCGCCACTTGGCCGACGACGGCCGAGGACGGAATCGTCCTGATGCATTCGACCGGTTCAACCGAGGGCGTCCGGCAGGCGATGGCGGAATCCACCGAGTTGGAACGGTGGTCACCCAGCGCCACCAGTTCGCCCTCGGGAACGGTAAACGGGGGGAAGCACCTGGGTGACCGGACGGGGGTCTGGCAGTCGAGGCTGCCCGCCTCAAACGGCAGGTCCTCGTAAATGTAGGGCTCGTCAAGCGGCTGGCCGTCGATGCGCAGTTTGCCGTCATCGCCGCAGCAGCTGATGGTCTGGCCGCCGGTCGCAATTACCCGCTTCACCAGGAATTGTTCGTTCGAGGGTCCGATCCCGGTCACGTCACCAAAGGAACGGACAAGCCCCGCGACCCCGCCGCTGCGGGCCACCGCAGATTCGGCCCGCCAGCTGTCCGGCCGCGTGAACACCACGATGTCTCCGGTGCCCGGCCCTGAACCAAAATAGGCAAGCCGGTTGACCAGGATTCTGTCGCCGCCGTCCGCGGAACCCTGCAGCGTCGGCTCCATCGATCCGGACGGGATCCGGTAGGCCTTCACCAGGAACCCCTGCACGAGGGAGACGGCCACCAGGGCGATCAGCATGTTGCGGAGCACGGAGGCCCAGAGGGGGAGCTTCTTGCCGGCGCTGATCTTCACGAGTTCAAGCTATCACCGGCGATCCGCGCCCGAGTGCCGCAAACAGCCCCGGTGCTTGACGCATCTCCCGCCTTCCGCATATCCTGAACGAACGGTCGGTAATTATTTATCGGAAATGCATAGGAGCAACCATGGCATCGCAGACCCTGCAGTCAGTGCCCGGAGAGCCAACAGCGGCACGGCACGAACAGAGCCTTGAAGATGTGGCCCGGCGTGAGGCCGAAGGCCAGGCATACTTCGACAAAGTCATGGCGGAAGATTCGCGGATCGAACCCCGCGACTGGATGCCTCCGGCATACCGCAAGACCCTGCTGCGCCAGATCTCCCAGCACGCGCACTCGGAGATCATCGGCATGCAGCCGGAAGCCAACTGGATCTCCCGCGCCCCCAGCCTCAAGCGCAAGGCCATCCTGATGGCCAAGGTCCAGGACGAGGCCGGCCACGGGCTGTACCTGTACTCCGCCGCCGAGACCCTCGGCCAGCCGCGCGATCAGATGATGCAGGACCTGATGGACGGCAAGGCCAAATATTCCTCCATCTTCAACTACCCCGCCCGCACCTGGGCTGACATGGGTGCCATCGGCTGGATGGTCGACGGCGCCGCGATCGCCAACCAGGTGCCGCTCTGCCGCGCCTCCTTCGGCCCCTACGGCCGCGCCATGGTCCGGGTCTGCAAGGAAGAATCCTTCCACCAGCGCCAGGGCTTCGAGATCCTGCTCGAACTCTCCCACGGCACCCCCGAGCAGAAGCAGATGGCCCAGGAGGCCGTGAACCGCTGGTACGCCCCGGCCCTGATGATGTTCGGCCCGCCGGATGACGACTCGCCCAACTCCAAGCAGTCCATGGCCTGGAACATCAAGCGCTTCAGCAACGACGAACTGCGCAACCGCTTCGTCGGGATGATGATGGAGCAGGTCAAGGTCCTGGAGCTCACCCTCCCGGACAAGGACATCCGCTTCAACGAAGACACCAAGAAATGGGAGCACGGCCCGCTGGACTGGGATGAATTCCACGAAGTCCTCGCCGGCCGCGGCCCCTGCAACGCCCAGCGCCTGGAACGGCGCCGCGAAGCCCACAACGACGGCACCTGGGTCCGCGAAGCCGCCGCCGCCTACGCGGACAAACAGAGCCGCAAGCAAGCAGAGAAGGAATCCGCAGCATGACCACCCCCGAACCGCACGCAGGCAACGTCTGGCCCATCTGGGAAGTCTTCGTCCGCTCCAGCCGCGGCCTCTCCCACGTCCACGCCGGCTCCCTGCACGCGCCGGACGCCGCCATGGCCCTGCGCAATGCCCGCGACCTTTACACGCGCCGCAACGAAGGCGTGTCCATCTGGGTCGTCCCGGCGGACGCCATAGCTTCCAGCGATCCGGACGCCAAGGGCTCGTTCTTCGAGTCGCCCCAGGGCAAGGACTACCGGCACGCAACGTACTACACCAAGAGCGAGGGCGTGAAGCACCTGTGAGCACCTCACCTGAAACTGCGGCCGCTGCGGCCCCCGCCGAAACAGAAGAATCCGGCGGCCACGGCGACATCTCCGTCGGCGTCAAGGGCTCCGGCAACAGCGGCGAGGCCACGGCCAGCGCCACCCGCATCACCCCCGGCAACGCCCTCCGGCCCGAGGACATCGCCCTGGCCGTGTCCCGCGGCACCGCCAAGCCAAGCGCGGACGCCGCCGAGTTCGCCCTGCGCCTGGGCGATGACGCCCTCGTGCTCGCCCAGCGCCTGGGCCACTGGATCTCCCGCGCCCCGGAGCTCGAGGAGGACATTGCCTTGGGCAACATCGCCCTGGACCAGCTGGGCCACGCCCGGTCCTTCCTCAGCTACGCCGGCGGACTCGACGGCCGGAGCGAGGATGACCTCGCGTACTTCCGCCGCGAGCCCGAGTTCCGTTCCGTGGAGATCTTCGAACTCCCGAACGGCGACTTTGCCGTCACCATCGCCCGGCAGTTCGTCGTCAGCTACTACCAGTTCGAGCTGTACCGCCGGCTGACGCAGTCCACCGACGCCACCCTGGCCGGCATCGCCGCCAAGGCCGTCAAGGAAGTGGACTATCACCGGGACCACAGCGCCCAGTGGGTGCTGCGCCTGGCCCAGGGCACGGACGAGTCCCGCGCGAAGATGATTCACGCATTCAAGGTCATCTGGCCCTACGTCGACGAGCTGTTCCGCGACGACGAACTCACCGCCCGCCTCAGCGCGGCCGGCGCCGCCGTCGAGCCCTCCAGCCTGCGCGCCGACTTCGACCGCCTCGCCGGCGAGGTCCTCGCCGCCGCTGAACTGGAGATTCCCAAGGTCCAGCCCGCCCCCGGCGGCGGACGCCGCGGACTGCACTCCGAACACCTCGGCTACCTCCTCGCCGAAATGCAGGTGCTCGCCCGCGAGTACCCCGGAGCCAGCTGGTAAGCACCATGGACATGTACGTCAGCCACCCCACCGCGGCCACCAGCCGCGAAGACACAAGGACCCCCGAGCAGAAGGCCTGGGAGCTCGCTGCCACCGTCTGCGACCCGGAAATCCCGGTCCTCACCATCGAGGACCTGGGGATCCTGCGCAACGTCCAGCTTTACGACGACGGCGGCATGGTCCCCGCAGTGCAGGTCACCATCACGCCGACGTACTCTGGCTGCCCGGCCATGGACGCCATCCGCGATGACCTCACGGCGGCCTTCCACCACGAGGGCTACCCCAGCGTCAACGTGGAAATGGTTCTCTCCCCGGCGTGGACCACCGACTGGATGAGCGAGGCCGCCAAGGCCAAGCTGCAGGAGTACGGCATCGCGCCGCCCTCCGGCCACTCGGCGGCCGTGCGCCACGCCGGGCCGGTCCGCCTGTCCCTTGCCGTCAAGTGCCCGCAGTGTTCATCGCTGAACACCAAGGAACTCACCCGCTTCGGTTCCACCTCCTGCAAGGCGCTGTACGTCTGCCAGGACTGCAAGGAACCGTTCGACTACTTCAAAGTTTTGTAAGGAACAGGTGCACCCATGACTGTTGTCCGCCAGACCGCCGCTGAAACGGCTGCAGCCACCGGCCGCCGCCGCGCGTCCTTCCACCCGCTGACCGTGGACGAGGTCCGCCGGCTCACCGACGACGCGATCGAGGTGACCTTCGGCGTTCCCGCCGAACTCGCCGGGCAGTTCGATTACCTTCCGGGCCAGTACGTCGCGCTGCGCACCACCCTGCCGGATGAGAACGGCGAGCCGAAGGAAATCCGGCGCAGCTACTCGATCTGCGCCGAACCGCGGAGCTTCGCGGACGGCAGCAGCGAGATCCGGGTCGCGATCAAGCAGGACCTGGGCGGGCTGTTCTCCACCTGGGCCAACGCCGAGCTCAAGGCCGGCGACGTCATGGACGTCATGAGCCCCATGGGCGCGTTCGTGTCCAAGCACGGCCGCGACGGCAAAGAGCAAAACCTGATGAACTCGATGAACCACCCGGAGGCCATGGCCAGCGAACTCGCGGGGGAGCCCGGCTCCTTCGTCGCGATCGCCGCCGGCTCCGGCATCACCCCGGTGATCGCGATTGCCCGCACCCTGCTCGCGGCGCACCCGGAAACCCGCTTCGACCTGGTCTACGCCAACAAGGCCGCCATGGACGTGATGTTCCTCGAGGAACTCGCCGACCTGAAGGACAAGTACCCGGCCCGGCTTGCCCTGCACCACGTGCTCTCCCGCGAGCAGCGGATCGCCCCGCTGCTCAGCGGCCGGATCGACGCGGAGAAGCTGCAGGCCCTGCTGGGGACCGCCATCCACGCCGACGACGTCGACGAGTGGTTCCTGTGCGGCCCGTTCGAACTCGTCCAGCTCTGCCGGGACACCCTGGCCGAGCGCGGAGTCAACCCGGACCACGTCCGCTTCGAACTGTTCACCACCGGCAAGCCGGACCGCCCCGAGGGCAACGCCGGGCGCCCGGTGATGGTGGACGAGTCCCAGGCCACGTACAAGATCACCTTCAAGCTGGACGGCCTCCAGGGCGAGGTGGCCAGCCCCACGCACGCCCGCGAATCGATCCTCAACGCGGCCCTCCGGGTCCGCCCGGACGTGCCGTTCGCGTGCGCCGGCGGCGTCTGCGGCACCTGCCGCGCCAAGGTGGTCACCGGTGCCGTCACCATGGACGAGAACTACGCGCTGGAACAGGACGAACTGGACAAGGGCTACGTGCTCACCTGCCAGTCCCACCCCACCACGCCTGAAGTCACCGTCGACTTCGACGTCTAAACCGTCCACCGCCCGGTACCCACTCCAACGAGGAGCCCCATGATTTCCCTCTCCATCGCCGGCGGCGTCGCTGAGATCGTCCTCGACGCCCCCTACAAGCTCAACTCCCTCGACGAGCAGGCCCTCCGGGATCTGTCGAAGGCGTACGACGACGCCGCTGCCGCCGTCTCCCGCGGCGAGGTGCGGGCGCTGCTGCTCCGGGGGGAGGGCCGCGCGTTCTGCGCGGGACGGGACATCGCCGGCGTCACGCCGGAAACGGACGATGTCCAGGGGTACCTGGGCGGGCTCCTGCAGCCGCTGCTGAAGAAGATGACGGCTTTCCCTGCCCCCACGTTCGCGGCGGCCCAGGGGGCCTGCCTCGGCGTAGGGCTGGGGCTGCTGCTGGCCACGGACGTGGTGTACGTGGCGGAGAACGCCAAGTTCGGCTCCCCCTTCGCTAACCTGGGAGCCACCCTCGATTCCGGCGGCCACTGGTACTTCACCGAGCGCCTCGGCATGCACCGGACCCTGGACCTGATCTACACCGCCGAGCTCATGAGCGGCGCGGAGGCCGTGGCGCAGGGAATGTTCAGCCGGGCCATGCCCGCCGCTGAACTGCTGGAGACCACCCGCGCCATCGTGGCCAAGGCGGCCACCGGCGCCACCGGCGCGTTCAACGCCAGCAAGGAACTCGTGGCGCACATCCGGGACCAGCGGCTGGGCCTCTGGGAGTCCATGGAAGAGGAGAACGCCGAGCAGGCCCGCCTCTGCAAGACCGAGGATTACGCGGAGGGGTTTCTGGCGTTCCAGCAAAAGCGCCGGCCTATTTTCAAGGGTTAGCCGCTAGAATCCCCTCACGACTTTGGGGAAAACCATCAAAAAGGCCGTCATTCCTGCTGCCGGACTGGGAACACGGTTCCTGCCCGCCACCAAGGCAATGCCGAAGGAAATGCTGCCGGTGGTGGAGCAGCCGGCCATCGAGTACGTGGTGGAGGAGGCCGTCAAGGCAGGCCTGACCGACCTGCTGATGATCACGGGCCGCCAGAAGCGTGCCCTGGAGGACCACTTCGACCGCGCACCGAATCTGGAGCGCACCCTTGAGGACAAAGGCGACGTGGACCGCCTCGAAGCCGTCCAGCACGCTTCCTCCCTGGGGCCTCTCCACTACGTGCGCCAGGGGGACCCGAAGTGACTGGGCCATGCTGTCCTGTGCGCCCGCCAGCACGTTGGCAACGAGCCCTTCGCCGTACTGCTGGGCGATGACCTGATCGACGAGCGCGACGAGCTCCTCAGCACCATGATCGAGGTGCAGGCCCGGACGGGCGGCTCCGTCATCGCCCTGATCGAGGTGGATCCTGCCGAGATCAGCGCCTACGGCTGCGCCGATGTTTCAGCCGTCGACTGCGAGGGCCACGTGCGCGTCAACCGGCTCGTGGAAAAACCGTCGATCGCCGACGCCCCCTCGAACCTGGCCGTCATCGGACGGTACGTACTCAACCCCGCGGTCTTCGACGTCCTGGAGGAAACAGAGCCGGGCCGCGGCGGCGAAATCCAGCTCACCGATGCCCTGCAGACCCTCGCCACCTCTGATTGCGAGGGCGGCGGCGTGTATGGCGTGGTGTTCAAGGGCCGCCGCTATGACACGGGAGACAAGCTGAATTATTTGAAGGCTGTTATCTCCATCGCGTCGGAACGGGTGGAGTTCCCTACGTGATGCTCCTATAGTTGTCAACTCATATCTTTGACAGGGTTTTGTTCGGCCAGCCAGGTCCTGTATTCGTGGGCGAGGGCGTCATCGCGGCTGAGTCCTCGTTCGATGCGGGAAAGGGTGCCCGGCCAGGTGCCGAAGTGACCACTGGCGGTTTGGAGGGTGATTCCAAGCTGCTGTCGCGTGGGGCGTAAGTCGGTGATGACCGGCGCGGGCCGGGGGTTTGTCAGCTGGTTGTAGATTTCCCGGGAGACGTAGCGTTTGAGGCAGCGCATGATCTCTTTCTTGGTCTTGCCTTCTTCGGTTCGCCGGGCAATATAGTCCTTTGTGCGCTGGTCGCTGGCCATGCGGGAAACGACCACGTGGTGGATTGCGGCTTTGGCTGCTCTGTCGCCGCCGTGGCTGAGCCGGTGCCGGGTGGTCTTCCCTGAAGAGGCGGGGATGGGGGCGGTGCCGGTCAGAGCAGCGAACTGGGCTTCGTTGCCGATGCGTTCCGGGTTGTCTCCCATGGTGACCAGGAGTTGGCTGGCGACCTCGGTTCCGACGCCGGGAAGGTCGCAGAGCATGGGGGCGTGGAGTGCCAGTATTTCGGCCAGCTGGTCATCGGCCTGGGTGATTTCGCGGTCCAGACTCCGATAGCGGGTTGCCAGGTTCTTCAACACCATGGCGGTGGCGTATTCCGGGTCCGTGAGGGTTCCTGCCGGGCGTGAGTGTTCCAAAGCAGGGACGAGCTGCGTGGTGCTCATCCCGCGGTATTTGCTGCGGACCGGTTCCGGGGCCGAGACCAGAATGCCCTTGATCTGGTTGACCGCAATGGTGCGGGCTTTCATCGCCGAGACTCTGGCAGCCCGCAGTACTCTGAGGCATTCGACGGGTCCGTTTTTGCCTTTCGGGGTGGACGTTCCCCGGCCGGCCAGTACTGATTCCGCGGCCTGGTAGGCGTCGAGCGGGTCGGATTTGCCGCGCAGCCGGCGGGCCTGCCGGTTGGGCCGGTTGATTTCCTGCACCGTCAATCCCTCGTTGGCCAGAACCCGGCCCAGCTCAGCGCCGTAGCTGCCGGTTCCCTCGACCCCGACGCCGATTACTGGCCCGAATTGCGTGATGAAGTCACAGATCTTCCGGTAGCCGGATCCGACCGCGAGGAACTCCTGGTCGGCAATGTGCTTGCCGTGCTCGCTGATAATGGCGACGTGATGGGTATCGGCGTGAGTATCGACGCCGGCGATGACTTTCAATGGATCGTTTGCCATGATGAAATTGCCTGCCTTTGCATCGCATGCGTAATTGACGGGCACGTTGGCCAGGTGGGCAGACAAGACGGCAATGGGACTGTTAGCTTCAGGCTCCTATAAAGTCATGTCCGCCTGGTCAGCGCACTTCCTGCAGTCTTGAACCGGTGGACAGATCACGTAGTAGACAGCCCCTTGGGGCGTCAGTCAGGCGGGGGGTCACACCGCTTCAAGACCATTATCATCATTGCCGTCAGGCTGGAACGGTGCCAAGGGCTCATAGCAAGTCCGTTTAATCGCGTGGGGCGAGAACCAGGAATCCAGTAATCATGTCCAGTCCAGTTTTGAGTGCCGTAGGCCAAAATGGTCCTATGAACAGTCCCGGACCGCGATCTGGTGGGCCGACCCCTCGCCGGTCGTTCACCCCAGTGCAGAAGCTTGACTATTTGGCCTCGTACGAGGCCGCCATCGAGTCCAATGAAGGCGGCGCGTTCCTGCGCCGCGAGGGCCTGTATTCCTCCCAGATGACTGAATGGCGCCGGCTCCGTGACGCCGGCGTCCTGGCGGGCAAGAAGCCCGGGGAGTCAATCGGGAAACTGTCGGCGGACCAGGCTGAGATCGCGCGTTTGCGCCGCCAGCTGGGGGTGAGTGAGAGCCGGTTGAAAAGATCCGAGGCAGCCCTGGGAATCATGGAAAAACTCTCGGCGTTCTTAGAGAACGCTATTCAGGAATCACCGGACGAGCCGAAGTCCAAGAAGAGCTGATGGCCGCCTACCAAAGCCTGCGCCAACAACAGGTCCCCACCCGGCGGGCGGCCTCCCTGACCCGGGTCTCACGCACCACGGTTTACCGGAAACCGGCCCCGCCGCGGGACCAGACACCGACGGCGCCGCAGAACAAGCTCAGCGCCGCCGAACGCGCCGGGATTCTGGCGGCGTTGAACGCCCCGGAGTTCGTGGATCTGGCACCCATGCAGGTCTATGCGAAGCTCCTGGATCAGGGAATCTACCTGGGGTCGTTGTCAACGTTTTACCGGGTGTTGGAGGAGAACAAACAGGTCAAGGAACGCCGACGGCTGGCCAAGCATCCGCCCCGGGCGGTTCCTGAACTCGTCGCCACCGCCCCGGGACAGGTGTTCACGTGGGATATTACAAAGCTCGCGGGCCCGGTCAAGGGCAAGTATTTCGACTGCTACATGATGGTCGATATCCATTCCAGATTTATTGTCGGCGCGCACGTCCACGCCACCGAATCCGGGACGCTGGCGGTGGAGATGATGAAGGGAATCTTCGGGATCCATGGCATCCCGCGGGTTGTTCACGCGGACCGGGGAACGTCCATGACGTCCAAGACAGTGGCGGCGCTCCTCTCGGATCTGGAGGTCACCCGGTCCCACCCCAGGCCCCGGGTGAGCAATGACAATCCCTACAGTGAAGCGCTGTTCAAGACCCTGAAATACGGGCCGGAATTCCCTGAACGGTTCGCCTCCGTCCACGACGCCCGTGCATTCATCAGTGGCTTCGTGGACTGGTACAACCATCACCACCACCACTCCGGGCTCGGCTTCCACACGCCCGCGAACGTCCACTACGGCCACGCCGCCGCCGTGGCCAAAGAACGCTCGGCAACCCTCGCTGCCGCCCGCGCGAGACACCCCGAACGCTTCACCACCAGCACCGACCCCAGAATCCTCGCGCTCCCCGGACCCGCGTGGATCAACCAGCCCAAGGAGACCACCGAAAAGTCAGCCGCCTAACTCCCGTTGGTACCGTCCAGCTTGAAAAATTCCGGTTCGGCGAGGAGCTGAAGGCCTGGATGAAGGCCTTCGTCAGGTAGCGGCTGCGGCGATCCGGGGGCGACGGACGAAGGCCACCAGGCTGAACCCCAGCAGGCAGCCGGCAGTGTTGGTGGCGAGGTCCAGTGCGCTGGGGTACCGGCTGTGAAGAAAGAGCAGCTGGCCGAGCTCCATGAAGCCTGAGACCAGCAGCCCGAAGCCGCCGATCTGCCACCAGGGCTTCGTCGGGAAGGCTAATGCCGCCAGGAAGCCGAGGGGCACAAAGAGGGCCACATTGGCAGTGGCTTCAACGAATCCGTAGCCAATCCATGGCGGAACACCAAGAGCGTGGATCAAGAACAGAAATACAGCCAATTGTCCCTGCACCGGCTGGTCCACTGGACTGGGCCAGAAGCCAACCAGGGCCAGGACGGCCAGGAAGCCAGTCAGGACACCGCGCCAAGTCGTGGGTGTTGCCGTGGCTTTCATGTGCTCCTAAAGAAGCTGTCAACGCAAAAGGGTGGTGGTCTCCAGTATCCCGGAGACCACCACCCTTTTGGTGCGTCTTAGCTGTTGCTAGACGGTGACGTCGGCCTTCGCGCGGCGGCGAACCACCACAACGGAGGTAACGCCGGCAGCCAGCGCGCCTGCGCCGACCAGCGACCAGATCATAAGGTTGGCATCTGCACCGGTGTTGGCAAGTGCGGCTCCGTTAGCCTTGTTCGGGAGGCTTGCACCTACTGCGGCGCCTTGCACAGTGACGGTGGAGGTGGCGGTAATTCCCGACTCCAGACCCGTCGCGGTGAGGGAGTAGACGCCGGTGTCGCTGATGGTGACCGGAAAGGTGAAGGCGCCCTGGGCGTCTGCCTTGGAGGAGAATTCCTGTGGTGCCAACGGCAGCGTGATCTTGCCGGAGACGCTCATGCCACGGCCGTTGACGCTGGCGCCGGTTGATGCTGGCCGGCCGCCGGGCGTAACGGTGATGGAGAGACCTTCGCCGGCCCGGAAGCCGTTGCCGCGGAAGACGAACTGCTCGCCCGGGCCAACCGTGCCGTCAGAAACGGCAGAGTTTGCGGGCGGAGCCGGATACGGAGCGGTGGTTGCCATGGCCGGAACTGCGCCGATGAGTGCGATGGAGCCGGCGAGTGTGAGCGCCGCAAGTGTTTTCTTCATGTGTCCCCCTGAGACCTTTATATACGAGTGTCACGCGATGTGGAGATTTCTGGCCCCCCAGCGGCCGCCAGCTGAAATCTCATTAGTTAAGTCCCTGCTGACGATAGCACTGATAACGCGAGTGACCAAAGTGACTTAAGTTGTTTTACATACCGTTAACTTGGCGTTTACTTTCACTAATTGCAGGCTGCATTCTCGGTGGCCAAGACGACGTCTTTGACAGGCTGGACGGATGGCGTGACAACCAAGTTAGGTTCCGCGTGCTGAACGATCTTGCCGAAAGTCAGCTCCACTGTACTGCTCTGGCCCGGTGCCAGCGTGACGGTCACAGTTCCCACAGGCCTATTGGCATGTCGTTGGGCTGCGAAGTCTGACTTTTGCCCATTTACATGCGCTGTTTCCACGTTGGCCTGGACCGGGCCATAAGCGATGACGTTGGTCTGGACAGAACCTGCCGGTACGCCGTGAACTCCACCGCCTGTGACGTAAGCCGGCAATGCGGAGGCAGCATCCAGCGGGGCTACATTCGTGCTGGTGACCTTTACCTTTACTTCAGAATAGTCATCTCCGGTGCATGACCCCACCAGCTGGACTGTGCGTTTGACGTAGTAATCCATCTTGGCGCCCGTGCCATCGTTGAAGTAAACGCCAAATTGTGCGGGCGGCACACTCGGACCTGCGATCGAACCGCTGACTGGGTAGAGGGCTATGAGTGATTGTTCGTCACTTTTAGCTGACCAAAGGAGTATCCGGTGCTCGTCAACGCCCCTAATGAGGCCATCGAGGAGGTCCTTGGTGCCGCCCTTCCCTGCCGATACGGCGCTGAAGATTTCTTGGGCAACGAGGGAGAAGTAAGCATCCTGCAGATGAGGCTCTGCGATCTCGGCGTAAACATCTGAAAGCAAAGTTGGAACTACGTTGGTTGCCGTAAGCTCTGTCGGGAGGCCGACCCGGCGAGGTCGAGTGTCAAGGGCAGGCAGGCTTACCGGCCCCGTCGCTTCAAGGATGTAACTAAGCGCCACCGGATCAATGGAAATAACCCCATCCACATGTTCATCCGTCCTAGTAGCCCACATGCTCTCAGCGGTGCTAGCCGATGTTGGAAAGTCGGGTGTCAGATTGACATCCTGCATGTACTTGCCAAGCCTGCGCGTGTAAACCTGCTCCTGCTCCGAATCAACGGGCATTCCCGGCGAAAAAATGCCCATTTCAGTTGCGGATGTTTGCTTGTCGAGCGACAACTTGCCTTTGTCTACAGTCAAAACAGCGAGAGCTCCCGGTATGCCGCCAGTGGTTCGGGCCTCTGCATTATTCTGAATCAGAAGCAGGTACCGGCGTGGGCTATCCGCGCCCATCATGTCTGGCACCAAATTGGCTGTATTGGCTACTGTACCTAGGGTGTCGGTCGCGGACGAGAGCTGTTCGCGGGCCAGAACTAATGGACCGGATACCTGAGGCAGCAGGCCAGTTTCGTCAATGTTATTCAGACGTTCCGAAGAGGTGCGTAGTGCATGCGCTGTAGAGTTGAGTTGCGCCCCCGCTGACGCCATCCCCATGAGGTCTACACCAGCATCGCTGGGGAGCAGTGACTTCCAATCCAATGATTGATATGTGGTCACCAGAGGCGCCACCCCGAGGCCGATAACGTCCTCTGCAGACATGGCAACTTCACTAGCTGCCTGGAAGTTTGCTCCGAGCCAAGGAACGGCGGTGGCTGCAATCCATAATGGGTCCTTGGTGACCCGCCGTGCAGCGGATGTATGCACTTTTAGTTGATCCACTGTTGTCGTTGCGGCGAGGGGATCATCCCCCAAGAAGTCGGCCTTGAGCTGGGGGATGAGTCCCGCCACAGCATCCATTTCCGCTTTGAACTCCGAAGCCTTGATGCCTAGCCAGGAGATTGTGCCGAGTACGATGCACGTGCCGGCAACAGCCCAAGTCACGAGCATTCGCCGTCGCTTCGGGTATTGGTTGCGGTGGGCCACAACATGTCGCAGGCGGCCCCCCGGACTAGCTTCACGTCTCGATTCACTTTTCACGGCTGCCGTTCGTCATGCATTGGTGGAGGTAACTTGTGGTTTTGTCCAAGTTCCTTTAGTAACGTTCTGTCCATTTTCTTGTTGCCTTACCCTCGGACTGACCACGGGTGTTTCAGACCGCCCCAGCGCTTGTCATCACGGCGCGGAACGTCTTCAACAGTATGATGATGTCGCCCATGAGCGACCAATTCTCTACGTAGTACAGATCCAGCCGAATACTCTCTTCCCAACTGAGGTTCGAACGTCCGCTAACCTGCCATAGACCGCTCATGCCAGGACTAACATAGAGCCGCCGGTGGGCAGCATCATCGTAGAGCGCGACTTCACCGGCACGCTGGGGGCGGGGTCCGACTAGGCTCATGCTGCCTACAAAAACGTTCACCAGTTGCGGGAGTTCGTCAAGCGAAAACTTTCGGAGGACTCCCCCTAGTCGGGTAATTCGGGGGTCGTTTTCCACTTTGAACAGAGGCTCATCCCCTTTGCCCTGAGCGTCTAAAAGCGCCTGCAGACCAACGTCGGCATCGGCAGTCATGGATCGAAACTTCAGCATACTGAAAGTGGTTCCGCGGAGTCCGATGCGTTCCTGTTTGTAGAAGATTGGTCCGGGGCTGGTTAGCTTGACTAATCCGGCTACCGCTAGGAAAACCGGGGCCAGCAGCACGAGTAAAAGACCGGCACCAATTACGTCGAACGTACGCTTGGCGACCTTTTTCCCCCCGGTAAGTTTTGGGGTCGAAACGTGGATTAGGGGCAGTCCGGCAACTGGCTGCGTATGAATTCGTGGACCAGCGATGTCAGTGAGCGCCGGCGCTAGAATCATTCCAACATCTCGCGCGGCCAGCTCCCATCCGAGTCTTCTCAGGTCGTGCGGTGTCAGCAAAGCCCCTGCCGACACAGCGACAGCGTCAACATTCGCAAGCTCAATGGCTGCCATGATGGCTGTGAAGTCCGTTGCCACACCGGTCACGGGAACCGACAAGTTCGATCGGGCGGCAGACTCCAGGCTGGCGCCGGGCAAATGCGCGGCCACGGGAAAGTAGCCAGCAGCCGGTTCGCGCTGCAGCGATCGAACCAGATGGTCCGCGGAATCGGGTCCGCCAATTATCAAAACCCGCGAATTGCTCCGCCCAAGTCTTCTGTCGAGGCTCAGATGTTGACGGAGCAACCAACGGGCGGCAAGCAAGCCAATGACTCCCGCGGGAAATGCGAGACCGACAAAACCTCTGGCTGTGTCCATCCGAAGTGCGTACGAGACTACCGCCACGAAACCGAATAGCCATGCCGAAGATGCCAGCACTCGTTTGTATTCTTCTGACCCGGATCCCAGCATCCGGCTGTCACGACTGCCCCAGATTCCCAGCATGATCCACCAGGCCAAGCCGAGGAAAATGGCAAATGTTTGATAGCTCACATCGCTAGCATCGACAATCGGGGTAGCGCTATTCCCGAATCTAACGAAGTACGCGCCCGCTGTTGCCCAAATCACAACAGTGGCATCGACGACCAGAAGTCGACGGGCATAAGTGACCTGCCACGCTCTAGTTGTGACCTTCATACGTCCCCCGATTTTTAGCTGCCGACATTGTGCCAGCCCAATCATAGATGTTGCTGGGGCCCGCCGGAGCAGGTGTCATCCGCAAGATATCAGTGAGACGACTCGCAACCGGAACAGCTCAACTTGTCCTGTTAGTCTGGGTTCATGCAGCGCCGGCGCCGCACTTTCTAAGGGAACTGCTGATACCGGCATGGCCCATATATCGGCGCCCCATCCTTTTTCAGTTTTGGAGGCTCGACCGTGCCCGACCCACAGGCTCCAGGAGCCGTTGTACAAGGATCGCTCAATGGCGTTAAGCCCCGAAGGAGGCTACTTATCCTCACGCCGTATTCGCCGAAGACGTTGCACGGGCACGCAGCGGACGACTTGGGTAAACACCTTGTAGAGACCTTGTCGGAGGAATTCGACCTCCACGTTTATGCACCCGACCAAGTAGAGTCCTCCAGCTCGACGGTAGCCGGCGGCCTCATCACCTATCACGCGGGAAGCGCACCACGTCCTTCGTTCTCAAGGCATCTCGGTGTCTTTCCTGCTGGGCTGCGGAAGGACTGGTCACGCGACAACACGCGCGAAGCTATGGCAGTACTGGACCGGGTTGGTCCAGACCTCGTTCACGTAGAGTATTTGCAGCCGGTGGAGGCACTCCGGCGCCAGACTTCGCTGCCTTGGTCGCTGACCTTGCATGACATAACCTCCCGCGTATTCGCACAGCGCGCTGCTCGATCAAAAGGGGTCGAGAGACCGTATCGATGGATAGAGCACTTGCGTGCTCTCCACTTGGAGAAGGCTGTAGTGCGGAAAGCGAACCGCATCTTCACACTGTCTTCCCGGGATGCGTCGTGGGTCAGGAGCAAGTCACCGGACCGATCGGTAACGCATGTGAAGATCGGGATAGAAATCTCGGAGGAGCCCTGGTCCGCCGGTGACTGTGATTCAAGTGTTTTTGTGTTCGCAGGGGCCATGTGGCGGGATTCCAACTCCGCTGTGGCGGTCTACCTGGCCCACGAGGTGATGCCCCTCGTTTGGAAGACGCTCCCAAAAGCCGTCTTGAGGATCGTCGGCGCGCGACCGTCACCTGTAGTCGTGGAACTCGGACAAGACCCCAGAATCCAGATCGTTGGTCTAGTTCCCAGTATTGAATCGGAGTACCTAGGGGCGGTTGCTGTACTGGCTCCGACTCTCGTTGACGCCGGCGTGCTCTTGAAGGCTCTGCGTGCCTTGGCTTGCGGTTCGCCCCTCATCCTGAATTCCGCAGCAGCCGATCCGCTTGAAGTGACCGATGACGTGCATTGTTACATTCGAGATACACCAGAGTCCTTTGCTGAGAAAATGATTCAGATATCGAGGGACCCCCAGATGGCGGAAGAACTGGCTGCCAGCGGTCGCGGCTTCGTAAGAACGGAGTTCTCGTGGAGGCGCTATGGCCAGATCATGACTTCAGGGATAGGTGGATAGAGTGCCTCACGTAAGTGGAATAATCGTTGCGTATAATTCGGAAGACCTCATCGTAGAGTGCGTGGAAGCTGCGTTGGCATCTGGTATCTCCAGTCTCTACGTCTGGGAGAATTCGTCCAGCGGAAAAAGTATTGAGGCTTTGACCGCGGTTCAGGATAAGCGCCTAGTAGTGCTTTCAGACGGGACCAATCATGGCTTCGGTGGCGGGATCAACCGAGTCCTGCAAGAGGGTGTCGAAGGCGAATTATTACTCCTCATTAACCCCGACTGCTTTGTTACGACAGAGGTGGTGGACTGCCTCACGTCCGTCTTCACCGATCCCATGGCTGGAGTCGCTGCGCCCCTCATGAAATATAGGAACGGCGAGTCTGGGATTGCCGGTGGGCCATTCCCCAGCCTACTGAAAGAAGTTCTCGCTAAGTTTCAAGTAGATAGATTTATGCCTCAGAAACTGAAGCGCCGTCTCCTCGGTTTGTTCCGTTCCAGCCAGAACGGAATGTCCATAGCAGATTCATTGATTCCCGGACATCCAATAACCGTCGACTGGGTATCTGGATTCTGCATGATGCTCAGAGTCGACCTGATGGAGACTCTGCGCGGGTTCGATGAGGACTACTTTTTGTACTTTGAAGATGTCGATATATGCCGGCGGGCGCGCGCCCAGGGATATAACGTCATACTCGCGAGAAACACCTCCGCATTGCATCTGGAGAGCACGAGTACGACGGCTGCAGGCAAGTCGAGCCACTACTATGCCGGATACTCGGTGTATTTACGAAAACATGGCACGAGCCGCCAAATATTGATGGCGAAATCGTTAGGATTGCTAAAGTGAAGATATTGGTGGTCGTTCCTTGGGCTCCAAGTGTGACACGTCCGAGAAGCTTGGGACTTATAAAGCACTTGGCCGAAAATAACGAAGTGGTTGTAGTTGGCGCCGGTTGGAGCGAGACTGAGATCGAAGAACTTTTAGAACTTCCGGTCAGCCGCGTCGTGCCGGTGAGACTGCGGAAGATATCGGCCTATTTTAGATGCATTCTGGGCCTGGTGCTTGGGCGTTCACTTCAACAATCATATGTTGATGCAAATAAATTTCGGCGTGTAATTCGGCGTGAGCTAGCTGCGTTCCAGCCGGACCTGGGATATTTGAACGTGATAAGAACCGCCCAGTTTGTCAATGAATTTGAGAATGTTCCGACTGTCATCGATCTTGATGAGTTCCGAAGCGCCTACTATGATCTTCTGTCGATAACCAGCAGGAATCCGGTCTGGAGAATGATTGCCAAGATTGAGGCTCGAAGAATGCGCCGAGCCGAGGTGAAAGTCCTCGAAGCGTTCGATGGAATCCTTGTTTCTTCGCCGAACGACCTGGTCGATGGTCACTACAATGTCAGTCTTGTACGGAGCCCGCATGCGCTCAGCGGCGTTTCCCCACCAACTCCTGAAGCGCGAATCGCTGGCTCAATCATCTTTGTTGGGCGACAAAGCTATCGCGCAAATTCCGAGGCGGTCAGTTGGTTCGTCCGACAAGTTTTCCCACGAGTCGTGGAGCATATCCCGGGTGCTCACTTGACAATTGTCGGCGATGCACCTTCTCGTTCGATTATGCAGATGGCTGGCCCGCAGATTTCCGTGACTGGTCGAGTGGAGAGTCTAACCGGATACTACTCCACGGCTTCCGTATCGATAATCCCCATTCGGATGGCAACCGGCGTGCAGATGAAACTCATAGAGTCTATGGCGCTGGGGGCTCCCGTCGTGGCAACCCCGATAGTTGTGCAGGGAGCTGGTGTTACGGAGGCTCATTGTATGGTCGCTGACACTGCTGATGAATGGGTGAGCAGCGTCGTGGAAGTACTCCTAGACAGTCAGAAGGGACTTGCGCTCGCTAAGGAAGCTGCTCGATGGGCGAGCAGCACCTATTCTCCTGAGGCAATTGGAGCTTCTCTGGACCTAGCCCTTGCCGAGCTCCGTATGCCTGATCAACAAAGGAACATGGCCCAGTGAGACTGGCGCCAGACCTGACGGCCAGCAGTCAGAGACTTAGGGTGGAGAGTTGAACCTGGGGTCAGCCGCCGCTCGCGGGGGCGTGGTCACGATCGGTCTTCAGGCCACGCGCTTCATCATTCAGTTCTCAGGACTAGTAGTTTTGGGCCGGTTGCTTGCACCCGCAGATTTTGGGCTCGTTGCCATGGTCACTGCGATTATCGGCATTGGGGATATTATCCGCGAATTCGGATTGGTCCCCGCCGCCATTCAATCGAGCAGTATGTCCAAGGGACAGCGAACGAACCTATTTTGGTTTGGAGCAGGGCTCGGCATTCTAGTAGCCCTACTTTGTTGTCTCGCTTCTCAGTTCATTTCCTTAATTTATCAGGATAATCGACTCATTGAGATAACACTGGTTTTGTCTCTAACATTTGTCTTCAATGGGTTCCAAACCCAATTTCAGGCTGGACTCGCGCGTGAAATGAAGTTTGTCGCACTATCTCTGACGGATGTATTTGCGCAGATCGTAGGATTAGGCCTCGGTGTAGGTGCAGCCATTGCAGGTTTCGGCTATTGGGCAATTGTTGTTCAGCTCGTCGCGCAGTCAGCATCCCTTTTGATTTTCAGGATTATTGTCGCAGGATGGACGCCAGGACTTCCAGTCCGAAATGCCAGCATTCGTTCTTTTTTGAAATATGGTCAGAGTCTAGTTCTTACTCAGAGTCTTGTTTACGTCACGAGTAATGTCGATTCATTGCTCGTGGGTTCAAAATTCGGGGCCGAGCAGTTAGGTTTCTATAATCGGGGCTTTCAAATCTTAATGATGCCGCTGAATCAGATTCTTACGCCGTTGACATCAGTGGCGCTGCCCGTACTGTCTCAGTTGAAAGATGAATCTGGCCGCTTCAATTCTTATCTCCAGCGTGCCCAATTAATGGTGGCCTACCCGGCAGTTATATTGTTCAGCATGATGGCTGCGTGCGCCCAACCTCTTATTCGCATCGTTTTTGGGGAGCAATGGCTACCCAGTGCCGCAATCTTTCAAGTCTTGGCCATCGCCGGCGCTTTTCAGGCTGTTGGGTATATTGGTTACTGGGTATTCCTGTCAAAGGGGCTGACCGGTTCGCACTTAAGATTCTCATTGATTTCGCGCTCCATCCTGCTCGCGGCCATTGTGTGTGGCAGCAATTGGGGTCCGGTAGGCATCGCAGCGGCCTACAGTCTGGGAACAGTGCTGAACTGGCCCCTGGCCCTGCTATGGTTGCGGCGCGCGGCCGATTTGAACATAGGCCCTCTGGCGTACGGCGGAATCCGGGCAATCATCCTTGGCCTTACGTGTGCCGGCGTCTCTACCGCAGTGGCCCGCGCGGCTGGTAATCAAGCAGATATTGCGGTGGTCTTAATCGTCACGTTGACATCTTTAGTTGTCATAGGACTTTTGTCAGTGATTGTGCGACCGTATCGCAAAGACATGGCGGCCATAGTTGCTACGGCCAAACTAGTCGTCGCTCCGCGAGTGGCGGCCAAGAGAAGTGTAGGAGATAGAACATAGTGACTCCCTTGAGGCTATTTTGGTGGGCCCCCGGTAGGAACCTTCGGCTGGCCTGGCCAGAGGCGAAAACCAACCCCGGTGTCTGGATTCGACTCGGACTTCGTACAGGAAGAATAGCCACCAACTTCGGCGACGAACTTTCCAGCCATGTTGTCGAAGCCGTCACGCGTCGACAGGTTCAGTGGGCGGAACCTCGGTCGGCTGAGCTTGTGGCAATAGGCTCGGTCCTCGGTCTTTATGCAGCTATGGGCAGCGGAGCTGCTGTCTGGGGAACCGGAATTAGGGAGCCAATTAGTCCGGGCGAAGCAGAGTTGCTCAAGGGGCGTCTGGGGCCAATACTCGCTGTCCGCGGAAACCACACGAGAGATGCCTTGGGCTTGCCCTCTTCGACGGCGCTCGGTGATGCGGGCATGTTGGCGCCGATGTTTGCGTCTCGATCGACTCTGCGGAAGAAGGGTGTACTGGCGATCCCGCACTTTCGGGCTTGGTCAAGCAGATCGGGTCGCGAGACTGTTAAGCAGCTGACGAAGGTTGATATAGACATTGCCGAGCCGACGTTACATCCCAGGGCCATGATCGAACGCATTTCTAATTCAAGCCTTGTACTCACATCTAGCCTTCACGGCCTCATTCTGGGCCATTCCTTGGGGGTACCAACACAATTGGTTTCCTGGGACGGCGAGGCGGACCAGGAACCAGACTTCAAATATGCAGACTATTTCTCGAGCGTGGGGCACGAGGTATCTAGACTTCCGATCCAGCTTGCACTGGAAGAGTCGAAAATAAATGAGATTCACCAAAACTGTGAAGGGTTGGTGAAAGTACTCGAGAAGAAAACGTCCACACTGGCTGAGCACCTTGTGAAAGCCATCGAAGGGTTTTAAAATTTCTTGCCTCAAGTAGCTTTAATGGCAGTCAATACCGAACTGGAATGAAACTAGATGATTGAATTACTGGTTGCACTACTGGCCTTCATCGGTCTTGGGATCGCAATTCACCTTTGGGGATTTCCGAAATTTTCAATTCTGTTGATTCTCTTTTGTGCAGCAGTTCTGCCTCGTAACTTGACTCATCAATCTGTCTACAGGCATGTTGGAATAGGCCCAGCAAGTCCAGAGCTCACCACCTATATTGTTGCCGTCGGCGCACTTCTTCTTTTCGCATTGTTTCGGCCGCGATACCGGCTTGGTCTTATGGTTTGGATCCCACTAATTGCATGGCTTGCCGCCGGGGCGGCTTTAGTCTGGACGGGTGGTGAGGTCCAGCAGTCGGGTATCCTCCAGTTGCTTCTTGCGCCTGCAGCATGGGTTATTGGTATGAATATATCTTCTGGCCTAGCGGCCGACAATGGAAGATTTTTAGTTAGGCTGATCTCATCCGTTATATTTCTACAACTTGCCGTGTGCATTCTCCAATGGCTCGGCCTCGACGTAAACCCACTCGAAGCCAACCAGGAAGCCCTCTTGGGCTCACGTTTCAACGGCACGCTAGGGCACCCCAATGATTTGGGTAAGGTTATTTTTCTCCTTCTAGCTGCAATGCTTCCGTTTGGTCGAAGAGTTGGGGGAGCCGACGCGGTCCTCTGGCGTTACGCCGTTGGTGCGGGTCTTGTCGTACTCGCCATGACGGGTGGACGTGCCGTCTCGGCTGCGGCTGTGTGCATGTTATTGATTTGGGCGCTTCTTTCTCCGGCCAGGGCCGCGAAGCGGGGCCGGAAGGCAGCGTTCGTCGGTGTGGCGCTCACGGCCGCCGCCTTCTTGTCGGGAGTTCTGTTGTCCAGATTCGACGAGGATCCTGAAGGGGGCGCTCGTTCTACTCTGACGGATGTTGCATGGGCGCAGATTTCGTCCTCTCCGTGGCTTGGAGTTGGCCCGAATTCCTATGTGGATGTCGTAGGGAGTTATGACGCACTCACGGCTTCCGGAGTGCCTGTGCATAACGCATTCCTGCTTGCCCTTGCAGAGATCGGAATCGTCGGCGCCGCGAGCCTCCTATTGCCGGTCGTGATTGGCACGCTTGTCGCGCTAAGGCGCTTTCGCCTCAATTCCGATGGTGGTGAGGCGTCGCGCGTCTACCTTGCAGCCCTCCCGGGTTTGTATCTCGTGGGGACGACTGGGTGGGGGATCTTGGGCGGCTATGTACTGCCTCTTTTTGCACTTGTATTTGGACTCCTGCATGCGTGGTCGTCACAAAGATCAAATGTCGAGGCCCTTTCGCCCATCGCTGCATAAGTTTGTGCTTCCTCAGGGGCCCTCGAAGCAATTTTTGAGTCTTAGGCCAGGATCACTCGCTTTGGCGGTGGCCGATGCCCAGTTCGGTGTCTTCCGAGCAAGATCGCTTGTCGGTGTCGGCACTCGTCAAAAGAGGGGCGGTGTCAACTCGTCTAAGCAACGTTGTCGTTGAGTAGCTTGTTGAATGCTTCCCGGGGTGTGTAGAAGCCTAGAACTTTTCGTGGGCGGTCGTTGAGTTCGTCGGCGATGGAGTCCAGGTAGGGCTGGTGACTGGTCAGCTCTGTGCCCTTGGGGAGGTACTCGCGGATGAGCCCATTGGTGGCTCTTCAAGGTTCCCGGGGAAATAGGTTCGTGTTGTAGCTAGCAGAGGACTCGTGGTCCTGCTGGGATGAGTGTTACTACGCATTCAACCTGAACAGGAACCACGAGCCTTGTTAGAGCCTACTGTGGCGGCCGAAGATGCTGCCAGCTTGATCTTCAACCTGCCTGATTACCGTGTCACCGCCACCGTCCAGCTCCCGGATGGGGCACGCTATGTCACGGTGGAGTCCATGTTTCCGCCGGGGTGCCCGAGTTGCGGGGTGATCGCTTCCCGGGTGAAGGAACGTCGTTGCCAGCAGCTGCGTGACATCCCGGTCGCCGGCGCGGTGGTGCTTCTCTGGGACAAGCGCCGCTGGTTCTGTGACGAGTACCTGTGCGAGCGGAAATCGTTCTATGAGGCCACGCCGCAGGTCCCGCGCCGGGCCCGATCGACCCGGCGGCTCCGCGAGACTGTGCTGGACGCGGTCATCACCTCGGGGCGGGCCGTGTCCGAGACTGCCGTGGCGTTCGGGGTCTCGTGGTGGCTGGTCCAGCAGGTCATCAGCCAGGCCGCTCTCCGCCTGCCCGACGTTGACCTCCTCGCACCCAGAATGCTGGGCATCGATGAGCACCGCTACCGGTCCGTGCGGTTCTTTGTTAACGCCAACCCAAAACAGGGCCATTAGTGCCATTTGAAAACAGGGCCACTTGTTGTTCGTTCTATTGTGCCGTACCGGCGGTGGGTTGGTGTTTTTTGAGTCGGTAGCTGTTGCCTTTGAGGCTGATGACGTCGGCGTGGTGGACGATCCGGTCGATCATGGCCGAGGCGATGGTCAGGTCCCCGAAGACGTCGCCCCAGCGGGCGAAGGGGAGGTTGGACGTCAGAATCATGGACGCGTGTTCGTAGCGGCTGGAGACCAGCTGGAAGAACAGGTTCGCGGCGTCCTGGTCAAACGGGATATAGCCTACTTCGTCAATTATGAGGAGCCCGTAGCGGCGTAGTTTCACCAGTTCCTGGGCGAGTTTCCCGCGGGAATGAGCCTCCTGCAGACGGGCGACCCAGCCGGTGGCGGAATCGAAGAGGACCCTGTGGCCGGCCTTGGCTGCCTTGATGCCGATGCCGACCGCGAGATGGGTTTTGCCGGTGCCGGGAGGCCCGAGCAGGACCACGTTCTTGGCTTCGGAGAGGAACACGCCGGTGCCCAGGTGGGCGATGAGGTTCCGGTCTGCGGAGGGTTGGTGGTCGAAGTTGAACTCCTCGAGGTCCTTGTGCGCCGGGAACCTCGCGGCCTTGATCCGGGTCGCCGCTCCGGAGGCTTCGCGTTCGGAGACTTCACGGGAGAGCACGGCGGCCAGGTACTCCTCGTGCGACCAGCCGGCGTCCCGGGCCTGGTCCCCGAGACGGCGGAACCCGTCGCTGATCCGTGGTGCGCGAAGAGCCCGGGCGTAGTACTCGATCTGTGACGGTGTCCCGGTCATGACGCCGTCTCCAGGACCAGGTTCGGCTGCTGGCCGAGGTCGATGCCGAAGATCTCGTCATAGGCGGCCAGATCCCGCACCTCCACAGATTCTGGCGGTTCGGGACGGCGCACCCGCTGGGTCCGGAAGTCCCGGCGCATCACCGCCGCGCGGGCCACGTGGGCCGGATCGGTCACCACCAGATGCCGGGCCCAGGCCCGGTCGTGGGTGGCGATGATGACGCCGTCATGGGTGACCCAGACAGTGTCCAGATCAGCGACGACATCCACGATCCGCCCAATGAACGACGGGTCCACGGAATAGTCGTTGGAGAACACCCGCACGTAGTAATCCCGCGGCAGCCGCACCGCGTTGCGGAACATGGTCTCCGGGCTCACCGGCGGCAGTTCCCGCATCCTCTCCCGGTCCAGCACGATCAGCTCGTCAGGACGGCCGTGACGGGACCGCGAGTACCGGTGATTGGCCTTGGGCAGCCAGTCCTCCAGCTGGCCGTTGAAATCCGCTGGTGAGCGGAACTCCCGGCCCGGCATGAAGCGTTGCCGGAAGAACCTGTTCATCCGCTCGACCATGCCCTTGGACTCCGGATCCCGCGGCGGCAGCAGCTTGATCTCCAACCCGAGGGACCCGGCGAACGCGGCCACCGGCTGGGTGGGCCGGCGCCTGCCGATGCCGGACTCGTTGTCCCACAACAGCCGCGACGGAACCGCCTGCGCGTCCTGGAGCAGAGTCCACATCCCGCCCAAAAGGTCCGGCGTCGTCCTTGAGGGCAGCATCCGTGCCTGGATGAATCCCGAGAACGCCGAAGTCATCACCAGCACCGGTGGCGTGTCGTTCTGGCCTGCACCGACGGGCAGCGGCTCGTGCGGGAACCAGAGATCGCACTGGACCTGGAACCCCGGCTCGTGGACCAGACGGTCAGCCGGGTCCGGCGGCGCATATTCAGGCCGGATCGCGGCGACCTTCGCCCGGAACAGCGACGCGGAACCGGACCAGCCCACCCGCTCCGCGAGCGTTGCGGCCGGCATCGTCGGCGTCTTTACCAACAGCTCCCGCACCCTGGGAGCAAACGCATCAAAACTCGACACTCCGGCCGCCCGCTGATACTTCGGCGCCCGGTCCGACTCCAGCGCCCGGTCAACCGTTCCGCGGGAAACCCCCACGATCCTGCCGATCTCACGCTTCGAGTGCTTGCCCGTCGAAAACAGGTGGCGTATCTCCGCCCAATCATCCAAATTGATCACCTTCCATAATGGTCGGTGGCCCTGTTTTCAGTTGGCGTTCCTGGCCCTATTTTCGGTTGGCGTTAACATTCTTCCAAGACCCCGGCACGAAGGCCTGGACCCGGTACGAGCCGTGGATGACAACCAT
>NZ_JASBQY010000013.1:0-65137 GCF_029960645.1 Arthrobacter sp. AL12
CGCCACGCACGCCGGAATAGCGGCCACTCGTGGCAAATCGACGCAAGGCGGTGGCACGCCGGGCACCCATCTGACACGAATGGCCGCTAAGCGGGGAGGCTTAGCGGCCATGCGTGACAGATGCGTGGCGGGCGAACCGCGGAGGGTAAGGGCCGCGGGCTACAGCCCCGAGTAGGAGTGCAGGCCGTTGAAGAACTGGTTCACGATGGTGAAGTTGAAGACCACGCAGAGGTAGCCGACGATCGAGAGCCAGGCCGCGCGGGTTCCGGTCCAGCCGCGGGTGGCGCGGGCGTGCAGGTAGCCGGCGTAGACCACCCAGATCACGAAGGTCCACACTTCCTTGGTGTCCCAGCCCCAGAACCGGCCCCAGGCCTTCTCCGCCCAGATGGCGCCGAACATGAGCGTGAAGGTCCAGCCGACAAATGCGATGGCGTTGATCCGGTACGAGAGGTTCTCCAGGCTCAGCGCGGACGGCACGAGGCGCATGAAGCCCAGCTTGTCGGCACCCCCGGCCGCGATGGTCTTCTGCCGGTGCGTCTGGACCAGCTGCAGCGCGGACATCGCGAAGGTCAGGGTGAACAGCGCCGAGGACAGCACGGCGATCGAGACGTGGATGATCAGCCAGTAGCTCTGCAGCGCGGGAACGAGGTGCCCCACCGGCGTCCAGTACGCCACGGAGGCAGCCACGAGCATGATGATCGCCAGGCCCACCACGAAGGTGCCGAGGAAGCGCAGGTCGCGCCGGACCAGGACCAGCAGGAAGACCGCCACGGCCACGAACGCGCCGGTGGTGAGGAACTCGTACATGTTCCCCCACGGCACCCGGCCCGCGCCGAGGGCCCGGGTGATGACGCCGGCCGCGTGGATGGCGGCACCGAGCACGGTCAGGGCGACGGCGACCCGGGCGGGGGCGCGGCGCTCGGCGGCGTAGCGCATGGTGCCGTCGGCTGTGTGGCCGATCCCGGCGGCGTTCCCGCCGGAACCGCCGGCCACGGACGATGTCGGACGCTCGGCCCGGCCCACAGGCCCGGCCACGTCCCCGTCGGCGCGGTCAACAGTACCGGCGGAGGAGGAGGCCCCGACGCCGGCGGCCACCGGGACGCGGGCGGCCGCGGCACCGGCGAGCCCGGCGGCCTTGAGGTCCACCGCGCGCAGCGTTTTGCTGCTCTTGGCCAGGTCCCACGCGAAGGCGATGAACGCCACCGTGTAGGTGCCTGCGGCGAGGAGCATGAACAACTCGCTGTACTGGCCCATGGTTTCGTTGATGGGGAGCATTACTGTTCCTTCTTTGACTCGGAAGAGCCTGCTGTTGACTGGATGAAGTCTGCTGCGGGGTGGTCCGGGGAGGCCTGCCCGACATCGGCACTGGCACCCGCACTGGCACCGGGCCGTGTGGTGTCCGCCCGGTTATTATCCGCTCCCCCGCTGGGAGCCGACTGGGAGCCGCCGTCGTCGTCGAGATCCCAGGCCCCGGCGAGCAGCCTGCGGATCGCGGCGGCCTCCCCGGCCAGCCGGTGGTCCTCGCCGCGGGCCAGGAGACCGTACTCGACCATGGTGCGGCCGTCCGCGTGCGTTCCGGTCCGGACCCAGACGCGGCGGCGGTTCACGTACAGCGAGGTGACCAGGCCGGCCACCGCCAGCAGCGCGAAGATCAGGGCGTAGAGCTGGCCTGGGTTGTGGTGGATGTCGACGCCGATGTAGCGCTTCACGCCGCCGAAGCTGATGGTGCCCTTGCCGTCCGGGAGGGTGTAGCTGGTGCCCGGGGAGAGGGTGATGCCGCCGGCGTCGAGGTTGCGGGCGTTGAGCGGGGTGAGCTTCTTGACGTCGAGCTCGAAGACGTTCTGCGGGGCGCCGTCGTCCAGGCCGAGGTCGCCGTAGTACGAGTTCAGGGTCAGCTGCGGGTTGAACAGCTCCGGATCGCCGCTGAAGGACACGCCTTCCTCGGTGACGAACGCGGTGGGCAGGAAGAACCCGGCGAAGGCGAGCTGATCCGGTTTGGCGTCGGGGACCTTGATGACGGCGGAGGAGTAGTAGTTGTCGCCCTGCAGCTTGGCCACGACCGGGCCCTGCATGGCGATGTTGCCGGCGCCGTCGCGGATGGTGACCACCGGGGCGTAGCCATTGCCGGTGAGGTACATACTGGTGCCGCCGAGGGTGAGCGGGTCGTTGACCTTCAGCACCTCTTTCCGGGCGGGTGCGTCCGGGGATTCCCGGGTGGTGACGTCGGCCTGGAAGTCGATGGGCTGGCCTATCTTGCCCTGGGACTCCCGGTCGAAGGTGATCTGGAACTTGTCCAGCTGGACCGAGTACGGCTCCAGCTGGCTGCTCTGGAAATTGCTGCCCGGGGTGAACTGGTCGTAGCCGACGAGCGTGTTCACGAAGGTGTCGCCCTCCACGAGGATCCGCTGCCCGCTGTAGCCGAACAGCCCGCCGACCGCGACCGAGACGAGCACACCGATCAGGGCGGTATGGAAGACCAGGTTGCCGACCTCGCGCAGGAAGCCGCGCTCGGCACCGATCGAGGGCCGGGCGCCGTCGCGGTCGCGGACGTCGACGCGGTAGCCGCGCTTCGTCAGCAGCCCGGCGGCGTCGTCAATGGCGCGCGACGCCGGGACCCCGGCCCCGGCGGGGAGCACGAGGGTGCCGTATTCGGGCAGCCGGGACAGCCGCGCGGGCGTCCGCGGCGGCTGGGAGCGCATGGCCTTGTAGTGCGCGATGGCGCGCGGGACCACACAGCCGATCAGCGAGATGAAGAGCAGGATGTAGATCGCCGAGAACCACGCCGAGGAGTACACGTCGTAGAGCTGGAGCGAGTCGAGGATTTTGCCGTAGTCCGGGTTGTCCTTGATGTACTGCGTGACGATCGAGGGGTTCGCGGGCCGCTGCGGGAACAGCGAACCGGGAACCGCGCCGACCGCCAGCATCAGCAGCAGGAACAGCGCGGTGCGCATGCTGGTCAGCTGGGTCCAGGCCCAGCGGAGCATGCCCAGCGGCCCGAGCGTGGGAAGGACAGCTTCAGCCTTGGCGGCGGCCACAGGGCTGCCGCCGGACATGGAGCCGGACTTGGTGCCGGACTTCCCGGCGGACGCGCCGTCGGGTTGGCTGCCGCCGGACGTGGCGCCGGGGGCCGGGGACTTCTTCTCTTCGTTCACTCGCTCGCTCATCAGATCGGCAATTTCACATCGGTTTGGAACCAGTACTGCAATTCGGAAACCCAGGTTCCCCAGACGCCGCTGGCCATCAGCAGGCCCAGCCCCACCAGGATGCCGCCGCCGATGCGCTGGATGGCGAGCCGGTGCTTGCGGAAGAAGGACATCACGCCGATCCCGCGGCGCACGGCCAGGGCGATCAGCAGGAACGGGATGCCCAGGCCCAGGCTGTAGACGAAGGCCAGGAACGCGCCTTTCGCGGCCGAGGACCCGCCGGAGAGGCTCAGCAGCTGGACGGCGGAGTAGGTCGGGCCGATGCAGGGCGCCCAGCCGAGGCCGAAGGTGATGCCCAGCAGCGGCGCGCCCCACAGCCCGGCTGGCGGCTTCGACTGGATCTTGGCGTCACGCTGGAGCCAGCCGAAGCCGCCCATGAACACCACGCCCATGACGATCACGAGGAGGCCCAGGACCTGGGTGATCCAGGCATTCTGCGAGCCGGTGATCAGCGTCCCCAGCTGCCCGAAAGCCCCGCCGAGCAGCACAAAAATCACCGAGAAGCCCAGGACAAAAAGCCCGATGCCGGCCAGCATGCGGCCGCGCTTCTGCTTCTGGAGGTCGACGCCGGTCAGTCCCGTGACGTAGCCCAGGTACCCCGGCACGAGGGGCAGCACGCAGGGCGAGAGGAAAGAGACGAAGCCGGCGAGCAGTGCCACGGGGATGGCCAGCAGCAGCGATCCGCTCAGGATGGCTTCGGCGAAGGGGCTGTTCACGGTGGCTGTCCGTCCGCTACTCGGCCACGGCAGCGGCGATGAGGGACTTCAGGGTCCCACTTTGGATCTCGCCGAGGACACGGGAGGCCACGCGTCCCTGCTTGTCGAGCACCAGCGTGGTGGGCACGGCCCCCGGCGGAACCAGCCCGGACACGGCCAGCAGCACAGCGCCGTCCTTGTCGTTGAAGCTCGGGTAGGTCAGGTTGAAGCTCTTCTCGAACGCTTCCGCCGTGGCCTTCTCGTCGCGGAGGTTGACCCCGAAGAACTGCACACCCTGGGTCTTGAACTCCTGGTGCAGGGCCTCCAGCTCGGGCGCCTCCACCCGGCAGGGCGCGCAGGCCGCGAACCAGAAGTTGAGCACGGTCACCTTGCCCTGGAAGGCCTCGGGTGTCACCGCGGTGCCGTCAAACAGCGTGCCCTCGATAGGGATGGCGCTCTTACGGTCCGCGGCGGCGAACTCGGTCACCGAACCGTCCCCGGCCACGTAGTTCTTGTTGTCGCCGGCCTTGGCCTGCTGCGCCAGCGCGTCCTCCTGGGCGCAGCCGGAGAGTCCCAGCACGACGGCGAGCGCCGCACCGCCCGCCGTCAGGACGCTGCGGCGGGACACCGGGAATGCGTTGCCGTGGTTTGCGGTCATGCTCAGGCTCCGGGGGTGCTGGAGGCACCGGGGAGAAGGGCGGCAGCAGGCTCGCTGTACTCGACGCGCAGGAGGTTCCCGGCGTCGTCGAACACCAGCGAAGTGACCGAGGTGAGGGTGCATTCGCGTTGGCGCGGATCATGCCACAGCGGCCGGCCCTCGGCGCTGAGCCGGGTGGCCCAGATGGGCAGCTGGTGGCTGACGAGGATGGCCTCGGCGCCGTCGCCGCCGAGCTCGATGGCGCGCAGCCGGGCGTCCTGCACCGCGGCGATGACCCGGGCGGCCTGGTCCTTGTAGGGCTCGCCCCAGGAGGGCCGGAACGGGTTGCGCAGCATGGGCCAGTGCTTGGGCCTGAGGATCTCGCCCTTGTTGACGTGGAGGCCCTCGAAGTAGTTGGCCGCCTCGATGATCCGGTCCTCGCTGGTGATCCCGAGGCTGAGCGCCTCGGCGATGGGCTGCGCCGTTTCCTGCGCTCGGGTCAGCGGCGAGGCGGCGAGGTGGACGATGTTGGCCCCCTGAGCGGCCCGCGCGCTGAAGTGCTCCGCAAGCACCCGGGCCATCTCCTGGCCGAGTTCGGAGAGATGGAACTCGGGCAGCCTGCCGTACAGGACGCCGTCGGGATTGTAGACCTCGCCGTGGCGGAGCAAATGAACAGTGGCTTGGGGCATGTGTACCAGTTTCTCAAAGGGCAGGGGCAATGACGAAATCTTCTACACGAAGTAGAACTGAAGAGTTTGAAGAAATGTTCCCCGGAGTTGGAATAAAAGATGCAAATGCATGTTTATACTGGGTGAAGCAGTTAGTTGAGACTTCAACAAATGATGCTTCAACTGACGATTAGACCACCCGCACGACCCACCCGACTCAAGGAGCAACACCATGGCACTTCCCGCTAACGTCACCACCGGCACCTGGACCCTCGACAACTCGCACAGCGAGATCGCCTTCACCGTCCGCCATGCTGGCATCAGCAAGGTCCGCGGTCAGTTCAAGGACGCCGAGGCTAGCCTGGACCTCGCCGAGAACGTGGCCGACTCCAAGGTCAGCGCCACGATCCAGACCGCGAGCTTCGATTCCGGCGACGCCAACCGCGACGGCCACGTCCGCGGCGAGGACTTCTTCGACGTCGAGAAGTTCCCGGAAATCTCCTTCGTCTCCCACAGCATCGTCCCCAAGGGCGACAGCTACGAGCTCCAGGGCGAGCTGACCATCAAGGGTGTTACCCGCCAGGTGGCCCTCGAGACCGAGTTCAACGGCGTTGCCGTGGACCCGTTCGGCATGACCCGCGCCGGCCTGTCCGCCGAGACCACGATCAGCCGCAAGGACTTCGGCCTGACCTGGAACGCCGTCCTCGAAGCAGGCGGCGTGCTCGTCAGCGACAAGGTTGCCGTCAACCTCGAGCTGGCCTTCATCGCTCCCGCAGCCTAGTCACCCAACGCTTGACCGGCCGGCCCCAGGGGCTGGCCGGACCCGCGGTCTCGAGCCGCCGGCACCCCGCTCCGTCCGTGTGACGGAGCGGGGTGCTGTACTTAATCCGGGGGTTTTCCGGGGAGCGCGGCGGCGGCGGGGCGGACCCGGGAGTCGGCGCCGGGGAACGACGGCGTCGTAGCTGCGGCGTCGGGGCGGCGGCGCCCCGGAAATGCAAGTCCCGCGGAGCGCGGACTGCCCGCGGCTGAGGGCGCCCCGACATGCCCCGCAACATGCCGAAGTTCCCTCCAGACCGGCGTACCCGCGGTCTAAAGTGGGAGCCATGAGCAACCCCCGTGAGGTACCTCAGCCGCAGCATCCTGGCGACCCGACGCCGGGAAAGCCGGCACCAGGCCAGGAGTCCTCGAACCGGCCGCGGGGCCAGCCTGCGGGCAAGACGATTGGCGGATTCCGCTTTGAGATGCCGACGGACCGGCCCCGAAATTTCAATGACGTGATGCCCCACGGCGGATTCTCCGGCATGTTCACGGTCAGCTGGCTGCCAATCGAGCTCAAAATCGCCTACTGGATCTGGCTCGTCAGCGGACTGCTGGGCCTGCTGGGCGGCGTCGTCGGCCTCTTCAAGGCGTTCGTGCTCCTCGCAGTCGTTCCGGGCCTGGGCTTCCTGGTGCTCCTGCTGGTGCTGGTGGCACTGGCCCTTTCGGGGGCACAGGTCATCCTGGCGATGAAGATGAAGGAGGGCCGCGAGTGGGCCCGCTTCGCGCTCACGATTGTCGCCGGCATTTCCCTGATTCTTGCGGTCCTCAACACCAGCGCGGCGGACGGCCGTGGAGCAGGCAGTTGGCCGAGCTTCACCATCAGTCTGGTGGCCACCGTGCTGATGTGGCTGCCCAACTCCCAGGCGTGGTTCTCCTCGCTGCGGGGCCGGGCCTGACCTGCGCCCTACCTGCGCCTGATCCGGACCTGACCTGCGCCTTAGCAGGTTCCGGGCAATCTAGGCTGCCCGGGGAACCGGCCCCCTGATCGGCGCCGGGGCCCCGGTGAGAATACCTCTCCGGAATGATCCGCGCGGGCGACCGCCCGCGGTACGGTGTACGTAAACCATGCTGGGGGCAGGGCAGGAAGCTGTTTCCGGTATCCGAATCAGACCGCCACGCAAAGGAACGCCCATGAGCATCCCCCCAGTCCCGCCGTCGAACCCGGACTCCCCCGAGCCGGGCGAAAAGCCGCCGTCGAACCCGCAGTACGGCCAGAACGCACCCTCCGCGCCGCAGTACGGCGAGCAGCCGCCGTCGAACCCGCAGTACGGCCAGAACGCACCCTCCGCGCCGCAGTACGGCGAGCAGCCGCCGTCGAACCCGCAGTACGGCCAGAACGCACCTTCCGCGCCGCAGTACGGCCAGGCCCCGTCCGCGCCGCCGTACGGACAGCAGGCTCCGCAGTACGGCCAGAACGCCCCGCAGCTTCCCCAGTACGGCCAGAACCCGCCGCAGTACAACAAGCAGGCTCCCCAGTACGGCCAGCCCGGGTACGGCCAGTCCCCCTACGCCCAGTTCCCGTCCGAGCAGCCGCAGGCCATGGCGGGCACGGCTGGCACGCCCAAGCTCGTCAACACGGCCTTCTGGCTCATCGTCGCTGCCGGCGCGGTATGGGTTTTGTCGCTCCTGATGGCGATCGGCATGATCGACTCCCCCGCGATGCGGGCCCAGTTCGAGGAGCAGATGGCCGGGAGCGGCGCTGAGATCAGGTACGAAGACGTCAAAGGATTCCTGGTCGGCAGCATCGTGGTCTTCGCCGTGATCGGCGCCGGGCTCTACGCGCTCGTGGCCTTGAACGTGCGCAAAGGCAAGAACTGGGCGCGGATCCTCGGGACGGTCTTCGCCGCCCTGTCCCTCCTCAGCATCGCTCCGCTGAGCCTCGGCACGCTGGCCGTCCTGCTCGGCATCGCAGGCATTGTCATGCTGTACCTGCCGGCCACGTCGCCGTACTTCGCCAAGCGGCAGCCGTTCGCCAACCCGTACGGGCAGCCGGGCGGACCGTACTAAGCCGCAGGCACCAGCGCAGCGGGCGCGGGAGCCGGAGTGGCCGACTGACTAGTCGGCATCCTCCGGCTCCTGCGCCCTTTGTGCGTGATAGGCAAGGATCTGCAGTTCGGTGGCCATGTCCACCTTGCGCAGGTTCACCCCGGGCGGCACCTGCAGCATCACCGGGGCGAAGCTGAGGATGCTCCGCACACCGGCGGCAATGACCCGGTCGCAGACGTCCTGCGCCACGGCGGCCGGCAGTGCCAGCACCACCATGTTGGCGCCGGTCCGCTGCAGCACCGGTTCGAGATCGGCAGCGTCACTGACACGCAGCCAGCCCACCTCGCTGCCCACCACCATCTGGTCCGCGTCGAAGATCGCCACAATGTCGAAGCCCCGGGATTCGAATCCGCCGTACCGGGCCAGCGCCTTGCCGAGGTTGCCGGCGCCGACGATGGCGACCTTCCAGTCACGAGTCAGGCCCAGCGCAGCGGCGATATGCCGGTTAAGGTACTGCACCTCGTAGCCGACGCCACGGGTTCCGTAGGAGCCGACGTAGGACAGGTCTTTGCGGAGCGTGGACGAACTGACCCCGGAGGCCTCGGCCAGGGACTCGGACGAGACCCTATCAATGCCTTCGGCAAGCAGGATGCTGAGGGCGCGCAGATAAATGGTCAGCCGGGCCACGGCCGCGGGCGGGATCTGCTTGGCGGCAGTCCCAGCTCCCCCGGGCATCGCGTCAGGGGATGAATCCAGCGAAGTCACTATCAGCTCCATTGAGTCGCGTTATGACCTCCACTCTAGGGCCCCGGCAGTTCAGCGAACAAAGCCGCCGCGCCTCAAGCCTGTTGGCCCAGCGCCCGCCGCAGCGTCCGCTCCAGCCGGGCTTCGTCGATCTTCCAGAAGTCCCGCTGGACGCCGTCCACCAGCACCACAGGGATCTCCTCCGCAAAACGTTCGCGCAAGTCTGCGTCGTCATCGATGGACTGCTCACGCCAGCTGATCCCGAGACCCTGGGTGACACGGTCGACGGCGGCGCGTGCCGCAGAGCACAGATGGCAGTCAGCTTTGGTGATCAGGACGACGTCGGGGCTGGGCATGACTCCACGGTAGCCCGGCAGCCCCTCCCGCGTCGAAGCCCTCGAGATGTCCGGCGCCGCCGCCGCGGGCCCGCGACGGGAACCGGGCCCGGGGTTGACTAGACTCGTGCCATGCCCGAAGAGAAGCACGCCGTTGTGGTCACCGAGCCCGTTGCTGCACAGCCTGTTGCAGTAGCGCAGCACGGCGAAGCCGCGTTCTTCGACGTCGACAACACCCTCATGCGGGGGGCCAGCCTGTTCCACGTGGCCCGCAAGATGCACCAGCGCGGGGCCTTCACGATTCCGCAGGCGCTCGGTATTGCCTGGAAGCAGTTCATGTTCGTGGTGCGCGGCGAGAAGATGGATGACGTCCATGCCGTCCGCGACACCGCCCTGGGCCTGGCCGCCGGCTTCACCGTTGAGGACATTGAAGTCCTCGGCGAAGAGGTTTATGACGAAATGATTGAATCCCGGATCTGGCCGGGAGCCAAGGCACTGGCGGAGCAGCACCTCCGGGTGGGCCGCAGGGTCTGGCTCGTGACCGCCACGCCCATCGAGGTGGCCACGGTGATCTCCACCAGGCTGGGCCTCACCGGCGCGCTCGGCACGGTCGGCGAAATCATCGACGGCTCCTACACCGGCCGGCTGGTCGGCGAGATCCTGCACGGCCCCGCCAAGGCGGTGGCCGTCCAAGCAATGGCCGAGGCCGAGGGCCTGGACCTGGCCCGGTGCTGGGCGTACAGCGATTCGCGCAACGACATCCCGCTCCTGAGCATGGTGGGGCACCCCGTGGCCATCAACCCGGATTCCGGTCTCCGCCGCCACGCCCGCGACAACAACTGGCCGGTCTACGACTTCCGCGCCGGACGCCGCGCAGCCACCCTGGGGCTCAAGGCCGCGACCGTCGGAGGGGCCATCTACGGCCTCTGGCGCGGGTTCTCCCGCTTCCGCGGCCCCACGGTCTGACCCCAAGCGCCACCTTCCGCACCACCTATCCGGTCCAGCGCCACACTTACGGCTGGGCGCCACGCATACGGCTCAGCGCTGCGTTTCCGGTCCAGCGCCACACTTACGGCTCCGCGCTACGTTTCTGGTCCGGCGCTACGCGGATCCGCGTAGCGCCCGTCCCCACCCGCGTCGCCGTTCCGAAAGCGCGTCGCCGGTCCGAACCAGGCGCGGAAATGCCAAAAGAAAATGCCCGCTGCCGGAAAGGCAACGGGCATTCACATGATGCGAAGTATCTCTACTTCTTATTGCGACGCTGGTGGCGCGTCTTGCGAAGCAGCTTGCGGTGCTTCTTCTTGGCCATACGCTTGCGACGCTTCTTAATAACTGAACCCACGAAAGTTCCTTACCGGCTAGATGCAGTCCCTGCCTGTTGGAAAGGGTCCGCGGGCTAAGCAGCAGACTGTACAACTGACAGGTTCTTACAATGACGTAAAACGTTCCTTAACAGGGTACCGCCTATCGGGGGCACACCACGACCGCAGGCACCATCCGGGCCTGCAGATCCTAATTCCGTCCGCAGAAGACGGTGGATGCTCAGCCTGTTTCCGTGTTCCCGTCGACCACAGCACCCTTTAGGTACTGTTCGACGGCTGCTTCCGGCACCCGGTAGGAGCGACCGAAACGGACAGCCGGCATCTCGCCGGAATGAACTAGTCGGTACACGGTCATTTTGGACACGCGCATCACATCCGCGACTTCCGCCACGGTCAAGAAGCGCGCATTGGAGAAGTTAGCCTCCGAAGACATTTCCTTATTCCTTTGCTCAAGCGAACGGCAGCCTCATCTGAAAGACATGGCGGTGTGCCGATGCTGAGCCATCAAACAACCATGTGTTAGATACTCTAGGGGCTGATGGTGCCAATGTGAAAGAGTTGCGCAGGAATCCCCCGGGCCCCGCACCGGCTTTAGCCGCACCACCCCCGCCTCACCACTCGGGCCGCCGCACCACGGGCCCCGCAGTTTCGCCTAGCCCCGGGTCCGGCGGACACGTGCGGAGGCTGCCAGCTGTGCGAGGACCGAGGCCGTGACATCCCAGTCCATACAGGCGTCCGTGACGCTCTGGCCGTAGACCAGATCATCGGTTCCGGCGGCGTGCTCGGCGACGTCGAGGTTCTGCGCCCCGCTGACGAGGAAACTCTCCAGCATGACGCCGGCGATGGCACCTGCCGAGGTGCCGCCGTTTTCCAGTTGCGCACCGATTTCGAAGGCCACTTCGGCCTGCCGGTGGTGGTTCTTGCCGCTGTTGGCGTGGCTCGCGTCAACGATGAGCCGCGGGTTGAGCTGCTTGGCGGCCAGTTTGGCGGTGGTGTCTTCCACGTCGGCGGCGGAGTAGTTCGGTCCCTTGCGTCCGCCGCGCAGGATGATGTGTGTGTCGGGGTTGCCGGCGGTGGAGACCAGGGCGGCCCGGCCCTCGCCGTCGATGCCGAGAAATGCCTGGGCTGCGCCGGCGGCGCTGCACGCGTCGAGCGCGACCTGGAGGTCGCCGTCGGTCCCGTTTTTGAACCCGATCGGCATGGACAGCCCGGACGCCAGCTGGCGGTGGATCTGGCTTTCGGTGGTGCGGGCACCGATGGCGCCCCAGGAGACGAGGTCCGCCATGTACTGCGGGCTGATCGGTTCCAGGAACTCGGTGCCGGCCGGCAGCCCGAGTGCGGTGACCTGCTGCAGGAAGCGGCGCGCGGCGCGGAGCCCGGCGGCGATGTCGTGGCTGCCGTCGAGCCGGGGGTCGTTGATCAGGCCCTTCCAGCCCACCGTGGTGCGGGGCTTTTCGAAGTAGGCCCGCATCACCACCAGCAGGTCTTCCTTGTGCTTCTCGGCCTGGCTGACCAGCCGGCGGGCGTATTCGAGGCCGGCCTTGGGATCGTGGATGGAGCACGGGCCCACGACGACGAGCAGGCGGTCATCGACGCCGTCCATGATCGCGCGGACCTCGTCCCGGCCCCGCGCCACGGTCTCGGCCAGGCGGGGATCCAGCGGCAGCTCCGCGACGATTTCCTGCGGGGTGGGCAGTGGGGTGAACTCGCTGACGCGCAGGTTGGACGTGGACTGCTGGGATGCGGGGGCTGCTTCGATGCTCATGGGGGTCCTGTTCCGGGGTGCGGAGCGGGCCCTGGTCAGAACCCGCCGGGAAATGGCGAAGGGCAGAGAATGATCTCTGCCCTGTTGGCTCTGAAGGAAGGTTGGATGCGTGTCAGCTAGACGCGGGCCCCTCCAGAGCCAACGAAAAATACGCATACCAACGGTTTGTCATGCTGTGACGATAGCCCGGCGGTTGTCTTCCCGGCAAAATCCGGGTCGTAACATTCCGTCCCTGGCCGGGAGACCAGCCGCGGGGCAGCGTGCAGATCAGGACCCGGACCCCAGCCCGGCTTCCGCGTAGTAGCCCTCGATGTGGTCCGCCACCAGCTGCGCCGCGCGGCCGCCGTCGTGGTCGGAGATGGCTGCCAGGATGCCCCGGTGTTCGGCCCGGAGCCGCACCGCCGTGGCCTCCCAGTCCGGGAGGTTTCCGGTCAGCCGTCCGGCATAATCCTGGATGGCTTCGCGGAGGGAGCCCATCATGGCGCTGACGACGGCATTGCCCGCGGCGTCCGCGAGGGCCAGGTGGAAGCGGACATCCAGGGCCAGGAACGCCTCCGTCTCGGCGCAGCTGTCCATTTGCTCCAGCAGCCGGGCCGCCTCGGCCAGCGCGGGCGACTCCGGGCGTGCCCGGGAAGCGGCCCAGGATTCGAGCAGCACGCGTGTCTCCACAATGTCCCTGACGGGCAGGTGCGAGGTGGCGACGTGCAGCCGGAGCGCCGAGCCCAGCGCCGCCGTCGGGTCGGCAATCACGACGGTCCCCGCCTCCGGGCCAGACCCCACCCCGGCCCGGAGCACACCCATGGCCTCCAGCACGCGGATGGCCTCGCGGACGGAGGTGCGGGAGACCTGGAGCTGCTCGGCGAGGGAACGCTCGGCCGGAAGCCGTCCACCGAGGGCCAGTTGCCCGCTGGAGAGCTGGCTCTCGATCCACTGCAGGACAAGCTGGTGCGTACGCATGGGCACATCCTACTTGATGTGGTTGGACCACACGCCTAGACTGTGGTTGGACCACACCCCGGCGGCTGCATTTTGTTCTGAGTCCGGCGGGGATTCCGACATCCAGGAACATGAGACCTGCCCGGAGGCAGCAATGACGCAGACCATCGAGCCCGGCAACCCCGAGGCGCCCACGCAACCCGAAGACACCGTCGCGGGCACCCGCTCCGCCGCAGCCGCCCCGGGGATCATTCCGGCGGCCCTCAAGCGCCGCGTCCCCAAGTACTCGGACCTCGCCCCGCTGATGCAGTTCAAGAAGCCCGAATTCAGCCGCGCCGCCCGGCTGCGGCGCGCCAGCACCATCTGGGACCTCCGCGACCAGGCCAAGCGACGCACCCCGCAGGCCCCGTTCGACTACACCGACGGCGCGGCCGAAGCGGAGATCACCCTGCGCCGCGCCCGCGAGGCGTTCCTGGACATCGAGTTCCGGCCCGGCATCCTCCGTAATGTCTCCAAAATAGACCTGACCACCGACATCCTCGGCAAGTCGTCCCGGCTGCCGGTCGGCATCGCACCCACCGGCTTCACCCGGATGATGCAGTCCGAGGGCGAATACGCCGGTTCCCAGGCCGCCGCGGCTGCCGGCATCCCGTACACGCTCTCAACCATGGGCACGGCCTCCATCGAGGACGTGGCCGCCGCCGCGCCGGACGGCCGGAACTGGTTCCAGCTCTACCTGTGGACCGACCGGGACCGCTCGCTGGAGCTGATCGAACGCGCCGCCAGGGCCGGCAACGACACCCTGATGGTCACCGTGGACACCGCCGTCGCCGGGGCACGGTTGCGCGATGTCCGCAACGGCATGACCATTCCCCCGGCGCTGACGATCAAAACCGTGCTGGATGCCTCCTACCGGCCGGAGTGGTGGTTCAATTTCCTCACCCACGAGCCGCTGACCTTCGCCTCGCTGTCCCGCTACACCGGCACCGTCGCGGACCTGATCAACTCGATGTTCGACCCCACCCTGACCTTCGATGACCTCGACTGGCTGCGCGAAACCTGGCAGGGCAAGCTCGTGGTCAAGGGCATCCAGACCGTGGAGGACGCCCGCCGGGTTGTGGACCACGGGGCCGACGGCGTGGTGCTCTCCAACCATGGCGGACGCCAGCTGGACCGCGCCCCGATCCCGTTCCACCTGCTCCCCGACGTGAAGGCTGCGCTGAGGGCTGACAACAGCGACGCCGCGATCATCCTGGACACCGGCATCATGAGCGGCGCGGACATCATAGCCGCTCTGGCCCTGGGCGCGGACTTCACGATGATCGGCCGCGCCTACCTCTACGGCCTGATGGCCGGCGGGCGGGCCGGCGTGGACCGGGCCCTCGAGATCCTGGAAAAAGACATGCTCCGCACCATGGCCCTGCTCGGTGTCAGCCGGATCTCGGAGCTGACCCCGGACCACGTGCGGCTCCTCTCCGAGTAGCCTGCAGTTCCGCGAGTGGGCAGTTCGCGGCGGTGTTCGACCGGAACACCGCCGCGAACTGCCCACTCGGCGCCCTTGGCGGAGTCGGGTCCTAAATGAGCCCCTGGGCGAGCAAAGAGCGATGTGGCGCGGCACACACCCGAGCTGGCGGGCCCGGAACGGCCTGGGCTACTTCTTGCGGCCGAACTTCGGCAGGCTAGCCAGAAGGTCGGCGGCGCGAGTGGCGGCCCGGCCGACAGTGCGGCCGATCTGCTGCGGCATTTTGTCCTCGCCCGCCGTGCCGACCGGAAGAACGACGGCGGGGCTCAGCGGGCTTCCGGCGGGCCGTCCGGCGAGCGCCGCGGCGGGCTGCGACGCCGGGCCGGAGTACGGCGAGGCGGGCGCGGCTGGTGCTGTGGGCGGGGTGGCCGTGGCGGCTGCGGCGAGGGTGTCGGGGACGGGCTGGAGCCGTGGTTCCGCCGTCCTGGTCGGTGACGGTTCCGGTGTGGCGGCAGCGCCGACGTCGAACGTCTCCAGCCAGCTGGCGATCCCGGCCAGCGGCTTGGGGTTGAGCGTGTAGTAGCGCTTCTGGCCCTGGGCGCGCATGCTGACCAGGTCCGCTTCGCGGAGTACCTTCAGATGTTTGGAAATGGTCGGCTGGCTGGCCTCGAGCTCCTGGACCAGCTCCCCCACTGCCTTGTCCCCCTTGCGGAGGGATACCAGAATGTCACGCCGGGTTGCCTCAGCAATGACGGCAAATACGTCGTCTGTCACCATGCCCTCCACACTAGCGACATATACGCCGGATGGCATCCACCAATTATGACCCCGGCTGGAGCGGCGGGCATTGCCCCCTTCCGGGCTCGGTGCTAAAACGGACGCACCGCCTACCCGGCAGGTCAGGCCGCAGCCTACCGACGCAGAGGAGTGGACCACCATGGGGGATTTCTTCCGTAACCAGCTGTTCAACATCATCGCTGCCGTGTTCCTGGCCCTGTTCGTGATCGTCTGGGGCAGCGTGCTGGTCCAGGTCTGGGTGTTCGTTCCTGAGGTCCCGGACACGGCGCCCACGCTGAACGGCGCCGTCGTCTGCGCCGCCGGGGCACTGTCCACCTCACTTAGTTCACTGACCGCCTCGGCACTCGGCTTCACCATGGCCGAGGTGCGTCGGGAGGAGCAGAGTGGCAACGCGGAGGCTGCCCGCCAGGCCCGGGCCGGCGTCTTCGAGGCCAGCGGGTTCACTTCAAAGCTGTCGGGCCGGGTCATCGCAGCGTTGATCGTGTACCTCGTGGTCGGGCTGCTGGTGCTCGGCGTGTGGCTGGCGAAAGGCACCGCCTCAACCGACCTGATCGGCGCGTTCTCACTCTCGCTGCTGGGCTGGATCATCGGGGCGGCCGGCGTGGTGTTCCAAACCGAGAAGCCCAGCCCGCAGGCGTCCGAGGCCGGCTAGCCGGGTACCCATCCAACTCGCAGCAGGGGCCGTTTTCAGGGCTCATAACGGCCGCAACGGCCAGCCCGCTAGTCGAACCAGGGGTCCAGCCCGTAGAGCGGGAAGATCTCCTTGCGGGTGGCCATGACCGTCCGGTCCACCTCGTCGTTCGGGTCGAAGCCGACCTCCCAGGAGCGCCACCAGAGATCGACGTCGTCGCCCATCATTTCCGGCGCGGCGACCCCGTACTTGTCCCCGTATTTTTCCTTCACGTAGCTGCGCCAGTCCTCCGGCACCGGGGTGCGCAGCGGGACGGGGCGCCCGGCAGCGATCGCGATCAGGTGGCTCCAGGCCCGCGGCACCACGGTGATGACGTTGTAGCCCCCGCCGCCGGTGGAGATCCAGCGGTTCTCGCAGTACCTGGCCGCGAGGTTGCCGATCGCGGTGGCGGCCTCCCGCTGGGCGTCGACGCTGATGTTGAGGTGGGTGAGCGGGTCCAGCCGGTGGGAGTCGCAGCCGTGCTGGCTCACGATGACCTCGGGCTCGAAGGAGCCCACCAGTTGCGGCACCACGGCGTGGAAGGCGCGCAGCCAGCCGCCGTCCCCGGTGCCGGCCGGCAGGGCGATGTTCACGGCGCTGCCCTGCGCGTTGGGCCCGCCGATCTCGTTGGCGTAGCCGGTGCCCGGGAACAAGGTCAGCCCCGTCTCGTGCAGGGAGATCGTCAGCACGCGCGGGTCGTCCCAGAAGATGCTCTGGGTTCCGTCGCCGTGGTGTGCGTCGATGTCGATGTACACCACGCGCTGCAGACCGCCGTCGAGCAGCCGCTGGATGGCGAGGGCCGCGTCGTTGTAAATGCAGAAGCCGCTCGCTCGCTCGCGGGCCGCGTGGTGCATGCCCCCGCCGAAGTTCACCGCCCGGACGGCACTGCCGTCCAGGATGGCGGCGGCGGCGAGGAGGGAGCCGCCGGCCAGCCGGGCACTGGCCTCGTGCATCCCGGCGAAGGCCGGGTCATCCTCGGTGCCGAGACCGCGTTCCAGGTCCGGGGTGCCGGGATCCGCGCTGACGCGCCGCACGGCCGCGACGAACTCGGGGCTGTGGACGGTGGCCAGTTCCGCGTCGCTGGCGACGTGCGGGGCCGAGACTGAGACGTGCTCCAGGTCCAGCAGACCGAGGCTTCCGGCCAGCCTGGCGGTGAGCTCCATCCGCTCCGGGGCCATCGGGTGGCTGTGGCCGAAGTTGTAGGCGGTCATGGAGGGATCCCACACCACCGTCGTTGGCAGTGCGGCCTTGGCGAGCCCGGGAAGGTATGTCATCAATCACAGGCTACCCGAGCGCGGGGTCCCGTCCCCCAGTCATTGCGGGGGGTTTAGTGGTTTACTACTGAAGGAAGCAGTCTCAAGCGAGGAAAAGCCACACATGACGCAGAGCCAGTCGAGGTCCCAGAGCCCGGCCAACTGGCAGCCGGGCACTCCGGAGCGGGAAGGCCTGTGGATCTTCACACGCCTCCGCGACTTTGTCGACAACATCGCCAACACGTCCCCGGCCCGCCTCGCCCTGACCGCATTCGGCGCGGTGGTCCTTGTCTTTACTGCCCTGTTGTCCCTTCCGGTTTCCTCCGCCACCGGTGATTTCACCCCGCTGCACCAGGCCATGTTCACCGCCGTGTCCGCCGTCTGCGTGACGGGGCTGACCGTGGTGTCCACGGCGGTGCACTGGTCCTTCTTCGGCCAGCTCGTCATCCTGGTCGGCATCTTCGTGGGCGGCCTGGGCACCCTGACCCTGGCGTCCCTGCTGGCCCTCATGGTGAGCAAGAAGCTGGGTGTCCGCGGCAAGCTGATCGCCCAGGAGGCCATGAACGCCGGCCGCCTTGGTGAAGTGGGCACCCTGCTGCGGATCGTCATCGTGACTTCGGTGGTGATCGAGGCCGTGCTGGCGCTGGCGCTGGTCCCCCGGTTCCTGATGCTGGGCGAGAGCTTCGGCCAGGCCGTCTGGCACGGGGTGTTCTATTCGATTTCGTCGTTCAACAACGCCGGGTTCACCCCGCACTCGGACGGCATCGTCCCGTACGAGACCGATCTGTGGATCCTCGTCCCGCTGATGCTCGGCGTCTTCCTCGGCAGCCTGGGCTTCCCCGTGGTGATGGTGCTGCAGCAGAACGGCCTGAACTGGAAGAAGTGGAACCTGCACACCAAGCTGACCATCCAGGTCTCGCTGATCCTCCTGGGGGCCGGGACCGTGCTGTGGGGGCTGATGGAATGGGATAACCTGCGGACCATCGGCGGCATGAGCGTCGGGGACAAGATCACTCATTCGCTGTTTGCTTCCGTGATGACCCGCTCCGGCGGCTTCAACCTGGTGGACCAGAACCAGTTGGACTCCACCACCATGCTCCTGACCGACGCCCTCATGTTCGCCGGCGGAGGTTCGGCGTCGACGGCGGGCGGCATCAAGGTGACCACGATCGCCGTGATGTTCCTGGCTATCGCGGCCGAGGCCCGCGGCGACTCCGACGTGAAGGTCTACGGCCGCACCATCCCCGAGGGCACCATGCGGGTGGCCATCTCGGTTATTGTCGCCGGCGCCTCCCTCGTCGCTGTCTCGGCCATGCTGCTGCTCCACATCAGCGGCGCGTCGCTGGACCGGGTGCTCTTTGAAACCATTTCCGCCTTCGCCACGGTGGGGCTCAGCACGAACCTCAGTGCCGAGCTGCCGCCGTCGGGCGTTTACGTCCTCACCGCCCTGATGTTCGCCGGGCGTGTCGGGACCGTCACCCTTGCCGCTGCACTGGCCCTGCGCCAGCGCAGCCAGCTGTACCACTACCCGGAAGAGAGACCGATCATTGGCTAGTTCCTCAGGCGCCGTCAACCGTCCCGCCCACAATGCCCCCGTGCTGGTGATCGGGCTGGGCCGTTTCGGCGCCTCCACCGCCGAACAGCTCGTCAAGCAGGGCCGCGAGGTGCTGGCCATCGAACGCGACCGGAACCTCGTGCAGAAGTGGTCCAGCACCCTGACCCACGTCGTGGAGGCCGACGCCACCAATATCGATGCGCTCCGCCAGCTCGGCGCGCAGGAGTTCAGCTCCGCCGTCGTGGGGGTGGGCACCTCGATTGAATCCTCGGTGCTGATCACCGTGAACCTCGTGGACCTCGGCATCGAGCACCTCTGGGTCAAGGCGATCACGCCCTCGCACGGCAAGATCCTGACCCGGATCGGCGCCAACCACGTGATCTACCCGGAGGCCGACGCCGGTGTCCGCGCCGCGCACCTGGTCTCCGGCCGGATGCTTGACTTCATCGAGTTCGACGACGACTTCGCGATCGTGAAAATGTATCCGCCGCGCGAAACCGTGGGCTTCACCCTGGACGAATCCAAGGTCCGGTCCAAGTACGGCGTCACGATCGTGGGCGTCAAGTCCCCGGGCGAGGACTTCACCTACGCCCGGCCGGAGACGAAGGTGTCCTCCCGGGACATGCTCATTGTTTCCGGGCACGTGGACCTGCTGGAGAGGTTCGCCGCCCGGCCGTAGCGGCGCCGTACCGTGCGGGAAGACCGACGCACGTCGGCATCGAGACGGGTCGCGCGTCATGAGACGGGTTGCGCGTCGACTTCGCCGCGTCGTTTCCGCGGAGTGGACGCTGCGCTGTCCGGGGCACGAGCCACCCCGCTGTCAGTGCCCGGCGGTCTTCGCAGCCTTCGCAGCAGCTTTGGCCGCCTGCTTGCTGGCCCGCACCTTGCTCAGCGACTCCGGATCCACAATGTCAGCGACGGACAGGAAGGCGTTCTCCTGACCATAGTGCCCGGCGGCCTCGCGCCAGCCTTCAGCCCTCAGGCCACACCGCTTCCCCAGCAGCGCCAGGAAGATCTTCGCTTTTTGCTCGCCAAATCCGGGCAATGCCTTGAGCCGGCGCAGCACCTCCGGCCCGTCGGGGTCACCCTGCGTCCAGATGGCAGTAGCGTCGCCGCCCCATTCGTTCTGCACCGTCTCGGCAAGGGACTGGACGCGGCCGGCCATGGATCCGGGGAACCGGTGGACGGCCGGGCTCTCTTTGAACATCTCGACGAACTTTTGCGGATCGTAGCCGGCGATCGCGGCCGGATCCATGGAGCCGATGCGGGTCCGGATTTTCTCCGGACCGGCAAAGGCCGATTCCATGGTCACCTGTTGGTCAAGCAGCATGCCGGTGAGCAGCGCAAACGCGTCGTCGCTGAGTAGTTTGTCGGCCGCGGGGTCCCCTGTGATGTGCAGTTCCATGCGTCCCATCCTGCCATCCGGTCCGCTGTGCGTCATCGGTGGCGCCATCGTTAGCCGAGCTGCTTGGTGATCTCCGCGGCCCTTTCGGCGGCGGCGCGGGCGCCGTCGGCGATGATCGAGGGCAGGCCGCGCGCGTCAAAGGTCGCGATGGCCCGTTCGGTGGTTCCGTTGGGGCTGGTGACGGACTTGCGCAGCGCCGTCGGATCCGCACCCGCTTCGGCCAGCATGAAACCCGCCCCGGCGACGGTTTCCCGGGCAATCAGCAGCGACAGCTCACGGTCCAGTCCGAGTTCGACGCCGGCGTCGGCCATCGCTTCGACCAGGTAGAACGCGTATGCCGGGCCGGAGCCGCTGATCGCGGACAGCGCATCGACCTGGTCTTCGGGAATTTCGACGACGGTGCCCGCCGAGGCCAGGAGGTCCTTGGCGAGCTGGAGCTGGGCCGGGGAGCAGTGGGTGCCCGCCGACACGGAGATGACACCCCGGCCCAGCTGCGCCGGGGTGTTGGGCATGCTCCGGATCACGGGCTGCCCTGCCGGCAGGGCCGCTTCCAGCTGCTCCAGCGACACGGCGGCGGCGACGCTGATGACGATCGTGTCCGGTGCCAGCGAGCCGCCGATCTCACGGGCCAGATCCGCGATGCCCACGGGTTTGACGCCCAGAATCACGACGCCGGAGCCGGTGGCCGCCTGTCTATTGTTATCCGGCTCTTCGGCGCCGGCGATGGCCGTGATGCCGTGATGCCGTTTGGCCAGCTGGTCGGCGCGTTCAGCGCGGCGGACCGTGGCGACGATGTCCGCCGGGTCGGTGCCGCCGGCGATCAGGCCGCCCAGGATGGCCTCGTTCATTGATCCACAGCCCAGGAATGCGATTCGGTTGCTCATGCCCCCATCATTGCAGTCCGGCCCGATTCCCAGCCAGCTCCCATCTTCGGGTCAGGGTCTTCACAAACTCCGGAACTAACGTAGTGCTTACCTCATTGAGGGTGCGAGTGATGCGGCAGGCATGCGGATGTCTGCCCGGCACCGGTGGTCTGCAGCGGGTTTCCCCCATTTTCCCGCAGCGGACCGCCGGTGCCTTCGCCGTTAACGGGCGGCCACCCCGGCAGTCCTGCGGCAGCCTCCCCGGCAGACATACGGCTCCATTGCGGAAGCCCTGAGTTTTCGGCGCTTGACCGATTCAGTCCGGGTCCGGCCTCGCCCCGCGCAACCTGGACTCACGCTGCCGGGAATCGCGCAGCCGGGACTCAAGGAATGTCCTGTCGGCGGCGTTTCCGGCCAGCTGCAGCGCCGCGTCGTACGCTGCGGCCGCCTCACCGTTGCGCTCCAGCCGGGCCAGGAATTCGGCCCGGACTGCGTGGAACGGGGAGTAGCCCTCGAGCCCGAGCGCGTCGACGAGGCGCAGGGCAGGTTCTGGGCCCTCCAGCTCGGCCAGTGCGACCGCCCGGTTGAGGGCCACGACAGCTCCGGGCGCGAGTTCAAGGAGCCGGTCGTACAGCCGGAGGATCTGCCGCCAGTCCGTGGCGCCGCCGTCGGGCACATCGCTGTGGACCGCACTGATGGCTGCTTGGAGCTGGTACGGTCCGGGCTGGTTCCGCCACAGGCACTGCCGCACCAGGTCCTGGCCCTCCGCGATCAGGGCACGGTCCCACAAGCGTCGGTCCTGGTCCGCCAGGAGCACCGGGCCGCCGCCGGCTTCCCGCGCGGCGCGCCGTGACTCGGTCAGCAGCATCAGTGCCAGCAGGCCCATAACTTCGGCTTCGTCCGGCATCAGCGTGGCCAGCAGCCGGCCCAGCCGGATCGCTTCCGGGCAGAGGTCCTCCCGGATGAGCGGACCGCCGGAACTGGCGCAGTAACCCTCGTTGAAGATGAGGTACACCACCGCGAGAACCGGCGGCAGGCGCGCCGGAAGGTCCGCCCCGCCCGGCACCCCGTCCGGAATCCTGACATCCCGGATTTTCGCCTTGGCCCGCACCAGGCGCTGGGCCATGGTGGGTTCGGGCACCAGGAAGGCGCGCCGGGGACCGGGCGGCCTGCAGCCGCGCGGCCGTGAGTCGCCGCGCCCGGCTTCCCGGCGCAGCCGGTCGGTCGCCCGGTTCCTGGCCGTGGTGATGATCCAGCCCGCGGGGCTCGGCGGGAGGCCGGGTGAAGGGCCAGTGCCGGACGGCGAGCGTGAAGGCTTCCTGGACGGCGTCCTCGGCGGCGTCGATTTCCCCGAGGACGCGGGTCAGGACGGCGACGGCCCGCCCGTACTCCTTCCGGAAGACGCCGGCAATGTCCGCCTCCGTCGCCGTTCCCCCGGCGGGCACTGGCGCCCCGGTGTGTTCCGGCGGCGGCGCAGGCGCTGTTTCGCTGACCATCCGGGGCGTGCCTAGTGCTGGATGGGTCGCACTTCGATGGGAAGGGTGGCGGCGCGGGCCAGTTTTTCGGCCCAGCCAAGGGCTGCGTCGAGGTCCTCGGCCTCGATGATGGTGAACCCGCCGAGGTGCTCCTTGGCTTCGGCGAAGGGACCGTCGGTAATGAGCACGTCGGTGCCCCGTTGCCGCACGACGGTGGCGGCCTCGGCGGGATGCAGCCCGGCGGCGAACACCCAGGCGCCGGCTTCCTTCATCTCGCCGTTCAGGGCCTCGACGTCCCGCATGATCGGCTCCAGGAACTCCGGGGCCGGGGCCGGGCCAACGGGCTGGTACACGCTGAGCAGGTACTGTGCCATGGTGCTGTCCTCCTTGACGATTCGGCCGGTCCAGTACCGGCCTCTCACCCATTAGACGAACGGCCTGCCCCCGGATCTACAAATCACTGCCGGCAGTCAGGCCTCCGGGGAAGCCGTCACCGGGCGCCGGCTGACTGGGATTTCGATGCGTCCGATGCCTCTGTATCGGGCGACTGCGGCCTCGCGGGATGGTCGGTCTGGGTCACGTGGGGTGCGGGATCCAGGGGCCCCTCGAAGACCAGCTGATCCAGCCGGCGGAGGATCAGGCCTTCGCGGAGTGCCCAGGGGCAGATCTCCATGCTCGGGAACTCGAACATCTCCAGGGCCGCTTCGGCCACCAGGGCCCCGGCCAGGAGCTGGGGGGCACGGGCTTCCGAGACACCGGGAAGGTTCAGCCGGTCCTCCACCTCCATGGCCGAGATGCGCTGCGCCCAGAGGCCCAGGTCCGTGGCGAACAGTTCACGCTTGACGTAGGGGCCCGCGGCGCTGGGCGCGGCCCCGGCGATCCGTGCCAGCGAGCGGAAGGTCTTGGAGGTGCCAGCGACGTGGTTTGCCGTGCCCAGCTTCGCGAAGTCGCGCACCACAGGCTTGAGCGTGGTCCGGATATAGCGGCGAAGTTCCTTCACGCTTTTGGCCGAGGGCGGGTCTTCCTGCAGCCAGTCCCGGGTGAGCCGGCTCGCGCCGAGCGGGACGGAGGTCGCGAGTTCGGGGAGTTCATCCTCCCCGTAGGCCATCTCGAAGGAGCCGCCGCCGATGTCGAGGTTCAGGATGGGGCCGACGCCCCAGCCGTACCAGCGGCGGACGGCGAAGAACGTCATCGAGGCCTCTTCGCTGCCGGTCAGTTCCCGCAACGTCACGGTGGTCTCATGCTTGACCCGCGCCAGCACGGCCGGGCCATTGGTTGCCTCGCGGATGGCGGAGGTACAGAACGCCAGCAGGTCTTCGGCCTTGTGCTTGGCTGCGAATTCCCACGCTTCGAGGACGAACTCGATCAGCTCATGCTGGCCTTCGTCGTTGATGCTGCCGTCGCTCTCGAGGAACTGCACGAGGGAGAGCGGGCGCTTGTGCGAGGCGAAGGGCACGGGGCGCGCACCGGGGTGGGCATCCACGAGCAGGAGGTGGACGGTGTTTGATCCAATATCGAGGACGCCAAGACGCATAGTGCCATTATTGCCCCGGGGCACACGGCCCGCCTAACGGGCCGGAAGCGCCCCTGTCATCGGCTCAGGCCTGGTGTTCCGGGCCGGGGGCGTCTTCGGCGTCGTCCGTGGGCTTGAAGTCGCGGCGGATGTTCGCCACGCCTTCCGGATCGATTTCGAAGCCGAAGGCCGCACCGGGGTTGATGACCATGCCGAGGTCGTCGCCGAGGTTGCCCAGGATCGCGGCGCCCTGCGTGCCGAGCACGTTGGGGGCGGCGGCCAGGTACTGCTCGGTGACGCGGCTCGGGTGGGAGAACACGGCAAGGACAGGCTTGCCGGCGGAGTTGGCCAGCACCAGCGGCTCGACCTGGTCATCGGCGCCTTCGAGCGCGTCGGAGCTAACGATGTAAACCTCGTTGTTGAGGAAGGCCAGGATGACGTCAACGGGGTTGGCGTCGGGATCCTCCCCCTTGGCAAGCTGCTCTTCGAGGTCGTTCAGCGGCCGGAGGTCCAAGTGATCGGGCTGTTCAGTCATGTCTCTACTCGATCACGTTGCGCCCGGGTCCGCAAACGCGAAATCGCCGGAAACGCATGGATTCGCCGGAAACTTCCGGCGACTCCGCACGCTTCCGGCGACCTCGGCGCACCAGGGCCGACTCCTGCCGGCGACTCCGCACGCTTCCGGCGACTCCGGCGCACCAGGGCTACTCCTGCCGGCGACTCCGGCGCGCATGGGGGCGGCCGGGCGCGGCGGGCCTACTTCTTGGCGGCAGCCTTGCGGGCGGGGGCCTTGCGCGCCGTCGTCGTGCGCTTGACCGGGCCCTTGGCGCGCTTCTCCGCGAGGAGTTCGACGGCCTGTTCCCGGGTGAGCTCCTCCAGCGAGGTGGAGCGCGGCACGGTGATGTTGGTGACGCCGTCGGTGATGTACGGGCCGAAGCGGCCTTCCTTCACCACGATGTTCTTCTCCGAGACCGGGTCCGGACCGAATTCGGCCAGCGGCGCGACGGCGGCGCGGGCGCCGCGCTGCTTCGGCTGGGAGTAGATCTCCAGGGCCTGCTGCAGGGTGATCGTGAAGATTTCCTCTTCCGAGCCGATGGACCGGGAGTCCGTGCCCTTCTTCAGGTACGGGCCAAAACGGCCGTTCTGCACCGTGATCGGGGTGCCTTCGGCGTCCGGGCCGAGCACCCGGGGCAGGCTCATCAGCTGCAGCGCCTCGTCCAGGGTGATGGTGTCCACACTCATCGAGGCGAACAGCGACCCGGTGCGGGGCTTGGCCTTCACCGGCTTCTTCGGCGGCTTGGGCTTGCCGTTCTTGTAGTACTCGACCGGCTGGTTGGCGAGCTGTTCCTCGGTCATCTCCGGGATGACCTCGGTGACGTAAGCGCCGTAGCGGCCGTTCTTCGCGACGACGGTGTGCCCGGTGTGCGGGTCCGCGCCGAGCACCCTTTCCTCGGGGGCGGCGGTTTCCATCAGCTCGACCGCCTTGGCCGCGGTGAGCTCATCCGGGGCCAGATCCTCGGGGACGTTGGCGCGGGCGGCCTCAACCACTTCGCCGGTCTTCGGATCAACGGTGGGCACGGAGCTTTCCAGGTACGGGCCGAACTTCCCGACCCGCAGGGTGATGCCCTCGGTGATTGGAATGGAGTTGATTTCGCGGGCGTCGATCTCGCCGAGGTTGTTGACGATGCTCAGCAGCCCGGGGTTGGAATCCTCGCCGAAGTAGAAGTGCTTGAGCCAGGCGGGCCCCTGGGCCTGGCCGTTGGCGATCTTGTCCAGGTCCGCTTCCATGTCGGCCGTGAACTCGTAGTCCACGTAGTCGTGGAAGTGCTGTTCGAGCAACCGGATCACGGAGAACGCGATCCAGCTCGGGACCAGCGCGGAGCCCTGCTTCCGGACGTAGCCGCGGTCCTGGATGGTGGAGATGGTGGAGGCATAGGTCGACGGACGGCCGATGCCCTTCTTTTCCAGCTCGGCGGTCAGCGACGCTTCGGTGAAGCGCGGCGGCGGGGACGTCTCGTGCCCGACGGCGGCAATCTCCGAGGCGGTGAGCACATCGTCCCTCGCCACGTTCGGCAGCCGGCGGGCCTCGTCGGACTCGTCGTCGCCGCGGCTTTCGTCCTTGCCCTCCTCGTAGGCGGCGAGGAAGCCGGGGAAGGTGATGACGGTGCCGGAGGCCGAGAACTCGGCGTCGCGGCCGTCCACAGCGATAGCACCGAGGCGGATCGTGGCGGTCGAGCCCTTGGCATCGGCCATCTGCGAGGCGACGGTGCGCTTCCAGATCAGCTCATAGAGCCGGAACTCGTCGCCGGAGAGCTGCTTGGCCACCTGGGCCGGGGTGCGGAAGGAGTCACCGGCGGGGCGGATTGCCTCGTGGGCCTCCTGCGCATTCGCGGCCTTGCCGCTGTAGACGCGCGGGGAGGCGGGAACGTATTCCGGGCCGTACAGCTCGGAGGCCTGGCGCCGCGCGGCCGTGACGGCCTCATTGCTCAGCGCGGAGGAGTCCGTACGCATATAGGTGATATAGCCGTTTTCGTACAGCCGCTGCGCCACCTGCATGGTGCTCTTGGAGGAGAAGCGCAGCTTGCGGCCGGCCTCCTGCTGCAGCGTCGAGGTGGTGAACGGCGCGGCCGGGCGGCGGGTGTACGGCTTGGTGTCGACGGAGCGGACGCGGAAATCGGCGTCCTGCAGGCCGGCGGCGAGGGAGATGGCAAGGTCCTCGTTGAGGTGCACGGCGTTGCGGGAGGTGAGCTCGCCGCTGTCGTTGAAGTCGCGGCCGCTGGCGACCTTGGCGCCGTCGACCATGGCCAGCTTCGCTTTGAATGAAGAAGCAGTCCCGGACCCGGCGCCGAACTGGCCGGTCAGGTCCCAGTAGGAGGCCGACTTGAAGGCCATCCGTTCACGCTCGCGGTCCACGACCATGCGCGTCACGACGGACTGCACGCGGCCGGCGGAGAGGCCGCGGGCCACCTTGCGCCAGAGCACCGGGGAAATCTCGTAGCCGTAGAGGCGGTCCAGCACACGGCGGGTTTCCTGCGCGTCCACCAGGTCCTGGTCGACGTCGCGCAGGTTGTCCATGGCGCGGTGGATGGCTTCCTTGGTGATTTCACCGAAGGTCATCCGGTAGACCGGCACCTTGGGCTTGAGCACTTCCAGCAGGTGCCACGCGATGGCCTCACCCTCGCGGTCCCCATCGGTTGCGAGATAGAGGGCATCGGCGTCTTTGAGCTGGGCCTTGAGTTCGGCGACCTTTTTCTTCTTGTCCGGGGACACCACGTAGTACGGCTTGAAGTCGTTGTCGACGTCGACGGCGAACTTGCCCACCGAGGTCTTCTTCAGTTCCGCCGGCAGTTCCGACGGCTGCGGGAGGTCGCGGATGTGACCAATGGAGGCCTCAACGATGAAGCCCTCGCCGAGGTATTTGGCGATGGTCTTGCTCTTGGCGGGAGACTCCACAATCACGAGTTTCTTACCGGTTTTGGCCTTGCTTGGCACGGTGCTCCTACAGAAAAAGGTTGCTCGGGCAGATGCGCCCATACCCGCCTAGTTCACCATATTTTGCGGATTACCGCGCATCCAGCCCCAAACGGAGGGGCCCCGGGCACGACTTGAGGACGTAATGAACCCCCGTCAGGCAGGCCTCCGCAGGGCCCGGCCAGGGCGGCCCGCGCCGCTCTCAGGCGGGGCTGCCGGAGGGCTTCGCCGGAGGCTTTCCGCGGTCATCCGGGATCATCGACCACAGGGTCGCCATCCGCTCCGCCCCGTCGGGGACCTGGTCCGGATCCTCCAGCTCGTAGTCCCGCAGCAGCTCGAAGAGCCGGTTGTTCAGCTCCTCCCGCTGGTCCCGGGTCAGATAGAGCAGGTTGCTGGCCAGCACCACGGAGGAGGGCCCGTCCACGGCCTCGCCGCGCTGGCGCTGCTCGTCCCGGGTCTTGGCGTAGGCGTTGACGCGCCGGCGGTAGGCGTCCAGTTCAAGGTCCAGCACGGCGAATTCTGGGCTCGCCACCCCGCCGCCCGAGTTGATGGTGAAGTCGGTGCCCGCGGCTTTCCAGCGGCGCTCCCGCGCGTCGCCGGCGGTGGCGGCCGGGACCACGATGCCCCACTTCTGCAGCGCGCGCAGGTGGTAGCTCATGGCGCTCGGGGTGAGGCCGGTCTGCGCGGCGAGTTCGGTGGCGGTCCGGCTCACCTGGGTTGAATACAGTTCGGAGATGACTTCCAGGCGGGCAGCGTGGGCCAGCGCCCTGATCGCCTTCGGGTCTGTGATCTCCACTTTCTTCTCCGGGCGCTGCCGGCGTTTGGGCGCCGGCGGGACCGGTGACTCCGCCGTTGGGGTTTCTGCATTCACACCACCAGTCTACCGAGCTTCAGCAAACTATGAAAGAAATGCTTGACACCAAAATGTACCGGAGAGTAGTTTGCTATTTATGAAACAGGCATTTCATACGGCGCCGGGTGCCGCCCCGCCCGCGCAGCCCCTCTGGCGCAACCGGGACTTCGTCCTGGCCAGCAGTGCCCGTTTCATTGCCACCGCCGGCATGGGCGCCGTCATCATCAGCGTCATGCTACACCTTCAGAACCTCGCCGCCGCCGGCCAGACGTCCGTCGCCGGACCCTGGCTCGTCGCGGCCTATCTGCTCTCCTCGGCCCTCCCGCTGGTGCTGCTGGCGCCGTGGGCGGGCCGGCTGGCCGACACCCGGGATTCCAGGACGCTGGCGACGGCGTCCTCCGTGGTCAGTGCCGCGGCGGTCGCCGGGATGGGGCTGGGCATGCAGTATCTGGACAACTACCTGCCGGTGCTGTTCGCCATGACTTTCCTCCTCGACACCGCCCAGGCGGTGGCCGGGCCGACCTGGCAGGCCCTCCTGCCCCGGATCGTGGGCGAGGAACGGACCCCGCGGGCGCTGGGCACCATGCAGGCCACCATCATGATCGCCGGCATGGTGGGGCCGGTGGCCGGCGGGCTGCTCAGCGGCTGGGGCGGATCCGGCCTGGTGTTTGTCGTGGCCAGCGGCTGCTACCTGGCGATGGCCGCCGGTGCCATGCTGATCCGGACCCGCCGTGGCACGGCCGCCGAGCGGGTCGGCAAGGAGCCTCCGGCCCTGCTGGACGGGCTGCGCCTGATCCGGCGCGACGGCCTGGTCTGGGCTCTGGTCCTTGGGGCGCTGTTCTTCATCACCGTCGGCGAGGCGACCAACGTCCTTGAGGTGTTTCTGGCCCGCGACGAGCTCGGCGCCACCGAGACGCAGTACGGGCTGCTGGCCGCGTCGTTCGGCCTTGGGATGGCGTCCGGGGCGGGGCTGGCCAGCCGGATCACCACCCATCCCATCCGGCTGCGCGCGCTGCTGGTTTCGATGGCCCTGACCTCGGCCTTCCTGGGGATCATGTCCCTGGTGCCGAACATGGAATTGTTGTTCGTCGCCTACACCGCCATGGGGGCAAGCTGCGGGATGCTGAATGCGTGCTTCGGGGCGATTGCGATCATGCGGATCCCGGAAAGCGGCCGCGGCCAGGCCATGGCGATCATCGGCGGCATGACCCGGGCCGTCGCGATCGGGGCGCTCGCGCTGGGCGGGCTGCTCGGCGCGCTGCTCCCCATCCGGGTGAGCTTCCTGGTCGCCGGGGTGGGCGGGGTCCTGGCGGCCCTGGCCGTCACCGCGTATGTCCTGCCGCGCTACGGCCGCGAGGGCGCGGCGACTCCCGCGGTCCCCGCTGCCGGTGCTGCACCGGCCGCGGAGTCCGCAGCTCCGGCCGCGCTGGGCACAGCCGGTGCTGCACCGGCCGCTGCGTCAGGCGGGCAGTAGGAAGCCGTCGCGGACCAGGTTCGCCACCTCGTGGAGGAGCCCGGCGCGGAAGGTCCCGGCGTCCCAGTCCTCGCCCCCGCCCAGGAGCGCCTCCAGGGCGCCGGTGATCTGCCCGACGGACAGGTCTCCGTCGCATGCTGAGACAAAGCCGGCCAGTTCGGTGCTGAGCAGGTTCGTGCGGCGCAGACCCGCACCCTGGCGCAGCAGGATGACGCCGGGGTGTTCGGCTCCCGGTCTTTGGTGCCGCTCCTCGGTGACGTCCTCGGCCACGAGCAGGTGCTCGGCCGACAGGTCATGGACGGCCAGCCAGTCGGCGCGTTCCACGGCGGCACCCAGGTGCGGGCCGGCGGGCTGCTCGATCGGATAGGTGATCTCCTCGAAGCGCCTCAGCACCGGAGTGGCGCCTTGGGCCGGCCGCCGCAGCCAGATCATCCCGAAACCGATGGCCTCGACGTTGCGGGATGCGAAATCGTCCAGGTACGCGGCGTACGAGTACTGGTAGAGGAGCCGGTCGCGGGCCTCGGAGGCGTCCTGCAGCCAGGTCTCGGCGTACTGTTCCGGGCTGACCTGCTCGCGCTGGATGAACCATGCGTCCGCGTCCGGGCCGGCCCAGCCCTGCGGCCGTTCGTCCCATGCCGCGCCCGCCGGGATCTCCCAGTTCCCCAGGAGCTGGGCTGTCCCGCCGGGGGCAAGGACCGACGGGAGGGCCCGGACCAGCGACGCGACGATGTCATCGCCCGGCAGGCCGCCGTCGCGGTAGGTGAACTGGTCCGCGGCAGCCTCCCCAAGGCTGCGCGGCGTGATCACGAACGGCGGGTTGGAGACCACCAGCTCAAACTCCTCGCCCGCGACCGGATCGAGCAGGGAGCCCCGGCGCAGGCTCACCCGGGCTTCCGGGTCGGAGGGGTCCAGGTGCAGTTCGCCGGCGTTGAGCAGCAGGTTGAAGCGGGTGAACGCGAGGGAGCGGTCGGAGATGTCGGTGGCCGTCACGTGCTCGGCATGGTGGAGCAGGTGGAAGGTCTGGATGCCGCAGCCAGTGCCGAGATCCAGCGCCCGGGCCACGTGCCGGCGGGCGGTGACCTGCACCAGCGTGGCGGAGGCCTGCCCGATCCCGAGGACGTGGTCGTGGCGCAGCACTCCGGGGCGCTGGTGGGCGGCGAGATCGCTGGCTACCCAGAGCTCCGCGCCGCCGCTGCTGAAAGTGTTTTCCCTCTGGGCGCCTTCCCCCTGGGTGCCTTCCCCGGCGGTTCCGTTCCAGCCGTAGGGCCGCAGGTCCACCTTCGCCTGGACCAGACCGTCGGCGGACGGCTCCACGAGGCCCAGTTCCAGCAGGCCCGCGGTGCGGATGCCAGGCAGCGCCGCGTCGAGGGTGGCGGCGGGCTGCGGTTCGGCCAGCAGCCAGAAGCGGACGACGGCGGCGAGCGCCGCCGTCGTCCGCTCCCCGCGGCGGGCACTCTCGGTGGCGATCAGCGCGGGAACCAGCTGGTCCCGGCTCAGGGCGCTGTGCGCGGCGTCGCCGAGGAGTCCGGCGACGCCGTCGACGGTGTAGCCGATGCCGCGCAGGTCCGCGGCCAGGGCTTCGAGCAGTCCGGGGAGGTCGCTGCGCGGGGCGTCGGGGGTGTTGCCGGCCGTGAAATGCGTTGAGGGAGTCACCGGACAAGTTTAGTCCCGGCCTGGCGGCCCCGGGGCTTGCGGGCCCGACGCGCGGGGGCGCCGGCAGGGGCGTGGGGCCGGGGGGCGGCCCCTGGGCCGCCGGGCAGGGGCTGGAGGCCTCGGCCTAGAGGTGCTTCGCGGCGTAGATCCGGAGGGCGTCGCGGACGAAGGTTGCCCCGGCTTCGCCGCCGTAGTTCGAGGCGAACCGCGGATCGGCAACATACATCTCGCCGAGGCCGGTGACGTAGCCCCTCACGTCGCCGTCACTGCCGGCGGCGGAGGCCGAGGCGGGCGTGCCGGGTATTCCGGTGAGCCATTCAACCTGCCGCCGGGCCAGCTTCTGCGCCTCGGCGCTGTCCGCGGCGGCACCGGACTCCGCCACCGCGATCCAGTCGCTGCCCAGCTGCCGGGAACGCTGCTTCCAGGCCTCCTGCCCGGCCGGGCCCATCCCGCGCCACCAGGAATCGCCCTGCGCGTAGGCGTCCTTGCCCCAGCGCTCCTCGACCTCATCCTTGTACTGCGTGTGGTCGAAGCCGTCGAACATTATCTCCGCCATGATCTGTCCTCCTTCTCTGAGTGCTTCAATCGTCTGCCGGACCGAGGCGACCTGCCGTGCCAGCCGGTCCTGTTCCTGCCGGAGCCAGCCCAGGTGCCGGCCCAGTGCCTTGACGGCATCAGGCTCGTGGCCGAGGACCTCGGCGATGGCCGGGAGCCCCAGCCCCAGGTCCCGCAGGAGCAGGATGCGCTGCAGCCGCACTAGGGAGGCCTGGTCGTAGAACCGGTAGCCGTTGTCGCCGGTCCGGCTGGGCTTGAGCAGCCCGACGTCGTCGTAGTGGCGCAGTGTCCGGCTCGTGGTCCCGGCGATCCTGGCGATCTGTTGCACGGACCATTCCATGTGGCTGCCCCCTTACGTTCCGGAACCGGCCGCGTCCGGGCCGGTAACCCGATGCTAGGGCTTGACGCTACGTCAAGGTCAAGGCCCGCCCCTGGACCTGGCGTTCAGCCGGCACGAGCGGGGTCAGCCGGGACGAGCGGGGTCAGCCGGGACCTGGCGCTTCCGCCGGGACGCCGGCCGACTGCCGTAGCATTGGCCGTATGTACACGCAGCAGCGATTTATCAGCCCTCGGCCGCTTTCCGGCCGCACGGGCTTCTTGTCGGGCGCATAACTGCAGCCGCCGGGGTCCGTCCGGTGCAGCGGCTGAGGGTGAAGTTCCCCCTCCCGCACTCCAGACCAAGGACCCCTCATGAAGACCTATTTGACCCCAATTGAACTGCAGACCGCCCTCGCGCTCCGCGATTTGTCCGATCCGGCCCAGGGCCCGCACGCGATGTCCCTGCTACTGGCGGACGTCACCGCGGCCCTGGAAGACCTCTGGGGCATCGGAACTGCAGCGCACCGGCTCAGCCCCCTCGTCGCCACAGCCGACAACTACGACCGACTGGGTTACTCCCCCGACGACGTCACGCGCGATTCTCGCTACTCCCGACATGTCAGCCCCACGGTGATGCTGCGGAGCCACACCTCGTCGGGTGTCCCGGCCCTGCTGGATTCGCTGCGCCAGGAAATGGGCCACTACGACCGACTGCATGCGCTTCCGGGCCTGGTGTACCGGCGGGACTCGATCGACCGCACCCACGTGGGCGCCCCGCACCAGCTGGATCTGTGGCGGCTTAAAGCGCGTGGCCTGCTGGGTTCCGCCGAGCTGGACCGGATGATGGCCGCAGTCGTGGAGGCCGTGCTGCCGGCCGCCCTGCACCCCGACGTCCAGTGGCGCGCGACCGAGGCACGGCACCACTACACGGACACCGGCAGGCAGCTCGACGTGCTCGTCAGCCAGCCCGACGGCAGCCGGGAATGGCTGGAACTGGCCGAATGCGGCCTCGTCGCCGCGCAGGTCCTGCGGGGCTCCGGCCTGGATCCGCGCCGCTGGTCCGGCCTCGCCCTGGGACTGGGGCTGGACCGTGCCCTGATGCTTCGCAAAGGCATCCGGGACATCCGGCTCCTGCGCTCGGAGAACCCCGAGGTCCAGGCCCAGCTGCTGGACCTGGACCCCTACCGGCCCGTATCGGTCATGCCGGAGGTCAGGCGCGATCTGTCCCTCGTGCTCGGATCCGAGGCGGAGGCCGACGTCGAACTGCTGGGTGACCGTGCGCGCACGGCCCTCGGGGCGGAGTCCGATTCGCTGGCCGCCCTGGAGATTCGGGCCGTCACCCCGGCGTCGGGACTTCCGCCCGCCGCCGTCGAACGGCTCCGGCTCGCTCCGGGCCAGCTGAACGTGCTGCTGCGGCTGGTGCTGCAGCCGCTGGACCGGACGCTGACGGACGGGGAGGCCAACCGCCTGCGCGACCGCGTCTACCTTGCCTTGCACCGGGGCGAAGTGCTCGAGCTGATCGCCGGTTAGGGCCGCGGGGCCGGTCCGGGGCGGCAGCCGGGGAATCAGCTGCCGGCCGCAACGGCGGTAAGTTGGAGGCATGCTTTTCCTTTCCCCCGGCCCCCGGCGTGCCCGGACCATCCGGCGCGCCGCCCCGCCCATCCGGCACACAGCCCGGCCCATCTGGCGCACCGCGCACGCGCTGGCGGCGGGCGCCGCCGTCGTCCTGGCCGCAGCTGCGTGCTCCCCGGCCGGTTCCATCGAGGCGGCCGATGTGCCGGAGTGGAAGGCGACGGCGCTTCCCGCCGCCGCGGGGGTCGTGGTCGAGGATGCGGGAAAGATCCTCAACCGCGATCCGGTCGTCAAGACCGCACCCGGGATTGGGGCGGGCAGTTACGTCCTGACCATCACCTGTGAGGGCGGAGGCAAGGCCTTCTTCGACGTCTCCCTCGATGGCACCAGGCTGACCGAAGCCGGTGCGGCCTGCAACGGCAGCCGCGAGACAGTACGCATCAAAGTACCTGCCGCGGGCACCCTTCAGATCGGCGCCTCAAGTGTGGATGCTCCGCTCATTTACGCCTACCACCTGGTGCCTGCGGCGTAGCAGCCTGCATCCGACACGGCAGTGGCGCCGGGACTTGTGTTCATCGCCCCCGCCGCTAGGCTCGGTTCATGTCTGCTACTGGGGGTATGCACCGGCCGGTTCGGGCCGCACTGTTGCTGGCGGTGGCCGCCACTGCAGCGTCGCTGGCCGGATGTGAAGTCGCCGACGACGTCGGACTCTCACCGGCCGCGGCCGGGCCGTCCGCCCGGTCGTACCCTGCCAGGGCACCGTTGCCCGCCCTGGACCCGGAACTCGCTGCCGCCCAGGCCCGCAACTTGCTGGAGCTGGACGCCGTGCTCGGCTCACCGGAGGGCCTTCTCTTCGGCGGATCGGGCGGGATCGGCGACACCAGCAGCGGAGGACTCGCGACGTCGGGCATTATCACTCGGGCCGGGCAGTACAAAGTCACCGCAGCCTGCGTCGGGGCAGCCGATGCGCACCTGTCCGTCACCCAGGGCGCCCGCCAAGGCGGCACGCTCCTGGAGCGAAACTTCGACTGCGGGAGCGTGGCGGAAGCGCTGATCGACCTGCTACCCGGGACCGCATCGGCTCACCTCATCCGGTATGGCGACGGCGGTCCAGAGCCCCGGACCGGCGCCGTTGCAGGTGTCCGGATCAGCTTCAACGAGTCGGGGCAGTAGACACCGGCGGCACCCTAATTCCACCCGCCATTAGACTCTGGCGCTCAGGCAGGGGCGGGGTTACAGTCTGGCTATGCCCACTGTTCCAGTGACGGGCGTGGCACGGAGTCGCAAGGCATCAGCCTTGGGACTTTCGTTGATTCTGGCCGCGGCAATGGCCCTGGCTGGGTGCGCCTACGAATACGAAGACGCTTTTGCCAGCGGGACGGAGTCTGCATCCGCCCCGGGGTCCACCGATGCGGCGCTGCCAGGGGATCCGGCGACGCGACAGCCTGTCTCCGGCGCCGAACTGGATGCGTGGCTGTCCCTGGTTCTCCCCGCCACCGAAGGCGAGGTGCTCCACACCGGCTACGGCACCCTTGAGGCAGATGAGGAACGGGAGGAGACAACTGCCCAGCTGCCCAGCGGCACCTATTCGTTGACCCTCGCCTGCCGGAGCCCGCGACGGGTCTCGTTCAGTATCGAACACGGGGACCAGGAACTGGTGGACCTTAACCTGCGCTGCGAAACCCCACGCGTAAACGTCGTGTATCTGAGCGCCGACGCCGTGCTCACCATCAAGGTGGAAGCCGTCGCCGGAGCCAACTTCGCCTACCGGGTAACCCGCATCTGAGGCCACACGCCGGTCTGCGAACCCAGACCGCAGGATAACTGGCGGACTGGCCCCTGGCTGGCCGGATTCAGGCGGACTGGCCCCTGGCTGGACGGATTCAGGCCGCGCAGCCGTCTGGGCAGCGGAGCGTCTCTGGGCTGGCGGCGCAGTCCGAGCAATAGAGCGTGAGTGTGCGGCAGGACGCGTTGGAGCAGTTCTCGAATTTACTCGTGGGCGCAGAGCAGCGGACGCATGCGCCAATGGTCTTCGCGTCCTCGCTGAATTCAAGGTGCATGCGCTTGTCGAACACGTAGAGGGACCCCTCCCAGAGGCCCTGGTCCTTGAAGGTTTCGCCGTAGCGGACGATCCCGCCGTCGAGCTGGTAGACCTCCTTGAAGCCGCGTTTGACCATCAGGCTCGACAGCACCTCGCAGCGGATGCCGCCAGTGCAGTACGTGACGACCGGTTTGTCCTTGAGCGCGTCGTACTTGCCTGAGTCGAGTTCCTTGATGAAGTCGTGGGTGGTGGCCGCATCCGGGACGATCGCGTCCTTGAATTTGCCGATCTGGGCCTCGAAGCCGTTGCGGCCGTCGAAGAACACGACGTCCTCCCCGGCCTCCTTCCGCGCGGCCACGAGCTCGTGCAGTTCCTCGGGCAAAAGGCGGGTACCGCCGCCGACGACGCCGCCGGCATCGACCCTGAGCTCTCCGGGGGCGCCAAAGGAGACAATCTCGTCGCGGACCTTGACGCTCAGCCGGGGGAAATCGGCGGCGCCGCCGTCGGACCACTTCACGTCGATCCCGTGGAATCCCTTGTATTCACGGGTGGTCTTCACGTACTGCTTGACCGCGTTTAGCTGACCGCCGACGGTCGCATTGATGCCGTCCTTGGAGATGATAATGCGGCCGGTCAGGCCGAGTTTCTCGCAAAGCGCACGCTGCCAGAGCCGGACGGCGTCCGGGTCCGGGAGCGGGGTAAAGCCGTAAAAGAGCACAATTCTGTTCAAAGCCACGTTTTAAGGGTACCGGGTGTCACTGGAAGCCCCGGTCAGCGGGCCGGGGCGCGGGGACGCCCGTTCTGCGGACCCGTGGCAGCGGTCCAGACGCCCGTCCCGCCGACGCAGGGGGCGGCGGTCCGGTCACAATTCCGTAAGCAAGACCTGTTCCCGGACCCGGCCACTGTTGCTTGCGGCGGGGCTGGAATACGCTCATCACATGAGTCTTGAGGCCATGGTGGAAGACACCACTCATCTGCTGGAAATCTGGGTCACCGGCTGGGCCGGCTGCCGGGGATATGAGACACGCAGGGAGGGCCGCTTCCCGGCGGCGTTCAGGGGGGACACAACCCACGAATGGGAATACTTCGCCCATGATCCCTCCGATGCGGAGTTCGCGGCCCTGGCCGCTGCCACCGCCGAGGTACCCGCCCGGATCCTCACGGTCCTCACGAATAACGTGGCGCGGTACCACTTCCTGGCCCAGCAGCACAGGCTCAACGTCACGTCCGCCTCGCAGACGATGATGATCGTGGACATGGAGACCCAGGACGCCGAGGATCCCTGGCTTCCGGATGATGATCTCCGGTGGGTTCCGTCCCGGATCGACGGGGTCCACCATGCCGTGGTGTATGCAGGGGAAGAGGTGGCGGCAAGCGGGCGCCTGTTCGTGGTGGGCCACACTGCAATCTTCGACAAGATCGTCACCGAGCCCGGGTACCAGCGCCGGGGTCTGGGCAGCTTCATCATGCGCGCCCTCGCCGCCCAGGCTTTTGAGCACGACGTCGAAACCGGGCTCCTGCTCGCTTCACTCGACGGGCAGCAGCTCTACTCTCACCTCGGCTGGACCACGGTCAGCCGCGTGCTGATGCTCTCCGCCTCCGACGAGGGCTCGGACCTGTCCGTGGGCTGAGGCCCTGGGCCGGAGGGTCACGCGCCCCGGACGATTTGAGGCCGGGTGAAAGAATGTACGAGTGAACCCACATGAGTCCCTGATTCCGTTGCTGGGCCGCGGCCCGGACCCGGAACAGCTCCGCCATGTGCGCACCATTCCCGCCCGCGAGGCCGTGCACGCGCCCTGGCCTGAGTGGACCCACCCCGATGTGGTGATCGCCTACGGTTCGCTCGGCATCCACGAGCCGTACCGCCACCAGATCCAGGCCGCCGACCTCGCCCACGCCGGCGAGCACGTGGTGATCGCCACCGGCACCGCCTCCGGAAAGTCGCTGGCCTACCAGCTGCCGGCGCTGGACGCGATCCACCGCTCTGAACTGCGGGTCCTTGCCGAACCGGGCAAGATCCACGACGACGGCGCCGTCACCTTGTATCTGTCGCCCACCAAGGCCCTGGCCGCCGACCAGCTGGCCGCCATCCGGGCGCTGAAACTCCCCACCGTCCGGGCCGAGACCTATGACGGCGACACCGACCCCGCGTCCCGCCGCTGGATCCGGGACCACGCGAACTTCATTCTGGCCAACCCGGACATGCTGCACTTCGGTATCCTCCCCAACCACGCCTGGTGGGCGCGGTTCTTCCGCCGGCTGCGCTACGTGGTCGTGGACGAGGCCCACAGCTACCGCGGCGTCTTCGGATCCCACGTGGCCAACCTGATGCGCCGGCTGCGCCGGATCTGCGCCTACTACAGCCCGGACGGGTCCGGACCGGTGTTCATCGCAGCCTCCGCCACGGCGTCGGAGCCCGGCACCTCCTTCGGCCGGCTCATCGGCGCTCCGGTCCGGGCTGTGTCCAAGGACTCCTCGCCCCACGGCTCCACGACCGTCGCGTTCTGGGAGCCTGCCCTGACCGAGGTCCGCGGCGAGAACGGCGCCAAGGAGCGGCGCACGGCCGTCGCGGAAACCGCGGACCTGCTGGCCAATCTGGTCTCGTCGCGGGTGCGGACCATTGCGTTCATCAAGTCCCGGCGCGGCGCAGAAACCATTGCCACCATCACCAGGCGCCTCCTCGACGAGGTCGATCCCAGCCTGCCGCAACGGGTCGCGGCCTACCGCTCGGGCTACCTGCCGGAGGAGCGCCGGGCCCTGGAGAAAGCGCTGCGCTCCGGCGAGCTGCTGGGCGTCTCCAGCACCTCGGCCCTGGAACTGGGAATTGACATCTCCGGACTCGACGCCGTGCTCGTGGCCGGCTGGCCCGGGACCCGCGCGTCGTTGTTCCAGCAGATCGGCCGGGCCGGCCGGGCCGGGCAGGATGCCATCGCCGCCTTCGTCGCCAGCGATGACCCGCTGGACACCTATCTGGTAAACCACCCCGAGGCGATCTTCGACGTCTCGGTGGAGGCCACGGTCTTCGATCCCTCCAATCCTTACGTGCTGGGTCCGCACCTGTGTGCCGCCGCCGCCGAACTGCCGATCGGGCACGCCGAACTGGGCCTTTTCGGTGCGACGTCCGAGAAATTGCTGGACCAACTCGTGGCCCAGGGATACCTGCGCCGGCGCCCGGCGGGGTGGTTCTGGACCCACCCGCAAAGCGCCGCGGCCATGGTTAACCTGAGGGCCGACGGCGGCGGCCCGGTGAGCATCGTGGACGCCGACACGGGGTCCCTGCTCGGGACCATGGATTCCCCGCAGACGCATTACCAGGCCCACACAGGTGCGATCTACGTCCACCAGGGCGAGAGCTACGTGGTGGAGGACCTGAACGAGGACGATCACTGCGTGATGGTGCGCCGGGCGAACCCCGACTACTACACCACCGCACGGGACGTGACGCAGATCGAGGTGCTCGAAACGCAGCGCACCACCCAGTGGGGGGATGTGGCCGTTCACTTCGGCGACGTGAAGGTCACAACGCAGGTGGTCTCTTTCCAGCGCAAGGCGCTGATTTCCAATGAGATCCTCGGCGAAGAACCGCTGCAGCTGGGCGCCCGGGACCTGTTCACCAAAGCAGTGTGGTTTGTCATGGACAACCGCTCGCTGACCGGCGCGGGGCTGATCGAGGCCCAGTTCCCGGGCGCCCTGCACGCCGCAGAGCACGCAGCCATCGGTCTGCTGCCGCTGGTAGCCTCCAGCGACCGCTGGGACATCGGCGGAGTGTCCACGGCCATTCACGCCGACACCGGCGTGCCGACCATCTTTGTGTACGACGGCCACCCCGGCGGGGCAGGCTTCGCCGAGCGCGGCTACGACAAGGCCCGGGTCTGGCTCGCCGCCACCCGCGACGCGATCAAGGCCTGCGAATGCGAGTCCGGCTGCCCGTCCTGCGTGCAGTCGCCCAAGTGCGGCAACAAGAACAATCCCCTCGACAAGGACGCCGCCGTGACCCTTATCGACGTGCTGCTCCAGGACGCGACAGACCAGATGCTCACCGGGCGGCCGGACCACGCCGCGACGCCGCTGCAGGCGTAGCCGCGGCTGTGTCCCCGGCCACGGCCATGGCCACCCGCTCACGGCGGCGGCGGCCCGGCCCTGGCCAGACCGGTGGCCGCACCCAGGGGAATGCGGACGACGAGTTCAGTCCGGACCTGGACCGTGAACCCGGCGCCGACCGCGCAGCTCAGGACCCGGGCCCCGTTCCGGTGTGCCACGTCCACGGCGACCGCGCACGGCTCGCCCGGAGCGATGCCCCGGGCCGCATCCGCGGCGGCGAGGGCCGCCAGGTCCGCGGCAGCCGCCGCCCGGGACGCCATCGCGGCCGACTGGGCCAGCAGTGCGAGCAGGACCGCGGCGAGCACGACCAGCAGCCCCAGCCCGAGCGCCAGGACTGTGCCGGCGCCGCGCTCCCCGGATTCCCCGGGCTCCCCGCCCGGGCGTGTGCTGCGGCTGCCAGGGCGGCTCATGCGGCCGGGCCTTGCAGCTGATGGCGCCAGGCCGGGGGGACCCGGGCCGCGGCCGGGGGCACGGACGATTCGCCCCTGGTCCAGGCGCGGGCCGTGAGAGTCCAGGGAAGGAGCGCGCCAACGGCACCCGGAACCTTGCCGGATACTGTGACGCTGAGCCATCCGCCGTCGGATGCCACCGCCGACGCCGCTGAGGCGCCCGCGAGCCGGCGGACGATCACATCCACGGCGGCGGCATCCTCGCCCCGGGCCAGGGCCCGGGCACCGGCCCGTGCCGCCTCCTCCAGCCGCAGCTGGGTGACTCCCGCCGCCGAGCCGGCCAGAAGCAGCGCGAGCAGGAGCAGGACGGCGGGCAGCGCCACTGCGAATTCGGCAGTTACGACGCCGCGGCATGTGTCCGCGCCCTGCCGCCGCCGGGGGCGCCGTGCGGCTGGAGGTGACGCTGCCCCGTTCACGCCCCCCGGCGGCCGCCGGCAGCTCATGGCAAGGCGAGCGCCGAACGGATCAGGTTCAACAGGAATCCCCGGACTTCGTCGCTGCGCATGATGAACACGAGGATGCCGGCAAACCCCACGGCAGCGAGTGTGGCAATGGCATATTCGGCCGTCGCCATTCCTGTCTCCGAGCCGAACAGCCTCCTCAGCCATCGAGGCGTTCTCGAGGTCCGCACTCTGAGCGGGCTGGCGGCACTGGCTCCAGGATAGATTTCACGGATCTCAGCGTCCTCCGCCTCGGGATGGACATTCAGCGTCTCGCGGGTTCCGGCAGTCGTAGCAGGATGGCGTGACATGGTTTTCCTTTCCTTAGGTTCCGGCGGGACCGCCGGCTGTTCCTAGACTCTTCCGGCTGGGACCGCGCCCCGTAAGGCGTCCATCCAGCCAAGTGGAAAACTGCCGCCCCACGCGGACTGTGGAGGAAGGGCGCCGCCGCCAACGCCTTTCCGCCACCGGGGTCAGCCCGGCAGCAGCGCCAGCAGCACCGGCACGACGCCCAGGCAGATGAAGGCCGGCAGTGAACACAAGCCGAGCGGCACCACGAGCCTCACGCCCAGGGCTGCGGCCTGTTTCTCCGCGGTCCGGAACCGCTCGCGCCGCAGGCGGGCAGCCTGAGCGCAGAGGATTGCCGACGAGGGGGCCCCGGTGAGCGCGGCGAAACCCAGCGCATCGCGCACGGCCAGGAGTTCCGGCGTGCGGACATCGGAGCTGGCCCAGGCGGTGTCCCAATCGGCGCCAACGGCGAGCGCCGCGACGACCGGCCGCAGCGGACCACGGATTTCGGGCGCTGCCAGTTCGGCGACGAGCTCCAGGGCACGGCCGAGTCCGGCCCCCGCCTCGAGCATCGCGCCAATCAGTTCCAGCAGCATTGCCGTGTCACCCAGGCCCGGTCCGCCGGCCTCCCCGGCCCGCTCGAGGCTGCGTTCTGGACCGTTTCCGGCGTCCGGGGCGGGCAGCGTCTGGCGCCGGAGTCTCCGCCTGGCCATGCCGCGGCCCGAACACGCAGTCAGGGCCGCGGCTGCCAATACCGCCAGCACCGCAAGACCCTCGGCGCCCGATGTCACGGCCGAGACCCCTCAGCCATCCGGACAAGCCGTGACGACCAGATCCGGCCGGCCGCGGTGAGGGCGAGGCCCGCCGCGAGCGCCGCCAGACCCAGCGGGGTTTCCAGCAGGACCGCGGCAGGATCGACGCCCAGCAACACGCCCAGGCCCAGACCCAGGAACGGAAGCCACGTCAGCAGCCGGACGGTCGCACGGGGCCCGGCCAATGCCGTCTGCCGGGCGTCCTCGGCGTCGTCCTCGGCCTCAAGCTGGGCGGCAAATCGCGTCAGCACCTCCGCCAGCGGGCAGCCGCTGGCCTCGGCAACGTCACAGCACGCGGCGAGCTGGAACCAGACGCGGCGCGCCCGGATGCGTTCGCCGGCACCGTTTCCCCGGCTCTGACCGGACTCCGTTCCCCCGGGCCTGGCCGCGGCGGACCGGATCGCCGCTCCGACCGGTGACCCGCGCACCGCGGCGGCGCGGGCCGCGGCAAGTATCGGCCCGGATCCCGGGGCCAGCACCGGACCCCGGGCGGCAGTTCGTGTCCCGGACACGGCCCCGGACACGGTTGCGGCAGGATCGCCCCCGTGCAGGAGCCACAGTTCATCCCACAACCGCGCGGGAGCACGGCCGCCCGTCAGCAAAGCCGCCATCTGCTGCACAAGCAGGGTCATCGAAACCGTCGCGGCGCTCCGTCTCCGCCACCATGCCACGCCGCCCGCACCGCCCGCACGCGCAGGAGAGCCTGTCGGCGGACAGCCCCGTGCACCGGCCAGCGCCGCGCGAATCCGGTGACGCGGGGCACCGGCCGGGGAGAGAGCCAGGATCATGGCGAGGGCCAGCACTCCGGCAAGTAGGGCGGTCATGCCGGCTCCACCAGGGACGGGTCGAGACCGAGGCGGAGTGCCAGCCGCCGCCAGGCCGGCCCGCCGCGGACATCACCGGCGCAAATGTCCAGCGCGGAACCGACCACCAGGCCCGCCGGGCTGTCTTCGAGCACTCCGACGCAGGCCACGGTCCGCCCGTTGTTCATCCGTTCCACGTGGACCACGGCGTCGAGCGCGCTGACCGCCTGCAGCCGGACAGCGTCCTGCCCCATCCCGGCCAGGGCACCCAGCGCGGTCAGCCGGGCCGGCACGTCGGCCGCGGTGTTGGCGTGGATGGTCCCGCCGCCCCCGCTGTGTCCGGTGTTCATGGCAGCCAGCAGCTCACGCACTTCGGCACCCCTGCACTCCCCCACGACCAGCCGGTCCGGCCGCATCCGCAGGGACTGCCGCACGAGCTCGCCCAAATCCACGGCGCCGCCGCCTTCGAGGTTGCCGTGCCGCGCCTCCAGCGAGACGACGTGCGGGTGGACCGGGTTCAGTTCCGAGGCGTCCTCAATTAGGACCAGCCGCTCGCCGGACGGACACAGGCCGAGGAGCGTGGCGAGCAGTGTGGTTTTCCCCGACCCGGTGGCGCCGCTGATCAGGAAACTCAGGCGCCGTCCCACCATCCGCTCCAGCACGGTCTGCACCACGGCCCCGAACATCCCGTTCCGCCGCAGCTCGTCCATCGAGAACACCCGTTCACGCCGGATCCTGATGCTCAGGAGCGTCCCCGCCGTGGAGATCGGCGGAAGGACGGCGTGGACCCGGAACCCGCCGTCGAGCCTGACATCAACGCAGGGGGAACCGTCGTCCAGACGCCGCCCGCCGGCCGATACGAGTCGCGCTGCCAGTGCCCGGACCTGCGGTTCACCGGAGAACGCCACCGGCGCCCTTTCCAGTCCGCCGCCGCGGTCCAGCCAGACGGAGCCCGGTCCGTTGACGAAGATGTCCGTCACAGCTGGGTCCCGGACCAGGACCTGCAGGGGCCCGAGGCCGTTCAGTTCCGCGCTGATCCCCTCAACCGCGGCCAGCGCTCCGGCGGTTCCCAGCAGGCGTCCGCTCGCCTGCACGGCGGCCGCCACGCGGGAGGGGGTCACCGGCCCGGCGTCGGACAGCACGGATTCGCGGACGGATTCCAGCAGCCGTGCGTCGACGGAGGCCCTGCCCGGCGGCCGGTAGCGCAGGCTTCCCGGACCGGCACCGGCATCCGGCGGGCCCGGTGCCGAGTGGGCGCTCATCCGGTGGCTCCGGCGCCGAAGTCAAGGACCATGCCGGCGAACCGCCGGACATTGCGCTGCCGTCCGGTGTCCAGCAGACGCCCGAGTTCCGTGGCCGCCGCGGCGCGCCTGACATCCGGCATGATCCCGGCCAGCGGCAACCCGACGGACTCGGCAATCAGCCCTGCGTCCAGCGAGGCCCCGGGTCTGCCGCGCACCACCAGCACCGTCTCCACCGCAGGGAGGTCCTGCAGGAGCCGGGCCGTGGCCACGGCCGCCCGCAGCAGCGCAGGCGCAACGACAATGATCCGGTCGCAGTCCCAGGCGAAAGTCCGCAGCGCTTCCGGACCCCGGCCAATGTCCACGAGGACCAGCTCGAAGCCGCGCCGGGCGGCGTCAAGCACCCCGGCCACGACCGTCTGCTCCACGCCGCTGTGGCGCTCCTTGTTCCCGGGCCACGACAGGAAGGGGAATCCCCCGGCCAGCGGCAGCGAGTCGGCGAGCTGGCGGGGGTCGATCGTGCCGCTGGCATCCGCCAGATCCGGCCAGCGGAGACCGGGCGTTTCCTCCGCGGCGAGCGCCAGTTCCAGGCCCCCGCCCCACGGGTCACCGTCCACCAGCAGGACACGCAGACCTTCCCGGGCGGCAGCATGGGCCAGCCAGACAGCTGCCGTGCTGGCGCCGGCGCCGCCGCAACCGCCGACAATCCCGAGGACGAACCCGCCGGATTCGGGAGCACGGGAGCGGCTGAGGTACTCGGCGAGCCAGGATGCGGCCTCGGGCAGCACTGCGACGCGTTCGGCGCCGATGACGGCGGCCAGGTGCCACAGGCTGTCGCCGTCCCCGGTGAGGCCCACGAGCACGGCCGGTGAACGTCCCCGCGGCGGCAACTCACGTATGTCGCTGCCGAGCAGCACCACCGCGGCAGTGCCCCAGAAGGGCGCCGCTTGCCGGATGTCCGCCACCGTGCGCAGCTGGCCGCCGGACGCCGCCACAACGCGTTCCACTTCACCGCGCAGCACGTCGGACCCCGTCACGAGCAGCGTCTCCGCCGACCCGTCCGGCACCCACGGCGCAGCACCGGCCCCGGTCCCAGCACCGGCCCCAGTGCCTGGCCGAGTGCCTGGCCCGGTACCGGTGCCCAGCAGAGCCCCTGCCCCGGGTCCGGTGCCAGACCCGTGACCGGACGGCGGTAGCTCGTGCCTGCTCATGCGCCCACTCTTCCCGGCCCCGGAACCTGCCGTAACCCGCTCCGGCTGCTATGTGGACAAGCCGGGGCGGGGCAGGTGCACGCACAACGCACCGCAGGGCAGAATTGACCCTATGTACCTGTTGCTCGCCGCCCACGCCGACGGCGCAGCCCTGCAGGAACTCACCGCGGACGGCGCTCCGCACCCGGCCACACCGGAACCGCGGACCGTGAGCGCCGCCGAGCTCGCCGGCGTCGTGCGTGAACTCGAAAAACGGAGGCCGCGCTGGATCTGGCACCGCACCCAGGACTGGTACCCCGCCCTACTCACCGCCGGGGTCGAGCTGGAACGCTGTTACGACCTCACGTTGTGCGGCGCGATCCTGGCCCATTCGGAGTTCAGCGCCCACACCGCGTACGCGCAGGACGCGGAAAAGCTGGTCCAGGACGATGAGCTGCAGCCGCCGCCACGGGCGCTGCAGCCCCCTCCCCCGCCGGCTGACCAGGGTGCCCTGTTCGATGATCCCGGCCTGCGTAAGACACCCCGCCACAGCCCCGAGGACCTCCGCGCCGAATACGCCGCCCAGCAGGAGGCGCTCGGTCAGGCGGGCGGGGCCGGCGTCGAACGCGAAGGCGACAACCGCAAGCAGCGCCTCCAGCTGCTGCTCGCGGCCGAGTCCGCGGGCGCCATGATTGCGGCGGAGATGCAGCACACCGGGGTGCCGTGGCGCGAGGAACTGCATGAGCGGATTCTGACGGACTACCTTGGCCCCCGGCCTCCTGTGGGACACCGTCCGGCCAAGCTGGAGGCCCTCACCGCCGAGCTGCGGCAGCTGCTGAATTCCCCGTCGCTGAACCCGGACTCCCCGCAGGAGCTCATGCGGGCCCTGCACCGGAACGGCATCGAGGTGAAAACCACCCGGCAGTGGGAACTGAAGGAATCCAGCCACCCGGCGATCGAGCCGCTGCTGGCCTTTAAGAAACTCTCCCGCCTGCACGCCGCCAACGGCTGGGTCTGGCTGGATGCCTGGGTGAAGGACGGCCGGTTCCAGCCGGAGTACGTGGTCGGCGGTGTCGTTTCCGGGCGGTGGGCCTCCCGGGGCGGCGGGGCGCTGCAGATTCCGCGCCAGATCCGCGGGGCCGTCCATGCCGATCCGGGCTACAAGCTGATCGTCGCCGACGCCTCTCAGCTCGAGCCCCGCGTCCTTGTGGCGCTCGCGCAGGACTCCAAGATGGCAGAGGCCGCGCGGGACAAGGACCTGTACGCCGGCATCGCCGCGCAGGGTTTCGGTGGGGACCGCGCCAAAGCCAAGGTGGCGCTGCTCGGCGCAATCTACGGGGCCACCACCGGCGAGTCCGGGCGCCTGATGCCGCAACTGACCCGCACCTACCCGCGCGCCGTGGGCTTCGTGGAGCAGGCAGCCCGCGAGGGGGAGGCCGGCAGGACGGTCACCTCGCGGCTGGGCCGCAGCAGCCCGCCGCCGTCCGAGCGCTGGCGGCAGAGCCAGCAGTCGACCAGCGCCGAGGAACAGCGCCGGGCGGACTCGATCGCCCGCTCGCGGGGCCGGTTCACCCGCAACTTCGTTGTGCAGGGTTCCGCGGCCGATTGGGCGGCCTGCTGGCTGGCCGAACTCCGACGCCGGCTCCGCGCCATGCGCGCGGACGGCGGCCCCGCCGGGGAACTGGTCTTCTTCCTGCATGACGAGGTCATGGTCCACTGCCCCGAGGCAGCGGTCGACGACTGCGTACGGGCCATCGAGGAAGCCGCGAACGCCGCCAAGGAACTGCTGTTCGGCAGGATCCCGGTGGAATTCCCGGTCAGCGTCGCGGTCGTGGACTCCTACGACAACGCCAAATAATCGTCCGGGGCAGCCGGCCGTAACGTACCCGCCGGTAGCGTTGTGCGCCGCGTACGATCGCCGTTACCCTCGAAAAGGCCGGGCATTAATCCGACAATCCCGGCCATGCAACGACGCATAGTTTCTTGGGGAGGCCGCACAATTGGCTGGAATTTTTGAGATCGCCAAGGCCGGCGGGAAGAAGTACTTCTTCAAGCTCACGGCACCCGACGGCACGGTGGTCGCCGTTTCACCACTGTTCAACACGATCAAGGGCGCAGCTGCGGGCATCAACGCCGTGCGGGAGAACGCCGCCACCGGGCTGATCGTCGACAAGTCCCGGGACCGCAGCCCGCAAGGACCTACAAAAGCCGCCACGGGGCCCGGCGCCGGGCTGGCCCGCAGCTAGGTCCCGCCTCAGCCGTCGAGCCTGCTCCACGTGTCGATGTCGAGCAGGCTGTCCCGGTCCCAGGGCACCGCCCAGCCCAGCTGGTCGAAGAGCTGGTTGAGGATCATCCCGGTGAAGCCCCAGACCACGACGTCGTTGACGGTGAAAGCGGGGCTCTGGAACGTCTGCCCCACCCGGGTCACCGTCGCCATCACGCGGTTGTCCGGATCCAGCAGGTCCCGGACCGGGACGCGGAAGACCTGGGCGGATTCGCCGTAGTCCACCACCCGCACGGGCGACTGGGACGCCCACCAACCCAGAACCGGGGTGACCAGGAAGTTCCCGCGGGGAAGTGCCAGTTCCGGCATCACACCGAGGACCTCGACGCCGGCCGGATCCAGCCCGGTTTCCTCTTCCGCTTCCCGCAGGGCGGCGGCGATCACGGATTCCCCCGGGTCGATGCCGCCGCCGGGGAACGCGACCTGCCCCGGATGGTCATCCAGGGTCTGGGCGCGCTGCAGCAGCAGGACATCCAGATCGGCCGGGGCAAGCAGCTTGACGGAGGTCGCCGGCACGTCGTCGAGGGAGCCGAAGAGCATCAGTACCGCTGCCCGGCGGACCCGCTCGCCGGGCTCGACGACGAGTTCCCGCCAGCGCGGGTCGGCGGACGGCGCCGTGCCGGCCGCCACCGCGGCGACCAGGTCGATGAGGTCCTGGCGGGCCGTCACAGCGGCCTCCTCTGGGATTCCATCCGGATTTCCGCGGCTCGGTGGGTCTCTGAGAGGAGCTTGGACAAGAGCTCCTCCTGCCCCGGGGCCAGCTCGTATTTGAGCAGTGTCCTGGCCTTCTCCTGGTCCGTCTCCCCCATCCCGTAGCTCGGGCACCAGTTGGCGACGGCGCAGGCGCCGCAGGCCGGCTTGCGGGAATGGCAAACGCGCCGGCCGTGGAACACCACCCGGTGCGAGAGCATGGTCCAGTCCCGGGGCTCGAACAGTTCCGCGACGTCGGACTCGATCCGCACCGGGTCATCGGACTCGGTCCAGCCGAAGCGCCTGGCGAGCCGGCCGAAATGGGTGTCCACCGTGATCCCGGGGACGCCGAACGCGTTGCCGAGCACGACGTTCGCGGTTTTCCGTCCGACACCGGGAAGCGTCACCAGGTCTTCCAGCCGGCCGGGCACCTCACCGTCGTACTCATCCACGAGCCGGTTGCACAGCGCCATCAGGTTCCGGGTCTTGGCCCGGAAGAACCCGGTCGGCTTGATGATGGCCTCCAGCTCGGCCGGGTCCGCCTCCGCCATGCTCCGCGCATCCGGGTAACGGGCGAACAGCAGGGGCGTGATCTGGTTGACCGTCACGTCCGTGGTCTGCGCCGACAGCACGGTGGCCACCACCAGCTCGAACGGGCTGCGGAAGTCGAGTTCCGCATGGGCGTAGGGATACTGTTCCGCCAGCGCCTTGTTGATCCGGCGGGCGCGCCGCTTCAGTCCCAGCAACGACTCCCCCGCAGCCCGAACGCCGGCGCCTTTGGGGCCCGCGTTTCTCGGGCCCGCGCCCCCAGTGCCGGCGCCTTTGGCGCCCGCGTTTCTCGGGCCCGCGCCCCCAGTGCCGGTGCTCTTGATGCCGGGATTTTTCGGGCCCGCGCCCCCAGTGCCGGTGCTCTTGATGCCGGGACTTTCCGGTCCCGCGCCCGCGGTGTCGGCAACGGCGCTGCCGGGCACTGGAATGCTGGACTCGCTGGCCACGGGCGCTGGCTAACCGCGTTCGATGTTGCTGAGGTCGCGGAGCACGCCCACGCGGCCATCGGTGTGCTGGACCAGGAATTCGTGGCCCCGGTCCTCCAGGGCGAGCACCCAGCCGCCGGGTTCGATCACGAACGCTGCGACGCCGCTGTGCTCTTCCACGGCGGTGCGGGGCTGGGCGACGGCGAACCAGAAGGCCTCGTGGACGACCTGGACATCGTGTTCCTCGGGGCGGTTTGCCGGGTCGACGGTGGCGCCGATCGGTTCCTGCTGGCGCACCTGCGGGTTCACGGTGGTGGGGGCACCGTGGCCTGACGTGACGGGAACCTCGGTGGCCCGGGTTTCCTCAGCTGCCGAAGCAGCCCGGACATCCCTGGGCTGTCCGCCCGCAGGGGCAGCGGCGCCGGGGGTCACGACGGCGGCCTGGGTCGCCTCGGCCGCGGACGGCTTCGGTGCGGTCGCGTTGGGCACGATGCCCGAGACCTGGGTTTCCGGGGAGCCGACGACGGGTGTGGGCGCGGCCGACCGGGCCGGTGTCGCCGCGGCCGCTCCCGCCGCTGCGCCAGTGCCGGGAGCAGCTGCGCCTGAAGCGCCCGAGGTGCCGGACTTTCCGCCCGGCGTCATCCGCTTCGCCCAACCGGCGACGGCGCTGGTGCCCACGGCCTTCGGTGCGGTTTCGTCCTTGGCCTCTTTGGGCGCCTTGGGGGCCTGCGGCTTGCGGACGGGAACCGCCGACTCGCGGGCAACGACGTGGGCGGGGACTTCTGCGCGGTCCAGGAAGTCGCCGGCGAAGAAAGGAACCAGGCGGCCCAGCACGGTGGCCGCGAGGAGCCCGAGGGCGCCGACGAGGGCCAGCAGCATGCTGGGGACAAAGGCGCCCGCGACGGCCAGGAAGAAGAACGCAACAGCGAAGGACGCCACCACGGAGCCGAACTGGTCCACCGACAGGGAGCCGATGCGGATTTTCGTTCCGGGGCTGACGCGGCGGGCCACGAACAGCGCGGAAACAATCACCGGCAACACGATCCCGAGGCCCAGGAAGAACAGGCTCCCCAGGTTCCACAGGTTGTAGCGGACGGCAAACATCGGGATCAGCGAGGCCACAAAGAGAATCAGCGTCGAGCCGAACACCGTGAGATCACGGATCGTGAACGGACCGAGGACCGCCTGGTTCGTCTTGCCGGCCGCCTTCGCGCTGGCCTTGTCAACCGTGAACCGGGGCGCCTCCCCGAAGCCGCCGGACCGGTCCGCGCCGCTGTTGCCCTGGCTTTGGGCGGGCGGCTTAAGCTGCCCGTTTGTTTGCTCGTTCATTCGGTTCTCCTTAGCATGGCGGCACCCTGGACAGCGCCGTCTAACGGCAGGCCGAGCCGGGACCGCGCGCGGTCCCGTCGCCTCCATCGGATGTCACAATTCCATCTCAGCCTAGTCAAGTGGCTCGCCGATCACTAGCTGACAAGCCGGGGACGGCGGTACGGAACCGGGCCGTGCCGGGGCCCCGCAGTCCGCCGAACCGCCATTCGTCGCTTAACAAACACCGCTCACGGTTCAGTGTGTGACGCGGCACACGTTGCGAACGGCGCAGGCGTTAGTGTGTATTTCGGAACAGCTCTTTGCGGTACGCCCGTGACCAGCCGACGCCCGACGACGCGCAAGCGGCCCGGCGCTGCGGCGGAACGGGGGTCCCCGCGCAGCACGGATCGATGAATGATGAGGTTCACCATGTCCCAGCAGACCCCCGGCTCCACTACAGCGCAAGCTCCCCAGCGCGATGCCTTCGAAAACCTGTCGCAGGAGGACCGCAAGTTCGCCCCCTCCCCCGAGTTCGCCGCCAACGCGGTGGTCACCGCCGCGGACTACGCCGAGGCCGACGCCGACCGGCCCGCCTTCTGGGCGAAGCAGGCCCGCGAGCTGCTGACCTGGAGCAAAGACTTCAGCCAGGCCCTGGACTGGTCCACGCCGCCCTTCGCCAAGTGGTTCGTCGGTGGCGAGATCAACGCCGCCTACAACGCGCTGGACCGCCATGTCGAGGCCGGCCACGGGGACCGGGTCGCCATCTACTTCGAGGGCGAACCGGGCGATACCCGCACGTACACGTACGCCCAGCTCACCGACGAGGTGAAGCGGGCCGCCAACGCCTTCGAGTCCCTCGGCGTCGCCAAAGGTGACCGCGTGGCCGTGTACCTGCCGATGATTCCCGAGGCCGTCATCACGCTGCTGGCCTGCGCCCGGATCGGCGCCATCCACTCCGTGGTGTTCGGCGGCTTCTCCGCCGAGGCGCTCCGCTCCCGGATCGACGACGCCGAGGCCAAGCTCGTCGTCACCGCGGACGGCACCTACCGGCGCGGCAAGCCCAGTGCCCTCAAGCCGGCGGTCGACGAGGCGCTATCCCATGGGGAAGACACCGTCGGGCACACCGTGCAGCACGTCGTTGTCGTCAAGCGCAACGGCCAGGACGTCGACTGGCGCGAGGGCCGCGACCACTGGTGGGCCGACACGGTCGGGACCGCCTCCGCCGAGCACACCGCCGTCGGGCATGATGCGGAACACCCGCTCTTCATCCTGTACACCTCCGGCACCACCGGCAAGCCCAAGGGCATCCTGCACACCACCGGCGGCTACCTCGCCCAGGGCGCCTACACGCACAAGGCCGTCTTTGACCTGAAGCCGGAAACGGACGTCTACTGGTGCACGGCCGACATCGGATGGATCACCGGCCACTCCTACGTCGCCTACGCCCCGCTCATCAACGGCGCCACCCAGGTGATCTACGAGGGCACGCCGGATTCCCCGCACCAGGGCCGCTGGTGGGAGATCGTGGAGAAGTACAAGGTCTCCATCCTCTACACCGCCCCCACCGCCATCCGGACGTTCATGAAGTGGGGCAAGGAGATCCCCGCGAAGTCGGACCTCTCCTCGATCCGCGTCCTGGGCTCCGTCGGGGAACCCATCAACCCCGAAGCGTGGATGTGGTACCGCGAAGTCATCGGCGGCAACGCGGGCAAGAACGGCGAGCGCAAGGAAAACCCGGCCCCGATCGTGGACACCTGGTGGCAGACCGAAACCGGCGCCCAGATGATCGCGCCGCTGCCCGGCGTGACGGCCACCAAGCCCGGCTCCGCCCAGGTCCCGCTGCCCGGCATCGCCGTGGACGTCGTGGACGAACTCGGCGAGTCCGTGCCCAACGGCTCCGGCGGCTACCTCGTGATCCGCGAACCGTGGCCGGCCATGCTGCGCGGCATCTGGGGCGACCCGGAGCGCTTCAAGGAAACTTACTGGTCCCGCTTCGAGACCATGTACTTCGCCGGGGACGGCGCCAAGAAGGACGAGGACGGCGACATCTGGCTGCTCGGCCGGGTCGATGACGTGATGAACATTTCCGGCCACCGACTCTCCACCGCCGAGATCGAATCCGCGCTTGTGTCCCACCCCGCGGTGGCGGAGGCCGCCGTCGTGGGCGCCGCGGACGAGACCACCGGCCAGTCTGTTGTGGCCTTCGTGATCCTGCGCGGGGATGCCGTGGACACCGGGGACACGATCGTCCAGGAGCTCCGGAACCATGTGGCCAAGGAGATCGGGCCGATAGCCAAGCCCAAAACCATCCTCGTGGTGCCCGAACTGCCGAAAACCCGTTCGGGCAAGATCATGCGCCGGCTGCTCAAGGACGTCGCGGAAGGACGCGAAGTCGGCGACGCCACCACCCTGGCCGACAACACCGTGATGGCCCAGATCGCCCAGTCGCTGCGGAAGTGAGCACGCACCCGGTCCGGGCCAGCCAGGGCAGGACGTGGCAGCGGTGACATGTGACGTGCTCGTGGTCGGCGCCGGCCTGGCCGGGCTGCAGTGCGCCCGGGAGCTGCAGGCCGCCGGGCTCGACGTGCAGGTGTGGGAGGCCTCGGACGACGTCGGGGGCCGGATCCGGACCGACCGGGTCGACGGCTTTCTGGTGGACCGCGGGTTTCAGGTGCTGAATCCCGCCTACCCCGCGGTCCGCCGCTGGGTCGACGTCGAGGCCCTGGCGCTGCAGGATTTCGGCGCCGGCCTCCGGGTCCGCCGCGAGGACTCCCTCGCCGTCCTCGCCCACCCCGTGCGCGAGCCCGGCCTGATCCTGCAGACCCTGCGCAGCGGGCTGCTGGATCCCCGCTCTGTCGCGGGGCTGCTGCGGTGGGCCGCCCCGGCGTTCGCCGGCCGCCGGCGGCATCCCGGCAGCGACGTTCCGCTGCGGCGGGCCCTGGACCGGGCCGGATGCACCGGCGAGCTCCGCCGGGCCGTGGACCAGTTCCTCGCCGGAGTCCTGCTCGAGGACGAGGGCAGCACCTCCAACGACTTCGCGCTGCAGCTGATGCGCGTCTTTGCGACCGGAGTGCCCGGGCTGCCGCGCGACGGCATGCAGGCGCTCCCCCGGCAGCTGTCGGACAGCCTCACCACACCGGTCCGCACCTCGACCCGGGTGGAGTCGATCGCTCCGGACGGGGACGCGGCCCTGGTCACCGCCGCGGATTCCCGGCTCCGGGCCCGCCACGTCGTCCTCGCCGCCGATCCGGTCAGCGCCGCCAGGCTGGCCGGCGGCGCTGCGCCGGCCATGAAGGGGGTGCTGACGCACTGGTTCGCTGCCGACGCGGCTCCCAGTGCGGTGGACATGCTCCACGTCGATGCCCGCACGCACCCGGGCGGTCCGCTGGTCAACGCGGCCGTCATCTCCAACGCGGCGCCGAGCTACGCCCCCGCCGGTCGGCACCTGATCCAGACCTCCGCGCTGCTGGGCCCGGGCCGGCCGGTCCCGACCGACGACGACGTCCTCCGCCACGCCGCGGAGCTTTTCGGTTCCTCCACGGCCGGCTGGGAGCTGGTGGCGCGCCACGAGGTCCCGCAGGCCCTGCCCCTGCAGCCGCCGCTGCGGTCCCGGCAGCCGGTGGAGGGCCCGTTCGGGCTGGTCATCTGCGGGGACCACCGGGAGACGGCGTCCATTGACGGCGCGCTGGTCAGCGGCCACCGCGCCGCCCTCGCCATACTGGGACGGCCCCGGTGACCTTCTCCGTGTCGCGCCGGATCGCCGCGCCGGCGGAGGACGTCTGGGCGCTGCTCACCGATACCGGGAAGTGGCCGGCCTGGGGTCCGTCGATCACCGGCGTCGAGCCGGCAGGGGACGGAATCCCCGCCGGTCCAGCAACGGGGCCCGCATCAGCGCCAGCTGCCGGTCCCGGAGCCGACCCGGCGTCCGGGAGGCTGGCTCGGGGCAGCCGTGGCAGGGTCCGCACCGTCCTGGGCGCGGCGCTGCCGTATACCGTGACGGCGTTCGAGCCCGGACGGTCCTGGGCCTGGGCCGTGGCGGGGATCCCGGCCACCGGCCACCGGGTCGTTCCGCTGGACGGCGGCTGCCTCGTCACGTTCACGGTCCCGTGGTGGGCACCGGCCTACCTTCCGGTGTGCGCCGTCGCGCTGCGCCGGATCGAGCGGCTCGCGACCCGTTAGGCACCCCTGCTGCCACGGGCTAACCCGCACTCTCAGCCGCCGGAGCAGGCCGCGACCAGGACCACCTCGAAGCTGGTTGCTGCGGGGGTGGCGAATTTCCCGTTGACCAGGGCGAGAGTATCGCCGAACAGCGCCGCCGTCGTCGGGACGTCGAAGTCCTTGCTGGTGATGACCTCCTGCACCTCGCCCTTGCGCAGCGACCCGCTCAGGTCGATCCGGCTGACCTGGTTGCTGAAGTTCTGCACGGCCCAGAGGGTGTCGCCACGGACGGCGATGCCGTCCACGTTCGTCACGGCGACCGGACCCCCGGACGAGTCCGTGACCTTGATCAACTTGTTCGATCCGTTGTCCGGGTCCACGGTGTAGAGGGCGCCGCGGCCCGTGTGGGAGACGATCAGCCGGCCGTCGTCGGCGGCGGCGATGCCGTTCAGGTTGAACCCCGCATCCACTGTGCCGGCGGGCGCGTCGAGCTTCAGGGTCCGGGCGCTGCCCGGTTTCCTGTCGGAGCTGACCGGGATCCGGTAGAGCTCACCGGCCCGGGAGTTGGTGAACCACGCGCCGTCACGGGTCAGGGTGACGTCGTTGATGAAACTGGCCCCGGCCGGCGCCAGATCGTAGACCTTCACGGTCTTCCTCGTCTCCAGGTCATAGACATAGGCCTGGCCGGTGGCACCCCCGGCGACGAAGAGCAGTTCGTTGTCCCGGTCGACCTTCATTCCGACGGCTGCCCGGCCCTCCGGCGCCGTAATGAACAGTCTCGCGGTGCCTTTGTTGATGTCTCCCCCGAAAAATGTTCCCGTTGAGCAGGTCGCCTGCGAAAAACGTGTCGCCGTCGCCTGCGGCGATGCCTTCGGCGCCGGTGGCGCCGGGGAGTCTGATGACCGTGGACCGGCCATCCCGGTCCGCGCCGGCAGCGGTGGCCAGGGGCGCCGGCACGAGGAACGCCGCAAGGGCGAGGATGCCCACAGCGGCCCTGCGAATTGATTTTCCTGCATGAAAGTTGCGCATGGTGTGCTCCGAAATCGGGCTTTCCGCGCGGACTGACCTGTACGGGAGCTCCGCACGATGGTCCTTTCAGTTTAGGCGGGCGGGCCGGGACGGACCAGAGCCGGCCGGCCGCGGCACCTCTTCCGGGCGGGGCCGCGGCATCCTTTCCCGGCCCGGTCATCTGGGTGCCGTTTCCGCCGCCGGGGACGCAGCCCGCAACGCAACGCGATACATTGGCAGGCATGAGCGAAGCCACCCCCGCCGGCGCCGGCCGCGGCACCATCCTGGTCCTCAACGGACCCAACCTGAACTTGCTCGGCACCCGCGAACCCGAGAAATACGGCACCGCCACCCTGGCCGACGCCGAACAGCTCGCCAAGGACACCGGCGCGGCGCACGGGCTCGACGTCGAGTGCTTCCAGTCGAACCATGAGGGTGCGCTCGTGGACGCCATCCATGCCGCCCGCGGCAGGGCCGTCGGCATCGTCATCAACGCCGGCGCGTACACGCACACCTCGGTGGCCATCCGGGACGCCATTTCCGCGGTGCAGCTGCCCGCCGTCGAGGTCCACATCACGAACGTCCACGCCCGCGAGGCGTTCCGGCACCATTCCTACCTCTCGGACATCAGCAAGGCCGTGATCGCCGGGGCAGGGATCCTGGGCTACCGGTTTGCCATCGAGTACCTCGCCGGGCTGCAGGCCGGCCAGGACTGAGCATGTCCGCCGTTGATCCCGGCAGCACCGGCTCCCGTTCCGGGGAACCGGGCCCCGGGGATACGCACGGCGCGGAACCGGCCGCCGCGGAACCGGGCGGCGCGGAGTCCGCCACGGCCCAGTGGTACCGGCACTTCGGCACCGTCGACGCGCCCGGCAACTCCGACTGCTACGCCGCCTGGTCAGTCGGCATCGCGGAGGACGCGGAGCTGCTCCGGCGGATCGATCAGTGGCCGCACAACAAGCGACAGCCGCTGCTGATGCTCGCGGCCGCCCGCTTCCTGGGCGCGCGGATCAGCCCCTACCCGGACTTCCGGGCGTTCCTGGACGCGCACTGGGAGGAAGTGTCCCGGATCGTGCTCGCGCGCGCCACCCAGACCAATGAGGCCGGGCGCTGCGCCACCCTGCTGCCGTCCCTGGCGCAGATCGCCGCGGACGACGGGCGCCCGCTGGCGCTCATCGAGGTCGGGGCTTCGGCCGGGCTGGCGCTGTTCCCGGACCGCTACGGCTATGAGTACGACGCCGGTCCCGGGCGCACGCGGCTGGTCCCGGCCGGTGCCGCTCCCGGCAGCTACCCGGTCCTGGGCTGCGCCGTCACCGGTCCAGTCCCGCTGCCGGCGGAGCTCCCGCAGGTGGTCTGGCGCGCCGGGATCGACCTGAACCCCCTCGACGTCCGGAATCCCGACGACGTGGCGTGGCTGGAGGCGCTGATCTGGCCCGAGCAGGATTTCCGCCGTGAACGGCTCCGCCTTGCGGTCGCGATTGCCCAGGCCGATCCGCCCCTCCTCGCGGCCGGAGACCTCAACGACCGGCTCCCCGCCCTGGCCGCGCGGGCGCCGTCGGACGCCACCCTGGTGGTCTTCCACAGCGCGGTCATGGCCTACCTCGACGCGGAGGCCCGGGACCGGTTCCGCGCCACCATGGCGCGGCTCGCCGTCGAACGCGGCTGCCACTGGCTGTCCAATGAAGGGCACACGGTGATCATCCAGGCGGACGGCTCACTCGTGGTCCCAGAGATGGACGAGTCCCGGCTCCGCGGCCGCTTCCTGCTGCTGCACAACGGCAGGCCCAGGGCGATCACCGGCCCGCACGGCCAGAGCCTGGAATGGCTTTAGCCGGCCGACGCCCGGCTGTCGGCGGCGGCCGCGGATGCGGCGGAAGCCTCCGCGTGCCCGGTACGTAGGTGCTGCACGGTTAGTTCTGGATGCACTGGCCCGGGGAGACAGCCTCGCCAAGGCCCGGGGCCCGGGCGGCCACCGGTCCCAGATCCGTCATGGTGATGGCATAGCCGAGTGAGGATTCCCCTGTGGCCTTGGCGAAAATGACTCCCGCGACCTGGCCGTCGGGGGTCAGCAGCGGGCCTCCCGAGTTGCCCGGCTGGACGTCCCCGGCGATCCGGTACACGTCCTCCGGCGCGGGGTTGTTGCCGTAGATGTCCGGGACCAGCACCGTCGCGATGTCCTGCACCGTGGCGGGCCTGGACTGGAACGGGCCGCCATGGGGGTAGCCGGAAAACGCTGCGGGGCTGCCGGCCGGCAGGTCGGAGCTGAGCGGCAGCGCGGCCGAGCGCAGTCCGTCCACGGCCACCACCGCGAGGTCGTGCTGGGCGTCGAAGTACACCACACGCCCGGGCAGGGCGCCGCCGCCGGGAATCTCCACCACCGGTTCCGGCACGCCGGCGACCACGTGGGCGTTCGTGACGACCCGGCCCGGCGCCACCACGAAACCGGTGCCGGTCTGGTTCTGCCCGCACTGGTAGGCGGTTCCCGCGATCTTCAGGACCGACGCCGCGGCCCGGTTCAGGGCGGGCGTGTCGGTGCTGGCATCCGGGACCGCCACCGGCTGGCCCTTCTCGATGCCCTCGAACAGCGTCGGGATCCCCTCGCCGATCACGGCGGACCGCAGCTGGGCCATGGAGGCTTTCAGCGGCACGGGGGTCGCGCCGTCGATGAAGCGGATCACCTTGGACTCGGCGAGCGGCTGGGACACGAAGGGAACGCCGAGCGCCCCGACGCTGAAGGCCAGCATCGACATGACCAGGGCCGAGACCACCACGTTGACGCCGCCGCCTGCCAGCCGATCCATGGACCGGAGCGGACTGATCCGAACGACGCTGCGGATCCGGCGCCCGATGGCGGTGCCAAGGCCGTGCCCCAGGACCATCAGCAGCACGGCAGCGGCAATGATCGCTGTGAGGCGCCAGCCGCTGTCCTCGACCAGGCCGCTGACAATGGGGACGGACACAAAGGCAGCCACAGCCCCCGCGGCGAAGCCGGCGATGCCGCCGACGGTGACCAGGAAACCGTTGCGCAGTCCGTGGAACAGGTAGGACAGCAGCGTCACGATCAACACAAGATCCAAGATGGTCAAGCCGAACACCAATGCTCCTTACAGGCAGGTAAGCCCCAATTCTACCGGCGCCGGCTGACAGTTTGCCGAGGGCGGGCGGAGCCCGGAGCCTGCCCTCGCGCTCCGCCTCGCCGTCCCCTGCCACGACGTTTGGCGCCTTTCGGTGCCAAGTACGTCACAGACGCGCCAAAATTCTGAAACAATGGCTGAAGCGCCCCAGCCGACACAGTTTTTAGTCAGGAGATTTCATGGATATCGAGGTATTGCGCCGCGCACCCCTTTTCGCCACGCTCGACGACGAGGCGTTCCGTCTGCTGACGGACGAACTCACCGAGGTGGACCTCTCACGCGGAGCCTCGGTATTCCGGGAAGGCGACCAGGGCGACCAGCTCTATTTCATCGTCTCCGGCAAAGTTAAGCTCGGACGCACGTCCCCGGACGGCCGGGAGTCGCTGCTGGCCATCCTCGGCCCGGGCGAGCTCTTCGGCGAAATGGCGCTGTTCGACCCGAGTCCGCGTACCGCCACGGCAACGGCCGTCTCGGAAACGCGTCTGGCCGGGCTGAAGAATGAGAGCCTGAACGCCCTGCTGCGCACCCGCCCGGAGGTTTCAGCGCAGCTGCTGCAGGCCCTGGCCCGCCGCCTGCGGCGCACCAACGATTCCCTGTCCGACCTGGTCTTCTCCGACGTTCCGGGCCGAGTGGCCAAGGCGCTGCTGGACCTGGCGGACCGCTTCGGCCGTCCCGCGACCGACGGTGTCCTGGTGGCCCACGAGCTCACGCAGGAAGAACTGGCCCAGCTGGTCGGAGCCTCCCGCGAAACGGTCAACAAGGCCCTGGCCGAATTCGTGCAGCGCGGCTGGTTGCGCCTGGAGGCCCGCGCCGTCGTCATCCTCGACATGCAGCGCCTCCGCCAGCGCTCCCGCTAAGCGTTTTCGGCAGCACCCCGAAGGCCGGCCCGCGAAAACGGTGCCGGCCTTCAGGGTTTAAGCCGGCCGTACGCCCCGCGTGGGACATGCTCATTCCTGGCTCCGGGTCCGTGGGACATGCCCATTCCTCGCGGCAGCGCATGGACACAATGCCATCATGTGCACCGGCCCGGCCCAGCAGGGGACATGTCCAGTGGCGGGCGGGGTGGGCCGACACGTGACCCGTGCGCCTCGGCCGGGTCAGCGTTCGCGCTGGGGCTCTCCGGCGACGGTCTTTGCGGCCTCGACCTCGAGCATAAGCTGGCCGTCTTCCTCGACGAGCTTCGGCTGGTACACGTGGGCCTTGCGCTTGTAGCTCAGGTAGGCGATACAGCCGTTCGCGGCGGCCATCTTCTCGAGCATGATCTCCGAGCCGGGCACCAGCAGCTGGCCCAGGGTTCGCCCGACCGTGTTCTCCTGGCCCACCTCATCGCCGAGCGCGGAGGTGTTACGCCCCTCGACGACCTTGCCGACGCATACCCAGCGGCCCCACACACCCTTGCTGGCCAGCAGCGACGGCTGCTGGTTCATCGGCACCGTGGCGGCGAAATAGCGGGTGTTGAAACGGCGGTGGGCGAAGTCCGGGCTGAGCCAGTTGACCAGAGGCTTGAGGAGGTCTGTCCGCACCGAGAGGCCGCGTTTGGCAAGCACGTCCGTGAAGGACTTCTCCTGGTCCGCCACAGCCACCCGGGCCCGCATCCACTCGGCGCTGGACGTTGCCTCCACCGTGGTGGACAGGTCCGGTCCCGCGAGGAGGACGCCGGTTTCCTCGAACAGCTCGCGGATGGCGCCCACCACATGGCGGCGGGCCAGACCGATGTCGGCGGTGCCCATCTGCTCGGCCCAATGCTGCGGTGTGGGGCCCAGCCAGCCGACGGCGTCGTCGTCGGAGGCCTCCAGCGACCCGCCCGGAAAGGCGAGCACACCCAGCGGGGAGGACCCGGGCCGGTATCCCAGCCAGGTCTCCAGGCCCGTGGGCGAGTCGCGCAGGAGCACCACAGAGGACGCGGACCGGGGCGCGCGGGGGGTCCGTTCGCCGTGTTCAAGCCAGCTGCGGGCCGCCCCCTCAAGATCCGGGGGAAGGGCAAACAGGCGTCGGGCTAACTGGGGCACGGGAAACGGACCTGGCCTCTAGGCGAATTCGGCGATGAGTTCGACTTCAACCGGAGAGTCGAGCGGAAGGACGGCAACGCCGACGGCGGAGCGTGCGTGCTGGCCGGCGTCGCCGAGGACCCGGCCCAGCAGTTCGGACGCGCCGTTGATGACACCGGGCTGGCCGGTGAAGGAAGGGTCGGAGGAGACGAACCCGACGACCTTAACGATCCGCGTGATGCGGTCAAGGTCCCCGATGACACTCTTGACGGCGGCCAGGGCGTTGACCGCGCACACGGCGGCGTACCGCTTGGCGGTTTCCGGCGAGACCGTGGCCTCATCCGAGGCGCCTTCGGTGCCGGAGGAGACCTTGCCGGTCGCTTCCAGCCTGCCGTTAATGAACGGCAACTGGCCGGAGGTGTAAACGTGGTTGCCGGAAATCACTGCGGGGACGTAGGCGGCAACCGGCGCGGCGACCTCCGGCAGGGTCAGGCCGAGCTCGGCCAGGCGCTGCTCGACGGCGGACGGCGCGCCCGCCGCGGCGGTGCCGTCCGCCGGTGTTCCGGTAGCGGCGGAGCCGCCCGGGGCGGCCGGTGCGGGGGTGCTCATGGCTACTGCTTCTCCCGCTTCAGGTAGGCAACCAGGCCGTTTCCCTCGGGGCCGGGGACAACCTGGACAAGCTCCCAGCCGTCGTCACCCCACTGGTCCAAAATCTGCTTTGTGGCGTGGATAATGAGCGGAATCGTTGCGTACTCCCATTTGGTCATGAGCTAAAGCCTAGTCCTTGCCGGTAAAGTGGAAAACATGGCGACTGGTAACAACCCTTTATTTGACACGGCCACCACCCTCGGAAAGATCCTTCTTTTCCTGGGCGTGAGCGCCATTTGCGGCGTCCTGGTGGCGGGACTGCTGGTTCCTGCGGCCGCCGTCACCGGCAGCTCGGCCAGCGGATCGATCAAGTTCTTCGAGACGCTGCCGGCCGAACTCCAGGTCGACCCGCCGAGCCAGTCGACGTCGATCCTGGCCGCCGACGGCAGCGTAATCGCCAACCTCTACGCCGAGAACCGCACCCGGGTCTCCCTCGAGCAGATGTCGCCGTTCGTGAAGGACGCCGTCATCGCCATCGAGGACAGCCGCTTCTACGAGCATGGCGGCGTGGACACCACCGGCATCATGCGCGCCCTCGTCAGCACGGCCCGCGGCAACCGGCAGGGGGCGTCGACTATCACCCAGCAGTACGTGAACAACGTCATCAACTCCTCCCTCGAGGCCGAGGGCAAGAGCGACCAGGTCCTGCTGAACGGTGTGAACAAGGGCGTCGGCGACAAGCTGCGGGAAATGAAGCTCGCCATTGCGCTGGAGAAGAAATTCAGCAAGGAGCAGATCCTTGAGGGCTATCTCAACATCGTATTCTTCAACCGTGACGCCTACGGCATCGAAGCCGCCTCCAAGTTCTTCTTCAGCACCACAGCCAAGGACCTGACTCTGCCGCAGGCAGCGCTGCTGGCCGGCCTGGTCAACAGCCCGTCCTTCTTCGACCCGATCGCCAACCCGGAGAACGCCAAAGTCCGCCGTGACCTGGTGCTCCAGTCCATGCTGAGCCAGGGCAAGATCAAGCCAGCCGAATATGACGCCGCCGTGGCCACCCCGGTGGAAACGAAGGTCACCCAGCCCCGCCAGGGCTGTGCCTACTCCTCGACCGCCCCATACTTCTGCGACTACGTGCTGCACCTGATGCTGAACAACCCGGCCTACGGCGCCGACGCCAAGGAGCGCGAGCGGGCGGTCTTCCGCGGCGGCCTGACCATCAAGACGACGCTGGACCCGAACGCCCAGGCCGTGGCGCAGGCCCAGGTTGAGGGCTCCGCCGGGGAGAACCCGGACAAGTGGGGCGCCTCGCTGGTCTCCGTGCAGCCGGGCTCCGGCAGAATCGTCTCCATGGCCCAGAACACGCAGTTCCTGGAGGCCGAAGGCAAGTTCAACAACGTCATCAACTTCAACGTCGACATGCGCGACGCCCAGGGTAACGACCTCGGCGGGCTGGGCGGGTTCCAGCCCGGTTCCACGATGAAGCCGTTCACCTTCGCCGCGTGGCTCAACGAGGGCAAGTCCATGAACACGGTCCTCAACGGCTCCGTGCGCCGGTACCCGCTGAACTACCGGTGGAAGAACACCTGCACCACCCGGGTGGACGGCGCCTACAACACGGCGGAGAAGAGCCTGGGCGCTGCGGATGACCTGCAGAACGCCGAAGACGGCTACTACAAGAACATGAGCGTCGTTGACGGGCTGGCAAACTCGATCAACACGATGACCTTCGCAACGGCGGCGCAGGTCGACCTCTGCGGCATCCAGAAGATCGTTGACGCTGCGGGCATCCACGCCGGCCAGACCAACGAGCCCGTTCCGATGACGCGCCTGTCCAACCTGATCGGCGCCACCCAGACCTCGCCGCTGACCATGGCCAGCGCGTTCGCCACGTTCGCGAACAACGGGAAGTACTGCCAGCCGATCGCCATCGAAACGGTGACGGACGCGACCGGCGCCCAGCTGCCGGCCCAGGCCACGAACTGCCGCGACGCGATCAAACCCGAAGTTGCCCGCGGCGTGAGCTACGCGCTTCAGGAGGTCCTCAACCGCGGCTCCGGCTCGCTGATCAAGCCGCGGATCTCGACCCGGACCAGCTTCCCGATCGCCGCCAAGACCGGTACCAACGACCCCAACAACTCCACCTGGGTAGTCGGCTACACCAGCGGCCTGGCGACGGCCTCCTGGTTCGGCGACGCGCTGGGCGGCCAGGACCGGCCGGGACGCAACCTGACCCTCAACGGCAAGTTCTACAAGGCCATCGACGGTTACATGATCGCCGGCCCGCAGTTCTCCAACTACATGACCCAGGTGGCGCCGTCCTACGGCACGGACCCGTTCACGGCCCCGCCGTCGAACCTGGTGACCGGTCCGACCCCGGCGCCCCGGCCGTCCACGCAGGCGACGCCGGCCCCGTCCGGCTCCGCACCGCCCAGCCCGGCCCCGACTGAGCCCGCGCCGACTGAGCCCGCGCCGCCGGGCCAGGAAAAGAAGTAAGAAGCGCCCACGCCGTGACCGGGCTTTACTCGCTGGCAAACCGCGTCCGAAGCATCGGGCGCGGCTTTGCCGTCACCGCCGCCGCCGGGGCCGTTACCGGTGCCGCTGCCGCCGGGTACGGGCTGTGGGAGAAGAACCAGTTCGTGCTGCGCGAAGAGACCCTTCCGATCCTCCCGGCCGGCTTCGGCCCGATCCGGGTGCTGCATCTGAGCGACATCCACTTCGTGCCCGGCCAGCACCGGAAGGCCGAATGGCTGTCCTCGCTGGCGGACCTGAAACCGGACCTGGTGGTGAACACCGGCGACAACCTCAGCCATGTCCAGGCCGTGGAACCCCTGCTGGAGTCGCTGCGCCCGCTCATGAAGTTCCCCGGAGTCTTCGTCCCCGGCTCCAACGACTACTTCGCGCCGCGGCTGAAGAACCCGGCCTCGTACCTCCTCGGGCCGTCCGCGAAACCCAGGGACCCGGCCAAGCTCGACTGGCCGCGGCTCCGCGCCGGCTTCGGGATGGGCGGCTGGGTGGACCTGACCAACCGCTGCCAGTCGCTCCCGGTCAAAGGCCTGCGCGTTGACTTTTCGGGCGTGGACGATCCTCATCTGGGCCTCGAACGGTACGCCGGCTGGCCGCGGGGCACCAAGGGCCAGGACACCAGGCCGCATCTGCGGGTCGCCGTCATCCATGCCCCGTACCAGCGCGTCCTGGACCACTTCACCGGGGACGGCGCCGATCTGCTGCTCGCCGGCCACACCCACGGCGGCCAGATCTGCGTCCCCGGGTTCGGGGCCCTCGTCGCCAACTGCGACCTTCCGACTTGGCGCGCCAAGGGCCTGCACGACTGGGAAAGCAAGGGTCGCACGACGCCGGTGAACGTCTCCGGCGGCATCGGCACCTCGCGTTTCGCCCCGGTCCGGATCGCCTGCAAGCCCGAGGCCGTGCTGCTCACGCTCACCGCGCGTTCCTGAGCCGGCCCGCCTCCCCGCCGCCACCACGGGACATGCCCTCCCCTGGGCCCCACGGCTGGACATAACGGGCCCATGTCCACTCCCCGCGGCCAAGACTGGACATGTCCCCCGGGGTGGACTGGGGACGCCACGGGACATGCCCTCCCCTGGGCCCCACGGCTGGACATAACGGGCCCATGTCC
>NZ_JASBQY010000013.1:65237-109650 GCF_029960645.1 Arthrobacter sp. AL12
ACTCCCCGCGGCCAAGACTGGACATGTCCCCCGGGGTGGACTGGACATGTCCAGCGGGGGGACGGCGCGCTGCGGGCCCATTGCGGAATGTAATTACTGGGCGAGATCCTGATGCTGTCAATTTTCATGTGAACCCGGTCACCCGATGGCCTAGGGTAGTTGCTACAGGAAACTACATCCAGTTGCGTTAGATCTCCGCACGTGCACTTGAAGAAGCAGGCATGGCCAAGCAGACCTCATTTTTCTCCTCCATCAGCCGCCTCTACCCCCACGTCAGGCCCATCATCCCGCGGCTCATCCTGGGGCTGCTCTGCGCCCTGCTCGCCAGCGTGGTGGCCCTGACCATCCCCCAGGTGCTGCGGGTGCTGGTCAACGAGTCCCTCCAGCCCGGCGGCAGCGCAGACGCGGTCTGGATCGCCTCCCTGATCATCCTGGGCCTCGGCATCGCCGAAGCCGGCCTGGTGGCGTTGCGCCGTCAGTTCGTGATCAACCCCGCGACCACCGTCGAGACGCGGATGCGGGTGTCCCTCTATGACCATCTGCAGGACCTGACGGTGTCCTTCCACGACCGCTGGGGCTCAGGGCAGCTGCTCTCCCGCGCCATGACGGACCTGAACTTCCTGCGCCGCTGGATGGCCTTCGGCGCCATCATGCTGGTGGTGACCACCCTGACGGTGCTGATCGGCGTTGTGGTCATGTTCACGATGAGCTGGCAGCTGGCGCTGATCTTCCTCGCCGCCGCCGTGCCGATCATGATCTACGGCTTCCGGTTCCGCACCCGCTTCAGCAAGGTGGCCCGCCGCAGCCAGGACCAGGCCGGCGACCTCGCCACCACGGTCGAGGAATCAGTCCACGGGATCCGCGTGCTCAAAGCTTTCGGCCGCAGCCGCGAGGCGCTGGAGAACTTCAACGAACAGGCCGAGGAGCTCCGCCAGACGGAGATCATCAAGGCCAAGCACCTCGCGACCTTCAGCCTCGTCGTAACCCTCCTGCCCGAGCTGGCCCTCGGCGCCGGCCTCGTCGTCGGCGTCGTCCTGGCCTCCACCGGAGAGCTGAGTATCGGGGCCCTCGTGGCGTTCTTCGCCACCGCCGCCGTAATCGCCACCCCGGTGGAGTTCTCCGGCATGCTGCTGGCCATGGCCCTCACCGCCAAGACCGCCGTGGACCGGCACTTCGAGGTCATGGACGCGGCGAACACCATCACAGGCCCCGAACAGCCCCGCCGCCCCGCCGAGCTCAAGGGCGCCCTGAGCTTCAAGAGCGCCACCTTCGCCTATGAGGACGCCCCGGACAAACCGATCCTCAAGGACATCAACCTGGACATCCGGCCCGGCGAAACCATGGCCCTGGTGGGCACCACCGGCAGCGGCAAAAGCGCCCTGCTCCAGCTGGTTCCCCGGCTCTACGACGTCACCGACGGATCCATCACCATCGACGGGGTGGACCTGCGCGATTTCAGCGTCGAGGAGCTCCGCACGGTGGTCGCCGTCGCGTTCGAGGACACCATCCTGTTCTCCAGCTCGGTCCGCGACAACGTTCTGCTCGGCGCCCCGGCCGGCCTGTCGGCCGAGCTCCGCGAGGCCGCCCTCGAGGAGGCGCTCGACGTCGCCCAGGCCCACTTCGCCTACTCGCTCCCGGAGGGCCTGGACACCCTGATCGGCGAGGAAGGCCTTAGTCTCTCCGGCGGGCAGCGGCAGCGCCTCGCCCTGGCCCGGGCCATCGCCGCCCGGCCCAGGGTCCTGGTCCTGGACGATCCGCTCTCCGCCCTGGACGTCAACACCGAGGAACTCGTCGGGACGAGGCTGCGGGAGGTGCTGACCGACACCACGACGCTGATTGTGGCCCACCGGCCCTCGACCGTGGCGCTGGCGGACCGGGTGGCGCTGCTGGCGGAGGGCCGGATCACCGCGGTCGGCACCCACACCGAGCTGCTCTCGAAGAACCGGCACTATCGCTACGTGATCGCCAGCCTCGACCCGGAGCCGCGCGACCTCGACTCCGATCTGATGGACTCCGAATTGTCAGGGCTCAACGCCGAGGAGGTCTCCCGATGAGCAGCGCAACCTTCGGCACCGCGAACGAGGACAACGCCCACCTGTCCAAGAGTGAGAGCAAAACTGTCCGGCGCCGCTCCCTGGCCCTTCTCGGTTCGCTCATCCGCCCGGTCCGCCGGCGGTTCTGGCTGACCATTGCCGCGGTCGTGCTGTCCCAGGCGGCGCGGGTCGCCGGGCCCGTGCTGATCGCTTTCGGCATCGACCGTGCCCTGCCCGCCCTGAGCGCCGGCGACAACCTCCCGCTGCTGCTGACCGGCGTCGCCTACCTGGCCGCCGCCGTCGCGACGGCGTGCCTCACCGCCCTGTACGTGACCTCGACGGCGCAGCTGAGCCAGGCGATGCTGCTGGACCTGCGCGTCCGGGTTTTCCGGCACACCCAGCGGCTCAGCCTGGAATTCCACGAAAAGTACACCTCGGGGCGCATCATCGCCCGGCAGACCTCGGACCTGGAGGCGCTGCGCGAACTCCTGGACTCGGGGATCAGCTCGCTGGCTTCGGGGATGGTCTTTATGGTGTTCACCGCCGTGACGGTGTTCGCCCTGGACTGGCGGAGCGGGCTCCTGGTCCTGGCCGCCGGCGTGCCGATGTACTTCCTGGCCCGCTGGTACCAGAAACACTCCCAGATCGCGTTCCGCGAATCCCGGGTTGTCTCGGCCCGGCTGATCGTGCACTTCGTTGAAACCATGACCGGCATCCGCGCGGTCAAGGCCTTCCGCAAGGAACGCGAAAACGCCGCACGCTACGCCGACCTCGCCGAGGACTACCGCAAGGTCACGGTGCGCTCCATCAACCTCAACGGCATCTTCCAGCCCGGCCTGGTGCTGATCGGCAACGTCTGCGTCGCCGTCGTGCTGCTCTCCGGCGGCTTCCGGGTGCTCGGCGGCGAGCTCGCCGTCGGTGTGCTGCTGGCCCTGATCCTGTCCACCAAACGCTTCTTCCACCCGGTGGACCAGATGGCCATTTTCTACAACTCGTTCCAGAGCGCCCAGGCGGCGCTGGAGAAAGTCTCCGGACTGCTCGAGGAGGTCCCCACCGTCCGGCCGCCCAAGAACTCCGTGGCCCTGCACGATGCCAAGGGAACCATCGACTTCAGGGGCGTGGAATTCCGGTACGGCGACGGCCCGGTCATCATTCCCACCATGGACCTGCACATCCCCGCTGGCCAGACCGTAGCTCTGGTGGGCCAGACCGGCGCCGGGAAGTCCACCTTCGCCAAGCTGATCGCCCGCTTCTACGACGTCTCCGCCGGCTCCCTCACGCTCGACGGCGTGGACGTCCGGGAGCTTGCGACGGCGGATCTGCGCCGGAACGTCGTGATGGTCACCCAGGAGGCCTTCCTGTTCAGCGGCTCCGTCGCGGACAACATCGGCCTGGGCCGGCCCGGGGCCTCCCGTGCGGAGATCGAGGCAGCCGCGAAGGCCGTGGGGGCCCACGAGTTCATCCAGGAACTCCCGGAAGGCTACGACACGGACGTCAACAAGCGCGGCGGCCGAGTCTCCGCCGGGCAGCGCCAGCTGATCAGCTTCGCCCGCGCTTTCCTGGCCCGGCCTGCCGTGCTGATTCTGGACGAGGCCACCTCCTCGCTGGACATCCCGTCCGAGCGCCTCGTGCAGGCCGGCCTCGCGAGACTGCTGCAGGGAACCGGCGCCGACAGCGGCCGGACCGCCCTCATCATCGCGCACCGCCTGTCGACGGTGGAGACCGCCGACCGGGTCCTGGTGGTCCACGACGGGCGGGTCGTCGAGGACGGCACCCCGGCGCAGCTGATCGGCGGCGGGGGACGCTTCGCGCAGCTGCACGGGGCCTGGAAGGATTCGCTGGTGTGAGAGCCTCAGTGCCGGGCGGCTTCTGATACGGGGCGCCGGGCGTCCGATTTCGCATCCGGGGTCCTGATCGGATACTCTTGTGAAGTTGCTTTTGAAGTAACGGATCGGGATGTGGCGCAGCTTGGTAGCGCGCGTCGTTCGGGACGACGAGGTCGCAGGTTCAAATCCTGTCATCCCGACCAGTCAAAAGAGGGCCTTCCAGTGGAAGGCCCTCTTTTTTGTGCTCCCGGGCCGCCGCGGCCGGGGTTGGCGGCCACCGGCAGCTGTGCGACCGGCATAAAAGACGGCTCCGGGACGGGGTTCACACCCGTCCCGGAGCCATCGATCAAGGGCTGCTGCCTACATTGGGTCAGGCCAGTTGCCGATGTTGGTGGAGAAGGTCATCGGGTCCGGCCAGTTGCCGATGGCCGAAAGGCTTCCTTTGCTGGAACCCATGGGATCGGGCCAGTTGCCGATCGCCAGGGTGGTGCTGCCCATGGGGTCAGGCCAGTTGCCGATGGCGCTAATTGACAGGACTGCGGGAGCCGTTGCGGAGAGAGCCAGCGCCCCCGCCAGGGCGACGGAAGCTGCAATCTTCTTGATCATGTGGGTTCCTCAATACGGGTCGGAAACGCGAGTCGGACACATTACAAAGCCAGCACGAGCCCTTGTTGACATACATTGTAAAATGGCTTGCACAGAGACTGTCAAGCATTTAGTACAAAGACTGTCCGGAATTAGGAGGTATCCGTGGGGAACGGATTCGGGGCGAAACTCCGAGCGGAAAGGCTCGAACGCGGCCTGACGCAAGCGGAATTGGGCCGCGATCTGTACTCGCCCAGCTACATCTCCCTGCTGGAGACCGGGCGCCGTGAACCGACCGCGGATGTGATCGAGGAACTGGCCCGCCGGCTCGAACTCGCCCCCAAGGCGCTGGAAGCGTGGAGCCAGCCGGTGTCGGTCAGCGACGCCGAGTATGTTCTCGCGGGCCTCTATGCCCGCCAGGCCTGGGATCTCCGGGACTACGCGCTGGCGGCGACCCACGCCGCCGCTGCCGCCCAGATTGCCCTGGACGCCAAGAACACCAGCGCCTGGTGGAACATGAGCTACATGCAGGCCGAGTGCCTGATGAAGCAGGGCCAGCTGAAGGAATGCCAGGACCTTGTGCAGCGACTGCTGGACCACCCGATGGCGGCCGAATCGGCAGGCCTGGGGGTCCGCGCCCGACAGATGCTCGCGGCCGTGTGCCACGGCCAGGGGCAGCTGACAGTCGCCGTCGAACACGCTCAGGAGGCCGTGCGGCTCTGCGCCGAGCTGCCCAAGGGTTCCACCCTGATCATTGGTGCGCTGCGCGCCCTCATCGGCGCGCTGGCCGAAAGCGGACGGCTCGATGAGGCCTGGGAGTACTGCCAGGCAATGAACGAACAGATGGATGACCGCTCCATGACCCAGCTCGCCGGCGAGGTCGCCTGGGTGATCGGGAACGTGGCCTTCATGCGGCATGACTACACCGAGGGCATCAAATACCACGAGCGGGCGGCCCAACTGCTCTCCCCCGCCAACGACATCGACCTCTGGGCGCGCTTCAACAAAGCCTCCGCTGCCGTCCGCCTGTCCTCCGGGATCGTGGAACCGGAAACCCTGACGTCGATCGAACGCGCCGAGCTGGCCCTCTCGATTGTTGGCGGCAACAAGACGGACCAGCTCGAGGTCGCGTTCATCCGGGCCCGCTGGCTCTACCTGACCGGGGACATCATGGCGGCGGTGCAAAAGCTGCGCGAGATCCACGCCGACAAGGATGTGCTCGCCAAACACGTCGCCGGGGAGGTGGCCCTGCTGCTGGGCAAGGCGCTCAAGGCCGCCGGGGAGTCCGACGAGGCCCTCGTCTATCTCGACGAAGCCCAGAAGGAATTCAGCGCGGCCGGCGCCTCGGACCGGGTCCAGCAGGCGATGGACGCCGTGCTGGAAATCCGGCTCGCGCAGCGCCGTGCGCAGGCCGCGTCAACCGGAACCTAGGCGGCCTGTCCCGCGCGATCGCTCCCACGCGGCCTCTCCCGCGCGGCCTACTACGCGAACGAACGGCCGGTGAGCTTTTCGTAGGCCTCGACATAGCGGATGCGGGTGCGGGCGATGACCTCAGCCGGCAGTGCCGGCGGCGCCTCGTCCGAGGACTTGTCCCAGCCGGATTCGGCCGAGGTCAACCAGTCGCGGACGTACTGCTTGTCGTAGGAGGGCTGGGCACTGCCCGGCTCATAGGTCGCGGCGTCCCAGAACCGTGAGGAGTCCGGGGTGAGCACCTCGTCGCCGAGCGTGATGACGCCGGTGGCGGCGTCGACGCCGAATTCCACCTTGGTGTCGGCCAGGACGATGCCGCGGCCGCGGGCGGTCTCCTCGGCCTTCGTGTAGATCTCCAGCGTCAGCTGGCGCAGCCGGGAGGCGACGTCCGCGCCCACGATGTCCACGACGGCGTCGTAGGTGATGTTCTCGTCGTGCTCGCCCACCTCGGCCTTCGCGGAGGGGGTGAAAATGGCCTCGTCCAGCCGGGACCCGTCCACCAGGCCCTCCGGCAGGAGGATGCCGCACACGGTGCGGGACTGCCGGTACTCCAGGAGCCCCGAACCGGTGAGGTAGCCCCGGGCGATGCATTCGACCGGGAACATGCCCAGCTTCTTGCAGATCATCGCCCGGCCCTCCACCGCGGCGGGCACGCCGGCCTCGACCGTGGACGCGAGCACATGGTGCTCCACGCCGAGCTGTTCGAACCACCACAGGCTCAGCTGGGTCAGGATGCGGCCCTTGTCCGGGATCTCGCTGGCGAGGACGTGGTCGTAGGCGCTGATCCGGTCACTGGCGACGACGAGGACGCACTCCTGGCCGATGCGCTCCGTGATGGACTCGTCCGCCGGAACATAGAGGTCACGGACCTTGCCGGAGTAAATGTGCTTCCAGCCGGGCAGGTCCAGCCTTGCGGTGTCCAGGCCGCCCTTGGGCGCGGACGAGGGGAGGCCGGCGGCTTCCGGAACGGAGGATTCGGGGGTGGTCATGCTCAGGCCTTCGCTTTCGGGACGGCGCCGGGGGTCGTCACTTTGATCTCGCCGCGGGCCGCTTTGCCTCCGATGTCCGTGCGGAACTGGCTGCCCTCCAGATGGACCAGTTCGACGCCGTCGTACGCCCGTTCCCGGGCCTCCACGAGGTCGGTGCCGAGCGCCACCACGGCGAGGACCCGTCCGCCGGCGGACACCACCTTGCCTTCGTCGTCGAGCCTGGTTCCGGCGTGGATCACGTGGACGCCCTCGACGGACTCGGCTTTCTTGAGCCCCCGGATGCGGTCGCCGGTGCGGGGCGTGTCCGGGTAGTTTTCGGCGGCGACGACGACGGCAACGGCGGTCTCCTTGGACCAGCGCAGCGGCTGGACCTTGTCCAGTTCGCCCTTGGCGGCTGCCATCAGCAGCCCCCCGAGGGGGGTCTTGAGGCGGGCAAGGACGGCCTGGGTTTCCGGGTCACCGAAGCGGACGTTGAATTCGATCACGCGGGTGCCGCGGGAGGTCAGGGCCAGGCCGACGAACAGGACACCGACGAACGGGGTCCCGCGGTGCGCCATCTGGTTGACCGTGGGCTGGGCGACCCGGTCGAGGACTTCCTGCACGAGGCCCTCGGGGGCCCATTCCAGCGGGGTGTAGGCGCCCATGCCGCCGGTGTTGGGGCCTTCGTCGTTGTCAAAAATCCGCTTGAAGTCCTGGGCCGGGGAGAGTGCCACGCAGTTGCGGCCATCGCAGAGGACGAAGACGGAGACCTCGGGGCCGTCGAGGAATTCCTCGATCACGACCGTCCCGCCCGCATCGAAGCAGCTCTGCGCGTGCGCCAGCGCCTCGTCCCGGTTCTTGGTGACGACCACGCCCTTGCCGGCGGCGAGCCCGTCGTCCTTGACCACGTAGGGGGCGCCGAAGGCATCGAGCGCGTCGGCGGCTTCCTCGGCGTTGCCGGCCACCCGGGCCATGGCGGTGGGGACACCGGCCTCGGCCATGACCTCCTTGGCGAAGGCCTTGGAGGCCTCGAGCTGGGCGGCGGCCTTGCTGGGGCCGAACACGGGGATGCCGGCGGCGCGGACGGCGTCGGACACTCCGGCGGCGAGCGGCGCCTCGGGGCCGACCACCACAAGGTCAACCGTGAGCTTGGCGGCCAGGGCCGCGACGGCGTCGGGATTGTTCGCGTCGACGGCGTGCGTGGGGACCAGTTTGCTGATGCCGGCGTTGCCCGGGGCCGCATGGACCTCGGACACGTTCGGGTCAGCAAGCAGGGATCGGACAATGGCGTGTTCGCGGCCGCCGGGGCCGATGACAAGTACCTTCACAGTTCCCAAGGGTACTTTGTGGACTGGGCAGGCTCCTAAGCTGTGACCACCGCTGGACATGCCCAGTCCCGGCCGCCGTCCTGTTCCAGCCCCGCGGGACATGCCCAGTCCTGGCCAGGGCCGCTGGACATAAGGCCAACATGCCCATCCCCCCGCCCGAAGAGAGGACATGTCCCACGCTGGGCGTCCCCTCCCCCGCGGGACATGCCCAGTCCTGGCCAGGGCCGCTGGACATAAGGCCAACATGCCCATCCCCGCGCCCGAAGAGAGGACATGTCCGACGGGGTCCCGCCGCCCCGGTAGGCAATCCGCGGCCCGGACCGCTACGAAGACCCAGTATGGACAAGCCCAGCACGCAGACGCCCCGCGCGGAAGAACTCCGGATAGAGACGCCTGCCCGGAAGCGGCCCGGCCAGCACCCAGCCTCGAAGCGGCTGACCGGCCCCACCGTCCTTGCCGCGCTGGCCGGGGTCGCCGCGGCCGCCGTCGTGCTGTCCGTGGCGGAACTGATCGGGGCGTTCTTCACCGCTCGGGCCACGCCGGTGATCGCCCTGGGCTCGACCTTCATTGACTTCACGCCGTCGTGGCTGAAGGATTTCGCGATCGCCACCTTCGGCACCAACGACAAGGTCGCCCTCTTCGTCGGCATGGCGGTGACCATCCTGCTGCTCGCCTGCGTGCTCGGCATCGTGGCGTACCGCAAATGGGCGCTCGGCGTCGCCGGAGTGCTGCTGATGGGCGCGGTGATCGTGGCGGCCGTCGTGACGCGGTCCGGGGTGAAGCCGCTGGATGCGATTCCCACGGTGATCGGCACCGTGGCCGGACTCATTGCGCTCCGCTTCCTGGTCACCAGGCTGTGGCGGATGCGGCAGTGGCCGGACATGGACTCGGACCTGTCCGCCAAGGCTCCGGACCGACCCGTCACGAGCCGCCGTGCCTTCTTCGCCGCGACCGGTGTCACGGCCGCGGCCTCGGCCATCGCCGCGACCGGCGGGCGCCTGCTCAGTGCGGCCCGCAGCAACGTGGCCCAGGCCCGTGAATCCCTGCAGCTGCCCGCGGCAGCGAAGCCAGCACCCGCGGTCCCCGCCGGAGTGCAGTCGATGGCGCCCGGGGTGACGCCGTGGGTGACGCCCAACAACGATTTCTACCGCATTGACACGGCCCTAAGTGTGCCCGAAATCAACGCCCAGGACTGGGAGCTGCGGGTCCACGGGCTCGTGGACCGGGAAATCCGACTCAGTTTCCAGGACCTGCTCGACGCCAACCTGATTGAATCCCACGTTTCCCTGACCTGCGTGTCGAACCCGGTCGGCGGGAACCTGGCCGGCAACGCAAAATGGCTGGGCATGCCCATCCGCGACGTGCTCAAAATGGCCGGGCCCCAGGAGGGCGCGGACATGGTGCTCTCCACCTCCATTGACGGCTTCAGCGCCTCCACTCCACTTGAGGCCCTCCAGGACGACCGGGACGCCATGCTGGCGTTCGGCATGAACGATGAGGCGCTCCCGCTCGAACACGGGTATCCGGTGCGCATGGTCGTCCCCGGACTGTACGGCTTCGTCTCCGCCACCAAATGGGTTGTGGACCTGGAAGTCACCCGCTTCGCGGACAGCCAGGCCTACTGGACCCAGCGCGGCTGGTCTGAGCGCGGCCCGATCAAGACCATGGCCCGGGTCGAAGTCCCCAAGTCCTTCGCCAAGGTTCCGTCCGGACGGGTCGCGATCGGCGGCACCGCCTGGGCCCAGACACGCGGCATCACCAAGGTTGAGGTGCAGATCGACAACGGCCCGTGGACCGAGGCCGTCCTCTCCACCGAGGCGTCCGTCGTGACATGGCGGCAGTGGTCCTTCGACTGGGAAGCCACGCCGGGACCGCACTACATCAAGGCCCGCGCCACCGACGGAACCGGCGAGGTCCAGACAGACCAGCGCGCGGATCCGGTGCCCGACGGCGCCTCAGGCTGGCAGTCGCTGATGGTGACCGTGGAATAACGGGGTATCACCGGCGGGCACCATAGACTTGCTGCATGCCCCTGAATTCTCACGCCACCTTCACCGTCGAGTCCGCCGTCGAACTGGCCGTCGTTGAACGCAGCGGCTTTGTGGAATCCCGGCACATCGGCTCAGCCGTCCTCCTTGCCGGGGACGGCACCGTCGTCACCGAACTGGGCGACATCACCACCCCGATCTACGCCAGGTCCGCGCTCAAGCCGCTGCAGGCCCTCGCATCCATGCAGTCCGGCGTGCCCCTGCGCGGCGCGCAGGCAGCGATCGCCTGCGGCAGCCATGTCGGCTCACTGGACCATATGGACGTCGTCGAGGGCATGCTCAAGGCCGCCGGGGTCAAGGAAGAGCAGCTCCAGTGCCCGGCAGCCTGGCCCGAGGACGAGACCGCCCGGAACTGGCTGGTGCGCGCCGAGCGGGGCAAGTCCAAGCTCGCGTTCAACTGCTCCGGCAAGCACGCCGCGTTCCTTTGGGCCTGCACCGAAAACGGCTGGGACACCCACAGCTACCTCGAACCCAACCACCCGCTGCAGCAGCGCATCCGCTCCGTCATCGAGGAATACTGCGGCGAAAGCATCGCCCACCTCGGCATCGACGGCTGCGGCGCGCCGGTGGCCGCCGTCTCCCTGACCGGACTGGCCCGGGCCTTCTCCAAGCTGGCCAAGGCCCCCGGGGACAAGCATTCGAACGCCCGCGCCGCCACGATCGCCACGTCGATGCTCGACTACCCGTGGGCGGTGCAGGGCAAGGGCGAATGCAACACAATCGTCATGGACGACCTCGGCATCCTCGCCAAGATCGGCGCCGAGGGCGTGCTGGCGATGGCCACCCCCACTGGCGCCTCGGTCGCCATCAAGATCCTCGACGGCAACATCCGGGCCACCACGCTCGTCGGGCTGACGCTGCTGGCAGCCGCCGGCGCCGTCGACGTCCCGGAAGTGGCCAGTGTCCTGGACAAGGTGGTCACCCCCGTGCTCGGCGGCGGCCGGCCGGTCGGCAAAATCCGCCTGGGCAACGCCGTCTCGGCGTTGCTCGTCTAGCCATGTCCGTAGCCCGACGCCGGATCGCCCTGGACGAGGGCCGCGCAGCGCTCACCGCCTGGCAGGCAGCCAACGCCCCCGGAGCGGGCGCCGCGGATGCCGCCAGCCCCGGAGCCGGCGCCCAGGTCCCCCGCAGCATGCTGGCGACGGCGGTGCGCTACTCCCTGGAGGAGGTCACTGCCCGGGCGCCCGGGAATTCAGTGGAGGTGCGCGTCCCGCCGTTCGGCGTCACGCAGTGTCTGGAGGGCCCGCGGCATACCCGCGGCACGCCGCCGAACGTTATTGAGTGCGACGCCGCCACCTGGCTGGCGATGGTCAGCGGGCAGTTGAGCTGGGCGGACGCCGTCGACGCCGGCCGGGTGACCGCCTCCGGGCTGCGCGCCGACCTATCCAGCCTGCTGCCGCTCTAAGCCGACTGCGCCCCGGCTACCCGCGTCCGATGAACGGCATCCCGGCGGCGGTGATGACGAGGGATCCGACACTGGCGGAGGGCGGCATCCCGGCCATCAAAAGGACAGCACGCGCGGCGTCGTCGACCGGGAACGTTGGTTCCACGCGGCTGCTGCCGTCGGCCTGGACGGCCCCGGAGCCGACGCCGATCGTGTCCATCAGCTCCGTGGCCGTGTTGCCGATGTCGATCTGGCCGCAGCTGATGCCGAAGCCGCGGCCGTCGAGTTCGATGCTCTTGGTCAGCCCGGTCATGGCGTGTTTCGTAACGGTGTAGGCGACCGTCCGGGGCCGGGGCGCGTGGGCGGCGATCGAGCCGTTGTTGATGATCCGTCCGCCCTGGGGTGACTGCGACTTCATGGCCCGGACGGCAGCGGCGGCGCACAGCATGGAGCCGGTCAGGTTCACCGCAACGGTGGCGTCCCAGTCCCCGAGGCTGATCTCGTCCACGGAGGCCGCCGGTCCGAACACCCCGGCGTTGTTGAACAGCACATCCACCCGTCCCCACCGCTCCAGGGCGGCGCCGAAGAGCCGGTCGACGTCGTCCGGTACGGTGACATCGCAGACAACGGCGAGCGCCTGGGCATGTCCGGCCCCGGTCTCCAGCAGCTGCGCTTCCCGCCGGCCTGCCAGCACCACCCGGTAACCGTCCGCGAGCATGAGCCGGGCGACCGCCCGGCCGATCCCTGAGCCTGCGCCGGTGACTATGGCCACTCGGCCGGGCAGGTGGTGTCGTGTCATCCGGCTAGCGTATGCCGAGATCCCGCACCAGGACAGTGTTCCGCGCCAACATTGCGGCGAAGTGTCGCCGGCCCGCCCCGCATCAGCGGGGATGCCGGCGGGTGTGCCGGCGGGTGTGCCGGCCGGCGAGGAGGCCGGACCAGAAGGCGAGCGTCAACAGCCCGAGGCTGGCCAGCACGACGCCCGCCCATTTCTCCGCGTCCATAACCAGCAGGCCCTGGACGGCAAAGGCCTGTTGAGACAGCGGGGCATAGGCAAACCAGCCGAACTCCTCCTGCCGCACCGGCAGGGACAGGAAGACCGCCCCCGCCGCCAGCAGGACCGCGCCCAGAAGCGGCACCGCGAACCCGCTCAGCCGCCTCTGCCGGGACGGCCCGGATTCCCTGTCCCCCGATGGATTCATGGAAACACTGTAACCGCCGGACGGGGACGTGGACCCGCGTGGGTTCACGGCCCGCGGTCCGGCCCCCGGTTCCTAGCCTGGGGGGAACCGGGCGGCGAGCCGTCCGATCGCGCTGTCCCCGAGGTTTTGCAGCAGGACCCGGGGGCTGGCATGGATTTCGACGGCACCGGCGTCCCGGAGTTCCGCTTCGCTCGTGCCACCGCACGTGAGCCCGATGGCCGGGATGTCGAGTTTCCCGGCGGCGTAGATGTCCCAGACGGCGTCGCCCACGTAGACGGCATCGGATGCCGGCACATCCACGGCGTTGAGGGCGGCGACGAGGATGTCCGGCGCCGGTTTGCTCTCCTTCGCGTCCGCCGAGCTCGTGGCCGCATCAATGTAGGCGTCGGCGCCGATCGAGGCCCGCAGCACCTCAAGGTCCCGGCGGCGGGCGGAGGAGGCGAGTGCGACGGCGAGCCCGCCCTCGTGGCATCGCGCCAGCAGGTCCCGGGCGCCGTCCAGCGGGCGCAGAGCGGGCCAGAACGTGGCGAACACTGCCGCGTGCGAGGCCATGATGGTGCTGTCCTCGTTCCCGTCCCGGTCAGACGGCAGGAGCCTTGCGAGGATCCTGTCCCCGCCCATGCCGACCGAGCGGTGGATGCTCGCCATCGGCACGTCATATCCGGCCTGCCCGAACGCCTGCCACCAGGCCAGGGTGTGGAGGTACACGGAGTCGACCAGGGTGCCATCGACGTCGAACAGCACGGCCGCACGGCGCGGGCGACGGGACGGGGCGGCGGTCATGCTGTCTGCGGAACCGCGGCGGCGGAGACTGTCAGGAGTCGCATCAGTGATGAGCGCGTGCCCGTTTTCCGGCTGCCAGCGATCCGCCGGACAAGGAGGTGCCGCGGCCGGCGCCTCCGGCGGCCCTCCTCGACGCCCTGGAGAGTGGCCCCGCCGGCGCGGCCTGCCCACCGGCACTGCGGTCCCGGATGAGCCCTGTGCCGGCGATTTCTCGGGCCTGGGCGATACCGGCCACAGCTGCCCGCTTCGTGGGAAAAGTGACCGAAACAGCCATCAGGTTTCCTGCCCCGTCAAGCATCCGGATCCGGTAGCCGCCGTCGGGCACGTCCACGACCTCGAAATATCCAGCCATCGCACACTCCTTTAATTCTCCACCCCACACTGGGGTGTTAGTAAGTATACTTAGCTAAGGTCTTGACGAACACCCCTCCCCGGAAATCTGGGAGCGAGCTTCTGCCCGGCGCAGTGCTCACGGTCGACGGCCCGGGGCTGGTGCGTCGCTGCGCCGCGCGCCGTCCTCGTGCAGCTCCAAGGCGCTCATCACGAGCGCGAAATGGCTGAACGCCTGCGGTGTATTTCCCAGCTGCCGCCCGGCCTCGATGCTCCATTCCTCGCTGAGGAGTCCGACGTCGTTTCGCAGCGCGAGCAGCCGCTCGAACAGTTCCCGCGCTTCGTTGCGGCGGCCTGCCCCCAGAAGCGCCTCGACCAGCCAGAACGAACAGGCGATGAACACTCCCTCCCCGCCCGGCAGCCCGTCGTCGCACTCTGCCGGCTTGTAGCGGCGCAGGAAGCCGTCATGGGTCAGTTCCCGCTGGACGGCATCAATCGTTCCGATCACCCGCGGGTCCTCCGGGGCCAGGAACCCGACGCGCGGGATGAGCAGCAGGCTCGCGTCGAGCTCCGGCCGCCCGTACGACTGCACAAAGGTGTTTCTTTCGGCGTCGAACCCCTTGGCCATAATGTCGGCGCGGATCGTGTCCCGGAGTTCCTCCCAGCGGTCCGCGGGGCCGGCCAGGCCGAAGTCCCGGACACCCTTCACCATGCGGTCGGCCGCCACCCACGCCATCACCTTGGAATGGGTGAAGTGCCTTCGGGGCCCGCGCATCTCCCAGAGCCCGTTGTCTGGACGGTCCCAGGCCGCTTCGAGGTGCTCCATCAGGGCCAGCTGCACGTCCCAGGATTCATCGGTGCTGGTGAGCAGCGAGTTCCGGGTCAGGGACAGGCAGTCCAGCACCTCGCCCCAGACATCGAGCTGAAGTTGCCCGGCCGCGCCGTTGCCGGTCCGGACCGGGGCGGAATTCTCGTACCCCCGCAACCAGGGCAGTTCCACCTCGGGAAGGCGGCGCTCGCCATGGAGGCCGTACATGATCTGCAGGTCCTTGGGGTCTCCCGCCACCGCCCGCAGCAGCCAGTCGCGCCAGGAGGCGGCCTCCTCCGTGTACCCGGCCGCGAGCAGCGCCTGGAGGGTCAGGGTGGCGTCACGGAGCCAGCAGAACCGGTAGTCCCAGTTCCGTTCCCCGCCGAGCTCCTCCGGCAGGGACGTTGTTACGGCCGCCACGATGCCTCCGGTCGGGGCGAACGTGAGTGCTTTCAAGGTGATCAGCGACCGCTGGACGGCCGAGCGGTATCGCCCCGTGACCGTGCACTTGGCAGACCATTGCTCCCAGAATTCGTCAGTCGAAGCAAGCACCCGCTCAGGGTCCACGGTGCGGGGACGGCCCAGATGGCTCGGCGTCCAGGTCAGCACGAACGGCACCCGCTCCCCTGCCTTGACCGTGAAGTCGCTGATGGTACGCAGGCGCTCGCCCCGGAGCGGCGCCTCGGTCACGAGGTACGCGGCATCGGGGCCGGCGATTGCGTGGATCCCCTGATCGTCGTGGCGGACCCACGGGACAATGTGGCCGTAGTCGAAACGCAGGACCAGTTCGCCGCGCATCCTGACCGTTCCGCGGACGCCCACGACGATCCGCACGATGTCCGCGACCGCGTCGCGGGGCGGCATGAAGTCGATGACCTTGACCTTCCCCGTGGGCGTCTCCCATTCGGTTTCCAGAATGAGGGTGCCCTTGCGGTAGTGCCGTCGGGTGCATTCGCCGCCGTCCTCGGGCGCCAGCAGCCAGCGCCCTGCCCGGGGAGTGTCCAGCAGGGCGTTGAAGCAGGCTGGCGAGTCGAAGCGGGGAAGGCAGAGCCAGTCGATCGAACCGTCGGTGCTGATCAGCGCCGCGGTGTGCAAATCGCCAACCATTGCGTAGTCCTCGATGCGAGCCATGGGACCTACAGTGCCACACCGGTTTCCCCCGGACTAGGATCCATAGATGCCGCTATGGAACTTCGGAACAACGTCCCTGCCGGCCAGCGAGCAGGCCGGGGAACTCTAGGCACGGGCGGCCGGAAAGGGGATGGCGGGATGGACCACGGCGCGACCCAGCATGGGGCGGTGCACATCGGCACCAGCGGCTGGAGCTATGACCACTGGGACAACGTGCTCTACCCGCAGGGGCTGCCGCCGCGGGAGCGGCTGGCGCACTACGCGGCGCGCTTCACCACGGTGGAGCTCAACGCCAGCTTCTACCGGTGGCCCCGGGACACGTCCTTCGCAGGCTGGCGCCGGCGGCTTCCGACGGGGTTCCTCCTTTCCGTCAAGGCCCCCCGCGGCCTGACCCACGGCAAAAAGCTCTACGCCCCGGACGTCTGGATCGAGCGGATTGCCCTCTGCTGGCACGAACTCGGCGACAAACGGGCGGTGCTGCTGGTCCAACTGCCGCCGAACCTCGCCCGGGACGACGCGCGGCTGGAGTACTTCCTGGCGGCGCTGCCCGACTGGATCCGGGTCAGCGTGGAATTCCGCCACCCGAGCTGGGACGCGCCGGAGGTCTACACGCTGCTGGAACGGCATGGCGCCGCCTACTGCGTCATGAGCGGCGCCGGACTGCCGTGCATCCTCCGGGCCACCGCGGCATTCGTCTACGTCCGGCTGCATGGCCCGGACCGGGAGCACCTCTACGGCGGCTCCTATTCGGACGACGAGCTGCACTGGTGGGCAGACCGGATCCGCGAATGGCAGGGGGCCGGCAAGGAGGTCTTTGTGTATTTTAACAACGACGGCGGCGGGAACGCCGTGCGCAACGCCACGGTGCTGAGGGATGTGCTGGGCGTCCATTGAAACGTGGCGTTTCCGGACACGGTCCGCGGCGGGCCCAACCCTTATGGGAGAGTGGAGGCATGGAATTGGCGTCACAGGAATCTCCCCGGCAGCAACCAGTCACCGGCAACAGGGCGTTTCGCCTGGCGCATTTGGTCTCTGACACCGTGAACAGTGGCCGCCTGAAGGCGGCCCGGCGCTGGGACTTCGTCCCGACGACCGTTGCGTATCAAGGCTACGGTTCAACCACCTGGGTCCGGGTCCTGGGCCGGGTAGTACTGACCAGCAAGCCCCATCCCGGCAGCCGGGTTGAGCAGGCAGCGCAGAACGGCAACCAGAACATCCGCGGCTGGCGGGCGTTCACGTCCGTGCCAATCCAGTACTCCGAGGTGGAGATCGAGATCGGCGGGGTGACCGCCCGGGTGCATGCGGACCGTGGCGGGCTGGTGGACACCGTCGTGCAGGTGGAGCTCACCCCGGGCTGGCACACCGCGGTGCTGCGGGCCGAAGGGACCAAGCCGGCTTCGGCAAAGATTTTCATCATTGCCCCCGACACCAAGCTCGGGATCGTGTCCGACATCGATGACACGATCATGGTCACGGCGCTCCCCCGGCCGTTCCTTGCGCTCTGGAATACCTTCGTGCTCAACGAGCGCGCCCGGATGGCGACGCCCGGGATGGCCGTGCTGTTGGACCGGATCAAGGTGGAACACCCCGAAGCCCCGGTTATTTACCTGTCCACCGGGCCGTGGAACGCCGCCCCGACCCTGGCGCGCTTCATCACCCGGAACATGTATCCCTCCGGCGCCCTGCTGCTCACCGACTGGGGCCTCACCAATGACCGCTGGTTCCGCAGCGGTCAGGAGCACAAGCGCCGCAACCTGGAACTGCTCGCCGAGGAGTTCCCGAACATGCGCTGGTTGCTCTTCGGGGACAACGGCCAGCACGACGAAGCGATCTACTCAGACTTCGCCCAGCAGCACGGCGACCGGGTGGCCGCCATCGGCATCCGGCAGCTCTCCGCCAGCGAAGCCGTCCTGGCCGGCGGGCACTCGGAGAACCGTGACCACACAGGCTCCGATGTTCCGTGGATCTACTCCCCGGACGGCGCAGGCATGGCAAAAAGCTTGCAGGAGCTGGAGATTCTTTAGGCGCCGGCGGGTCCGGGCCGGGATCCCCAACTGGACCTGCCCCCGGACCCCTTCCCGACTGGGACCACATCTGGGCCGGGCACCCCTGGCCCGCCACAGACACGGACCAGGAATTCCCGACTACGAACCCGGACCTGCAGGCATGGGGTTGGCGGTGTCGGACGTGACCGGCAGGGCACCGTCGTCGGGGGTCTCCGGGACGGCGTCCCGGTGCCGGGCTGCGAGCACCTCCTGCAGCCAGTAAAACGAGGCCTTCCTGGTGCGCTCCTGGTTCTTGCGGTCCACGTGGAGCAGCCCGAATTGCTGCTTGTAGCCGCCCGACCATTCGAAATTGTCCATCAGTGACCACACGTAGTACCCGCGAAGCTCGACCGACTCCGCTGCGCCGCCGGGCAACGTCGCTTCGATGGCGGTGGCAATATGGTCCGCCAGATAGCGCACTCGGCGTTCGTCCGGGATGATCAGCCCTCCGTCCGGGTTCCGGATCTCGAGGTCTTCGAAACTCGCCCCACCCTCGGTGATGTAGACGGGGGGAAGGTTCGGGTAGCGCTCCGCCATTTCCGCGAGCGCGACGGCCATGTACTCCGGTTTGATGGGCCAGCCATAGGCTGTGGTCTCGGTGTCGGGGAACGCGACAATGTGGAACGGGGAGCCGGGCGCGGTGCCGCTCAGGTCATCGCCCATAGCCTCGGCCATCCCCTTGGGCACCGCGCCGTCACCCGGTCCGGACGCCACACGCGTTGGCATGTAGTAGTTGAGCCCGTAGAAGTCCAGCGGCTGCGAGATCAGCTTCATGTCTTCGCTGGACGGGCTGAAGGCGGAGAAGAAAGTGGCGGCCCGGATGGCGTCGGGGTACTTGCCGAGCAGGACGGGATCCGCGTAGAGCCGGTTCTGCGCCATGTCCATGAGACCGGCACTGAGCTTGTCCAGGGGGTTGATCGAGGCGGGAACCATCGGCGAATAGACATTCGTGATCCCGATGTCGCCGGGCACATTGGCGGCTCGGAGCGCCTGCAGCGACAAACCGTGACCCAGCAGTTGGTTGTGGACGCTGGGCAGGGCCTTCAGCATAAGCGCTTCGCCCGGCGCGTGCATACCCAGCATGTAGCCGTTGGTGCTGACCGTGGCGGGTTCGTTGACCGTCACCCAGCGGGTCACCCGGTCTCCATACGCGGCGGCCGCGATCGCGGCGAACTCCCCCAGCCGGTAGGCCGTGTCCCGGTTCATCCAGCCGCCGGCCTCATCCAGTTCCAGGGGCGTGTCCCAGTGGTACAGCGTGGCCATCGGTGCGATCCCGTTGGCCAGCAGCAGGTCGATCAACCGGTCATAGAAGTCGAGGCCCGCGGGATTGACCGGCCCGCTGCCGCCGGGCTGGATGCGTGACCAGGACAGTGAGAACCGGTAGGAGTCGACCCCGAGTTCTTTCATCAGGGCCACGTCTTCGGGCATCCGGTGGTAGTGGTCGCATGCAATTGCTGGGCTGTGGTCCCCGACAATCGCACCGGGCCGGGCGGCGAAGTGGTCCCAGCCCGAGGGGCCGCGTCCGTCCTCATCCAGGGCGCCTTCGATCTGGAAGGCTGCAGTCGCCACGCCGAGGGTGAAACGCGGCGGCAGCAGGGCGGCCAAGTCCTTGGCTGATGCTTTCATCAGTGGATTCCCCTATGTAGTTTCGGGCAGTTCACTGATTTTAGGCCGCAGCGCATCCGCGCGCCACGACCGGCGCCCGCGTGCCCGGTCGGCCAGCTGTCCGGAATTACTCCCGAGGACCTCGGTGGGCCCCGGCCTCCGGCCCGAACAGGAATGTCTTGGCGTGCGCCACGGCCTTTTTGAACGCGTCGTTCCGCAGCGCCAGGAGCTGTTCGGTCTCATCCACGGAGGGCTCCAGATAACTCGTGTACCCGGCCGCAACACCCAGATATCGCCGCCCGGCAGCAGGTAGAAAACACCAAAGGAGCGTTGCTGGCTGTCATCGGCGGTCGAGATCGGAACCACCGCGAGCGCGGCCCCGGTGTCGATGTTGATCCACTGGGCCCGCGGCAGCGGCGCTTCGTGGGCTTCCGGGTCAAGGAACGGGGCTGTGCCCTTGCCCCAACGCGCTTCGAAGCGTTCGTGGAACACCGGCATCAGATGCGAATCGTAGCGGCGCCATGCGCTCATGGCCGCCCTCCTTCTCTTGCGGCTCTTGGCTGCGTTGCTGCGTCCCGGTCACAGCGGACCCGCTCCCACCGCACGGGGGTAACCCGCAGGACCGGGCGCTCCTGCCGGTAGTGACGGACCGGAATCTCCTGCCCTCCAGGGGGCGTGCGGCCGGGAGATGGAGATGGCGTCGCCGCCGCAGGGTCGTACTCCGCCCTGGATCGGGGGTCCCGAAGGACCGCAAAGGACTCGAGGATGCGCCGCGCGTCGTCCCCGTCGTTGTTCACGGCACCGTTCACGGCACCGTTTCCGGCACCGGCGGCCGCTTCGACGTCGGGATGGCGGAGGCGCATCAGCGCCCGGAAGGCGTGCTGGATCTCAGCCACCGTCCCATCCGGCGTCACGTGCAAGGCAGCGTAGTAGCCACGGGGGTCGCGATTCATCGATTCACCGCCCTCTGCACGGACCGGGGCGGGGACCAGAGGGCGCCGGCCGCGGCCGGCGCCCTCTGGTCCCCGCGCTCATCGACGGCCCGACGGTGCGCGTCGGCCGCCGGGGCTACTTCCCCGTCTCCTGCATCTTGTCCTGTGTGTGCGTGATTTCAATATTCCGCGGCTTGGCCTGCTCCAGCACCGGAATGCGGAGCGTCAGGACGGCGTCGGCGTAGGTGGGTCAGCCGGTCCAGCTCACGGAACGGGTCCGTACGCATCAACATCATTTCCCACTCCTTCATGCCAGGGTTGTGTCTTCTTGATGTATCCAGCCAGCCTGACTATCTGTAGTGGTGGATATAGATTTCGTGTAGCACCGGTGCGACACTGATGCAAGAGGAAACGTTTTGGCCCGCCGGAACCGGCGGATGCAGACTGCAAAGGAGCACCGTGACGGAACGTGGACAGGAGCCGGGCGTCTACGCGATCTCCGTGGTGGCCCGCCTGGTCGGGACCGGGCAGCAGAACATCAGGCTCTATGAGCGGAAAGGCCTGCTGACACCGGACCGCACCGCCGGCGGAACACGGCAGTACAGCAACGAGGATTTGGCGGTGCTGCGGCGGATCAGCGAACTACTTGAGGAGGGGCTGAACCTGGCCGGGGTCGCCAAGGTGCTGGAGCTGGAAGCGGTCAACGCCCGGCTGCAGGGAGAGCTGAACCGCCTCCGCCCGCGCCGGAGCTAGGAATTGCGGGGCAAGGAACTACGGCGCCTGGACTTACGCAGCCAGGAGTTTACGCCTGGGTCTTCCTCCCCGAATTCCGGCCCAGCGGCGAGGCGGTGGGATTCCTCGAGGAGTTCTGCCAGTTCCTCGGTACCGATCCGGTCCAGAGCACGCCTTCTTCCCAGATCCGGGCCATGAGCGTGGCCGCGAACCAGGCCGGATTGCCCCAGCTGGGCCGTTCAACGACGCCCGGCAGGGCCAGGGCCGCGCGGCGGACATCAGCTTCGGTAGCCATGGCCCCACTGTGGCACCGGCGCCGGGGTGGGACAAAAGGCAGCCAAAGCGGCTTTAGGTCTGGCTGGTGTCGGCCCTGGACAGCGTTCCGGTGATCTGCTCACCGCGGATGCGTGCGGTCCGCCAGGTGTCCAGCGCGATCACACCGCCCAGGACCACGAACGAGATGGACAGCGACGCCAGCGCGTCGGTCAGCCAGTGGTAGCCCAGGTAGAGCCGGCTCGCCGCGGCGAAGAAGATCCCGACGCCGGCCAGCACGAAACCTGCAACGGCGGCCCAGCGGTTGTCCCGGCGGGAGAAAACCAGGAACGCACTGACCAGCAGGAAGTCGCAGGCGCCCAGGACGTGGCCGGACGGGAAGGAAAAGGTGAAGTCCGCGCCGAAGAGCATAAGGTCCACAGGCGGGCGCTGGCGCCCGATCGCGCGCCCGATGATCTGGGCAAGGATCACGCCGGTGAGCATGGCGGCGGCCAGGAGCATTGGCCGCCAGGCGTGCTTGGCCAGCAGGCCCCAGGCCACCGTCACCACGAGGACGATGATCGGCAGGGCCACGGGGCCGAATATGATCGCGAGGATGATCATGCTCGTGGTGAGTGGTTCGGAGCGGAGGGTCAGGAGCCAGGAACGGACCGGTTCGTCGCCCGCCGTGAGGCCGTTCTGCTGGAGGACCCCGGCAAGGATGGAGAAGAACAGCACGGTGCCAAGTATCACGAGGCCGACGGCGATCCGGTACAGGTTTTTTCGGTCCCGCTCGCTCATGTAGCGTTCCTCCACCACGAACTTGTCGTGGAAGACCCGCCACCGGCCGGGCGATTTCCCGGTTGTTTCCTCTGCCATTCCCGTATCCGCCTCTGCGCCGTTTGTGGTTATTGCCTTCGTGAAGAATATCCCGATTCCGTTCCCGCCGGGGCTGGTGCGGCCCGGCCGCCCCGCGTCGCGCGCCCCGGTAGCCTGATGCCATGGGCGTCATGAATGAACTGATCAACCCGAGTGTGGTCCGCTCGCTGGAGCGGATCCTCGCCGCGGCCGCACCGGGCCGAGAGTTGACTCTGCTCGCTGCCACGGCCGGGGAACTCGACGACCTGAGCCTGCGGGAACGCACGGAACTTCTGAGCCGCGCCCTGCTGGCTGACCTGCCCGGAACCTACTCCGGCACCGCAGCCATTTTCCGCCGGGCGCTGGATGATCCGGACTTCACCGGCTGGATGATCTGGCCCGTGACCGAGACGGCGGCCGCCCTCGCCCTGGTCCGGAAAACCGACGATTTCGAGGACTGCCTGGCGCTCCTCGCTGAGCTGACGCCGCGGCTCACGGCGGAATTCGCGATCCGGCGGCTTCTCGCGGCCGACCTGGACCGGTCACTGGCCGTCGTCCGGGGCTGGACCTCCCACCCGGACTGGCAGGTCCGCCGGCTCGCCAGCGAGGGCACCCGGGCCTACCTGCCGTGGGCGATCCGCGTTCCGGAGATCACGGGCCGGCCCACTGCGACCCTGCCGGTCCTCGATGCCCTGTACCGGGACCCGGTCGAAGCTGTCCGGCGCTCGGTGGCCAACCACCTCAACGATCTGGCCCGGCATGCCCCCGACGAGGTGGTCGCCACGGCGGCCAGATGGCTGGCCGCGCCGGACGAGAACACGCCCAGGGTGGTCCGGCACGGGCTGCGGACCCTGCTCAAGAAGGCCCACCCCGGCGCCCTGGAGCTGCTGGGGTTCCCGCCGGCGTCGCTCGCGGTAACGCCGGCGCGGCTGGACCGCACCGTCGTCGAGCTTCCCGGAGAGCTCGCCTTTCACTTCGAGGTGTCCAATATCGGGCCGGCGGAGGCCCGGCTCGCCGTCGACTATGTGGTGCATTATGCCAAGGCGAACGGCACCCGCGCGGAGAAGGTTTTCAAGCTGGGAACGACTGTCCTCGGTCCGGGCGAGTCCGCGAGATTCTCGAAGCGCCATGCTTTCCGCCAAATGACGACGCGGCGCCATTATCCGGGGGCTCATCTACTGGAACTGCAGGTCAACGGCGTGCGGTACGCGCCGACCGAATTCCTGGTCCGGACCGACACGGTTGAGGGCCGGCTCGGTGATTTGACGGGCCGATAAATATGACGTTATTGTCGCTTCAATCATTGGGGCCGACGAGTAACTCCAAGAAGGAACTAAGCCATGACCACAGCAACCGAGTGCATTGAGATCCAGGCCGACAGCCGTCAGGTCCTTGACGAACGGCTCGACGACGCCGTCCGCGGGCTTCAGCAGATCGCCATGGAAACCGGGACGCAGGGCATCCTGCTCACCCGGCACAAGGCCGGCCACTACACGGCGGCGCTGTCCGACCAGGTGCCCTTCGGCATGACCCGGGAACTCATTAACTGAACCTGGCGGAGCCACGGTGCCTGACGTGGGCGCCTGCCTGCAGGGCACAAAGACAGGTCCCGGGCTGCGGAGCATCGACTCCCGCCCGGGACTTTTTTGTGTCTGAACTGTTGCCTGGACGTACCTTTCAGGCAGGGACCGTCAGGCCGGGACCGTCACCAGTCGTGGACCGTTCCGTCGACGAGGCGGTTGTAGGGCAGGTAGGCCTGCTGGTAGGGGTAGCTGTTGGCGGCTTCCTCGTTGAATTCGACGCCGATGCCGGGCGCCTCGCCCGGGTGCAGGTAGCCGTCGACGAACGTCATGGACTGCTCGAAGACGGTTTTCGTCGCGTCTGAATGCGGCATGTATTCCTGGATCCCGTAGTTGTGGATCGCCAGGCCCACGTGCAGCTGCGCGGCGAACCCGATCGGGGAAATGTCCGTGGGTCCGTGGAAGCCGGACTTGATCTGGTACTGCGCGGCGTAGTCCATCACCTTCTTAAGCGGCGAAATCCCGCCGAAGTGCGTCGACGCGGCCCGAACATAGTCGATTGTCTAGCGGCCGCCGGTGATCTTCCGGCTCCGCTGCTCCTGGGCCATCGGCCCGTACGGGTAGACCCCGACGCGCGGCCGGCTCACCTCGCTGAGCCGCAGCAGCTCCCCCTCGGTCAGCAGGAGGTCGGCGGCCGCGAGATTGTCGGCGAGCTGTGCCGTGCTGCGGGCACCCAGGATCACGGAGGTCACGGCCGGCTGTGCCGCCAGCCAGGCCAGGGCCACCTGGGCGGCGCTGGCCTCGTGCCGCCCGGCGATTTCATGCACCGCCTCCACGATCTCCCAGGTCCGCGGGTCCGCGTTCCTGGCCTTCCACGCCTCCATGCCGCGCTCCGGGTTTTCGCCCAGCCGGGTGGCTCCGGCGGGCTGCCGGTCCCTTTTGTATTTCCCGGAGAGCCAGCCCCCGCCCAGCGGCGACCAGGGCAGCAGCCCGATCCCGGCGTCGAGCGAGGCCGGAACGATCTCGGACTCGATCTCGCGGACCAGCAGGCTGTACTGCGGCTGCAGCGTCACGGGTCCGTTCCAGCCGTGGGCACGGGCCACGTGGACGGCCTTCGTCAGCTGCCAGCCCAGGAAATTCGAGAAGCCGTAGTAAGCGATTTTGCCGCTGCAGACGGCGTCGTGCAGGAACCGCAGGGATTCCTCCAGCGGCGTGATCGGATCCCAGGCGTGGAGCTGGTACAGGTCGATCTGCTCCACGCCGAGGCGGCGCAGCGAGTCATCCAGCGCGCGGTTCAGGTGCCGGCGGGAGGTGCCGACGTCGTTCGGGGCCTTGCCGGTCGGGAAGCGGCCCTTGGTGGCGAGCACCACGCGGTCCCGGACCTCCGGGCGCGCGGCGAGCCAGCGGCCGATAATCTCCTCCGAGACCCCTGCGGCGTAGACATCGGCGGTGTCGATGAAGTTGCCGCCCGCGGCGAGGTAGTCATCCAGGAGGGCGTGGGACTGTTCCTCGGTGGCTTCGGCGCCGAAGGTCATGGTGCCCAGCGCGTAGCTGGAGACGACGGCGCCGCTGGTGCCCAGGGTGCGGTAGCGCATGGGACTCCTCTTCAGTCTTCGGTGGGAGTGGTGCGCAGCGGGTGGTAGTTCCGCCAGCTGTGCTCGGGCGCGTAGCCCAGCAGCCGCTTGGCCTTGTCGATCGAAAGCAGGGTTTCGTGCTCGCCGAGGTCCTTGACCACAGGCGCGTTGGGAAACACCTCCGCGGCGAGGCTGGCGCTGGAGCGGCTCATCACCGTGTCCGCGTTGGCGATGATGAACGCCTCGAACCCCGGCGTGCCGTGCTCGAGGGCGCGGGCGACCGCCTGCGCGCCGTCCCGGCCGTCAATGTAGCCCCAGAGGTTCCACTTGCGCAGCCTGGCGTCGGTGTCGAAGCCGGGGAACGCCTCGTAGTCCTCCGGGTCCATCACGTTGGAGAAGCGCAGGCCTATGATGCTCAGCTCCGGATCCCAGCGGGTGAGCTGGACCGCCATCTGTTCCTCCAGGTGCTTCACCAGGGAGTAGGTGCTTTCCGGCCGGGCCGGGTACTCCTCGTCGACCGGGATGTAGGGCGGGTCGACGTCGAACGGCAGTCCCAGTACCGTCTCACTGGATGCGTAGACAATCTTCTTGATCCCGGCGCGGCGGGCCGCCTGGAACACGTTGTAGGTGGCCTGCATGTTGTTCTCGAAGGTTGCAGCATCCGGGGCGTGGCCTGGTGCCGGGATCGCGGCCAGGTGCACCAGCGCGTCGAACCCCGAGTGCCGGTCCTCCAGGCCCAGGAGCACGTCCACCACCTGGCCGTAGTCGCGCAGGTCCACCTCGGTAAACCCGTGCCCGCGAGTGCCGGTGCGGTCCAGGTTGGTGACCTCGTGCCCGTCCTCGCCCAGCCGCCGGACGACGCTCCGGCCGAGCTTTCCGCTTCCTCCGGTAACAGCAACTCTCATCAGTACTCCTCGCATCATGTGGTGTGTGGCGTGTGTCCCACCCTAGAGGGGGCCGGGGCCGGTGCACACCCCTGGCCGGCCCGCCCGCGGAACCGGAGCCCCGAGGCAGGGTTCCCGCTCGGCTCCGAGTCCAGTTGCGGGCGCCCCCGCGTGACTTTTGGCCCTAGGCGCGGCCGGGGTGACAGGTCAGGCTGGGGCCATGAACGCTGATCAAAGGATAGTCGTGGGCGTGGACGGTTCGGATTTCTCGACGAAGGCGCTCCGGCTTGCCGGGCGCATGGCGCGCAGCCTGGATGCTCCGCTGGAAGTCGTCACCTGCCTGGGCACCTCGGACCTCTTCCTGGCCTCGCACCTGCCCGAAGAGAGCTCCCCCACCACCACCCAACTGGAGGAGACGGCGAAACGGTTCGTCGACGAATCCCTGGAGCGGGCCTTCGGCGGCGACGTCCCGGCAGCCCTGACCCGGACCGTGCAGTTCGGCCCGCCGGCCAAGGTCCTGGTCGAGGCGAGCCGGGATGCCCAGCTCCTGGTGGTCGGCCGGCGCGGCCGCGGCGGCTTCCTCGCCCAGATCATGGGATCGGTCAGCGGGGCCTGCGCGGCCCATGCCCATTGCCCGGTCCTGGTGGTCGGCGACGACGAGGAAAAACGCCAGGCTGCGGAATGAACCGCAGCCGGTGGCCGGCGCGGGCCCTCTGGACCCTCACCGGTGTGCTGACCCTCCCCGCCGCGGTGACGGGGCTGCTGATCCCGGAGATCTACCGGGGCGTCGTGGCAGCGGAACTCCTGCCCGGCGCGGTGTCCCAGGACCTGATGTCCGCCGTCGCCGGCGTTGCCCTGCCGGTCCTGGCCTTCGCCGACCGGCGGGGGTCTTCGAAGGTGCAGGTCGTGGCGCTGGGAATCCTGGGCTACCTGTTTTACGCGTACGGCATCTACTCCATCGAGCGGACGTACAACGGCTTCTACCTTGTCTACCTGGCCGTCTTTGCCCTGTCCTTCTGGGGGATGGTCTACACGGCCCTGGAGCTCCGGGCGGACGGGCCGAGGCGGGCGCGGTTGCAAAGGGGCATCCGGTTGCTGTCCGCCTCGGGCGCACTCCTGCAGCCGCTTATCTTTTATCCGCTGTGGATCGCCATGCTGCTTCCGCTGATGCGGACCGGCGATCAGATCGATTCGCTCTATTCCGTCTTCGTCCTTGACCTGTGCTTCATCATGCCGGCGTTCCTCATCCTCGCCGTCCTGACGTTCCGCGGCCGCTGGCCCGGGCTGGTGTTCATGCCCTCGCTCGATCTGCTCGGCTTCACGCTGATCCTTTCCCTGGCGCTGGGGGAATTGTTCAAGCCGCTCTTCAACGTCCCGGTCTCCGCGTCGTCCCTGTGGTCCTCGGTACTGCTCTCGGCCTTGTTCCTGCTGGTGGGCGGGCTGCACCTCTGGAAGCTGGATTTGAATCCCGGCGGCGGCGCGGCGCGGCGCACCCGGACTCCCCTGACCCAAACGGCGGATGCCGCCGACGCCGTTCCCGGTCCGGGCGCGGGTCGAGGAAGGGGCGCGGGCTCCGGTCCGGGCGCCGACGCCGTTCCGGGCGCGGGTCCGGGACCCGGTCCGGGGAGGTAGGAGCTCATGGCACAGTTGCAGGCCGCGGACCAGGTCCGGCACGCGGAGCGAACCGGACGGCCGGGAAGAATCGTGGGCGGCTTCTTCCTCTTCACCGGCGGGATCCAGCAAACACTGGAAGGAAGCCGCATCCGATGAGCCGGACCCCTGCCTCCCTCCTGCTCCGTGGACCGCTGGCTGCCCTGGCGGCGGCAGCGGTTGCCGCCGGCTACGTCCTCGCCGTCCGTCCCCGGATGCTGCACTGGGGTGCGAGCGCCCAGGAGACCGCCGCCCCGCTTCCGGGCGACGAGCTCGTGCGGACCCCCCGGATGCAGAGCACACGGGCCGTCACCATCAACGCGCCGCCCGCGAGCGTCTGGCCCTGGCTGGTCCAGCTGGGGGCCGGACGCGGCGGGCTGTACGGCTACGACCTGCGGGGGAACGCCGCGGGCCCCGGCCTGCACAGCGCAGACCGGATCCTTCCCGAATTCCAGCAGCTCGACGTCGGTGATGCCGTCCCGCTGGTATTCAGGAGGGGGCGGGACGTGGGGATTCCCGTCCGGCGCGTGGAGGACGGATCGGTGCTGGGTCTCGGCGGCACGATGGATCCGCGCACCGGACAGATCAAACCCTCCGGCGGTGCTCCCGCCGGGCCGCGGGTGGAGCTCGGCTGGACGTTTGTGCTGCAGCCAGTGAACGGGGACGGCACGCGGCTTCTGTCCCGGACACGCTACGATTATTCCCCGCTGCCCGTGGGCCTGATCCTCCGGCCAGTGCTGGAACCACTGCAGTTCATGCTGGAACGGCACATGCTCCTGGGCATCAAGTCCCGGGCAGAAGGCCTTCGCCGGTAGCCGGGCGCGAGCTGGTCGCCCCGCGGGGCCTTCATGACCTTGTGCCCTACGCCGGCTGCCGACTCGGGAATAGCCTGAAAGCTCAAGGGCGGTGCGCGTCCGCCCGCCGGGTTCCGGGAGGCAAACCGTGAAATCAGCCAATACCAGCATCATCGCCGGCATTGCACTAATGGCGGCCGGAGTCCTGTTGCTGCTGGATCTGCTCGGGATCCTGGACAGCGCGGCCATCGTGTGGCCGTTGATTTTCGCTGCGGCAGGGACCGCGTTCGTGGTCCTGTTCGTCCGCAGCCGGGACAACTGGTGGGCCGCCATCCCCGGCTCGGTGTTCCTGGGGCTGGCGGCGGTTGTCCTGGCCACCCAGCTCTGGGCGGGGCCGGCCGCCTATTGGGCCGGTGCCCTCCTGTTCCTGTTCATGGGCGCAGGCTTCGGTGCGGTGTATGTGCGCGAACGCTCCAACTGGTGGGCACTGATCCCCTGCGGGGTGATGCTGACGCTGGCACTGGTGGTGGCCCTCCCTCCGACCTGGCAGGGCATGCCGGTTGCCGCCGTGCTGTTCCTGGGCCTGGCTGCCACGTTCGTGGTGCTTGCCCTGGTTCCCGTTATGCCCGAACCCCGCCCCGGCCAGCCTGCCGCCCGCCCCGGCCAGCCTGCCGCCGTCGCCGGCAAGCAAGGGGATGCGGAACCGGCCAGGATGAAGTGGCCCCTGATTCCGGCCGCGGTCCTGGCCATGCTGGGGCTGATTTTCGCCGTGCAGGCTACGACATTACTCACCGCGAGCGAGTACTTCGTCCCGGTGCTCCTGGTCCTCGCCGGCGTGGCGCTGCTGGTCTACGCCTACCGCCACCGCACCGGCGGCCAGCACAAGGTGCACGGGGCCTGACGGATCAGCTGTCCCCGGCCAGCTCGGCCATGGCCGCCCGCAGGCGTGTGCCGGCGTCGTCCGCCACGTCGCGGACCGCGGGGTTCCCGCTGAGCTGCACCATGGTTTGCGGGTCGATGGCCTGGACCGTCGTCGCAGTGGCGTCCGTTCCGCGGCGCACCACCACATTGCAGGGCAGGAGCGCCCCCATTTCCGGTTCGGCGGCGAGCGCCCGGCTCGCGAGCATCGGATTGCAGGCACCGAGGATGACATAGTCCCCCAGGGCGTCCGCGGCGTCCTCGCCGAGTTTGGCGGCAAAGGTCGCGCGCACATCGATTTCCGAGAGGATCCCGAACCCCTGGGCGGCTAGCGCGGCACGCGTCTTTTCGACGGCGTCCTCCCAGCTCAGCGGGACAACGGCCGTGTAGGTGTAGGTCATGCAGTTGCTCCTGGAGTGGTGTTGGCCGGCAAAAGGTAGTCGACAAACCAGTCCCTGGCGAGGATGGCTGCCGCGGCCAGCGTACCGGGTTCCTCGAAGAGATGCGTGGCGCCCTGGACGACGGCCAGCTGGTTGGGGCAGCGCATCATGGACTTCGCCTTGCGGTTCAGCTCCAGCACCTCGTGGTCGTAGCTGCCCACGATGAGGAGGGTTGGCGCCCGGACGGCGGACAGCCGAGGGCCGGCCAGGTCCGGGCGGCCGCCGCGGGAGACGACGGCGTCGATCCTGGCGGTTGGTTCGGAGGCGGCCCAGAGCGCGGCGCCGGCACCGGTGCTGGCGCCGAAATAGCCGGCGGTGCAGGCGGCCGTGTCCTGGCGGGTGGCGAGCCAGTCGGTGGCCGCGGACAGCCGGCGGGCCAGCAGTTCGATGTCGAAGACGTTGGCCCGGTTCTGTTCCTCCGCCGGGGTCAGCAGGTCCAGCAGCAGAGTGCCGAGCCCTGCCTGCTGGAGGACTCCGGCCACGTACCGGTTCCGCGGGCTGTGCCGGCTGCTGCCGCTGCCGTGCGCGAACAGGACCACGCCGCGGGCCGGGACCGGCAGGTGCAGCTGGCCCTGGAGCCGTACTCCGCGCGACGGGATTTCGACTTCCGCATCGAACACCGTCGCATCCTGCACGCTGGCCGCGGCGGGCTTCCGGGACTCGGGCTGCGAGTTCTGCAGGCGCTTGGTCGCGGCATCGAGCAGCTGCACAACCTCTTCGTCTTCGGTGGGCGAGAAATCGCGGTAGTGGTAACCGACCGCGGAGAACTGGTGCGGGGTGGCGAGGCAGACCACCTCGTCAGGCTCGGCCAGGCTCCTGAGGGTGTCGGCGGGGGCGACCGGGACGGCCAGGATGACCCTCGCGGCACCGAGCTTCCGCGCGGTCCGGCACGCGACCCGGGCGGTGGATCCGGTGGCGATCCCGTCGTCGACAATAATGGCGATGCGCCCGGTGAGGTCCTGCCGGGTCCGGCCATTCCGGAACCGGGCCACACGGCTCTCCAGAACGGCGCGTTCGTGGTCCTCGACGGCCTGCAACTCTGCGTCGCTGACCCGGGCATGGGCGAGCACGTGTTCTTCAAGCACGCGGGCGCCGCCCTCCCCGATCGCTCCCATGGCAAGCTCCGGCTGGTAGGGAAGGCCCAGCTTCCGCACCACGATCACGTCCAGCGGCGCGTCGAGGGCTGCGGCGACTTCGAAGGCCACGGGGACGCCGCCGCGGGGCAGACCCAGGACCACGATGTCCTGGCCGCGGAATTCTGCGAGCCGCCTTCCCAGCTGCCGGCCGGCGTCGACCCTGTCTTCGAAAATGGTCATCGGTATGGCTTTCCAATCGGGACATCGGCCGTGACCTCATCCAGGCGTGCGCTTTGCAGGCCCGGAAATTGACCAGTTGGCCGCTCTCTCCCACTATCTGTCAGGAGGTCCCGGGACGTGAGGGCCTTTGTGCCCGGATTGGCCGGCGCCCCCGCCCGGGGCCGCGGCGGCGGAGCATATGGCCCGTTGTCGCGGTGCTGAACCGCGCGGCCCGGCGCGCGATGTGGTGGGTCCGGACGCGCCGCCGGACCCCCGCAGGCCTGGGCAGGACGGGCTGCTGCGCGGCGCGGGAGTAGAACCAGAGTTTGGCCACTTCGACCATCACCAGGTACACCGCGGCCATCCCGAGCAGGGCCAGGAAGAACGGGACGGGCAGCGGATCGAAGCCAAGCACCCCGGCCAGCGGCGAGAGCGGAAGGTACACCCCGAGGGCCACGACGCCCAGCGAAGCTCCGACCAGGCCCACCGACGGCCGGCTGCGGAAGAAGGGCACCCGCCGGGTCCGGATGACGAAGATGATCAGCGTCTGGGTCACGATGGACTCGATGAACCAGCCGGCCCGGAATTCGCCGGGGACGGCGTCGAAGACAAACAGCATCAGGGCGAACGTGGCGAAATCGAAGAGGGAGCTGATCGGGCCGAAAAGGAACATGAAGCGCCGGATGAAACCGATGTCCCAGTGCGAGGGCGCCAGCAGTTGTTCCTTGTCCACCCGGTCCCCCGGGATGGCGAGCTGGCCGGCGTCGTAAAGCAGGTTGTTCAGCAGGATCTGCCCCGGCAGCATCGGCAGGAAGCTCAGCGCCACCGAGGCCGTGGCCGCGCTGAACATGTTGCCGAAGTTGCTGGAGGTCCCCATCAGAACGTACTTGATGGTGTTGGCGAAGATCCGCCGGCCCTCCATCACGCCTTCGGCCAGGACGCCGAGGTCCTTGTCCAACAGCACGACGTCGGCCGCGTCCTTGGCGACGTCGGTGGCGCTGTCGACGGAGATGCCGATGTCCGCGGCGTGCAGGGCGAGGGCGTCGTTGACGCCGTCGCCCATGAAGCCGACGGACCCTCCGCTCTGCCGCAGCAGCCTGATGATCCGGGCTTTCTGTTCGGGCGAGACCCGGGCGAAAATGCTGGCCTCCCGCGCCGCGGCGGCCAGTTCCGGATCGGACATCGCCTCGACCGCGGCGCCGGTCAGTGTTCCGCCGGAGAGGACTCCGAGCTCGTCGCAGACCTTTTCGGCCACCCTGGCGTTGTCCCCGGTGGCGATCTTGACGGTGATGCCGAGTTCCTCGAGCCGGTCCAGGGAGGCTCGTGCGGTGGCCTTGGGCCGGTCCAGGAAGATCAGGAAACCGGCGAGGACCAGCTCTTTTTCGTCGGCGGGCCCGATCGCGGTCAGGCCCGGGGCGGCCCGGGTGGCGACGGCAACCACCCGGGATCCGGCGTCGAACTGTTCGTCCAGCATTGCCTGCACGCTGGCCGGGGTGTCGGCGCAGAGCGCCAGGACGTCTTCCGGTGACCCCTTGGTGAGAATCCGGGCCGGGGCGCCTGCTTCCCGGACCAGCACGCTGGTCCGGCGCCGCAGATGATCGAAGTCGATGACGTCGAGTCGCTCGTACCGGACGGGCCGGAAGGCCGCGGCGCCGGCGGAAGCCCACAGTGCGGCGTCCAGGGGGTTCAGGCCCACCGGGGAGCTTTGGGATTCCACGTAGTCGGCCTCGGTGGCCAGCAGCCCCAGGGTGAGCAGCTCCCCGGCGGAGATGCCGGGGGCAGCGGGCAGGGCGGCGGTGAAGCTGATCCGGCCCTCCGTCAGCGTCCCGGTTTTGTCGGTCACCAATACGTCCATGTCGCCGAGGTCCTCGATGCAGACCAGACGTTTGACGAGGACTTTGCGTTTGGCCAGCTGCCGGGTTCCGGTGGCCAGGCTCGTGCTGACGATGGCGGGCAGCAGTTGCGGCGTGATCCCGACGGCGATCGCGAGGGAGAACAGCAGCGATTCAATCACCGGCCGCTGCAGCAGCAGGTTGGCGATGAAGATCAGGGACGTGAGGCCGATGGCCACCTGGAGCAGGAGGTAGGAGAAGCGTTGCAGGCCCAGCTGGAATTCGGTCTGGGGCTGGCGCTCGCCGAGGCCGAGGGCAATCCGGCCGAATTCGGCTCGGCCGCCGGTGGAGACCACCACCCCGGTGCAGCTGCCGGCCTGGATCACGGTTCCCATGAACAGGCACGACGTCAGGTCCCCCAGCGCCGCGGCGCCGGGCACGGGGGCGGGGTCCTTGCTGACCGGCATCGATTCACCCGTAAGGATGCTTTCGTCGCAGAGCAGGTCCTTCGCCGTCAGCAGCCGCATATCGGCGGGGATGATCGCGCCGATAGCCAGGTGCACGACGTCGCCGGGCACCAGGACGGTGACGTCGGCTTCCTGGGGCGTTCCGTCGCGGACCACAACGGCGCGGTGGGTGACGCGGGAGTGCAGCGCCTCAGCGGCGCGTTCGGCACGGAACTCGTTGCTGAACCCCAGACCGACGCTGACCACCAGGATGACGCCGATCACGATCGCGTTAGTGGCATCGCCGAGGAAGAGCGAAAGCCCGGCGGTGACAAGCAGCAGGATCAGGATAGGGCTGCGTAGTTGCCGCCCCAGGACCGATAATGCGCTGGCCTTGTGGGTGCGGAGCGCATTGGGTCCCAGCTCGGCGAGGCGCCGGGCGGCCTCGCCGCTGCCCAGGCCCCCCGCGCCGGAGCCAAGCCGGGCGGCGACCTCTTCGGCTGGCCGGTGGGCAGCGTCGGAGATCGCTAACGGCAGGGAGTGAGGTTCCCGGACATCGAGCGGACGCATTTCGATGTCTAGGCCCCCCGCCGGATTTCCCGGAGCGGCAAATCGACGGCGACGGCGGGCCGGGAGCCGCCGTCGGAATCCAGCACCTTCGCTTCGGTGATGAGGGCGAGCTCGGACGTGGCTTTGAGGGCACGGACAAGGTGCTCGGGGGGAACGCCGTCGACAACGTGGGGCGACGCCCCGGCCGCGGGTTGTGGCCGGCGAGGAGTCATGCTGAACCCTTGAAAGGTCAGTCCGGGATCCGGACATTGATTCGTTCACTGTCAGAGTAGCCGTCGAGGGGCGGCGGGGCGACTATTGGCGCGGAGGGGCAGCTGCTACGTCCAGGATGGTGCGGATCGTGTCCTCGTGGGCCAGGATCCGGAAGTGGCCGGCGGTCTCGAGCTGGATGTTCCGGGCGCCGGGGAGCATGCTCCCCTCAGGGATATGCGGGTCAAAGCGCCCGTACACCGAGGTGATGCGCTCATTGACGCGTTCTTCACGGGAGAGCTGCATGGTCACGGCGTTCCGTGGCGAGAAGGCGCGCAGGCTCGGCAGCAGCATGAACGAGGCATAGCGTGAGCCGGAGAAGGGTGAGCAGACCGCCACCATGCCGGCGATCCGGCGATCCGGATCCAGCTGCATCATCACGAATTTGCCGATCAGTCCGCCTTTGCTGTGGGCCACGATCACCGCGTCCGAGAGGTCACGGTCCCGGATGTATCCGGCAATCAGGTCCGCAGCTTTGGGCACCGCAAGCCGGTTCCGGTGCAGCAGGGTCAGCACGTGCACCGGATGGCCGGCCTCATGAAGCCGCTGAACCAGCGGCAGCATAAAGCGCCAATCCTCGTAAACCCCGGGAATCACCACCACGGGCCGTCCGGTCCCGCCGAGGAAATCCTCCGGCCTGGTCCGCGCCACAGCGCTGAGGACCTGCCGGCCGGCGGCATAAAGGTAGTCCTGGGCCCACCAGCGGGCGGCCTGCAGGACCCGGCTCATGCCGGGCGCCCCTGGGAAGCCTCTCCGGCGGTCCGGCGGAGCCCGGCGAAGTCCAGGATGGCGCCCGCCACTTCCCCGGAGCGGTTGTGCTGCACCACGTGTCCGGTGCCCTCGATTTCGAGCAGGTGCCCCTGGGACGCGTGCGCGGCCAGCCGGCGGCACCAGTCAGCGGAGGCGACGGGATCGTCGGCGCCCCGCACCACAAGGACCGGGGCAGACACCCCGGTGACCTTCTGCTCCGTGGGGTAGCCCATCATGACGCGCAGGGTCTTCAGGTACCAGGCGGGCCCGCAGCGTAAATAGTCCGTGAAGACGAGGGCGTTCGAGGACAAACTCTCGAAGAACACGCTGTCCCGGCCCAGCGCCAGGGCCTGCTGCACCACGGTGCGGCGCTTCGCATCGACTACCGGTCCCATCAGGACAAGCTGGGAAATCCGGCCAGGCTGCTGCAACGCCGCTTCGATCGCGAACTGGGTGCCCATCGAGTGCCCGACCAGAACGAACTCCAGGACCCCCAGCTGTTCCAGGGCGCCGAGGATATAGGTGGCGTGGTCGGCGACCGTGAGGGTGTGTTCCGGGCGTGGCGTGGCGCCGAAGCCGGGCAGGTCGATCGAGTAGGTGTCAACGGATTCCGCCAGCAGGCCGTGGAGCCGGCTGAAATAGCGGTGCGAGACGCCGATTCCGTGGATCAGCACGACGGCGGGACCCGCCTCCCCGGCGGCGGCGCCGGCGGGTCGTGTGGAGACGAACACGTGGCCCAGCTGGCCTGCGGCCTCGATCTCGATGCGGTCGGGCCTGCTCATGGTGGGCTCATTTCTGTTCGGCGCTTTAGCTCAGCGCCACTCGTCAGCGTCTAGTAAGCATACTGACAGAACCCGCCGGTCAGTCACTCCTCTTGTCGCGCTCGCTGAACTCCTCATCAAGGTCGTAGTGCCTGAATTCGGTCTCCGGGTTCGGTTCGCCGTCCGCCACGTATTCGTGGTCCAGCTGGCGCTGGACCTGGCTGTCGAGAACCTGCAGATCCTTGTCCTCCACCTCGGAAAGGTCCTCCGGGAATTCATCCTCCGGCGTGAGGTGCAACTTCTCGGTCATGTCAATGCCTCTCTGGGCAGGGGAAAGTGGACTCGAATTTCTGCGTCCCGGCCGCCTTCAGAATAGCTGTGGTCAACTAAGAGTGGAATACGCCGGCCGGGCCGCGGTGTAATTTGGGCAGTCAGGGCCCGCAACCCGGCCCAGTCAATCTGACCGGAGTAGCCGGAGCGGGGAGGACCCGATGGGCAGCGAACGCAAGGACCCCGAGGACATCGTCAAGGACGGCGTCGGGGAGGGAAGCGAGCCGGGTGTAGCGCCTGTGGCCCGCGAGGAGGGCCAGGAGGGGAGCCCGGCGGGGTCAGGTTCCACCGAGGCCCAGGCAACAGTCGGGGCGACGGACGACAACAAGGCCACAGGCCCGGCGCAGGAACATGACGAGCAGTCCGCCGACGGCCGCGGGCTCACGACGGATTCCAGCCCGGACTAGGACCCTGGCTACCCCCTGGGCCGCCCGGCCCAGCAGCCGGCGGGCCTCAGTGCGCAGTCGGGCCCGGCTACGCGGGGCCGACGTTGACGAGCCAGTCGGTCCCGAACCGGTCCGTGCACATGCCGAAGACGTCTCCCCAGGGTGCTTTCTCCATAGGGACGGTCACCTGTCCGCCGTCGGCGAGCTTGTCGAAGTAGCCGCGCAGTTCGGCCTCATCGGAGCCGCTGAGCGACACCGAAACGCTGCTGCCGGGTTTGTAGTCCATGCCGTTGGGTGTGTCCGCACCCATCAGCACCATCCCGTTGGCCGTGCTCAGCATGGCGTGCATAATCTTGTCCTGCTCGGCAGGATCTTCGCTGGCGTGGTATTCGCCGAAGGTGCTCATGTTCAGTTCCCCGCCGAATACCGACTGGTAGAAGGTCATGGCTTCCTTCGCGTTGTCGCGGAAACTCAGGTACGGGTTGAGCGTGGTCATATCCGGGACTCCTTGCGGATGGGGTGCCGGCCAGGGTGCCGTGTGGCGCACGCTGGCCGTGCACGTTACAGGGCATATCCTGCCCCAGATCAGCCCACCAGGGTAGGTGTCGCCGCCCGTCCCTTTTTCAGTGGCGGCGCCGCTCAGGCCGTCTGGCCGGCGTGCTCGCCCTCCTCGATTTCCTCCAGCAGCTTGTCGTTGAAGGCGGGAAGGTCGTGCGGGTTCCGGCTGGTCACGAGACCCTGGTCGACCACGACCTCCTGGTCGCTCCAGTTGGCGCCGGCGTTCTTCAGATCGGTCTGGAGCGTGTGGTAGGAGGTGACATGCCGGCCGCTGATGACGCCGGCGTCGATGAGCAGCCAGGGGCCGTGGCAGATCGAGGCCACCGGCTTGTGCTGCTCAAAGAAGGCCCGGGTGAAGGCCTGGGCGCCCTTGTCGGCCCGGAGGTGGTCCGCGTTGACGACCCCGCCGGGGATCACCAGCGCGTGGAAATCGGAGGCGTTCGCCTCGGCCACGGTGAGGTCGATGTCGAACTGCTGCCCCTTCTCGGTGCCGTTGTAGCCCTGGAGCTTACCTCCCGTGGGGGCCACCAGCGTGGGCTCTCCGCCGGCCTCCTTCACCGCGTTCCAGGGGCTGGTCAGTTCCACCTGCTCCACGCCGTCCGTGAGCAGGAAGGCGACCTTCTTACCGGAAATATTGTGCTCTGACATGGGTCCTCCTCTGGTGCCCGGGGAGGTTCACGCAGCCGGTGGACCGGCCGGGACCCTCCGCGCGGAGAGATTGATGGCTTACAGGTCCCACTTTAGGAAGCGACAAACTGATAAGCAAGCTGATTATGTTGGGGCCGTCTCCGGTCAACAGTCCTCTGGCCAGTGCGTCACCGCCTCGCTACTCTGGCGGAAGGACTGCTACCCGAAAGAAGGCCGTCATGGACGAACGACACATCCTGGAACGCATTTCAGCGCTGGTGGAGGAAGAACAGGCGCTCCGCGAGAAGGCCCCGTCCTCCTCGCCGGACTACGAGCACAGCCCCGAGCACGCCCGGCTGAAGCGCATCGAGGAGGACCTGGACCAGTGCTGGGACCTCCTGCGGCAGCGCCGGGCCAAGCTGCAGTACGGCGAAAACCCCGACGAGGCGGAGCCCCGCCCCGTCAAGCAGGTGGAAAACTACGAGTCCTGAGCCCCAGGCGGGAATGCGATGTTGATTGGACTGCTCCTATCCAACGAGGTGGCGCTCCATCCGGCGGGGCCCGGCGCGGCCGGGACTGGTCGGGAGTGGCCGCACGGGCCGGGAGGGCCGGTCGACGACGGCGGGACGTCGCGCCGTCGTCGACCGTTACCCGTTGCTTACCCACCGGACAGCGGAGCGGGTTATGCTTGAGGTGGACCGTCCTTCAGGGCGTCCCGGCTCAGCAGGGGGCATAAGCAGGGCGATTGTGCCCTCACGCCATAAGGCCCGCAAGTGCTCAACCAGCCATTCAATCCCCTCCCCCTCGATGAACTCACCGCAGTCTTCGCGCGCATCAAAGGCCTGCTCCTGACCGAGGATAAGGTAGACCGCGCCCTACAGCTGCTTGTCCAGGCCGTCCGGGATGCCATTCCGGGATCCGCCGGCGCCGGCATCTCACTGTTCGACGAGCAAGGGCGCGGAAGCAGCACCGCGTCGACAGCACAGCTCGTGGGGGAGGCGGACGCCGCCCAGCACGACTTGGGTCAGGGCCCGTGTGTCGAGGCCTGGACGGCAGGGACACCCGTGCTGGTCCACGACGCCGCAGCGGATGACCGGTGGCCGCTCTGGAGCGAGGCTGTCGCGTCGCTGCCCGTCCGCTCCGTCGTCAGCACGCCGCTGGCCGCCGCCAGCGGACCCATCGGAACGTTGAAAATCTACGCAGTCCTGCCGGCAGCCTATACCGCCGCCACCGTGCTGCTGCTCGAGAAATTCGCGGTGCCCGCTGCGACCCTGATCGCCCATGTTCAAAGCTCCGAGACGCCCCGGCACCTCAGCGGCCCGCTCAAAGGAGCCCTCTACGGCCGGGACAACACCAACCGTGCGTGCGGGATCCTGATGGAACGCCATGGGCTGTCGGCGGAGCAGGCCCTGAGGGAGTTGCTCCGCCGCGCCCGGGCTGACGGAACACCGCTGTCCGTGGTGTGCTCCGGGCTTGTCGATGGTGCACAGCTGCCCGCCGGCAGCTGAAACCCGCGCCGGGGCGCGAGCCCGGCCGGCGTCAGCGCTTCTTGGTCATCTCCCCGCTGAGGGTCAGCTGCTCCGCCACGTCGTGCAGCTTGATATTCAGCTCCGAGCTGGCCCGGGAGAGCAGCAGGAACGCCTCCTGGGCCGTGATCTTGAAGCGCTCCATCAGGATTCCTTTGGCCTGCCCGATCAGGTCCCGGGTGTCCAGCGCCTGGGTGAGCTGGCTGACCTGCTTGCTGCCGGCGACGGCGACGGCGGCGTGGGCCGCCACCAGTGCCCCGATCCGCTCGGATTCGGCGTCGAAGGCGCCCGCTTCGCTCCCGAACAGATTCAAAGCTCCAAGGTGGGCGCCGTCCACAAAGAGCTGGAAGGAGAGCATGCTCCGCGCTCCAAGCTTGAACGCCGCCCGCGAGAAATCCGGCCAGCGCTGGTCCGAGCTCAGGTCCGGAACGCGGACAATCAGCTCTTCATAGGAAGCGTCCAGGCACGGCCCCTGCCCGGTTTCGCTTTGGAGGGCATCCACCCGGCGCGGCAGATCACTGGAAGCAGCCCGCGAGTCGATCGTCCGGCGGCCCGTGACAAGGCTGACCGAGGCGGCGGCCACATGCGGAACCAGTTCCAACGCGGCGTGCACGATCCCGGCCAGCACGGTGTCAGGGTTTTCCTCGTGCTGGAGTTCCCGGGCAATGTCACCCAGCCGGGTGGCAAGGGCGTCCGCGGTGATCGGCTCCTCGGTCTGGACGTCCCGTCCCCGGTCACCGATGTCCGCCGAATTTGGCACCATCATGGCGCACCCTTTCCACCTGGTTTAGTCACGGTTCTCCTTCGAAATATACCCCCGCGAACGCCACCGGAACCGGGCCCGAAGCAAATATCTGGCGGGGCGGTCTCCAGGTATCAACGTGGCCGTGTGAGACTGGGGCATCGGACTCAATCGAGACTGGCACCTCCCTGCAAAGCAAGCCCTCCAAGGAGCAGTAGACATGAACAGTCCAGAGCAGAGTTCCCCCGCCCTCCCCCAGATCCACGAGGAAAGCCAGGGCCGGCCCGACCTGAGCAGCCTGCACGTCCGCGAGGACGTGGCCATCACTGGACTATGCGGCAACGTCCACCTGCCGACCGGCCGGACCTGTGATGTGCCCGAGCGTCACGAGGGATCCTGCCGCTTCGTCGGTCCCGAGGACGCGGAAAACCTGGCAGTGCACTAAGCGCCGTGGCGGCAGGGCGGTTGGGGCTGGTTGCCGGCCAAGCACCGCGCGTACGCTCGCGGTGTGGACATTGTTGATTTCCTGTCTGAGCGGATCACAGAGGACGAGGCCGTGGCGCGGACCCTCCTCGGCGACCGGACAGTTTCGCAATCCGGCGCCTGGTACGAACAACGCCTGCTGCTCGAGTGCGAAGCCAAGCGGCGACTGATCCGCGTCGTGGAATCCGCCCGCCAGGCGGCCCTCGCGTCACTGGTCAGCGACACGGCCCAGGACGCCGGCTGGATCCCGCAATCACTTGAATGGCTTGAGCAGTCGCTGAACGCCCTGGCCCTGCCCTATTACGACCACCCGGACTTCGATCAGGACTGGCTCCGCACCTAGGGGCCCGGCGCTGCCCTTTTTCCAAGTAATGCCAAAGGTCCGTGTGCAAGAGACAGTTGCGGGCCTAAGCTATGAGCGGGGGGCGTTCAGTAGCGTAGACGCTTAAGGGAGGCCACTATGTTCAGCCACGTCCGCCGTCCGGGATCATCACGGGAACCAGTGCGTGCAGCCGCGGGGGCTCACCGGAATGCTGGGACCGCCGCGCCACCGCCGAAAATGACGTCGAGGTTCCGGCGACTCGTGGTCGGCCTCGCAGCGCTGACCCTGGCCGTGGCCGGAGGCCTTGTCGCGGCAGCCCCCTCAACCGGCGCCGAGCAGGAACAACGCTACATCGTGGTGCTCAAGGACGGCGTTGTTGACGCCGGCGCAGCGGCCGCGACACAACAGAGCAGCTATGGCCTTTCCGTTTCCACGGTCTACCGGGCCGCCGTGAGCGGGTACGCCGCCACTATGACGGCATCCGTCGCGGCCCGCCTCGCTGCTGACCCCGGCGTTGACTTCGTCACTCTTGCCCGGGCCTTCGAGGAGCCCCGGGCCCCCGGGCCGGGCACCCAGGTGGAACCGCTCTGGTGGCTGAGGATCGGCGGCTCTGCCTCTGCGGCCACGGACTCCGACGCAGGCGCGGATCCCGTAGGCGTCAACGTGGCCGTGATTGACAGCGGCATCGACGGTAGCCATCCCGACCTCAACGTGCGCGGCGGCATCGACTGCTCCACCGGGTCGCCGGTCAAGGTGGACCCCACGGATGACGTTGGACACGGGACCTTTGTGGCCGGGGTCATCGGAGCGAAGGACAACAACGAGGGCGTGATCGGCGCGGCACCGGGAACCCCGCTGTGGTCCGTTCGCGTAGTTGACGACGCCGGCGTGATCACGGAGGACATGCTCATCTGCGCCATCGACTGGGTAACGGCGACGCGCAAGGACGAGGACCCGAAGAACGACATTGAGGTGGCCAACATCAGCATCGGCGGTCCGGGTGCCGATACCGCCGACTGCGGCAAGGGCACGGATCCGATGCACTACGCCATCTGCCGCTCGGTGAAGGCCGGAGTCGTGTACGCCGTCGCCGCCGGAAACTCCGGTGAGGACATCGCCGGCACGGTCCCTGCCACGTACGACGAGGTGCTGACCGCCACGGCGATGGCAGACTTCGACGGAAAACCTGACGGCCTCGGGGCCCCGGTATGCGGGGCCGAGGACTGGTCTGGCGTGGGGCAGCTGGATGACCGTCCGGCGTTCTTCTCCAACTACGCCAGCAAGGCCAGGGACAAGGCCCACACCATTGCCGGCCCAGGGGTCTGTGTGACCTCCACCGCGCCGGGCGGCTATTCCGTGGCCCACGGAACCAGCTTTGCCAGCCCTGCTGTCGCCGGCTCCGTGGCGCTGTGCATCGGTTTAGGGGAGTGTGAGGGTTCGGGCGAGGATGTGATGTCCCAGTTCCTGGACATCACATCCTCGTACAACCAGAAACACCGCGACTTCGGCTTCGAGGGCGACCCACTGCGCCCGATCGATGGGCACTACTACGGTTATCTGACCCAGATCGCACGGTACTGAACCGGGTCGCGGCCACGGGCCAAGAGGCGCCAGCCCGCTAGGAACCGGGCCAGAACCGCCGCCACCACCGGCGGCGAATCCGGTCCGGTTCCAGCTGCGCTTCAAGTTCAGCGACGACGGCGGCACGGACCGCGCGGCGTTCCGCCCAGAGTCGCACCTCGGACTCGACGTCGCGGGTCTTGGTGACGACCGGCGGACCGCCCTGCAGCTGCCGCCTGGCATCGATCACGCGGGCGTTGAAGTCTTCCAGCAGCTGGCGGACCTGCGTTTCGGAGTGCTGCTCGTCGATCCGGTCATCGAGCCCGGCGTCCTCGGTGCGGAGCAGGATGGCCTTGGGACCCATCCCGGTGATGTTTTCGCGTTCCATCAGGCCCTTGACCCACCAGTCGGGGTCGTACTTCTCCCCCAGCCCGGGGATGGGTTTTCCGGCGTATTTTAGATGGTCGAATTTGCCCTGCGCCATGGCGTCGCGGATCAGGTACTCAGCTCTGGCGGCATCGTCGAATTTTGCGCGCAGCTCCCTTTCCTTCTCGTCGGCGGCGGCCAGTTCCTCCTCTTCCTGGACCGTCATTCCGCTCACCCGGAAGGAGCGAAGTTCCGCCGCACGCTCCACCCGGCGCCGGAACGACCCGTTTGACCCGCCTCCCATGGATTCCCCTTCCTGTCAGCGCGGCTATACGCCTGCTTCCAGTATGCGAATCAAAGCCCCGGCGGCCAAGGACGGAAGGTCGAGGACGGACGGCCCGCTGCGCACCGGCAAGCACGCACGGTGATAGCCCGTGGAGTCCCGGGATGTCAGCGCAGACTCATTTCCGGCCTCGATCAGGTGGCTTCCCGCCAGGGAGGGCTGCGATGGGGCAGGGGTGCCGAACCGGTCTGGAGGGATCCGGAGCCTTGGGCGAGTCGCCGGCCACGGAAGTACCCTGCGGCGGTGAACGCGAGAACCGCCACGTAGGCCCCGGCACGGCGCAAGCCCTCGGGGTCCCGCCCCCTGCTCCAATCCGCCAGAGCGGAAACGACCGCCCGCGGCAAGACGCTGCGCACGTACCGCCGCTCGGGGCCGAGGGCCCTCTTATGGCCCACCACCTGGCTGACCTGGGCTTTGGAAATGCCCTCCGACCAGGAACGCTCCAGCATGTAGCGGAAGGTCCCCCGATGGACCGGGACGTGGTGACGCACCATGGCTGCCGGCTCGTACACGACGCGCGACCCCGGGGAGCCAATCGCAGCGCGGATGCAGATTTCGGTTTCTTCGCATCCCAGCGGTTTCGTGCCTTGGCGTCCGAGGGCGAGATTGAATCCGCCAACCTGCTGGAGCACCTGAAGCCGGAAGGACATGTTGGCGCCGATGACATTGCGCACTTCGGATGCCACCTTCGGCATGCCGCGGTGGCTGCAGCCGACGATCCAGTCAAGTTCCGGGCCGAAATGACCGGGCCGGCCGCCTTCCCAGACAGGATCGACCTTTCCGCCGACGGCCAGTACGTCGGAATCGTCGTAGAGGGCCGTTAGCTTTTCGAGCCAGTCCGGAGCCGCCACGGCGTCGTCGTCCAAGAACGCCACAATGTCGGAGGTGGCCAGCCCTACACCCGTGTTACGGGCTCCGGAGAGCCCTTGAAGTCCCGAGCTCTCCACCAGTGTTACGTCCTGCACGGCGGCCACCAGCCTCTTGTACAGGTCCTCATTGTGGTCCACCACAACTATCACTTGTTTGGGCCGGAGCGTCTGGGCGTGGACGGAGTCGATGACGTCCATCAGTAGGTCCCAGCGCTGCTCGGTATAGGAGCAGATAACCACCGACGCGGATGGCCGGAAATTGAAGTCGAGCACTTTAGGCTCCTTTCGCCATGGTGAT
>NZ_JASBQY010000014.1 GCF_029960645.1 Arthrobacter sp. AL12
CCTTTCCCTGATTAACACGCCATCCCGACGGACCCGCCATGAAAACCTGGGGCTAACGGGGGAAAGGCCGACACCTCTACTGCTGTCGCACCTTCCGCGGACGCTTCGAGCGCAGCCCCCGGAGCCCCTGCAGCAGCCGCTCCGGCTCCTGCAGCAGAGGCGGCCTTCCCGGGCGCCAAGAAGGATGATGTCGTAGGACAAGCGGGCGCACCCCTTAAGGTCGGCGACGCCATTGTTACGTCTGCCCCGATCGCGAACGGTGACGCAACATTTGGCCAGACCATTTGCACCGCAACCACCCTAAGTAACGGCTCGAAGGAAACGATTTCCTTCAATGCATTCGACTGGAAGCTCCAGACTCCTTCTGGCACTATCCTGAAACCTGGCTTCACGGGCAGCAAGAACACGCTCAACTCCGGTGAGATCGCTCCGGGTGGTAAGGCCAGCGGTGACGTGTGCTTTGACAACAAGAACGCCGAAGCAGGCCAGTTCGTCGTCCTCTACGAGCCGGTCTTTTCATTCTTCTCTGATCGGGCCGCTTGGATTAATTCCCTCTAAGCATCATGAAGGAAGGGCCCCCGAGTTGCTCGGGGGCCCTTATTCAAGAAGACAAAATTCTCAAGAGAAAATTGCAGAAACTACTGCCCTCGGAACGATGCTGTACTAGTGCTGACAGCTGGGAGTACAGTTTCTAGGCCGGCCCCGGGCTCGTCGTCGAAGCCAATCACGGCCAGGCTTGCGAAGGCGGGGGTGGCAGACTTGTAGTAAGCCCGGTCCCACGTTCGGCCACTGCGCCTGGGACCCAATCGTCGTGGCACAGGTCCAATAGCCTACGTCACTCCGGCACGTCCACCTGCGCTGCCGAATCATGTGCGTACCAGTCGTCAATGCGGCCACTATGGTTAGAAAATTCGCCAGCCGCCTCCGTTCAGACCACCATCACCGCACCAGAAAAATCGAAATTGGGGAAAATGAAACGCTACGTCACTGCCGTCGTGGCAGCCACGCTCATGGTCGGAATCACGGCCTGCGGGGGAGGGGCGTCATCGACCCCTTTGTCGACGGAGTCAGCATCGTCGCCGGCGCCGGCGCCGTCGCCGATCAGGACGGCTCGCGCCATCCCGGATGTTAACGGGAAGCTGTTCTTGGAAGCCCGCGCAGCCCTCGCAAACCAGGGGTTCAGTTCCGTCATCGTCGGTAAGGACGGGTCCAAGTGGACCACCATTGTCCCGAACGAGACCGTTACCGTGGTGTCCACAAACCCGGCCGCCGGAACGTCTTCAAACGCCAAGGACGTTCTAGTGACTGTCAACGTCACGGAAGCCGAATTCGCTGCCGCCGCGACGGCAGCGGCCGATGCCGCAAAAATCGCCACAAGGTACAAATTCTCTTGCGGCTCCAGCCAGAGCAGCACGACCGCGCAGGATACTGCTACTTACCGATCGTTCAAGGAAGTCTGGCCGACCCCGAATTACACCGGCTCCGACACCTGCCTGATCAAGATTGACGGCTACTCCAAATCAGAGAAGCCCCGGCTAAACCCAGCTGAGCAGGCTGTCGTTGATACCGTGGCCGCCAACGGTGGCGATGTGACCGTGCCATCCGCGGCGTATTTCACCGTGTTGGAGCTGTGCACGAAGCTCCCAGATGGCTATGTCGAGACGTTCGAGCAGAAGGCTGACTTGAAGAAGTCAACCGCCAAGGCAGCCTTGGCCATGTGCCCGGACGCGCCCCACGCAGCAGGGCTCCAGGAAGTCATCACGGCAGTGAAAATCAGTGACGGCACGTACGTAGTCGGCGAGACCATGCAACCCGGAACCTACAAAACGAAACCGGGCGTGAAGGACTGCTACTGGACCCGGAATGCAGGCGGCGGCGACATTATCGACAACGACTTCGTCAGCTTCGCGCCCAAAGGCGTCACAGTCGCCGTCCGTTCCGGCGAAGGTTTCATCTCCGAACGCTGCGGCATCTGGACCAAAATTGGCTAAGCCGCAAACGGTCGGGAGATGTGATCCCTCTCCGACATCAGTTCGTGTTCGGGACCGGAAGATCTCCGACGACGGAACCGCCAGCCGTCCGCGGATTCCCGTCTCTGGCCGACTCGATCTTTGACTGCCACTGCGCTCCGCATAGGACGGGTGCTCCGCGGCACTACTGCCGAAGGCCGAGGTCTGCGGTCTGCAAGAGTCCTAAACAGGTCCGATGAATAGCTATCGCTTTGCAAGCTTGATCTGTGATGTCGGCCCCACCAACCAGCACGCCATGCAGCATCTACGATAGGGATTTACGTGAAAACTAGAGACATTGCCAAGAAATACCAACTTGACCCCGCCGCTTTCGATCAGTGGTTAAAGCAATCAGACTTCCAGTGCAAGTCCGGGATGACTGGTCTGAGCGTCGACGACGGCGTCAACACGGACGAGATGGTCGGCCATTACAACCAGTATCTTACCCAGGAGAAGGCACGGACAGTTCAGGAGCAGGAACGTCTCGCGCTGGAGCAGGCCAACGCGGAACAAGCTGAGCTAGCGAAGCAGCATGCCGTGGCGAGCATGCTCATTAGCTCCGGCTTCAACTTTGAGGGCTATACCATCACAAAGTACTCAGGCTATATTTCTGGCGACGATGCGGTATCGATGGACCGCCCAACCCGCGGATGGCTCGGCGGCGTGAACAAGGATGTCGGCGCAGACCTTCTGGCAGGACTGTCGCAAATCAGACAAAACGCCTTGGCGGAGTTGAAAGAAGCAGCCTATGCACTCGGATGCAACGCTGTGATCGGGGTGGACTTCGACTACCTGACTATGGACCCCGAGACTGCGACCAGTTCAGGCGGAACCCTGTATCTGCCGTTCTTGTTTGCAGTGACCGCGAATGGCAACGCTGTCGTCATCGAGAAGAGCGAGCACGCTGGTTTGGCGTAGGGCTACCCCGCACCCCTTCTTCGAGGGCTTCCTGTCCTTGCGCGTAGGAGGCCCCGAAGGACGTGTCCTTCGGGGCCATGGCGCTGGCCTGATAGAGCAGGTGGCGGACGGCTATGGCTGACGGGCGGCTGTCGCCAGCGGGAACCAGTGCAAGTAAGTCTGCACGGTCTCATCCAGCCACAGCCGGCCAGCCTCAACCTGCTGCATCACGGCGATGGCGGTGAGGGTCTTGCTGGTGGAGGCCAGCAGTACCGGCGTCTGCGCGGTCATCGGCCGTCCGGAGTCATCGGCGCGGCCAAAGGCGGCGGCTTGCCCGCGGACCCCGTCTCGGACGACGGCGACAGCGGCGCCCGGGATTCCTAAGGCATCGATTTGCTCCTGAAGGAAGGAGTCCAACTCCGCGTAGGCCTGCTCCGGCTTCACGGGTTCGGGGGCCGGCGCAGCGGAAGGGGCAGGTGCCGGCGGTATGGCGCCGCCGAGGATGCCCGCGGCCAAGAAAGCACAACAGGAGACATTGTGCCGCCGGGCGTACCCGGCGCGGCGTCGTGGCAATTGTCCTCCTGGATGGAGTCGTCCTGTCACACGATGACCTTGCCGTCAGAAGTCAGGTGCGTGTCCAGCTCCAGCGTGATCACATCGAGCTTCAGCGATTTGGCGAACGCGGCCCCGGACAGAACTACTGCGCTGGCGAGCATCTACTTCCGACCGATCGTCTGGAAGACCTGGAGCAGCACGAAAATAGGGTCAGAGCGGCCAGCGATCATGTCGCCTCATTGACAGAGAAGCAGGCGACGACATTGTTCCGGCGAATGAGCGGAACGGACGTCGGCTCGATCACCGACGTTGCTTACTAAGGTGTAGGTCCGGCACTCGATGCTTCCGCCATCCGCGGCCTCTTCCTGATATCTGGCAAGGCGGTGTGATCTTTGGCCGGGCAGCATCGGTCCTGGGACTCGGCCATGGGGGCCAGCAGCCGCTTGTGCTGGGCTCGTGGTGCTGGTGCTGCTCACTCGCGGGTAGGGCCGCGCTGAGGACCTCGTTGCTTTTGACCGGTTCGCCGACGCTGCAGCGCTCAGCAGCCCCAGCCTGGCCGTCTTCCCGGAATACGCCAAGCGCAGAAAGATCATCGACGCATCGCTACCGTCGTCCGCGAAACCTATGCGGAGGGGCTGCCCACGAGGCGCTTGGCCGGAAGGCCGACGGGACGTCCGAGACAGTTAAATTGGATGCCTCGTTCAACATCGTGGGCACCGAAGCAGGCAAGCAACGCCAAGGGCAGCGTGACCGCCCCGCTGGCCCCTTGAAGGCAGGGTTGATAGCCCTGCTGGGAGACTTGGCCTCATAGTGAGGATGGGCACCGGCGGTGCCATGCCGGTTCCCTTCTGCGGCGGGTGCGTGCGCGGTGCCGGCGAATAGCCAGCGCAGATGCAAAAGGGCCGTCCACGTTCCGCGAAAGAGTGTGAACGGCCCCGAACGGACCAATCCTCAGCCCCGCAGCACCCATGCGGCGTTGTTCGGCTGCAGCCAGCCGTGCTCTTCCAGCGGCACGGCACTGAGCAGCACAGTTCCGAACGGAAGCTTCACTGGCTCGGTGCCCATCGCGACGGTGACCAGGAACTCCGCGTTGCGCTCACACACCAGGAGGTTCCTGGCTTCCACGCGCCAGGTCCCGCCGTCGTCCGGGCCGAAGACCTCGTTCTTCCAGAGCAGCCGGCGCATTTCCAGCGCCCTGGTCACCAGCGCCAGTGAGGACTCAGGGTCCTGCTGCTGGAGTTCGATCGCGTGCGTGCCCCAGTCCGCGGGCTGCGGGAGCCAGGGTTCCGCGGCCGGGTCAGCCAGCGAGAAGCCGTGGTTGAACGCCGGGTCCCCGGTCCAGGGCAGCGGAACGCGGGCGCCGTCGCGGCAGACGCCGCCACGTGCCCACATCGGATCCACCCGGGCCTCGAGCGGGATGTCGACCTCGGGCAGCCCCAGCTCCTGGCCCTGGTACAGGTACGCCGGACCGGGCAAACCCAGCAACGCCACCAGCGATGCGCGGGCGCGGGCGTTGCCCAGATCCCCGCCGCCAAAACGCGTGACTGAGCGGACGATGTCGTGGTTCTCCAGCGCCCAGGTAGGGGTGGCGCCGTGGAGTTGGCGTGCGGCTTCGAGCTCGTTGCCGGCGGCGGCCCAGGCGGCCGGATCCCAGCCGAGTTTCACGAACGCGAACGCGAAGGCCTGCTGCATCTCGTCCGCGCGGGTGTAGCGGGCCGCGCGGGCCGGTTCCAGGTTGACCTCGCCGACTAGCAACCGGTGCGGCTGGTACTTCTCGGCCAGGGTGCGCCAGCGGCGGTACACCTCGTGGACTTCCTCCTGGTCCGAGACCTGCGGATTGGACCGCAGCCCGTCCACCACTCCGCCCGTGGAGGGCGAGTCCGGCAGGCCCTCGGCCTTGAAGAGCGCATGTGCGACGTCGATCCGGAGGCCGTCCACGCCCTTGTCGAACCAGAACCGAAGCACGCCGTCGAAGTAGTCGCCGACGGCGGGGTTGCGCCAGTTCCAGTCCGGCTGCCCGGCCGAGAACAGATGCAGGTACCAGTCCGTGTCCGTCGCCGATCCGGTGGCGCGGCTCCAGGCGCGGCCGCCAAAGACGCTCTGCCAGTTGTTCGGCGGCGTGTTGGCATCAACGCCTTCGACAAAGTGGAACATGTCCCGTTCACGCGAGCCCGGGCCGGCCGCGAGGGCCTGCTGGAACAGCGGGTGCTCCGAGGAGCAGTGGTTGGGGACGACGTCGAGCAGGACGCGCAGGCCGAGTGAGTGCGCCAGCTCCAGCAGCGCATCGAACTGCTCCATGGTGCCGAACAGCGGGTCCACGCCGCAGTAGTCGGACACGTCGTAGCCCTGGTCCAGCTGCGGGGAGGGCTGGAACGGGGTCATCCAGATCCCGTCGACGCCGAGCGAGGCGATGTACGGCAGCCGGGCGGTCAGCCCGGCGAGGTCGCCCACGCCGTCGCCGTCGCCGTCGGCGAACGAGCGCGGATAGACCTGGTAGATCACCGCGGACTGCCACCACTGCACGTCGGGCGTGAAGGTGGTTTCCTCGACCGTGCCGGATTGGGCCGGGCTCATTTGCTGGCGCCGGCGGTGAGGCCCTCGACGATCCGGCGCTGGAAGATCAGCACCATGATCACCAGCGGTACGGTGACGATCACGCCGGCGGCCATCTGCTCGCCGAAGGGCGCCTGGAATTCGGTGGCTCCGGTGAATTTGGAGATCGCGACCGTGGCGGTCTGGATCTTCGGGTCGTTGATCATCGACAGGGCGATGATGAACTCGTTCCAGCTGTGGATGAACGTCAGGATCGCGGTGGTGAAGACGCCCGGCGCGGCGAGCGGCAGCAGCACCCGGCGGAACGCCTGCCATTTGGTGCAGCCGTCGATCATGGCCGCTTCCTCGAGGTCGAACGGCAGGGCCTTCATGAAGGTGGTGAGGTTCCAGACCGCCAGCGGGATCGCGAAGGACAGGTTCGGGACAATCATCGCCTGGTACGTGTTGATCCAGCCGATGTCGGTGAAGAGCCGCAGCAGCGGCACCACGACGGAGATGCCGGGGAACATCGAGGTCGCGATGATGACGCCCAGGATCACCGACTTGAAGCGGAAGTTCAGCCGGGAGATGGCGTAAGCGGCGAACACGCCCAGGACCAGAGCGAACGTGGTGGTGGTGCCGGCGACGATCAGGGAGTTCAGCAGGGCCTGGCCGAACATCGTGGAGCCGTCGAAGACCTTGGCGTAGTTCTCCAGCGAGAACGGGGCCGGCAGCAGGGTGTTGTCGAAGATGTCCGCGGTGCGGCGGAGGCTGGAGACCAGCATCCAGTAGAACGGTGCCAGGCAGTAGGCGAAGATCAGGGCCAGGCCGGCGTAGACGCTGTAGGAGCGCCAGGTGCGCTTGGCTTTGGGCCGGGTCGACGGCGGGGCTGTGCCGTTGGAGGAGCCGGCGACGGCGCCGGAGTCCGCCGCGGCGTTGCGGAGGTCGGAGATGGTCATCGGGTGGCCTCGGTCTTCGTCTGGTCGGAGTTCGACAGGTCAGCGGTCGCCTCGTCGGCGGTGGCCGTCGCTTGGTTTGCCGCGATGCGGTTCTTCCGGGCGGTCTTCTTCGACAGCAGCTTCAGTTCCTTGGCGCCGGTGACGTCGGCGCCGAGCACCTTCACGAACACGATCGCGACGACGGCGACGTACAGGAAGAGCATGACGGCGAACGCGGAGGCGGAGCCGTAGCGCAGCTGGTTGGATTCGTCCCAGGCCAGCATGGAGAGGGTTTCCACGGATTCCTTGCCGGAGCCGATCAGCACGAAGGGCAGGTCGAACATGCGCAGCGCGTCGAGCATGCGGAACAGCACGGCGACCAGCAGGGTGGGCTTGACCAGCGGGAGGGTGATGGAGCCGAGCTGGCGCCACCAGCCGGCGCCGTCGATCCGGGCGGCTTCGTAGACTTCGCCGGGGATGACCTGCATGCCGGCGAGGACCAGCAGACCGATGAACGGGGCGGTCTTCCAGACTTCGGCGATGATGACGGCGAGTTTGGAGGCGTTGCCTTCGGCGGTCCAGAGGATCTCGCTGCCGAGGATGTTGTTGGCGATGCCGTCGGACTGGAAGATCCAGCGCCACAGCAGGCCGGAGACGGCGGTGGGGACGGCCCAGGGGACCAGGATGCTGGCGCGCAGGAAGGACCGGCCGCGGAAGGCGCGGTTCATGGCGAGGGCCAGGCAGAGGCCCAGGACGGTCTCGAGGAACACCGTGGTGACGGTGAAGAAGGTGGTGTTGGCGAAGGCGTTCAGGAAGCGCCGGCCGGATTCGCCGACGAAGAGGTCGGCGTAGTTGGCCAGGCCCACGAAGGACTCCACGTCGGAGACGAAGCCGTCCGCGTCCAGGCCGGATTCCGCGCGGAACAGGGACTGGTGCACCGCGGAGAGCAGCGGGTACACAATCACCAGGGCCAGCACCAGGAGGGTGGGGGAGAGCAGCATCGCGGCCATACGGCCTTCACCGGGGGAGCGGTGGCCGCGTTTGCGGGGCCTGCCTGGTTGGGGCGTGCCGGTCTGCGCGCCGGCGGGCGGGGCGGTCGTCGTCGTCATGCTTCGGTACCTAACTGGAGTTGCAGCGTGCCTGGCCGGCCGGGGTGGACCGGCCGGCCAGGCGTGTGGTCTGGACTGCAGGGGCTACGGCTGGATTACTTGGTCAGCTCGGTGAGCTTGGCCTGCATGTCCTTCAGCGCCGTGTCCGTGTCCTTGGCTCCGGTGATGGCCGCGTAGGCCTCCTCCTGGATCGCCTTGGTGGTGGCGCCGTACTGGACCACCTTGGGGCGCGGCTGGGCATTGTTCAGCGAGGTGAGCAGGGTGGGGAAGAACGGGCGTTTGGCGACGACGGCGGGATCCTCGAACAGCGAGGCATAGACCGGGGCGCGGGAGGACAGCGCGAGGCGCTTCTGAGCCTGCTCCTCGCTGGTGAAGAACTTCACGAACTCCAGGGCGGTGGCCTTGTTCGGGGTGAACGGGGAGATGGCGAGGCTGCGGCCGCCCAGGGTGGAGACGCCGGGGCCGTCGGTGCCGGGGATCGAGGTGATGTCGAACTTGCCGGCGACCTGGCTGGAGCCGTCGGTGGCGCTCAGGGAGGCGTGCAGGAAGGGCCAGTTGCGCATGAAGACGAGCTTGCCCTCCTGGAACGCGTGGCGGCCCTGCTCCTCGAGGTAGGTGATGGCGTCGGAGGGGAACATTCCGTCCTTGAAGCCGTTCACCAGCAGGTTCAGGCCCTCCTTGGCCTCGGGGGTGTTGACGGTGGGCTTGCCGTCGGCGTCGACGATCGAGCCGCCGGCGGAGGCCACGGCCTCGGAGAAGTTGACCGTCAGGGCCTCGTTCTTGTCGAACTGGCCGGTGTAGCAGGACATGCCGGCCGCTTCCGGGAGGGCCAGGATCGCCTTGCAGGCGGTCTTCATCTCATCCCAGGTCTTCGGCGGGGCGGCGATGCCGGCGGCCTTGAGCAGGTCCGAGCGGAAGTAGAACAGCGCGCCGTCGGTGTAGTACGGGGCGCCGACCAGGGAGTCCCGGTAGGTCGCGGCGTTGACCGTGGCGGGGATCATCTTGTCCGTGGGGACGGCGTCGGCCGGCAGCGGCAGGATCCACTTGTTGGCGGCGAACTCGGAGGTCCAGACGACGTCCAGGTTCAGCACGCTGAAGGTGTCCGACTTGATCTGCGCGTTCTGGATGAGCTGCTGGCGCTGCTGGTCCGCGGAGTCCGGCAGTTCGATGAACGTGACCTTCTCCTCCGGGTGGGCGGCGTTCCACTCCTCGATGCTCTTGTTCGCGGCCCCGGAGGCGTCGCGGTTGGAGACGTAGTTGATGGGGCCCTTGCCCTCGAAGGACGCGGCGGCGGCCTTCGGGGTGCTCTTCGCTTCCGGGGCAGTCCCGCCGCAGCCCGTGAGGGCGACGGCGGCGACGGTCAGGGTGGCGGTGGTGGCGAGAAGAGTCTGCCAGGTGCGGCGGCGCTGCCTCATGTGTTGCTCCTTGTTATCTGATTTGTGCGAGTGATTTGGTGCATGCGGAACTGCGGCGGCTGCTGCGTGGCACGGGGGAGCGCCGGCGGCCGCCGGTGGTAGGTGGTCTGTTGGGGATTAGCTGGCTGGTTCCAGCTGCCCGGGCGGGGCGGTGCTGGACGACGTCGATGAGGGCGGGGCGGTGGAGCCGCGCTCGATCAGCCGGTGCGGCATGATCTTCGGCCCCAGGTCGCGGGAGCGGAGCAGCTTTTTCACGGCCATCCGCCCCATTTCCTCGAGCGGCTGGGCCATGGTGCTCAGCGGCGGATTCACGTGCAGAGAGGTGGAGGTGCCGTCGAAGCCCAGGACGGAGACGTCCTCCGGCACGCGCAGGCCGCGTCGCTGCAGTTCATTGACGACGGCGGCGCCCATCTCGTCGCTCATCGCGAAGATCGCGGTGAGGCCGGGCTCCTGCTGCAGCACCTCGTCGACGCCGGGGGCGCCGCTTTCGTAGAAGAAGCTGCCGGTGGCGGTGACAGGCGTGCAGTTCGCCTCTGTCATGGCGCGGAGGTAGCCGCGTTTCCGGGGCTGGGCGACGTGGATCGACGCCGGATCCCCGGTCAGGAGTCCGATGCGGCGGTGGCCGAGGCGCAGCAGGTGACGGGTCGCGTCGTAGGCCGCCTGCTCGTCGTCGATCGCCACGCTGGGGGAGCCCGACTTGTCACTGATGGCGACGGAGATGATCGGGACGTTGGGCCCCAGCAGCTGCCTGGTCTCCGGCGTGATCACCGCGGAGATAATCATGACGCCGGCGGCCCGGTAGGTGCGCAGCGTCCGGAGGTATCCGGCGATGTAGGCGGATTTGGCGCCGGTGCGGCCCAGCATCACGGCGTAGCCGCGTTCCTGGGCTTCCTCCTCGACGCCCTGCATGACCTGGGAGGCCAGGGCGTCGGACACCATGGGAGCGAGCAGTCCGATGACGGAGGTCTGTCGGGTTTTCAGGCCCCGGGCGAGGTGGTCCGTTTCGTAGGAGAGGCTCTTGACCGCACTCTCAACACGCTCGCGGGTTTCATCGGACTAGCCGACCAGTCCGTTGACCACCCGGGAAACGGTGGCCGGAGAGACGCCGGCGTGCTTGGCGACATCGCGGATGGTGACCACTGTTCCTCCTCCCTGAGGGTGCCTTTGTTGACTGCTGGGCGCGTTACGTAATCGGTTTCGTTGGGTGCAGGTTCAACACTAAAGGGTGGGCAATGGATCGCGTTGCGTTTCGTAAACGCAGAGACGGGTGGAGGTACTGGCCCCGAAACACGGAGGCTTCCCTGCAGATCCCACAGGCTGTCGGACCGGAAATGTTTACCGATCCGCAATTTCGGAGTCGTGCGACGCGGTTCACCTTGCGGACACGGATAACTCGGTGGTCTTTCCCGGTAGGTCCCGTAAGTAAGCCAGGTAGTTGACCCAAATGTTGCTCCGCGGCGATGCGCGCAGCACAACTCATGCTCCTTGAAGCCACGGATCCGCCCCTAAACCTCCGCTAGTTGCAACTGGACCTGTCGAAGGCGCATGTCGTTGAAAAGCAGCAGAGGCGCGGATTCGACCGATGTCTCCGCTAGGCTACAGACGGCTGCCGTTGTATAGGTACAGTGCCGTCGCGGTTTGACATTTAACTCGACGCGCCTGTCCGGCCGCTTGTCGGCTAAGACGTAAAAGTTAGGTTGAAGTGTGGCAAAGTTTCTCACCAGCGCCCGAGCGGTGGACATGCTGGGACGTCAGCAGATAGCAGGAATACCGACAGCTGTATCGGAGATATTCAAGAACGCCTATGACGCCTACGCAACTACAGTGCGCGGTGACTACTTTCCCGCCACAAGGGTCCTGACTGTCCGGGATGACGGCGTCGGCATGAGCTTTGACGACTTTACGTCACGGTGGCTAACCATCGGAACAGATAGTAAGGCCCGTGATTCAACGAGACCCCTACCATCGGTGCCATCGGGTTTCAAAATTCGCAGACAGATGGGCGAAAAGGGCATAGGCAGGCTCGCCATTGCGAGCATTGGCTCACAAATGCTAATCGTAACGAGGGCGCGAGAAAAGGTCGGAACGGCCGAAGATGAAGTCGTTGTTGCTCTTTTGCAGTGGTCCATTTTCGAGGTTCCGGGGTTAACCCTTGATGATGTAGTAATACCGATCAGACGCCTGAAGGATATATCGGAACTGAATAGCTCTCTCGTAGCCGAACTCGCTGAAGAGATCTATGAATCGATCGATCAGCTAGGGACTCGCATAGGCACTGATCGGCGCTTGCAAATAATGGAAGAATTGCGTGTCTTACCTTTCGACCCAAGCCGCTTCCTGAGCCTAAACGGTCCTAGTCTAGCTAGAAATGGCGGCACAGCTTTCATCGTGGCTCCGGCGAACGATGATCTTGAATCAGTCATTACTTCCGGCCCTGACAAAGAAAATGGGGGAATCGTAAGCCCATTTCAGCGATTTTTGATGGGCTTCTCAAACACGATTACTGGAAATTCTGAAGACTCCGATCTGGTGACTGAGTTTATACTCCACGCCCAAGATGGTCCTGTTGACCTCATTGATCCCGCTTCATTCTGGCGCCCCGAAGACTTTGAGACGACGGACCATACCGTTGAAGGTCAATTCGATGAATATGGAACCTTCTCAGGAAGAGTGTCGATTTACGGATCCGAGCCTATACACTTAGTGGAGTCCTGGCCAGCAAATCGCGGTGCAAAAACTAATTGCGGACCGTTCCGAATTAAGTTCGGTTATGTGCAGGGTGAGCAATCGGGCTCCCGGTTGAATGCTGAAGACTTCGCGCTAATGACTTCAAGGCTACAGCGTCTCGGAGGCCTTTACATCTACCGAGACGGAATTCGCGTCCTTCCTTACGGAAATTCCGACACAGATTATCTTGAGATGGAGCAACGAAGAACTAAAAATGCTGGTCGCTATTACTTTTCTTACCGTCGTATTTTCGGGGCCATCGAAATCGACAGTATTAACAATCCGGGATTGCAGGAGAAGGCCGGGCGCGAGGGTTTTCGTGAAAATGCTGCATATCGTGATTTTACTGATGTGCTTAAGGGTTTCCTTGTACAATTGGCCGCAAACTTTTTTTCAGGTAAGACCCAGGACTCTGAAGAATTCAGACGGCAACGACAACGCCTGAAGGACCGATTCACGGCACGTTCTGAAGCTGAGGATGAAGAGAGAAGGGCTCGTGAGGCGTTTGCTGCTTCGCTTGAAAGTCAACTGAGTGAATTTGAATCAGGGCGATTCGCGGCGTTGGTCACTCGCGTCGTGGAAGAAGCCGTGGTTGAGAAGCAGAAGACAATCAGTCAACGCGGGGATAGCGAATCAGGCGAGCTAATTAGAACCAGAGCTGCAGGGGTGCTCAATGAACTTATGCAGTCGTTCGATCTAACGAGACCGACGGGCGTGGGACTGACTGCGGTACAAGAGCGAGAGTATGCGTCCTATATTCGCGCCCGCGCTCAGGCAGCCGAGATCATCGAGAGGGGTGCCCGGCAGCTTGATCTTCTAGCGACTTCGGAACGCTCCGTGTCGATCGACTCCCTCAGCGACCAGCGGTTACGAATCGAGAGGGCGGGGCAGGCCGGGCACCAAGACCTTCAAGAGGCATACAAGAGCGTCGATAGTGCTATTGCCCTGGCAGCACAGAACACCCTCGATGCTGCGCAGCAGGAGGTACGCGCGTTCAGTGACGCACTGGATAGAATTGCTTCGAATTTGCCGGATCGAATCAGCACCGCTAAGGAGCTCCGCACCCTCGATGAAATTCGAATTGAGGCGGCTCTTCGGCGTGGAAATCTGCAAGATTTGTTGCATCTGCTCGCCGCAGTTGAGACCGGCTCCTCTTCGCTATCCGATAAGACGTCACTTCAAGAACAGATCTTAGATCTTCAGGAACAGGTCGAGGGAAACCTGGAGTTGATGCAACTAGGGCAAGCGGTTCAAATAGTAAGTCATGAGTTTGAGGCCAGCATTCGAACCGTAAGAAGCGGACTTCAAAAGCTTTCACCCTGGGCGCGATCCACTCCGCGTCTAGAACCGATTGTTAGAGATCTGAGGGCTTCCTTTGCCCACCTTGATGGATATCTAAGGTTGTTCACCCCGCTCCAACGGCGTCTGTATCGACAAAAAGTGGTAATTACAGGAAGTCAGATATCCGAATTTGTCCGCGGGGTATTTTTTGAGCGATTTGAGCGTCATAACGTTCGTTTTGAAGTTGCCGAGTCATTTCTGAACTGGCAGTTTCGAGGGTTCCCCTCAACCTTTTATCCGGTTTTTGTAAACCTTATCGATAATGCAATAGCATGGACTTCCAATAATCATGGTCGAACCGGGGTAATATTGCTCGACGCGGACGAGGATGGCCTTCTCGTTTGTGACGATGGACCAGGGATCCGGCCGCGCGACCGTGACGCCATTTTTGAGCGTGGATTTTCCCGTCGTCGCGGAGGGCGAGGTTTGGGTCTTTCGCTTTCCCGCGAGCTGCTCGCTCGGGACGGCTGGGAAATCGAACTAGAATTTGATGAAGCAACAGTGGGCGCGAAGTTCCGGATTCGTCCGACGGCGCTGCAGAACGAAATGGGGACCGCATGACCGTCGACAAGGATAGCGTGACCGCGCGTTTCCTGCAGAGTGCCGTAATTCTAGACGACGAAGCGTACGATCCGTTCGACTTTGACGATGGAATCGTTGAGGCCGCCTCTTTGGGTGGCGAGGGCCTCGAGGAGCTGGCTGAGGCTCTTGAAGAAGAGAATACGGAATTCGCCGGCTCTGACAGCGGCGTCCCTGATGATGTCTTGGAAGTGGCGGCCCCGCCTAGAGCGCTCTTCACTGAGGCTGTTGTTGAAGGCTTCGCCGACTTTGGTATCGCATGCGCAGCCCTAAAGCCGGTGGCTCCCGGGAGCACGAAGAAAGATCATGAACGCCTCAGGGCTCTTGCCCGTCGGTCCGACATAGTGATTTTGGACTGGCAGCTGAGCGGACCCGGCGCTTTACCGATAAGCGATGGTCTCGGCGAGGCGGATCGTACGTCTCTTCCTTTCCTACGTGAACTACTGGAGGACGATAAGGATCAGGGATCGAGATTCCGCCTGGTATGTATTTACACCGGAGATCCGGGGATTCAAAGAATTCTTCACCGCGTCCGGGATTTGGTGGCAAAAAATTGGGACTACCCTCCTGCGGTTGATGAAAAAGATATGTCGCTAGTCGCAGGTCCACTTAAGATTGTCCTCGTCGCGAAGAAGCGGGTGGGAGTCGCGCATGAGCTGAAGTCAGTCATAGCTGCCGAGCTTCCAGCCCTCATGGTCGAGGAATTCGAAAGGTTCGTGTCGAAGGGCCTGTTCCCCGAGATTGCTCTTTCCGCGCTGAGTGCAGTCCGGGACGGCGCTCACCACTTGCTCCGTCGCTTCGAGTCAGATCTCGATCCCGCATTGATGTCCCACTTCTATCGAACCGGATCAGACGCGACCACTGACTTCATCCAAGGACTTCTCACAGATGAGTTTCGTTCCGTGATGTCTGCACCCAATTCCCAAGATCTGCTTAGCGCTGATGCGATGGACAAACGCGTTTCTAAGCGCCTGAACGAACTCGGACCGTCCTACCATTTGGCTACGACTAGAAATGGTGCGACGGCTGAAAAATTGGACCTTACCTTGCAACAGGTCCAACAGGTGTTGAGCGGCTCGATTGGGACCGGAAAACTCCAGATTCCCCCGACGGGCAGGAAAGTGGACCCCTTTAGCCTAACTTCCGTTCTACTTCCTTCGCGTGCTTGGGAGGAACTCAGGAAGGAATCCCTGTTGATTGACCAGCGCCTGTCCATCTTGTCCTGCATGGAGCGGACGCCGACCACTGTCGGCATAGATCTACCGCCGGTGCTTCAACTGGGTGCAGTTATAGTATCGGAGGAACTTGTAGCTGGTTCTAGTCCTGATGAATGGCGAAAGCACCAGAAGTTTTGGCTGTGTCTCCAGCCCCTATGCGATAGCGTGCGTCTGGACAGGAGTACTGCCTTTCCGCTGTTCCCACTTAATCAAAACCACTCTCAAGCGACAGACATAATCCTCGAATATGACGAGGCGATTCTGGGGCTGACGACCTTCGGTGTGAAGTTCAATCAACTGCATCTGCCCTATTTTGCTCCTCACGAGCAAGCAAAGACCGTTAATGCGAGAAAGTCCAGGGAATCCAATAAGGATCGATGGGTTTTTTTGGATGCATCAGGGATCAGGTACGAGTGGGTCGGGCAGGTGCGACAGTGGAAAGCTCAAAAACTGGCTTCAGGCGTCGCTTCAAGCGCTAGTCGGATCGGGCTCGACGAGTACGAGTTCCTCAGGAAGTTGGGGTCGACCGTCGAGTTGTGACGTGATCGTTATGCCATCATTGTCTGGCTGGGTGGGGTTAGGCGGCCCGTCGTCGCGGGATTCGCTGACTTGAATGTTAGAGGTCGGTCTGGGTTCAGTGTCGCGGTGTCTAGCATTCCTTTCTATGAACCCCGGCCAGTTGGCGGTTAGGGACCGGGCGATGCGGTTCACGTCTGCGTTCTGGCTGAGCTCCACCCGTACGGCTGCCCTGGGATCCTGGAGTTCGGGACGGCAGCCCCTGACTCCTGAAATTGAAATGCGCGTGGAAGAACTTTGCTCTACGGGGCCCAGCCAGACGAAGGGAGCTTGATATGGCGCTGGTGACATGGATCAAGCAGAAGGACAAGATCGACGGCACCATGAAGAACAAGGTGTATTCCTTCTTCGAGAAGCTTCAGAAGGACGACACCGCACCAGGGCTCCACATCGAACCCATGCACACTCCTGCGGACCCCCGCGTGCGAACCGGCCGGATCGACCTCAACTACCGGGCCGTGCTCTTTAAGGTCGCCTTCGACACCATCCCGCACTACTTCTACTACGGCGCCTGGCCGCACGACGAGGCAATCGACATCGCCCGCTCCAGCGTGCTTCAGGTGAACTCCATCAACGGCGTCCTGGAGGTCATCCGGGCATCCACGCCTGACGGTGATACGCCTCCCCTCCCGCGCATTCCACCAGTTGTTCCAGTTGTTGCTGATGCCCCGACGCTGGAGCCCGACGTCGAGTCTGAAGTTCCGGAGGAGGAGCCCGGGTCGCGTCAGGAGGAGACCCCCGGAGCTTGGATCAACCCGCTTCTGGGTTGCGGCATGGACCCAGCTGAACTGGTTTCAGAACTTGGCCTCGCCGCAGATCTAGTGGGCCGGGCATTCGCCGCGTCCTCGGACGAAGGACTCCTGGACGTTTTGGACGAGGCTCCCGAGTGGCAGGCGACTGCGCTCCTTGAGCTTGCTGCTGGGACCTCCGTCCAGGAAGTCCAGGACAAGCTCGCGCTAAGCCGCTACGTGGACGACCCGCAGGCGACAGAAGAGGAGAAGATCCGGAAGTCACTGGAGCATCCGGCCACGAAGATGCAATTCACGTTCGTGGGTAACAACTCCGACGAGCTCAAAAGGGTCATCGAGGGTGGCGACTTCGATTCCTGGCGCACGTTCCTTCATCCGGAACAGCGTGTCTATTCCGAACGCCGCTACAACGGCTCCTTCCGTCTCTCCGGTGGTGCCGGAACCGGCAAGACGGTGGTCCTACTCCACCGCGCCCGGATGTTGGCCGCGGCAGAACCGGCGTCCCGAATCGTTCTGACTACCTACACCACGACCCTTGCTGACTCGCTGGAAAGCGGGTTGTCAAAGCTGGATGCCGATCTTCCCCGGGCGGCAAAGCCGGGCGCACCCGGCATCAACATTTCCGGTGTGGATTCACTGGTCAGCAAGGTGTTTCGCGGTGCTCAGGAAATGGAGCAGCGCCGCGCCATGAAGGATCTTTTCGGACTCGAGGTCTCTGCGCCGGGGAAGATTCTGGACGCGGATAGTGCCCGCCAGCAATGGGAGTCAGCCTTGGCCGACGTCGATCATCAGCTGGAGCTAGAGCTCGCCAATCCGACATTCCTCCAGCAGGAGTACGAAACGGTGATCCTGCCCAACTTCATCAGCGGCAAGGATGAGTACCTGACGGTGCCCCGCGCTGGCCGCGGCACCGCCTTGAACCGGGCGAAGCGGCTTGCAGTCTGGAAGGTCGTGGAAGCCTACCGGTACTACAATCGGATCGAAATGCATGCCTCGTTCGTGGAGCTTGCGCACCTCGCTGCTCTGGTGCTTCGCCGGCGTGCAGAGGCCAGCGGAGCGCGTCTCGCTGATCATGTACTGATCGATGAAGCGCAGGACCTGCACGCTGGCCACTGGCTGTTTCTCCGGGAGCTGGTTCAGGCGGGACGGGACGACCTTTTCATCGCCGAGGATTCGCACCAGCGCATCTACGGCCAGAAGGTCCCGTTGTCCCGTTTCGGAATTGGCATCGTCGGCCGATCACGCCGGTTGACTCTCAATTACCGCACCACCCAGCAGAACCTTGCGTACGCCGTCGGACTTCTCAGCGGAGCTTCGGTGTCGGATATTGAAGGCGACCAGGAGTCAATCAATGGCTATACCTCTTCGCGGGTAGGGCCGCGGCCGGAAGAAATAGCTTCCGCTTCCATCGCTGACGAACTGGACAACCTTGCTGACTATCTGCGGAAGTGGAAAGACGAGGGAGTTCCACTGGAGACCGTTGGAATCCTGGTCCGCTCCAATTTTCAGGTCGGCAAAGTCATCAATGGGCTGAACGAACGGGATATCGAATCCAGGACGGCGGGTGCAGCGACGTTGCCTGGTGTGCCGTCAGTGATGACAATGCACCGGTCAAAGGGTATGGAGTTCACCCGGGTGGTTCTTTTCGGGATTTCGGACCAAACCCTGCCGGCTTCCTACCAGGTGAAGGACCTGGCACCGGCTGAGCGGGCCGATGCCATTCTTCGTGAACGCTCGCTGTTGTATGTCGCGGCAACACGCGCCCGCGACGGTTTGGTCGTGTCCTGGAGCGGAAAACCGTCAGAGCTGCTTGGTACAAAGTAGTTTCAACACTTATCAGTGTCAGTCACAGCCATTTGGGGGAGTAATGACGGTTAGTGCGGTTGGGAAAAAGGCGCGCTGGTGGGACGGCGACGCTTCGCAGCGTTACTGGATGGAACTGGTCAACGTGGACACTTGGGGGAGCGAGCTCATCGCTCCGGATACTTCCCGATATGACCTGATGCACGATGTTCGAATTGGCGATGTGGTTCTTCACTGGGTCGGGAAGAATAATCCCATGGGATTCAAATCGGGGATGTACGGCGCCTCGATTGTGGCAGGCGAGTTGCAGCCCCGGGCGGGGGACTGGTTCGGTAAGCCTGCCAATACGATTCCCCTCACGAAGTACACCGCCCTGCCTCGGCCCTACCTGCTGACGGACCTTCGGGCGGATCACCAGGAAGACATTCTGGGCGTCAAAAGTGACCTTGAACGCGACTTTTCGGACACGGTTGGCCTCACTATTTACTTTCCGTTCCAGAAGCATCCGACCAGCGGACTCAAACCGAATCAGGGCTATCTCTTCAAGCTGCCCGCGGAAGTCGTCAAGACGGTTTACGGGTTGCTGCCCGACAGTGACTGGGGCGGATTCGACATACCGCTGGTTGCGCCGCCCGTCGGCGGACAGAATGGCGTCAAGCAGCGCTACGCGGGCTTCTGTGCTGACCCGATACTGAAGAAGGCGATCGAGATGCAGGCCGTCCGCCAGGCGATTGCTCACTACGAAGCAGCCGGGTACAGCGTCGAAGACGTGGGCGCCTTCCGGTCCTACGACTTGCTGGCCAAGCGCGGAGAGGAAGAGCGTCACATCGAAGTGAAGGGTTCTCAGGGATACGTCCAGAAGGTCATACTGACGCGCAACGAGGTCACGCGCGCGAATGACTATGGCCTGACGGACCTGGTTGTGGTGGCGGATATCCAGTGGGAGCGCCACCTTGATGGTTCTATCGCCACCGACGATGGGACGATGAGCGTCTACCCCGATTGGCGGCCCTCGCCGGAAAACCTGAAGCCGCTGAGCTATGAGTACTTCCTGGACTAAGACGTGGAGCTGTGGGGGTCGGAGGTCCGACCCCCACAGGCCCTCAGTAAGCCTTCTCGGCCAGCTTGTCTGCTAGATCGCCGGGGGAGAAGTCATCGGTGTGGTAGACCGTCCAGCCTTCCTCGGCCAGCCAATCGTCCCGTTCCTCGTCTCTGTCCTCCAGGACGGCGACGCGTGCGCCAGCCCAGGAGAGATCGATCTGCCACTGGTTATCCGGGCCGATGTCAGCGCCCCAATCGCCGGGATCGACGTCGGCCTCAACAAGCTCGGAAATGAGCTCACGCAGGCCTGGGCCAGACTCAGCAAAAACAGTGAGCCACGGACTCTGGCGGACACTCTCTGGGACATCGTCGGCCACGGCGTCGGCCTTACTAGTGGCCGCATGGCCCGACGATTGAATGGGATTCAGATCAGCCCAGTCTCTGAACCCGAGACCGATCTGCCCATGTACCCCAAACAGAGTTCCGCGGTCGAGGTTCGAATTGAATAGTTCGCAACTGGTTTCCGGGACCAGCACACAACAGTGACAGGCAGCGAGGTTACGGGCGTCCGTGCCGGAACCCCGGGACTCAATGCAGACAGGATCTGCGGAGCACCATGACGTCCTGAACAGGCCTTCTTCAAGGGCAGCGCCCAGGCGGCCCGGACCTGCCTGGGCAGCGATCCCGCCCAGACTTCCGGCGGAATCTGAGGACGCCGTGTACAACAGCACGCCGACTTGATCCTGTCCTACGTAGAGGCGTTCCCGAATGGAAGATGCCGGGTATCCCGCGTCCAACGAGAGCTGGTCGATGACGATGTGGGAGAGCGTATGAATCAGGGTTTCCACGATGCTTACCAAGACAGGGTCTTGGCCACGTTGTTCGGCTGCCCGTTTCGCGTTGTACCGGAGCGTCTTCTCCCTGCCGGCGGCGAAGTCTGTTTCCGCCCAGGCCTCGACCTGTTGCCGGTCGAGTGCAATGAACAAACCCTCACCCAGGGTTTCTATTGCAGGCAGCCAGTCCTGACGGTTGTCGTCGGGAAACAGCGGAGAAGGCTTGGCCTCAGGGTTGTCTTCACTCCGGGGGTGCAACCGGCTGAAGCCATAGAGCGCCCGAACCTCCCGGAGGCGCGTGACTTTTCGAGTGGCTTTGATCCAGTGGTTATGCGATTCGGGCACAGCAACTTTTTCGGCCACGAAGTCTGTGTCCGGGCTGTCGCGGCGGCCGTTCATCAGAGCCATGAATTCTTGCTCTCGGAGCTGGTCCTCGGACAGCTCGATCTCATCGCTTCCGTGGAACTGTCGCCTTATTTCTGCGCGGAGCTCGTCGACGGAAAAACGGCCGTCAAAGCTCTCCACGATTCCATCAAGCACCCAGGTGGAGCCAGGCTCCAGTGCCTGGGGCTTGCTGAGCTGTGAAGCGTTAGCGGTGACAACCTTGGACAGAAACTCGGAATAGGGCGGAATGGAGATGGCAGAACGAACGACGGGAAACCAGACGTTGGACGCACCTCGCTGGACAGTCTTGGGCGGTTTCCCGCACTCCCGTTCCCGATAGCCCCATCCAAGCCACGGGCGGTTGCCCTGGCACTTCATTTCCTTGAGCGCGATCGAGTTGAAAGCGTCAGCCATTGTCCTTGATTTGCTGCACGAGCAGCGCACAACCATGTCAGCAAGCGAGGATGTGCGGCCCTCGGACGCGAGACTCAGCAGATGCTCGGCGTCGTCGTTCGGAGTGTAGCCGTGGACCCAGTACGCGTAAGGGAAATCATCGATGTGCCCGTCTTCGCAAGCGATGACGAAACGGGATGGCGTTAGCGGTGCCAGTGACTTGCACAGGCCGCACTTGGGATCCTCGTATGAGGCCTGCAGCTGTTTGACCGTGCCGATCCGATCGCAGTTCGGGCAGACAAGCATCTGGGGAAAGCGCACGACGGGAATTTTGCCCCGGGCGCCGGCCGGTGGCAGCAGCAACTGGGAAACATGCAGACTGCGGGCCAGACGAGGTTCGCTGACCGGCTTCAGATGCTTCTTGTCCCATTGGTCGATGCTCGTGATCATGAAGCTGTTGTTTTCCGCGGGGAAGAGGCTTCCCACTCCGAACGTGGAGATCAGCTGGCTGCGCCGGGCGGCGTATGTTTTCTTAGCCAAGGGAGGCGTCCTTCCTCAGGGGGGCGGGGCGGAGGGTTGTTTCGGCATCTACATCGCGCATGCTCCGCGGCGTAGGCCATGGGATGGTGCTCGTGCTGTAGACGAAGTCAGGATCCTCAAGGGCCTTGCTTGAATCGATAAGCAATGCTTGCGGGGATTTTTTCGTCGCCTGATACGGCAGGTCAGCGTCGGCAAGAGCAGCCTTCCGCCAGATGTTCAGGAGCCGCTCCAGCTCTTCGCGCGTTGCCTCGGCTTCCTCCGGATCGATGGCTTCCACCCTGTCCCCGATTAGGGACATGATCTGATCGACCACATGGGACTCAACACGTACCTGACCAGCCACCCCACGGAGTTCCGGGACGAGCATCCGCAGCGCCGACACCAATGTGGCGTGAAGACCGCGGTCGCGGGAACGGGCTGCGAAGGGCGTAGCGCTGGTGGCCTCCACAGCCCGGTACAGGGCCCCGTGGAAGTCGTTAAAAGACTCGTAGTGCGATCGGTCCCGGGTCCGGGCCGCATTGAATATTGTCACGACCAGACCCGGGTGCTGCCGTCCTACCCGGCTGGTTGCCTGGATATACTCGGCGCTGGATTGGGGCTGGCCCATGACAGCCATGAGGCCCAGCCGGTCCACGTCGAGGCCAACCGAGATCATGTTGGTGGCAAGCACAACGTCCTCTGGCGTGAGTCCGCTCATCAAACTCTTCTCGAGGGACTTCAGCGCTTCAGGGATCTTGTGGTTTTCGACGCGACTGGTTAATTCTGTGAGCTGGATGGTGCGGGAGGACGGGCGTTCCTCGCGCTTTGCCAGCAGGGAAAGCCGGGCGCGCACGTCGTCGTACACCTGAAGATAAGCCGAGCCCAGAACACGGAGGCTATTGAAGTAGCCCACGAGCGTCCAGTACGGGTCTCGGTCCGTCTCGTCGGCGGCATCGATGACGGCGGCCGAGTGGAGCAGCGAGGCGTACGTGCGGACCATCAGCGTCGCGTGACTGGTCCCCGAGGCCAGGACGCCGACGTACTGACGCGTTCCATACTCATCTGCTGGGGCCTTCTCCGCGAAGAAAGAGTCGTCCGGGTCGAACCCGGGCGGCGGGAAAAGACTTGAGTCTCGGTTGAAGACGGAACGGATTTGCTGCTCTGCTCTACGGATGGTCGCCGTCGAGGCAATGATTTTTGGCTTACGATGAGCCGAACCATCGGGGCGATTTATTCCACTTGCCGCCAGATCGACTGCGGTCTCGAAGAGTCCAACGGTGGAGCCCAACGGGCCGGAGATCAGGTGGAGCTCATCCTGAATGATCAGGTCGGGTCCGATATCGGATGCCGAGTTGCGTCCAAAGAGCGTGGAGACTTCACCCCGCCAGGACATGCCAGCAAACTTGTCCACAGTCCCGATCACGAGCTCGGGCCGCTCCCGGTAGACATCGGTATCGATGATGTGGACCGGCAGACCGTCCACGAACTGGCACTGTTTGTTGGCGCAGCTCACGATCATGCGTTCATAGGGGACCTTGACGATCCGGTAATCATCGACGGTGAGCCGAGTTCCGCACCAGGGGCAAGCCTCGATCTGTCGAGGATTTCCCTCAACTACGTCTTCATTTCTCCTCAGCTTGGCGAGATTCGTCTTAGCCGTACCAATGTCGTTGGGCGTCGCGCCGCCACCGACCCAAAGCCCGATGCCGAAGGGCTCATTTCCAATGCGCCCCTCGTTCTGCTGCCGAACGGATTCGAGTGAACAGATGAGCATGGCTGCGCGCTCGAACTGCTGGATGGTCAAGAGTCGCAGGGTGTAGCGCATGATCACGGCGACGCCGCGCACGGTGGTGTCCCGCAAGCGGCGTAGCAAGAGCAGGTAGGCGATCAAGCCAAGATACGCTTCGGTCTTGCCGCCACCGGTGGGGAACCACAACAAGTCAGCGACGTCGCGCTCAGGATGCTGATCATTCGTGACAGATGGCAGGTTGATGAGGATGAATGCAATCTGGAAGGGGCGCCAGGACTGTTCGCCTAGGACAAACTCGCCTTGTGCGCCCTTGCGGACCCAGTCCTGGCGTGAGCGCTGCATGTGCATCGCCTTGTTGGCCAGCTGGAATGCCTCGAAGGCATCGTTGTCGGTCGCCAGGAGGCTGATGCCGGCGGCGATTCTTTTGTGCGCTTCTGCGGCCCGATTCATGTGGTCAGTACCGATGCCCCGTAGGTGCTCAGGGACATGGGACGGCCCTTCGGCGGTCATTGAGCCGGTAGTGGCTTCGATCCAAGACGAGTAGTCCTTGGCCAGCTGGGTCAGTTGAGCAACGACCTCTTCCCGAGTGGCGGAACCCAGGAGCGAAAGTGACAGGTTGGCGTCGCTTCCTCCGGCCATGGAGCGGTGGACGTCTTGCCGGGGGACAAAGGTTGTGGCAACGCGCTGGCAGAGCCGATTTGCGACGTCGGCGTGCTTAACTTCAACAGCACAGCCGTGACCGGCGCCGAAAACCATGTGGTTTCGGTACAGCAATTCTGAGGAAGCTAGATCCGGGTCCGTGGGGAGGTCCAGGCGAAGCTTGGAACGATCAACCAACGCGGGCCGCTCGGTGCGGACGGTCAGACCGGCCTGGAACCAACAGGCAACGTCTTTGTCCTCGGAAGCGCCCGGCTTCGGCTGGGTGTTTCGGAGAACGACGGTCACCGTCACAACGTTGTCTTCCGCCGGGCGGACCAATGCATACAGTTCAAGCGCACCCCCCTCGAGCAAATGGTGCTGGGGACCTGGGGAAGCCAGCTCAACGTCGACTGGACCTAGGTCGGCTGCCTGCCGCTGCCAGTCATACACGTCACGCTTTTTGCTTCCGCTCTGGCGGTCGGTTTGCACGGGTGAATAGCGGGCCGCGGCCGGTAAAACCTGAAGTGAGGACGATAGCCGGGTGTCGACGGAGACCGTCATGCCTACGCTGCTCGGGTAGGTCAGCCGGGCGTTCGCCACCGGGCTGTCGACTGAGGCTTCGCCGGACACAGCAGACACAGATTCGGGCTCGTCTGGCGCCTCAACGTAGCTTTCGTCGGCCACGGGCCACAACACACCGGTGACGTACCGTTCGAGGGGCCGCTCAGTGATCAGCTCGTCCGGAGATACTGGGCCGTACAAATCGGTGACCAAGCGGTCCACCATTTCGCGTCGAAATGCGTATTTGGCGTTCAATACTGACAATGAATTCTCCTAGTCGCGGATCTGGCGGATAAGACCGGTGAGGCGGGGTACAAGCCACATGCCGGATGCCCCTAGGCCCGAGAGTCTTGTTTCTTCCGGGTGCCCGGTGGCACATTCAATCGAGGTCACCCGCGCGCCTGTGAAGCCCGCGGGCCATCTCCAGTTCCGGCTGTACTTGAAGCCGAAGGATCTTTTGAAGTCATAACCGAACGACTGGCTCGTTCGACCGATCACCCTTCCATCCCTGGTGGCGAGAACGTAACGCGGTACCTCGCCGGGGCCAGGTTCGTCTCCCTGGAGGGTTCCGGACACGATCTCGCCCAGAAGTTCGTCGAGGACGAGGTGTTTCTGCACCGCTTGGGCGTCTCCGGTTGAGGGGTAGTAAGGGGACACGTCGTCAATGTCCGAATTAGCGAATTCCATGCGGTCCGTGTACAGGCCGTTTTTGCCGTAAGCCTTCTCCAGCCAGCGCCCGTTTGCGGAGTCCATCCTTTTGAGTAGATTCTTTGGGAGCTTGGTGGAAATAATCTCCTCGCGAGCTCGGCTGAGAGCCACGTATTTCTGCTTTAACGTGTCCGCGTTTATTTTTGCCGCCGGCCCACCGGATGGCGGCTGCAGGTAGAGGACATTGGTGAACTCGAGCCCTTTGGCCCGATGTACTGTCGAAACAATCAGCGGAGCGACGTCGGCCACCGTGAGGGTCAAGGGAATCGATCTGCTGCGCAGCCGTTGGCTAAGCTGGGGGACATTCAGGGAGTCGTAGGCGGAGAAGTTGCCCTCGGCTGTCTTCAAGGCGAGCCAGCGGTCGGCTGCTGCCTCTCCAAAAAGGTCGTTCAGTCGGGACTTGATCTCACCGGCGTCGTACGTCCTATCTTCCAGGTCCTTGAAGACCTGATGAACCCACGGCGCCACGCTCATGTCCTGGGCCTTTCGCCGGATCAGGTGCGGATAGCCGTTTTCCCAAAGGAGCTCGCTCGCGATGAGGACCTCGTAGTTGGTCGAACAAAGCAGAGCCGTTGTGTCGCCGTCGTTCGGACTGAGCGCGCCGGACTCATTTAGTACGGAGGTGCTGGAAACTTCCCTGCGGAAATCGTCGAGCAGGCTGTGGGCGGCCTCGCACGCTGACTCGTCGAGTGCCCCCAGGTGGCGGATCTCGTCACCAACGGAGATGAGCTCCCTCGTCCGATCGGTCACCGCCCTGTAGTGCTTTGCCAGCGTCAGTTGGTCAGCGTCAAACTCCTTGACGAGCGTTTCGATGAGCTCCGCCGAGGTGAGTTTGGACTCGGATTCTTCCAGCTGGAAGTCGTAAATGCCCTGCAATGGGTCGCCGAGCACGGTGAAACCCAAGTCGTCGCCTAGAGCGGAGAATAACGCCATGACGAGCTCCGCGCGGTCGCCCACGAGGTCCTGAGCTTCATCGACCAGGATGTGCTTTAGATAAGTGACCCGATCGGGCGTTTCGTCTCCGGCGATGTATTTCGTGGCTTTTCGGATCCGGGCGTCAAAGCTATCGCCCAGAGTCTCTTCGTCCATGTCGATCAGAATCTGCGCCGCAAAGGAGTCGAACGTTCGGATTTGAAGCCCATCGAGATCATGGATGCGTGCCCGCTTCCTGACCGCCTCGACGGCGGCCCGAGAAAAGCTGAGGACGAGTATCTCATCGGCTGGGTTCAGGCCATCTTCCACCAGGGTCTTGACTCGGGCCAGCAAGACCTCGGTTTTTCCTTGGCCAGCCGCTGCCGTGACGAACATTCGAGCATCAGGCTCGGCTTCCGCGACCGCTCGCTGACTTTCGTCGAGCTTTATCTCAGCGAGCACTACGCATCGACCTTCCACAGATAGTCCAGCTGGGTGAACGCCAGCTTGTGGCCGTACTGGTCCAGATTGTCTTTGACGTTGACGATCAGAACTTCTTCGCTTCCTCCGTTGAGCGGTCCGCGGAGGCCGCGGCCGATCATCTGGATGTATTTGTTGGGGGAAAATGTTGGCCGGCAAACGTACACGGCGTCGACCTTGGGTGCGTCGAATCCCTGAGTCAGCACATCGAAGTTGGTCAGCACACGGATCTTTCCGTTGCGGAAGTCCTCGATGATGGAACGCCGGTGGCCCAGATCAGTCTTGCCGGAGATGGCGGCCGCAGGTATGCCCTCAACGGACAGGACGGCGGCGAGCGCCTCGGCATGCTCTACCGAGGCGGCGAAGACCAGAGTCGGTCCCTTCGTTTCGGATGCCTTGATGTGGTCCAGAATGGCTTCGTTTCGTTGGGTGCTGTCCGCAACCTGCTGCAGGTCGATCCGGGCCTCGAGCATGGCGCTCTGGGAATCTTCGTCCGTGGCCGAGCGCATGTCTTTCAGCGTGAGCTCGATACCTTTCAGCTCTTCGTGGTTCACCTTGGCCAAAACACCCATGCCTTGGAGGTACTCGTGGGCGTTTTCCGCGGTGAATTCATGAGGCTCGATGAGGTTGTGTCCGAACCGGGCAACCAGCCGCTCAGTCGCCTTCTCGTTCGTGCCCCGATACGGCGTTGCCGAAAGACCTAGCAGCGACCGCGATTTCTCGGTGAATGAGCGGCCAAACCAGGAAAGAACCGGGGTGTAAGAAGTTGCAGTCGCCCCGTGGGCTTCATCGATAATGACCAAGTCCGGGTTAGACATCCATTCGTACATGGGGCGACGATTCTGCTGAATGCTAGCCAGCGTCTGAATGGTTGCGACGACGAGGTGAAGTTTCGTTTCTTCTCGGATGGCGCTGTTCCCGCCCCACAACCGGCTCACCGCCATTCGCTCACCGGGAACCCCCGCCGCCTGCCAGACGTAGGTCCAAGTGTCTATGGCCTGCTCGCAGAGTTCTTCAGATTGAGCAATCCAGATGACCAGGCGGTGTTCGCCCTTCGGCGACGATTTGATATCTCTAATGACGGATTCAACGGCCACGCGTGTCTTGCCAGCACCCGTGGGCAACTGAACCAAACCGCGGCTGTGCTTGGTATCCCCGGCAAGGAGGTCGACGATCTTCTTGCTGGTCGTTTCCTGGTACGGGTGGAGGGGGTTCAAACCCACCGGTCCAACGAACTCTTCGCGTTCGGGCTTCTTCTTGATTGACTCTCCAGCCATAGCCGGGGAGAACCCGAGTTCTTTCACGAACTCTTGGGCCGTGCGCCCACCGCGGAACTGATCGGGCGTTTCAATGCCTGCCTCGGAAAGTGCTGGTTTGAGCACCTTGAGGAGACTGCTGCCGTGCAGATTGCTAACGATCTCGAACAGGCGTTCGTCGGTGAGCTCAAGTTCACGGGCGTCCAGCATCTTCATGACCGCGTCTGGAATTAGCTTTTGGAGGGTCTCCCGGCCAACAAGTTCGGCGATCTTGCCGGCATCCGTTTTTTGCTTGTTGACTCGTCCGATTCGAGCTTGGGCTTCGTCGTCCTTCTTGAGCTGCCGCATTGCCTGCATGACCTGCGCTGTCGCGCGTTTACTGCCGAAGGCACCGAGAATTGTTGTGAGCAGCGCCTGGTCGCCTTGCGGTGCCCGGTAGTAGAGGACACCATCCTGGAGGTAGGACGCTTTAGGCGTGGCTTCAGAACGCGAGTCAAAGCTGTTCGTCTGAACTTCATCAACTGAGACGCACGGAACACACAGGGTTTGAACGGAAACTTCACTGGCCGTGCGTTTGAGGAAGGGGAACCTCGACCTGATACTTTCCGGCGTTTCTCCATCTACCGGCGTGGCGCGGGCAGAAGTATGGAACTCCACAATGACCGGTTTGATTCCCCAGTTCTCAGCCAAAGCTTCGTCCAGATCCGGATGGCCCGTGTATAAGACGGGTACGTCCGCTTTTTCAACAAGGTAGTCCCGGGACTTAAGGTCGGCGGCCAGAACAACATCCGACGTCAAATAGCGTGTGTTCCGGCCCCCGCTAAGGGGCGTCAGGAGCTCCTTCGGCGGACGGACATCTAGGGCAGCCAAAGCTCCATAGAGTTCGTGCAGCTGGAGCATCGGCAGACGCTGCTCTGCCAGAACGAGGACGGAGCTCCAGTGGACTTGGCGAGGATCGCTGGGTAGGCGTACGGCTGCCGCGCTCTCATCGCCCGGGAAAGGCAAATAGTCTGCGGGTACCCCATCAATCCTTCCAACGCAGTGTTTCGTGTCTATGGTTCCGAGCGGGGTTTCAAAGGCGCCATGCTTTTTGACCCACCAAAGGTCCGGGCCGTCGATAGTCTCAGAGGCCCGGAAGCCGCTGCTGAAGTCGACTTTGGTCGGGTACTGTGGCCGGCTCAGAATAGTGCGAGTGACTTTCGCGCGGGTGGCTGCTGATGCACTGACGAGGAGGTGTAGTCCATCTGTGGTCAATGCCTGACCAAAGCGTATCCCCGCTTCGGAAAGCCGGACAGGCCCATTTTTCGACTGGTCGGATAAGCGGCCTGCTTCCCCGGTTTTCCACAGATCGTAGGAGCCGCCGGTGCGGACCATCTTTGCGTCTCCGAGCGACGTTCTTGCTCCGAGGTTTCTCAGCAGGGCGATGTCGTGGGCGTGAAACTGATCGTCCACAAGAACATGCTCGTCCCCGACGCTGGTCTGCGGGATCAGGCCACCCGACAGCCAGACGTCACCTAGTTGACGCCACTTATGATCGCGACAACGTACCAGAATCTTCGTGGGGTCTGTCCGCTCATTAACTATGGCCAGACTTTCTGGGACGGCAAGCGAGCGGGTGAGTTTCCAGAGGGATGCGGCCAGTTCCGGGTCTGCATAGCCGCCAGCGACGTCGTTGGCGACGCGGCTGACGATGCCCCGGCCGTCCTGTGCCTGGAGGTCCAGGGCCCGAAGGTACGAGTTCGCATTCCCATGATGCATTAGTTCGTAGGACACAATATTGGGTGACTCGTCGTCGGCCTTCATGGGGAGAAAAACCCTAGAAATAATCGGCGGCTGGACGCTGCCATCTGACATCAGCACGATTCGGCTTCGCCTCATCGCGGGCCGGTAATCTGTGTAAGACTTGTCGATCATCGCGGCGAGCTGCAGGGCGTTCTCGTAGTCCTGAAGCTCTCCAGCTGCGACAACTTCTTCCAGCCACTCCTCAAGGGATGCGCGCTTAAGGTTTGCCTCCTTCAAAATGCGCATGACCTGGGAGTCCCGCCGAAGGGCTGACGAGTGCAACCAATGGCGGTCCAAAGTGACCCATGAGTCCCAAAGAGCGATGAGGCGAGTTGCTTCTTCCAGCGCAGGTTGTACTTTGATTTCGCTAGGGAGCCTGAGCACGCCGGATCTGTCCGGCAGACACGGTGCGAAGGGCAGGATTTCAAAGATGGGTTTGTTGATTACAGAGTCGGCCCACGAGCTTGACTCCTTGTCACGCGACGGGAGAATGTCCAAAAACAAAGCCGGGTCTTCGGGTGTTCCGAGGTCAGGCAGTGCGCTTGCCACCATCCGAGGAAGGGTGCGGGTAAGAATTTCCCGATTGTATTGGGACTCAAGCATGCTGTGGCGGTCTTCGTTCATTTTAAAGGCCGCGTTAACGATGCCACGAAGCGAAGTCTCATGCTGAGTCGGGAAGTAGTTCCAGAATCGGCCCATCTTGCGGCGTTGGTTGCCAGTCAACGGAACGGCCCAAGTCACGTCAACATTTTGTCGTGCAGCTATGCTTCCAGCCTCAATTGCAGCTTGGGTGCTGACTTCGTGACTATTTTTGAAAATGAGCCATTCGTTGCCGTCGGTGCCGTTGGAGAGAGTTACGCGATTGACGTCCCGAGCTGCGGTCCACGTCCATGAAGAGCTCTGAACCTTGTCCTCAAATTCGAGGGAACCGATTTTGTCGGAGAAGAGGAGAAACTCCTCGGGAAACTTCTTCATCTCTTCCGAGAGCCACGTGACGCTGCCACTCAAGGGAAGCTTGACCACCGTGGTGGACCATTCAAAAAGATCAGAGAGGACCGGGTCCTTCGCGGCTTCGAGGTCGGGGTCCACCGGGGTGGCTAACCGCAGAATTGGATAGGCGTCCAGGCCCGGATAGAGGCTTTCCAGAAGCATCCGACTTTGATCCTGGCTCCATGCAACAGAGCCACTTCGGCTGAAAATTTTGGGCTCTGCCGTGACCTGAATGACCGACTTGAACCCAAGGCCAAAACGGCCGATCTCGTCGTCACGCTTCTCGGAGGAGTGAGACAGCATGAGGGTGCGGAAACCGGCTTCTGTGAAGGGCTGCCCTTCGTTTGCACAATAGAGTGCATCCGTTGTCAGAACCACACGGATGCGGCCGCCCGGTTCCTTGATTGCGTCAGCTGCATTCTGGACGAGCTCGTTGAGCTGTTTCCGACCGTAACCGCTCTGAGAGATGGCCGCCTCGATATTGCTGTGTTCGCGAACGAGATCCGGTCGGGCCCGATAAGCGTTGAGGGCGCTTTCCGTTTCCGCTGTAACAAACTTGCTGAGCGGTGAAGCCGCCCCAGCCCATGACTCCTGAACCCTCATTGGTTCCATCCCCCATTTGACAAGAGTGCCGTCGGCTTACGCCGGTGCATTGTCCATCATTCCTATCATTCAGAACCGACAGTTTTGGTCTTCGCCCGAGGATAGGTGGCGAAATGTCCCACAAACGTTGCAGTAACCGCGATGCTATGGCGCGCCCTAGTGGACTTGGAGCTCCCTTGCCGATCTGTTTTGCGATCGCAGTCTGCGAGCCGGCCCACAGCCTGTCGTCCGGAAACCCTTGCAGCCTGGCCGCCTCGAGGTGGGTTATAGCCCGGTGCTCCGGCGGGTGCAGACAGCGTCCCCTTCTCCATTGCGGTGGCGAATCGACCAGATAGTCTGCCGCTCAAAATTCCTCGACCGTCACTATGAAGCGGTGCCTCCACGGCGCTGCTTCGACATCCGGCCATCGACGGATTCGCGCTCTTGGGATCTGTGTTGGACCGGCCCGTGATATCCCTCCCCACCGGTTGCTGCCATCACTTTTCGCTCCGCCCGCCTGCTGGGCATGACCCATGCCGGGTCAGCAGCAATCATCCTCAGTCCCGGAAATCCATTATTCGCGAGGTCTGACTGCAGTCCGTCGGGGGGAGGCTCATATTGAGAGGACGCCCGAAGGTGTGGCGGAAAGAGGCTGCGGGAGATACTCGTTGCGACCGTCTTCAACTCCCCGCCCCTCCCTCGCATCAAGGCTCAGATCTGGGGCCGGAGCGAAGTCTGCTTCCTCCCCGGGCGCGGGACAGCCGTGAGCATGCTCCGTGTGGCGCGCTGCTTTTCTGGTCTCGCTGTCGATGGCACTCCATTGTGATCTTGTCATCGTGTCGAGGAAACCCGGGGGGAGTTCTCGGCCGAGGGCTGCTGCCAGGACGTGTGCGGCGAGCCGCGGTGGAATGGCGTTACCGATCTGCTGGGAGACGTCCTTGCCCGACCATGGGTAGTCAGCGGGGAACGTCTGGAGACGGCCCGCTTCTGAAACTTTGAGTCGATCGAGTTCACCCTCGTTTGAGAACAAGCGATTTCGAGAGACTTTCCCGGTAACCGTGAAAGCTGGTTCCTTCGAAGTGCGCCGACCACGGGCTTTCGGATCGCCGCCGGTTCCATAATTGGAGACCAGCTCGAAAGGCTCTCGTCGGTCAAGGGTCTTGCCGATGCTCTGGCATGGTAGCAAAGCAGGTTGCTCGGCGGACGCTTGGACTTGTCTGCTCCTGAACCGCTGGTGCGTCGGGACGGGAAGGGCAGGTGTGAGGTATCGGTTCGCGATAAGGATCGCGCGGCGGCGGGTCTGCGGGACTCCGTACTCCTCCGCGTGGAGTACCCCTGTCACAGTCTTGTAACCGAGTGTCTCCAGGACCGTCGCCATGGCCTCCCATACCGGCAGGACCGCTGGCACCTGCTCCAAGACGATCACTTTGTAGGCGTTCCCCGCCTGATGGGCCTCAAGCGCCCATCGCAGCGGCTGCAGCACCAGCCCGGTTCGTTCATCTTCTAACGCGGCTAGCTCATCGGTGATGTCGTCCCCATCGACCATGCGCGCAATGAAGGATAGGACCTGGTTCAGGGCCTTGCGGCCGGCACCTGCCCCGGCCACGGTGTACGTCTGACACGGAGGCCCCCCGGTGAGGATCGTCGCATGGGGGAACTCGGCCGGACCGTGCTCCCGAACGTCACCTTGCACGGTTTCCAGGCCGGCGGTAAGCCTGGTTGCGCAGGCATTCTCGTCCCACTCGATACCGGCCACGGACAATCCCAGCCAGTGTGCAGCGACATCCAATCCACCCGGACCGGCGAAGAGATCCACCATTCGAGCGTCAGAAGGAGTTGGGTCCGATTGCGCGATGGTCATGGGACACGATCTTATCGGTCGACAGGTCACCAACGGACCAGCATCGCCGGTTTCCAACCGATCATGAGCAGTTCTCGCCGGCCAGTGGTGCTCCTACCCGCGGTACTAGCGGTCTGGATCGCGTCAGGTAGCAGGCCCAGGGCGTTGAGTTTTTCGGATCGCGCGGACATCGCGGTAGGGCTTCAGAGCCAGCAATTCCCGAGCGGTTAGACGATGTCGCTTGTTGCATCCGTATCGTAGGTTGAAAGTGGCGAACTCCGGTGGCCGTTGTACCCGCTCCGAGCGAAGATGGTCGGAGCTTCGGAGCTTCGGAGCTTTCCGATGGAGCACTACTCTGAACTAACTTGATGGTCGGCGCACGCGCCGAAGATGGGGGAACACAAATGGGGCTTTCCAACCGCGAGTACGTCGGACGTGCACTGGAGACTTTGGCGGCGGGCCTTGGCTCCTACATTGCGTCAGTTCTGGAGGGTGTTGCGCCCGGGATTTCGTGGCCCAAGCTCCTGGAGCACAAGGACGCCAGTGCTGGAAGAACGACGCAAAGTTACTCCGCCACTGATCTGAGCGTGCAGCTCCGCGTCATGACAGAACCCTTGGGCGCCCTTGGCTACCCCTTCAACCTGGCCCATGACGCCCGCAGCCACACCTCCGAGCTCCGACAGATCCGCAACCTCTGGGCCCACAACGAGAGCTTCGATGACGCGGACACCTACCGCGCATTGGACACCGCCGGTCGGCTGGCCAAGCACCTCCAGCTAGATGGGGCATCCCAGGCACTCACTGCCCTGTTGGATGACTATAAGATCCGCGATGCAGGGGACGGCGCAAGGGAACCCGCCGACGTCGACGAGACCGGAATAGGTGACCCTGAAACTGGGGACGCGGAACAGTCCGGTGGGGCTGCTGCCGAAAATCCGGCGAAGCAACACGCGGTATCCGTCGAGATCACAGCCGCCGAAGCCCTCAGCTATCCCATGGTGCATAACGATTTCAGGTTCTTGCGCCAGGTGGTGATTACGAACCCGGGCACGGAAATCCGCGGCGCCGTGATTCGGGTTGAGGTGCTCGCCAGCGCTGGCCGGATCTCAGAAGACTTCCAGCAGTACATCGACCTGGCGGCCGGACAATCGATCGTCCTGGACGATCTGGACGTCCACGTCGCGGCGCAGACCATGTACGACTTGTCCGACAAGCAGCCGGGCCGGGTGGTGGTCACCGTCGAGTCCGGCGCGCCCGGCAGCGGAACCTCGGAAATCGGCCGGTCCGAAGCCCGGATCCAGCTCCTACCGGCTCAGCTCTGGATCGCCGGCAACGGCCTGGCGTCCTATGAGTTCCTGGCCGCCTTCGTCCAGCCCCATCACCCGGCCATCGGCAAGCTGGTCTCCGAGGCGGCGGATCTCTTGGCGGCGACGACCGGCAGCAGCAGCCTGGACGGGTACCTGGCCGACGCCGACCGCGTGGATCAGATCGTCTTCGCCGTGGCCCAGGCGGCCAGCAACCGCGACATCCGCTACAGCATGCCTCCCGCCAGTTGGGGCCTGCAGGGCCAGCAGATCCGCACCCCCGCTCAAGTGCTGGAGGACCGACTCGGGACCTGTCTGGACACGACCGTCGTTATGGCTGCGGCCCTGGAATTCTGCGGCATCCGGCCCCAGCTCTGGATCGTCGAAGGTCATGCCTTCCTCGGGTACTGGCGCGAGGAGCGAGCACTGGATACCGCGGCCTCAGACGACGTGGTGGAACTGGTCAGTCTGGTCCAGCGAGGCCTCATCGGTCTGATCGAGACCACCCTGCTCACGGGTAAACAGCCCATCACGCCGGCCCTGCTGCGTAAGGGACCGGAAGCGAACTACATCGAAGCGGGACAAGGGGACATTTATGCGGTCACAGATATCCGCCGTGCCCGCCTCGATGGTATCTACCCGTTGCCCGCCCGGACCACGTCGGCAACAGGGGACACGGTAGTCACGAACTACGTCCCAGAGGCCAAGTCAGTCCCTGTCCTCCCCGTGAAGCAGGGAAGGGCCTCGCGGACGGACGGGACCACCTCGGATGTTCCTCCACGCGTTACCCAGTGGAAGAACGCACTGCTGGACCTCAGCCTGCGGAACCGCCTCATCAACTTCACGGACACGGCACGCTTCCCCTTAGCCGTTCCCGCTTCGTGGATCGGGGCCTTCGAGGACCTCATCAACAACGACACCCCCATCAGCCTGATTCCGTCCAACCAGATCAGCGCCGTCCATCAGGAACGCGGGATCCGCTTCGGCCGCGACCTCCCGCAAGACGAACTGATTGGCATGCTCAGCTCGAAGAAGGCCGTCTTCGCCGAGGTCACCGAAGAGGCTTACAACTCCAAAATGCGCGGCCTGGCCTACAAGGCCAAGACCCAGATAGAAGAAACCGGCGCCAACAACCTGTACCTGGCCCTCGGCAGCCTGCTCTGGGAACTCGATGGCCGTACCCTGCGCTCGCCACTTGTACTGGTCCCCGTCAACCTGACGTCGGCTGGAAAGAACGGGCTGTACCGCGTCACGCTGGACGAGGCAGGCCAATCCACGCCCAACTACTGCCTGCTCGAGAAGCTCGCCCAATCCCACGGACTCAGGATACCCGGGCTGGCTGCGCCAGCCGAAGACGGTTCCGGCATTGACCTGGACGCCGCGTTCGACGCCGTCCGGGAGGCAGTATCGGCCAAGGGCCTGGCGTTCCGGGTGGAGAACACCGTGGACCTGTCCATGCTCCAGTTTGCCAAGTTCAGGCTCTGGAAGGACCTGGACGAGAACTGGGAACAGTTCGCCACGAACAAGCTCGTGGACCATCTCATCAGCACCCCGACGGAAGTGTTCCAGGACCCGGTAAGCGTGACTGCCGACGTCGACCTCGACGCTCTTGCCGCACTGTGCCCGATCCCCGCGGACTCGTCACAGCTGCAGGCTGTGGCGTCGGCCGTCGCCGGCCAGACCTTCGTGCTCGAAGGACCTCCCGGTACCGGCAAGTCCCAGACGATTACCAACCTGCTCACCCGCGCAATCGTGGATGGCAAGCGGGTGCTCTTTGTGGCAGAAAAACGCGCCGCGCTGGACGTCGTCCAGAAGCGCCTCGCCGAAGTGGGGATGGCGCCATTTTCCCTGGACCTGCATGACAAGGGGAGCAAGCCGGCCGTGGTCCGCGCCCAGATCAAGAACGCGCTCGAGCTCAGTCTGGCCGCTGACACGCAGCAGCTGGACACCGCAGCCACAGATCTGGCGGCCGCTCGCCGGACGTTGGTCCGCTACGCCGCCCGGCTGCACGAGGAAAACGGCGCGAAGCTGTCAATGTACAGCGCCCGGACCAAGGCGCTCACCTTTGAGCCTGATGATCCGGCCCTGAATCTGGGCGCGGGGTTTGCGGCGTCCGCCAATGACACTGTTCTGGAGCCACTCCGCGCCCTGTTCCGTGAGCTGCCGGAATTCACCGATCGGGCACGGCCCGCGGCGGACCACCCCTGGCGGTTTGTCGGGCGCCCGGTCACCGATGCCCAAGCCAATCAGCTGCTCACTGTCGGGCGCCGTATCGATGCAGCGCTCGACGCCGTTCGTTCCGTTGCCGGTCTTGACGCCGTCCTGCGGTCCGCCAAGCAGCCGTCCGACGTCGAGACGCTCGCTGCCCTCCTGGCAGACCGGACCGTCCCCGTAGAAACGTTGGATGTGATCCGGTCGGGCGAATGGTCCACAGGCGCCCGGAACTTGGAGCAGCTGGTGACGGCCTTCGCCGCTGTCAACCACCCCGGCCTGGACAAGGTTGCGCCGGAGGCCATGGAGCTTCCCCTGCAGGAAATCCAAGGGCGGGCGCAGCAGGCGGCCGCCAGCGGTTTCTTCGGGCGCAAGAAGCGTCTGCGCGTCGTTGCTGCAGAGCTGGACACCGTGGTTCACACTGGCGCCGAGATCCGGCCCAAGGAGCTCGTACCCCTGCTGGCGAACCTGGTCGCAGCGCAGCACCAGGTCCTTCAGCTGCGGGCCGAAACCGAGTCTGTTCCCGGCGTCGGCGTCCTGCACGCCTGGAACCCCCTCACAGCGGCTGACCAGGAGGCGTTGAACCGCCGGCTGGGGTGGCTGCGGTGGGCCGCGCAGGCCGTGCACCCCACCGTCACCGATGACGGTCCGACCTTCCAAACTGCCCTGCGCGACTTCCTTGAGCGGGGACCGGCGGTCCACGGGAACCTGATCGGCTGGCTCCGCGAACTCGCGGCGGCCTGGGACGCGTTTGCTGCGGATGCCGCCGTCGACGCTGCAGAACTCACGCGGTGGACAGGAGACCAGGGTCTTCTGGGCGTCTGGCTCCTGACCCGGACCGCTCGGGTGCTGGATGGCGCAGGGTCGCTGCCTCTCCAGCGGTGGCGTGAGCTCCTCGCCCACGTTGAGCCGCTCCGTGGCGTTGGACTCAGCGAAGTCCGCGCGGCTATTCTCGACGGTTCACTCGACGCCGATGACGCCGCGACGGCATTCGAACGCGGCCTCGCCGAAAGCTCGTTGGTGGAGCGGCAGGCAGCGACGGGTTTGCAGGACTTCGATGTCCAGGCGCACGAGCGGACCATCGAGAGGTTCACTAGCCGGGCCACTGCCGTACGGGAGCTCCTGAAGCGCAACCTGGCAGCCGGCGTCGTCGGCTCACGGAAGGTCTCGGCGTCGTCGAACTCCGGCCGGATGGGGGAGCTGCAACGCGAGTTGAACCGCCAAAGGGGAGGCCGCACGGTCCGCAAACTCATGGAGGGCTACGCCGACCTCATCACGCAGATCATGCCCTGCACCCTTGTGAGCCCAGATTCGGTGGCGCGGTTCTTCCCGGCAAAGGCGGACCTCTTCGACATCGTCGTGTTCGACGAGGCTTCCCAGATCCGCGTGGCGGACGCCGTCGGCGCCATGGGCCGCGGTGCCTCCGTGGTGGTGGTGGGGGACAGCAAGCAGATGCCCCCGACGTCGTTCGCGGAGTCATCCGGGGACTCGCTGGACGATCTGGAGACCGATGCCACTGCCGTGGAGGACATGGAATCCATCCTTTCCGAGTGTGTGGAGGCGAGGGTGCCCCGGCAATGGCTGTCCTGGCATTATCGGAGCCAGGACGAATCCCTGATCGCCTTCAGCAACCAGCAGTACTACGACAGCAAGCTCTCGTCCTTCCCCGGGCCGTCCCACGGGGCTCCCGACGCCGGGCTCCGCGGCCACGGCGTCAACTTCGTCAGGGTCGACGGGCAGTTCCACCGCTCCGGACCTTCGAAGGTATTGCGGACCAATCCCATCGAAGCGAAGGCAATCGTCGAGGAAGTGCAACGGCGATTCGGGGCCGGCGACAGCTCACCGTCCGTCGGCGTCGTGACCTTCAACCTTCAGCAGCGCGCGCTGATCGAGGGCCTGTTGCGGGACACCGACGATCCCCGGATCATCAAGGCACTCGATGAGGACCCGGAAGGGCTCTTCGTCAAGAACCTCGAAAACGTCCAGGGTGACGAGCGCGACGTCATCCTCTTCTCCACCGGCTTCAGCAAGAACGACAAGGGCTACCTGCCGCTGAACTTCGGTCCGCTGAACCGTGCCGGTGGTGAGCGGAGGCTCAACGTCGCAGTGACCCGGGCCCGGCGGCAGGTGATTGTCTTCTCCAGCTTCAGCCCGTCCGAACTTCGTGCCGAGGAGACAAGTTCTGTCGGGATCAAGCACCTTCGCACATACCTGGACCTTGCCGAGCAGGGGACCGGTGCGCTGCCCTATGACGGCCGGCGAAGCCTCGCCGTGGACCTGCACCGCGAGGAAATCGCTGACGCGCTGCGCGACCGCGGCTTTACCGTCGCTACCGACGTTGGACTGTCTGATTTCAAGGTTGACATCAGCGTCGCCTCTCCGGACGCGCCGGGACGGCCGCTGATGGCTGTCCTCCTGGACAGCCCCGTGTGGGCGGCGCGCCGTACCGCGGGCGACCGCGACGGGCTGCCGGGCGACGTTCTGACCCGCATGATGCAGTGGCCCGCCGTGCAGCGGGTCTGGCTGCCCGCCTGGCTCGGTGGCCGCGATGCCGTGCTGGACAAGCTTGAGAAGGCGTTCGCTGCCGTCGGCTCGGGATTGGCGTGTCCGGACGCAGAGCCTGCTCCGTCCGCGGGAACCGAGGTCTTGCACGACGAGTCGGCCGTTTCCCTTCCCGGAGTCGCTTTGACCAGCCCGCTGCCACCGGCATTCACGGCGGTCCCCGTTGACCCGCCGGCCCCGTTGCTTGCTCCGGCGGGCGGTGGGCCCGGATCTGCGACGGCTGTCGTCGAGCGTGATCGTCCCGGGTACGAGCCGTGGACCGTCCGTCGCCTCGGCAGCAGGGACGTCCTGGACGACCTGCCTTCCCGGCGGTCCGTGCTCGCCGTACGTGAAGCCCTCCGAACCATCGTTGACGCGGAGGGTCCGATTCATCAGGAGCGGCTGGCCAGGCTGGTCTGCCTGGCCTTCGACCTCAAGAAGATGCATCCGGACCGGGGCAACTCCGTCCTGGATGCTTTGGATTCATCCGTTCACCGTTGCGATCGGGACGGATTTATCTGGGACGCGGCGGTTGACCGCGATGCCTGGACGGAGTTTCGACCGAATGGGCCGGACACTGACCGGAAGCCGGAGCACATCAGCGTGGTTGAACTCCGGAACGCGATGGTCGAAATCGTCCGGCTATCCGGCGGAATCTCGATCAGCGAGCTGCACCGGGAAACGATCAGGCTGTTTGGCGGGAAGCGAAGGACGGCTGGCATTACCGCACGGCTGAACGCGGGCCTACAGTACGGCGTCGATACCAAGCGGCTTGAGCTGCGCGGCGATGTGGTGCACCTGGCTGGTTAGCAGCAGTATCGCCGGAATCAGCGGACGTCTACGGCCTTCGGGTCCGCAGGCTCCGCCGAAGTCGGCGCAGTCATGTCTTTTGTGGTCGACCGCTGGGCCTCGATTTGGCTCGCTGCCCGGATCACAGCGTCACCGCTAACCTTTGCGATACCAACTGGCACGGCCTTTGCAACCGACGAAACCGCCGTCGTCGTGGTTTTGGCCAAATCGGACAAGGACTTCCGCCACGTCTCTCGCTCGACCTCTCCTTGGCCCAGGCCATCCAGCCCATAAATCTCCGCAAAGGTGCCGATCAGTCTGCTGGCGCTTTCAGCGGAGTCCAGCAGCGAACGGCTCTTCTGTGGGCTTCGAAGACGATTGAAGTCGCTGACGTTGGCGGCCGATGTCAGCGCATCCACCAAGGACTGCAGCCGGTTCGCAGCGGCGTCGTTCCGCTTGGTTGCAGAGACCTGGATGGATGCGGCGTGTGCCTCGACCGCCTCGGGGTCGTGTTGGCGCAGATGAACAAGCTCAAGCGTCTCGAGACGCTGCTGATTCGCTTGGCAAGCAGCAAGAATCACGAGCCATGAACGCAGCTCGTTGTCCGCAAGGGTCTCGGCAGCGTTCACCTTATCGGCAAAGGAACGCGCCTTCAGAGATTGCGTCAGGGTCTCTATCTGGGCCAGCGCGTGTGAACTCGCCTGTGCAAGGGCCGTGGCATGACCTGCGACCTGAGACCAGGCAGTGTCAGTGATCTTGCCGGTCTCCTTATACAGCTCGAATGCACGGAGGAGCACCTGCGTGAGGCCCTGGATGTCGCCCAGTGCCTTGGCGCGGTTATCTTCAAGAAGGCGATCCAACTTGACGTCCATAGCCCGCGCCAGATCCTCGAGCTGCGCGACGGCACTTTGAAGAGCCATCGTCGCAGTGAGCGTTGCGAGGTTCGACATGACCAGCGGGTTCATGCCGCCCGTGGTGAACTGGGCGAACGAATCGATTTGCCCCTTCGCTCCCCGGAAGGCGCCGCTGAACGTGCCCCCGGGGGAAACGTTGAAGTTTGCCAGCTCTATGAGCCTCTGACGGGACTCCGGGGTGAGCTGCACCCAGCTGCCGTCCAGCGCCGAGACGACCGCCCCGATGCCCGTGGCCTGCGCTACGAGGTCGACTGTCCCTCTGCCCGCCTTCTGTACCTGCTCAGCGTCAACATCCAACCGCGAAAGGAGGGTGCTGATCAGGTCTGGGTCTCCCACGAGAACAGCGTTGTTCTCGGAGACGCGGATACCGACTTCGTTACTTGATTCGATCACAGCAGGATTCTGCCACAGGGGTAGTTGTCGACGTGGACCCCGTGCTTGGGACTTCAGGGTGTGTTCACTCTTCGGCGAGCCCGCGGCGTTGTTTGCACTCGATCCGGTCGGTCGGCAGCACCATGGCGGTTATGGCGGCCACCCTGGAGGACTTTCAGAAGCTAAACTCCATCGGCGACACCGTTGCCGGAGATTCCTACACCGTCATCTCCACGGTCTACGACGAGGTGGTCATTCCCTTCAACAGCCAGTTCCTTCACCGGCAGGATCGCGCTGGAAGACCTCGTGGAGCAGGGCTTCGACACGCTCATCAACCACAAGGACACGGCCGTGAAGGTGCTGGTGCATCCCTAGGGGGGGCCAAGAAGCTGGCGTCACCTCCCTGGGCGCACGAGCGTGACCCACGGATGCCACAGCATCGGGGTAAGGGTGATGAGGGATGCTGCGACGACCAGCCACGGCTCCGTGCGGCCAACCAGCGCCATAAGCGGCAGAGGGTCGCAGATGCCGTCCTTGACGGTCACGGCGTAGGCGCCCAGTAGCGGACGGTCAAAGCTCATCCGATCCAGGTCCGCCTCGGTCAGCGGGCCTGCGAACCTCTGGTTAACGTCGCGCAGTCGACCGGATGGTGGACCCCGTCACCTCGAACCGGCGGGCAGTTACTCCTCGGAGGCACGAGTCTTCAAGACCCCGGCGGCCTTTCCGCGGGATTTTGCGTAGCGCCAGTGCAAGTCAGGGGAGAGGCTGCCGCTCGCCGACGCTCAGGGCAGCCTCCGGTGCGCCGTAGCCCAGCCGTCGTCGTTCCAGCCTTTCCTGCTGGCGCGGCGACGGAATCCCGGCACCCTTGGCGCGGTTGCACCTGGCGCAGGCGGCAACAAAGTTTTGCAGGCTGGTGGACCCGCCCTTGGACCACGGATAGAAGTGGTCGCCTTGCTCAGCAGGCCGGGGACAACAACGGCCGAAACCTGATTCCATCTCGCACTGGCCGCCGGCACGCGCCATTCCTTCCCGGCGCTGTTGGCGGGTGAAGCGCCGCGCCGGATCCCGGCGTCGGACGTCCCGGGCGTTGATGACGCCCCCGATAATTGTGAGGACGATGGCGAACAGGCCAGGCAGCATCACCGCAGCCACGGCGCCGTCGACCATCCCGCGGAATACCTCTGACACAGTGGACGTGTTGGTGCCGGCGCTCCCTTTCGGCATGAGGCCCACAGCAAACGACACGGCCAACCACATCATCGTGGCTGCGGCTGCCAGCCGAAGGCCCACGCGGGTCCAGTAAATGCGCTTCAGGTCCATCATTGAGTTGCCCCCATCATCCTCAGCTCCGGCAAAGCTGCTGCCCTGGCAGGGCCAGGGAGATCCTATAGCCGGTTCAACGCTGAAGGCTGCCGACAGGCTCAACGGTCAGGGCATCGCCTGCCGTTCGCCGGCCTCAGCGCACCCGTATATTCGAGGGCTTCCCGGGAACGTCCTTCGGCTGCATGCCGGCGGTTTGGGCCTGCAGCACGCACCACTTGCGCAACGGCATTCCGAGAACGTTCGGAAGGGACCCATGGTGCTGCTTGACCAGCGGCGTTCCCACGCTGCCGAACAGGGACACGCTGATGCCCGTTTCTCCGTGCAGCAGGGTGTCGCCCAGCACCGACATCCACGCCTTTTCCAGTGCCCTGCTTGCGGCGGCTGCACTGCCGTTGACTCCCTGGAACCTTCGCGCCAGGTGGGTGTGCATCCGCTGGTGCTCCGTCAGGGCGGGGGCCTTTGAGGCCGCAGCCGGCGGGTTCTTCACCGCTGCCGGCTTGTCCTTCACCGCCGCCCGCGGGGCCGGGGCGGCCGGTGGCTGGGCGGGCCGGGTGTCCGCGCCGGCAGCGATGACCACGAGGTCGGCGAGTTCCGCGTGCAGCGCCGCGATCTGCCGGTGGATGGCGCTGATCCGGAGGACGACGTCGGTGTCCCCGACCTTGGGTGAAACGCGGAGCTTGGTCTCTGCCTCGGGAGGGAAGGTGGTGCGGAACAGCGCGCAAAGCGCTGTCGCCAGCGGAAGCCGGGCGCCGGCGTCGGGCAGGAGCAGCGGTGACGGGCTGGTCGAGTTCGCAGTCACCGCTGCCAGTTCCGGCAGGTCGCCGTACACCTTGCCCCAGCGGATCCGCTCAATGGTGGTGTTCTGGTCCACCTGCGGAGAGTAGACGCTCTGCATGAGCCGCAACTGCTGCGGATCGAAGGCGGGGAAGTGCTGGGGGAGGATAGCTCCCCGCAGGGCTGCGCGGACGGCGTCGAGCTGCCGCGAGACCTGCTCTATCGGATTCGGCAGGGCCAGGCCGCCGTCGAGCAGCCAGGGCGTGCCCGTGTCGGTTGCGAGCGCGACTCGTCGTGGGAAGCCCTTCCATTCGCTGACCATGATGGTGCCGTGCCGGACGTTATAGAAGAACCAGTCGAGTTCGGCGACAGGCCGGCCCGGTGCGTCCACCCGGCAGTTGGTGAACGCCCACACGTCGTCGTCCAGCAGCTCATGCAGCAGGGCAACATCGCGGGGAGACGGTCGGTGTGCAGCCGAATTGGCGGACGGAAAGTGCAGCAACGGAAGCCTTCTGGGGCGTTAGGCCAGCTGAGGGACCCCCACGCCCCGAGCCAGTCGCACGTTGTGCGCTACGCCATCATCACCGGCCAGAAGGCCTAACGGCAAGTGGAGCCCACATTTGGCTTCTGCCGACTGTTGCCACATCGCACTGAGCCGCGGTGGACCAGATGACCGTGGTGATCCCTTCGGCCTCCAGGTTGAGCCGCCCCCCGGAGCCTGCCGGCAGCCAGGTGGCCGCCGCGGGTTCGGCGGGCGGGGCGTCGATGCCGGCCGCGGCAATGTAGGCGTCGGCCATGTAGGCGTCGGCCATCCGACCCAGCCGCTGGCTGAACCCGGCCTCCACGAGGGCGAGGGGGGCGGGCAAGCCGTCACTGAAGACGAGTCCGCCGTCGTCCGCTCCCTCGGACCGGCCGTGCAGGCGGATGCCCCGGCGGCCGAGGCCCCGCAGGTGGATGCTGTGGCCGCCGCCGTTACCGGAGATCAGCGGGTTGCACATGAAGCGCGAGGCGGGGGAGGGGAACTGATCTACCTGTAGGCCGTTGACGCCATGGCCGCGGTTGCGCTGGCGCTCAGCGGAGGCGGAGCACTGACCTCGCTCGAAACGACAGTGCTTTACCTGAGCAGTTACCTGGCCCGGCCATCACCCGGTGAACATCGGAGACGGCGGGGCCGGTCACCTCTGGTGACCGGTCCCGCCGTCGTGGGAGGGAAGTGGATGCCGAAAGTCCCCGGAACCGCTACCTGTCTTCCAGGACGCCGCAGGCTGCGGGATCGGTGGCCTCGGCCGGAAGCTTCGGGTCGAGCTCGCTGGCGCCGGCCGAATCGAAGTCGTACTCGCCGTTGTTGTTGTAGTCGAGGCCGTGGATCACCAGGACGCCTTCGCCGTCGCGGATGGATTCGGCAATGTCCTTCGCCGTTCCGGTGCCGCCGTTGCCGGGATAGCCGGTGCCAGCGACGTCGGTGAATTTGATGTTCTTACGCTCGTAGTCATAGCTGCCGTCCTCGGCAACGGGGAAGCGGTCCACGGCGAGAAAGCTTGCCGGGGTGGTGTCGCCGGTGGTGTTCAGGGACACGACCACCGGGCCGTAAGCGGGGATGCCTTCCACCGTGTTCAACCGTCCGTCGCCGTTGCTGTCCAGGGCCAAGGTGGGGCATTCATTCAGGGCCTGCTGGCCGTAGTGGATGTGCTGGGCGTGGGGTGCGTCGGGGGTCAGCCCGTTGGCGTGCACTTCGATCTGCTTGATCATCTCGTTGCCGACGACGGCCTTGGCGGTGCCGGAGGCGCCGGAACCGTTGAGCTGGCTGAGGGTGGCGGTAAGCGTGACATTCTTGTCACTGCCCTTGGTGTCGTTTTTCTCGTTGTTGGCCTGGGCCGGCAGAGCCGCCAGGGTTGTGGCGGCAAGTAAGACAACAGCTGAGCCCCCAAGGGCCATGACAGAATTTCGCTTCACAATGTACTCCTCTATTGATAACCAGTGAGGAGATCCCGCTGGTCTCAAGTGATTCGGATCACATGCCGTGGGGGATGGGTGCGCGGGGCGCAGTTTCTGCTGAAGGTTTCGGCACGGGCGCAGGCGAAGGCTGGCCCGGCGGCGATCCGGGCAGCGGCAGCGCCACCCGCCGATGCCGTTTAGGCAGAGGAGCCAGATCGTGGCCCACCCCCTGGGACAGGCCTCCGGTCCCGCCGACCCGGCCTACCAGCCCCGCTGCCTTTAGCCGGCGTCCGCGCCGTCCGGAGCGCGGCCCGGTCACCGGGCTGCGATGTGCCCTGCCACGAATTCGGCGTCGTCGCCCACTACTGACAGCGTGGCGGACAGGTGTTTGGTGAGCCACGGCAGCCCAACGGCGTAGAGACCGGGGACGTCGGTGACCCCGCTGGAGTGCCGGGGGTAGTTCCACTGGTCGAGCGCCGGCACGTCGAGGAAGCTGAAGTCCAGGCCGTAGCCGGTGGACCAAATGATGGACGTGATTCCCTCGGCATCAAGGTTGAGGCGGGCTCCCGATTCGGCAGGTAGCCAGTCGTCCGCCGGTACCGGGTCGGCGGGCGGGGCGTCGATGCCTGCGGCGTGAATGTAGGCGTCGGCCATCCTTCCCAGCCTGGCGCCGAACCCGGCCTCCACCAGGGCGAGGCGTGCGGGGAGGTCCTCGCTGAAGACGAGGGCGCCGTCGTCGGTTCCCTCAAACCGGCCGTGCAGCCGGACGCCCCGGCGGCCGAGTTCCCGCAGGCGTATGCTGTGGCCGCCGCCGTTGCCCGAGATCAGCGGGTTGCACATGAAGCGCGCCGCGGGGGAGGGGAGCTGATCCACCTGGAGGCCGTTGATGCCGTACTCGGGGCCGTGGAGGTTGACCTGCAGGATCCAGTGGAAAACGTCCCGGCCGCGGTACCGCCGCGGGGCCTCGGGGCAGGCCGAGACGGAAAGGTGGACCTCCCGGCCGGCGTCGAGGAGGTCCTCGGTGATCTGCCCGCCGGACTGGCCGGACCCCACCACCAGCACAGCGCCGTCCCGGAGCTGCTGCGGGTTGCGGTAGTCGTGGCTGTGCAGCTGACGGATGTGCCGTGGCAGCGCGGCGGCGGCCGGCGGGATGCGCGGGAGCTGGAAGGCGCCGTTTGCGAGGACCACGTTCCGTGCCTGCCAGCGGCCGTGGCTGGTGGTCACGGAGAAGCCGCCGTTGGCCGGGAAGCCGCCGGTTGCCGCACTGATCCGGGTCACCTCGGTGCCGAGCAGGACCGGCGGCTTGATCCTCGCGGCGTAGTCGCGGAGAAGGTCGATCACCTCGTCCCGGGGGAGGAAGGCATCCGGCTCGGGGCCGTCGTAGGTCAGCTCCGGAAGGAGGAACGAGAAGTTCGGGGTGTTGAGGTAGAACGAGTCCCAGCGCTCCTGCCAGGCGCCGCCGAGTGCGTCCCGCCGTTCCAGGAGCTGGTGCTCCACGCCGTGCCGGCTCAGCCAGTAGCTCGTGGCCAGGCCGGCCTGGCCGGCGCCGATCACCAGGGTGTCGACTTCGTGGTCGGGGCGCTCGGCGGGGGAGGGCATAGCTATTTCTTCGCGGCCCTCGCCTTCGGAGCCTTCGGAGCCTTCGGAACCTTGGGCGGCAGCCCGGCCACATGTTCGAACGCCTTCTCCACCCAGGCCCGGGCCCGCGCTTTGTCGCCGTCGCCCTCGGCGTTCCAGATCTCCGGCAGCCCGGTGTAGCCGCCTATAGGGCGCTCGGCCGGCCCGAACGGCACGGTCTGCTCGGTGCTTTCGAGCAGCTCTTTGTCCGCGCCGCCGAGTTTCACGCCGATGGTGGGACCGAACAGGCCGGCGAACATGTTGCCGTTCACAAACGCCCCGAGGTTCCCGAACATCGGCTTGACGACCACCTCGGAGTGGTCGGGCAGCACCGAGCGGAAGTGCTCCTTGTCGGCGTCGGACGCTTTCGGCATTTCCATGACGTACCTCCGGAAACTGCTGGTCAGGGTCGGTCTTCCTGCAGGATATGCCCGCCGCCGGACAAGGTACAGGAAGTCGCGCTAAGGGGCCCCGGCCCCCGCCTGGCGATGGACGGGGGTTTGGTGGCCGGCATCTTGAACGCACCTGCCCTCGAGAGCCGGTGGTGCGCTTATTCTTGCCGTGAAAACAATCCCTGATGCTGTCCGGCCTGGAGCAGCTGGAAGCGGCTAGGCATCGATCACCAGATCGGTTCGAGCGGTGGAGCAGCAGGGCAGGAACTTGCCTGCATCGATTTCCCGGGCCCGGATCCCGCCCTGGTGGTTCATCTCGACCTCCCCGGACAGCTTGACGACCTTGCAGGAGCCGCACATGCCCTCCTTGCAGTTCGCGCCGATCCTGACGCCTGCACGCTGGGCCACCCCGAGGATGTGTTCGGCGGGGTCGATGCGCACGTTGAGGCCGGTGCGCATGAAGGACAGTGTGAGGCTTCCCGTTCCGACTGTGTCGAAGCTAGAGGCGTCGGGGGACCCGGCCTCCGGCCCCCCGTCCGGCCCCCCGTCCGGCCCCCCGTCCGGACTGCCGTCGGGGGTTTCGGGACAGGGCGCGTCCGGGTCGACGGTTTCCAGCGGCAGCCCCGTGGCCTTCAGGGTCCCCTCGGCGTCGTAGCCGGGTTCGTAGAGCCCGAACGCGGTGGGCTGGCTTTCGTAGTAGTCCTCGGCGGAATCGGCGATTTCCTCGGCGATTTCCTCCGCAATGTCCACTGCAAGCGCGAGCTCCGCCTGGTATTCAAGGATTGTCTGGCGGTCTCCCGAGAAGAATTCCATGTGGATGGAGGTGTCGTCGACGCCGAGCTTCTCGAGGAGCTCGGTGGCGGTGTTCAAGTAACCCTCGGGGCCGCAGGCATAGACCTGGCGGCCGTTGGCATCGGGGGCCACCTCGTCGAGCACGGCCGCCGTCAGCCTTCCGGTGAGCCCTTCCCATCCCTCGGGTTTGCTGCGGTCGCCCAGGGAGTAGAAGACCTTGACGCGCGAGTCCACGGAGGCGATGTAGGCCAACTCCTGGTGGAAGGCAAAGCCTCCGGCTTCCGCTCCGTGGTACAGCACCACGACATCGGCCTGTCCGGGCAGAGAGTGGATGGTCCGCAACATCGACATGATGGGGGTTATGCCTGCGCCCGCGGCCAGCAAGAGGTACCGTGCCCGCCGGTCGGCGTCGGGCAGGTGGAATGCCCCGACCGGTCCGAGCATCTCGAGGACGGTGCCGGGCTTGACGTTCTCGTGCACCCACGGTGAGACCAGTCCCGTGGGGTCGCATTTGACTGTGATGTCGAAGGTCCACGGCTTGGTGGGGGAACTGGACAGCGAGTAGCTGCGGTCCACCGCGTCCTGGTCCTCGCCGTTCACCGGAAAGGCGACGTTCACGTACTGGCCCGGACGGAACGCCAGGGGCGCACCGTCGGAGCGGCGGAACACGAAGGTCATCATGCCGCCCACCTCGGGAACGGTCTCGACACATTCGGCCATGAACTCCTGCGGATGCCAGGGACCCAGCGCGCGGGCGGCACCGGCGGGTCCCTCGGTGCTGCCCATCACCCTGTTCCACGGCATCTCAAGACCGCGAATGCGCTGTGGTTCCTGAATTGCCGTGACGGTGCGGAGTTCAATCATGCCAAGTGCTCCTGCACGCGCTGCACATACCAGTTGATGAACGCCTCGACCTGGTATTCGCTCTTCATGTACGGCCCGGGCTCGTAGGCGGGGCTGCTGGCGCCCTTCTGGCACAGCTCCACGAACGCCTTGTCCTGCAGATTGGTCTGCTTCCAAGTGTGGGTGAGTTTCCCCAGGTCGTAGTCGACGCCTTCCTCGGCGTCGTCAGCCACCAGCCAAGTGGTGCGTACCAGCGTCTGGTGCTCGTTCACGGGGAAGACGGCGAACGTGATGACATGGTCTCCGAGGAAATGGAACCAGCTGTTGGGCTGCAGGTGCATCGAGCAGCGGCCAAGGCGGAAGTCCCGCAAATCGCCGAGCAGCTTCTTGGAGAGCCTGCGCCCATCGGGCGAGAACGATTCGCCGTCACCGTCCAGCGAGTCCCGTGAGATGCGGATTCCCGCTACGCGGGTGTCGAGCTCCTCGACGACTTCATAGGGAAGGCCATAGCGGCGGCAACGGTCCTCAAGCGAGGACTGTGCCTCCTTGTTGCGGTCCCACACCTCCTCGAGATGGGGCGGGATCAGGCCCTCCGTCAGGCCCCAGGTGGGAAAGAGGGAACAGGCGAGTTCCGGGTGGCCGTCGCAGTGGTAGCACTCACGGTTGTTCTCCATGACGAGCTTCCAGTTGCCCTCCTCGATGATGTTCTGCTGGTAGGCGATTTTCGTCTTCGACAGATCGTGGGGCGCGATGTAAGGCTCGAAGATCTTTCCGGTTTCGTCGAAATCCGTCGGCGGTTCGTCCGCAATGCAGACGAAGATGAGTCCAGCGAACACGCGGCTGTGGGCGCGCTTGAGGCCGAAGCAGCCCTTGTCGAACTTCGTTTCCCCCGGTGCCGAGGCATGGATCAAATCGCCGTTGGGGGAGTAGGTCCAGGAGTGATAGCCGCATACCAGGTTTCCCGTTGTCCCCGCGGGTTCGGTCAGGACCCGGGCGCCACGGTGGCGGCACACGTTGTGGAGGACGTTCACGCCGCCGTCGTCGTTGCGCAGCACGATCAGGGAGTAGGGCCCGTAGTCGACGGTGACGTAGTCGCCCGGCTCCGGGAGCTCGGCGATGCTGGCGGCAAAGATCCAGTGCTGGCCAAAAATGGCCTGCATGTCGATGTTAAAAATCGTCGGGTCGGTGTAGAAGGGGGCATCGAGGGAATATCCCACGCGCCGGAAATCGAACAACTCGGTGATCTCCGCCAGATGCTCGGCAGGCACCGATGAAGCGAGTTTTCCGCGTGAATTGAGGGGCACGTTCACTGGAGCAGACATGTGTTTCCTCCCGGGAGGGCTGGGTAAGTGTGCGATTCGTGGGGACCACGGGCTGGTGGGCGCAACCGGCGTGGTCGAGAACCTTCTAATCATGAGATTAGGGACGATCGATCTGCAACAAAAGCGCAACATTCAGGAGATAACAGTGCACAATGGGTGCATGATTGATCCACGGCTCGTAACACTTCGGGTGTTTGCCCGGTGCGGCACCGTTGGCGCAACCGCGGAGCTCATGGGTTATTCCCCCTCCGCCGTCTCCGCGCAATTGCGGGAGCTCCAGCGCGTGCTTGGAATGCAGCTGCTGACGAAGGACGGCCGGGGTGTGCGGCTGACCGCCACGGGCCGCTTTCTCGTGGCGGGCTCGGACACCGTAATCGCGGAATGGGAGAGCCTGCGCGCCGCGGCCATGGAGGCCGGCGACCAGGTGCAGTCCCGTTTTGGCCTCGGCGGATTCTCCACGGCAGCCGCCCAGTTGCTCGCGCCGCTGGCCGCCACCCTGCGCGCAACACGCCCCCTGCTGGAGGTGCAGGTACTCGAGGCCAACCCGGCTCGCTGCTTCGATTTGTTGGTTGCCGAGCGAATCGACCTCGCGGTCATCGTCGCCATGCAGTCCGACACCTATGCCGAGGACGATCCGCGCTTCGAGCAGACCGTTCTGCTCGACGATCCCCTGGACGTGATCATTCCCTCCGGCCATCCGTTGGCATCGCGGGAAACGGTGACGCTCGAAGAGCTGGCGTCGGAACCCTGGATCACCGAGGCCGCCGGTTCCACCTACCATTCCCTATTCACCGCGGCGTTCACGGCAGTCGGGGTGACACCGCGGATTGCCCATGAGGCCGTTGAATGGGAAACCCAGATCGCCTTCGTCGGTGCGGGGCTGGGCGTGGGCCTGCTGCCGCGACTGGCGCCCCTGCGTAGTGCCGAAAACGTGGTTCGACTGCGCATTACTGGCAAGGGGAAGCCGGTGCGCCGCATTGTCGCAGCGGTGCGCAGGGGCAGTATCGCATCGCCCCTGATCCAGGAGTCGCTCGGCATCCTGCAGGCCAGCGCCAATCGGATCCTCACCGCCCGACCCGAAGACGATCTCTGACATCACATTGTTGAGCCGGACTATCATGCGATCCTGCAGTCCGGGCCCTGGGTGGATTGTTATTTGCTATGCGTGTGCCTCGGCGGCACGGGCCGGAACAAGCCGCGTGCCGCCGAGGCGGGGTTGCTACTCAAGGTGCGCAGCTATTTCCTGTCCAGATCCGGACGCTGGCGTTCGACGGCGGGGATGCTCCCCGTGGGAGTCCCTCCCAGACAATCCGCGTCGGGGCACTTTTCGGCGCAGTCGTGCTTTGTTACGAGGTCGAACTGCACGCCGCCGTGTTGTTCCACGCCAGTGCGGATGGCCCGCTCCACTACGGATGTGGCCAGGCGACGCCGTAAGGAAAGGGGATCGCGACGCAGGTCCTTGGTGAGGGCAAAGCAGAGCAACATCATGACGATGACGAACGGTAACGCCGCCACGATGGTGATCCGTTGCAGGCCAGCCAAGGCTTCCGATGGTTGATCACCGCCGGCCAGCAGCATGACCGCCGCCACGGCGCCGGTGAGGCAGCCCCAGAAGATGACCACTCCGCGGCGGGGGTGCTCGGCGCCATTGGAGCTGAGCGATCCCATCACGATTGAGGCAGCGTCGGCGCCAGTGATGAAGAAGATGGCGACCAGAACCATGGCCAGCACGATAACGGCAGTGGTAGCCCAGTCGGGCATGCTCAGGTTCTTGATCAGGTCGAAGAGTGCTCCGTCGAAGTTCACGGACGGTGTCCCGTTGACCATGGTGACCAGGCCGGGGGTGTTGGCCTTGTCGGCTTCCTGCTGCACCTGGAAGGCGGCGCCTCCGAAGATGGCAAACCAAATCACGCTGACGACGCTGGGCACCAGCAGCACACCGGTGACGAACTGGCGGATGGTGCGGCCGCGGCTGATGCGGGCGATGAAGAGGCCTACGAAGGGGGTCCATGAGATCCACCAGGCCCAGTAGAAGATAGTCCAGCTGCTCATCCAGCTACGCAGGGACTCATCGCCGACCGCTTCAGTCCGCGACGACATCTCGGCCAGATCGCGGGCATAGTCGCCGACCGCGGAGGGGATCAAGTTAAGGATGAAAAGGGTGGGGCCGGCGATGAAGACGATCAATGCAAGGGCGACGGCCAGGACCATGTTGATGTTGGAGAGCCACTGGATGCCGCGGCTGATACCAGAGACGGCCGAAGCGACGAAGCATAAGGTCAGGAAGGCAACGATCGCTACGAGCACGGGGGTGCCGATTTCGCCGAACCAACCGTTGGAGGTCATGCCGCTGCCAATCTGCAGGGCGCCCAGGCCCAAAGATGCAGCGGTACCAAACAAGGTGGCGAAAATGGCCAGGATATTGATGAACTTCCCGATTGGCCCTTCGACCGTCCTGACGCCGAAGAGCGACGTGAAGGCGACAGAGATCAGTTGCCTGCGACCCAAGCGGTAGGTCCCGTAGGCCATTGCGATGCCGACAACTGCATACATGGCCCAGGGGTGCAGAGTCCAGTGGAAGATCGAGGTGGCCATGGCCGTCTGGATGGCTTCGGGGGTCCGTCCGTTCACAGTGCCGGGCGGGGGAGAGACGTAGTGGTAGAGCGGTTCGGCCACGCCGTAGAACATCAGCCCGATGCCCATGCCGGCGGCGAACATCATCGCGACCCAGGAGACTGTACGGAATTCGGGCTTTTCGCCGTCCTTGCCCAGCGGGATGTTGCCGAACTTGCCCAGGGCCAGCCACAGGACGAAGATCACGAAGAGCGATGCCATGAGCATGAAAAGCCATCCGGTGTACTCCATGACCCAGTTGAGGGCACCCGTGGAAGTGTCGGACAGGCTGTCGCGTCCCACGAAGCCCCAGATAACAAAGGCAATGGCGATGACGCCGGTGATCCCGAACGTGATCTTGTCGAGAACGAGCTTATGGTTCCGGCGATCCGCAACTGCTTGCTCGGTCTTGGCATGACGCAGCTCTTCGAGGATTTGCTCGTGCTCGACGTCCGGCGGAGGGGGTCCGCCTCCTTCCTCCGGATCGAGGACAGCGGGGTTGCTGTCTACTTCGCCGGAGACACTGATGACTGTTTTACTCTTCCCCCCACGTCCAGGTTCTTCGTTACGCCGAGCCTCTGCCACCCCGTCGTCTGCAGGCAACTCCTCGGGCGTATGGGATTTTAGGTGACTATCAAAAGCCATGAGCGGGTCCTTTGCTCGGTGAGGCATGGGCCGGAGGTTAAACATGGCCCTCGGGAGTCAGACCGGCCGGAGGCTGGGGGCCTCGTCCGGTTTGATGATCATGATGTTGCCGTCGACGATTTGCACTTCGTGGGTGCGTACCGGCAGTTTGCCGTAGCGCCTCCCCGGAGCGAGGTACAGAGTGGGCGGACCTTGTGCATTGGAGCACCCTTTTTGTTCAGGTGAATAAGGTCGCGGCAAGGGGTAAGGACGGGATCGTTCCGCGTTACTCAGAAAATCGCAATTAGTACTGATAGGTTGATATGTTTGATTATCAGTAAAGATATATCAGTTACATCGTATGGCAGGACTGGGTGTGTGTCCAGAGATTTCTTAGCGGCCGTGTATCAGGCTGAGCGCCTCAGCCCGGGCCGCCGGCAGACGGAGCTCCCCGCGGACGGCTGAAGTGATGGTCTTGGCCCCGGGCTTGCGGACACCCCGCATCGACATGCAGAGGTGCTCGCACTCAACTACCACAATGGCCCCCAGGGGCCGCAGCGAACTCACCAGCGCATCAACGATTTGGGTTGTCAGCCGTTCCTGGACCTGGGGCCTGCGTGCAAAGACATCGACGAGCCGGGCCAGCTTGCTCAGCCCCGTAACGAGACCCTTAGCCGACGGGATGTAGCCAACGTGGGCTACGCCGTGGAACGGCACCAGGTGGTGCTCGCAGGTGGAATAGAAAGGGATGTCCTTGACGATGACCATTTCTCCGTGCCCAAGGTCAAAGGTTTTATCCAGCACGGCCAGGGGGTCCTCATGGAGCCCGCCAAATATCTCCGCAGCGGCCCGGGCCACCCGCGCGGGCGTGTCCACGAGCCCTGGCCTGTCCGGGTCCTCTCCGATCGCCAGCAGATATTCACGGACGGCCTGCTCAACCCGCGGCCCGTCCACACCCTTGGACGCTGTTGCCGTCGCCATGTCGGCGCTCACGCTTCGGCCCGTTCCAGCCGAACGATGACGGACTTGGATGTCGGTGTACCGCTGGTGTCAGCTACGGAATCGAGCGGCACGAGCACGTTGGTCTCCGGGTCGTACGCCGCCGAACAACCCTTCGGTGTCGAGTGCAACGGGGCTTTTAGAGCCATGTGATCTTCCCTTCAGATCCGGGCAGGAAACAGCGGGCCGGGATTGCTTGGTGGCTTTATGGTGGCCTCATGCAGCATCGGCAGGCTGTCCAGGAGGCCGGGCAAGCGGCCTAGGTCGTTGAAAGTGTAGACGTGGAAACCGGCAAAGAGGGGATCACCCGCCAGCTCTTGGTGAACTTGGCGAATCAGTCGGCCACTGTCATAGTTCAGCAAATCCCCTCGCTGCCAGAGGGCGCCAGCCATGCCTGAACTGCGGGCCAGCTTGAGCGAACGGCCAACACCGAGGCGTGCTCCCATGGACACCAGCTTCTTGACTGAGACCGGACCGGGCACCCCAACCCACACCGGGAGCTCGACGCCGTTCTTGCGGATCGTCCGAAGGTAGTCGCTGATCGCCTCGGCAGAAAAGCACATCTGGGTGACCAGGGATGACGCCATCGGCGCCTTGATCTCGAGGCTGCTTAGGAGCTTGTCCTGGCCCAGGTGGGGGTGGCCTTCGGGGTAGCCGGCAATCCCTACTGAAAAATCATCCGAATACGCTTTAACAGCCTCCAGGAGCTGTCCGCTCCAGCAGTAGGGACCCGCGGGGGTACGGCGGTCACCGGCCACGAGAAACAGCTCGGAGACTCCCGCCCCCTGCAACTCCAGCAGCAGGGAATGCAGTTGGGCCTCGCTGGTGATGCTGCGGGCGGCCAAGTGGGGAACCGCGTGGTACCCCAGGCGCGCCAGGCGCGTGGAAGTTGCTACGGTGCGTTCAGGACCGTGGTGCGGAAGGCACGTCACACTTACGGAGCCCGGAGGATTAAGTACCACGGGGAGCGCCGTGAGCAGATCGGCTGAAGGAACAACTTCGAGCCGCACCCTTGCAGCAGCTTCGTTGCCCATGGCTCTCCTTCGTGGCGTACGGGTTGCAAAGCCCGTGCAGTCCGGGGCTTATCAATTGGATGGCACGTAGCCCTTGACATTCTTAGGCTGACGTATTGATATATCAGTTGTTGGAATACTATGTACTGAGAGCCGGGGCGTCAAGGCTCGGATGCATCGGGAGGAGTCTTGAAAATGGCAAACGCTGGCGGATTACCGGTGAAGGCGGGGGGTTCCTCGGTGCCGCAGCGGCAAGATGACGAATCCTTTGCCGACTTCGCCTACAGGATCTTGTGCGATGAATTGATCGTTCTGGACATCAAGCCGGGGGAGCCCCTCAACGATGAAGTAATCTCCAAGCGTCTCGGTGTGGGCCGGACGCCAATCCGCGAAGCCATGAAGCGGCTTGAGAGCGACCATTTGGTGGTGGCCTATCCGCGGCGCGGAACGTTCGCCGCGGGCGTGGACATCAAGGATCTGGCTGAAATCTCCGAGATTCGCCACCTTCTGGAGCCTGCCGCAGCCGCGCGGGCTGCGCGGATGGCGTCGCCGAAGCTTCGGCAGGAGCTTAGGGACTTTGCACAGGAAGTAGAGCAGCTGCTGCCAGGGATGCAGTCGCAGCAGGACCTCATGCGCCTGGACATGCGGGTACACCGGACGATCTATCGCGCCACAGGAAGCCGACACCTACAGGATGTCCTGATTCGTTACGACAATCTGGCAACCCGAATTTGGAGCCTGGTGCTGGAAAAGCTCCCGCCGGTGTCCGAGCATATTGCCCAGCATATTGAGCTTCTCGAATGCATCGCGGCTGGGGACTCTGAAGCTGCTGCGCGGTTGACCGCCCAGCACGTCACCGATTTCGAGAAGCTCATCAGGGCTGCGCTGTAGACGGCAACCGGCCGCGGAGGCAGCGGCGCTTCAGGGGGCGAAGGGTCCAGGACTCGAGGGCGGAGACAAAGTCCCGCCCTTCAGGGGTATCCGCGCCTTCGACGGCAACGACAACGGGTTCCAGGGCTGGCAAGTGCGTCTACCGTGGATCACCCGGCAGCTTCCAGGGCTAGATCACGCGACTGCTTCCGCGCGGCCTCGGTTGTGTGCAGCAGAAGCAGTGATGTGGTGACGGAGCCCACGCCGCCGGGGACAGGGGTCAGCGCCGCGGCGACGCCGCGCACGCTGGCTGTGTCGACATCCCCCACGAGTGAACCGTCGGGAAGGACGTTGGTGCCGACATCGATCACTGTGGCCGCTGAAGAAACGTGGTCGCCGATCAGTAGGCCGGTGCGCCCGGCTGCGACGACCACGACTTCGGCGGTCTTGGTGTATTTCTCCAGCGGCCCTGACCTGGAGTGGCAGATAGTGACCGCGGCGTCGCGTTCCAGCAGCAGCAGGGACAGCGGCTTTCCCACGACGGCGGAACGGCCAATGACGACGACGTTCCGGCCAGCCAGTGGGATGTCAAAGTGGTCAAGGATCTCGATCACGGCGCGGGCAGTAGCAGGTGCGAACGCGGGCTGGCCGACAGCCAGCCGTCCCAGGCTTAACGGGTTCGCGCCATCTATGTCCTTCTCCGGGGCAATGTGCCCGACCAGCTCATCCGTCTGGACGCCGGGAGGCAGCGGCGTCTGGAGGATGATGCCGTTCACTGAAAGATCGGCGCTGAGGTCCTTCAGGACGGCGGCCAAGGCGCGTCCGCTGGCACCGTGGCCAAGGTCCACGACCCGGCAACTGATGCCGGCCTTCTCCGCGGCGCGTTCGATGGACCGGACATACCAATGCGTGGAGCCGTCGTCGGTGGCCACAACGACCGCGAGGGTGGGCCGTAGCCCGGCGGTTGCAAGGTCCTGCGCCTCATCATGGGCTTTCTGCTGGATGGTCTTTGCCAGTGTTTTGCCGGAGAGGAGTACGGTGCTCAACCGAGGATCCTTCCGCGCACGCGCCCCACGAGGGAGTCCGCTGCCAGGATGACCTTTTCCTCGATGCCGTCGGTCTGGGCAGCCAGCCGTGAACGGGCCGCGGCGTCTTTGATGGCCACCACGTTAATGTCGATGTTGACCCGGGCGGTGGTGGCGGCTGCGCGGGCTGCGTCTGCGGCAGCAGCGATGTCGCTGATCACATTGGCGTTCGCGACCTCGAAAAGTTCCGTGGCAAGATCCACGACGGCGCCGGCTAGCTTGATGAGCTGTGCGGGGGTTTGCGCGGCCAGGATAAGGGCGCCCTGGATGGATTCCGTTCGTGCGGCCTTGAGGTCGTCCGTCCCGGTCGGAAGCTTGTACGAAGCGATGACGCCCCGGAACGCATGCTGGTCAGCGTCAGCCAGCCGCAGCGCCTCGGCCACCATTCCGTCCGCAGCGGCGATGATCCTTTGAACGAGGTCGGCGTGCTGGTCGTATTTCGGGCCGGTGGTGTACCTTCCAACCATGGCGACGAGGGCCGCCCCCTGGGCGGCGTGGATGGCTGCGACGGCGCCGCCGCCGGGGGTGGGCTCGCGTGAGGCGAGGCTGGCGAGGTAGCCATTGATTGTGTCTGAGCTGATCATGTGTCTTCCTGAGTATGAGAGCCATGGAAGGCTGCGGCCCGGACCCTGGTCCCAGGGGAGGGGTCCGGGCCGCTGCCTTGAATGGTCCGGCGGGGTTTTTAGCCGCGGAGCCTGGTCATCGTGGGGTCGTACAGCGGATCTGCGGTGACCGTGGCCTGGATGCGCCGGCCGAAGTACTCGATCTCAACGGAATCGCCCACGGAGACAGCGGCTGGGAGGTACGCGTAGGCGATCGGTTTGGCGACGGTGTAGCCGTAGGCGGCGCTGGTGACGTAGCCGACCGCCTGGTCCTTGTAGAAGACCGGTTCCTTGCCCAGGACGATGCTCCGGCCGTCCTCGACCGTCAGGCAGCGCAGGTGCCGTGCGGAGTTTTCCTCGGTACGGCCTTCCAGCGCTTCCTTTCCGACGAAGGATTCCTTGGCCATCTTCACGGCGAATCCCAGTCCGGCTTCCAGGGGGTCGTGCTCGGTGGTCATGTCTGTGCCCCAGGAGCGGTAACCCTTTTCAAGACGCAGCGCGCCGAACGCTGCACGGCCTGCCGCGATGACACCGTGAGGCTGGCCGGCCTTCCACAGCGCATCCCAGAGGCGCTGCCCATTGTCTGCGCTTGTGTAGAGTTCCCAGCCCAGCTCGCCGACGTAGGACAGGCGCATGGCCGTGACGTTGACGCCGCCGATCACTACCTCCTTGGCGCGGAAGTAACGGAGACCGTCGTTGCTGAAATCGTCGCTGCTGACAGTGCTGATGAGGTCCCGGGCGAGGGGGCCCCAGAGGCCGATGCAGCACGTGCCGCCCGTCGTGTCGCGCACCTGTACCCAGTCGCTGGCGCTCCCGCTTTCAGTCTGATGGCGGGCTGCCCTCTCAAAGTAGGCTGTGTCGATGTTTCCGTTGGCTCCGAGCTGAAAGGTGTCTTCGCTCAGCCGGGCTACGGTGATGTCGCTTCGGATGCCGCCGGCGTGGTCCAGCAGGAGGGTATAGGTAACTGCGCCGGGCTTCTTTGCCATGTCCGCGGTGGTGAGTTCCTGCAGCAGCTTCAGTGCTCCCGGGCCGGAGACCTCGAGGCGCTTGAGCGGAGTCATGTCGTACATGGCCACCGCCGTGCGGGTCTTCCAGGCTTCAGCGGCGGCAATCGGCGAGCTGAACATCCCCGACCAGGCGTCGCGGGCCGGCGGCAGCCAGCTGTCCGGCATTTCCTTCAGCAGCTCCGCGTTGGCTTCGAACCAGTACGGGCGTTCCCATCCGCCGCCCTCCAGGAAGAACCCGCCCAACTGCTTGTGGCGGGCGTGGAACGGACTCACGCGGAGGTTGCGGGGGGAGAGCTTGGACTGGAGCGGGTGGAGGACGTCGTAGATTTCCACGAAATTCTGCTGTGACGTTTCGCTGACGTATTCCGGGGTCAGCTGAACCTCTTCAAAGCGATGAATATCGCAATCACCCAGATCGATCTCCGACCTGCCGGTGGTCAGCAGTTCGGCAACGGCGCGGGCGATACCGGCAGAGTGGGTCACCCACACGGCTTCGGCGACGAAGAAGCCGTCCAACTCCTTGGACTCGCCCACCAGGGATCCGCCGTCGGGGGTGAAAGAGAAGATGCCGTTGAAGCCATCCTCTATATCGCTTTCCCGCAGCGCGGGCAGCATCCGTTTCGTGGCTTCCCAAGCCGGCAGGAAGTCCTCCACGGTGAAATCCAGCCGGGAGGGCATGTTGTGTTCGCTGATCGCGGAGGGCTCAAAGGTGCCAAGTTCGTCAAGGTCCACGGGCATGGGGCGGTGGGCATAGGAACCGATGCCGTAGCGTTCGCCGTGCTCGCGGTAGTAAAGGTCCTGGTCCTGGTGTCGCAGAATGGGCAAGGAGGCCCCGTGGGGCAGGTCGTTCTTGCCCTTCAACGCCGGCACCGGAGTGGTCTTGACGTACTGGTGGGCCAAGGGCAGAAGAGGAACGGACATGCCGATCATTTCGCCGATCTTGGCGCCCCAGAAGCCTGCGCAGGAAACCACGATGTCCGCGGGGATAACACCGTCGGATGTCTGGACGCCCGTGACGCGCCGGCCGGACTGTTCAATACCGGTCACCGTAGTGTTGCCCCGGTACTTGACGCCCGCGGCTTCCGTACGTTTGATCAGCAGCTGAACGGCGCGGGCGGCGTTGGCCAGGCCGTCGCTGGGGACATGGAGTCCACCCAGGACGTCCTCCTCGTTCAGGAGCGGGTAGAGCTCCATGCACTCCTCACGCGAGAGCATCTTGCCGTCAATTCCATACGATGCCGCGTATCCGAGCTTCCGCTTCAGGTCAGCGAGACGGGTCTCGGTGGTGGCGACCTCGAGGCCGCCGACCTGGTTGAAGCAGCTGACGCCGTCCTCGGTCAAGGACAACAGCTTCTCCACCGTGTACTTGGCGAAGAGCGCCATGGACTTTGAGGGGTTCGTCTGGAAGACAAGGCCCGGGGCGTGGGAGGTGGAGCCCCCGGGCATGTTCAGTGGCCCTTGGTCCAGGACGGTGATGTTGTTCCAACCCCGGGTGACCAGTTCATCGGCCAGGTTCGTGCCGACGATTCCGGCTCCGATAATGACAATGCTTGGCGTCGATGCCATGTGGTTTCTCCTGCTGATATTCGTGTGTGTTGTCTCTGCGGGTTTGGTGGCTTCTACTTACCGAAACACGACGGTGCTGGTCCGATCCAGCAGCACACGGTGTTGGCAGTGCCAGCGCACGGCGCGGGACAGCGCCAATGCCTCCGCGTCCTGGCCAACCGTTGAAAGGGCGGTCGGTCCGTAGCTGTGGTCGACCCTGATGACTTCCTGTTCGATGATTGGCCCCTCATCCAGTTCCGCGGTGACGTAGTGGGCCGTGGCGCCCACCAGCTTGACGCCACGATCGTAGGCCTGGTGGTAAGGGCGCGCACCCTTGAATCCCGGGAGGAAGGAATGGTGGATGTTGATAGCCCGGCCTGCCAAAGAGCGGCAAAGGTCGTCGGACAGTACCTGCATGTACCGGGCGAGTACGACGAGGTCGATGTTATGCTCGTCCACCAGTTCCAGCAGGCGCCGCTCGGCATCTGCCTTGGTCTCGGGGGTCACCGGGAGGTAGATGAAGGGGACGCCGGCGGCCTCGGCCATGGCCCGGTGAGTTTCATGGTTGGAAACCACAAGGGCGATGTCGCCGCCGAGGCTTCCGCCCCGCCACCGGAACAGCAAGTCGTTCAGGCAGTGGCCGAACTTGGACACCATGACGAGGAGGCGCTGCTTCGTCTCGTCATGAAAGCTGAATTTCATGTCGAAGCGGTCAGCGATCGAACGGAATTCTTCCTCGAGCCCGTCCGGGGTGTGGGCAGAGGGGCCCGAGAATGCCGTGCGCAGATGCAGAGTCTCGCGGAGGCCGTCATCGAACTGCTGGTGTTCTTCGATGTTGAAGCCACGCTCAAAGAGGAACGTGGTGACCGCTTGGACGATGCCTGCGCGTTCGACGCACGACAATGTGAGAACGAACTTCTTCGTCGGCTCTTCCCCAAGAACCTCCGACCGGGGCAGCGTGCTGGTAGATGAGTCTGTCGCCGTTAGCGTCATGTCTCCGCCTTTAGATATATTCTTATAATTGTTACTGATATATTAGACTTGATCACCAGCGTATACTGGTCATTGGGAGAGGTCAATAGCCTTCTCACTGGAATTGAAAGGGGTCCACGGATGGCTGTCGAAGCTGTGGTGCGTGCTGGTGATGACGCCGCAAGGAGGTCGTTGGCGGATATAGCCTATGAACGCATCCGGGACCGGCTGCTGATGCTGGACATTAAGCCCGGCGACCTCCTTAATGATGACCAGCTCGCCAAGGACCTTGGCGTCGGGCGGACACCGGTGCGCGAAGCCTTGAAGCGGCTGGAGCTCGATCGCCTCGTTGTGTCCTACCCGCGGAGAGGAACTTTCGCGACGCGCGTGGAGGTTACTGACCTTGCGTTCATTTCCGAAATCCGCACGCAGCTTGAACCCCTTGCCGCTGCCCGTGCTGCGCGCGTGGCCACGGCGTCTGCCAGGGAGCAATTGCGCGATGTCATGCGCGCCGTTGAGGCATTCGACGCGGGCGCAGCGTCCGTCGTCGAAACGCTGCGGCTGGACGCCAGTGTGCACCGAGGCATCTATGCGGCCGCCGGCAATCCCCACCTTGAAGATGTCCTGATCCGCTACGACAATCTCGCAACACGAATCTGGTGCATGGTCCTGGATCGCCTGCCCGACCTGTCCCGGCACGTCCATGAGCACGTGGACCTGCTCCGCGCCGTTATCGACGGAGATGAGGCAGGGGCCGCTGAACTCGCACGGATCCACGTCAGTGGCTTCGAGCATGCGGTACGCGAAGCTCTTTTCGCCGCCTGAGGCAGGCGCCGCCGGCCACGAAACTAAAGCGCAGCCCTGAATGGGCTGCGCTTTAGCCCATTCCGGGCCGATTTGGTCCGCTGGGTGGCCCCCAGCCCCGCCGGCCAGGCCGGCCGGAAAATCTGTTGACACCTACCGGCACGGATAGCATACTTGAGTCACTGAACTAATATATCAACAGGATATTAGAGAGACTAGGAGACATGATGGTCGATGTTCTGACCCGCTCGCTCGCAGAGACCGATCCCCAGGTCCACGCCGCTGTGCACCAGGAATTGCTGCGCCAGCAGGGGACACTGGAGATGATCGCCTCCGAAAACTTTGCGCCGACTGCCGTCATGGAAGCCCAGGGATCTGTGCTGACCAACAAGTATGCCGAAGGCTACCCCGGCAAGCGCTACTATGGCGGCTGCGAGCACGTCGACGTGGTCGAGCAGCTGGCCATCGACCGCCTCAAGTCACTCTTCGGCGCCGAATTCGCTAATGTCCAGCCCCACTCCGGCGCCCAGGCCAATGCAGCGGCGATGTTCGCCCTGATCCAGCCCGGCGACACCATCCTGGGCCTCAACCTCGCACACGGTGGCCACTTGACCCACGGGATGCGAATCAATTTCTCCGGCAAGCTCTACAAAGTGGTCCCGTACGGAGTCGCCGAAGACACCATGCTGATTGACATGGCTGAAGTCGAGCGCCTGGCGGTCGAGAACAAGCCGAAGCTGATCGTCGCCGGCTGGTCCGCTTACTCCCGGCAGCTGGACTTCGCCGAGTTCCGCCGGATCGCGGACCTGGTGGGTGCCTACCTGATGGTGGACATGGCGCATTTCGCAGGCCTGGTGGCCGCGGGGCTTCACCCCAACCCCGTGCCTCACGCCCACATCGTCACGAGCACCACCCACAAGACCCTGGGCGGCCCGCGCGGTGGTGTGATCCTGACCAACGACGCCGGCATCGCCAAGAAGGTCAACTCCGCGGTGTTCCCCGGACAGCAGGGTGGCCCGCTGGAGCACGTCATTGCCGCGAAGGCTGTTGCGTTCAAGCTCGCTGCTGAGCCGTCGTTCCGCGACCGCCAGGAACGCACCCTGGAAGGCGCCCGCATCATCGCAGAACGCATGCTGTCCGCCGACGTTGCAGAGTCCGGCGTCACCGTAGTCAGCGGTGGCACTGACGTGCACCTGGTCCTGGTGGATCTGCGCAATTCGGAACTGGACGGCCAGCAGGGCGAAGACCGCCTGCACCGGATCGGCATCACGGTCAACCGCAACGCCGTGCCCTTCGACCCGCGTCCGCCGATGGTCTCGTCCGGTCTTCGTATCGGCACGCCGGCACTGGCCACGCGTGGCTTCGGGAAGGCAGAATTCACCGAGGTCGCGGACATTATCGCCGCAGCACTCAAGCGCGAGTTCAGCGACGAGACCGTGGCGGAACTCCGGCAGCGGGTTGAAATCCTGGCCGGAAAGTTTCCCCTCTACCCCAACCTCTCCTCTGACGTGACCGAGGTGGCATGATGGCCGATCTGCTTCCGGAGCACCCGGAATTCCTCTGGCGCAACCCGGACCCCAAGAAGAGCTATGACGCCGTGATTGTGGGCGGCGGCGGGCACGGCCTCGCCACGGCCTACTTCCTGGCCAAGAACCACGGGATGACCAACATCGCCATCCTGGAAAAGGGCTGGCTGGCCGGCGGCAACATGGCCCGGAACACCACGATCATCCGCTCCAACTACCTCTGGGACGAGAGCGCCGCGATCTACGAGCACGCCCTGAAACTGTGGGAGATCCTGCCGGAGGAGCTCGAGTACGACTTCCTGTTCAGCCAGCGCGGCGTCATGAACCTGGCCCACACCCTGGGCGACGTGCGCGAAAGCATGCGCCGGGTCGGGGCCAACAAGCTCAACGGCGTGGACGCCGAGTGGCTGGACCCGCAGCAGGTCAAGGAACTCTGCCCCATCCTGAACATCAATGACAACATCCGCTACCCCGTGATGGGCGCCACCTACCAGCCGCGCGCCGGCATCGCCAAGCACGACCACGTCGCCTGGGCGTTCGCCCGCAAATGCGACGAACTCGGCGTGGACATCATCCAGAACTGCGAAGTCACCGGCTTCGTCAAGGACGGCAACAGGGTCACCGGCGTCAAGACCAACCGCGGCACCATCAACACCGAAAAGGTCGGCCTCTGCGCGGCCGGGCACAGCTCGGTCCTCGCGGAAATGGCCGGGTTCCGGCTGCCCATCCAGTCCCACCCGCTCCAGGCACTGGTCTCAGAACTGCACGAGCCCGTCCACCCCACGGTGGTCATGTCCAACCACGTCCATGTTTACGTCTCCCAGGCGCACAAGGGTGAACTGGTCATGGGCGCCGGCGTCGACTCCTACAACGGCTACGGCCAGCGCGGTTCCTTCCATGTGATCGAGCACCAGATGGCAGCCGCCGTCGAACTCTTCCCGATTTTCGCCCGCGCCCACGTGCTCCGGACCTGGGGCGGGATCGTGGACACCACCCTCGATGCCTCCCCGATCGTGGGCACCACCCCGGTGGAGAACATGTTCGTCAACTGCGGCTGGGGCACCGGCGGTTTCAAGGGCACCCCGGCAGCGGGCCTCACCTTTGCCCACACCATCGCCACGGGAACTCCGCACGAACTGAACAAGCCGTTTGCGCTGGAGCGGTTCGAAACGGGCGCCCTGATCGACGAACACGGCGCCGCCGCCGTGGCCCACTAGAAGAGAGTCCGGACATGCTCCTCATTTCATGCCCCAACTGCGGCTCCCGCGACGAGACCGAGTTCCACTACGGCGGCCAGGCCCACGTGGCCTATCCGGAGAACCCGAACGAACTGAACGACCGTGAATGGGCCGAGTTCCTGTTCTACCGCGACAACACCAAGGGCGCCTTCGCCGAACGCTGGCTCCACAGCACCGGCTGCCGCCAGTGGTTCAACATGCTCCGCGACACCGTCACCTACGACATCCAGGCTGTCTACCCGATGGGCGCCGCCCGTCCGGACAAATCCGCCCCGGCGCCTGAATCCGGCACCGCCAGCACCGCCCCGGACAGCACCACCACCGGGACCGCGGCGCCCAGCATCGCTGCAACCAGCACTGCCACAAGCACAGCCCCCGCCAGCGCCACCGCCCCGGAAGGAGCAACCAAGTGACTTCCAAGAACGCCCGCCTCGACGCCGGCGGACGCATCGACCGCACCATCTCCTGGCGTTTCACCGTGGACGGCGAGGATTTCACCGGCCACCCCGGCGACACCCTCGCCTCGGCCCTGCTCGCCAACGGCCGCATCGCCGCCGGCAACTCGCTGTACGAGGACCGCGCCCGCGGGATCATGTCCGCCGGGGTGGAGGAATCCAACGCGCTGGTTCGTATTGAACCCCGGTTCCCGGGCCACGTGGCCGAGTCGATGCTCCCGGCCACTACCGTCACTCTGGTGGACGGCCTGAAAGCAGAGCTGCTCAACGGCCTGGGCAAGCTGGATCCGGAGGAGGACCGCGCCGAGTACGACAAGAAGTACGTCCACACCGATGTCCTGGTGATCGGCGGCGGTCCGGCCGGCCTCGCCGCGGCCCGCGAGGCCGTCCGCACTGGCGCCCGGGTCATCCTGATGGACGACCAGCCCGAGTTGGGAGGGTCGCTCCTGTCAGGGTCCACGGCTCCCGGCCTGGTCGAGACCATTGAAGGCAAGCCGGCCCTGGAGTGGGTGGCGGACGTTGAGGCCGAATTGGTTTCCGGCCCCGAGTGCACCGTCCTGAACCGCACCACCGCCTTCGGCGCCTACGACGCCAACTACGTCATCGCCGTCCAGAACCGCACAGACCACCTGTCCAGCCCCGCAGCACCGGGCGTGTCCCGGCAGCGGATCTGGCACGTGCGCGCCAACCAGGTGGTGGTTGCTCCCGGAGCCCACGAACGCCCGCTGGTGTTCGAGAACAACGACCGCCCCGGCATCATGCTCGCTTCGGCGGTCCGCAGTTATCTCAACCGCTACGCCGTTGCCGCGGGGCAGCGCGTTCTCATCAGCACCACCAATGACAGCGCCTACGCGCTGGCTGCGGACCTGCAGGCTGCCGGCGTCAAGGTAGCCGCGGTCGTCGATGCCCGTGCCAAGTTCACGGACGTTGCTGCGGCCGCCGTCGAGGCAGGCACCCGGGTGCTGATCGGCAGCGCCGTGGCCGCCACCGCCGACGGAACAGGAACAGCCTCGGACGCCGGCGACGGCCGTCTCACCGCCGTCACGGTCCGCAGCATCAACGACGACGGCGAACTCACCTCCGGCATCGAAGAGATCGGCTGCGATCTGCTGGCCGTTTCCGGTGGCTGGAGCCCGCTGGTCCACCTTCACTCCCAGCGGCAGGGCAAGCTGCGCTGGGACGATGAGCTCGCCGCTTTCGTGCCGAGCACCGTGGTCCCGAACCAGCAGACCATCGGCTCCGGCCGCGGCAGCTTCGAACTCGCGGACTGCCTGGCCGAGGGCATCTCCGCCGGAGCGTCGGCCGCCGCCGCCGCTGGCTTCAGCCCTGAAAATGCTGGCGCAGTCGTCGGTCCGCTGGTCTTTCCGGAACCGAAGGCGTCGGCCCCGACCCGGCAGCTGTGGCTGGTCCCGGGCCAGTCCGGCACTCCGGAGGACTGGCACCACCACTTCGTGGATTTCCAGCGTGACCAGTCTGTGTCCGATGTGCTGCGCTCCACCGGAGCCGGCCTGCGGTCCGTGGAGCACATCAAGCGCTACACCTCGATCAGCACCGCCAACGACCAGGGCAAGACCTCCGGCGTCAACGCGATCGGCGTCATCGCCGCCGCGCTCCGCCAGGCAGGGGAAGCCTCGCGCGGGATCGGCGACATCGGCACCACCACCTACCGTGCACCGTTCACCCCGGTGGCGTTCGCGGCTCTCGCCGGACGCCAGCGCGGTGAATTGTTCGACCCCGCCCGTGTCACCTCCATCCACCCGTGGCACGTCGCCCAGGGTGCCCTGTTCGAGGACGTCGGGCAGTGGAAGCGCCCCTGGTACTACCCGCAGGCCGGGGAGGACATGGACGCCGCAGTGCTGCGGGAATGCGCCGCCGTCCGGGAGTCCGTGGGCTTCATGGACGCCACCACGCTGGGCAAGATCGAGATCCGCGGCAAGGACGCCGGGGAGTTCCTGAACCGGATCTACACCAACGCGTTCAAGAAGCTCGCCCCGGGTTCCGCGCGCTACGGCGTGATGTGCATGGCCGACGGGATGATTTTCGACGACGGCGTCACGCTCCGCCTTGACGAGGACCGCTACTTCATGACCACCACCACCGGCGGCGCCGCGAAGGTCCTGGACTGGCTGGAGGAATGGCTGCAGACCGAATGGCCGGACCTGGACGTGCACTGCACCTCGGTGACCGAACAGTGGTCCACCATCGCCGTCGTCGGACCCAAATCCCGGGCCGTCGTGGCGAAGCTGGCTCCTGAACTGGCGGCCAACGGCGGCCTGGACGCCGAGGCGTTCCCGTTCATGACGTTCAAGGAAACCACCCTCGCCTCCGGCGTGCAGGCCCGGGTCTGCCGGATCTCGTTCTCCGGCGAACTGGCCTACGAGATCAATGTCCCGTCCTGGTACGGGCTGAACATCTGGGAAGCCGTGGCCGCGGCGGGGGCGGACTTCAACATCACCGCCTACGGCACCGAAACGATGCACGTGCTGCGGGCCGAAAAGGGTTACCCGATCGTCGGGCAGGACACCGACGGGACTGTCACTCCGCAGGACGCGGGCATGGAATGGGTGGTGTCCAAGGCCAAGGACTTCATCGGCAAGCGCTCCTACGCCCGCAAGGACGCCGGCCGCACCGACCGGAAGCATCTGGTCAGCGTCCTTCCCGTGGACGGAACGATCCGGCTGCCCGAAGGCACCCAGCTGGTGGAAAAGGGCATCACCATCAACCCCGCCGACGGCCCCGTCCCCATGCAGGGTTTCGTGACCTCGAGCTACCACAGCGCCGCCCTTGGACGTTCCTTTGGGCTGGCACTGATCAAGAACGGCCGCAACCGCATCGGCGAAACCCTGGTGGCCGCCGCCGGCGACCAACTCGTTGATGTTGTGGTGGCAGAAACCGTACTTTATGACCCCGAAGGGACCCGCAAAGATGGCTAAGACAGCAGCACTGACAGGCGTCAATGGACTCCGGGACATCCGCCGCAGCCCCGCCTCCCACCTGGCCGAGGCCCTGGATGCCGGCTCCGTCCGGGGCCAGGTCGTCCTCAACGAAGGCCCGTTCCAGACCATGGCCGGAGTCCGCGTGGACCCCCGCTCCGAGGGAGGATCCCGGATCGCAGCCGTGACCGGCGGACTGCCGGTGCGCTGCGGCGAAGTGACCGGCACGGACAGCATCAGCGTCCTCTGGCTCGGACCTTCCGAGTTCCTGGTGGTGGCACCGGAAGCTGCCCATGATTCCTTGGGTGGCACCCTCATCGGATCCCTCGTGGAAGCACTGGGCGACGCCCCGGGCCAGGTGGTGGACCTCTCCGCCAACCGCACCACGTTCGAGCTCTCCGGCCCGCAGGCCCGGGCAGTTCTGGAAAAGGGCTGCGCCCTTGACCTGCACCCCCGCAGCTTCACCCCGGGAACAGCCCTGAACACCGAGGTGGGCAACATCCCGGTGGTCCTTGAGAAGACCGGGGAGGAAAGCTTCCGGCTCTTCCCCCGCGCCTCCTTCGCAGACTTCCTGGGCCGGTGGCTCCTCGATGCCATGCGCGAGTACGGCTCGCCGGAGGTCCCCTGATGGCGCTTAGCGTCCTGGATCTCTTTTCCGTTGGCATCGGGCCCTCGTCGTCACACACGGTCGGCCCGATGCGGGCAGCAAAGCTGTTCGCCGACGGACTCAAGGGCGACGGCCACCTGAGCGCCACCAAACGCGTCCAGGCTGAGTTGTTCGGTTCCCTCGGTGCCACCGGGCGGGGCCATGGCTCGGACAAGGCAGTGGTCCTGGGCTTCACAGGGCTGGACCCGGAAACCGTGGACACCGCCACGGCTGATGACCAGGTGGCCGCCGCAGCCCTTGACGCGGAACTGTGGGTGTGCGGGGACCACCGGGTGGATTTCAACTGGGACGAGGACGTGGTGCTGCACCGGCGCAAGTCCCTCCCGGCCCACCCCAACGGCATGACCTTCCGGGCCCTCGACCACGGCGGGGCCGTCCTGAGCGAACGGAGCTTCTACTCCATCGGCGGCGGCTTCGTGGTGGACGGCGACGCCGACGCCAGCGACCGCGTGGTGGCCGACGCTACAGTCCTCCCCTTCCCGTTCACCACCGCCGACCAACTCCTGGAGATCTGCAAGCGCGAGGACATGTCCATCTCCGACGTCATGCTCGCCAACGAACTCGTCTGGCGCAGCGAAGCGGAACTGCGTGAGAAGCTGCTGGCACTCTGGGCAGTCATGCGCGAATGCGTGGACAACGGCTGCGCCGCGGAAGGGATCCTTCCCGGCGGACTGAACGTCAGGCGCCGGGCGCCGTCGTTATTCCAGACCCTGACCGCGGACACAGGCGTCACCGATCCGCTGCGGGCCATGGAATGGGTGAACCTCTTCGCCCTCGCCGTCAACGAGGAAAACGCCGCGGGCGGGCGCATCGTCACCGCACCCACCAACGGCGCGGCAGGAATCGTCCCCGCCGTCCTGCACTACTACGTGAAGTTTGTTCCCGGCGCCAACGACGACGGCGTGGTCCGCTTCCTCCTGGCGGCGGCCGCCGTCGGAATCCTCTTCAAGATCAACGCCTCCATCTCCGGAGCCGAAGTGGGCTGCCAGGGCGAGGTGGGCTCGGCCTGCTCCATGGCGGCCGCCGGCCTCTGCGAGGTCCTGGCCGGCACGCCCGAGCAAGTGGAAAACGCCGCGGAAGTGGGGATCGAACACAACCTCGGCCTGACCTGCGATCCCGTGGGCGGCCTGGTGCAGATCCCCTGCATCGAACGGAACGCCATCGCCAGCGTGAAGGCCATCAATGCCGCGCGGCTGTCCCTGCACGGGGACGGCAGCCACAAAGTATCCCTCGACAAAGCCATCAAAACCATGCGGGAGACAGGAGCGGACATGAAAACCAAGTACAAGGAAACCTCCCGCGGGGGTCTCGCCGTCAACGTCATCGAGTGCTGAGCCCTGAAGTACCTGTGGCCCCAAGCCTGAACAAGGACCCAGGCAGTCACGAGCTCGTCACCGCCGCCGGCAGCCACCGCGTCAAGCGCGGCCGGTAGCGGATCATGTGGGATACGAGCTCGGGCCGGACCTCGGCCGGACGGGGGCCGCGCAGCGACTGGGCCCGGCTGACGGGCAACACGGTGGAGGTGTGTCTATTAGGGAAGCACATCGTGACCGGCGTCGTGGAACAAGCCGCTGACGACGGATCCGTCCTTTGGATTGCGGCCGCCGGAGCCAGCACGCGAAAGCTCTTTGATAAGCCGACCGGATATAGGGTCCGGGTCTAGCCGCCCAGGGAGTGCTACTTCCACCCGCAAGCACTCTCCCGGGTGGAGGCGCGGTGGCGCGCGACTGCGCGCTGGAGCAGGGCGTCCAGTCAGCGGGATGCACCGTCACGATTTTGGCCATATTCTGGCCAAGTGATTACAAACACCATGAAGTCAGGCCAACAGGGCGAACAGATTGACAGGCAGGCGCGCATTCTCGAAGCGGCACTGGAGCTGCTGTCACGCCACGGCATCTCAGGTGTCAATATGCGCGCCGTGGCCCGGGAAGCCGGCGTCGCACTCGGGCTGGTGAACTACTACTTCGAAGACAAGATGAGCCTCATCCGTGCGGTCCTGCATCAGATCGACGAACGCGATGTCAAGCTGGTCGCCCCCGATCCGGCATCGCCCCCCGACGGGCAGCTCCAGAAGGCCCTTCGCCGCCTTGCGGACCCGGAATTCCTCACCACCGAACATCTGTCCCTGCGCCTCCACCTCTGGGCTCTCGCGCAGGCCCATGAAGACTTTGCGCTGATTAACGCGGAGGCCTTCGAACGGTACCTCAGTGGACTCGCGGCGCTGATAGGTAATGCGAAACCTGAACTTTCCAGTGATGAATGTAGGGTGCGGGCGGCGGACATTGTTGTCGTGCAAAACGGGATGTGGCTGACAGCGCTCCTGGGCGTGGACGAGTCCTCCATCCAAAGGAGCATCGCCCGTACTGAGGAGATCGCCTTCGCCGCCTAGCGGGGGGATTGCCCAGGCATTCCGTGAAGGCGCCAGCGCCTTCTCCAACGACGCTAGGACCTTCAAGCTCGGCCACCGCACGGCCGCCAGTCCCCGGCGCGTACCGGGCCGCCGTAGCTCTTGAACGTAACAAACAAACTTTTCTGAACACTTGTCCAGTGGTGCTATTGAACACTTGTTCAAGCTGCATTACTGTTCAGCGGTATGACCTACACCACACCAGTGACGTCTTACGGTTTCTCCGGAGCGCCACGGTGTACCGCCAGTTCCCGGAAGCAGGATCACCGGCCCTGGGCGGAAGATCTGCGCCAGGCAGAAGGAGAGTTCGCAGCATGACAAAAACCAACTACGACTACGTCATCGTCGGTGGCGGGAGCGCGGGGTCCGTGCTTGCCAACCGTCTGAGCGATGGGGGCCAGAGCAGTGTCCTGGTCCTCGAAGCGGGGCGGAGCGACTACCCCTGGGACCTCTTCATCCAGATGCCCGCCGCGCTGACCTTTCCCAGCGGCAATCCTTTGTACGACTGGCGATACCAGTCGGACCCCGAGCCTCACATGGGCGGCCGTCGGGTAGCGCACGCACGCGGCAAGGTACTGGGCGGCTCCAGCTCAATCAACGGCATGATCTTCCAGCGCGGAAACCCGCTCGACTACGAACGCTGGGGCGCGGACGCCGGGATGGAAACCTGGGACTTCGCGCATTGCCTGCCGTACTTCAACAGGATGGAAAACGCGTCCGCCGCGGACCCGGACGATGAGCTGCGCGGGCACTCAGGCCCCCTCGTGCTGGAACGCGGCCCGGCCACGAACCCCCTGTTTCAGGCTTTCTTCGCCGCCGCCCAGGAAGCCGGGTACCCGCTGACGGATGACGTCAACGGTTACCGCCAGGAAGGCTTCGCGGCATTTGACCGCAACGTCCACAAAGGCCAGCGGCTGTCGGCGTCCCGCGCCTACCTCCGGCCTAATTTCGGCCGGGACAACTTGACCATCCTGACCCGGGCCTTGGTCACCAAGGTCAACTTCACGGGCAACGTGGCTACCGGCGTCACTTACCGCCGCAATGGCAGGACCCACCAGGTGAACGCAGGCGAAGTGATCCTCGCAGGCGGCGCCATCAACACCCCACAGCTGCTCCAGCTCTCCGGCGTTGGAGACGCGGCCCACCTGAACTCCCTGGGCATCAACTCCGTTGTCGACCTGCCCGGGGTCGGCGAAAACCTCCAAGACCACCTCGAGGTCTACATCCAGCACGCCTGCACCCAGCCGGTCTCCATGCAGCCCAACCTTGACCTGTGGCGCTACCCGCTGATCGGGCTCCAGTGGCTGCTGGGCCGGACGGGACCGGCAGCCACCAACCACTTCGAGGGCGGCGGCTTCGTCCGCTCCAACGAGGACGTTGCGTACCCGAACCTGATGTTCCATTTCCTTCCGGTCGCAGTCCGCTACGACGGCCAGAAGGCCGATGCCAAGCACGGCTACCAGGTGCACATCGGCCCCATGTACTCCGACTCCCGCGGCACCCTCAAGATCAAGTCCACCGATCCCACCGTGCACCCGTCCATGGTGTTCAACTATCTCTCCACGGACCAGGACCGCCGCGAATGGGTTGAGGCCGTTCGAGTTGCCCGTGACATCCTGGGCCAGTCCGCCATGGACCCCTTCAGCGGGGGCGAGCTGTCTCCGGGCCGGGCCGTGCAGACGGACGCGGAGATCCTCGACTGGGTTGCCCGCGACGCCGAAACAGCACTCCACCCGTCCTGCACTGCGAAGATGGGCCCCGATTCCGATCCCATGGCTGTCGTGAACCCGCTGGACATGACCGTGCACGGCACCAGGGGCCTCCGCGTGGTGGACGCCTCCGCTATGCCCTATGTCACCAACGGCAACATCTACGCGCCTGTCATGATGCTCGCTGAAAAGGCCGCCGACCTGATCGCCGGCAATGCACCGTTGGCGCCGCAGCACACGGAGTTCTACCGGCACGGCGTCAGCCCGCTGGAGCGTAACGGCAACGCCGCCCCTGCGACCAGGGGCTAGAAATGACCGATGCACACACCAGAAGGAGAGACAATGACTGCCACAGCTGAGCAAGTCCATCAGGCCGGGAAATCACGGGACCCCATCAAGGGCCTTTACATCGGCGGAGCCTGGCAGCAGGCGTCCGACGGCGGTACCACCTCCGTGCGCTGCCCGGCAGACGGTCACGAAGTGGCAGTGGTCGTGTCGTCCACCGTCGAGGATGCCGAGCGGGCGATCGCCAGTGCACGGGCAACGTTCGATGGCGGCCCGTGGCGCAAGCTCACAGATATCGAGCGGGGTAGCGTGCTGCTGCGCGTGGCCGACCTGCTTGAGCGGGACAAGGCCGCCTACGCCCGGGCGGAGGCGCTCGACACCGGCAAACGCCTCGTCGAGGCCGAGTACGACATAGACGACATTGCTGCCTGCTTCCGCTACTACGGAAAGATCGCAGGCCTCGACGCCGGCCGGGTGATCGACACGGGCCGGCCCAACGCCATCAGCCGCGTGGTCTACGAGCCGCTCGGTGTCTGTGCCCTCATCGCACCGTGGAACTACCCGCTCCTCCAGGCTGCATGGAAAGTGGCGCCGGCACTCGTCGCCGGAAACTCGTTCGTGCTGAAGCCCAGCGAGCTAACACCGTCCACCTCGATCCTGCTCATGGAAACCCTCGAAGAGGCAGGCGTCCCTGCCGGCGTCGCCAATCTCGTCACCGGACCCGGCTCGACGGTGGGCGGCCCACTCAGCTCCGACCCGCGCGTCGACCTCGTCTCCCTGACCGGAAGCCTGGCGACAGGCCAGACGATCATGGCCGCGGCCGCGGCGACAGTGAAGAACGTCGCCTTCGAACTCGGAGGGAAGAACCCGAACGTCGTCTTCGCAGACGCCGACTGGGACGCCGCCGTCGACAACGCCCTGACAGCCGTTTTCCTGCACTCCGGGCAGGTCTGCTCGGCAGGGGCGCGGCTCGTCGTCGAGGAGTCGATTGCAGACCGCTTTGTGGCCGAGATCGTGGAACGGGCGAAAAAGATCCGGATGGGCGGGCCGTTCGATCCCGACGCCGAGACCGGGCCGCTCATTTCCGCCAAGCACCGGGACCAGGTCCACGCCTACGTACAGGCCGGCATTGCGGAGGGCGCCGAGCTGCTGTGTGGCGGCTACATCCCTGACGAGGGACCGCTCGCCGACGGTTACTTCTACCCGCCCACCGTCCTCGGCAACTGCCGCTCCGGCATGAGCGTACTGCGCGAGGAGTCATTCGGCCCGGTGCTGACCATCGAGACGTTCCGGACCGAGGATCAGGCCATCGCAATCGCGAACGATACAGAGTACGGCCTGGCTGGCGCGGTATGGACATCGGACGCCTCTAAAGCGCAGCGCGTCGCCGGCGCCCTCCGGCACGGAACCGTGTGGATCAACGACTACCACCCGTACGTACCCCAGGCCGAGTGGGGCGGCTTCGGGAAGTCCGGGATCGGCCGCGAACTCGGCCGGGCGGGTCTCAACGAGTACCGCGAGGCAAAGCACATCTGGCAGAACATCCAGCCCGCGCCCAGCCGCTGGTTCGGCGCGGCTCCGGCTCCGAAGGAAACGGGGGAGGGCACGGCCAGCTAGGCAACAGCATTGGGGAAACAGCCGGGCGCCACCACGGCGCGGCGCCCGGTCGCTTGGTTTCATCTGCGTCCAAAGCGGCCGCAAATCACCACCATCGTGCTTTTCTGACTTAGGAGTTCCGTTGATAGAACCCAGCAAGAGTACTGATTCAAGCGGCATGGACCATTTCGGCTATGCCCAGACCCTGGACCGAAGCATCGGCAAGTTCGCCAGCTTCGCGGCCGGAGTCAGCTACATCTCCATCCTTACCGGCGTTTTTCAGCTCTTCTATTTCGGTTTCGCGATGGCCGGGCCGGCCTACGCCTGGTCCTGGCCGATTGTCTTCGCCGGGCAGCTGATGGTGGCCTTATGCTTCGCCGAACTGGCAGGGCGTTACCCTGTGGCCGGTTCGGTCTACAACTGGGCCAAAAGGCTCTCCTCCGGCACTTTCGCCTGGCTGGCCGGGTGGCTGTTGTTACTTTCCTCAATTATGGCCCTGGGCGCCGTGGCACTGGCCCTCCAGCTCACCCTGCCCCAGATCTGGTCCGGGTTCCAGATCATCGGTGACGGCACCGGCACCTACGACTTCGCCCTCAACGGGGTGCTGCTCGCGAGCATCATGATCGGCATCTCCACCCTCATCAACGCCTTCGGCGTGAAACTCATGACCAAGATCAACAGCGTGGGCGTCCTCGTTGAACTTGTTGCCGCGGTGTTGCTTATCCTCGCACTCGCGTGGCACATGGTCCGCGGACCCGGCGTCCTCTTCGAAACCACCGGGTTTGGGGCGGACCACCCCTTGGGCTTCTTCGGAGTGTTCATCATCGGCGCCATGGCATCGGGCTACGTGATGTACGGCTTTGATACCGCCAGCTCCCTCGGCGAAGAGACGAAGGACCCGAAGCGCACGGCACCCAGGGCCATCCTGCGGGCGATCACCGCGTCCTTTGTGCTGGGCGGACTGATCCTGCTGACCGGGCTCCTCGCGGCCCCGGACCTAAATGATCCGAAGCTAGGCCATGCTGACGGCGGCCTGCAATACATAGTGCTGTCCGTGCTGGGCGGCCCCTTCGGCAAAGCCTTCCTGCTGTGCATCGTGGTGGCCGTCATGGTCTGTACGCTGGCCGTCCACGCCGCCGCCATCCGCATGATGTTTGCAATGGCCCGGGACAACAACCTTCCCTTCAGCCGCCACCTGGGCAAGGTACACCCCGTCCGGAAGACCCCAACGGTCGCCGCGATCGTGATCGGAATCATCGCGATCATCCCGCTGATCGTGAACGTCTCCCAGCCTGCCATCTTCACCATCCTCTCCAGCATCAGCATTGTCCTGATCTACCTCTCCTACCTGCTGGTGACCGTGCCCATGCTTCGGAACCGCCTGGCCAAAAAGTGGCCGCTGCCCGATGACGGCACCGAGCCCGGCTTCAGCCTGGGCAAATGGGGACTGCCGGTGAATATCCTGGCGGTTCTGTGGGGCGGCGCCATGACACTGAACCTCATCTGGCCACGCCCGGAAATTTACAACTCCGTGCCGCCATTCGAGTGGTACCTGCAGTGGGGCGGGGTTCTCTTCGTCGCTGCCGTCACAATCACCGGCGTCCTGATGTACCGGCTGAAGCTTCGGCACCAGACGGGTATCCTCGCCGGGCATGCAGCCGCACCAACAGCACCTTCGTCGCTGGGCTCCGCCGAGACGAAATCGGAAGTGCCCATCAGCGTGATGTAACGGCCCGGCTCCCGGGCGTGTGGCGGCCACCGCGTGATTCTTGAAACGACCCACCAGAGTACGTTTCGAAGAGAGCTCACGCGGTGGCCGCACCCATGTTATGGATCCTGCCCGTTTTCTGTCAGAACAGCTCGAGCAGGCATCTCGGGATCTGGTGCGATCCATGCTGACCACCTTCATGAACGCGCTGACTGCCATCGCTCCTCCGTCCCGGTCGTGGCCGGATTGGAAAGGCCTCTGCTTCACGCTCGGGTACACCGCTTACGGGGCGTCAGCGGCGCCGAAGGGCCCGATGACGGAAGAGCAGAAGGCCGAGGGGCAACGCTGATCGAAAACAACACGCTGATGCAGTCGGCTACTTGCTCTGCACTGACGTGGGCAGCTAATTCGCTTTCCCTGCCGATGACCGGTGCAGCATCAGCGTTACCCCGCTCAGTAGTGACACCGCGGCCGTGAGAGCGAGCAGTGGCCCCAGCCCCAGGCCAGGGATCACCGCGCCGGCGAGGGCCGGCGCTGCGACTGAACTGATGGCTCCCACAACCAAGCAGCCCGTGAACGCGGCACCTGCGCGGTCGGGCACCAGCTCGGCGGTCCAGACCGCGAGTACCGCCGATCCCGTCATGTACCCCGCACCGAAAATACACGCTGAGACCGCCGTCGCGGTCAGGGAGTCGCTGGCCAGGCCGAGGAGCGCCAGCGCCGCACCGACGGTCACGAGGCTCAGGGCGGCGACCCGCGAGGTGCCCAGCCGCTGCGCGGCGGCCCCGGTCGCTACGCCTACCATGCCGCTGAGGCCGATAGCGGCGTAGAGCGCAGGGACGGCTGCCGCGGGGAGGACGCCGCGGTCCAGGATGTCCGCGGCGTAGGTGAAGTAGATGACGACGACCGCGAAGTAAACGACCGAGTAGGCGGCAGGGACTCGCAGCGCTCTCGCCAGTGAGGAGGTACTGCGCGGTCCGTCCGGGCGCGGGTCCGGCCTGGTCCGCGGTACCAGGCGGAGGTTCGCGGCCGCGGCGGCCACCGCGGCAAGGGCGGTGCCGGCCCAGATCAGGCGCCACGAACCGAGCGCAGCGAGGGCGGCCAGGCCGCCCAGCAGTACCAGTCCGCCGCTGGTACCGGTCGTGATGATGGCCAACGTTCGTGGTTGCTGCCGCAAGGGCACCGAACGGGTCACGATGTCGGAGTAGGGCGCCCAAACAAAGCCGCCTGCGCTGCCGGCTAATATCACACCGAGGGCGAGCAGCCAGGGAGACTGGGCGACCGTTACGATCACCGCTCCCAGAGCGCCGCATGCGCCGCCTATGGTCGTCGGTGTACGCGACCCGTGGCGGGTGGCGAGCGGCCCCGTGAGCAGCAGGCCGGCCAAATAGCCTGCGAATGTTGCGCTGGCGACCAGGCCGAGCACCAGCTCGGAAAGCCCCAGGTCCTGCCGGATGTCCGGCAGCGTCAGGCCGTAGGCGTATCGGGCCATGCCGAATGCGACCCCGACCACCGCCGCACCGGCCAAACCGACGCGGCCACCCGCGGAGAGCTTCATGAATACCCCTCGTCCTGCACCGTGCGCTGTCGCCCTGACGAGCTCGGCTTTGAAGTCATCGGGCAGCAGCGCGATGTGGACTAAGCGGTCCTCGCGCGCCAGCACCGAGGCTCACCCTATCAATGGCTCGTCTACGCAGTCGTCAGGTGCGTATCCTTGGCATGCCGGGGGCGTGCCGTTCCCGCCGGCGATTAAAAGTTTCGGTGCCCGGGCAAGGCTCTGGTGGAAATGCCGACCAACGAGGTCCTTACAGGTCCTTTTGCAGATCTCGACGTCGAATCGCTTCCGGCCAAAGCATCGGGACTTTTCGTTTTGGAGCAGCAAGAGCTTAAGAACGCTGCGGAGGAATCCGATCTTATTGTCCTGGACCGCGATTGGGGCGCCAGGTCCGTGGCAACAACACGGGGGTGCGTGGGGATGCCGTCAGCGGGTATTTGACCGGCGCAAAGTTCGCAGAGGTACGTCGCTAAAAGTTCCGGAGGGCGCGACACTTAGGGGACCATCGTCGGCGCCGGGAGGGTCACATGAGCAGATCAAGATCGTCCAGCGTTTTGGTTTCCGCGGCAGTTCTATTCGCCTTGTCGCTTTCCGGATGTGGTCAGCAGGCAGCGCCGCCGGCGTCGGACACTGCGAGCGGACCCGCCGCCTCCGTGGTGACAACCGCAGCACCGAGCCAAGGGCCCTCGTCGGTTGGGTCACAGAGCGCTGCTGGAGCCCCCATAGCGTCGGCGGCCTGGACTAAGTACACGACGGCGGACGGCCAGCTGACATTCGACTTGCCCGCCGCATGGACCGTCAGGGATCCCGCCGGTGAGCTGGCAGAAGGTGGTGGCGTATTCGCGGAGGTTAAGAACCAGGCCGGGAGGCCACTGGCTACTCTCCGGACCAACATGGCCACGGGTTCCACCTGTACGGAGCGGTACCCTTACTCCATCCTGGACTCGCAGGAGATGACGGCGCTGACGCAGAACGGTGCCGTGCCCCGGTACGTGTTCGAGACCCGCGGCAACGCAGAGGATCCCGGGCCAGCGGATACGCCGGGAGCTGCCTACGGCATCGTGACCGGCCCGGTACCAACGGGGGATTCTGCGTGCTATATGTTCCACTTCTTCCTCTGGCCGCCCAATTCTGCCATGTTCGGGGCGTTCTACGATCCCGCCAACAACGTGACGCCTGGAGACGCAACCCTGCCGTATCTGGAGAAGGCGAAGAAGTACGCGGACACTCCCGAGTACCGAGATATCAGGAGGATGATCACCTCGTTGCGGCCGACGAGTTAGGCAAGGGCAACGGCGCTTCAGACATCGGCAAGATGCTCGGAGTCTCCCGCGCCACGGTCTGCCGATACCTCCCACAGGCAACGGGGCGAGAAACCCCGGTCCGACGACGACCTCGAAGCGGCCCGCTCGACCCTCGTCCTCGGTCGCAGGCGGGTGGCGGGCCGGTGGCGATGATACCGGGAGAGGTGCGCTTCGCGATGGCATCCATGGCGAACGCCGGTACGAACGCCGGCGAACTCTACGAGGAGCTCGGGGGGTTAGGATCGGCGATTATGGGGACAGCAGAGGACTTGTTCGAAGGGCAGCCCACCGGAATGCCTGAACCGATACCGCGCGGCACCGCGCTGTACCGGGAAGGTCCCGGCCCCGCCGTGGTCCGGCACCTGGAAGGCTATGGCTCGTTCGTTGACTTCTGTTCGGCGCAGGGAGTCCCGGCCTATGAGCTGGCCGCTGACCCTGAACGGCTCATCCGGTTCCTGCGCACCGTCGGCTCCCAACTCGCCGACGACAGCACCCTCCGCGCGGCGGCTGCGGTCTTTGTCGGGAACACCATCGCCCGGCTCCGGCCGGACGCTAAGTGGACCGCCTATGAAGGGGCCCCTTCCACGGTGGGAAACCGCGAGAAGGCGTTCGAGGTTCACCGCCTGCTCGAAGCTCTGCGCAGCGCGAACGACGATGCCGAGCGCGGGCTGCTTGCCGTGCTCGCGGACTGGGCCCAGGAAGAGCCGGAGGAGCCCCCGGCAAGGCCGCCCCTTCCGGTGTTCCCGTCAGCAGGGCAGCCCCGCTACGTCCGGCCCGACGTGCCGGCTGGAACCTATTACAACCGCGACGGGGAGCCCATTCCCTACGGCCGGCAATGGGGCGCGGGTGCGCCCGATCCGGAGTCCCACAGCGTGGACAGCCACCCCGAGCGTTTCGCCGGGCTCCACGCCGTCGCCCGTGCCCTGATCGACCACCTCACGTCCGTGTACGATGTCGACGTCCAGGACGATCCGGCCCATGCCGGCGAGCTGCTGAGGGCGGGCCGGGATGTGCTGCGGGCGGTCAAGGTCAGCCCCCGGGATCCCGGGGCGGCGGCGCTGACCTTTGTGCTGACCGGGTACCCGGGGGTGATGGTCCACGCGGGGGTGCTGCATGACTTCGCGTTTCCGGTCTGCGGCTGCGACGCCTGCGACGAAACGGTGGAAACGACAGCGGACCGGCTGGAGCGGCTGGTGCTCTCGGTCGCGGCCGGCGGATACCGCGAACGTTACCCGGTGGGCCGCAAGCGGTGGAGCGAATACGCCCTGGCTGCGTTTGACGATTCCGGCTCGGAAAGCGGTCAGGGCGAACCCCCTCCGGCCAGTGCCGAGCGCCTGCACGCCGCGGAAATCACGCTGCGGGAGGTCCCGGTCGGGTGGAAACCCTGGCCCCCGCGCCGAAGCTGACACCGGACGCCTGTGCCCAGCCCGGAACCGGACTTGGCTCAGGAGATGGCCGGCCTTTGCCCGTCCGGGAACGGGGTGTTGAGCCCGCCGGGAACCTAGCGTCACCGCGCCGGGCGCACGAGCGTGACCCACAGATGCCACAGCATCGCGGCGAGGGTGGCCGCGGGCCTTTCCCTAAGCGACGTCTACCGCCGCTACTGCAGCCCTGGCACCCCGTCCCGGATTGTGAAGGCCGCCTTTGTGCGGACGGGGGAGCCCGGCGTCGTGACGTAGTCGAGCACCCGGAAGTCAGCGGTCAAGGCGTCCTTGGTAATGCGGGTGTTCACGTAGCCGCGGTTGTCGTTGTAGAACTTCAGGTGCGGGTTCCAGGCCATGGTCGCGTCCGTGGTGGAGCCGGTGCCGTTGCCGGTGGACGAGATGGACGTGCAGACCAGTTCCGAGCCCACCACGGGTGACGCCGGGTCCTTGTAGTCCACCTTGACGTCGTTGGCCCAGTTGCGGTGCACGTCTCCGGTCAGGACGACGGCGTTGCGCACCTTGGCGTCCACCCAGCCCTGGGTGATGCGGCGGCGGGAGGAGGCGTAGCCGTCCCACCCGTCCATGGAGACGTCGTCGATCTCCGGCGCCTGGTTGCGGTCCCGCTCGGCGAAGAACACCTGCTGGCCCAGGATGTCCCAGCGCTGGGTGGAGTTCCGGAACCCGTCCAGCAGCCACTTCTCCTGCTCCGCGCCGGTGATGGTGCGGTCCTCGGCGAGGCGGCCTGCCACGTTCTTCTTCCAGCCGTCACCGGCGAGCTGGTCATCGCGGTACTGCCGGGTGTCCATCATGTGGAAGTTGGCCAGCTGGCCCCACTGGATGGTGCGGTAGATCTTCATGTCGAACCCGGCCGGCACGGAGGACGCCCGCAGCGGCATGTTCTCGTAGTACGCCTGGAACGCGGCGGTGCGGCGCTGCCGGAACCGCTCGGTGGTGTCGTTCAGCTGGGCCGCGTCGGTGTTCTCCGGGATCTCGTCCGCCCAGTTGTTGTCCACCTCGTGGTCATCCCAGACCACCAGCCAGGGTGCGACCGCGTGCGCGGCCTGCAGGTCGGCGTCGGCCTTGTACTGCGCGTGCCGCTGCCGGTAGCCGGCCAGGCTGGTGGTCTCGGGACCCTCGTGGTCGCGCGGGTTGCCGCCGCCGATCACGTAACTGTCCTTCTTGTACTCGTACAGATAGTCGCCCAGGTGCAGCACCAGATCCGGCTGGTCCTGCGCCAGCCGCGCGTAGGCGGTGAAATAGCCGTGCTCGTACTGCGCGCAGCTGGCGAACGCCATGGCCAGCGCCGCCGGCGTCTCGTGCAGCGCCGGGCTGGTCAGCGTCCGGCCCACTGCGCTGAGGTGCCGTCCGGTGCGGAACCGGTAGAAGTATTCACGTCCAGGCCGCAGGCCCCGCAGCTCCACGTGCACCGAGTGCGCGGTTTCGATCCGGGCAGGCTCGACGCCGCGCGCGACCACCTTGCGCATTCCGGCGTCCTCCGCCACCTCCCACGCCACCGCGACGTTGCGAGACGGCATCCCGCCCAGGCCGTCCCCGGCCACCGGGTCCACCGCCAGCCGCGTCCAGATCACGAAGCCGTCCGGCCACGGCTCGCCGGAGGCGATGCCGAGCAGGAACGGATCGGTGCGGAGGCCGGCGTCGTCCGCGGTGGAAACGGCGACGGCGGCACCCGGCCAGGCGGCGACGAGCCCGGCCCCGAGGCCTGCGGAAAGAACGGATCTGCGTGAAATGTTGTCCATGCCTTCGACCGTACGGAGGCCTGTTGGACGGGTTCTGTGGACAGTGTGAACGCGCCGTTAACGACGTGACAAGATCTGTTGACTGGGTTTCTGCAGGCTCGTTTTCTCCAGGCTCAACGCCTCCCTGCGATGCGCTTGGACAGCGCGTCGATCGTGTATGTAGGCCCGAGCAAGCAGGCAGTGCCTTCAACCGCCCCGGGGTTTTTGTAGGTCAGCGCCTTGTCCTCGCGTGCCGCCGCGATGAACTGTCCGACGGTGGCGACCATATCCCCCCAGGGACTCTGTTTCGGGCGTCGTCGAGCGGGTCCACTGGGGTGACACCCAACGGCCGCATTCCTTCTGCGGACGCCAGACCCCCCAGGGAATACGAGCAACATACTCATTTCAAGTGATCGGTCCGTCACCGATGACGCTGCCAACAAAACGGCGGCATGATTCCCGGGACGGTCTTCCTTCGCACCGCCCAGGTCTTTGGTCCCTTACCCCTAGTCGAGGGGCCTACGTAGGCTGGCCCGTGGGTCGGATCCCGGCCAGCGACGTCACACAGCATGTTCCGGTGCTGCACACAGGGCACGACCCGGAGTTCGTCCGGTGATCGGTCACCTCCCCAGATTTTGGCATTTTTGGCGGTGCGCCAGCCCAACTCGCACAACTCTAGGCAAATGAAGGAAACCAAAATGAGGAAATACTTGTGGCGTCTGCTGCTTACGGCGCTGTTCACAGTAATGACGCTGGCCGTTCCACAATCGGTCCTAGCCGCCCCGCCCGACCTTGGGTATCCTGCCTGCGCTGGCTTTAACATCACCGTCAAGTCAAGTGGCGGGAACCAAGGCACCCGCATGACGCGGCTCAAGGACGGCATCATCTACACCATCGTTGCTGGCAGCGGGACGACCATATCTGTGACGAACGTTGATACCGGCAAGACCGTAACTTTCGATACGAAGGGTTCAGTCACCAGGACTGCCACGGACGCCACAACGGGCGAAATCCAGTGGGCGCTTTCGGGTGCAAACCTGGTCCTGTTGTTCGACAAGGTCGACGTTGGCGGCCCGTCCACTGTCCTGTACACGGGGCTGGTCAAATTCGCCACTGACAAAAATTACACCTTGACACAGCCTTTCCAGAAGCAATCAGGTACCCAGCGGGACATTTGTGCAGAGTTGAGCTAGGTGGAATCATCGCCTGGGCATCAGGAGAAACCTGCTGCCCAGGCGATATTTTGTGCTGGCCAGTGGTACCGACCAACACAAGACGCCGACTGTCGACGGCGAGCTTTCATGGCGTCGAGAACGGCACTCAGTTGAGAGGAGGTCCTTTGTCAGGGCGGTCAGCTGCTGGAAATGATCCAGCACTTCGGGGCCTGTCATGACGCGTCTGTTGCCGTCTCGGTCCGCTGCATCTCGGCGTCGATCCCGTCGCGCTGGCGCTGTAGTTCGGCGAGCCGCACCTCAGGATCGGGCGTCCTACTGCTGGACCAACTTCGCTAGAACGGCAAGGACGCTGGTGAGCGGTCTGGGAGCCACGAAGTCGCGTTCGCCGCGTCCCGCCGAGAGATCGTATCGGAGCTCGTCCTGGCCCTGGATGAGGCCAGACTCTTTCGGGACGGCCCAGCCGTCTAGGTACTCCGAGGCCTGGCGCGGCAACTTGTCTTCGGTAGGCATCCCGGAGGGAGAAGAACCTTTCAGGCGCCCGGTGCCGGTGAATCAGCTCCTGTTCCAGCCTCACTGACCGTCCCCGACCTGACCGCTCTCAACGAGTCATATAGCGCAGCCCCATCAGATGCCAGTCTGCAATGGGTGTTTTCGTTCAGTGCGGACTGCACTACCTTCTTGCTAAGGCCGCGGGCAAGCAACGGTGCGCTGACCCCCTGCAGGAATTTCTACCCGGAAGGACTGGGAAAGGTCATGAATCCACGTACCAAACTCTTCGTTGTTCTCGGCGTCCTGTTGCTGGTTGATGGCGGGGTGGCACTGTTTGCCTTCAACAACACCACTCGGAGCAGGGCCGCGGAGTACAGCCCGCAGATCAACCCTGCCGATTTCAGCACCAACATCACCAACAAATACTTCGCCCTTCCGGTCGGGAAGAAATTGACTTATGAGACCACGGAGCAAGGCAAGGTCACCGAGAGGGTTGAAATCGAAATCCTGCCGGAGACTATGACCATAGACGGCGTGGAGACGGTGGTGTATCTGGACAGGGAATTCAAGAACGGGCAGCTCGTAGAGGAAACCCGGGATTATCTGGCGCAGCACAAGAACGGCGACGTGTGGTACTTCGGCGAGGACGTGGACAACTACTGGAACGGGATGCTGCTGAACCACTCCGGCAGCTTTTTGCATGGACGGGACGGGGCTAAAGCCGGCGTCTGGATGAAGGCCGAGCAGCGCGTTGGCGATTCCTACCGGCAGGAGTTCTACGCGGGTCATGCGGAAGACATCACGGACACGGTCGCTACCGGCGAGACCGTCACCACCAAATCCGGCACCTACACCGACTGCGTCAAGGTCTACGACTGGACGCCGCTTGAAAAGGATGCACGGGAGTATAAATATCACTGTCCCCAGGTCGGTGCGCTGGTCCTTACCGAGGACCTGCAGACGGGGAGCCGGGCCGAACTCGTGAATGTTGATGACCTGTTTGCGGCGTCTGAGTCGATCACCCTTTTGCCGCTGACGTCCCAGTTGACGGACGCGCCACTGCTGAGGTTGACCATTGAGCCAGGACAGCTGACCGGGTTGGAGCGCGTCAGCCAGATCATGGTGGACAAGCTGACAACGGTGCCTCGCGCCAACCTTGGGCAGCGAATGGGACGAGTGGATGCCAAGACGATGGTTGCAGTTGAGCAGTCCCTTGCCATTTTTCTAGGTCTGGGGAGCTGAGATTCACTCGCCGGCGCCGGCCTCGGGCGGAGCCCACATGGTTGGACGGGGTTCGCCCCGCAGCCGTTCGACAGCCCAGTCCCAGCGAATCAGTTCCTGTTCCAACCGGACCGACTGGCCGTAGCGGTCACCGCCCAGCGCATCATAGAGCGCAGACTCTTCAGCCGTCAGCCTGGTGAGCGAGGCCCGTGACGGAGTTGGCTCGGTGCCCCACGCATCACGGTGGGCCAGTAGCGTTTCCTCGTCCATTAGCACGCTGACCACATGCGGGTGAACGGACCGGAGCTGGTCTAGGATCCGGAAGCCGTGGGTGTCGACATCACCCCAGTACCGGACCGCGCAGTCGCGCAGCCACTCCGCGTCCCGGAGCGACGAGAACCCGTACCCTCCGCCGTAGATGGCGAGGGTGCCGGGCGCCTCCGGTAAGGCTAGGAAATTTACCAGGTTCTCGGTGACGATCACTCTCTTGACAGGCAGGTTCAACGTGCTGAACGCCTCCGCCGTGACGGTCAGGTCCTGTGCCTCGCCCAGCAGTTTGAGCCCTGGGTCCAGCGCCCGGAACCTGACGAGTTCGGGCTGGTGCAGGAATCCGTGCCGCGCCGCGAACCGTGACGCCGGTGTCCGGGCGGTTGTTTGCCCCAACAGCGACCCCGGCTCGGTGGTCCCCTCCGGAAGAAGATCGTCCGAATCGGCGTGCACGGGGACATCAGCGCGGGGGCCCGCGGCGGCGTCGGCGATGGCAGAGTGCAGCGGCGGGTCGGTGCGAAGCTCCGCGGCCAGCTCACCGATGACTTTCCGGTGCTTCTCGATGAACTTGGTGTGGACCCCGGGCAGGCTGAGCTGCCGGACATACACGCCGGGGTCAGGGTTGTCCCGCAGCCAAAGGGCCACCCGGGCGGCGGTCAGCGCGTCGGCGCCGAGTTCCAGTAGCTGCACTGGCCGCTTCAGCGCCCAGTGGCGGAAGGAAGGATTCAGCTCCAACAACCCGTCGGCGAGCCTCCGGAACCGCGCCGCGTCCTTCGCCTTCCCCACAAACGCAATCTCATCCTCCGCGGAGTCGAAAACCGCCGCAGCCGGCAGCAGGTTGGCTCCGATGGTGCTTCGGCCCACCTCCGCGGTCTCCAGCGAGAAGTGACCAACGGAAGCGAACAACTCCGCCGCCCAGGCCCGGGCCGCAGCGTAGTCACTGCGGAGGGTGGCCGCCGTCGGACGTTTCAGCGGGCGGCGGCGTGGATAGGCGCCGCTGGGATCCAGCAGCTCGCGCAGCAGCGTCCCGCTGTCCCAGGCCTTTTGCGACTGGGCGCGCAGCATCGCCAGCGTGGTCCAGCCCTGCGCGCGCCCGGCCGGGGATTCAGCCGGCACGGCGGTCCCTTCCCGAGCCCGGTTCGGGGCCCTCGGGACGCCGCTTAGGCACGCCGGTCCCGTTCGTCCCGGTATTCCTGGATGGTCATGTTGCGCAGCTGGGAGTCGTCGCCGTTGGTGTTGGCCACGAAGCCGACGTGGGCCACGAACGGTTCGATCACATGGATCTTCTGCAGCGGAGTGACGATCAGCAGCTGCAGCTTCATCCGCTGGAAGAGCTCCAGGCCGTACCGTGCGGACTCGTCCGAGCCGCGGCCGAAGGCTTCATCGATGACGACGAACCGGAAACTGCGGCCGGCGCCGGCGTTCCTTCCCGTCGCTTTTCCGGAGCCGAGCCCGAACTGGAACGCCAGTGCGGCGGCGAGGATGGTGTACGCCAGCTTTTCCTTCTGCCCGCCGGATTTGCCGCCCGAGTCGGTGAAGTGCTCAAACTCCTCACCGGTCTCGGTCCACTTCTCGGACGCGGAAAAGGTGAACCAGTTCCGCACATCCGTCACCTTGGCTGTCCAGCGTTCATCCAGCGCGGTGTAGCCGTCCCGGCCGCGGAACCTTTCGATCAGCCGCGCCACCTGCAGGTACTTCTGCTCCGAGTACTGCTCCTCGTCCCCGATGGTGCCCTCCGAACAGGCCCGCAGGTCCATCCCGAACTGGCGGACGTCCAGGTCCGTGGTGTTCTGGTGCTCCAGCTGGATGTGCCGGCCGGGGTTGTACTCAATGCCGGCCAGCGAGAGGTTGATTTCGCCGATCCGGTTCACGATGTCCTGCCGGCGGCTGTCCAGGAAGGCGTTGAAGGCCACCACCTCGTGGATGGTGTTCTGGTTGAGCGAGTCCTTGAAATGGGCCTCGAAGCGGGGCAGGTCGTTGCTGGCCAGCTGCTCCAGCAGCCGGTTGTAGTCCCCGGCGGCCTCGAGGGCGGCGTCGATTTCGGTGGTTTCGTTCGGGTATTTGTTCCGGAAGTCGGCCATCAGCCGCACCGTGTTTTCCGCCGTGCGGGCGATCCGTTTGACCAGCGCGTCGATGATGTCCGTCAGCCCGGCCCGCACGGTGCTTTCCACCGCCGCGGTGTTCTTGTACGTCAGCGGTTTGTCCCCGAGCGCGGCAGTGGCGAGCTGTCCGACGGCGGCCAGCACCCCGGCGTCGTCCGTCAGGGGCTGCTCGGCGAGGACGGCAGCGCTTTCCTCGATCGCGGCGGCGATCTCCTTGGCCGCCTCCTCGTTGGCGCCGATCCGGCGCTGGAGTTTGTCCGCCTGGTCCTCCAGGCGCCCCAGCCGCTCCGTCATCTCCTGCTCGCGGGCCGCCAGCTGCTGCAGGACATCGCTGGCGGACTCGAGGTCGGATTTCTCCTGCTTGAGGTCCTCGATCCGGCGGGCGGTGAGCTGCCAGCTGATCTCGGCGAATTCCGTCACGGACCGGACCGTTCCGAGCTGCTGGTTCTGCCGCCCGAGCGCACCGAGGTAGTGGTCCACCTTGCCGAGCCGGTCTTTGTTGGCCTGGAGCTGGCCGCGGATCTCGTCCTGCTCGGCGAGGAAGCGGGTGACCTTGTCCTGGTTGTCCCAGCCGAGCACATAGTTGCGCCGGTCCGCCAGGTCTTTGCGGTCGTCCTTCTCATGCCGCCCGCGGCCGCCCTTGAGCTGGCCGTTACGGGTCAACGCCTTGGGGTACCGGCGGAAGTCCTCCAGGTTCTCGCAGCAGAAGTAGTCGAAGCGGCTGTTGAGTTCGTCGAGCAGGAAGTCGCGGAACGGCGTGCCGTGCTTGATGGCGATCTTGGCCGCCAGCGTCCCCGGCTCGGCGGCCCTGGGGGAGTGCGACTCGCCGATCTTCAAGTACACCAGCCGGCCCCGGAGGTTGTTGGTGTCCACCCATTGGCTCACGGCCTGGTAGTGCTCGGCGGGGACGAGCAGGGAGAGCGCGAACCCGTGGAGGGTGCGTTCCGCGGCGCCCTCCCACTCGGCCTCGCCGTCGCGGACCCGGAGCAGTTCGCCGGCGTAAGGCAGCGCGTTTTCTGGTATGCCGGTGCCGTCGGACAGCCGGCGGCGGAGCTCCAGTTGGGGGCGCGGCAGCAGGTTGGGGCGGGACTGCAGGCTGGTCAGTTCAGCGCCGATCTCGGCGGCGCGCTCGGTGAGCGTGGTCCGCTCGATGGTCAGCGTGGTGCGGCTTTCCTGCAGCCCGCGGGAGTTCTCGCCGAGCTCCGCTTCCACCGCGGTGAGGCGGGCGCGGTTGGCGTCAAACAGCACCCGGTCCCCGGCGGCCGGCAGGCCCAGGCCTGCGGCGGCTTCCGTGTAGTTGTCGAAGCGCTGCCGCTGGGTGCGGGATTCCCCGGCTAGGCGGGTGACCTCGGCATCAATGGCGGCCAGCCGGCCGCCGCCGTTGCTGCGGATGTCCTCCTTGACAGCGGTGAGGTCGTGCCGGAGGGCGGTGATCGCGGTGGACAGCTTGCCGCCGTCCTCGCGCAGCCGGACTCCGGTGTCCGCCAGCTCCGCCTGGTGCTCCCGGCTCAGCGTCAGCTTCCGGTCCGTGAACCACGGATGCAGCTGGTCCCGCTGGGCCCGGGCGGTCTCGTCCTCGCGGCTCAGTCGGGCGTGCTGGGCGGAGCCCTCCCTGATGGGCGTGAGCAGGCCGATCTGGTCCTTGGCCCGCAGCACGGCGTCGTGGGCCTTTTTCAGGTCATCGAAGTGGTGGATGAGGTTGCTGATCCGGGCCTCCACGTCGTCTTCCTCGAGCATGTTGGTGCGCACGAAGGACGTGATGTTCTCCACCTGCTTCATGGAGACGGTGCGGTGGAACAGCTCCATTGCCTGGTTCCCGCCGATGCCGAACTGCCGCTTGAACGCCGCCGCGTAGGGGTCGAAGGAGTCATGGACGGTGACGCCGGCGGCCTTCAGCCTTCGCTTCAGGAGGGCGGGGTCCTGGCCGAAGTTCGCGAAGTCCGCCGCGATGGACATGTCCTTTTCCGCCAGCGAGTAGAAGCGGTTGGGTGTGCCGGCCTCCTGCATGGCCCAGAGCGTGACCGCCAGGGTGACCGATTTGCCCAGCACCGCGTTGTGGAACACGGCCAGCACCACGGTGAGGGTTCCCGTCCCGCGCAGTGCCACCGGCTTGGAGTATTCACCCCCGGCGCTGCGGGTGCTCTTGTGGAAGCCCCGGACGTAGGACATGAGGTTGCGTTCTTTCCTCGACGCGCCGGCGGCCTTGTTGTACTCGATCTTGTTGGCCGGCAGGAGAAGGGTGGTGATCGCATCCACCACGGTGGACTTGCCCGAGCCGATGTCGCCGGTGAGCAGGCTGTTGGCGCCGTCCAGCCGGAACGTGCGGATCCCCTGGTGGAAGGTGCCCCAGTTGAGCAGCTCCAGACGGTGCAGCCGGAAGCCCGGGGGAGTCCCGGCGTCGTCGGTGGAGTCCTGGCCGGGTTCCTCCAGGCTGAAGAGGCTGTCCTGCAGGTCGGTTTTCAGTTCAGCGGTCATTTGCTTTCCCCTTCCATTGCCTCAGGGCCAGCGCCGGTGCCAGGACCAGCGCCGGTCCCGGCCCCGGCGCCGCCGCCGGTGAGCGACGATCGGTAGTCCGCCAGCCGCGCGTCGAACTCCTCCAGCCACTGCGCGTCCACGTAGGCCTTCAGGATCCGGGCCACCTCGTAGGTGCCCGCCTGTCCGCGCAGTTTGCGCAGGAAGCCCAGCTCCACCACTTTTTTGATGTTGGCGCCGAGCTGGTCCAGGATGCGGGCCTCGTTGCTGGACTCGGGCAGGAACACCGAGACCATGTCCGCAATTTCCTGCTCGGTCATGATGAGCCGGAGCTCGCTGGAGTTGGTGTCGAACTCCAGCATCCGGCCGCGCAGCAGGGCCAGCAGCAGGCTCACATTAAACGTCAGCTGCCGCCGCGGGATCAGCCGGGGGAGGGTTCCGTCCGGGTCCTCCCGGGACTTCAGGAACGCGTACCCCTCGGATTCGTCCAGGATCAGGTCCAGCCCCAGCACGGACACGTAGTCGCGGACCTGGGAGGTCAGGGCAATCAGCGACTGCCAGATCTTCTCGTCCGCTTCGGCGTAGACCACACCCTTGAAGAGACGGGTGACGACGCCGGGAAGCTCCTCCGGCGTCGGGGATTCGGCTGTCCTGGTGTCCGGCGCTCCGGCGGGGTTCATGCTGGCCTTCCAAAAATGATCTGGTCGATGGTCGCCTCGCGGATGCTGCCGTCCGGCAGCTGCCAGGACAGCTGCTGCGTGGCCTCGGCGTTGATGTCGGCCCACTCCGACTCCGTGGCCAGCTGGTAGTAGGCGACGATCTCGGCCAGGCCCTGCCGCAGCGGATGGGCGTCGGTGATGTCCGCAAGGGTTGCCTGCTCCGCGCCGGCCAGGACGGCGTCGATGTTGGCCTGGAGCCGCTGCGTATCGACGTGGAACTGGCTGAACAGGGCGCCGGCGTCCACGTCCGCGTCGTCGGCGGCCACGACGTCGTCGTCCACCATCACCTTCCGGCTCGGCTCGTACAGGGGCCGCTCAAACGGCAGCGCCACGTCCACGGACGGCGCGGCGATGTCCAGGAAGACGCCCGACGGCGGCGCCTCCCGGGTGCCCAGCGCACCGGATTCGACGCTGCGGATCAGCTGCATGATGCGTTTGTTCTCCAGGAAGACCTTGTCATCGAGCAGGCGGCGCATCTGCTGGGAGAGCTGGCGGACCGTGGCCTGGGTCTGTTCGACGGCGGGCAGCCAGTCCTGGTGGAGGTTGGTCACGGCCTGGAGGTTCTCGGTGCCGGCCAGCGCCTCGATCCGGGTGGCGCGCTGGAGCAGGTCCTTCAGTTCGGTGCGCAGCTGCGGGGACATCAGGTAGTCCCAGAAGCCCTGGAACGTCCGTCCCTGCAGGGAACTGCTGATGTCCTGCTGGTTGGCGAAGATGGTCTCCAGGAGATCGCCCTGGGACCCGTCCCAGGTGGCGATCTGTTCGCGGACCTGGCGGTCCAGTTTCCGGAAGTTCTGCTCGACCTCGCGGAAATCGGAGAGCAGGTCCTTGGCCAGGGAAGTCAGCTGCTGGAAGTGGTCCAGGGCCTCCGGGGCGGTCATGACCCTGATGTTGCCGTCGCGGATGCGCTGCATTTCCGCGTCGATGCCGTCGCGCTGGCGCTGGAGCTCGGCCAGCCGCACTTCCGGGTCCGTCTCCGACTGCTGGACCAGGGCCTTGAGGACGGCGAAGATGCTGGTCAGCCGCGACTGGGTGGCCACGAAGTCCCGGCCGCGCAGGCTTTCCACCCAGTGCACCACGTCCTCCGCCGCGGCGGTGAGGTCGTACCGGGGCTCATCCTGGCCGGGCACGTAGTACTTGCGCAGCCAGGCCCGCTCCGGGGCGGCCCAGTCGTCCAGGTACTCTGCGGCCGGGCGCGGGAACTTGTCCTCGCCGACGTCGTCCCGGAGGCCGAACAGGACGTCGTCGAGATGGTCGATGAGGTCCTGGCGGCCGATGTCGCGCTGGTTGGGGCCGGTGAAGGCCTTCATGAAGAAGGAGACCGCCAGCGGGGCGTTCTGCGCGCGCAAGAGCGACCATCCGGCGTGGTTTTCACGCAGCGAATTGATTGCGTAGTAGTCCATCGTGTCCTTGGTGCGGTGCGTGCAGGGGTTTAAGGCGGGTCTAAGGCCTAAGGTACATGCGATCACAGACGGGCTGTGGAGGAGAAGCCGACGTCTCTATTTTAGTGCGGGGTGGGGCCGGGGGCGGCGTGCCGGCCTACTCGGAGGACCACATGGTGATGGCAGCGTAGGGCAGGGAGTCCGGCTATTCGACGAGCAGATCGTCAATAACTGCTTCCAGCACCGTTGAGCGCAGTGGAATCACGGAATCGAAGTGCTTCATCTCGCCTGCAACGTGCTTCGAGAATACGTCCTCGAGCAATGAGGGCATCTCTTTCACCGTCTTCGTGTACCGCTTGGCAGCAAAGTCGAACTCTGATTTGCTGGCCTTAATCGTCTTATTTAGACTCTTCGCCTCGTCAGCAAGACCAAGCAGTTCTTCGGCCGAAGCCTTCCTCGCTGTTGCCTCGTCCACTTTCTGCACTAGCTGATCTTTTGTCGCAGTAAACGCTTTGAGATTCTCCTCCGCCTTTGCCGTGGATGTCGCATCGAGTTCCATGAGCCCTACCCGGTTTTCCACTCGCTGGGCATATTCAGCGTACGTTGAGTTTTGAGACTGCCCGAGTTCTTCAGTGGCGTTGCGGCAAATGCCGGCGGCTTCAGTAAGGAGAGTCTCGCGCTCACTCAGGTTGGCCGCTTTATTGCCGACAAAGATGCCCTGGCAGCTCGCGTCGCCTTCTCCGAACAACGATTGATATTGGGGATATGAGTCGACGAGTCCGGTCATGTAGTCCACAAAACCCAGATAGGAATCCTCGTACTGCGCGATGGCATCACTCACCTTACCCCCTCCAACACCGCGGCCAGCGGTCAATGTCCCCATTGCATTGCGCGCGGAAGCTTCGGCTTGCTTAAACTCGCCGTGCTCCTTCTTCGAGTCCTGCTCGGCCTTGTCTCGTGAACCAGCGGCGAGGTGTGCTTTCTTATACGCCGCTATGTACGTATTCACCGCTGGTGGTAGCTTGCCTCTAGCGTCAAGAAGTGTCTTCAACTGCTCTTCCTTGAGCTGCAGGAGGCTGTCTCTGTCCTGCTGCCTGGATGCGCTGGTCACTGCGAAAATAGCTGAGGCGGTCATAAGAAGAAAGACAATAACGCCGGCTAGTAGGACAAACCCTTTGCGGTTTTTTCCGCGGATCAGATTGGTAGTCATGGCCTATCCCTCACTCTTCAATTCTTGACCGGCGGACTCAAGGCTATCCTTCAAGATCCGTTCGAATTCGGTATTTGACTTGTTTGCCTTTTCAACAACCTCGGTTTGCTTCATAAGTACATCAGCTTCGTATGTCCGCTGCGCGTCATTGAGAGGTTTGTTGATTTCCAGTAGCGCCAGTGCGGACTCGATGCTTGCGGCAGAACGCTCAAATTCGCCTGTGCTCCCGACCACCTTTTGCGCGCTGTCCCGCTGCTTTTGAATGATCCCCTCAACGGCAGAGAGCAGCTTAGTTGTTTCCTGGCCACTACCCTCCTTGGCCGATGAGAGTGCCGCCAAGCATCCGTCGGCGGCCTTCACATACTCCTCGGCGTATTTTTCGCCACTGACATTCAATTTTGAATGTATGGATGAGCATGCCCCGCCAACCGACCGGGTAATACCTGTCGAGTTGATCACGAGTTGATCGTTGTAGGCGATTACCGCGCTGTACGCCCGTTTGAACTCATTGAACGCGTCGGCAACCTCCTGCTTGTGCAGCGCAGGTGATGAATCCATTCTTTGCAGGCGATCCAGATTTATGCGCGATTCATTTTTGAGCCTTCCGGTTTCTTCATCAAATGCCCGCTGCTTGCCCTCATCAGAGATTTCGTCTGAAAAGGCAGTGGTATATCGCGTTGTAAATTTGTTCACCAGAGGCTCGTACAGGTTCATCGAGTTGGCGACAATTGCACGCTGGTTGTTGAGATGGACGAGGTCCGACCGTTCCGTTCCAGCCATGCGCGAACCGGCAAACCAAGCTCCAAGGGCGATCAGCAGCACTGCTGCCAGCGAAATGGCAATGACTCTCATGCGCCGCGAAGGCCGCTGCTGTAATTCTCCGTGTGTATCCAAGCCCATATCCCCCAATTGAGACGACCTCGCAAACCGCGCCAGAATGCAACGGCTTCCGATGCGAGTGCGCGTGCGGGCCAGTTGCATTGCGGCCAGTCCGGCCGTCCCTGCGCATCGGGGCGTATGCGCCACCCTATCCCTCGGGATTACGGCGTGACTCCGGACTCTCCGGGACCTGCCCACCACGAACCTCCGCGGCATGTTGCGCGACCTGCGTTGTGCCCCCGGACTGCCCCGGGTTGTGACGAAGCTGTTGATACGGAGTCTCCCTGCACACGGTGAGCTCCCAGCTTGCGGACGACAGCACCCTCAGTGCGGCTGCGGCTGTGTTCGCCGGGAATACCATCGCCCGGCGGCGGCCGGACGCGCACTGGACCGCCTACGAGGGGCCCCCCACGGTCGGAAACCGTGGGAAGGCGTTCGAGGTTAACCGCCTGCTGGAAGCACTGCGCAGGGCGGACGACGACGCGGTCCGCGGGATCATTGCCGTGCTCTCGGACTGGGCCCAGGAAATCCTGGATGGTTCCCCACCAGTACAGCCTCTCCCGGTTCCACCGGCTCCAGGTCAGCCCCGCTACGTCCGACCCGCCCTGCCGGCTGAGACCTACTACGCCCCTCAGGGGGAGCCCATTATCTGCGGCCGGCAGTGGGGAGCTGACAGCCCCGACCGGATTCCTACGGCGTGGACAGTCATCCCGAGCGGTTCGCCGGGCTCCACGTCGTCGCCCGTGCCCTGATCGACCATCTCACAGCCGTGTACGACGTCGACGTTCAGGAGGATCCGGCCCATGCGAGGGAACTGCTGAGGGAGCGTGATGGCATGGTGCAGGCGGTCAAAGTCACCCCGCGGGCTGCCGGGGCGGCGGCCCTGACGTTTGTGCTGACCGGGTATCCGGGAGCCGTGGTGCACGCCGGGGTGCTGCACGATTTCCCGTTTCCGGTGTGCGGCTGCGATGCCTGCGACGAAACGGTTGAGACCACAGCGGACCGGCTCGAAATGCTGGTGCTCTCGGTCGCAGCCGGCGGCTACAGCGAACGCTACCCGGTGGGCAGCCGGAGGTTGAGCGAATACGCCCTGACGGCGTTCGACGGCTCCGGCTTGCAGAGCGGACAGGGCGAACCCCCTCCGGCCAGCGCCGAGCGCCTGCACGCCGCTGAGGTCCGGCTGCGGGAGGTCGCTGGCGGATGGAGTCCGTGGCCGCTTCGCCGGAGCTGGCGCCGGAGCCTCGGGCATAGCTTGAGCGGGGTTCGGCCTCGGCTCAGGGAACGTTCAACCAGGGAAAACCGGGGACAGGACGTTGAGGCCAGCGTCGACCGCTGCGGCCAGCAGTTCGGCGTCGTAGGCAACCAGCATGTCGGACTGCAGCCGGATGGCCGCCGCGAGATGGATGGCATCCGCGCTCCGCAACCCTCCGGGCAGGGCAGCCGCGTACATCAGGTCCGAGCGCGCCAGGTCCACCAGATTGATCCCGCCGAGCACGGAATTGATCAGCGCGGCGGGGAAGCCGCGCCGGTGCCCTGCGCAATGCAGTTCCGTGTAGAGCAGCATGGATGCCACCAGCTTGTCGCCGCGGGCCGCAGCTTCTGAGAGGTACCTGGCGGCGGAGGGTGATTCCTTTTCCTCCACCACCAGCTTCAGGACAGCAGAGGTGTCCACGTAGATGATCAACGGTCCCCGCGGAGGTCGGCCAGGATTTCAGCTGTGCCGGTGGACTGGCTGACGCGCGGCAACGCCTGAAAGTCCACGACCCCGGCGGGCGGCCGGACCTGCCCTGCCAGCAGCAGCCGCTCGAAGGGGGAGGAGGACGGAGGGATCAGCGTGGCCGCTATCTCGCCGTTGTTTGTGACATCAATGGTTTCGCCGTTTTTCACGCGCTCAAGAATCTTGCTGCTCTGGTTGCGCAGTTCACGGTGCGGGATGGTTGTCATGGCTGCCTCCGTAGCAATCGTAGCAAGCAGAGGCGGAGGTGCATAGGGCCGGTGTCCCGGCGCCACCCGGGGAGCTACCGGCGAACTCGTGGAACCACCGTCCCAGTTCAGGCGCACCGCGGCAGCGGCAGCAGCCCTGGCCCTCCCGTCGCGCTGGCGCCGGCCGAGATCCTGCTGCCGGCGCCGCCGTCCGCGGCCGCAGAAGAATCCGTCCCCGTCATGGTGGTCCTCGACGCCTCCGGCTCGATGGTGCAGGACGACGCCCCCTGGCTAAGGATCGACGCCGCCAAGTCCGCGGTGAAAAGACCTCTTCGGCGCGGTCCCGGACTCGGCCCGGATGGGGCTGATGGTCCACGGGACAGGCTCCGACTCCGCAGCGTCCTCCAAGACCGCCGGGTGCGCCGACATCCGGACCCTGGCGCCGGCGGGCGCTGTGGACAAAGCGGCGCTGACCGCCGCCGTCGACGGGAGTAAGGCCACCGGCTACCCCCCGGTGGGGGCGTCCCTCCGCACGGCCAGCGAGGCGCTGGCCGACGTGAATGGCCCGCGATCCATCATCCTGCTCTCCGACGGCATCGATACCTGCGCCCCTCCCGCCGCGTGCGACGTCGCCAGGGAACTCGCCGCCGCCGAATGCCACGGCCGCTGCCGCGGAGCCCTCGTCGGAGCCCTCCATCCAGACCTCGGCCGCTGCCGCTGCGGGCGCCCCGCAGGAGGCCTCGACGTCGGGCGGCACCGGTCCGCTGTGGTGGGGACTGGGATTTTCCGGGCTGCTGGCAGCGGCCGCGGGAGTGTTCGTGTTCCTGCGGCGCAGGTCGACCCAGCGCCGCGTCGGCTAGCCGTCTCGGGGCTGTCCCGCAGCCGCTGAACTGCCTGAGGACCAGCCCCGGCACCCCTGGTGCAATGTAACGAACTGGTAACATAGGGTCAATGCGCTCTAACTCTGGTCAAACACGAGTCACGCAGCTGGATGGCCTCAGGGGGATTGCCGCACTGCTGGTTGTCGCCTGCCACGCCCTGTCCACACTCCCGGGAATCGGGAACGCAGTCAGCGGCAACCGCTCCGCGGGACTCAACGCCGCAGAGACGTGGGCGGTTTTCTCGCCACTGCACGTCCTGTGGAACGGCACCCCTGCTGTCCACGTCTTTTTTGTGCTCTCCGGCTATGTCCTGATTCTGCCGTTCACCCGGCCGGGGGCGGCCGGGAAGTGGGCCCAGTACTACGCCAAGCGTTTCTTCCGCCTCTACCTGCCGGCGTGGGCCTCCCTGGCCGTGGCCGCTGCGCTGATGGCCATCATTCCCCGGTCGGCGTCGCCACTGCAGAGCCCCTGGGCGGACATCTACGTGACCGACCCCAGCTTGGGGCAGGTCCTCAAAGACGGACTGCTCCTGATGAACGCCAGCACCATCAACACGCCGCTGTGGTCCCTCAAATGGGAAGTCCTCTTCTCCCTCCTGCTACCGGCCTACGTCCTCATCGCCCTCCGCTGGCGGCGTCTCTGGCATCTGAAACTCGGACTGGCCCTCGCTTTGGCCGCGGCGGGAGCCCTGCTGGACGTGGAGTGGCTGTCCTACCTCCCGATTTTCGCCATCGGCGCCGTCCTTGGCGCCGAACGCGAGCGGATCCGGGAGCTGACCGAACCCTGGCCCCGCTTCGGATGGTTCCTCGTGGCGGCCGCGGGCATGTTCCTGGCCAACGCGGAATGGATCAGCCCCGAGCAGCCGATCCCCGGCGTGGAGGCCGTTGTGACGGTGGGAGCGACGCTGATCGTCCTGCTGTTCGTGTCCTGCCGCTCGGCCAAGCGGCTCGGTGACACAGCCGCCGCGCAATGGCTGGGACGCGTGTCCTTCAGCCTCTACCTGGTGCACCTTCCGATCATCCTGGCTGGCGTCACCCTGCTCCGATCCGTCTCGCTTCCGCTGGCGCTCGCCGTTTCCGTGGCCGCCGCATTCGTGATCGCCGAGCTGTTCTACCGCTACGCCGAACAGCCCGCCCACCGGCTTTCGATGGCCGTGGGACGCTCCGTGGCACGCGCCGCGGAACGTAGGGTCCGCCGCGGTGCCCACACGTCCATCCCGGTCGGCCCGGCAACCCCGGCGGGCGCGGATACCGCGAGCGCCCCGGATACCGCGAGCGCCCCGGATAACGCGGACACCCCGAGCGCCGCGCCTGTCCCGGAATCCGTCCGGGCAATGGCAGGGGCGGTGTCGGGCCACCGCGGGTAGCGGGCCCGGCATTCCTGAACGGCCGTTTCAACGCCCACTGCTGGAGTGGGGCCGCTGGGAGCTGCGGCGCCGTCGTGCCTCAGTTTTCGCCCCCCACTGCTGACCCTTGCGCTTGCGGCCCGGGTGGACCTTCGGATCGGTGGCGAGGACCTCTGGTCCGTCAACCCCGGCCACCACACGGCCGGCACCTTCCCGGAGATCGAACCGGGCAAACGCAGCGTCTTTTCCTGGGGCTGGGAGTCCGGCATGGACCTGCCGCCGGGCGCATCCACCGTGACCATCTTTATGCAGCCCGACGCCGGGGGCACCTCCCTCCGGCTGGTGCGCGAGGGACTCACCGAGCACCATACGGCCAGGACGTGGTGACCACCGCGCTCCGGGGGCGCTTTGGCGCTGACCCGCCGTCAACTGTGGCGCCGCAGTCGGGCATTTGAGCCCAAAGTGCCCCCCGCACGGAAGGTCCGGCCCAAAGTGCCCCCCGCACGGAAGGTCCGGCCCAAAGTGCCCCCGCACGGACCGCAGGAAGGCGGCGTGGCCCGGTCGGATTAGTTGGGCGCCGCCGCCGACACTCACCAGGACGGTGAGTATGGCTCGGCCCAAAGGGCGGCCGTCAGCGTGACGGACTTGAACCACGCCTGGTACATCGCCTCCACCTCGTCGTCCGCGCCCTGCCCGGCAAGAAACGGCCGGATCGTGACCGTCAAGGGGACAATGAAGGCGATGATGTACCGCAGGTGGATCTCGGACGCCGTCGAGCTCACGCCGTCGGTGAGGTTCTTCTTTGCGGCCGTGTGGCGGAGGGCGATCTCATGCTGGTAGTCCAGCCACTGCTGATCGCGCTCGCGGGAACAGGTATCCACGATCCACTGGGCGAATCTGGCACGCACGGCCGTCAGATAGTCCGGATTCGCCGTTCCGTCCGCACCGGCGAAACTGGCGATGAGGAAATCGTGGCCACCCACAAATCCGTACCAGACGTCGAGGATGCGGTCCGCTTGGGGTCCAAGAACTTCGCCTGCCCGCCGCAAAGCATCCGCATCATCCTGTGTCCAAAGCACCGCCGCTTCGAGCCGGGCCAGGTAGTCACGGGACACTGGACTCGGGGCGAGGGACTCGCTGCCGAAGGTGTAGCCGGGGATCGTGGACATGATGACACCTTTCGCCGGGGAACCTTCCCATAGAAGCACTCGGAGGCGCCGCCGTATAGAGTCCAGCCCAAGAGGCTCGCAGTCGTGGTCCTTCTGGCCCCCTCAGCAGGCCCGGCACCGGCCCGCCGCGAGGTGCAGCGCACTGAGGTAGCGGTTGCCGGGCGCGGCAGGCCGCGGTGAGCATGGCGAGCCGTGCGCAGCGCCGCCAGGGACTCATGCCTGGTTGAAACGGACCATGTTCCCGGACGGGTCGCGGAACGCGCAGTCCCGCGGGCCCCAGGGCTGGGTGATGGGTTCCTGGAGGACCTCCGCGCCGGAGGCACGGATGGCCTCGAACGTGGCGTCCATGTCGTCGGTGCGGAACACCAGGATCGGCAGGGCACCCTTGACGAGCAGCTGCTGGAGGGCGTCGCCGTCGTCCTGGGAGCGGCCGGCATGCGGAACGGAGAGCACCAGCTCCAGGTCCGGCTGTGCCTTGCTGCCGAGGGTGACCCAGCGCTGCCCGTCGGAGCCGACGTCGTTGCGGACCTCCAGGCCGAGCACGTCCCGGTAAAACGCGAGCGACTCGTCGAGGTCGTTGACGGTGATCTGTGAATACTGCAGTGAGATGTTCATGTCTTCCACGCTATGGCAGTGGCTGCGGGGGCGCTTCTTCGATCCTGCTCGGTTTGCGGGCGGGCCGCGTGCGCAGCCGGGCAATGCACGGCGGCATCGCCATTACCGCGTGGTGCTGCCGGGTCCGGTATTCGCTGGGCGTCATGCCGACTACCTCGGTGAACCGTGAGCTGAACGATCCCAGCGAGGTACAGCCGACCTCCATGCAGGCATCGGTCACGCTGGCGCCCGCGCGCAGCAGCGCCATGGCGCGTTCGATCCGCCGGGTCATCAGGTAGTTGTAGGGCGACTCCCCATAGGCCGCCTTGAACTGGCGGGAGAAGTGCGCCGGGGACATCAGGGCGCCGGCGGCCATGGTGGGCACATCGAGCGGCCGGGCGTAATCGCGGTCGATCATGTCCCGGGCCCGGCGCAGGTGCGCCAGGTTGGCCAACTCCTGCGGTGTCATGCGGCCATTCTAGATCCGCTGAGCTCCGCTCAGGTCCCGGCGAAGGCACGCAAAAGGGGTCCGTCCGGGGCCCTGCCGACCCCGGTGGTAAAGCGTCCGGGAAATCTCCTGTATTGTTGATCCTGTTGTTGTGTTTATGCAGTTCGTAGTTCAGGCAGTACGCAAGGTTGAAAGACCTTGTTCTTCTGAAGCAGCGGTTTTGAGCACCCCACACCGGAGGACCCGAAAGTCGGGACTTTTCCTCTACCTTCACGAAGGACAAAAAATAATGGCTACTGGTACCGTCAAATGGTTTAACGCTGAAAAGGGCTTCGGCTTCATTTCCCCCGATGACTCCTCACAGGACGTCTTCGCACACTACTCCGCGATCGCCTCTTCCGGCTTCCGCTCCCTCGAAGAGAACCAGAAGGTCTCCTTCGAAACCGAGCAGGGCCCCAAGGGTCCCCAGGCCGTAAACATCCAGGCTCTCTAAGACTTAGCTTCCAGCTAACTCTTCTGAGTCCGGAACCTTACAGGTTTCGAGCAGGGTCCGTCTTTGACGGGCCCTGCTTTTGTTTAACCCGGGTGTGCTGCTTCAACAGCGGCTATCCGGCGGCGCGGTAGTCGAGGCTCAGTGTGGCCGGGAGCGGCCCCGCCAGCATGTCCGCCGTCATCCCGTGCACGCTCACCAGATGCTCCTTGAACCACACGTCATAGGGGTACTCCGACGTGGCAAGCGTCCGGTAGGCCTTGGCTAGATCCTCGGCCTCGTGGAAGATGCAGGTGAAGTCCCCCTGCGGGGTCTGCATCAGGCTGGCGACTTCCCGCACCAGGCCCATGCGCGTCCGGGAGGCTTCGTGATCTTCCCGCCGCGGGCCCTTTATTTCCTCAACGTTCGCCTTCCATACCTCCAGTTTCCCGGGCAGGATCGGCGCGAACCACGTAATACATTCCATGACAGATTTCCTTCCACGCAGTAGTGAGCACGGTGGCAATCCCATCGGTACAGCTGAATGTTAGTCCCGCGGACGACGGCGGGATAGGGCATCCGGAATAGGCTCCGGACCCGCTCCACCGCGGCCAGCTCACAGGGCGACGCCGTGGCGCTGCGCGAGGAACGCGGCCAGCCCGGGGTTGTCGATCTCCTGCGCCGGCCAGGGTACGGCCTGGGCGGCGGCCTCATCACCGAGCGCAGCCCGGTGCGACTGGGCCCGCACCACGAAGTCCCGCATGCCGCTCCGGCTGGCCAGCGCGGCCAGCCGGTCCACGAACTGTGAGGCGCGTGGGGAGCCCGTGGCGATGGTGACTTCCGCGGCGACATCCAGCAGCCGGGCGGTGTACCAGAGGTACCACGGCTTGGGTTCGAGGCCCCGGTCGATCCAACGCTCGGCGGCGGCGAGGTCGCCGTGCGCCAGGAACGGCCGGGCCTCGGCGCCGGCGGCCAGCGCCATGTAGCAGTGGTCGCTGGCCAGCTCGGCCATGACCCAGGACCGGTCAATCAGATCCGCCGCGGCCTCCTGCCGGCCCGCGGCCAGGTAGGTCTCACCGCGGACGCCGGCGGCAAATGGCTCGAACGTGGTCCAGTTCTTCTGCAATCCCGTCGAGCGCCCGGTCCAGGACGGCGGCCGCGAGCTCCAGGTCCCCGCGCAGCAGATGGACGCGGCCCAGCAGCGCCTCGCTGAATGCCAGCTGCCGGCGGTTCCGGACCTCCCGGGCCAGTCTCCTGGACTCCGCGAAGGCAGCCACCGCGTCCCCGTAGTGCGCGGTGTCCGAGGCCAGCATGCCCTGGATCGCGAGGATCCTGGCGCTGCCGGCGTCGAGATAGGACCGGACGGTGGCTGCGGTGGCGGTGATCTCCGGGTCGGCGGCCGGCGCCGAGTCGGTCAGGGCGCGGCGGACCTTCGCCGGCAGCGGCAGGCCCAGCTCCCGGTGGTAAAGTTCCGCGCACTTGGTGACCTCGTACAGGGCCGACTGGATGCAGTTTTCGAGCCGGTACCGCTGTTCCGCCAGCCAGGAGTCAAAGACCGGGCTGTCCGCGAATGAGAGCCCCTCCAGCAGCTGGCCGTCGAACCGCCGCGGGTCCGGCCCGGTGCCGGCGGCCGAGTCGACCAGCTCCAGGGCATCGCAATGCCATGACTGCAGGAGGGTCGGCCGCAGCGGGTCACCGGTGATGGTGGCCCCGTCCAGGGTCCGGCGCAGCTCGGAGAGGTTCCAGCGCAGGGCGCCGAGGGGATCCGCGGCGTCCGGGAACAGCAAGGTGGCGGTCCGGGACCGGCTGACCCCGTCCGGCAGCAGGGCGAGGCAGGCCAGCACAGCCCAGGCTTTGCGGCCCTTGGGCTGTGAGGGAGGGGCTCCGGGGGACTCGATCCTTGGCGGACCGAGGAGCAGGATCCACGTCTCGGCCATAGGAGCAATTTTACGCCGCGGGCACTGCAGCGGGCTGGGGAAACCAGCCCCGGATCTTCAGCCGTGGGGCTCCCGCGTCGCGGGTCTTCAGCCGCGGGCGTTCACACGGTTGCTCACACGGCGGCGGCAGACTCTGGAGTCATCCAATCCGCACTCCACCCGAGGAACCCAAAATGGAACTGCTTGTAGTCCTGGTGTTCGGACTCGTGATTACCGCCGGCACCGCCACGGTCCGCGCCATGCTGAAGGACGGACACGGACACACCCCCGTGGTGCGATCCACGGAGTCCTGGACCGCCGGGAGCCTGCCCAGCGAACCCTACACGGCCGCCCTGGCCTGGTACCTGCCCGGGTCCCCGGCCCAGTAGGCGGTGACCCGGCCAGTTTCAGGCAACCCAGATCGCCGGCGCGGCGAACTTCACGGGGCGGTGGGCCCGCAGCTCACCGCCCCGCCGTGTGCCCGGCAAATGAACTCCCCCGGGGAATACCGCCCCGCTGGTGACGGCGGTATGGTGTGCTCGTAGGAGGGGGCCGTCATGGGTGAGAGCTTGCAAGGCCGGGCCATTTCGCTGTGGATCGCCACTGCCGAACGCACGTCTTATGCCCCGCTTGGTGCGAACATCGAGGTGGACACCGCGGTGATCGGCGGCGGGGTTGCGGGCCTGACGGCGGCGCTGGCCCTTAAGCGTGCCGGCCAGTCGGTCGCGGTGATTGAGGCGGCGGGTATCGGTACCGGCGTCACGGGGCACACCACCGGCAAGGTAACCTCGCTGCACCGGCTGGTGTACACCGAACTTGCAGGGCGCCACGGCCCTCACACGGCGCGCAGCTACGGACAGGCGAACCAGGCCGCCGTCGAGCACATCGCGCGGGTCGTCTCCGGCGAGGGCATCGACTGCGGGTTCCGCCGTGTACCGAACTTCACCTATGCCGAAACCGACGAGGCACTGAATCTCGTCCGGGACGAAGCTGCTCTGGCGGCAGGGCTGGGCCTTCCCTCCGTCTTTACCGCCGACGTGCCGCTGCCCTTTCCGGTCAGGGGGGCCGTGCGCTTCGACAACCAGGCGCAGCTCCACGCGGTGCGGTACCTGCAGGGCCTGGCCCGTGCGGTCGACGGTGCCGGCAGTTTCGTTTTTGAGGAGACCCGGGCCCTGGCGCTCCGGGACGGCTCTTCGGTTGTCGTGGAAACGGAACGGGGAAGAATCCGTGCGCGGGATGTCATCGTTGCCACCAATGTCCCGTTCGGCGACCACGGGAGCTTTGCTGCACGGAACATCCTGCACCGCTCCTACCTCGTCGCCAGCCGGGCGGGCTCCCCGCCACTGGAGGGGACGTACATCAGTGTCGACGAGCCGATGCGCTCAATTCTGGCCGTCGAGGTCGATGGCACCGGCTACGTGCTCGCCGGCGGCGAGGGCCACCGGGCCGATTACTCTGGCGACACCGCGGAGCGGTACCGGCGCCTCACCGATTTCAGCCGCGACCGTCTCGGCGCCGGTGAGCCGGTTTTCCGCTGGTCCACCCAGGACGGGATCCCCGCCGACGGGCTGCCGTATGTGGGCCTGATGTCCCGGGACAACAGACACGTCCATGTGATCACGGGTTTGCGGAAGTGGGGCCTGACCAACGGCACCGCTGCGGCCCTGATCCTCGCCGACACCTTGTGCGGCCGGCCGAACCCATGGGCACGAATGTTCGACAGCACCCGGCAACCCAGGGCAGCGGCGACGGCGCCCGCCGGCCAGGACGCCCCGGTTCCGCCCAGCCCACGGCTGTCAGCGCCGGACCAGGACGGCACGGACACTCCCGCCGGTTCCGTCCATCCGGCCGCTACCGTCCTGCCGGCGCCGGGGGACGGCGCAGTTTTCGAACTGGAGGGTGACAAGATCGCCGTCTACGCCGCCCCGGCCGGCCAACTGCAGGCGGTCTCGGCGGTCTGCACGCACTTGGGCTGCACCGTCGAGTTCAACGCCGCGGATGTGACTTGGGACTGCCCCTGCCATGGTTCGCGCTTTGCCACGGACGGTTCGGTCATTCAGGGTCCGGCCAGCACGAACCTCGCCCCCCGCACTCTGCCTGCGGCACTTCACCGCCCGCGTCTGCAAGAATTCTGAGGTGCCCGGCCGCTTAACGCCGGGCAATTCGGATGTCAGCTAGCAGGCTTCGCGGCCGCGGAAGGTAAAACGCATGCCGATGTGGGCGCAGGCTCTGTTCTGGGGAACGCTGGCGGGCGGGGCGCTGGTCCTCGGTTCCTGGCTGTCCTGGAAGTGGACCATCCCCGCCAAGCTGGTCTCCTCGATCATGGCATTCGGCGCCGGCGTTCTCATCTCCGCCCTGGCGTTCGAACTGGTGGATGAGGCAGTCCAGGGCGGCGGGTTGTGGCCCACCGTCGCGGGGTTTTTGACCGGCGCCGTGGTCTATGTCAGCGCCAACGCCCTGCTGGCGCGGTCCGGGGCGAAACACCGGAAGCGGTCTGGGGGCAGGCAGCCCTCCGAAACGGACAGCCCCGGCAGCGGCACGGCCATCGCCGTCGGCGCCCTTCTGGATGGCATCCCGGAATCTGTGGTCCTCGGACTGGGCCTGGTCACCGCCGGGTCCGTCAGCCCGGCCATGCTCGCGGCAGTGTTCATCTCCAATGTCCCGGAGGGGCTTTCCAGCACGGCCGGCATGAAGAAGGCCGGCCGCAGCGCCGGGTATGTCTTTGGGGTCTGGGGCGGCATTGCCCTGCTCTGCGGCGGCGCCTCACTCCTCGGTTACACCGCGTTGGAGAACGCCCCTGAGGAAGCGGTCGCGTTCATCACGGCCGTGGCCGCGGGCGGGATTCTCGCCATGCTGGCCGACACGATGATTCCCGAGGCGTTCGAGGAACACCACAACCTCACCGGGTTGGTGGCCGCTGTCGGATTTCTCAGCGCGTTCACCATCCACCACCTGGGCGGCTAGCTGACGCAACGCGGGCGCCGTCGTCGAACCCGGCCGCTACGGGCCCTTGGGCATGATGATCCACAGCACGATATAGACGAGTTCTCCGACGCCGAACAGGCCGAAGAACACGAAGCCGATGCGGACCAGCGTCCTGGGGATGCCGAAGCGGTCGGCGAGGCCAGCGCACACGCCGGCGATGATCTTGCCATTTCTGGGCCTAGCCAAAGATCGTTCCATCCAGCCAAGGTAGCAGTGCGAGTGCGCCAGGAGAACAGGCAGGCAGGTGCTCACGGGGACAGATGCGGTAGCCGCCACTGGCAGGCCGGGCAGCCGGGCTCTGGAAGGATAACCAGTATGGAGTCCATCCCTGCCCTTCCCGTGCCAGTTCCCGCCTATGACCTCCGCGTCAGCATCCACGACACCGAACCGGAGATCTGGCGCCGCCTGCTGGTGCCGGAAACCATCACCGTCCCGGACCTCCACCGGGTGCTCCAGACGGCCTTCGGCTGGGAGAACCGCCACCTCTTCGGCATCCGGTGCGTGGACCGGCTCGGCCATCGCCGCGACATCATCGGCCCCGACGAGGCGGCGGAGGAGACGGGCGCCGAGCCGGCTTCCGGCGTCGTGCTCTTTGAACTCCTGGACGCGCAGAAGACCGGGCCGAGCACGCTCGAATACGAGTACGACTTTGGCGATGCGTGGACCCACGTCATTGAAGTGATGGGGCCGGCGGAACTGCCGGCCGGTGCCGTGCGCTGCGTCGGCGGCGCCAGCCGGGGCCCGGTCGAGGACGCCGGCGGGACCTCCGGCTATGCGCGCCTCATTGAAGCCTTGGCCAACCCCTCGCATGAGGACCACCAGGAGCTCTCCGACTGGTACAAGTTCGCGACCGGCCAGGACGCCGGCACCTTCGAGCCGGACGCGTTCGACGGCGCCGCGCTCAACAGCCGCTTGGACGGGCTGGCGAAACGCATCTGGCCGGAACCGCCCACGGACGAGGAGATCGACGCCGTCATCCGTCCCGTGCAGTGGCTGCTGTCCCAGGCCGGCGCGGACGGACTGCAGTTAACACAGGACGGTTATCTCAAACCTGCCGTGGTCAGCGAGGCCGTCCGCGCCCTCGGGTGGACCTATCGCTGGCCCGGAGTTGCGAACCGCGAAAGCCAGACCCTGCCTGTCCTGCGGCTCCGGCAGCAGCTGCAGGCCTGGAAACTGCTGCGGAAGAGCAAGGGCCGGCTGGTCCTGTCACCGGCCGGCCGCAGAATGCGCGACGGCGGCCGCCCGCTGTGGGACTACCTCGTCCAGACCGTGGCCGTCCCGGCGGACAAGTCGACGGCCGCTGTGACCCGCATGGTGATCCACTGGCTGCTCGAAGGCTCCACGCCGTCCTGGGACCAGCGGGCGCGGATCATCGCGGATACCCTGACCGCGGCGGGGTTCCGGATGGGTGACGGGGAGCCGGTGCCGCTGGGCGCCGCCCGGGACCTTTACTCGGAAGTGCGCTGGACGTTGGATTGCCTGCAGCTGAAGGTTCCGGGACAAACGTTCACGGAAGAACCGGCCCTGACCGACGGCGGACGGAAGTTCCTGCTACCGGTTCAAGGGTTGCTCGAAGGCCGGTGACAGCCCGGCCCGCAAGAGCGTGACGGGGGCCGCCGCGGTGTGAGCCACTACACAGCAGCCCGACTTCGCCGAGAGGCGCCGCGGAAGCCCGGACGGGTGCCGGTATTCGGTGTGGTGAAGGGGTTTTTGGGGGTGTGGGGGGTGGTGTGGGGGTGGATTTGTGTGTGGGTCGGGTGGCGTGTAAAGTAATTCGAGTCGCCGCCGCTGATGCGGAGAGATTGCGACCGCCCCCCTGACAAACATCCTGAAAATGGTTCGCGGTTTTGCGTGCTGTTGGAGGGTGGGGGCCTGGTTTGTGGAGTTGTTGATCGCGGAATCGTTGATTTGCATTGTTCATGGTGACCGGGTAAGTTTGGTAGGTTGCTCCGGAGCGATCCACGGCTGAGGTTGTGGTGGTGCCGGGTGTGTCTGTTGTTTGAGAACTCAATAGTGTGCCAAGTTTGTTGATACCAATTTAT
>NZ_JASBQY010000015.1 GCF_029960645.1 Arthrobacter sp. AL12
ACGGACGCCGCGACAGCCGCCAGGGCCGCCCTGCTCCCCGCACTCCACACCGTGCCTTCCATACCCCCATGACATCACGAGCCACCGACATTAAATGATGAAGCCGAACGCGGTGCATCCCGACGCCGGTATGGCCGCGGCCCGTGGTAGGCCGACGCGGTCCTGCCGGTGCAAGCGTCCCGGGCGGCCCCGACGAACGTCCCTTCCGCGGGACTGATTTTCTCACCCGGTGCGGATGAGTGCCTGCCGGTTGCAGCGGGCCATACTGGGAAAATGCCGACGAGCGATACCCGCACCCGCGGCGTCCGAGTAACCGACCTGGCCAGGCTGGGCCTTGCCTGGGCGGCCTCGACGGCAGCCCTCATCATTACCGGCGCGCTGCTCCCGGGGTTCTCTGCATCCAGTTGGTGGGACTACGCCGCCGTGGCAGCGGTGGCCGGCATCGTCGGTCTGATTCTCCGTCCCGCGCTGGTGGAGATTTCGGCCCGGGTGGGCTGGCTGGCGGTGCTTCTTACCGCTGTTGTCGGTCAAGCCCTCATCATGTACGTCGCCATCCGTCTGGTGCCGGGCATCGAGTCGACGGGGTGGACCGCCCTTGCTGCAACCTGGATCAGTGCCGTCGTGGCCACCCTGATCTCGTGGGCCACCACGGCCGGTACCGATGACGGCCTGATCACCTCCCTGGCCAGCAGGGCACGCCGGCAGGTCACCGTCACCGACCCGGAAGTTGACGGCGTCCTGTTCGTGCAGCTCGACGGTGTCCCGTTCCCGGTGCTGCAATGGGCAGTCCAGTCCGGGGCGGTACCGCATATCCGGCGCTGGCTGTCCTCGGGGGACTACAGTTACCGCGAATGGACTCCGCAGCTCCCATGCACCACCCCAGCCAGCCAGATGGGTATTCTGCATGGCACGATTGACGGGATCCCCGCCTTCCGGTGGTACGACCGGGAACTCAAACAGGTCCTGGTCGCCAACCGTCCCGCGGACGCCCGGGTAATCGAGGAAAGGCACAGCACCGGCCAGGGCCTGCTGTTCGATGACGGGGTCTCCATTTCGAACCTGTTCACCGGCGACGCGCCACGATCGCTCTTGACGATGAGTCGGATTGAGGTCCGGCGCGGATCCACTCAGACGCGCCGTGCGTTCGCCTGGTTCTTCACTTCACCGAACGGGTTCATGCGCAGCTTCACGCGGACCGTCGGCGAGGTCATTAAGGAGCGGTGGCAGGCCCGACGACAAGTCAAGCGTGACTTTGACCCCCGAGTGCACCGGGACTGGACCTTCGCCCTGCTGCGCGCCGTGACCAACAGTCTCCTGCGCGACCTGAACACGGCCCTGGTCGCCGAGGAACTGCGGCGTGGCACGAAGTGCATCTATGTCGACTACGTGGACTACGACGAGATCGCCCACCACGCAGGCGTCTTCCGGCCTGAGTCACTCGCCTCCCTGGATGGCCTGGACCGCACGCTGGGGTCCCTGGCCCGGCTCGCCGGTTCCGCTCCCCGCCGCTACCGGCTAGTCGTGCTCTCGGACCACGGCCAATCCCAGGGCACTCCATTCGCTGACCGGTACGGCCAGGCGCTCGGTGATCTGTGTGCCGAACTCATGGAGGAACACGTACAGACTGTGGACGCGTCCGTCGAAGGGCTGGGGCGGGCCGACTCGATCGCAGGCGACATCGCGGCCGGGGGGATGACCGGGAAGCTCGCCGCCCGCGCCAACGGGGGGCTGACCAAGGCGCAGCAGACATCGGATCCCGGCAAGGCCGAGGAGCCTGTGGTCGTGCTGGGCTCCGGCAACCTGGGCCTGGTCTACGTGCGGGGTGACCGGCGCTGGACGCTGGAGGCGCTCAAGAGGGAGTGGCCGGCACTTGTCCCCGGCCTTGTGGGCCATCCCGGCGTCGGGTTCGTCGCCGGCATCGATGAAGACGGCCGGGAATGGGCGATCGGGAGCGGCGGGCGCGTCAATATCTCTAGCGGCGACGTGGAGGGCACCGACCCGTTGACCGGCTTCGGTTCCCACGCGGCGCGGGTGCTCCGGCGTGCCCTGCAGGACCCCAAGGCGCCGGATCTCTACGTCAACAGCATGGTCGATCCGGTAACCAACGACGTCGCGGCGTTCGAGGGCCTCGTCGGATCGCACGGGGGCCTCGGCGGCTGGCAGGACCGCGCCATGCTGCTCGGTCCGGCAGACCTGATGGCGGGGTTGCCCGAGCGAATCGAGGGGGCCGATGAACTCCACCGGGTGCTGGTGGGGATGCTCGAGGCCTGTGGCCAGCGCGCCACGGCGGCGTTCCCGCGTTGAGTGACCGGACCAGTTGAGTGACCGGAGCGTTGAGTGACCGGAGCGTTGAGTGACCGGACCAGTTGAGTGGCCGGAGCACTGCGGTGGGCCAGGCCCGCAGGCCCGGCACGGGCCCCGGATCACCCAGGCGCGACCCATGACTGGCCAGGGGATAGGACGACGGCCGTGCAGCCGGGAGCTTGCTCCGCCACCGCGTCCGCAAACCGGTGCCCGGGCAGCTCGAGCCAGCTCCGGGCAAAGTGTGTGACGAAGGGCGGGTGCAGCGTTCCCCAGTGCACCGGCAGGGCGAACCGTGCGCCGCTCAGTGCGACGGCGCGGGCGGCGGTCTCGGGGTTCAGGTGCCCCGCCGAGAGCCTCGGCCCCCACCCCCAGACCGGCACCACGGCGACATCGATGGGCCCGCCGGCCAGGGCAGGGATCCCGGCCATTTCCGGGAAAAGCCCCGTGTCACCCGCGATCCAGACGGTGCCCGACGGACTGCGAACCAGCTGGCCGTGGGCGTCGTTGGGCCGGTGCGGCATCGGGCGGTGACGATGCTCCGCCGGTACCTGCCGTATCTCGACGCCGCGGCCTGCCGGGGTCCAGCCTTCGCCCAGGGGGACTGTGTTCAGGAATCTGCGGCGGCGCAACCAGGCGACGTTCGCCGGCGCACTCATCAGGGCAGCTCCGGGCAGCATACGGAGGGAGCGCAGCTCGGCGTGGTCATGGTGGAGGTGGGAGAGGAGCACGACGTCGGGCCGGTTCCACGACGCCGGGTCCGGTCGGGGTGCCAGACGCCGCAGCAGGCCGGCATGAGGACGAAGCAGGGGATCGGTCAGGACCCGGACCCCGTCAAGGTCCAGGACCACCGAGGAGTGGCCCAGCCAGGTGAGTCTCATGCCGGGGCCTGCGTTACTCCGTCTCTTCCTCCATGACGGCGATCGCGAAACCCAGCGCTTCGGTGATGTTGATCGCCGCCGACATCGTCCGGGCCGTTCCGATGATGGGGGCCACGGCGACGAGCACGTTCTGCACATCCTTGGCCGTAACCCCCGACTCGATCGCAGGGCCAACATGGGCAAGGTAGGAGACGGGCCGGGCATCGACGGCGGCCAGGGCAGCGATACGAATCATAAGCAGCGCGTCGGCCGGCAGGTCGGAGCGTCCCAGTGCGGCGTCAGTAATGGCGCCGATGGTCTCCAGAACCGGGTTCTCACTCTGAGTGGACATGGTCGAACTCCTTCACATGGGTAGCCATGACAGCCCCAGGGTGGGGCTGTCGATCGTGCAGAGCATTGAACGCGCACCGGATACCGGGGCGCAGTCCGTCGACCGGGTCAGGCCATGGCCTTTGCCTTGAGGGACTCATACTCCGTCTGGCTGATGGCTCCGGAGTCCAGCAGGGCCTTGGCATCGGCGATCTGGCTGGCCGGGCTGGCTGACTTGCCTGCGACCTGCTGGATGTAATCCTGCTGGGCGGCCTGTTGATCGGCCACGGCGGCCATTTGCCGCTCGGTCATGCTGCGGCCGCGCGCGATCAGGTAGATGAGGGCGCCAAGCCAGGGCACGAAGACGAGCAGTACTACCCAGCCGGCTTTACCCCAGCCGCTGAGCGATCGGTCGCCGAACAAGTCAAACAGGCAGCGGAACCACACCATCAGGGCCGCGATCCAGATGAAGAACCAGAAACTCCACAGCAGGATGTCCCAGAAGTCAGTCGAAATTGAGCCCATGGCTACTCCTCCACTAGTGTCCGCCGGTGTCTGGCCCATCGCTTCGCGCACGAATCCGGCCGCAATGGCGGAACATCTGCCGGGGCCCGATGCAGGCCCTCAATGGCCAGCCTGCCCGGACGGGCGGAACACCGCATCGTTCGTCAAGGATGAGGTGGCCCCGAAAACCGCAGCGGCGGCGCGCAGCGGCCGGAACGATCGGCCCGCGACTGTGGAAGATAGGCCCGCAGCGGCTGGCTAGAAGGAGTGCTCCGGGCCGGGGAACTGGCCGGAGCGCACGTCCTCGCCGTAGGCCTTCGCGGCGTCGCTGAGGGAGGCGCGCAGGTCCGCATACTGCTTGACGAATTTGGCCATCCTGCCGCCCCGCAGTCCCGCCATGTCCTGCCACACGAGCACCTGGCCGGTGGTCGCGTTGCCGGCGCCGATGCCGATGGTGGGGACGTCGACGGCGGCGTCCACGGCAGCCGCCGTTGACGCCGGCACCATTTCCATCAGGACGCAGAACGCGCCGGCGTCGGTGAGGGCGACGGCGTCTTCGATGAGCCGCTGGGCGTCATCGCCGCGGCCCTGCACCCGGTAGCCGCCCAGGGCGTGCTCGCTTTGCGGGGTGAAACCGATATGCGCCATCACCGGAATGCCGGCCTGGACCATGGCCCGGACGGTTTCGGCATAGAACTTCCCACCCTCGATTTTGACCGCGTGGGCGAGTCCTTCCTTGAGGAACCGGACGCCGGTGGCCACCGCCTGCTGGGCGGAGACCTCGTAGCTGCCAAAGGGAAGGTCAGCCACCACGAGGGCGCGTTTGGCAGAGCGGGTGACGGCGCGGCACAGGGGGAGCAACTCATCGACGGTGACGGGCAGGCTGGTTTCGTTGCCGAAGACATTGTTGGATGCTGAGTCGCCCACGAGGAGGACCTCGATGCCGGCCTGGTCGAAGATTTCTGCCGTGTACTGGTCGTACGCGGTCAGCATGGCAAAGCGCTCACCGTTGAGCTTGGCCTGGCGCAGGTGGTGGGTGCGGATCTTCGCCACCGGCTTCCGGGCGCCCGCCTCCTGGCCCGCCGTCGGGTCCGGCGCCGCAGCCGGGGACGTTTCCGCTGCGGCCGCCGCGGCGGCGGCCGTGCCCGCGGGAGCCGGGCCGTTGCCGTAGGGGGCGGCGAGTTCTGCGGGCATGCTGGAATCGGGGCTTGTGCTTGAGGCCATGGCACGAGCGTAGTGCGATACCGCGCGTCCTAGCTACCGGGCTCCAGCCCGTGGGCGCGTGAGTCACGTCACACGGCCCCCGGGAGAACGACCCGGGGACCCGTGTGGAGCGTCGAATTCTGGGTTCCGCGGGTTAACGCTGTGTTACGCGGGGCAGCTGCGCCAGCAATCGGTGGCGATGATTAGTAAAGTGAACGGTGAGCAGCTGCTGGACCCATGCACGACGGGCCTGGGGCACGGACGAAGAACCGGAAAGAGGCCAGTATGGACCGCCAGCAAGAGTTTGTCCTGCGGACGATCGAAGAGCGCGACGTGCGGTTCGTGCGGCTGTGGTTCACCGACGTCGTGGGATCGCTGAAGTCCGTGGCGCTGGCCCCGGCAGAAGTGGAAGGGGCGTTCGAGGAGGGTCTGGGTTTTGACGGCTCCTCCATCGAGGGCCTCGCCCGTGTTTTCGAGTCCGACATGCTGGCCCAGCCGGACCCCGCCACCTTCCAGATCCTGCCGTGGCGCGGCGAGACCGAGGCGACGTCCCGGATGTTCTGCGACATCCTGACTCCCGACGGCGAACCCTCCGCCGCTGATCCGCGCAACGTCCTCAAGCGCAACCTGGCCAAGGCCGCGGACATGGGCTTCACCTGTTACACCCACCCCGAGATCGAGTTCTACCTGCTCAAGTCCCAGCAGCCGGGCCCGGACGGCGCCCCCGTCCCCGTGGACGAGGGCGGCTACTTCGACCACGTACCGGGTGGTGTGGCGCAGGACTTCCGCCGCACGGCCGTGACCATGCTGGAATCGGTCGGCATCTCCGTCGAGTTCAGCCACCACGAGGCCGGCCCCGGCCAGAACGAGATCGACCTGCGCTACGCGGATGCCCTGCAGACCGCGGACAACATCATGACGTTCCGCACTGTGATCAAGGAAGTCGCGCTCCAGCAGGGCACGTACGCCACGTTCATGCCGAAACCGTTCACGGCCCACCCGGGTTCCGGCATGCACACCCACTTCTCGCTCTTCGAGGGCGACACGAATGCCTTCTACGAGGCCGGCGCGGAGTTCCAGCTGTCCGAGACGGCCCGGCAGTTCATCGCCGGCATCCTCAAGCACGCCCCGGAATTCACTGCGGTCACCAACCAGTTCGTGAACTCCTACAAGCGCCTCTGGGGCGGCGGCGAAGCACCCAGCTACCTCAGCTGGGGCCACAACAACCGCTCCGCCCTGGTCCGTGTCCCGCTGTACAAGCCCGGCAAGGGACAATCCGCGCGGATCGAGTACCGCGGCATCGACTCGGCAGCCAACCCCTACCTCGCCTACGCCGTGCTGCTGGGCGCCGGGCTCAAGGGCATCGAGGAGGGCTACCAACTGCCCGCCGCCGCCGAGGACGACATCTGGTCGCTGAGCTCGGCCGAGCGCCGTGCGATGGGCCACGACCCGCTCCCGGCCAGCCTGCACGACGCCATCCGCTCGATGGAGGACTCCGAACTTATGCCGCAGATCCTCGGTGAGCAGGTGTTCGAGCACTTCCTGCGCAACAAGCGTGCCGAGTGGCAGGACTACCGCCTCCAGGTCACGCCCTACGAGCTGCAGCGCAACCTCGGCATCCTTTAGGCGGCCCCGGTGAGCCTGGCACGACGCCTCATCGCCGCCGGTTTCAGCGATCTGGAAAACGGCGAACGGTGGCTGGCCGCCCCGGAGCTGGTGGGCCTGGACCAGGACCTGCTCTTCGCCGGGCTGCAGCTGGCCGCGAACCCGGACACGGCGCTGCAGTCGCTGGTCCGGCTGATCGAAAAGCATCCGGACCTGCGGAAGCTGGCGGTCGCGGACCCGGAACGCAGCGAACCCATGTACCGGGTGCTGGGAGCCTCGGAGGCGCTGGGTGAGTTCCTGATCCGCCACCCCGAGCATCTTGATGCCTTCGAGGTGACCGCCAGCCCGGAACCGCGCGCCGCGGACGCCGCGGAACTGCGCTCCCGGTTGCTGCGCTCTGTGCAGGCTGATCCAAAATCGGCCCGCCCGGTCGCGGCGCTGACCGGGCAGGAAGGCTACGTGGCGCTCCGCACGGAGTACCGGCGCGGCCTCGTCGAGCTCGCCGTCAAGGACCTCTGCGCCGCCGATCCGCTGGACTTCATGCCCGCCGCGGGCGCGGAGCTGGCGGATCTCGCCGGCGCCGCGATCGAAGCTGCCCTGGCTGTCTCGCGGGCCGAGGCCGTCGAGCACTTCAGCGCCACCGAGGTGGCCGACGTCGGGCTGGCCGTCATCGGCATGGGCAAGTGCGGTGCCCGCGAACTGAACTACATCTCCGACGTCGACGTCATCTACGTGATCGAGTCCGACGAGCTCGACGATTCGCGCGCCAACACGATCGGCACAGCCCTGGCCTCCGGCATTTCCCGGGCGATCATGTCCATTGGCCGCGAACCAGGGCTGTGGGAGGTCGACGCCAACCTGCGCCCGGAGGGCAAGTCCGGGCCGCTGGTCAGGACCCTTGCCTCGCATGAGAGCTACTACGCCCGCTGGGCCGAGAGCTGGGAATTCCAGGCCCTGCTCAAGGCCCGGACCATCGCCGGGGACACCGAGCTCGGCGCCCGCTACGAGGCCGCCGTCGCGCCGCTGATCTGGTCCTCCGCCGGCCGGGAAGGGTTCGTGGAGTCCGTCCGCTCGATGCGCCGCCGGGTCACCGAACACATCCCCGCCGAGGAGGAACAGCGGCAGATCAAGCTGGGCAGGGGGGGATTGCGCGACGTCGAATTCACCGTCCAGCTGCTGCAGCTGGTGCACGGAAAGTCCGACGAGAGCCTGCGCTGCCGGGACACCACCTCGGCCATCGCCGCGTTGTCCGCGGGCGGCTACATCGGCCGCTCCGACGCCGCCGAGTTCGACCGCGACTACCGCTACCTCCGGCTCCTCGAACACCGGATCCAGCTCTTCCAGATGCGCCGCACCCACCTCATGCCGGTCAAGGAAGCCTCGCTGCGGGCCCTCGCCAAGGCCGTGCTTGGGCCCTTCTCCAGCGAACGGCCCAAACCTGACGCCCTCGTCGCGGCCTGGCGCAAAACCAAACGCTCCGTCCGAGAGCTGCACGAACGCATCTTCTACCGGCCGCTGCTCAACACTGCGGCGGCGCTCAGCAGCGAGGAAGCCAGGCTAAGCCCGGAAGCGGCGCAGGGGCGCCTCGCCGCCCTGGGCTATCTGGATCCGCGCGGAGCCATGCGCCACATCGAGGCCCTCACCGCCGGGGTCAGCCGCCGCGCCGCGCTCCAGCGCCAGCTCCTGCCGGTCCTGCTCGGCTGGCTCGCGGAGGGCGTGGACCCCGACGCCGGGCTGCTGGCCTTCCGGCGGGTCAGCGAAGCGCTCGGGACCACGCACTGGTATCTCGGGATGCTCCGGGACTCGACGGCGGCGGCCGAGCGGCTCTGCCACGTGCTGTCCAACTCCCGCCTGATCGCGGACCTGCTGGAAGTCTCACCAGAATCCGTGGCCTGGCTCGGCTCGGACAAGGAACTGCTGCCCTTGACCTACGAGGCGCAGTGGCTGGAGATCGTCTCGAAGATGTCCCGGCACGCGGAGCCCGAAAGCGCGATGCGCCTGATTCGGCTGATCCGGCGCCGCGAGATCCTGCGGATTGCGATCGCGGACAGCGCGGGGCTGCTGGACCAGGACCAGGTCGGTGCGGCGCTGGCCGACACTGACCGGGCCGCTGTCCTGGGCGCACTGCGCGTCGCGGAGAATGTGGTCACCGCCGAGGAGCCGCTCAAGACGCATGTGCTGGTGGTCGCCATGGGGCGGCAGGGCGGCCGGGAGATCGGCTACGGCTCGGATGCGGACGTCATGTACGTGCACCGCGGGCTTCCCGGAGTTCCGGAGGACGAGGCCCAGCAGCAGGCCCTGCAGATCGTCAGCAGGCTCTCCAGCCTGCTGACCCAGCCGCTGAAGCCCGCCATCCTCGCCGAGCGCGTCCTGATGGTGGACGCGGACCTTCGTCCGGAGGGCAAGAGGGGGCCGATGGTCCGGTCGCTGGAGTCCTACGCGGAGTATTACCGCCGGTGGTCGCTTGTGTGGGAGGCGCAGGCGCTGCTCCGTGCCCGCCCGATGGCCGGCGACGACCAGCTGGGCGCCGCGTTCGTGGCCCTGATCAACCCGATCCGCTACCCCGAGTCGCTCTCCGAGCAGGACGCGCGCGAGGTCCGGCGTGTCAAGGCCCGGGTGGAAGCGGAGCGGCTGCCCCGCGGCGCGGATCCGGCCCGGCACCTGAAGCTAGGCCGCGGCGGCCTGAGCGACGTCGAATGGCTGGCCCAGCTGCTCCAGCTGCAGCACGCCGGACAGCACCCCGGGCTGCGGACCACCTCCACCGTCGAGGCGCTCGAGGCGGCCGCCGCCGCCGGGATCCTCGACGCGGAGGACGCGGTGATCCTGCTCCGCGCCTGGCGCCTGGCGAGCCGAATCCGGTCAGCCAACGTGATCTGGACCGGGCGGGCCTCGGATGTGCTGCCATCCTCGCGCCGGGACCTGGAAGCGGTGGCCCGCTGGTGCGGCTACGGGCAGGGCAACGCCGCCGCGCTGGAGGAGGACTACCTGAGGCTCAGCCGCCGTGCCCGGAGCGTGTTCGAGCGGGTTTTCTATGGCCAGTAGCGTTGCCGGCAGGGGCTGACACGCGCCGGGCGCCGGTGCTACTTTGGGCCCATGGCGAAGCAAATGTTCCTGAATCTCCCCGTGAAGGACCTCGACACATCGGTGCAGTTCTTCACCGCGCTGGGGTTTTCCTTCAATCCCGACTTCACCGATGAGAACGCCACGTGCATGATCATCAACGACGACGCGTTTGTGATGCTGCTGGTGGAGAATTACTTCAAGACCTTTACGTCCAAACCCATTGCCGACGCCCGCAGCACCACCGAGGCGATCATGTCCTTCTCCCTGGGCAGCCGCGAAGCCGTGGACGAGCTGGTCCGGACGGCCCTCACTGCCGGTGGGGCCCCGTCCGAGGAAGCCCAGGACTACGGCTTTATGTACACCCACAGCTTCCAGGATCCGGACGGCCATCTGTGGGAAGTCTTCTGGATGGACCCGGCCGGGCCGCCCAAGGACGCGGCGCTCTGAGCTGACCGAAGCACCCGGAGGCGGGGCGCCCGCCGGTGTGGGTAGGCTTGTTTTATGGCTGGAAACGTGTGGCTGCTGCCGCTGAAGGACCTCGACGACGACGCCCGCGACATCAAGCTCGGGGAGATTGCCGGACTCGAGGTCCTGGACGGCCAGCGCAGGTTCGTCGGCGAACCGCTGCGAATGATACTGATCGGGCTGGAAGAGGATTCCCGGCACCCCTTCGTGATCGACGCCAACGGATCCGCCGTCGGCGTCCTGACACTGCAGACCGGAGCCGCGACGCTGGCCGGCTGGGCCGATGACGACTCGGTGTGGCTGTTGCGTGGATTCCTGATCGACCGCCGGCAGCAGGGCAAGGGCCTGGGCACGCTGGCAGCGGAGGCCTCGGTGCGGGCCGCCGGGAAACTGACGGCAGCCCTCGGCGGCGGGCAGGCCGGCGTCGTGCTCTCGGTCAACGAACAAAACCCGGCCGGGCAGGGCGCCTACCGCAAGGCCGGGTTTGAGGACCGCGGCCGGTACCTGGGCGGCGACGCCGGCCCGCAGCGGAGCATGTACCGGCCCTTCTGATCCGCCAACGGAAATGCCGGTTCTAAGGCCCGCAACTGCCATGGGAAGCTATCACAACCTGTCTCGGCGTCTGCAGGCAGGCCGTGCACAGGAAGTACGGGAAGCGCTGAGCCGGCCTGCGGGCGGCGGCGGCTTGATGGCCAATGGCTTAAAAGACAAGCGGCCCCCACCGTAAGGTGAGGGCCGCCGTCGGGCAGTCCCCTGAGGGTCAGCCTCTAGCTAGACGCCGTAGTACAGCTCGAACTCGTACGGGTTCGGGCGCAGCGAGAGCGGACGGATCTCGTTCTCGTACTTGTACTCGATCCAGGTGTCGATCAGGTCCTGGGTGAAGACGCCGCCGGCCTGGAGGAACTCGTTGTCCTCGGCCAGTGCATCCAGGGCCTCTTCGAGCGTGCCGGGGGCCTTGGGGATGTCCTTGGCTTCCTCGGCGGGGAGCTCGTAAAGGTCCTTGTCGATCGGGGCCGGCGGTTCGATGCGGTTGCGGATGCCGTCAATGCCGGCCATCAGCTGGGCAGCGAAGGCCAGGTAGGGGTTGGAAGAGGGGTCCGGAGCGCGGAACTCGATGCGCTTGGCCTTCGGGTTGGAGCCCGTGATCGGGATGCGGATGCCGGCGGAGCGGTTGCCCTGCGAGTAGACCATGTTGACCGGAGCTTCGAAGCCCTTGACCAGGCGGCGGTAGGAGTTCACCGTCGGGTTGGTGAAGGCCAGCACGGCGGAGGAGTGCTTCAGCAGGCCGCCAATGTACCAGCGGGCCATGTCGGACAGGCCGGCGTAGCCCTTTTCGTCGTAGAACAGCGGCTCGCCATTGGTCCACAGCGACTGGTGGCAGTGCATGCCCGAGCCGTTGTCACCGAAGACCGGCTTCGGCATGAAGGTGACCGACTTGCCCCAGGCATCGGCGGTGTTCTTGATGACGTACTTGAACTTCTGCAGGTCATCAGCCGCATGGGTCAGCGTGGTGAACTTGTAGTTGATCTCAGCCTGGCCGGCGGAACCGACTTCGTGGTGGCTGCGCTCGACCTCAAGGCCGGCCTCGTCCAGGTTGATGCACATGGCATCGCGGAGGTCCGCCTGCTTGTCGGTGGGGGAGACCGGGAAGTAGCCGCCCTTGACCGGGGTCTTGTAGCCGAGGTTTCCGCCCTCTTCTTCGCGGCCGGTGTTCCAGTGCGCTTCCTCGGAATCGATCTTGTAGAAGCTGCCCTGCGGGGAGGACTGGTACTGCACGTTGTCGAAGACGAAGAACTCGGCCTCGGGTGCAAAGAATGCGGTGTCGGCGATGCCGGTGGAAGCCAGGTAGGCCTCGGCCTTCTCGGCTACGCCGCGCGGATCACGGTGGTACGGGTCACCGGTGCGCGGGTTCACGATCGAGAAGTTCAGCGCGAGGGTCTTCTCCATGCGGAACGTGTCGAGGAACGCCGTTGTGACGTCCGGGATGAGCTGCATGTCCGACTCGGCGATGCCCTGGAAGCCGCGGATCGAAGATCCGTCGAAGAGCTGGCCGTTGACGAAGAAGTCCGCGTCAACGCTCTTGGCGGGCACATTGAAGTGCTGCTGCACGCCAGGGAGATCGGTGAAGCGAATATCGACGAACTTAACGTCTTCGTCTTTGATGAACTTGAGGACTTCGTCCGCAGTCTTGAACATCTATGCTCCTTATGCATGTGAAAGATCTGGCCATCAGGCCGTGTGGTCCAGCGCAATCCGACAGCGGGGAAAACACAAAGGTGCCCCCCGCTCCTGTGCCGCTAGCAACTGTTACCAGCCTAAGGACACGGGATTTCCCCCCGGTGTCCGCTTTGTTTCCGGCAGGTTACAGAATGCCCTGACAGGTAAACGGTAGTCGCTGTCCACAACGTGGCCTATCCGTGACCAGAGTGTGGCCCCTGATTGTCCACACTCTGAACAGCGGTGGGAGGCGTCCATTTGCCGATAGGCTTGGAGGGTGGTTGATCGTAAAGACATAGGTTCATGGCTCACCGGGCCGGACACGTCCGGCATTTCGAAGTACCCGGGGGAGCGGCTGGGCCTGCCCGAGTCCGGGCCGGGGTCCATTGCCCGGGCCGGCCGGCGCATCGCCGCCATCTGCGTTGACTGGGCCATCGCGCTGCTGATCAGCAACTACGCCTTCGCCGGCGATCCCTGGGCGACCCTGGCCGTGTTCGCCGTCGAACAGGCGCTGCTCGTCGGCACCCTGGGCTACAGCATCGGCCACCGGATGGTGGGGATCCACGTAGTCCGGCTCAGCGGCGGCCCCGCCGGCCCCGTGCCGGCCCTGGTCCGCAGCCTCCTCGTCTGCCTCGTGATCCCCGCCGTCATCTTCGACCCGGACCACCGCGGGCTCCACGACAAGGCCATGAACACCGTCCTGGTCCGGATGTAGCCTCCGCCGCGACCCGCCCGGCCGCCGCGCGCGAATTGCCGCGACCGCCTCGTTGATTTGAAGCGGCTAAACGCCGGCGGTCTCGCCGGCCGGCTCCTGCACCGGCTGCGCAGCGTCCTGCCCGGCCTTGACCGTCAGGTACCCGTGGCGGCCCGCCCAGCGCTCAAACCAGACCGTGGCGAACGGCAACACCGCTGCCGCCCCCGCGAACAGGGCCACCCGGAACGGCCAGCGCTGCAGGCCCCACAAGCTCAGTGCCGCGATCCCGTAGCCGACAAAAAGTGCGCCGTGGATCGGGCCCGCGATCTGCACCCCGAATTCCGTGGTCCGGGTGACCCACTTGAGGAACATGCCCACCAGCAGTGCGGCCCAGCTGAAGGCCTCGGCGATGGCCAGGAACCGGAAGATGCGGATCACGGCAGAAGTGGACGGACGTTTCATGGCGGGGGTCTCCGGGTTCTGTCCCGAGGGGACGGTATGGGCTGGGCAAAGGAAACGCCCCGGCTGCCGGCCTGAAAGGCGGGTACCGGGGCGTTCCTGCAGGCTGGCGTGGCTTAGCGTCCGCGGGCCGCCTTGCGGTCCGGGCGGGCCTTGTAGGGATCGATGCCCTTGGGGATGGGCAGACGGCTTCCGAGCGACGAGATGCGCTTGGAAACCGTGCTGACCTCGAGCTTGGTCAGCTCATTCTTCATCTTGGTCATCTTCTTGGCGACCTGGCTGATCGGAACCTGGCCCTCGCCGCGGCCGCTTTCAATCACGTGGATGGTGACGTTGGGCAGGATGCGCGCGAGCCGTTTGCGTTCGGCGTCGAGCAACGGCTTGACGCGGGCACTGGGGCCCTCGCTGACCAGGACCACGCCGGGACGGCCGATGGCGCGGAAAACGGCGTCCTGGGTGCGGGGGTTCACCGCGACAGGCTGCTCTTCGACGATCCAGCCGCGCTTGAGTGTGCCCAGCGCCGCACCCGAGGCGCCCGGCTGGTTTTCAATCCGGGCGAAGGCGGCGCGCTCGGCGCGGCGGGACAGGATCAGCGTGGCCGCGAGAAGGCCCAGCGGGAGGCCGATGAGCAGGCCCGTGATCCAGTTGTCCAGCAGGAATCCGATGACGAAGCTGACAGCCACGACACCGAGGAACGCCAGCAGCATGAGCCACGGAATCATCGGATCGTGCTGGCGGGTCATCTGGAAGACCTCGCGGATCTGCTTCAGACGGCTCGGCTTCTTGACCTTGGCCACCTTGGGCTTTCGGGAAAAGAGGCCGCGCTTCGGAGCATCAGAAGCCGGAGTGGAGTTGCTGGAATCAGGGGAATTCGCCATAGTGCCTTAATTCTACGTGATGGACGGCGAAGGGCCGGACGCCGGATTCCTCCGGTGCCGGCCCTTCGCCGCGATCATGGCAACTGGTTTCAGGCGCGCGCCGCGAGCAGCGAACTGGCTTCCTGGCGGGTGCTGCCGGAGCTTTCGATGTGGGCCAGCTGGGCCGGGATCTCCAGGCCCTTCTTGCGCATCGCGGTGGCCCAGAGCCGGCCTGCACGGTAGGAGGAGCGCACCAGCGGACCGCTCATGACTCCCAGGAAACCGATCTCGTCGGCTTCCTGCTGCAGATCCACGAACTCCTGCGGCTTGACCCAGCGGTCAACCGGCAGGTGCCGCTCGCTCGGGCGCAGGTACTGGGTGATGGTGATCAGGTCGCAGCCGGCGTCGTGCAGGTCCCGGAGCGCCTCGGAGATTTCCTCGCGGGTCTCGCCCATGCCCAGGATCAGGTTGGACTTGGTGACCATGCCGAGGTTGCGGCCCTGCGTGATGACGTCCAGCGACCGCTCGTAGCGGAAGGCCGGACGGATGCGCTTGAAAATCCGCGGGACGGTCTCGACGTTGTGGGCAAACACCTCGGGCTTGGAGTCGCAGATCGCTTCGATGTGCTCCGGCTTGCCGGAGAAATCGGGAATCAGGAGCTCGACGCCGGTGCCCGGGTTGAGTTCGTGGATCTTGCGGACCGTTTCGGCGTAGAGCCAGACGCCCTCGTCGGCGAGGTCGTCGCGGGCCACACCGGTAACCGTGGCGTAGCGGAGCTGCATCGCCAGGACCGAGCGGGCCACCTTCGTGGGTTCGAAAACGTCCACGGGGGAGGGCTTGCCGGTGTCGATCTGGCAGAAATCGCAGCGCCGGGTGCATTCGGAGCCGCCGATCAGGAAGGTGGCTTCCTTGTCTTCCCAGCATTCGAAGATGTTGGGGCAGCCGGCCTCTTCGCACACGGTGTGAAGGCCCTCTTTTTTGACGAGGTTCTTGAGCTGCACGTACTCGGGGCCCATCTGGACCTTGGCCTTGATCCATTCCGGCTTGCGTTCCACCGGGGTGGCCGCATTGCGCTGCTCGATACGCAGCATTTTCCGGCCTTCTGGTGCCAGGGTCACAGTAGAGCTCCTTCATGGGTTGCAACTAGCGCTTCTTCATTGTTGCGCAGTTCTTCGATGATCCGCGACACGAGGTCGGCGGGGGTGACGTTCCGGCCCGTCTCCTGCGCGATGGTGGTGACGCCGGCGTCGGTGATCCCGCAGGCGATGATCTGGGCGTACGGCGCCAGGTCGTTGTTGCAGTTGATCGCGAAGCCGTGCATGGTGACGCCCTCGTGGACGCGGATGCCGATCGCGGCAATCTTGCGTGCGGGGCCCTTCCCGTCCTGCTCGATCCAGACCCCGGCACGGCCCTTGATCCGGACCGCTTCGATGCCGTAGTCGGCCAGGACGGCGATGATGACGGCTTCCAGCCGCTCCACGTAGTCGCGGATCCCGGCCGGGTTCCTGAGCTTGATGACGGGGTAGCCGACCAGCTGTCCCGGGCCGTGCCAGGTGAGCTTGCCGCCGCGGTCCACCGGGACGACCGGCGTGCCGTCAAAGGGGCGTTCGTGGTCTTCCGTGCGTTTGCCGGCCGTGTAGACGGCGGCGTGCTCCAGCAGCAGGACCGTGCTGGGTGCGGTGCCGGCGAGGACCCTCCCATGGAGTTCGCGCTGGATGTCCCAGCCGCGCGTGTAATCGACGAATTCCGGGTCGAGACCCAGCTGGGAGAACTCAAGAGTCATGGCATCCAGCTTAGACCCCGGCTGTCGCAGCGGCCGATTCTGTGGCGAAGCTCTCACCCCCTGTGGATAACTCCTGCAGGATTCCGCCGGATCCGCTATTCCTTGGTTATGGAAGATCACGCACCCGCCGCCGCCGCCGAGCCAGAGGTTCCCGGATACGACGTCGGCCGTTGCCTCGGACGCGGCGGCGGCGCCGCCGTCTGGCTGGTGACCGAACAAGCGAGTGGTCGCGATTACGCACTCAAGTGTTTCTTCGCCAGCGACGGCGAAGGCGAGGAGACGATCCGGCACGAGGTGCGGATCCTGTCCGTCCTTGACCACGAGCACCTGGTCAAGGCATACGACGTCGTCCGGCTGGACGGGCCGCGTGCCGGGAGCCTCGGGCTGATCATGGACTACGCCGCGGGCGGCTCGCTGGGACAGCTCGTGGCCGGCCGGGGAAGCCTGGGGCCGGGGGAAACCGTGACCGTCCTGACTCCGATCGCCCAGGCCCTCGCCTACCTGCACGGTCACGGCTTCACCCATGGTGACGTCGCTCCCGGCAATGTGCTGTTCACCGCCCACGGCAAACCGCTGCTGGCCGATCTGGGCGTGGCCCGCATGGTGGCTGACGCCTCGGCGGTGCCCGACGCCGGAACCGAGGGCTTCCGCGACCCGGCGCCCGTGGACGCCGTCCGGGCCGGGCTGCAACCGGAACGCGATGTGTATTCCCTTGCGGCCCTGGGCTGGTACTGCCTGACCGGCCGCGCCCCTGAGCCGGGCGCGCAGCGGCCGCCGCTGCCGCTGCTCGTACCCGGGGTTCCGCCTGGTCTGGCCGCGGCGCTGGAATCCGGACTTCAGGAGGACCGCAGGCTCCGGCCCACTGCCGCAGAGCTGGCCGCTGCCGTTCACCGCAGCGCCGTGGCCGCCCCGGTGGACCTGTCCGTTTCGGTCCACCCCACGGTTATTCCGCAGCTGCTGACCCGGCGCACCCTGCCCGGTAAGGCACGGGGGCGTCGGGTGGAACAGCTCCGGTCCCTGCCCGACCGGTTCCACGGGCCGCGCGTGGCCGCCCCGCTGCCAGCCGCCGCGTCACCTGGTGCCGGGGTTCGACCTTCCGTGCGTCCGGGCGCCCGGCGCGGTGCCGGCAGACGTGGCGCGCGCCGCTCGGGCGGCCGGGGCATCACCGGCCGACGCTCGTTCGGGCTCTCGTTCCGGCCCGGCTCCGACCGGCCTTCCGCCGCCCGCCCGGCACGGCCGGGGCGCCGCGGCCTCCGGGCGGTAGCCGTGGGCCTGGCCCTCATGAGTGTCCTTGCCACCGCGTGGGGGTTCACCCGGGCCGGGCTGCCCGCGTCGTTCCCGGGATTTGCTGTCAACGACGCCGGGTCCGCTACGGAGTCCGCCCCGGCGCCCGGGTCGCCGGGCCCCGGTGCGGAGCCGGGTCCTGGCGCGTCTTCCGGGTCGCCGGGCCCTGCCGCATCGCCGGCTGCTTCCCTTCCGCCTGATGTGCAGGCGCAGCTGGCTTCACCCGACCCCGAGGAGGCGGTCCGCGGGCTGGCCCGGCTCCGCTGCCTGGCGTTCAGCTCCGGGGACTTCGGCCTGCTGGAGCAGGTCAACGTACCGGCGTCGGCGGCGGCCGCGGCGGACGGACGGATCAGCGCCAGGCTCAAGGAAACCGGCCGGGTGCTGGCGGGATTCACGACCCTCCTGACCCGCGTGGCACAGGACGCGGCACCGACGGGGGACAGCGGGCAATCGCTGGCCGTCGTGGCCGTCACCGCGGGCACCTCCGCCTATCAGGAACGCGACGGGACCGGGGCGGTGCTGGCGGACGCCGCGGCCGCACCGGAACAGCAGTTGCGGCTCGTCCTGGCGACGGTCGAGGGACGCTGGCGGGTCCAGGACATCCTTCCCGCTGCCGGAGCACCCACCGATATGGACAGGTAGGACCCCGCCGCCGAAGCCCCCGCCGCCGAAGCCCCCGCCGCCGGAGCCCCCGCCGCCGGAGCTCCCGCCGACGCCGGTACTGCTGGCGGTTAGTTCCCGCCGGGACCGGCGCGGATCAGCCGCCTGCGGGTCTCAGGATTCCGTGTCGCGATCCACCACCCACGCGGCGGCCTGGGCGAGCGTGGGGTGCTGCCACTCGAAGCCCGCCCCGCTCAGGGCAGCGGGTTCCATCCGCTGGCTGGAGAGCAGCAGCTCCTCGGCAAGCTTGCCCATCACCAGCCGCAGCACCGGGGCGGGGACGCGGAGCACCGCCGGCCGGTGGAGGGCCGCTGCCAGCGCCGCGATCAGCGAATTCACGTCCGCGACCTCCGGGGCGCAGAGGTTCACGGGGCCGGACAGGCGGCTGTTGAGCAGAAATTCAAAGGCGCCGGCCACATCAGGGAGCGTGACCCACGGCCAGTACTGCCGGCCGTTGCCCAGCGGTCCGCCCACGCCCAGGCGCAGCAGCGGCATGAGCCGTCCCAGCGCACCGCCCGAACGGCTCAGCACGACTCCGGTGCGCGGAGTGACCACCCGGACGCCGGCCGGAGCCTCGTGTGCGGCCGCTTCCCAGTCGGCGCAGATCCCGGCCAGCACACCGCTGCCGGCGGGGGAGCTCTCCCGGATCAGCACCTGTCCGGCGTTGCCGTAGTAGTTGGAGCCCGACTGGCTCAGGAAGACTGCCGGCGGGTTGTCCAGTCGCCCCATGGCCGCCGCCAGCGTCCGCGTCGGTCCGAGACGAGAGTTGCGGAGTTCGTTGATGCGGGACCGGGTCCAGGGCCGGTCGCCGATGCCGGCGCCGGAGAGGTTGATGACGGCGTCGGCCCCCGTCAGTGCGGTCTCGTCGATGCTGCCCTCCGCGGGGTTCCACTGGAACTCCGACGCCGCCGCGGGCGCCCGCCTGACGAGCGTGCCGACGTCGTGCCCGGCGCTGCGCAGGGTGCTGGAAATGGCGGTTCCGATCAGCCCGGAGGCTCCGGCAATAATGATTCGCATGATCCATCTCACCATGCCCGGCTCGGCAGGGATACCTCCCGGGCGGGAGGGCCCGCCTTGACTATGATCTAACGATGACCTCTTCGAGTTACTTCCGTTTCCCGCATCTGCACGGCGATCTGGTCACTTTCGTGGCCGAGGACGACGTCTGGATTGCGCCCCTCGGCGGGGGCCGCGCCTGGCGCGTTTCCTCGCTGCAGCTGCCGGCCCGCAATCCCCGCTTCACGCCGGACGGCAAGCGCCTCGTATGGACGGTCATTCAGGGTACGGCCCCGGAAGTTGTCACGGCGGACGTCGACGGCGGCGGCTACCGGCAGTTGAGCTACTTCGGCCACGCCACCACCAAAGTTAAGGGCTTCACCCCCGACGGCGACGTCCTGGTCACGAGCGCCTTCCGCCAGGCCGACAGCCGCCTCGCCCACGCCTACAGCCTGCCGGTCAGCGGCGGCTGGGCCGCCGAACTCCCGCTGGGTCCGGTGGAGTCCGTGGCCTTCGGGCCGGTCGTCGGCGACGAACGACCCGTCGTCCTCGCCAGTGTCCTCTCCCGGGAGCCCGCGTGGTGGAAGCGCTACCGGGGCGGCGCTGCCGGCAAGCTCTGGATCGACGCCGACGGAAACGGCGAATTCGAACGCCTCGCCGCTGAACTGGACGGCAACCTGACAGACCCGATGTGGGTCGATGGCCGGATCGCCTTCCTCTCCGACCACGAGGCCTACGGCAACCTCTACTCCGTACTCCCCAACGGCTCCGACCTTCGCCGCCACACCGACCATGAGGACTTCTACGTCCGGCATGCCGCCACCGACGGCCGGCGTGTCATCTTCGAATCCGCCGGTGAGCTGTGGCTGCTGCCGGACCTCGGCTCGGAGGCCGTCAAACTTGAGATCTCCCTGGGATCCGCGTCCCAGGCCCGCCGCGGCGCGCCGCTGAAGCCGTCGAAGCACCTCGGCGAGGTGGTGCCGGACCGTACCGGCGGCTCCAGCGCCGTCGAGTCCCACGGCACCCTGCACTGGCTGCGGCACAAGGACGGCCCTTCGCGCGTCCTCGAAGCCACCCCCGGTGTCCGGGCCCGCCTGCCCCGCCCGTTCGGCGCGGGCCGGATCGCCTACGTGGCCGACCATGACGGCGTCGAAGCCCTCTACCTGAAGGCGATCGCGGCGCCCCTGGAGACGGGATCCCCGGCTTCCGCCTCCCCGGCTTCCGGGACCCCGGACGCGGGAACCGCCGCCGGGCACGAGGCCGGGCAGCCGGCCGCGCCGGCCCCGCAGCAGGCAGCCCGTCCGGGCGGGGAGTCCGACGCCGCCACGCACCTGCCCAGCCCGGTCCCGGCCGCAGCCAACGCACGGCCGGGCACCGTGGCCGCGGTCCCGGCAGCGCGTCCGGCCGCAGCTACCCCGGCCACTGCCGACGACGCTGCCGACACCGCCGGGCCTGCGGAAGGCACCGTCCCGGCGACGCAGGAACCGTCCGGCCGCCTGACCAGGATCGAGTTCCCCAAGCCGACCAGGGCCAGTGCCATCGAGGCCAGCCCGGACGGCAACTGGCTCGCCGTCGGCACCGCCTTCGGCGACATCTACCTCGCCGACACCCGGACCGGCGCCCTGTCCGTCGTGAGCAGCATCGGCGAGGGCAGCATCGAAGGCTTCAGCTGGTCTCCGGACTCGGCCTGGCTGGGCTGGTCCGAGCCGGTCACCTCCTTCGGCTCCCGCAGCCGGCTGCGCATCACCGGTGTGGACGACGCCGGTATCGCAGCGGGCGGGGAACGCACCATCATCGAGGTCACCGACGGGCGCTTCCGCGATGAATCGCCGTCGTTCACCCCGGACGGAAAATACCTGGCGTTCCTCTCCAACCGCAGCTTCGACCCGGTCTACGACGGTCACTCCTTCGACCTGTCCTTCCCGAGCCCGATCAAGCCCTACCTCGTGGCCCTCGCCGCGGACACTGCCTCGCCCTTCGGCCCGAGCGTTGACCTGCAGGACGACGCCGGCACCGACGCCGGTGCCGGCACCGACGCAGAGGGTGCCCACCAGGACCAGGTGCCCGCGGTCCGGGTCGACGCCGAAGGCCTGGCCCACCGCGTCATCAGCGTGCCGGTGCCGCAGGGCAACTACTCGGCCCTCACGGCGACCGACGGTGCCCTGCTCTGGCTCGACCACGAGCTTTTCGGCGTCACCGGCGACGGCCGTGCCAGCCTCGAGGACAAGAACGCGGCGCCCTGCCTCGTCCGCTTCGACCTGGCCCGGCGCAAAACCACCACCATCGTGGACGCCCTGGACAGCTACCGGCTCTCCGGCGACGGCGAGAAGGTCGTGGTCCTGCAGGACAAGCAGATCCGCGTCTCGCCCGCCAACGCCAAGGCGGACGAGGAAGCCGGGCAGCTGGTCAAGGTCGACCTCAGCCGCATCCGCGTGCTGCTCGACCCGCTCAGCGTCTGGGGACAGGCCTTCGACGAGGCCTGGCGGCTCCAGCGCGACTTCTTCTGGGCCGAAGACATGGCCGGGCAGGACTGGGATTCGGTGCACGCCCGCTACCGTCCGATCGTGGACCGGCTCGGCTCGCACGATGACCTGGTGGACCTGCTGTGGGAGCTCCACGGTGAGCTGGGCACCTCACACGCCTACGTCCGCCCCTTTGCTGTCACCGAGAACGGCAGCAACGGCCAGGGCCGGCTCGGCGCGGACCTCGCCTTCACCGGAGCGGGCTGGGAGATCACCCGGATCCTCGCGGGGGAGTCCTCCGACCCGCTCGCCACCTCGCCGCTGACCCGCCCCGGCGCGGACGCGAAAACGGGCGACGTGCTGCTGGCGATCGACGGCGTCGAGCTGACCGCAGTGCGCACGCCCGCCATGCAGCTGGTCGGCGCCGCGGGACGTGCCGTCGAGCTCACGCTGCGCAACGGCGCCGGGCACGGAAGCCAGGCTGGGAGGCAGCGCCGGGTGGCCGTGGTCCCGGTCAGGGACGAGGAGCGGCTGCGGTACCAGGAGTGGGTGGCCGGGAACCGCCGGACCGTCCGGCAGGCCTCACAGGGGACTTTTGGCTACCTGCACATCCCCGACATGATGGCCAACGGCTGGGCCCAGCTGCACCGCGACCTCGACACCGAGACGGCCCTTGACGGGCTGATCGTAGACGTCCGGCGCAACCGCGGCGGGCACACCTCCCAGCTCGTCGCGGAGCTCATCGGCCGCAAGGTCACCGGCTGGAGCATGCCGCGCGGGGAGCGGCCGCGGACGTACCCGCACCACGCACCGCGGGGACCGGTCATCATCCTGACCGACGAATTCGCCGGATCCGACGGCGACATCATCACCCAGGTCTCCAAGCTGCGGGGGATCGGCCCGGTCATCGGCACCCGGACCTGGGGCGGCGTCGTCGGCATCGACAACCGCTTCGCCCTGGCCGACGGGACCGGCGTGACCCAGCCGCGCTACGCCACCTGGTTCTCCGGCGGCGTGGGCTGGGGGGTCGAGAACTTCGGCGTCGCCCCCGACATCGAGGTGACCTTCCCGCCGCACGCGTACGCCGCCGGCACCGACCCGCAGCTGGAATACGGCATCGGCGCCCTGAAGGAAATGATCCAGGAGCTGCCCACCGACCGGCCGCCCCTGCGCGAGGGCTACCGCCAGGTCCGGCCTGCCCCGCTGCCGGCCCGCCAGCCCGGCAACTAGGCCGCCGCTCGCCTGCCGGGCAGCCGCCCGCCGATGCCTTAACGGCGAAGGCCCCCGTTCCCAAGTCAGGGAACGGGGGCCTTCGCCGTTAAGGCATCGGAAGCTAGGAGGCCAGGGTGGCGTCCAGGGTGATCTTGATGCCGGTCAGGGCGGCCGAGACCGGGCATCCCACCTTGGCTTCTTCCGCGATCCGCTGGAATTCGTCCTCCGTGATCCCGGGGATGCGCGCGCTGACGGTCAGGTGGCTGTCCGTGATGCCGGTACCAGGCACGAAGGTGACATCAGCCTTGGTGTTGACTTCCTCGGGCGTGTGGCCGGCCTGGGCGACGGCGAGGCTGAACGCCATGGAGAAACAGGCCGAGTGTGCCGCGGCGATGAGCTCTTCGGGGCTGGTCTTGCCCTCGGAGGCCTCCGCGCGCGCTTTCCAGGTGACATCGAAGTTGCCCAGGCCGGAGCTGTCCAGCGTGGTGTTGCCGGCGCCCGTCATCAGGTCGCCATTCCATACAGTGTGTGCGGTGCGTGTAGCTGCCATGTCCACTCCTCAAGTTCGTTGAAATCCCGCAGACCCGGCGAAGCCGGATCATGCCGTGTCCCATCCTAGGGATTCTGCGGCCTCGGCGCACCGGTGTCCGCTATCGGAGGATTGTGACCACGTACAGTGTCGACATGGACAACAGCGACCCCGGCGCCGCGCCCTCGGTGCGCATCGCCACGATCATGGTCAACGCGGTGGACGCGGAGCGCCTGGCAGCATTCTGGGCGGCACTGCTGGGCACCCCGGTTTCGGCGCGCCTCGAACAGTTCGTCTGGCTCCGCCCTGCCGGCCCAGGGGCCCCGCAGCTGGCCTTCCAGCAGGTCGGGCTGCCCACCGGGGGAAGGCGCCGGCTGCACCTGGACATCCACGGGCCCGATCCCCGTGCGCTGCGTGCCCTCGCCGAGTCGCTCGGTGCCGGGTTCGTGGAGGGTAATGACATCGGCGATTTCCTCTGGGACGTGATGCAGGATCCCGAGGGCAATGAATTCTGCATCGCCGGCGACTGAGGTTCCGGGAGAACGACGACGGCGACGCACCCCGTGAGGGTGCGTCGCCGTCGCCGCTGGCGGGAGGGCTGTTTCCGGCGGGAGGTCTACGTCCAGAGGGTGGCGATGGCCACGTTGAGCAGGGCCAGTCCGCCGACGGCGTGCGCGAGGCCGTTGCCGACCTCCTCGCCCTTCTTGTACTTGCGCCGGCCGATGAACGCCAGGACGCCCACGGCCAGGGCAACGGCCAGCTTGACGCCGAGTTTGGCGTAGTTGGCATCCATGTCCAGGGCCGGGATGAGCCCCATCATCGCGATGCCGGTGAGGAGCTGCAGCATGGCGCCGTCGAACTGGCGCGGGTGCACGGTGGGCTGCTTCATCTGCCCAATCCAGATGCCCACGATCATGGCGGCGCCGACGATGTGCAGGAAGACCATGACGTTATAGACGATATTCATGGCATCAGTCTGACATGAAAATTTCCGGGACCATGTGTGGGTGACTGGCCTCGTGGGGTAGGCGTTGTAGCCGGTGGTTATCCGGTCTGTTGCAGGGGCTCGAGGATGACCTGGTAGCCCAGGGACTCGAGCTGACCGATCGCGCGGGCTTTGGTTTTGGCTGGTGCCTGACGGGTGAAGTAGTCGGCGCCGGGGTCCTTGTAGAGTTCGCCGGTGGTAAGCATGTGCCAGGCTGCGGTGAGCATGGCGTGTTCGACCGCGACGAGTGCTTTGGAGGGTCCCCGCCGGGCGGTGATGCGCCGGTACTTAGCGGAGAAATAGGTGTTCTTTGACCGTGCTGCCGAGAGCGCAGCGATGCCCGGGGCTCCTTTGAGGTAGCGGTTACCGGGGCGTGTTTTCGTGGACTTGACCCGCCCGGCGGATTCGTTGGACCCCGGGGAGGTGCCGGCCCAGGATGCCAGGTGCCCCGCGCTGGGGAACACGGTCATGTCGGCTCCGGTTTCGGCGATGAAGACCTCCGCGATCGTGGTGCTGAATCCCGGGATGCTGATCAGGAGTTCCCGGGCCAGACGAAAGGGCGCGATCGCCTCCTCAATCCTGGCGCTCAGGGCCTCGATGTCGGCGGTGTGGGCGTCGATCCGGTGCAGATACAGTTCCGCCATGTAGCGGTGGTGGCGGCTGAGCCGGCCGGTCAGCGCATCGGTGAGCTCGGGGATTTTTGAACGCATCCTGCGCTGGGCGAGCTCTGCCAGGGCCGCCGGATCGTCCTGGCCTTTGATCAGTGCCTGCAGCATGAGACGTCCGGAGACGCCGGTGATGTCCGAGGCCACCGAGGAGAGTTTGATGCAGGCGTCCTCGAGGAGCTTCTCCAGGCGCTGGATCTCCCGGGTCTGTTCCCGGGTGATGATGGTCCTGGCCCGGGTCAGGTCCCGCAGTTCCCGGATCGGGGGCGGGGGCACGAAGGAGGCACGCACCAGCCCGTGGGCACCCTGATCGGCCAGCCAGGCGGCGCCGGAGACATCGGTTTTGCGTCCCGGAACGTTCCTGGCATCGCGGGCGTTGACCAGGATCACGGCCAGGCCCTCGTCCTCGAGCAGGTAATAGAAGGGCCGCCAATAATCACTGGTCGCTTCCATCACCACCAGGCTCACCTGCTCCTTGAGCAGGAAGTCCTTCAGGTCCAGGATCTGCCCGGTCATCGCACCCCAGGTGGTGGCCGTTGACGTCGTGGATCTGGGCCCGCGGCCCTGGATACGGACGCAGACCTTCGCGTCCTTCTTCGAAACATCAATGCCCGCGCACCGCGGGTGGATCACTTCCATGGCGGATCACCCTTCCCAGTCCGTCCAGCAGGAAAAAGAGAGTATGCGTTCCGGGGAGGACGGATGGAACAACAACTCTGACATCCGGGCTCAACGGCAACAATCCACGGTCCCGCGGACAAAAAGCTGTGTCCTCCACCCACAAACTAGCCCACAGGCTCACCGGCACCATAGACGCATCGGGGTCGACCGAAACACACACAACAAGTCTGATTCAGAGCCTCAGAAAGCACCAGAGATCCATCAGCGCCAAGAGGACATCACCGCATTTTCCATGCCCACGGCGGAGCGAAGCGCCCCTCAGAAACTAGCCAGAGGATTCTACGCTCCGTAGTAAGACCCGCCCGGTCTGGCGACGCGCCACGCCGGCCAATAAAACGGCGACGGCGGCGCGGGTTCCGGTGGTTTCCCACCGCTGTCCGCACCGCCGTCGCCGTCGGTATTCCTTGCCCTTGGAGGCTAGAGCCCCAGGTCGGCTTCGAAGGCGCCTTCCTCAAGGCGTGCCTTCAGCGTCTGCAGGAAGCGTCCCGCGTCGGCGCCGTCGACCAGCCGGTGGTCGTACGTCAGGGAGAGATACATCATCGAGCGGATGGCCAGCGAGTCATCGCCGTTCTCGTCGGCGACGACGACGGCCCGCTTGACGATCGCCCCGGTGCCGAGGATGGCAACCTGCGGCTGGTTGATGATCGGAGTGTCGAACAAGGCGCCCACGGAACCGATGTTGGTGATGCTGAAGGTTCCGCCGGAGAGCTCGTCCGGGCCGATCTTGCCGTTGCGGGTGCGGTCCGCGACGTCGGCGATCTTGCCGGCCAGGCCGGCGAGGTTGAGGTTGCCGGCGTCGGCGATGACCGGCACCAGCAGGCCCTTGTCCGTGTCCACCGCAATCGCCAGGTGCTCGGCGTTGTGGTAGGTGATCTCCTGCTTGTCCTCGTCGTAGGAGGCGTTGACCTTCGGGTGCTGCTTCAAGGCCTCGGCCACAGCCTTGGCGATGAACGGCAGGAAGGTCAGCTTGGAGCCGTTCTGGGCCTGGAAGGAGTTCTTGGCCTTGGCGCGCAGCTTGGCGACCTTGGTCATGTCGACCTCGTGCACCTGGGTCAGCTGGGTGGAGATATCCAGCGACTCACGCATGCGGCGGGCAATGACCTGGCGGATTCGCGGGGCCTTCTGCACGGTGCCGCGCAGCGAGGACTGGTCAGCGGAGGGACGCGCCGCCGGAGCAGCGGACGGAGCCGGGGCCGCGGGGGCAGCCACAGCGGGCGCGGGGGCAGCCTTGGCTTCTGCCGCGGCCAGCACATCCTGCTTGCGGATGCGGCCGCCGACGCCGGTGCCGGCCAGCGAGGAGATGTCCACGCCCTGCTGGTTGGCCAGCTTGCGGACGAGCGGAGTGACATAGCCGGACTCCGCGGCCGCGGCGGGGGCAGCAGCGGGCGCAGCCGGGGCCTCCTGCTTCGGGGCTTCCTGCTTGGGGGCCTCCTGCTTCGGGGTTTCCTGCTTGGGGGCCTCGGCCGGGGCAGCTTCCTGCTTCGGAGCAGCTGCCGCTTCCTTCGGGGCTTCCTTTGCGGGAGCTGCCGCGGGAGCCGCACCGGAACCGATCACGGCGAGGACCGAGCCGACCTCGGCCGTTTCATCCTCGGCGACACGGATTTCCTGCAGGATGCCGGCAACCGGTGACGGGATCTCGGTGTCGACCTTGTCGGTGGACACCTCAAGCAGCGGCTCGTCAACCTCAACGGTGTCGCCAATGCTCTTGAGCCAGCGGGTGACAGTGCCTTCGGTGACGCTCTCGCCCAGGGCGGGGAGCGTGACTTCGTGGCCTTCGCCGGCGGGAGCAGCGGCCTCGGCGGCGGGTGCTTCAGCTTCGGGGGCCGGCGCTTCTGCGGCGGCCGGGGTCTCGGCGGCGGGTGCCTCAGCCTCGGCTGCCGGCGCTTCCTCGGCCGGTGCCTCGGCGGCGGGGGCTTCGCCCGAGCCGGCGGAACCGGAGCCGTCGCCGATGCGCACCAGCGGCGCGCCAACTTCAGCGGTCTCGTCTTCGGCGACGAGGATTTCCTCGATCACGCCGGCGATCGGAGAGGGGATCTCGGTGTCTACTTTGTCGGTGGAAACCTCGAGCAGCGGCTCGTCCACCTCTACCCGGTCACCTACCTGCTTGAGCCAGCGGGTGACGGTTCCTTCGGTGACACTCTCACCGAGGGCGGGCAAGTTAACGGATTCAGACATGTCGTCCCCGTTCTCCTTATTGATCTTTGTGCGGATGATTGCTGCCTTGGTCGAGCTTAGTGCACCCGGCGTTTCGGGCCGGGTGCACTAAGCACGGAGGTCTTGCGGTGGTGCGGGCCGAACTATCAGCCGTGGAGGGGCTTGCCGGCCAGAGCCAGGTGGGCCTCGCCCAGGGACTCGTTCTGGGTCGGGTGTGCGTGGACCAGCTGGGCGACGTCCTCCGGGTAGGCTTCCCAGTTCACGATCAGCTGGGCCTCACCGATCTGCTCACCCATGCGAGCGCCGATCATGTGGACGCCGACGACGGGGCCGTCCTTCTGGCGGACCAGCTTGACCAGGCCGCTGGTGCCCAGGATGGAGCTCTTGCCGTTGCCGGCGAGGTTGTATTCCTGGGTCTGGATCTGGTCGTCACCGAACTTGGCCTTGGCGGCAGTTTCCGTGTAGCCCACCGTGGCGATTTCGGGCTCGGAGTAGGTGACCTTGGGGATGTTGACGTCGTCGACGACGACCGGCTTGAGGCCGGCGATTTCCTCGGCGACGAAGATGCCCTGCTGGTAGCTGCGGTGTGCCAGCTGGACGCCGGGGACGATGTCGCCCACGGCGTAGACGTTGCCGACACCGGTGTGCAGGCGCTCGTTGGTGATGACGAAGCCGCGGTCGATGGTGACGCCGGCCTCCTCGTAGCCAAGGTTGGCCGTGACCGGGCCGCGGCCGACGGCGACGAGCATGAGGTCGGCTTCGAAGGTCTTGCCGTCCACGAGGGTGACCTTGACGCCGTCGCCGTTCTGCTCAACCCCCTGGAAGAAGGTGCCGGTGGAGAACTTGATGCCGCGCTTCTTGAAGGCGCGCTCGAAGGCCTTGACGATCGTCGCGTCCTCGTTCGGGACCAGGGAGGGCAGGCCCTCGATGATGGTGACATCGACGCCGAAAGACTTCCAGACCGAGGCGAACTCGACGCCGATGACGCCGCCGCCCAGAATGATCGCGCTCTTGGGGATGAAATCCATGGTGAGGGCTTCGTCGGAGGTGATGACCTTGCCGCCGATTTCCAGGCCCGGCAGCGAGCGGGAGTAGGAGCCGGTCGCAAGAACAATGTTCTTGCCCTTGTACGCGGTGCCGTTCACGACGACGGTGTCGGTGCCCTGGAGCTTGCCTTCGCCCTCGATGACGGTGATGCTTTTTTTGCCCTTGATGAGACCTTGCAGGCCCTTGAATTTGCCGGCAATGATGCCGTCCTTGTAGGCGTTGACAGCGGTGATGTCGATGCTGTCCAGGGTGACGTTGACGCCGTACTTGGCCGAGTCACGGGCGTGGTCGGCCAGTTCCGCGGAGTGCAGCAGGGCCTTGGTGGGGATGCAGCCGTTGTGCAGGCAGGTGCCGCCCAGCTTGCCCTTTTCGATCAGGCCGACGGTGAGGCCGAGCTGAACGGCACGCAGGGCAGTAGCGTAGCCGCCGCTGCCGCCGCCGAGTACCAGGATGTCGAATTCTTGCGCAGTTGCCTGATCGGCCACTAAAACGCTCCCTCGCGTGAACGATGACACGAGAGTACGCATCATCTGGTCTTGGAACTTCCCTGCCGTGATTATGCCAGCAGGTAAGTTCCCTTTCATTTGTGACTACCGGTGTTCACCTTAGCGAACCACTAATACATGCTCCACCTTGCCGTGGCGTTTGTGGAGCGCTTGTGTCCAGTGTCACGCGGCCTGGCGGGCGGGCAGGCTGCCGGCCCACCAGGCCGCGCGGACGGCTGGGCGGATCGTGCCTAGGCGGTTTTTGCCAGGATGTCCTCGACGTAGGCCACCAGCGTGCGCACGGTGCAGCCGGTGCCCTGCTTGTGGTTGTAGCCGTAGGGGCTGCCGTTGTTGAACGACGGGCCCGCGATGTCGATGTGGGCCCAGGGGATCGGCTCGCCGTCCTTGCCCTTGCCCACGAACTCGCGCAGGAAGACGGCCGCCGTCATCATTCCGCCGTGGCGTTCGCCAATGTTGGCGAGGTCCGCGACCTGGGAGTCGAGGCTGGGGCGCAGCTCTTCGGGCAGCGGCATCGGCCAGGCCAGCTCGCCGGCGCGGTCCGCGGCCGCCTTGAGCGGGCCGGTGACGGAGTCGGCGCCCATCAGGCCGGCGGTGCGGTTGCCGAGGGCGACCAGCTGCGCGCCGGTGAGGGTGGCGACGTCGATGATGGCGTCTGGGAACTCCTGGCTGGCGGCGACGATGCCGTCCGCCATGACCAGCCGGCCCTCGGCATCGGTGTTGAGGACCTCGACGGTCTTGCCGCCGAACATGGTGAGCACGTCGGCCGGGCGCTGGGCGGCGCCGGAGGGCATGTTCTCGGCGATGCAGAGCCAGGCGGTCGCCTTGACGGGCAGGCCGAGTCCGGCGATGGCCAGCACGCTGTTGAGGACGACGGCGGCGCCCGCCATGTCGGACTTCATGTCGCCCATGCCGAGGGCCGGCTTGATCGAGATGCCGCCGGTGTCGAAGGTGATGCCCTTGCCCACGAGGGCGATCTTGGCGGTGGCCCGGACGGGCGAGTACTCGACCTTGACCAGGCGCGGCTGCCGGGTGGAACCCTTGCCGACGCCGAGGATGCCGCCGAAGCCTTCCTTTTCCAGACGCTTCTCGTCCCATACGGTGACCTTGACGGGCAGTCCCTTGGACAGTTCCTTGGCGGCGTCCGCGAAGGATTCGGGGTAGAGGTGGCTCGGCGGCTGGTTGACCAGGGAGCGGGTGGCGTTGACGGCCTTGCCGATCAGCGCGGCACGGTCCAGTACCGGCAACAGGGCCTTGTTGGCGGCAAAGTCCGTGACAATCACGACGTTCTTGACGGGATCCTTCAGGTCCTCCCTGGAGGAGCGGTATTCGGTGAAGGAGTAGGCGCCCATCGCGGCGCCCTCGGCGACGGCGGCAACGTCGCCGAGTGACGCCGTCGGGAGGGCCAGGGTGACCGTGCCGAGGCCGGCCAGCTGGCGGACGGCCGAGCCGGCGGCGCGGCGGAGGGCCTCTTCGGTGAGCGGCTGCGCGGCGGAAATCTTTCCGACGCCGGCGAGCACGAGGACTTTCGCCCCGGCCTCGCCCGGGCCCGGGAGGCGGTGGGCCTGGTCGGCCGCCCCGGTGATGCCAAGAACACTCAGTGATTCCGCCAGGGCTTCGGCGGCCTTGGCCGTCAGGGGGTTGCTGAGCAGGACAGGGCCGTCCTTGCCCTGCCCGACGCCGATGACAAGGGCGTCGCTGGGGGACTTCTTAAGGTCCCCTGCGACTGCACTAAGTTTGACTTCAGTATTCTTGACCACGAGGACAGTCCTCAATTCTCTGAGTAATTTCGGCAGGAACTTGCATGTTCTTCCGCCCTGCCTTGGAGCCTGGGCCGCCGCCGGTTTGAGACGTAACCCAGGTGTCTGCAAGCCGTCATAAGGCCAGCTCCGATCGTAGTCTCTCCGCGGCGCGGGTGTTCAATTGAATGAGAGCTGGAGCACACCCCGATCAGGAATGAGCTGACACTCCGCCGTGTTGTACCCGATATCAGCGCTGGCGCCCCGCAGGGCCCGTCCGGCTGCCCACTGACTACGAAGAAAGGAACATGCCGTGCTTGAACGGATTTCCGGCTCCCTGCTGGACCCCGAATCGCTTTACCTGCGTGATGACGCGCTGTTCCAGAGCCCGGAGCTGCGCGGGCTGAACCTCGTCATGGGCTTCACCGGATTCGCCGACGCAGGACACGTCGTCCGGCAGATCACCGCCGAACTGCTGGACACGCTGGACACCGAGATGGTGGCCGAATTCGACGCCGACCAGCTGATCGACTACCGGTCCCGCCGCCCGCAGATCAGCTTCGTCGAGGACCACCTGCAGGACTACCAGGCGCCGCGCCTGGCCCTGTACCGCCTCGTTGACGGGCTCGGCAGCCCGTTCCTGCTCCTGGCCGGATTCGAACCGGACCTGCAGTGGGAGCGGTTCGCGCGCGCCGTCGTGGGCATCGTCGAGGAACTGGACGTCAACCTCGTCACCTGGATCCATTCCATCCCCATGCCGGTCCCGCACACCCGTCCCGTCGGAGTGACGGTGCACGGCAACCGACCGGACCTCATCGAGGGCATCTCGGTGTGGAAACCCACCGTCGAGGTTCCCGCCGCCGTCGGCCATATCCTGGAACTGCGGCTCTCGGAGGCCGGCCGCAACGTCGCCGGCTACGTGATGCACGTGCCGCACTACCTCGCCGAGGCCGAATACCCGACGGCCGCCGTCGCCGGACTCGAATACCTCGGGGCGGCCACCTCGCTGATGCTGCCCGGCGACCGGCTCCGCGAAGCAGGTCGGGACGTCGGGCGCCAGATTGCCGAGCAGATTGAGGCCTCGGAGGAGGTTCAGCAGGTGGTCGCGCGGCTCGAAACCCGGTACGACGAGAACGCCGAGGGGACCGTCCGCCGGTCCCTGCTCGCCGATGAGAACGACCAGCTGCCCAACGCCGATGACCTCGGCGCCGCCGTCGAGGCCTACCTGGCGCGTAAAGAACCCGGCGAATAAATACTATTTTTCTCTCCGCTGGGCATAATGGGGGAGTGACTTCACCCCGCGCCTGGCTGATCTGGATCGTCGGGGTCTTCGCGTACCTTGTGGCGGTCAGCCAGCGCACCTCGTTCGGTGTGGTGGGGCTGGAGGCCACGGAACGCTTCCACGCCAGCGCGGCCGAAATCTCCTTCTTCACCGTGCTGCAGCTCCTGGTCTACGCGGCCCTGCAGATTCCGGTCGGCATCCTCGTGGACCGCTTCGGCTCCCGGGCCATGATCGCCGGCGGCGCCGTCCTGATGGGTCTGGGGCAGCTTCAGCTGGCCTTTGCCGAGAACATCCCCGGCGGTGTGCTGGGCCGGGTCCTGGTAGGCGCCGGCGATGCGATGACGTTTATCGCCGTGATCCGGATGATTCCGATCTGGTTCGCCGCCGCCCGCGTCCCGCTGCTCACCCAGCTGACCGGAATGTCCGGCCAGCTCGGCCAGCTCTTCAGCGTGCTGCCTTTCGCCCTGATCCTGAACCTCGCCGGCTGGACCCCCGCGTTCCTGACGCTCACGGCCATGTCCGTCCTCGCTGTGGTGCTTGTACTGGTCCTGCTCCAGAACCGGCCTCCCGGGCACCCGGCTCCGGAACCGGCCCAAGGGCTGCGCGCCACCGGGATCTCCATCTCCCATGCCTGGCGGCAGCCCGGCACCCGGCTGGGGCTCTGGAGCCACTTCACGGTCCAGTTCAGCGGCACCGTCTTCGCGATGACCTGGGGCTACCCCTTCCTGATTTCGGCGCAGGGCCTGGAAACGCCGGCCGTTTCGGCGCTGATGACGCTGTACGTGGCCGCGGCCATCGCCGCCGGGCCGCTGATGGGCAGCTTCGTCGCGCGGCACCCGCTGCGGCGCTCCACCATGGTGCTGCTAATTTCCGCCGCCACCGCTGCGGCGTGGGCGGCGGTGCTGCTCATTCCGGGACGCTCCCCGCTGTGGCTGCTGGCCGGGCTGGTGGTGGTGCTCGCCATCGGCGGCCCCGGTTCCATGATCGGCTTCGACTTTGCCCGCACCTTTAACCCGGCCCACCGGATCGGTACCGCGACCGGGATTGTGAACGTGGGCGGCTTCATCGCCTCCCTCATCGCCATCTACCTGATCGGCCTGGTCCTGGATGTGCTGCACGCCACCGGCTTCTCGCAGGGCGAGCTGTATGGGCTCGATCCGTTCCGGATCGCCCTGAGCGTGCAGTTCCTGCTGCTCGCCGGCGGGGCCGGAGCCATCGTTGTCAGCCGCCGGAAGGTACGGAAGCAGATGGCGGCCCAGGGCGTCCGGGTGCCGCCGCTGCTGGCGGCCCTCGCCGAACAGCGCCGGCGCAGCGCAGAGCGGCGCCGCACGCCCTGACCGCGGAAACCCGGCCCGGCCTGCCGCCGGGCCCACGCCATGCTGTGACCCGGGTTGTCCACATAGGCCACGCCGGCCCTAACGCGGGCCTGTCCGGGCCGCGAAGCTGGCTTCATGACAGCTCCCGATCACCTGAGAATTACCGGCCCGGAGGACATCCTCGGGTTCATCCCGCATTCCCTGGGCTACTGGCCGGCCCGCAGCCTCGTGGCCATGACCATGCAGGGCAAACTTCTCGGCGCCACGCTGCGGGTGGACCTCCCGGGCGACGGCGGCAGCCCGGACTGGTCCGGCACTCCCGGACCGGCAGGCTTTGCCCGTTCCGTGGCGTCCTATCTGGCGGCCGACGCCGATGCGGACGGCTCACTGCTGGCCCTGTTCACCGAAACTGACGGGGACGGCGCGCCGTGGGCGGAACTTCTGGCGGCGCTGGAAGTCACACTGGCTGACGCCGGCATGCCCGTGCGGGACACCTGGCTGGTCGGAGCCGACTACTGGCGCAACGCCTACTGCCTGGACCCGTCCTGCTGCGCACCACCCGGGCGTCCCGTGGAGGAGATCAGGAACAGCAGGCTCAACGCCGAGATGGTCTACCGCGGCAGCACCGTGGGAGCGGCTCCCGGCGCCGCACTGCTCACGCCGCCGCCGGGTCCGCCGGATCCCGCCGTGCTGGAGGCCCAGCAAGAGTGGGCGCAGCTGTTCTCCGCCCTCGTGCGGGACAGGTGCCAGTTCGGCCAGGTTCTGGACGTGTGGGCGCGGGTGCTGCAGGCCCCCGCACCGACACTGTCCACGGCGCTCACCGGCTACCTGCGCGCGACCCTGTGCGTCCCGTCCTGGCGCGACGCGGTGCTGGTGATGGCGGCTGCCGGGCCGGAGACCGCTGAGCGGGGGGCAGAGGACTTCGGTGTGTTCGACGGCGGGCGACCGGATCCCGGAGAGGGCGGTCCCCGTCCTGCCGCCGGACCCTTGTCGCGGCCGCCGGCTCCGATGCCTCCGCTGGATGGCTTCCCGCCGCCCGGCCCGGCGCCCAGCCGACAGAGCTCCAGGGGCGGTAGCTCCAGGAAAGAGGGCGCCGGGCGAGACGGCACCGAACGTGGAGGCGGCCATGAGCGGCCGGAAGTTCCCGGGTACGGTGAGGTCCTGCTAGGTCTGGCGCCCCCGCTGCCGGACTGGGCCTGGATGGCACGCCTGGACCGGGTGCTGGAGCAGCTGGGCGCCGCCGGCGGTGAGGCGGGAGCCGCTGCGCTGACGGGGCGTGGCTGGATTGAGTGGTGCCGCGGCAAAGGATCCTTCGCCGATGCACTCTTCCGCCGCGCGGACCAGGAGTTCCCGGGCTACCGGCTGGCCGAACTGCTGGCGGAGCTGGTCAGCCGCGGGACGCTCTGCGGCTGGGCGGCCAGGAGGGAGGCGGCCTGGCAGCGGTTCGAGCCGGACGTTGCCTGACAGGCTCGCCAACGACAAGCCACTGTCGACCACCGCAGACCAGCGCCGACCAACACCCGGCCCCCGCCGGGCAAACGCCCGGCCACCCCCGGGCAAACGCCCGGCCCCCGAGTAAACGCCCGGCCACCTCCGGGCAAACCCCCGGCCACCTCCGGGCAAACCCCCGGCCACCTCCGGGCAAACCCCGGGCGAACACTGTGGGCTGTGCGGGCGCCGACGGATATCGCGGCCCGCGTCCCGTGTCGGTTCCGATTAAGAAAACCGTGAGACAATGGTTGCCGAGACCCGGTTGGGTCCGTGTATTAAGTGCTTGTAGTGGACCGTGGAAACAGGGAACATTACGGTCGCCCCGGGAGTTCTACTTAGTGGCTCTTCTGGTCGTGATTGCACTTGATGTGAAACACGGACTTGACAGGGTCATAGTGGTGTTGCCCGTATGGTGATTCCACAGACCGCCGCTAGAAAGGTTTTCTGTGACCCCGTCTTCCGCGAAGAAGGAACCCGCCGACCAGGCCGTATTGTCCCCCGAGGAGAAGAAGGCGGCGACGAGCGCCAAGCGCGCCGCCACGCGTGCAGCCAACAAGGCCGTCAAAGACGCAGCCTTGGCCGAAGGTGACACCACCGCATCGGCAGTCGCCAAGCCTGAACCCAAGAAGCGCGGGCCCAAGCCCGGCGCTAAAGCCGCGGCGCAGGCCGCCGGCAAAGCCAACGGTGACGACGACACCGATGAGGAGGCCGAGGTCGACCTCGACGACGTCGTCGTGGAGGCTGTCGAGATCGGTGAGGACGGGGAGGAAATCCCCGCCAAGGCCGCCGCGGCCGCTACCGGCTCCGGCTTTGTCTATTCCGACGCCGACGACGACGACGCCCCCGTGCAGCAGGTCATGTCCGCCGGCGCTACCGCCGACCCCGTCAAGGACTACCTGAAGCAGATCGGCAAGGTCGCCCTGCTGAACGCCGAGCAGGAAGTCGACCTTGCCCTGCGCATCGAGGCCGGCCTCTTTGCCGAGGAAAAGATCAACGCCGACGACGGAACCATGGATCCGAAGCTCAAGCGTGAGCTCGAATTCGTCATCCACGACGGCAAGCGTGCCAAGAACCACCTGCTGGAGGCCAACCTCCGGCTCGTGGTCTCGCTGGCCAAGCGCTACACCGGCCGCGGCATGCTGTTCCTGGACCTGATCCAGGAAGGCAACCTGGGCCTGATCCGTGCGGTCGAGAAGTTCGACTACACCAAGGGCTTCAAGTTCTCCACCTACGCCACCTGGTGGATCCGCCAGGCCATCACCCGCGCCATGGCCGACCAGGCCCGCACCATCCGCATCCCGGTGCACATGGTGGAAGTCATCAACAAGCTAGCCCGTGTGCAGCGCCAGATGCTGCAAGACCTCGGCCGTGAACCCACTCCCGAAGAACTGGCCCTCGAACTGGACATGACACCCGAAAAGGTCGTCGAAGTCCAGAAGTACGGGCGCGAACCGATCTCCCTGCACACCCCGCTGGGCGAGGACGGCGACTCTGAATTCGGTGACCTCATTGAGGACTCCGAGGCAGTGGTCCCGGCCGACGCAGTGAGCTTCACCCTGTTGCAGGAACAGCTGCACTCGGTGCTGGACACCCTCTCCGAACGCGAAGCCGGCGTGGTGGCGATGCGCTTCGGCCTGACCGACGGACAGCCGAAGACTTTAGACGAAATCGGCAAGGTCTATGGGGTCACGCGTGAGCGGATCCGCCAGATCGAATCCAAGACCATGTCCAAGCTGCGGCACCCGTCACGGTCCCAGGTCCTCCGGGACTACCTGGACTAGGCACGCAACAAACAACGCGGGGTCATTTCCGGCCCGATCCTCCCCGGAGGATTGGGCCGGAAATGACCCCGCGTTGTTTGTTCGGTGAGAATCGGTGTTCGACAACCGCGTTCGAAAACGTTGTTCGGCAACGGAGTTTGACAGAGTCGGTCGTTAAGACGGAAAGAGCCCCTCCGGAACCGGAGGGGCTCTTTCTCTTGTGGTCTAAGCGACCGGACTCTAATCGACCGGGACTGCCGGCTTCTCGTGAAGGCGGCCCGTCTCGTCGTGCCAGTCAGAGCTGAGCGGCCTGAGCGTCGGTTCTACGGCGCGGGCGTGGTGGCCGCAGAAAAGAAGCTCACCTCCGGAGGCGCCGAGAACAACCCGGACATACGCCTGTGCTCCGCAACGATCGCACCGGTCGACGGTGGTGAGTGTGCGGTCCGCAACTGCTGTTGTCATGTTCGGCCTCCTTAGTAGATCGGTATACCTATATAACCAGCATTCGCAGCGAAACCACGGCACGGATGGCTCACTTTCGCTGTACGCGTATCACGTCTCGGTAACGGGTTCCGGCGTCCGCGGCGCCGGAAGAGTGGCGGCACGCCGGACGACGGCACTCCGACTACCCTAGGAAGAGCGCCAAAACCTCTGTCCGTCCAATGGCGACGGTTCCGTTCCTGAAGGAGTTTCCGCCCCGTGGCACCAAGTTCTGACTACACCGCCCGGCACCTCTCCGTACTGGAAGGCCTCGAGGCCGTCCGCAAGCGACCGGGCATGTACATCGGTTCCACCGACTCCCGCGGTCTCATGCACTGCCTCTGGGAGATTATCGACAACTCCGTCGACGAGGCCCTCGCCGGGTTCGGCCATGACATCAAAATCATCCTGCACGCGGACAACTCGGTGGAGATCCACGACGACGGCCGCGGCGTCCCGGTGGACATCGAACCGAAAACCGGGCTCAGCGGCGTCGAAGTCGTCTTCACCAAGCTGCACGCCGGCGGCAAGTTCGGCGGCGGATCCTACACGGCCTCCGGCGGGCTGCACGGCGTGGGCGCCTCCGTCGTGAACGCCCTGTCCGCCCGGCTGGACGTCGAAGTGGACCGCGGCGGCAAGACCTACAAGATGTCCTTCCGCCGCGGCGAGCCCGGCCGTTTCAAGGACACCGGCACCCGGCTGGACCCTTCCTCGGTCTTCTCGCCCTTCGTCGACGGTTCAGTCCTGGACATTGTGGGCAAGGCCAAGCGCGGCGTCACCGGCACACGGATCCGCTACTGGGCGGACCGGCAGATCTTCACCCCGGACGCCAAGTTCTCCTACGACGAACTCGCCGCCCGCGCCCGCCAGACCTCCTTCCTGGTCCCGGGCTTGAAACTCACCGTACGGGACGAGCGCAAGCTCCCCGGCACCCCGGGCGAGTTCGGCGGGCACGAGGAGATCTTTCACCACGACGGCGGCATCTCTGAGTTCGTCGAGTACCTCGCCGCCGACCCCGCCGTCACGGACGTCTGGCGTCTGCACGGCTCCGGCAAGTTCAAGGAGACCGTCCCGGTCCTGGACGACAAAGGTCACAGCCAGCTGACCGAGGTCGAGCGGGACTGCGAGGTCGACGTCGCCCTTCGCTGGGGCATCGGCTACGACAGTACGGTGCGCACCTTCGTCAACATCATCTCCACGCCCAAGGGCGGAACACACCAGACCGGCTTCGAACAGGCGCTCCTCAAGACGTTCCGCAAGGCGGTCGAGACCAACGCCCGCAAACTGAAGGCCGGCAACGACAAGATCGAGAAGGACGACATCTTCGCGGGACTCACCGCCGTGCTCACCGTCCGGCTCGCAGAGCCGCAGTTCGAGGGCCAGACCAAGGAAATCCTGGGCACCTCTGCCGTGCGGGCCATCGTCGCGAAGGTCGTGGAACAGGAAATCACCTCGAAGCTGACCTCGTCCCAGCGCAACGACAAGGCCCAGTCGGCGCTGCTGCTGGAAAAGGTCGTCAGCGAGATGAAGTCACGCATCTCCGCCCGCGTCCACAAGGAAACCCAGCGCCGCAAGAACGCCCTCGAGACGTCCTCCATGCCCACCAAGCTCGCGGACTGCCGCACGGACGACGTCGCGCGCTCCGAGCTGTTCATCGTCGAAGGCGACTCGGCGCTCGGCACCGCCAAGCTGGCGCGCTCCTCCGACTTCCAGGCGCTGCTGCCCATCCGCGGGAAGATCCTCAACGTCCAGAAGGCCTCGGTGGGAGACATGCTCTCCAACGCCGAATGCGCCGCGCTCATCCAGGTGGTGGGAGCCGGCTCCGGCCGGAGCTTCGACATCAGCGCGGCCCGGTACGGCAAGGTCATCCTGATGACCGACGCCGACGTCGACGGCGCCCACATCCGCACGCTCCTGCTCACGCTGTTCTTCCGCTACATGCGGCCGATGATCGAGGCAGGCCGGATCTTCGCGGCCGTCCCGCCGCTGCACCGGGTGGAGGTCATCAACGCCGGCCAGAAGGCCAACGAGATGATCTACACCTACTCGGAGGCGGAACTGCACCTCCTGCTGGCGAGGCTCGCCAAGGAAGGCAAGCGGTACAAGGAGCCGATCCAGCGCTACAAGGGCCTGGGCGAAATGGACGCGGAGCAGCTGGCCGAGACCACGATGGACCCGCGGCACCGCACCCTGCGCAAGGTCGGGATCGAAAACGCCAAGCACGCCGAAGAGACCTTCGACCTGCTGATGGGATCCGACGTCGCGCCCCGCAAGGACTTCATCATCGCCGGAGCGGCGGGCCTCGACCGGGAGCGCATCGACGCCTGACCCCGGACCTTGGGGCGCGGTGGCGGCCGGAATTGTCCGTGCCGCAGCCGGATCACGTCAGTGGCCAAAGGCCCTCTAACCCGGCATGCCTCTATCCGATAGTGTCGTCGCGCGGCCCCGGGCAATGACGCCCGGGGCCGTATTCCGCAGCATGAATCCCGGAGACCCCTATGAGGCAAACTCGGAATATCCAGCGTGCGGCCATCGCCGCCACGATCGGGCTGGCGGTCAGCTTCGCGCCGCCGGCCCTTGCAGCACCCGCAACCAACTCGGGCGCCCTTCGCTCCGCGGTGTCGGCAGCAAACATCATGACCCACCTCAGTGCCCTTCAGAAGACCGCGGATGCCAACGGCGGCAACCGCGCGGCCGGGACATCGGGCTACGAGGCCTCCGCCCGGTACATCGAAGGTCAGTTGCGGGCAGTCGGCTACACCACGGCCCGCCAGCCTTTCACGTACGAGCGGTACTCCAGCCTCAAAGCCACTCTGGCGCGGGTGTCGCCGACGCCGAACGTTTATAGCTACGAAAAGGACTTCCTGGACCTGGACCACTCCGGTGATGGGGACGTCACCGAAGCAGTGACGGGCGTCGACCTGAACCTGATCGGTGACCGCGCGTCGACCAGCGGCTGCGAGGCGGGCGACTTCGCCGCCTTCCCGACGGGAAACATTGCCCTGATCCAGCGCGGCACCTGCACCTTCCGGATCAAGGTGGACGCGGTCGCCGCCGGGGCCAAGGGTGTCATCATCTTCAACCAAGGCAATGTTGTGCCTGATGAAGACCGCACCCTTCTGTTTGGCGGCATGGTGGGCTCGCCGAACTTCGTCCGTTTCTTCTATGACGGCGACGGCTCGGCGTTCGGCGAGAAGGGACCCAACGGCTCCGCATTGGTGGAGAAGGTCTTCCTGGCCTCCTTCAAGTCCCAGAGCCTGCCCGTGGCGCCGACGGCCTTTGACGGACGGTCCGACTATTCCGGTTTCATCAACAACGGCATTCCGGCCGGCGGCTTGTTCACCGCGGCGGAAGACCCGAAGACGGAGGAGGAGGCGGCAATCTTCGGGGGGGGGGGGGGCAGCAAAGATTGCCCATGACGAGTACTACCACGCGGCCTGCGACACCATCGAAAAAGTAAACGTGACCGTGCTGGAGCAAATGGCGGATGCGATCGCCCACTCCACGCTCACCTTCGCGATGACCACCTCGGCCGTGAATGGCACGACCAAAGGTAGCGGAACCGGCAACGTGGACCTCGAATACAAGGCCAACAAGCTGCTCAAGTAGCCACGGGCCACAGCCGCGCAACGGGTGCCGGGCCGCTCCGCCTGCGGGTGGGGCGGCCCGGCATTTGTATGTAGCCGTCGACGGCGGCGGCCGCGGACGGGCTTCAGCCCAATAGGCCGCGGGCAGCCATGAAGCAGGCTCAGCCCAGCAGGCCGGGGACAATCAGCAGGGCCGTCGGAACGGCCAGCAGCAGCAGGCAGGCCGCCAGCACCGCCGCGCGCAGGGGTTCCGGGAGCGGCGGCTGCGGCGAGAGCAGGCGGCTGACGCGGGACGCCGTCGTCCGGGCCGAACCGGCCCCGCCGGTGGCACCGGGCTGGCCGGGCCCGACGTCGCACAGTTCCGGTTCGCCGAACGCCATCCGGGCAGCGGGGGAGCCGGAGTTGCCGCCCGCCACAATCGCGATCGCCTTGATCAGGGTGGCCTTGCTCTCGGTCTTCAGGGCGACGTCGTCGGCGAGCATCTCGATCAGCGAGCTGACGGCCTCCTGTGCCAGCCGCGTGGTGGGCAGCCACGGCAGCGCCTGCCGCCAGGCCGCAAAAGCCCAGAGCAGCAAGTGGTGCCGCTGGTCCAAATGGGCGTTCTCATGGTTCAGGACCGCACGGAGCTCGGCGGGTTCCAGGGCCGCCATGAGCCCGTCGGAGAGCACAGTGACCGACCGGGCCCCTCCCGGCAGGCAGTACGCGACGGGGGAGTCAACGTTGATCACCATGGTCCGCGGGCCGTCAGCGGACGGGGACGCCAACAGGGCCAGCAGCTCGCGGTGCCGGCGCCGCTGGCGCTGGATCTTGTAGTACGTCAGCAGCAGCGTGAAGACCAGATGGGCCGTCAGCAGGGCCGCGGCCGAGAGCGCAAAGACGTGCCAGAAACCCAGCGACGTGGTGGGCGCATTGGTGAAGACCATCCCGGCAAGGGCCTTCAGGCCGGCCAACAGGTTGTCCCCGATCGGTTCCAGCCCGTAGACCAGCATGGCGCCGATCATGGACAGCCCGCCGGCGAGCGCAATCGCCTGCCAGAGCAGCATCGCTGTGAACGGCGAACGCGCCGGCCACTGCGCGCGGGAAAGCAGGACAGGCACGGGCCAGGCCAGCGCTATCGCCAGGACCGCCAGAAACCATGAGGTCCAGAACATAGGGCGCTAGCTGAGTCCCAGCAGCTTGCGCAGCGTTTCTGCCTCGGTATCGGTAACGGATCCAATAAAGCGGGCCAGTACGGCCTCGCGGTCGGGTGCGGAGCCCAGCACCTCGTGCATCAGTTCAGCGGTGTGGTCCTCACGGCTGGAGACTGCCTGGTAGCGGTGCGGGCGGGTGCCGCGTTCGCGCTCGACCAGGCCCTTGCGCTCCAGTCGGGAGAGCACGGTCAGGACCGTGGTGACGGCCAGGTCCTTGCCCTCGTGGCCTGCAGTACCGTTTTCGGGACGGGTGCTCTGTGCAAGCAGATCCCGCAGGGTGTTCGCGGTCGCAGCCTCATGGCCTGCCCAGAGCAGATCCATCACTGCCCGTTCCAGCTCACCGAGACTTGCCATTCCATACATCCTTCGTGAGGGCCGCCCGGCGGATCGACTCTGCCGGGCGGTAGTTGAATACTTCTGTCTCAAATTTACCGCGTTTTGCGGATAGTTTCTACATGAGGTAGAAGTGCCGGGTGTGGGCGTGTCGCGGACGATGTCGACCTAAAGGCCCTCGATTGCTTCCAGCCGGCCGGAGCGGACCGCGTCGGCGAAGGCCTGGTAGTCCCGCTCATTCTGGTCGGCGTAGCGTGCCGAGAAGTCGGTGACCGCCACATCGAACTTGTCGCTCCTGCCCAGATAGGCGGCCATTGCGACGGCGTCGCCCGAGCGGGCGTGCGCACGCGCCAGGGTCCATCCGCAGGCATTGGCATAGAGGGTCAGGCCGAGCGGTTTCATCCCTTCCACAATGGCCGAGCCCTTCATGTCACGCAGTTGGCGCCAGTACAGGTACCGGTTTTCCTGCGCGCCCTTGGTCCACCCCAGGAAGATGTCGCTCGCGGCCTGCATCATACGCTGCCCCTGCACCACGCGCTCGCCCGGCTGTTTGAATTTGCTCTTGGGCAAGTGGTCCTCGAGCACTGACCGCGTGGCCTCCTTGACCTGCAGGAACAGCGGGTCCTGCTGGTCGCGCCCCTGAAGCAAGGCGATGAACGCCCGGGTGCCGACGCTGCCGACGCCGACGACCTTGCGGGCGACGTCGATGATTTCGAAGCGCTCGAGGAGGCGACGCCGGTCGTCCTGCAGCGTCGCCCGGTACGAACGCAGCTGGTCGTGAATCACGTGCTCGAGTTCATCGGCGGACATGTGGAACGATCCGCCCAGCTCCCGGGCCGGGATGACGATCGGTGGCTGGCTGACGATTCGGTACTGCCCGTCCACAAGCTCGGCGAGCTTGGAAAGTGCCTGAAGGCTGTCCCGGGTGTGGGCCTTGGCGACGTTCGCTTGCGCCTTCTTTTCCATGCCTTGGGCAGCCTTCTTCAGGGCCTTGCCCTTTTGGGATGCGACGGCCAAGTTGATGGTTTCCAGCAGCTGTTCCTCGGACAGCCGGGCGTACCAGATGTCCAGAGTGCGCATTTTCGCGAACTGGGCCATCGCTTCCCGGTAGGCCCGAACCGCGGTCAGCGTCACATCGCGGGTTTCTTCCTTGGTGAACCCGTTGTTCCGGGCCGCGATGGTGAAGCTTGCGGCCATGCGTTTTACGTCGTATTCGAACGGCCCTGGCAGTGTCTCGTCGAAGTCGTTCAGGTCAAACAGCAGTGTCCGCTCTGGCGAGGCGAATACGCCGAAGTTGGACAGGTGGGCGTCACCGCACAGCTGGGCGACCAGGCCGGCCCGCGGGGTGTCCTTTAGGTCGGCGGCCATGATTTTGGCCGCGCCCCGGTAGAAAGTGAACGGTGAGACCAGCATCCGTCCGTGGCGTACCGGGACGAGGTCCTGTTCGCGGGTAAGGTTCTGTTCCTCGAGGAGCGCGACCGGATCCGGCCGGTCCGGTGCGGGCACCCAACCCGTGGAGCTGGAGACTGGCGTCTTCTTCCGGTATCCCTTGCCCTTCGCAACCCGCTCCTCGACGCTCCGGTGCTTGACTTTATTCTCGGCCATGATCGGCGACCTCCCTTTGACGTCGGGAACCGCCACCGGGCACTGGTTGCCTGGGGGCGGTACCTGCTGAGTTGCGCGAACGCGCCTCGGCTCCGTGCTCCATCAGCATGGCTGTGCAGGTATTTGCGATTGTGGCCCTGAAGCGGCCCGTGGTCAACGCGCTGCGGAAAGCGCGGAGCCGCCCCGGCTGGCGGACGGAACCGCGCCATCCGCCAGCTAGCGAGCGACCCGCGCAGCGCTGACAAGGGTCTCCGTCAGCGGTACATTGGCCTTCTCAGGTGCCGGCTCCTTTTTTGGGCGGGCACGATGCCAGCGTCGGCCGTGGTGCCCGGGCCTGATGGTGATGGGGATCATCCTGTTCATGGGCAAGATCTCCGGCGCACATCTGAACCCTGCGGTCAGCATTGCCTGCGCGCTCCGCGGTGACTTCCCGTGGCGCAGGGTGCCGGCTACATCGTTGTTCAGCTCATCGGGGCGACGCTTGGCTGCGTGCTGCTGCAGGCGGTGATCGGCGTCTCCGCCACCTACGGATCAAACTATCCGGCGGCAGGCTATTCGCCCGGCGCCGCATTCTGGATGGAGGCACTGCTGACGCTCGGGCTGGTCAGGGTCATCCTGGGAACCGCCTCCGGTGCCCAGAACATCGGGTTGCTCGGGGCGGTTGCGGTCGGCGCGTACATTGCTGTGGCCGGTCTGTGGGGCAGCCCAGCCTCCGGCACATCGATGAATCCGGCGCGTACGTTAGGGCCCGATCTTGCCGGCGGCAATTTCAGCGACTAATGGGTGTACGCCGCCGGCCCAGTGGCCGGTGCGGTGGTCGCTGTCGGTATCGCCTTCATCTTGCGCGGCACGGGCGGCGGGAAGTCGGGCTCGGGCGCCGCCCAGGGAGCCCTCTTCACCGAGGTTGCCACCGACAAGGAACCTTTGCTGTGCTGACCCGATGAGGGTCGATGTGTCCCCAAGGCCTGGCGCAACTCAGGAGTGACGCTGCAGCAGGCCTGCGTTCAATGGTCTGGCACCCGCGTCCCTTTGGATCAAGGGACAGTTGCCGAATTTCGCATGCCGCGCGGTCAGTTTGCCGCGGTCAGCTTTGCTGGCGGTGCTGTATCAGGATGTCCCGGGCGGTCGTCCACTTCCGGCTGCCGTAGCGGTCATTGTTGATGAAGCGCAGGTTCGCGTCGCCGCTGAACATGCTGGCGAAGTACTGCATGCCCTGCCACGGCGGGAACGGGTCGTCAGAGGCTGGCGTCAGGGCCCTGACTGCACGGCTCATTGCAGTCAGGGAACCGACGCTGCCCGCGTAGAGGAGCCGGAATTGGGTCCCGGTCAGGTCGGTCATCGTCGATGCCAGGGTCCTTGCCGTGACCTGATCCCCGGCGATCTGGAGGACGCGGGGCGCACGCTTGTCGAGGGCGGCGGCGGCGGCGGTGTACGTGGCCGTGTCGTCCTTGGTGGTGAAGTCGAGCACTTGGTCGGGGTCGGACCAGAAGAGCACGCGGCGACGGGAGAACAGGATCATTGGTGCCTGCCCGGAGAGCATGTCGGTGAAGGCGCCGTTGAGAATCGACGTGGCCTGGATTTCGGTGGCGTCCAGTGTCTGTGCGAAGACCCTGCGGAGCTGCAGGTTCCGGTTGCTTCGGGGACGGATGCCGCGGTAGTCGATGGAGAAATCGGACGGGATGAAACGCGGCGCGCCGACCCTGGCGGCCGCCTCAAGCAACCGCGATTGGGCACTGAAGATTGCGCTGTCGAGACCGTTGATCGCGGAGACGACGCAATCAACTCCCGTGCAGGCCCTTCTGAGGCCGTCCGGATCGTCGTAGTTGGCCTGGACCACCTCGGCTCCCTGGGCGCGTAGCTGGGCAATCCGCGCTGCGTCGGTTCCTGGTCGTGTCAGGACCCGAACGGTGGCCCCCTGCGTGACCAGATTCCGCAGGATCCGTCCGCCCAGATCGCCGGTGGCGCCGGCGAGCAGGACGGTGTCCGAAGGGGGTGTTGTCGGGGTCATTTGTTCGCACCTTTTGGGATGTCTCGGGGAAAGGGGTGCGTCGGCTAAAGACTACCAACGGTGGGACGAGGAGACTCCCGGGTTTGACCCAACGACGCCCCGGTTCCAACGTGGGTCGCCCGCGGCGCCTCCATTGCGGGCCGTTACATGCCGTGGGACTCTGGGTGCAGTGACCCATCAAAGTGTTCTACACTCTGTAGAAGAATTCTTCTACGTGATGTAGAAGTTGCTCCTAGCAAGTGAGGGACGCCTTGGACGCCTTGGAAATCGCACGGTGGCAATTCGGAATCACCACCGTCTACCACTTCATGATGGTGCCGCTCACCATCGGCCTGGGCCTCGTCGTCGCCGTGATCCAGACAATGTGGCACCGGACCGGCAAGCCGGAGTACCTCCGGATGACCAAGTTCTGGGGCAAGCTCTTCCTGATCAACTTCATCATGGGCGTCGCCACCGGCATTGTGCAGGAATTCCAGTTCGGCATGGCTTGGAGCGAATACAGCCGCTTCGTCGGCGACGTGTTCGGGGCGCCGCTGGCTATGGAGGCCCTGCTGGCGTTCTTCGTGGAGTCGACGTTCCTGGGGCTCTGGATCTTCGGCTGGAAGCAGCTCAAACCCGGCGTCCACCTGGCCTGCCTGTGGATCGCCGTGATCGGTTCGGTCTTCTCCGCCTACTTCATCATCGTCGCCAACAGTTGGATGCAGCACCCGGTGGGCGTTGAGATGGTCAACGGCCGTCCCGTGATGACCGATGCATGGGCGGTCTTCACCAACAACACCGCCCTCGTCGCCGTCCCGCACACCATCTTCGGCGCCCTCGCCGTCGCCGGCGCCTTCCTGCTCGGCATCGCCTGGTACCACCTGTGGCGCCGCCGGCACGACGGGATCGACACCCTCGGCGCGAACGGCAAGGTCGTCCCCGGCGAGGCCGCCATCCCCGGCCGGGACAGCACCGACCACGCCGTCTGGATCCGCTCCCTGCGGATCGGCGCCGTCGTGGCCATGGTTTCCTTCGCCGGAACCGCCATCACCGGGGACCTGCAGGGCAAACTCATGTTCGAACAGCAGCCCATGAAGATGGCCGCCGCCGAAGCGGCCTGCCACGACGGCACCGGCTTCTCCATTCTCAGCATCGGCAACGTCGGCTCCAGGAACTGTGATGACATCGTCGCGCTCATCGAGGTCCCCGGGATCCTGTCCTTCCTCGCCAAGGGCGACTTTACCACCGAGGTCAAGGGCGTCAACAGCCTGATCGACCAGTACAAGGCCGACTACGGCACCAACCTGCCGGACAACCCCATCTACGGGGAACGTGCCGGGCAGGAGATCCAGTACGTTCCGGTCATGGAGGTCACCTACTGGGGCTTCCGGATGATGATCGGCTTCGGCGGACTGGCGGCCCTGGCCGCGCTGGTTGCACTCTGGGTTACCCGCAGCGGGACAGTGCCCGCCTCCCGCGGCCTCATGCGGCTGGCCGTGTTCGGGATCCTGGCGCCGTTCGGAGCCAACGCCGCCGGCTGGATCTTCACCGAGATGGGCCGCCAGCCCTTCGTCGTTGCCCCCAACCCGGACTCCAACGGGATTGACCAGGTCTTTATGTTCACTGCCGCCGCGGTCTCTCCCGGCGTCTCGGCCGGCGAGCTCCTGACCTCCCTCGTGGTGCTCACCGCCGTGTATGCGGTGCTGCTCGTGGTCGAGGTGAAGCTGTTGGTCAAGTACATCCGCGGTGGGGTGGTCGCGGCCATGCCGGAACTGGCGCACGTGCCCGCGGACGAGAACGAGGATGCCACCCCCAACGGCGGTGGCCCCGGCAAGCCCGGGGACGCCGACGACGTCCTGGCCTTCGCCTACTAGCCTTCGCTCCCCAAGAAACGCAGAGGATACTCAGCATGGATCTCCTTCCCACCATCTGGTTCATCGCCATCGCGGTGCTATGGACGGGCTATCTCTTCCTCGAGGGCTTTGACCTCGGCGTCGGGATGCTGATGAAGGCCTTCGCCCGGAACAACACCGAACGCCGCGTGCTGCTCAACACCATCGGCCCGGTCTGGGACGGCAACGAGGTCTGGCTCCTGACCGCGGGAGGCGCCACCTTCGCCGCCTTCCCGCTCTGGTACGCCTCGCTGTTCTCCGCGCTGTACCTGCCGCTGCTGCTGGTCTTGGTCGCCCTCATCTTCCGCGCCGTGGCCTTCGAATACCGCGGCAAGGTCGACAACCCGCGGTGGCGTGCCCGCTGGGACTGGGCCATCTCCCTCGGCTCCCTCGTGGCGGCCTTCGGCATCGGCGCAGCCCTGGGGCTCACCACCACGGGACTGCCGCTGAACGCCAACGGCGACCGCGAAGGTGGCCCGTTCGCGTGGTTCAGCGCCTATGCGGTGCTGGGCGGCCTCGCCGTCGTCGGTTTCTCGCTGCTGCACGGGCTGGCGTTCCTGGCCCTGAAGACCGACGGCGACGTCCGGCACCGCGCCCGCCGGTGGTTTGTCCGGCTCCTGCCCGTCCTGCTGCTGCCGATCGCGGGCTGGGCGATCAGCCTGCAGCTGCTCAGCGGCGAGATGTGGACCGTGCTCGCGGTGGTCGCCGCCGTCGTAGCCGCCGTCCTGGCGTGGAACTTCGCCCGCACCGGTGCCGAAGGCCGCGCGTTCCTGTCCCTGGGCGCCTTCCTGCTCCTGGGCAGCGCCTCGATCTTCGGCGCCGCGTTCCCGGTGGTGCTGCCGTCCACGCTGAACCCGGACTTCAACCTGACCATCTCCAATGCCTCCTCCTCGGACTACACCCTGGGGCTGATGAGCATTGTCGCCCTCATCGGTCTGCCCCTGGTGCTCGCCTACCAGGCATGGACCTACTGGGTGTTCCGCCGGCGGGTGAGCGACGCCCACATCCCGGAGGCACACAGCTTCCTCCCCGCCATCGCCGCCAAAGCCCTGGCACCCAAGGACTAGCACCTGATGAGACCGCAGTTCCCCCCGGGCCCCGCCAACCGCGCCGCCCTCTACCTGCTGGGCCTGCTCGCGGCCCTGAAGGCCCTGTCCCTCGTGCTGATCGCGCAGGCGGTCGCGTCCATGCTGGCGGGACTAATGGCCGGCGACCCGGCCTGGGGCGGGCAGCTGTACTGGGGGGTTGCGGGCGTGGTGCTGCGGTCCCTGATGGTCTGGGCGCAGGCTGTCGCGTCGCGACGGGCGGCACTGGGGGTGAAAGAGCAGCTGCGCTCGCAGCTGCTCGGGCGGGCGCTGCGCAACGGCACCCGGTCCGCCGGGCCGTCCGACGGCGGCCTCGCCATCCTGGCGACCCGGGGACTGGACGCCCTGGACGGCTACTACACCCAGTTCCTGCCCGCCCTGGTGAACTGCGCCGCGATCCCGTTGCTGCTGGGGGCGCGCATCCTGTACGCCGACTGGATCAGCGCCGCCGTGATCGTGCTGACCGTGCCGCTGGTCCCGGTCTTTATGGTCCTGATCGGCCGCTATACCGATGACCGCGTCCGGGAAGCCCAGTCGGCCCTGTCCCGGCTCTCCGGCCACATGCTGGAGCTCGCCAAGGGCCTGCCCGTCCTCGTGGGACTGGGCCGCGCCACCGCGCAGCGCAAGGCGCTCGAGGGTCTCTCCGAGGAATACCGCCACCGGACCATGGGAACCCTGCGGACCGCTTTCCTCTCCGCCCTCGCGCTGGAACTCATCGCCACCATCTCCGTGGCCGTCGTCGCGGTCTTCATCGGCGTCCGGCTCGTCCACGGCGACATGGCGCTGGAAGCGGGGCTGCTGGCCCTGATCCTCGCCCCCGACTGCTACCTCCCGCTCCGGGAACTGGGCACCGCCCACCATGCCAGCGACGACGGCCGTGCCGCGCTCGCCGAAACCACGGCCGTCCTCGAGGCGCCCGAGCCCGCGCCGCTGCGGCCCGCCGCGGACGCCACCGGTGACGCTGCCTCCGCTGCTGCCGCAACCGGGACGGCCGCCTTAACCGGGACGGCCGCCTTAATCGGGACGGCCTCCGCCTCTGCGGGGGCTGACGCCGGCACCGTCCGTCCGCCTGCCCTGAGCGTGGCCGGGCTGGCCGTCCGCTACGGCGGCCGGCAGGACGCCGCCGTCGGGCCCCTGACTTTCACCGCAGCCCCGGGGCGCATCACCGCCCTTGACGGTCCCAGCGGCGCCGGCAAGAGCACCGTCCTCGGGGTGCTGGCCGGCACCATCGGGACGGTCGGCGGCCCGGACCGGGAAACCACTGTCACCGGACGGCTTGAAGGGTTCACGATGGCGGACCTCGCCTGGGTGCCGCAGCATCCCGTGATGGTGGCTCCCACCGTGCTGGACGAGATCCGGCTGTATCTGGGATCCGCCGCGGGACCTGCGGCGGACGGTGCCGGCGGCGATCCGGACCACGCCGCGGCCCTGCGCTGCCTGGCCGCCTGCGCCGCGGAGCACCTGGCCGCAAAGCATCCCGCCGAGCTCAGCCCGGGGGAGCTGCGCCGCGTCGCACTGGCCCGCGGCCTGGCGCGGATCGAAGCCGGGGCCCGGGTGCTGCTGCTCGATGAGCCCACCGCCCACCTGGACCGGGAATCCGCCACCGCCGTGAGCCGTGCCATCGCTTCGCTCCGCGGAAGGGTCACCGTCCTGCTGGTGGCCCACGACCGGTCGACCCGGGAACTCGCCGATGATTTCGTGGCCGTTGCCCCCGTTGCCCCCGTTGCCCCCGTTGCCCCCGTTGCCCCCGTTGCCCCCGGGTCCGTGGTGGCCGCGCCGGTTCCCGGGCCCGTGCCGGCGACCCGCGCCGCTGCATCCGCCGGCCAGCCTGGGCTTGAGCAGCCTGGGCCCGGCCGGCCCGCCGACAACACGGATCCCCGCGGGACGCAGGGCGCATTCGAACCGGCCGGGATCATTGATCCCCGCGCGATGCAGGCGGGGACGGCCGGACGCACCGCGCCCGGGTCCACGGCAACCCGGCTCCGCCGGCTGCTCGCACCCGTAGGCGTTAAATTCGCCGCGGCCGGCGCTGTTGGGACCCTGGCGGCGCTCTTCGCCGCCGCCCTCGCCGGGCTCTCCGGCTGGCTGATCATCCGCGCCAGCGAGCAGCCGCCCATCCTGTACCTGCTCACCGCGATCGTGGGCGTGCGCTTCTTCGGCATCGGCCGCGCCGCGCTGCGCTATCTTGAGCGTCTCCTGCTGCACGACGCCGTCTTTGCGGCCCTGACCCGGCTCCGCGGCCGGCTCTGGGAGTCGCTGAGCCGGCGGGCCCTCTCGCTGCGCCGGCTATTGCAGGGCGGCAACGTCCTGGGCACCGTGGTGGACGACGTCGACACGGTCCGGGAGCTGCTGCCCCGGGTGGTGCTGCCGCCGCTCACCGCCGTGGCCGTCGCCGCTGCCGCCGTCACCGGCACCACGCTGCTCCTGCCGGCCGCGCTCCCTGCCGTGATTGCCGCCGCGGTGCTGAGCCTCGTGGCAGCCCCCGCCCTGGCGCTGGCAGCGGACCGGATGTCCGCCGGCACCGAGCAGCGGCTGCGCTCCGGGGTCCTCCGCCAGGTGGCGGCAGCCCTCGACGCCCGCGCCGAGCTGCACGCCAATGGCGTCTCCGCGCCGGTGCTCGCGGCCATCACCCGCGCGGACCGCTCCGCCACCCAAGCCTCCCAGCGCTCGGCGTGGGCCGAAGGGCTCGGCCAGGGCCTGACGGTGCTGGCCTGCGGGACCGCCGCCCTGGCCAGTGCCGTGCTGGCCGCTCCGCTGGCCCTCAGCGGAGCCGTTGAAGCCGCCACGGTTGCCGTTGTGGTGCTGCTCCAGCTCGCACTCGTGGAGCCCTACGCGGCGATCACGACGGCGGTGCGGCAGTATCCCGCGCTGCGGGCCGTGCTGGGGCGCATCGGCGAAGCGGGCGTCCTGGACGACGGCGACACCGACACGTCCTCCGGCCTGGTTCCGGTCGCCGGCCGGCGCGGAGGCAGGCCCGGGATCGAGCTGAAGGACCTCGCGGCCGCCTGGCCCGGCGGGGTGCCGGTCTTCACCGGCCTCACCGCCACGGCGGAACCCGGGCGCTGGCTCGCCGTCACCGGGACCTCGGGCTCCGGTAAGTCCACCCTGCTCGCCGTCGTCCTGGGCTTCCTCCCGGCAGCCAGCGGCCAGATCCTGCTGGGCGGGCGTGCCGCCTGGTGCCCGCAGGAGGCGCACCTCTTCGACTCGACCATCCGCGGCAACCTGCTCCTGGGGCTCCCGGAGAGCCAGCGCGGGGGAGAACCGGAACCCTGGCTGCAGGACGCCCTGGCCACGGTGGGCCTCGGACCGCTGATCGGGCGGCTGGAGCACGGCCTGGACACCCGGATCGGACCCGGCGGCGCCTTCCTCAGCGGAGGCGAACGCCAGCGCCTCGCCGTCGCCCGCACCCTCCTGACCGGTGCGGACGTGATCCTGCTCGATGAACCCACAGCCCATCTGGATGCGGAGTCCGGCCGGGCCATGCTCGCCGAGCTCCGGCACGGCCTACGGGACCGCACCGTGGTCCTGGTGACCCACAATCCCGACGACATCGCCGCGGACGACAGCCGGCTGGACCTGGACCGGGCCGCCGCCGCGCAGGCTGCGCTCACCCCGGAGCCAACGCCGTTGCTGGCGCGGGGGTAGGGCGGACGTTAGCCTGTTGCCATGAACGCACACGCCGACCCCCTTGCCAGCCTGGACCCCCGCCTCGAGTGGCGGGCCGCCGGCACCGCGGACCTGGACGACTGGGCGGCACTGATCGCGCGGACCGCCGCCGTCGAACGGCCCGTCTGGTTCGAGCGTCGCGCCGACCTGGAACAGGTCCTGGAATCACGGACGAACCCGGCCGCCGCGAACACGGTGCTCGGCTTCGACGCGCGGGGCGCGGTCCGGGCCTATGGCCGGATCACCAAGAACCCGGACGGCGAGAAGGCGATCGGGTACGGCTGCGTCGACCCCGCCTGGCAGGGACACGGGATCGGCACCGGGTTGCTGGGCTGGATGGAGGTGAGGACCCGTCAGCGTTTTGCCGAGGACACCGTGGACGGTTCCATGCCCAGGCTCCGGCTCCATATGGAGCAGCAGCACACCCACCAGGCCGCCCTGTTCGGGGACGCGGGCTACCGGATCGTCCGCTACTACAACGAAATGCACCGGCCCCTGGCGGACGGTCTTCCCGAGGCGGTGCTGGGCGAAGGGCTGGAACTCGTGGGCTTCGGGCCGGAACTGCACGAGCCGGTGCGGCTCGCGCACAACGACGCGTTCCGGGACCACTGGGGCAGCGAGCCGAGGGACGAGGAAGGCTGGGGCTTCGTGGTAAACGATCCGCTGGCCCGGCCTGACTTGAGCGCCGTCGTCCTGGAGCGATCCACCGGGAAGGTGGCGGGCTACCAGCTCGCCAGCCATGACGCCGTCAGTGCCGTGTCGCGCGGCTACAAGGAGGGCTACACGGACCTGCTGGGTGTGCGGCGCGAGTTCCGCGGCCGCGGGGTGGCGCAGGCGCTCCTGGCCGATGCGATGCGGCGCTTCGCCGCAGCCGGGATGGATAAGGCCTCGCTCGACGTCGATTCGGAAAACCCCACCGGCGCCCTGGCCCTCTACGCCAGGATGGGCTACGTCGCCGTCAACACCAGTATGGCCTGGGACAAGGACCTGTAGCTACCTGCCCACACTGTAGCTACCTGTCCCACTGGCCACCCGCACGCTATCCGTCCACGTCGTGGAGGTGATGGACGACGTCGTGCAGGAAGTACTGCGAGAACGTCAGCACGGTGAACTCCGAGCCGTTGCTGCGGGTGCCCGTACGGCCCCACTGGTCCTCCGGGACCCGTGCGAAGGAAGCGGCGATCTGCTCGCCCTCCGCGGTGAGTTCCGCGCTGACCTCGGCCGGGTCGGCGTTCGCGTAGTCGTTCTCAACCGCGGTCACGTCCTGGTCCCAGTCATCGAAGCGGGCGCCCTCCTCACGGAGCATCAGGTCCAGCCGGTAGTCGAACAGGGTGAAAACGTCCCGGACGTGGCAGGCGTACTCCAGCACGGACCACGTGTCACTATTCGGGCGTTCCGTCACGTCCGGACGCCGCAGCGCGGCGCGCCAGCGTGGCAGCATGCTGGCCAGTTGCCCGGGCGCGGTGGCCGGGGTGCACGCCAAGACGTCGAAGCCGCACTCCGGACAGGGCCGCTGCAGCACCCAGGTCCAGTCCTTGTTGTCCGCGATGATAGGCATGTGAGCAGTCTAAACGCATTTTCCCGGCCGTGGTCGATGGCCGGATACGCTTGACGACCAGGCGCGTGCCGGCGGCAAATGGCCAATTTGCGAGTGTCCTGCCGGGGAGCGGACCCGGGCGCCGCCGGTAGACCCGGCGCCGGACCGCCGCAAACCCCAGCCGGCCTAGGCTTCCGGTTCGGGGGCCGGCTGCCAGGACATGCTCGGACCAATCGCGTCGATGGCCTGGGAGAGCGGGATGCCGGACCCGTCCCGGCGGCCGTGTTCCCCGGGCAGGGATCGGGCCACCCCGGCCTGGGAGGACGCCTTCGCGGGGCCGTGGCCGGCCCACGCGAGCAGCAGGCTGTCCTCGCCCTTGAGGAACCGGTGCGCCCGGACCCCGGCGGTCGCGCGTCCCTTGGCGGGGTATTCGCTGAGGGCGGTGACCTTGGCGGCTCCGGGAGCGGTGCCCGGGAGAGCCCCTTCGGTGCCGGCGATGGTCACCACGACGGCGTCGGAGTCGGCCGGGCTGGCGGCGCCGAAGAACATCACCTGGTCCCCGGCCGCCAGTTTGATGCCGGCCATTCCGCCCGCAGTCCGGCCCTGCGGACGGACCGCGGAGGACGGGAAGCGCAGCAGCTGCGACTGCCGCGTCACAAAGACGAGGTCGACGTCGTCCGAACCCGCGGGGGCGACACCGACCACGGTGTCCTTGTCCTTGAGCGCGATGACTTCCCAGTCCTCGCGGTTCAGCGGGTAGTCGGGCTGGACCCGCTTGACCACGCCCTGGGCCGTGCCGACCGCCAGCACCTCATCCAGCGGCGCGAACGCCACCAGCGATTCGCCCTTGAGCAGGGTGATGAAGTCCTTGGCCGGCACACCGCCGGCCATGTTCGGGGTGCCCTGGGTCGGCGGCAGCACGGGCATGTCCATCACCTGGAGCCGGAGCATGCGCCCCTGCGAGGTGACAGCGGCAATCTCGCCCCGGGCTGACGTCTTCACCACGGAGGTGAACACATCGTGCCGGGTCCGCGGGCCGGACTCGGCGAGGCCGTCCTGGTTGGCGGTGCGCGCGATCTGGCCGGAGGCGGTCAGGATCGCCCAGCAGGGATCGTCAGCGATCTCCAGGGCCAGGGGATTGGCCTTGCCCTTCGCCCCGGGCGCGGCGGCCAGGGCGGCGGCGACGGTGGGGGAGACGGCCTCGGATTCGAGCAGCACGGTCCGGCGCGGCGTGCCGTATTTCTCGGCGATCTCGGCCAGCTCGGAAGACACCAGGGCGCGGAGCCGGTCGCTGGAGCCGAGGATGGCTTCGAGCTCGGCGATCTCCCTTCGGAGTTCCTCCTGCTCCTTCTCGAGTTCGATCCGCGAGTACTTGGTCAGCTGCCGGAGCCGGAGCTCCAGGATGTAGTTGGCCTGGATCTCGGAGAGGTCGTAGATGGACATCAGCCGGGTCCTGGCCGCGGCCGGCTCGTCCGAGGAACGGATGATCTGGATGACCTCGTCGATGTCCACGATCGCGATGAGCAGGCCCTCGACCAGGTGCAGACGGTCCTTCTTTTTGCCGAGGCGGAAGGCGGTGCGCCGGCGCACCACGGTGATGCGGTGCTCCACGTAGACGGTCAGCAGCTGCAGCAGCCCGAGGGTCTGCGGCTGCCCGTCGACGAGGGTGACGTTGTTGATGCCGAAGGAATCCTCCATCGGCGAGTAGCGGTACAGCTGCTGCAGCACGGCGTTGGGGTTGAAGCCGTTCTTCAGCTCGATTACCAGGCGCAGGCCGTGCTTGCGGTCCGTGAGGTCCACGATGTCGCTGATGCCGGCGAGCTTCTTGCCGTTGACCGCGTCCTTGATCTTCTCGATCACCTTTTCCGGCCCCACCATGTACGGCAGTTCCGTGACCACCAGCCCGGTGCGGCGGGCCGAGAGCTGTTCGACCTCCACCTTGGCCCGGGTCTTGAAGGAGCCTCGGCCGGTGGCGTAGGCGTCGCGGATGCCGTCCAGGCCCACGATCCGGCCGCCGGTGGGCAGGTCCGGGCCGGGGACGAACCGCATGATGTCCTCGAGCGTGGCGTCCGGGTGCTCGATCAGGTGCCGGGCCGCGGCGATCACTTCCACCAGGTTGTGCGGGGCCATGTTCGTGGCCATGCCGACGGCGATGCCGGTGGCGCCGTTGACCAGCAGATTCGGGAAAGCCGCCGGCAGGACGTCCGGCTGGGTCAGCTGGTTGTCGTAGTTGGGCACGAAGTCGACGACGTCCTCGTCGAGGTGGTCCGTCAGGGTCAGGGCCGCCGCCGCGAGCCGGGCCTCGGTGTACCGCGGGGCCGCCGGGCCGTCATCGAGCGAGCCGAAGTTGCCGTGCCCGTCGATGAGCGGCAGCCGCAGCGAGAAGTCCTGCGCCATGCGGACCATGGCGTCGTAGATCGCGGTGTCACCGTGCGGGTGCAGCTTGCCCATGACCTCGCCCACCACACGGGCGCTCTTGACGTGGCCGCGGTCCGGGCGGAGGCCCATCTCGCTCATCATGTACAGGATGCGCCGCTGCACCGGCTTCAGGCCGTCCCGCGCATCCGGAAGCGCCCGCGAGTAGATCACCGAATAGGCGTACTCGAGGAATGAACCTTCCATCTCGGAGGTGACGTCGATATCGACGATGTTCTCTACGAAATCGTTGCTGGCTTCCCCTGCCGGGGACGGGGTTTGGCGGCGTGCCATGAGGCTGGTGGGTCCTTCTGAGCGGTGCTGGACGTGTGCGGCGGAAGTTTATGACTAGGCTAAGCCTATGGTGGATCAGCCCGTGGACGGCGTATATCCGGAATATTGGGAAGCCGATGTTGTGCTGCGCGACGGCGGGACGGCCCATCTGCGCCCGATCCACCCGTCCGACGCGGACGCGGTGCAGGCCTTCCATGTGGGGCAGTCGCAGAAGTCCATCTACATGCGGTTCTTCGCGTTCAAGTCCAAGCTCTCCGCCAAGGAGCTCAAACGGTTCACCGAGGTGGACTACAAGGACCGCGTGGCCCTCGTGATCACCATCGGCGGGGAAATCATGGGCATCGGCCGCTACGACCGGCTCGATGACCCCGAGGAAGCCGAAGTAGCGTTCAACATCTCCGACGCGCACCAGGGCCGCGGCATCGGGTCCATCCTGCTCGAACACCTCGCCGCCGCCGCCCGCGAAAACGGGATCCGGAAATTCAGCGCCGAGGTGCTCCCGGAAAACCGCAAGATGCTCATGGTGTTCTCCGACGCCGGCTACGACGTCAAACGCCACTTCGACGACGGTGTGGTCAGCCTCGAATTCAACATCGACCCCACGGACAAGTCCCGCGCCGTGATGGAATCCCGGGAACACCGCGCCGAGGCCCGCAGCATCCAGGAACTGCTCGCCCCGTCCTCCGTCGCCGTCATCGGGGCCAGCCGCAAATGGGGCACCGTGGGCTACCAGCTGCTGGAGCACATCATCGAAGGCGGCTTCACCGGCCCCGTCTACGCGATCAACCCGGAGGCCTTCGAGCTCGCCGGCATGCTCTCCTTCGCCCGGCTCTCCGAGGTGCCCGGGCCGGTCAAACTCGCCATCATCGCCGTCCCGTACGCCGAGGTCCCCAAGGTCGTGGAAGAGTGCGGCGCCGCCGGGGTCAAGGGCATTGTCGTGGCCACCGCCGGGTACGCGGACGACGGCGAACGCGGCCTCGCCCGGCAGCGCGAACTCGTCCGGCAGGCCCGCGCCAACGGCATGCGCGTGATCGGCCCGGCCTCGCTCGGCATCATGAATACCAACCCCGACGTGTCCCTCAACGCCTCGATGGCGCCCTCGCTGGGCCTCCGCGGCGGCCTGGGCCTGTTCAGCCAGTCGGCAGCGATCGGCGTCTCGCTCTATGCGGCCTCCAGCCGGCGCCGCGTCGGGATCTCCACCTTCCTCTCGGCCGGCAACCGTGCCGACGTCTCCGGCAACGACATGATGCAGTACTGGGAGGACGACGCCGACACGACCGCCGTCGGGCTCTACCTCGAATCGATCGGCAACCCGCGCAAGTTCTCCCGCCTGGCCCGGCGCCTGGCCCGGACCAAACCGGTCATCGTGGCGAAATCCGACGCAATGGGGCTGCCCCCCGGACACGCCGTCCGCACCACGCAGGCCCCGCCGGAGGCCCTCGACGCGATGATGCGCCAGGCCGGCGTGATCCGGGTCGAGACCATCGAGCAGCTCATGGACGTCGCCCAGATCGTCTCCAGCCAGCCCCTGCCGAAGGGTCCGGCGATCGCCGTGTTCAGCAACTCCCGGGCCCTGGGCAAGGTCGTCGCCGACAGCGCGGCCGTGCAGGGGCTCGGTGTGGTGCGGATTGTCACCGACGTCGACCTGGACGCCGGGATGTCCGTGGCGCTGCCCGCTCTCCGGCACAGCCTGCAGGAAGTCCTCACCGCCGACACCGTCCACGCCGTGGTGGTCGCGCTGCTGCCGGCGCACGGGCTCACCGTGGAAAAGATCGCTGGCGTGCTCGCCGAATGTTCGGTCGCGGCCGGCAAACCCGTGGTGGCGGCGTTCAGCGGTCTGCTGGACCCGTCCATCTACGTCGAGGGGATGGTGGGCGCCGACGCCGGGGAGCCGGTTGTTCCCTGCTACTCCAACCCCGGCGCGGCCGTGGCCGCGCTCGGAGCCGTGGTCCGCTACGCCCAGTGGCTGGACCGGGACCAGGGCCTCTTTGTGGAACCCGAAGGCTGCGACCCGGAGGGCACCCACGACGAGCTGGAGCGCCTGCTGGATACTGTCGGCGGCGAACAGCTGGTCCGGCTGGACGCAGAAACGGCCGCGGGCCTGCTGGCGCGTTACGGTGTCCGGGTGGTCCCGTCGGTCGGCTTTGACACCGCCGATGAGGCCGTCGCCGCAGCGGACCGGCTGGGCTGGCCGGTGGCGCTGAAGACCACCGACCCCGCCCTGCGGCACCGGCTGGACCTCGGCGGCGTGCGCCTGGACATCCAGGATGCGGTGTCGCTGCGGCGGAATGTGCTGGAAATGCGTAAGTCGCTGGAGCGCTACGGCTCCCCGTCGTTGGAAGTGCAGACCATGGCCCCGGTCGGGCAGGCCTGCACCTTCCGCGCCATCGAGGACCCGCTGCTCGGCCCGGTGGTGTCCTTCGGCCTGGCCGGTGACGCCGTCAACCTGCTGGACGACTGGGCCCACCGGGTGCCGCCGCTGTCCGGCTCGGATCTGCACGACTTCATCCGGGCACCCCGCGCCTCGCGGAAGCTTTTCGGCTACCAGGGATTGCCGGCCGTGGACGCCCGGGCACTGGAGGACCTTGCCGCCCGGCTGACCAGGCTCAAGGACAACCATCCGGAGATCGCCCTCGTTGACTTCAACCCCGTGCTCGCCGGGCCGGAGGGGGCCTCAATCCTCGCGGCCGACGTCCGGATCGCGAACGCCGCCCAGCGCACCGACAGTGCCCGCCGGGCCATGCGCAGCTGACGCCCCGGGGGAGCGGCGGGAGAAGTTGCGGACCGGCTGCGGGGGCCGGGCTGAGGCCAAGCGCCGGGGACCGGCTGCGGCCCGGCTCCGGGGGCCGGCGGGGCGCGTCCCGGCGGCAATGGTTAGCATGTCCCCGGCCGATCTGTGAAAATGGAGACCATGAGCTTTCAGTCTCCGACACCCAAGCCCCAGGCGACCGTCTCCGGACGCCCGGGCGGCGCGAACCACCACGGCCTGCATGACCACAGCGCGCAGGGTCAAAGCCTGGAAGGCGCGCTCCAGCAGGCCGGCTTCTACCCCCTGCTGGTGGCCGACGTCGTCGCCGACGCCCTCGACGGGCGCGACTGCGTGGCCCACCTGGTGCACCTGGAGACACACTTCGACCGCGCAGAGGTCCGCCGCCACATCACCGTGCTGGTCCTGACCGAGGACATGCTGGTCATCACCCACGTGGACGACCAGCAGCTGGACGAGGCGGGGGAACAGACCGTCGCGCAGGTCTCCACGGAATCCGTGCCCGTGGCAGAGATCCGCTCCGTGGTGCTCAGCTACGTATACGCACAGCCCCAGGACTACAAGTCCTCGGACCCGGTCCGCGAACTGACCCTGTCCATCGCCTGGTCCGGCGGCCAGCGCCTCGACATGGGCCCGGCCAGCTGCGGCGACCCGCAGTGCGAGGCCGACCATGGCTACAGCGGCACCATCGCGCAGGAGGATATCGTGATCCGGATCAGCTCCGAAGCCGACGGCCTGCAGGCCGTCCAGGACGCCAAGCTGTTCGCCCGTGCCCTCCGTGCCGTCAACACCGGATCCACCGCGCCCGTGCCGCACACCGGCCCCGGGCTGCCGCCGCGCCCGCGGATGGGCGTTTTCGGAAGCCGCGCCAGCCGCGGTCACCAGCGCTGAGATGACCCCGGTCCGCATGCCCGAACCGCTGTCCACCGCCCGGACCCACCCGCAGAGCCTGCCCGCCGCCCCGGCCTTCGGCGAACGCTCCATCGCCGAGGTGCTCACGAGCGCCGCGGCGAGTGTGGGCGTTTCCGGCTTCGACAACCGCCTGAACCTGCCCGCGGCCAAACGCATCTGCGTCGTGCTGGCCGACGGGCTGGGCCGGAACCTGCTCAAGCAGAAGTCGGCGCACACGCCGTTCCTGCGCGCTGTGATGCAGTCCGGCCAGGGCCAGGTGCCGGTCTCCCTGGATTCGGCGTTCCCGTCCACCACGGCAGCGTCCCTGGCCAGCTTCGGCACCGGGCTCGCGGCCGGGCAACACGGCATGGTGGGCTACGACGTGCTGGACCCGGACCAGGACCGGGTGGTCAACATGCTGGGCGGCTGGGACGCCGGCGTTGATCCGGAGCGCTGGCAGCCATTCCCCACCGTCTTCCAGCGGGCCGCCGAGCACGTGGAAGTCACCACCGTCAGCCTCCCGCAATTCAGCGACTCGGCCATGACCCGGGCCGCGCTCCGGGGCGGCAGCTATGTCACGGCCACGACCTCGCATGCCCGGACCGCGGCTGCCGCCGAGACGATGGCGGGGTCCGGACGGTCGCTGATGTACTTCTACGTCAACGAACTGGACAAGGCCGGGCACCGCCACGGCTGCCAGTCTCCCCAGTGGGAACACCAGCTTGAGGAACTCGACGCGACGGTGAAACGGCTCAGCGCGACACTGCCGGCGGGCACCACGATCCTGCTCACGGCGGACCACGGCATGCTGGACGTGCCGGAATCCCAGCGGATCGACTACGCTGCCGATCCCGCCCTCGTGGCCGGAGTCCGCCATACCGCGGGCGAGCCGCGAATGGTCCACCTGTATCTGGAGGAGTCGGACGGCGATTCCGGCCGGGCCCGTGTGCTGGAGGCCTGGCGGGCGCGTTTCGGCGACCGGATCTGGGCTTTCACCCGGGAGGACGCCATCGCCGCGGGGCTTTTCGGTGCCGTCCGGGCCGAGGTTGGCCCGCGCATCGGCGACGTGATGATCGCGGCCAGGGATGCCCTGGCCTTCTACGACACCCGCCGGGTCCGGCCCACAGCTCTTGAGGTCGTGGGCCAGCACGGTTCGCTGACGAAAGCCGAACGCGAAGTCCCGCTGGTGTGTTTCCAGGCCGACGGAAAAAGGGCCCCCCGCGCCTGACTTCGCGTGAAGGGCCCCAAAAGCGCGTCGCCGCGCTTCCAATCCTGGTGGCTGCTAGTCCCCGCGGGCACCGAAGACGATGTCATCCCAGCTGGGAATGCTGGAACGCTTCGGCTTCGCGGGCTGGCGTTCGGGTTGCTCCGCGTCGCGTTCCTCCCGGGCAGCGGCGGGAGTCTCACGCTGCTGGCGCCGGGGGGTTCCGCCGCCGAGCAGTTCGTCCAGCCCCGGGCTGGAGGGTGAGCCCTGCCGGCCGGCGGGCCGCAGCTGCGAGGCCACGATGGTGATTTCGCGGGTGTCGGTGCTGACGCCGTCATGCAGTTTCAGGGCGTCAGCCGGTGCGTCCTGCTGGCGGGGGGCAAGGCTGAGCCGTGACATGATCGAAGGCCTGCCGTCGCGGCGGCGGTCCCAGGGGCCGGCGCCGGGCCGGGTCTCCGTGGCCGCTGCGTCCGGTTTCTCCGGCCCGCCCGTTGACTTCCCGGTCGAGGACCCCGCAGGTTCCGGCTCGGCGGGCTGCTCGGGCAGGATTTCGGAAGGCCTCGGGTGGGCGGCGGGAACACCGTTGGTCAGCAGCGTGGCGAGGGCGTCGTCAGCGTCCTCGTCCACACCGAGACGCTGCCCGCGGCGGGAGCGCAGCATGTCGAGCAGCCCGTCGGATTCCTGTTCCTGCTGCAGCTGGAGCTGCTGGACCACCTGGAGCTGGGCGGTCGCCGTGCGGGCGGCCGCGTCGGCGTCGGTTTCAAAATCAAAGGGCCGGTCCGAGACGGCGGTGAGCCGGCGCGCCGGGACAGGGCCATCGAGGGGCTCGAGCTCGCTGAGCTGCTGGGCCCAGCGGTTGGCGTTCTGCAGGGATTTGCGGGCCGGGCTGAAGGTCCACATGGCCGGCGGTTCCTCGCCGATACCGGCCGGGCCGCCGGGCTTCGCCTCGAAGCGGGCCACCACGTTCCAGCTCCCGTCCGGGCGCCGCCAGGAGTCCCACTCCACGGTGCCGGCATCAATGCCGTGCGCGCTGAGCCGGTGGTCCACCATCTCGCCGAGGGAGGCCGGCTGGTCACCGAACACGGAGCGGTACACGTCATGGCCGGGGGCGGGGGCGGCGACCTCCACCTTGCGGGCCTGCCGGGCGACATGCTCGCGCTCGGCGAGTACCGGGCCCTCGTAGCGCTGGACCTTCGCAAGCGGAATTCCGGAGAGCTCCGCCACCTCGGCCGCCGTCGAGCCGCTGCGTATCCGCGCCTGGATATCGCGCGGCGACATGGCAATGGGCGCGGCGACCCCACCGGAGGCGGCCTTGGCCGTCGTCCGGCTGGCTGCCACCCGAAGTGCTTCATCGATTGGCAGCTGGAACATCTCGCCGCCGGCGCCGCTCAACAGGAGATGCTCCCCGTCGTCGTGGACGCCTACAAGCCGTAGATCCTGCATACAAATCCTCCACCCTGGCATTAATAACAATCGAAACTCTGCCACCGATGCGCGCGAAATCCGGTGAGGACGGAGGGCGCGCCGTCAATTTTCCGCGAAGTTCCGCCACTTTTTGGCCCCTCGTCGGCCCGGACGCCCTCCGGGTCCCGGATGCGGCAGCCCGGGGGCCCTGCCCGGGACCGGAGGACTCTGGCTTTCACCGGGCGCTTAAGCAAAAATGACGCGACATCGGGCACAAAAACCGCGTGTCCGGCGTTTACATCGGAGAACCGCTCCGGGGGCCCAGGGCTACCGCCCTTGAGGATCCTCCGGGCCCGGCGAACCAACCGAACAACTGCGGAGTGTGAACAACAAATAATGGCGACAGACTACGATGCGCCGCGCAAGACCGAGGAGGACCTCAGCGAGGACTCCCTCGAGGCGTTGAAAGCGCGGCGCACGGAAAAGCCGTCCGCAGTGGTCGATGAAGACGAATCGGACCTTGCCGAAGGCTACGAACTCCCCGGCGCGGACTTGTCCGGGGAGGAACTGCTGGTCCGGGTCCTGCCCGCCCAGGCCGACGAATTCACCTGTGCCTCCTGCTTCCTCGTCCGGCACCGTTCGCAGATTGCCCGCGAAAGGGACGGCCTCAAGTACTGCAAGGACTGCGAGGGCTAGGAGTTCAGCGCGGCGATCAGTTTGTCGGGGTGCCGGGTGGACGTGAGCCAGTAGGGCGTGCGGTCCGAGGGGTCGGTGATTTCAATCCGGACCACCGGATCGATCCAGCCGCGGATGCACAGGAACGCGAGGCCGTTGAGGCGGGTTCCGCGTTCCGCCGTCGCCTCGGGGCCCCGGAACGCTGACGCGGCGCCGACGAAGCGGCGTTCGATCGTGGCGCGGCCAACGCGCAAGGTGGACCCGGTGACCGTGATGGCGGGGGTCGAGAGGACCAGCAGCACGGTGAGGATCACGAACAGGACGATGGCTGCGGTGAGCCCGGTGGTCATGCTGATGGGGGCGAACACCAGGATCCCGGCGCCCGAGAGTCCCGCGGCCATCAGCCAGATCCAGAAGTTTGGCCAGAGCTTCTCGCTGTACTTTACGGTGGCGTCGCTGGGGGTGCTGTTATGGGCAGGCACGGCTGCACTGGATTCGGGCATAAGCCCAGCTTTCCACTTTTCCCGGGCCATTTCACCTTGGCGGCAGAAGCGGGAGCAGGTCCGGGCCCGCCGGCGGCGGCTGGCCCTATTTTCGCGGCGGGCGTTAGAGTGAGGGACTGTGACTGAAGAAACGACTGCACTGGACGCCGCCGAAGCGGCAGAGCCGGAAGAACATCCAGAAGAACAGCCAGCGGCAGTGTCCGTGCCCGAGTATGGAAGCCCCACCCTGACGGTTCAGCTGAAGATGCTCGACGACGGCCTGGAGCCGCCGTCGTATGCCCACCCGGGCGACGCCGGAGCGGACCTCCGCGCCCGTGAGGACGTGGTGCTGGAACCGGGGGAGCGCCGGCTGGTGCCCACCGGTGTGGCCATTGCCCTCCCTGACGGCTTCGTGGCCCTGATCCACCCGCGGTCCGGGCTTGCGACCAAGCACGGACTGACCGTCGTGAACGCCCCGGGCACCGTCGACGCCGGCTACCGCGGAGAAATTGCGGTGACGCTGCTGAATACCGACCGCGAGCACGCGATTGAACTCAAGCGCGGCGATAGAATTGCACAAATGGTTATTCAGCGCGTGGAGTACGCCAGGTTCCTGCCGGTCCAGGACCTCAGCGGCTCGGTTCGCGGCGGCGGAGGCTTCGGATCCACCGGCGGCTTCGGCGCGCCGGTCTGACCGGAAGCCAGCCAGACCGCAGTATTGCAGTGACTTAAGAGCAGGACCCATTGGCAGAACGTACCAGCCGGCCGCTGTTTCTGCCTGAGTGCAGAACCAGGCAGCATCAGAGAGCACGCGCCGCGCGGTCGCGGGGCGACGCGGCGGCACGGAATCACAACTAAGGAGACAACCCCATGGTTTTTGGGCGTGGCAGGAAAGCCAAGCAGGAACAGCTGACAGACTCCGGGGAAACCCAGGAGGCCGTCATTGATGCTTCCGCCGACGACTCCGCCGGGACGTCCGCTGCCGTCCCGGGTGCCACGGGTCCTTTCGACGTGTCTGAGATCGAGGACCAGGACGGCTACGTCGACCTTGGGGCGCTCCTGATTGCTCCCGCCGAGGGCCTGCAGCTCCGGCTCGAGGTCGAGGAAGCCACCCAGCGGGTCGTCGCCGTCACGATGGATCTGGACGGCTCCAGCCTCCAGCTCCAGGCCTTCGCTGCGCCCCGCTCCGAGGGGCTGTGGGAGGAAATCCGGGAGCAGATCGGCCAGTCGGTGGGCAGCCAGGGCGGCCAGGTCGAGGAGGTCCAGGGTGGGTTCGGCACCGAGTTGCTCGCCAAGCTACCCGCCAGCGGCGCTGACGGAAGCCACGGCTACCGCGTGGCCCGCTTCGTCGGCGTCGACGGTCCGCGCTGGTTCCTCCGCGGCGTCTTCGGCGGAGAAGCCGCGGTGGACCGCGACGCCGCCGCCGGCCTCGAGGGGCTGTTCCGGCAGATCGTCGTGGTGCGCGGTGAAAACCCCATGCCGCCGCGCGACCTGCTGCAGCTCCGCCTGCCCAAGGAAAATGCCGTGCCCGCACCGCAGTCCGCGCCGGACCTCGGGCAGCCGGAACGTGGACCGGAGACTACCCAGATTGGCTGATGCCCCCCGCCAGGACCCGGCCTCCTCCATCTCCGTGAGGGGGTTGCCGGACCGTGGCCGCGTGCTGTGCCACGGCTACATCGAGTCGGTCACCTATGCGCCGGCCAGCCACGTAGCCGCCTTCACCGCTGTCGTCGTCGACCACGATGCGCCCAAAACGCGCGGAGCCAAAGCCGTCACCGCAGGAACCGTCACCGCAGGAACCGTCACCGCACCCGCCCAGCCCGCGGCCCGGCCCGCCGCCGAAACCCCGGCCACCCAGCCCGCCGCCGGGCCGCGGCGCCAGCGGCCCGCCGTCCCAAAGGACCGGCTCCGGGTTGTCTGGCTCGGGCGGCGCCGGATCCCCGGGATCGACGCCGGCACCGAACTCCGGCTGCAGGGCATGGTCACCGTGCGCGACGGCCTGCCGACCATGTTCAATCCCCGCTACGAAATAGTCTCCCGCCAGGAGGAACAGTGACCGTGCCCGAGAAGCCCGAGCCCGCCGCCCAGCCCGGGCCGGTCCAGGAGCCCTCCGCTGCCCCGCCCACCGTGGCGCAGCTCGCCGAGGGCTACGCGGCCAAGGCCGGCCTGCACCGTTCCGGCGACGGCAACATCGACGTGCTCAAGAGCGCCGGCGGGGCCCAGGGCATTGCCGAAAGCATCCTCCCTGGCCTGGTCTTCCTGGTCGCCTTCACGATCACGCGTGAGCTGCCGCTGGCGCTGATCGCGGCGCTGTCCGTGGCCGCGGTTTTCACCGTTGTCCGGCTGGTCCAGCGCAAACCGCTGACGCAGGCACTGGCGGGGATTGTCGGCGTCGGGATCTCCGCGTGGCTGGCCAACACCACCGGCAAAGCCGAGGACTTCTACGTCCCGGGGTTCTTCACCAACTCCGCCTACATCGTGGCGATGACCATCTCCATTGCCGTGCGCTGGCCCTTTGCCGGGCTGATCTTCGGGTTCATCCGGAACGAGGGCCTGGACTGGCGCAAGGACCCGGCCCGGGTCAAGGCGTACCAGATCGGCACCTGGGTGATCATCGCGGTGCTGGCCGCGCGGCTGCTGGTCCAGGTTCCGCTGTACTTCATGGGCGAGCCCGGCTTCGCGGCCCTCGCCACCACGCGGCTGCTGATGGGTGCGCCGCTGTACATTCTGGGCATCTGGGTCGCCTGGCTGCTGACCCGGCCCGCCCCAGCCCCGGAAACAACCACCCCGGCGGCCTAGCGCCCGGTTGCGCTATCACTTTTGGTGCTTCTGAGGAGCTCAGAAGCACCAAAAGTGATAGCGCAACCGGGCTAACCGTCGAAGCCGTCGTCCTCCGGCAGCGGGTTCTCGCCGCCGTGCCGGCCCGCGGTGGTGACGGGGTGCTGCCCGGCGGCGTCCTCGTCCTCATCCTGCGACTCCGGCGAGAGCAGGGCACGCAGCTCATCCTCGGCCGCGATCGTGGTCACGAAGAACAGCTCGTCGCCGCCGTCGATCACATCATCCCGGCTCGGCGTGATCGGTGCCTGGTCCCGCAGGATCGCCACCAGGGTCGAATCCTCGGGCCACTCGATGTCGCCCACCGTCAGGCCAACCACATGCGAATCGTGGGGGACCGTGAACTCCACCAGCGAGGACACGCCGGTCTGCAGGGTCAGCAGGCGGACGAGGTCGCCGATCTCCACCGCCTCCTCGACCAGGGCGGTCATCAGTTGCGGGGTGTTGACCGCGACGTCGACGCCCCAGGAGTCGTCGAACATCCAGTCGTTCTTGGGGTTGTTGACCCGGCCCACCGTGCGCCCGACCCCGAATTCGGTCTTCGCCAGCAGCGAGACCACGAGGTTGACCTTGTCGTCACCGGTCGCGGAGACCACGACGTCGGCGCCCTCCAGTTTCGCGTCCTGGAGCGTGCTCAGTTCGCAGGCATCACCGACCAGCCAGTGCGCGCCGCGCAGCCCGCTGCGCCCGATCACCTCCGGCTTCAGGTCGATCAGCAGGATCTCGTGTTTGTGGGCCAGCAGTTCGCGCGCGATCGAGGAACCGACGCTTCCCGCCCCGACAATGACGACTTTCACTTAGGACTCCTTGGCGGGGGACTTGGCAAGTATGTGGGCGACTTCGGTGCTGCGGTCCACACCCAGCATGGCGTGCACGGTGTCGCCGTCCTGGTACAGCGTGCCGGCTACGGGCAGCATGCCCTCGCCGAAGCGGGTCAGGTAGGCGACCCGGACCCCGGCGGCCTTCTCGATCGCGGTGACGGGCTGGCCGATCCAGTCCGCGTTCAAATCCACCTCGGCGAGCACGAGCCGGCCGGAGGGGTCCCGGAAGTCGCCGGCGAGGTGCTGTTCGGGCAGGATCCGGCGGAGCACCTGGTCCGCGCTCCAGCGCACGGCTGCGACCGTCGGGATGCCCAGGCGCTGGTAGATCTCGGCGCGGCCCGGGTCGTAGATCCTGGCGACCACGTGCGGGACATGGAAGGTTTCGCGGGCCACCCGGGTGGCCAGGATGTTGGAGTTGTCGCCGCTGGAGACGGCAGCGAAGGCATAGGCGTCCGCGACGCCGGCCTGCTTGAGGGTCTCCCGGTCAAAGCCGATGCCGGTGACCTTGCGGCCGGTGAAGCCCGTGCGGAGCCGCCGGAAGGCGCGGTCGTCCTGGTCGATGATGGCCACGGAATGGCCCGCGTCCTCGAGCGTGTGCGCAAGGGTTGCCCCCACGCGGCCACAACCCATAATCACGAAGTGCGCCAACCGTGCCTCCTGTTGTTCCTGTACTGCTGCTGGGTAAAACTCTACCGGCCACCGCGGCCCGGGCAGCCAGCCCCGCGGGCGCCGCTCGGACGGCGGGGACCGCCGCCGTCATGACATCGCGTGCGAATCGGACTAGCTTTGTGTGGTGCCGACAATTTTCAATGCCGTGAAGCGGGTGCTGGTAGGCAGGCCGTTCCGGAACGACAGCCTGGCTCACACCCTGCTTCCCAAACGGATCGCCCTGCCCGTTTTCGCCTCCGACGCGCTGTCCTCCGTGGCGTACGCGCCGGACGAAATCCTCCTGACGCTGGCCCTGGCCGGCGTCTCCGCCGTGGCATTCTCGCCCTGGGTGGGCCTCGCCGTCATGGTGGTGCTGCTGACCGTCGTCGCGTCCTACCGCCAGAACGTCCACGCCTACCCCTCCGGCGGCGGCGATTACGAAATCGCCAACGAGAACCTGGGCAAATATGCCGGGCTCACCGTCGCCTCCGCGCTGCTGGTCGACTACGTGCTGACCGTCGCGGTGTCGATGTCCTCCGCGGCCACCTACCTGACCACCGCGGTGCCCTCGCTGCACGGCGAGCAGGCGATCATCGCGACGATCGGCGTCGTGGTCCTCGCCCTTGTAAACCTGCGCGGCATCAAGGAAGCCGGCACGGTGTTCGCCCTGCCGACGTACATCTTCATGGCCTCCATCCTTGGCATGACCGCCATCGGCGTCTTCCAGGCCACGACCGGCCAGCTGGGCGAGGCGCCGTCGGCAGCGTTCACGATCGTGCCCGCGGAAGGCTTCGACGAGGGACTGGTCGGCCTCGCCGGCGCGTTCCTGCTGCTCCGGGCCTTCTCCTCCGGCGCCGCGGCGCTGACCGGCATTGAGGCCATCAGCAACGGCGTGCCGAACTTCCAGAAGCCGAAGAGCAAGAACGCGGCCACCACCCTGCTGCTGCTCGGCGTGATCGCCGCTTCCATGCTGGCCGGGATCATCTACCTCGCCAACGCCACCAAGGTGCACATTGTGCTGGACCCGGCCACCGAGTTCCTGCTGAACGGCGAGCTGCTGCCGGAGGGCTATATCCAGAGTCCGGCGATCAGCCAGATCGCCCAGACGATCTTCGGCGCAGGCTCCATCCCCTTCTTCATCGTGGTCGCCGCCACCGGCGTGATCCTGGTCTTCGCCTCCAACACGGCCTTCAACGGCTTCCCGGTGCTCGGCTCCATCCTGGCCCAGGACGGTTACCTGCCCCGCCAGCTGCGCACCCGCGGGGACCGGCTGGCCTTCAGCAACGGCGTCCTGGCGCTGGCCGCCGGCGCCCTGGTGCTGATCATCGCCTTCAACGCCGACGTCACCAAGCTCATCCAGCTCTACATCGTGGGCGTCTTCATCTCCTTTACGATTAGCCAGCTCGGTATGATCCGGCACTGGGGCCGGCAGCTCAAGCTCGCCAAGGACCCCGCGTTGAAGCGGCGGATGCTTAAGTCGCGCACCATCAACACCTTCGGCTTCGGCATGACCGCCACGGTCTTGGTGATCGTTCTGATCACCAAGTTCCAGCAGGGGGCGTGGATCGCGCTGCTGGCCATGTTCGTGCTGTTCCTGATCATGTGGAGCATCCGGGCGCACTACGACAACGTGGCCAAAGAACTCGCCGTGGATGAGGACTCCTCGCCGCGGGCCCTGCCCACCCGGGTGCACGCGGTGATCCTCGTCTCGCATGTCCGCAAGCCGGTCCTGCGGGCACTGGCCTACGCCCGCGCGTCGCGGCCCTCCCGGCTCGATGCCATCACCGTGGACATCAGCAACGAGGAGACCGAGCAGACGGTCGCGGACTGGGAGAAGCTGGAAATCCCGGTACCGTTGACGGTGCTGGCCAGTCCGTTCCGCGAAACGGTGACGCCCATCATGGAATACATCAAGAACATGCGGCGCGATTCGCCCCGCGACCTGATCGTCGTCTACATCCCGGAGTACGTCGTGGGTAAGTGGTGGGAGCAACTGGTGCACAACCAGACCGCACTGCGCATCAAGACCCGGCTGCACTTCGAGCCGGGCGTTATGGTGGCCAGCGTGCCCTGGCAGCTGAAATCATCCGAAGAAGCCAAGAGACTGCAGGACATCCAATGAGCTCCGACACCCAGACGCAACCCCACACCGAACTGATCGTCGACGTCGGGCCGGTCGCCCACGGCGGGCACTGCGTGGCCCGGCACGAGGGGCGTGTGGTTTTCGTCCGCCATGGCATCCCCGGCGAGAAGGTCCGGGTCCGGCTCACGGAGTCCGGCCCCGACGCCAAGTTCTGGCGCGGCGACGTCGTGGAGGTCCTGGAGCCTTCCCCCGACCGGGTGGGGCACTTCTGGGACCTGGCCGATTCCGTGCGCTCCTGGTCGCACCGCCACCCGCCCGTAGGAGGCGCCGAACTGGGCCACATCTCCCTGGCGCGCCAGCGCAGCCTCAAGGCCGAGGTGCTGGCCGAACAGCTGCGCCGCCTCGCCGGCGTGGACGTGCCGGTGACGGTGGAGGCCGTGGGGGAGCCCGGAACCGAAGCGGCGGCGGGTCTCGCCTGGCGCACCCGCGCCGGCTTCGCCGTGACTCCTGCCGGGAAGCTCGGCATGCACGCGCACCGTTCCAACCAGATCCTCCCGGTCCGGGAGATGCCCCTGGCCTCGGACGCCATCAACGCCCTCCGGCTCTGGGACATCGACCTGCAGGGCATTGAACGCATTGAAGTCGCCGCCCCGGCCAACGGTTCCCGCCCGCTCGTGCTCCTGGTCCCGGCCGCGGGAACGCGCGCCAAACGGCTCAGCGCGGTCCTCGCCCAGCTGCCCGAGGACGTCTCGGTGGCGAGCTTCGATCCGGTCAAGGGCGAAGTGCTGCGGCTGCGCGGACGCACCTACGTGCAGGAGACCGCATCCGGCCACGACTTCCGTGTCACCGGCGACGGTTTCTGGCAGATCCACCGGGACGGCCCGGACACCCTGGCCGGGGCCGTGACCGGATTCCTGCAGGACGGCGGCTTCCTGGAACGGGGCGCCGTGGTGGCGGACCTGTACGCCGGGGCGGGGCTGTTCACCGCGCCGCTCGCGGACGCCGTGGGTGTCACCGGGTCCGTGCTGTCCGTGGAAGGATCACCCGGCAGCAGCCGGGATGCCCGGAAAAACCTCCATGACGCGACCCAGGTGGAGATCGTCCAGGGCCGGGTGGATCGGGTCCTGCGCGAGAAAGCACGAACTTTCGACGCCATCCTGCTGGACCCGCCCCGGGCCGGTGCCGGCAAGGCCGTCGTGAACCAGCTGGTCGGGGCGGGTCCGCGGGCCGTGGCCTACGTGTCCTGCGATCCGGCGTCCTTTGCCCGCGATGTGGGCTACTTCCAGCAGTCCGGCTGGGAACTGGCCGGGCTGCGGGCTTTTGACCTGTATCCGCATACGCACCACATGGAGACTGTGGCGCTGCTGACTCCCCGGGCCTGAGGACACTAGGATGGGCGGAGTAGTCCGACGTCGCGCTCCGTAATCACGGCTGACCTCCTGCACCCTGTACCGGTCCTTGTGCGAACAAGGCCAGCACCAGTTAGGGCAACCTAACTAGCAAGGGGTCTGCGGCGCGACAAAGATGAAACTGTTGCGAGAGGAGTCCTGCGATGAGCATTGTGGACAGCTTCGGTTCAAAAGGCAAACTTAATGTAGCCGGTACCGAATACGAAATTTTCCGGTTGAACTCCGTCGAAGGTGCAGAAAACCTTCCGTTCAGCCTCAAGGTATTGCTTGAAAACCTGTTGAGGACCGAGGACGGCGCCAACATAACGGCCGATCACGTCCGAGCACTGGCCGGCTGGGACCCCAGCGCAGAGCCCGACACTGAAATCCAGTTCACGCCGGCGCGCGTGATCATGCAGGACTTCACTGGCGTGCCCTGCGTTGTGGACCTTGCCACCATGCGTGAAGCAGTCAAGGAGCTCGGCGGTGACCCCAAGCGGGTCAACCCGCTGGCGCCTGCCGAAATGGTGATTGACCACTCCGTGCAGATCGACGCCTTCGGCAACTCCGGCGCACTGGAGCGCAACATGGAGATCGAGTACCAGCGCAACGGCGAGCGGTACCAGTTCCTGCGGTGGGGCCAGACAGCGTTCGACGACTTCAAGGTCGTCCCGCCGGGAACCGGCATCGTGCACCAGGTCAACATCGAGTACCTGGCCCGCACCGTCATGACCCGCGAAATTGACGGCGTTGTCCGGGCCTACCCGGACACCTGCGTCGGCACCGACTCCCACACCACCATGGTCAACGGCCTGGGTGTGCTGGGCTGGGGCGTGGGTGGCATCGAAGCCGAGGCGGCCATGCTGGGCCAGCCCGTCTCCATGCTGATCCCGCGCGTCGTGGGCTTCAAGCTGACCGGGTCCATCCCGGCCGGCGCGACCGCCACCGACGTCGTGCTGACCATCACCGAGCAGCTGCGCAAGCACGGTGTGGTCGGGAAGTTCGTGGAGTTCTACGGCGAGGGCGTCGCGGCTGTGCCGCTGGCCAACCGCGCCACCATCGGCAACATGAGCCCGGAGTTCGGCTCCACGGCCGCCATGTTCCCGATCGACGACGTCACCCTCGACTACCTGCGCCTGACCGGCCGCTCGGACGAGAACGTTGCCCTCGTGGAGTCCTACGCTAAGGAACAGGGCCTCTGGCACGATCCTTCCAAGGAGATCAAGTTCTCCGAGTACCTCGAGCTGGACCTGTCGACGGTTGTCCCGTCGATTTCCGGCCCGAAGCGCCCGCAGGACCGCATCATCCTCACGGAATCCAAGGACCAGTTCCGCCAGGACCTGCGCAACTACGTGAAGGAAGAACTGGCCGGCGGCAGCGTGGACGAGGCAATCGACGAAAGCTTCCCCGCTTCCGACGCGCCGTCCTTCACGGGTTCCGCAAGCCACCTCACGGACGAGGCCCCGCACGCGCACGGCCCGGCTGCCGACGGCCGCCAGTCCAACCCGGTCAGCGTCAAGACCGCGGACGGCCGCGAGTTCGAGCTGGACCACGGCGCGGTGTCGATCGCCTCGATCACCTCCTGCACCAACACGTCCAACCCGTCCGTGATGCTGGCCGCCGCACTGCTGGCCCGCAACGCCGTCGACAAGGGCCTGAGCTCCAAGCCGTGGGTCAAGACCTCCGTGGCTCCCGGGTCCAAGGTCGTCACCGACTACTACAACAAGTCGGGCCTGACCCCGTACCTGGAGAAGCTCGGCTTCTACATCGTCGGTTACGGCTGCGCGACCTGCATCGGCAACTCCGGCCCGCTCGACGCCGAAATTTCCGAGGCCATCCAGGCCAACGACCTTTCCGTCGCCGCCGTGCTGTCCGGTAACCGCAACTTCGAAGGCCGGATCAACCCGGACGTGAAGATGAACTACCTGGCCTCCCCGCCGCTCGTCATCGCGTACGCCCTGGCCGGCACCATGGACTTCGATTTCGAGAACGACGCCCTGGGCCAGGACGAAGCCGGCAACGACGTCTTCCTGAAGGATATCTGGCCGAACCCGGTCGAGGTCCAGCAGGTTATCGACTCCTCGATCGACAAGGAAATGTTCGCCCGCGGCTACGAGGGCGTCTTCGAAGGCGACGACCGCTGGAAGGCACTCTCCACCCCGGCCGGCGACACCTTCGCCTGGGATCCGAAGTCCACCTACGTCCGGAAGCCCCCGTACTTCGACGGCATGAAGGCAACGCCGGAACCCGTCACGGACATCTCCGGTGCCCGGGTGCTGCTGAAGCTCGGCGATTCCGTCACCACGGACCACATCTCCCCGGCAGGTTCGTTCAAGTCCGACACCCCGGCCGGGCAGTACCTGCTGGCCAACGGTGTGGAGCGCAAGGACTTCAACTCCTACGGCTCGCGCCGTGGCAACCACGAGGTCATGATCCGCGGAACGTTCGCGAACATCCGGATCAAGAACCAGATCCTGGACGGCGTCGAGGGTGGCTTCACCCGCGACTTCACCCAGGCGGACGGTCCGCAGGCCTTCGTCTACGACGCCGCGCAGAACTACCAGGCCGCCGGCACCCCGCTGGTCGTCCTGGCCGGCAAGGAGTACGGCTCCGGCTCATCCCGTGACTGGGCAGCCAAGGGCACCGCGCTCCTGGGCGTCAAGGCGGTCGTGGCCGAAAGCTACGAGCGCATCCACCGCTCCAACCTGATTGGCATGGGCGTCCTTCCCCTGCAGTACCCGGCTGGCCAGAACGCTGCCAGCCTCGGGCTGACCGGCACGGAAACCTTCGCCGTTGAGGGCGTCACCGCCCTCAACGAGGGCACCACGCCGAAGACGCTCAAGGTCACCGCCACGGCTGAAGACGGCACCGTCACGTCCTTCGATGCGGTCCTGCGCATCGATACCCCGGGCGAGGCTGATTACTACCGCAACGGCGGCATCCTGCAGTACGTACTGCGCCAGATCTCCGCTAACTAGCGGAGGGATCCTCCCGCGCGGAGGAACAGGTGCCAGGCGCGAAAGCCCCGGCCGGTCCCAGACCGGCCGGGGCTTTCGTGTTCCGTCCGTGTTCCGTCTGTGTTCCGTCTGTGTTCAGGACGCGTTAGGGACGCGTCCCGGCACGAGGGCTACTCCGGAGGCGTTAGAGTTAAAAGGCATGTCTACCACCCGAAGGAGGGGCCGTTGGGAATCTTGGAGACCATCCGGAATCCGCAGGACCTGAGCAAGTTGTCCGGGGCGCAGCTGGATCAGCTGGCAGCCGAGGTCAGGGAGTTCCTGATCGGCAACGTCTCCCAGACGGGCGGGCACCTGGGCCCGAACCTCGGCGTCGTCGAACTCACCATCGCGGTCCACCGGATCTTCGATTCCCCCCGCGACAGCATCGTCTTCGACACCGGCCACCAGTCCTACGTGCACAAGCTCCTCACCGGACGCCAGGACTTCAGCACCCTGCGCCAGCAGGGCGGCATGTCCGGCTACCCGGACCGCGGCGAATCCGAGCACGACATCGTCGAAAGCTCGCACGCCTCCTCCTCGCTCTCCTGGGCGGACGGGATCTCCCGTGCCCGGCAGCTGACCGGCGACGGCGACCGCTACGTCATCGCCGTCGTCGGTGACGGCGCCCTGACCGGCGGCATGGCCTGGGAGGCGCTGAACAACATTGCCGCGGACAAGAAGCGCCGCGTCGTAATCGTCGTGAACGACAACGGCCGCTCTTACGCCCCGACCGTGGGCGGCTTCGCGGACTACCTCGCCTCGCTGCGCCCCACCATCGATTCCTTCCGCGCCGCCCCGGCCTACGAAGGCACCCTGGACTGGTGGCGGAAGAAGCTGCAGAACGGCGGACCAGCGGGCCAGTTCACCTACCGCAGCCTGCACGCCATGAAGAAGGGCGTCAAGGACTGGTGGGCCCCGCAGGGCATGTTCGAGGACCTCGGGATGAAGTACATCGGGCCCGTGGACGGCCACAACCTCCAGGCCATGGAGCACGCCCTGGCCACCGCCCGGAACTACGCCGGCCCCGTGATCGTGCATGCCATGACCGAGAAGGGCCACGGCTACGCGCCCGCCCGCGCCCATGAAGCGGACCAGTTCCACGCCGTCGGGATCATCGACCCGGAGACGGGAGAGCCGACCGAGGCCGGCGGCGCCAAGTCCTGGACCGCAGTGTTCGCCGACGAGATCGCCGACATCGCGGACGATCGCAAGGAAATCGTCGGCATCACCGGCGCCATGCTGATCCCCGTCGGGCTGCACAAGTTCGCCGCCCGGCACCCGGAGCGGGTGTTCGACGTCGGGATCGCCGAACAGCATGCCCTCACCTCCGCCGCCGGCATGGCCTTCGGCGGGCTGCACCCCGTCGTTGCGGTCTACGCGACGTTCCTGAACCGCGCCTTCGACCAGCTCCTGATGGACGTCGCCCTGCACAAGGCCGGCGTCACTATCGTCCTGGACCGTGCCGGTGTCACCGGGCCCGACGGCGCCAGCCACCACGGCATGTGGGACATGGCAATGGTCCAGATCGTTCCCGGCCTGCACCTCGCGGCGCCGCGCGATGCCAGCCGGCTGCGCGAGGAACTCCGCGAAGCCGTCGCCATCGAGGACGCCCCCAGCGTGATCCGCTACTCCAAAGGCACCGTGGGGGCCGAGGTGGAGGCCATCGAGCGGCTCGGCGACGGCGTGGACGTGCTGGCCCGCCGGCCGGCCGGCTCCAGCGACAACGACGTGCTGATCGTCAGCGTCGGCGCGATGTCCGAACTCGCCCTCGACGTCTCCAACCGGCTCGGCGCGCAGGGCATCAGCTCCACGGTCGTGGATCCGCGCTGGCTGCTGCCGGTCCGGAAATCGATCATCGCCCTCGCCTCCCACCACCGCCTCGTCATCTGCATCGAGGACGGGGTCCGTGCCGGCGGCGTCGGGTCCCGGATCCGCCAGGAAATGCGGGCTGCCGGGGTGGACACCGCGCTCAACGAGGTGGGCCTCCCGGTGGAGTTCCTCGCCCACGGAACCCGCAGCCAGGTGCTCGAACGCGTCGGTCTGACCGCCCAGCAGATCACCCACGACGTCGTGGCGCAGGTCCTGGGGACCAAGGTCCCCTTCGCGCGGCCCCTTCCGGGCCAGGAACACCCCAGTACCGGCAACCTGCCGATCCTGTGAGGATTCCCGACGGACTGGCGCCGGGCGACCTGGTGGTGTCCCGGAACCGGAAATGGAACGGCAAGGCCCACTGGGTGGTGCCCGGCACCTACCTCGGCGAGGATGAGCACGGCTGGTGGATTTTTCAGGGCACCAACGAGTTCTGCTCCCGCCCGGGCGCAGCGTTCTACGCCGAATCCGACGCCGTGCTGCTCGTCCCGCGCACCGGGGAGTACGTCGCCACGTTCTACGACCAGGCCCATCCCGCCGGCGTCCAGGTCTATGTTGACCTGGCGACCGGCCACGGCTGGAACACGATCCGGCCCGGAGTCACCGAGTTCCACCTGATCGACATGGACCTTGACGTGGTCCGCACCGCGGACCGCGGGGTGTACGTGGACGATGAGGACGAGTTTTCCGAACACCGGATCGAGATGGAGTACCCCGCAGACGTGGTGGACCGGATCAGCGCCGCGTCGGACCAGCTTTACCAGGCCGTCAAGGCACAACAGCCACCATTCGACGGCGCAGACCGCGAATGGTTCAGGAAAGGACGGGCATGAGCGGAATTATCCGGGTTTACAAGCGCAACGACGAGGGGGTCCTCGAATTCCGGGAGGGCTGGTTCGACGAGGACTACAGCCAGTTCGTGATGAACCACGGCGTCGTCGGGCACCAGAGCAAAACCGATGAGACCGACGTCGCCGACGCCGCGGCCGCGGAGGGCCTGATGGATGCCTTCGCGGTTCAGTGCGCCGAGGACGGCTTCGCCGAAATCCCCGAGCAGGAGCAGTTCTGGGTCGTGGCCCAGTACGCCCTGAAGACCAAGGACGGCACGGACCGTGACCGCTACCTCGAGGAAAAGGCCAAGGACGCCCTGATCAGCCACCTGGCCTGGCGCGGACTCGGCATTGTGGACCGCTCGGAGTTCTCCGATGCCAAGCTCAACATCTTCATCCTCACCCCGGACATCAACAAGGCGGTCAGCGCGATCAAGGTCTGCATCCGCGGCGAGGATCTGGACTTCACCAAACTGAGCATCGGCGCCGCAGCCTTCGGCGAGACCTCCTTCAAGCTCAAGCACTCTCCGAAGCCGGCCAACAGCTTCACCCTGTAGCGCCCGGTACCTCCAGGGCCTGTAGCAACCCTGTAGCACCACGGCAGATCCACCGGCACGATCCACATCAGTTTTGGGGGCATCGACTGGAAGGTATGCATCATGGCACAGAAATCCGTTGAACCCGGCCGTACACCGCTGCCGCGGGGGATCGCGGCTCCCGCCCGCCGGGCCCTCGCCCACGCCGGCGTAGAGACCCTTGAACAGGTGGTGGCCCTGGGCGGGCGGGCCCTCGCCGGGATGCACGGCATGTGTCCGCGGACGCTCGCCCAGCTTGAGGATGCCCTGGACGAGCGCGGGCTGGAACTGCCCGCAGGGTAGCGTCGGAACTGCCTGCCGGGCTGTGCCGGTCCTGCAGTGCTGTACCTGCAGCGCCGGTCCTGCAGTGCTGTACCTGCAGCGTCGGTCCCGCAGTGCTGTACCTGCCGGAGGCCGCTGCCGGGGCGTTATAGGCTGAACCCCATGACTGAATACCGCCGCGTAGGTAATTCCGGACTGACCGTCTCCGTCGTAGGGCTTGGCTGCAACAATCTGGGCCGGTCCAATACGGCGACCGAGTCGCAGCAGGGGACCGACGCCGTCGTGCATGCGGCCCTGGACGCCGGGATTACCTTCTTCGACGTCGCCGACAGCTACGGCCGGGAGCCGGGCCTCAGCGAGACGATGCTGGGCAAGGCCTTGAAGGGCCGCCGCGGCGACGCCGTCGTCGCCACGAAGTTCGGCCTGGACATGCGCGGGACCAACGGGAACGACTTTGGTGCCCGAGGCTCCCGCCGCTACATCATCACCGCAGTGGAAGCCTCGCTGCGCCGGCTCGGGACAGACTGGATCGACCTCTACCAGTTCCACGCCCCCGACCCGCTGACCCCGATCGAGGAGACCCTCGCCGCCCTCGACGAGCTCGTCACCAGCGGCAAAGTCCGCTATATCGGCCACTCCAACCGCGCCGGCTGGCAAATCGCCGAGGCCGAGTTCGTCGCCCGCGCCCGCGGGGGAGCGCGCTTCATCTCCAGCCAGAACCACTACAACCTGCTGGACCGCCGCGCCGAGCTCGAGGTCACGCCCGCCGCCGAGGCCTACGGCCTGGGCGTCCTGCCGTACTTCCCCCTGGCCAACGGCCTGCTGACCGGCAAGTACGCCAAGGACACCGCGCCGGAGGGCTCACGCCTTAGCCACACCCGCACCAACCTGGTGCACGACGCCGACTGGGACCAGCTGGCTGCGTTCAGCGCCTTTGCCGCCGAGCGCGGCCTGACGGAGATCCAGGTGGCGTTCTCCTGGCTCGCGGCCCAGCCCTCCGTCAGCAGCGTCATCGCCGGCGCCACCCGGCCCGAACAGGTCCGGCAGAACGCCGGCGCCGTGGCCTGGGTTCCCAGCGCCGCGGAACGTGCCGAACTGGGCGACATCTTCCCGCGGACGCCGAAGGTCGCGCTGTTCTAGATGGAGCGGTCCCCCATGGCTCCCATCCCGGGGGCCGACGCCGGGTCCCGTTCCGTGGTTCCCGCACCGGCGCACACCATCCTGATGGACGTTGACACCGGAATCGATGACGCCCTGGCCCTCGTCTACCTGCTGTCCCGGCCGGAGGTCCGCCTGCAGGCCATCACCTGCACGGCGGGGAACGTTGGTGCCCGCCAGGTCGCGCTCAACACCCTGGCCCTTCTGGAACTCTGCGGACGGCCGGGCATCGAGGTGGCCACCGGCGCCGAGGTGCCGCTGGAAATCCCGCTGGTCACCACCGAGGAGACCCACGGGCCGCAGGGAATCGGCCACGCCGAGCTGCCGGCGCCCGCCCAGCAGATCTCGCCGCGCCACGCCGTCGACGTCTGGGTGGAGGAAGTCCGGGCGCACCCGGGGGAGATCACCGGGCTGATCACCGGGCCGCTGACCAACTTCGCCCTGGCCCTGCGCCGCGAACCGGAGCTGCCGATGCTGCTCAAGGGCCTCGTGATCATGGGCGGGAGCTTCTACTACCAGGGCAACACGACGCCGACGGCGGAATGGAACGTCTCGGTGGATCCGCACGCGGCCCGGGAAGTTTTCGCCGCCTACCGCGGCCTGCCGGAGGACAAGCTGCCGGTGGTGTGCGCGCTGGAGACCACGGAACGGATCGAGATGCTCCCGGACCACCTCCGGCGCCTCGGCGAGGCCTCCGGGGCCGGACCCGAACTGGTCCTCCCGGAGCAGCCCGAAGGGCTCCGCAGCACCTCCGCCAGCCCGCTTGTGGCCTGCCTGTCGGATGCGATCCGGTTCTACATGGAGTTCCACCGGCTCTACGGCCAGGGCTACGTGGCGCACATGCATGACGCGTTCGCGGCCTGCGCCGCCGTCGCACGGACCCCGTTCACCACCCGTCTGGCCACCGTGGACGTCGAAACCTGCTCGCCGCTGCTGATCGGCACCACGGTGGCGGACTTCCGCGGGCTGTGGGCCCTGCTGCCCAACGCCCGGATCGTCGCCTCCAACAACCCGGAGCACTGCTTCGAGGAGCTGATTTCCTCCGTGGGCGCGCTGGCCCGGTGGAGCATGTCCTCCGGGCCGCCCGCCACTGGCTAGGATGGGAGCTGCGCCGAGGTGACATAGGCGGATGTTGCAGCCCCCACCGAAGGACCATCCCCATGTCACAGCAGTCCCTGATCCTCCCTGCCACCGGAACCGGAACCGGTCCCGGTGCCGACTGCGCCGCCGGCACAGCCAAAGGACGGCGCAACCGCCGCCTGCTGGAGCTCGCCGGCGCCGCCGCGATCGCGGGCACCTACGTCTTCCTTGTCCTCACCCAGCCTGCGGACATCGCCAACGGACCGGCCAGCTTCTCCGCGCTCGTGGCCCTCGGCGGGTTCCTGCTCGGCGCGGTCCTGCTGATCGCGGCGGCACTTCCGGTCCTGCCCACGTCCACGCTGGTGCTGATGCCGGTGGCGCTCGTCCTGAACGTGGTCCTGGGCCAGCTCATGGGCAGCACCGGGCTGCCGTTCTACTTCGACGCCATCGGCACCGTCCTGATCGCCGTCCTCGCCGGGCCGGCGGCGGGAGCCGCCACGGGTGCCCTCAGCAGCATCGTCTGGTCCTTCTTCAACCCGACCGTGCTTCCTTTCGCGGCCGGGGCGGCGCTGATCGGCTTCCTCGCCGGGCTGGCCGCCCGCGGCGGGCTGTTCCGCCGCTTCTACCTGGCACCGGTGGCCGGCTTCGTCACCGGCATCCTCGCCGGCGCCGTCTCCGCCCCGATCGCAGCCTTCGTCTTTGGCGGCACCGCGGGCCTCGGCACCGGAGCGGTCGTCAGCGCCTTCCGCGCCATGGGCGACACCCTGCTCGCGGCCATCACCAAGCAGGCGCTGATTTCGGACCCCATGGACAAGGCCATCGTCTTCGCGATCGCCGCGCTGCTGGTCTACGCCCTGCCGCGCCGCACCACGTTCCAGTTCCCCTTCGTGCGGCGCCACCGGGTGCTCGCCGGCAAGGTGCCGGCAACGCCCGAAGCCTGAGGCCAACACGCCATGAGAATGCCCTACACCCTCCATCCGCTGACGTCGCTGACGGCAGCCGGCTGCACGGCCGTGCTCACGACGGCGGCGGGCGCCTGGCCGCTGTCGCTCGCGGTGGCCCTCGCGGCCGTCCTGTTGGCCGTGCGCGCCGGCGCCGGGCAGCAAGTGCTGGTGGCGGCTTCGGCGGTGCTGCTTCCCCTGGGCTTGTCCCTGCTGATGCTGCACGGGCTGTTCTTCCCGGAGGGCCGCACCGTCCTGGCGGCCTGGGGGCCTGCCCGGGTCACGGCGGAAGGCCTGGCCTTCGCCTGGGAGTCAGCCACCCGCACGGGCGCCTGCGTGCTGGTGCTGCTGCTCTTCGCCTTCACCGTCAGCACCCCCGATCTCGTCGCGGCGCTGGCCGGGCGGGGACTGCCGCCGCAGTTCGGCTTCGTCCTGGCCTCCGCCCTCACCCTGCTGCCGGCCATGGCCGGCCGGCTGGAGCGCATCAGGGCAGCACAGGAGGCACGCGGCCTGGTGCTCCGCGGCGGCGTGCTGTCCAGGCTCGCAGCAGTCCGGCTGCAGATGGTCCCGCTGGTGCTGGGCCTGATCGAGGATTCCGGCAGCCGTGCCGAGGCCCTCGATGCCCGCGGCTTTGGCGCCCCGGGCCCCAGGACCAGCTACCGCCAGGTCGCCGACCCGCCCGCCCAGCGCCGGCTCCGCACGACGCTGCTGCTGATCACCGCCGCAGCCGTGGCACTCCGGCTCGTGGCCTCCTGGCCGGCCGCGGGGCCCGCATGACAGCCACGGACCCCACCACCGCCGCCGCCGCCACCGCGTCAACCGCCGTGCTGGCCGCCCGGATCGGCAGCTTCAGCTTCCACGGCGAGAGAACCCCCGCGCTGCGTGACATCGATCTCAGCGTCCGCCCGGGCGTCCTGACAGCAGTCCTCGGCGGTTCCGGGAGCGGCAAGACCACCCTGGGCAAGCTGCTGGCCGGCTGGCACCGGCCCGGTCAGTCCGGAACATTCACCGGTTCGCTCACGCTGGCCGGGCAGCCGCTGGAGTTCCGGGGCCTCGAGGACGATCCCCGGATCAATCCGTCCGCCTGGTCCACCCGGGTGGGCTACGTCCCCCAGGATGCGGCCGCCATGCTCTCCACGGTCCGCTCCACCGTGGCCGAGGAACTCGCCTTCGGCCTGGAAAACCGCGGCACGCCCCGGCGGGACATGCTCCGCGCCGTGGCGCGCGCCGCAGAGCAGACCGGCCTCACAGCGCTCCTGGACCGGGATCCCGCCACCCTGTCCGGCGGGGAACTGCGCCGGCTGGCCATGGCCTGCGCTGTCGTCCAGGACCCCTGGGTACTGGTCCTGGACGAACCGCTCGCCTCCCTGGACGCGGCGGGCATCATCCAGGTCCGGGACCTCATCAACCGTCTCACCGGCGCCGGGACCGGCGTCGTGCTGCTGAGCCAGTCCGCAGACGGGCTCGCCCGCTCCGCCGGGCACTGGATCATCCTCGACGGCGGCACCGCCACCGCGAGCGGCATCCCCCGGGAACTCATCCGGTCCGCGGAACTGGCCCGGACCGGGACCCTGCTGCCCGCGGTCACCCACGCCGTGCCCGCCGTCCGGGGCCGCGCCCCGGAACCGGAAGCCGCTCCGGTGCTGGAACTGTTCGGCCTTGGTTTCGGCTACCCCGGGACCGGCGACGCCGACGGGGAGCCGCTGCTGCGGGACCTGGAACTCACGGTGCGGCCGGGGGAGATCGTGGCGATCACCGGCCCGAACGGGGCCGGCAAATCCACGCTGCTGCGCCACCTGAACGGACTGCTGCGTCCGCACACCGGGGAGGTGCGCATCCAGGGCCGCAGCATCGCCGGGATCCCGACCGGCCGCATTGCAGCCTCGGTCGGGCTGCTCTTCCAGCACCCCCGCGACCAGCTGTTCGAACGCACGGTGCTGCGGGAGGCCAGCTTCGGCCTCCGGCGGCTGCACGGCAGGGACGCCGCCGCCAGGGCGGACGAGGCGCTCGAGGCCGTCGGGCTGGCCGGGGCCGCCCGGACGCACCCGGCCGAGTTGCCGGCCTCCCAGCAGCGGCTGCTAGCGCTGGCCACGGTCCTGGCCCGCGGCCCGGCCGTCCTCGCCCTGGACGAGCCCACGGTCGGCCTGGACCGGCATGGCCTGGACCGGCTGGACCGGGCCGTGGCCGCCGCGGCGGCGCGGGGCGCCGCCGTCGTGCTGGTCACCCACGATGCCGCCTACGCCCGGGCCACGGCGCACCGCGTCCTGGCGCTCGACGGCGGAAGCCTGCGGGAAGGCTGACGCGCAGTCTGACGAAAAGCCTGACCCGCAGCTTGAATTCCAGGGGGCCTGCGACCCTACCCGGCCAACGCCGGGTAACCGAGCATGGGGCTATGAGCACACCAGCAGACACGGCCGCCATTGCCGATGTTCCGGCCGTCCTGAGGATTTCGTCCGGGATCTGGCTGGTTCTCGGGTCACTCGGAACCCTCTGGACCCTGACGGGACTGCTGATGGTGCTGGCCTTCAGCGGGATGGTCGCGCCGCAGACATACCTCCCGGAAAGCATCGGTTCGGACGCAAAGACGGCTCCGGCGCTGGTGCTCTATCTGACTCTTGCGTCGGCGGCTGGTGCGTATTTCACCTGCGCCAGGGCCGTCCGGCGTGGAAAGCCGTTTGTCCGCCCCGTCATCACGGTCATCCCCTTGGTCGGGCTCATCGTCGTTGTTCTGGCCACGGTCGCCGCCTTTTCGAATGTGTCCGCTCGCAGCCCGACGGCCGCAGCCGGGCTGTTGGCGGCGATCTTCCTGACGGTATTCTCGCAGGGGCTGCCTCTGGCCGGGGGACTGGTCGCAGCGGCCCTCGTCTGGCTGCCGTCCGCCCGCAGGTACTTCCGGCGCGTCGCCGAGGTTCTTCCGGCCTGACACGGCAGACCGGCGGACCCTGACTGGGCACCGGCGGACCCCGACGCGGCGGCGCCGCCGTCCGCACTGCGTGGCAGTGCGGACGGCGGCGCCGGTTGGAGATGCAGGCGCGCGGGCAGGTCCGACCCGCGACGGGCCTCGGGTCAGGTGCGGCTCAGGCGGCCGGCTCGGACGCCACGCCGGGCGCCAGGAGCTTCCGGCCGGTGACGCGCTCGGAGGCTCCCACCCGGTCCAGGTACGGGGTGATGCCGCCCAGGAACATCGGCCAGCCCGCACCGAGGATCATGCAGAGGTCGATGTCCTCCGGGCCCGCGACCACGCCTTCGTCCAGCATCAGGCCGATTTCCTCGGCCAGGGCATCCTGGGTGCGGCGCAGCACCTCCTCGCCGGTGGAGGGGGTGTCGCCGAAGGTCATCAGCGCCAGCGTCTCGGCGGGAATGAACGGCTTCCCGTCCGGCCCCTTTTCCGGGGTGCCGTTCTCCGCGGCCCAGATGGACTTCACTCCGTTGTCGATGAGTTTCTGCAGGTTCCGCGAGACCGGGAAACGGTCCCCGAACGCGGCGTGCAGCGACTCCTGGACGTGCTGGGCGACGGGCAGACCCACCATGGCGCCGAGGACGAACGGTGTCATCGGCAGTCCCATCGGGCGCAGCGCGTTGTCCGCCACCTCGGCCGGGGTGCCCTCGTCGAACGCGGCGGTGACTTCGCCCATGAGGCGCAGCAGGAGGCGGTTGACCACAAACGCGGGGGCGTCCTTGACGAGCACGGCGGACTTCTTCAGCCCCTTGGCGAGCTCGAACGCGGTGGCCAGCACGGCGTCGTCGGTCCTGGGGGCGCGGACGATTTCCAGCAGCGGCATCACGGCCACGGGGTTGAAGAAGTGGAAGCCCACCAGGCGCTCCGGATGCTCCAGGTCCTCGGCCATGGCGGTGACGGACAGCGAGGAGGTGTTGGTGGCGAGGATGCACTCGGCGGAAACGATCGCCTCGACTTCCTTGAAGACCTGCTTCTTGACGTTGAGCTCCTCGAACACCGCCTCGATGACGAAGTCGGCGTCGGCGAAGGCTTCCTTGGAGACCGATCCGGTGACGAGCGCCCGGGTCCGGTTGGCGGCGTCGGGGCTGATCCGGCCTTTCTGCAGCAGTTTATCCACCTCGGCGTGGACATAGCCCACACCCTTGTCCACCCGGGCCTGGTCGATGTCCGTCATCACCACGGGCACCTTGAGCTGGCGGGCGAAGAGCAGGGCGAGCTGGCTGGCCATCAGGCCGGCGCCCACGACGCCGATCTTGGTCACCGGACGGGCCAGCTTCCGGTCCGGGGCGCCGGCGGGGCGCTTGGACCGGCGCTGCACGAGGTCCAGGAAGGCGTAGACGGTGGAGCGGAACTCGTCGGTCTGCATCAGGTCCGCGAGCGTCTCGCATTCCAGCTCCGCGGACTGGGCCTGCGTCAGCGTCCGGTTGGCCTCCATTACCTCGAGGACCTTGGCCGGTGCCGGGGAGGCGTTGGAGGTCTTGGCTTCCACGAACGACCGGCCCGCGGCGATGGCGCCGGCCCAGCGGGCCGCGACCTCCGGGGTGGAGGGGTCGACGGCGTTGGCGCGGGCCGGGCTCACGGCGCCCGCGATGACCTGCGCGGCCCAGGCGACGGACTGTTCGACGAAGTCGGCAGGCTCGAACATGGCATCCGCCACGCCCAGTTTGAACGCCTGCGGTCCGGTCAGCGTCCGGTTGTTGCTCAGCGGGTTCTCGATCATCACCTTGACGGCGTTTTCGGGCCCGATCAGCCGCGGCAGGATGTACACCCCGCCCCAGCCGGGGATGAGCCCGATGAACGCTTCGGGCAGGGCCAGGGCACCGGCGCCGGTGGACACGGTGCGGTAAGTGGACTGCAGGGCAATCTCCAGCCCGCCGCCGAGGGCGAGGCCGTTGATGAAGGCGAAGCTGGGCACACCCAGGTTCGCCAGCGTGGCGTAGACGTCGTGGCCGAGCTGGGCCATCCAGAGACCGTGTTCGCGGCCGCTGATCGACTTGACCGTGGACAGGTCCGCGCCGGCGACCAGGAAGTAGGGCTTGCCGGTGACGCCGACGCCCACGATCTCCCCGCGGGCCGCACGCTCCCTGAGGCCTTCCAGGACGGTGCCGAGCTCGATCAGGGTGTTGGGGCCCAGAGTGGTGGGCTTGGAGTGGTCCAGGCCGTTGTCCAGCGTGACCAGGGCGAAGGTTCCGGGGCTGCTGCCGTCCACCGCCGGCAGCTTGATGTCCTGGACGTAGGAGCGGGTGAGAGTTTCGTTCGGGAAGAGGTCGGCAAGTTTGCGGAAATCGGCGGCGCTCATGCTGCGGCTCCAGTCTCGGTGGTGGGGGCGGTCGTCTGGGCGGGGGCGGTCATCTCGTCGAGGGCGAGGCCGTAGGCGGCGTGGTGCGGGTTTTCCCAGATCACGGTGGCGCCCATGCCCAGGCCGATGCACATCGTGGTCATGCCGAAGCGGACCGTGGGGTCCTCCTCGAACTGGCGGGCCAGCTGGTTCATCAGCCGCACGCCGGAGGACGCGAGGGGGTGCCCGACGGCGATCGCCCCGCCGTAGCGGTTGACCCGGGGGTCGTCGTCGGCGATGCCGAAGTGGTCCAGGAAGCTGAGCACCTGGACGGCGAAGGCCTCGTTGATTTCGAACAGGCCAATGTCCCCGATGCCCAGCCCGGCGTTCTTGAGGGCCTTTTCCGTGGCCGGGACCGGGCCGATGCCCATGACCTCGGGTTCGACGCCGGCGAAGGCGTAGCTGACCAGGCGCATCTTGACCGGCAGGCCCAGTTCCTCGGCGGCGTCGGCGGAGGCCAGCAGGGCGGCGGTGGCGCCGTCGTTGAGTCCGGCGGCGTTGCCTGCGGTGACCCGGCCGTGGGCGCGGAACGGGGTCTTGAGCGCGGCGAGGTCGCGCACCGAGGTGCCCGGCCGCGGCGGCTCGTCCACCGTGTTCACGGTCCAGCCAAGGCCCGGTTTCATCGTGGCGACGGGCACCAGGTCCGGCTGGATCTGGTCTTTGGCGTAGGCGGCCGCGAGCTTGTCCTGGGAGGCGACGGCGTAGGCGTCGGTGCGGTCCTTGGTGATGGCGGGAAAGCGGTCGTGCAGGTTCTCGGCGGTGTTGCCCATGTTCAGGGCCGCCGGGTCCACGATGCGTTCGGACATAAAGCGCGGGTTGGGGTCCGCGCCGGCGCCCATCGGGTGGTTTCCCATGTGTTCGACGCCGCCGGCGATCACGACGTCGTAGGCGCCGAAGCCGATGCCGCTGGCCGTGGTGGTCACGGCCGTCATGGCCCCGGCACACATCCGGTCGATCGCGAAGCCCGGCACGGTCCGCGGCAGTCCGGCCAGCAGGGCGGCGGTACGGCCGATGGTCAGGCCCTGGTCGCCGGTCTGTGTGGTGGCCGCGATGGCCACTTCGTCGATCCGTTCGGCCGGCAGGGACGGGTTGCGGCGCATCAGTTCGCGGATGCACTTGACCACCAGGTCGTCGGCGCGCGTTCCGGCGTAGATGCCCTTCTCGCCGGCGCGGCCGAACGGGGTGCGGACGCCGTCGACAAAAACGACCTCGCGGACGGCGCGGGGACCCGCGGCGCGGCGATTCGCGCTGCTCTGTAGTCCGCTGCTGGAATTTCCGCTGCTGGGGGGCTGGCTCACGTGGTACTCCTCATCGAGACATGGGTGCCGGATTTGCGTCGGGCGAATGGCAAAGGCAGATCGCGTCCGGGCGGCATCAAGCAACATGTTACTGGTCAGTAACATCCCTGGCAAGGAGGCGCCGGACACCCCGTCCGTTTCCCCTGGGACCGGAGAATTTGGCAACCGTCTTTTCAAATACCCCCGACAGGGCCATCATATGGTCCTACGCGGTGCGGAACCGGCCGCGGCCCCGGATTGCGGAGAGGAGAAGAAATCCTGCGGTCCATGCCCCGCTGCGTCCCTGATCGAGACCCCGTCCGTGCCTTTGGCCGACATCGGGTCCCCTGGGTACCTGCGCGGTTACACCAGCACTGCCGGCGGGTAGGTTTCAGAACAGCGAAGACAGCTGCTGGAAGCCACAAAACTGCAACGGTGAAAGGCCAAGAACATGTTCCAGCCTCGCATGCGTACGTCAATGGGTTCGGCTATTCTGCTGTTTTTTACGATGTCCGCAGTGACCTCGTGTACACCGACAAACTCGGCCCCGGCCCCGGTCACGGGGGCTGCCACTACGGCGTCGCCACCACCAGCGGAAACCCCGTCCCCCACGCCGACGCCGACCCGAACGCCGGAGGGCACGCCGGTGGCCGCCGACCTCTGCGGGCCGGGCACCGTCCTCAGCTTCGACCGCGGCGCCTTCCAAGCGTCGCCCAAAGTTGACAACAAGTGGTTCCCGCTGGCGCCTGGTATGCAATACACCACCACGGGTACGGTCGTGAATGCAGAAGGCACCACTGAGCGCATGGTCACCCACACGGTGACCGGTCTGACGAAGGTGATAGACGGTGTGAAGACGCAGGTGATGTGGGACCGGGACTATTCCGACGGAGTACTGGTGGAATCCGAACTGGCCTTCTTTGCCCAGACGGACAATGGAGACGTCTGGCTGTTCGGCGAGTACCCGGAAGAATACGAGAACGGTGAATTCATCGGCGCGCCCAACACATTCCTTAGCGGCCTTTCCGGATCCCAAGCGGGAATAGCGATGCAGGGCGATCCCCGGGTCGGCGCACCGAGCTATGTGCAGGCATCCGCGCCCGCAGTCAATTTCCTGGATTGCGGCGCCGTCGTCCAGGCGAACCAACGGGTGTGTGTTCCCACCGGGTGTTATGAAGACGTGTTGATCGTCGATGAACACAATCCGCTGGAACCCGAGGTGGGCCACCAGCAGAAGTTCTATTCCGCGGGCACAGGTCTGGTGAAGGTGACAGCGGTTGGTGGCACTAATCAGGAGACCCTGGAACTCGTCAAGGCCGAGCAGCTCACAGACGCCCAGTTGCAGCAGGTCAATAAGGACGCGCTGTTCTTGGACCAGCACGCCTACCAGGCAAACCCGGCCGGCTATGCCACGACAGCCCCTGCCGAGGTTGCAACCGCGACCGCAGGCGGCCAGGGAGCGGCTTCTGGTTCAGCCTCGCCGGGCACGGCCTCGACTGCAGCTGGCGGGGCCGGGTGAGGACCGGGCACGAGTGAGCCCTGATGCAGCGCTACCGGGCAGGCTCGGCCGCGGCCGCAGGTGCAGCGGCTTTGAGGGCCTTGGCCGGCAGCGGCTGCGGGTTCTGGAAGGCCTCGGTGATAAGGGGAGCGACGAGCTCGGTCTGCCACTGGCGGGCCCCCAGGTTCGCGAGTTCCTCGGCGATGCCTTCCTCGCTCGACTCGACCGGCGGACGCCAGGAGACCCGGCGCAGGTAATCCGGCGTCAGCAGGTTCTCCACCGGCATGTTCAGCTCCTCGGCCTTGGCCTGCAGCAGCGGCCGGGCGGTGGCGAGCCTGGCGGCGGCCTCCGGGTCCCGGTCAGCCCAGACCCGCGGGGGCGGGGGAGCGTTGGTGGGCAGGTGCAGGGGCGGGAGTTCCTCGAGGGTGCGGGCGGTGCTGATGCAGCGCAGCCAGCGCGGCGCCTCGCGCTGGGCCGCGCGGCCGTGGAAGCCTTTGGTGCCCAGCAGCTGGGGCACGGTGGCGGGCATGGCCTTGGCAGCGGCCACGAGGGCGGAATCGGGGATGAGCCGGCCGGGAGCGACGTCGCGCTTCTGCGCCAGCGAGTCGCGCTCGAGCCACAGTTCGCGGACCGCGGCCAGCTGGCGCCGGTCGCGGATCTGGTGCAGACCGGATGTTTTGCGCCACGGGTCGATGCGCGGCGGTGCCTGCCCGGCCTCAAGGATGGCGGCGAATTCCTGTTCGGCGAAGTCCAGCTTGCCGTCCGCGACCAGGAGTTCAATGAGTTCCTCGCGCAGTTCGGTGAGGACCTCGACGTCGAGGGCCGCGTAGCGTAGCCAGGGTTCCGGCAGCGGGCGGGTGGACCAGTCGGCCGCGGAGTGTTCCTTCGCGAGGCCAAAGCCAAGGAGCTGTTCGATCACGGCGGCGAGTCCCACGCGGGGAAGCCCGGCGAGGCGGGCGGCGAGCTCGGTGTCAAAGAGTCTGTCCGGCCACATGCCGAGTTCGGCCAGGCAGGGCAGGTCCTGGCTGGCCGCATGCAGGATCCATTCGACGCCGCGCAGGGCGTCGTTGACGATGGCCAGGTCCCCGAAGGGTTCGGGATCGATCAGCCAGGTGCCGGAGCCCTCCCGGCGGATCTGGACCAGGAAGGCGCGCTGGCCGTACCGGAAACCCGAGGCCCGCTCGGCGTCCACCCCGGCGGGGCCGTGGCCTGCGGCGAGGGCCGCGGCGCAGCGTTCCAGGCCGGACTGCGTTTCGATGACGAGCGGCACGCCGTCGCGGGGCGCATCGAGGTCGATGATCTCGGGGACCAGGCTGTCGAAGCCGTCCACCGCGATGTGGGCTGTGGTGTCAGCCGCCTCGGTCTTGTTGTGCGCTTTGTTGGCGGCCGCGCCCGCGGTGGTGATTTCCGGAATATGAGGGGTCATGATGACTTCAGTTTAGCGACAACACAGTGCCTGGGGCCGCGCATCCGCCAAAACGCAGCGGTTTTCCCCCGTTTGTGCGGGCAGCGGCTCAGGCAGGTCCGCGGCGCCAGCGCGGCAGCGGCGTGACGCCGTCGGGCAGCGGGGGAAGTCCCGCGAAGGTGCAGACCATGTCCGACCAGGCCTCAAGATGGGAGGTGATGTCGGGGGTGGCCGGAGTCCAGGATGCGCGGAGCTCGATGTCGATGGAATTGGGCCGGTCCGCGAGGGTCCCGAAGCTTTCCGAGAGCACCCTCGTCGCCGTGCCGCCGGCTGAGCGGTACGGTGCGGCATGGTTCTCGAGGGCTTCGACGAGCCAGGCCCACGCGACGGAGCCGAGCATTTCGTCGTTGCCCATTTCCGGCTCCAGCTGGGCGCGGATGTAGGTGACGACCCGGAACTCGCCCTCCCAGACCGCGGAGCCGTCAGGATCGTGCAGCAGGATGAAGCGGCCGGTGGCCAGCTCGATGTCGTCGCTTGTGGACGCACGTGCCAGGGCCGCGGCCGCGGGGCCGTGCACGGCCCCGGAGGGTGTCCCTTCGCCGGGGGCGACAACTTCCGCCCCGAGTGCGACAGCGAACGGTGCCAGCCGCGCGGGCGCAGGGATTTCCTCCAGGCGCAGCTCACTGCGGGTTCGTGCCTGCCGAAGGGTACCCAGGGCAAAGAGAAAATCCGCCGGAACCTGGTCGAGTGCGTTCACAATGGAAGATTATGCAAGGGGCGCCCCTAAGCCCGGCAGGCTCGCCGCCGCTGCCCCGCCCGGCTTTCGCCGGGCCGGGCAGCCGCTGTCCTGCCGCCAGGGTCAGCCGGCAGCGAGTTCGCGCTTGATGGCAGCGATGAAGGAATCAACGTCGTCCTCGGTGGTGTCGAAGGAACACATCCAGCGGACCTCGCGGGCCGCTTCGTTCCAGTCGTAAAAACGGAAGGACTCGCGCAGCCGGTCCGCGACACCGGCCGGCAGGATCGCGAACACCCCGTTGGATTCGGTCTTCTGGCTCAGCTCGACGCCGGGGATGGACTCGACCCCGGCACGCAGCCGGGCTGCCATCGCGTTGGCGTGCGAGGCGGAGCGCAGCCACAGGTCGCCCTCGAGTAGGGCGATGAACTGGGCGGACATGAACCGCATCTTGGAGGCCAGCTGCATGTTCATCTTGCGCAGGTAGATCAGCCCCTGGGCTGCCGCCGGGTTCAGTGCCACCACGACCTCGCCGAAGAGCAGGCCGTTCTTGGTGCCGCCGAAGGAGAGGATGTCCACGCCGGCGTCGCGGGTGAAGGCCCGCAGCGGCACGTTCAGGTGCGCGGCGGCGTTGGCCAGCCGGGCGCCGTCCATGTGCAGCTTCATGCCCTTGGAATGGACATGCTCCGCGATGGCCCGGACCTCCTCGGGGGTGTAGCAGGTGCCGAGCTCGGTGGTCTGCGTGATGGACACCGCCAGCGGCTGGGCGCGGTGCTCGTCGCCCCAGCCCCAGGCTTCCCTGTCGATCAGCTCGGGGGTGAGCTTGCCGTCAGTCGTGGGGACCTGCAGCAGTTTGATGCCGCCGATCCGCTCCGGGGCGCCGTTCTCGTCCATGTTGATGTGGGCGGTCGACGCGCAGACGACGGCGCCCCAGCGCGGCAGCAGGGACTGCAGCGACAGCACGTTGGCGCCGGTGCCGTTGAAGACCGGGAAGCATTCGATGCCTTCGCCGAAGTGCTCCTCCATCAGCTGCTGCAGCCGGGCGGTGTAGTCGTCCTCGCCGTAGGAGACCTGGTGGCCCTCGTTGGCGGCGGCCAGGGCGGCCAGCACCTCGGGGTGGACGCCGGAGTAGTTGTCCGAGGCAAAGCCGCGGACCGAGGGATCGTGGAGCCGCACTGCGGTGCTGGCAGGGGCAGTTTCAACTGTGCTTGTCATCGGTTTGCTCACGCTTTCAGTCTAAGGAGGTCCGGGGCGAAGTTCAGCCGGGCTCAGTGCCTGGGTTCCGGGCCCAGCAGCAGCCGCCGGCCGTTCAGGTCCGTTGCGGGGGAGGTGAAGAGCCCGACGGCGGCAGCGGCCAGGTCCTCCACGTCGGTGAATCCGGGGAAGCTGCGGTCCGGGGACTTCGCCCGCATGGCCGCGTCCGCGAGGGCTTTCACGACGAAGACCACCGCGGCGCTGCGCTGTTCCGTAGGGTCTTCCTTGCGGCCCGCCTGGCCGCGGTGGAAGCCGTCGGCGACGGCCAGGGTCCAGGCTTCGGCGGCGGCCTTGGCGGCCGCGTAGCTGGCGCCGCCCGCCGTCGGCCTGGCCGCTGCGGTGGAGGACACCATGGCGAAGCGCCCGGCGTCCGAGGCGGCGAGGGCATCGTAGAAGACCCGTGTGACGTTCCGCAGCGTGGTGATGGCGCCGCGTTCCAGGAACTCCCAGTCCTCGTCGCTCTGGTCCGTGATGCCCTTGGCGCCGCGCCAGCCGCCGACCAGGTGGATAACGCCGTCCACGGACCCGCCCGTTTCGGCCAGCCGGGCCTGCACCGTGGTGTGCAGCGACCGGACCGCTGCGAGGTCCGCGAGGTCGCATACCAGCGGCGTGACGCCGCTGCCGGCTTCCGCGGCGGCTGCCTTAATCCGGGGGCCGTCCGAGCCCACGGTGAAGACGGTGTGCCCGGCGCGGCGCAGCGCGCGGGCGGCGGCGATCCCCGAAGGGCCGCTGCCGCCCGTGACCACGACGTTCCGGGGGCGTTCGGTGCTCATCCGGCGTTCAGGGCGGTGTGTGCCGTGCCGGCTGCTGTGCCGGCAGTGTTTGCCGTGCCGGCGGAACCCGTGTCGGAGGTGCCGGTGATGCCGGCCGTGGACTCGATGACGGGGCGCATCTTCTTCTCGAGGGCCTCGTAGAACATTGAGAGCGGGAACTCGTCGTCGAGGACCTGGTCGGTGAGGCCGCGCGGCGGGCCGGTCAGCGGCAGCGCGTCCGGACCCTTGGCCCAGACGGAGGCCGGGTTGGCCGTGACGGTGCCGGAGATCAGCTCGTAGGCAGCCAGCCAGTGCGCCATCTTGGGGCGGTCGATCGAGCGCCAGTAGAGCTCCTCGATCTTGGCGCCGAGTTCAACCACGACGTCGGCCGCCGCGTCCCAGTCGATGCTGAGTTTGCTGTCGGTCCAGTGCAGGACGTGGTGCTGGTGCATCCACGCGAACAGCAGCTGGCCGCCGAGGCCGTCGTAGTTGCGGACCCGGGTGCCGGTGATGGCGAAGCGGAAGATCCGGTCGAAGATGACGGCGTACTGCACCAGCTTGGCGTGCCGGCGCGCCTCGGGATCGGCGTCCTCGTCCTTTTCGATCTTCACGGATTCGCGGAAGGCGGTCAGGTCGCAGCGAAGTTCCTCGAGGGAGTAGAGGAAGAAGGGCATGCGCTGCTTGATCATAAACGGGTCAAAGGGCAGGTCGCCGCGCATGTGGGTGCGGTCGTGGATGAGGTCCCACATGACGAAGGTTTCCTGGGTCAGTTCCTGGTCCTCGAGCAGGCCGGCGGCGTCCGCCGGCAGCTGCAGCGAGGTGATGTCCGCGGCGGCCCGGAGCACGCGGCGGAAGCGCGCCGCCTCGCGGTCGGCGAAGATGGCGCCCCAGGTGAAGGTCGGGGTCTGGCGGACGGCGACGGTTTCCGGGAAGAGTACCGCGGAGTTGGTGTTGTAGCCGGGGGTGAAGTCCAGGAAGCGGATCGGGACGAAGAGCTTGTTGGAGTATTCGCCCTCCTCCAGGCCGGCGATGAACTCGGGCCAGATGACTTCGATCAGCACAGCCTCGACCAGGCGGTTGCTGCTGCCGTTCTGCGTGTACATCGGGAAGACCACGAGGTGCCGCAGGCCGTTGACCCGGTGCTGCTGCGGCTGGAAGGCTTGCAGTGAGTCCAGGAAGTCGGGCACGCCGAAGCCGCCGTCGGCCCAGCGGCCGAAGTCCGTCACGAGGAGGGCGAGGTAGTCGCCGTCGTGCGGAAAGGCCGGAGCCAGGGCTTCGATTGCCGCCGTGATCGTGCGGACATGCCCCGCGGCCGCCTCGTGGTTCGCGGTCTCCGGAACGGATCCGTCCTGAATCTGAAGTGCCTGCAGGGCGGTGGCGGCAGCCTTGAGCTGCAGCCATTCCGGGGAGCTGGCGGAGATCGGGGCAGTGGTGGTGATAGCGGTGGTGGTCATCGTCAGCGGGCGCCTTTCTGTGTACTGGGAGCGTCGCTCGTCAGTTGATAAAACGAGCGTAGCAAGCAAACAGGAGCCCTAATGCAAAATAGGCCTGAGCGTAAGAAAGTCTGTGGCAAGTGGGCCGTGCAGCCCGGATCAGCTCCAGTGGAAGAGGGGCTGGCCCGAATGCGGCCGAGGGGCTGGCCACAATGCCGAGGACCCCCGCCGGCGCGGCTGTGGCGGCTCCAGGCGGGGCCCCGGAAAGACCCGGCCAGGGCGCCGGGCTACTGCTTGGCGTCGTCCGTTGAGACCAGCTTCAGGGAGACGGAATTGATGCAGAAGCGCTGGTCGGTCGGGGTTCCGTAGCCCTCGCCCTCAAAGACATGGCCCAGGTGCGAATCGCAGTTGGCGCAACGGACCTCGACGCGTTCCATCCCCAGGGTGCGGTCGTGGATGTACCTGACCGTGCCGTCCGCGAGCGGAGCCCAGAAGGAGGGCCACCCGCAGTGCGAGTCGAACTTCTCCTGGCTGGTGAAGAGTTCCGAGCCGCAGGCGCGGCACTGGTAGACGCCGGCGGTGTGGGTATCCCAGTACTCGCCGGTATAGGGCCGCTCGGTGCCCGCCTGGCGGAGCACACGGTACTCCTCGGGCGTCAGCTCCTGGCGCCACTGCTCGTCGGTCTTTTCGGTCGGGGATGTACCTGCCGGCGCGGTGCTGCCTTCTGTGGTGCTGTCGGTGTCGGACCCGGCGGGGGCGGCGACGGGCGTGACTTTTGGCCTGTTACTAAAGATGCTCATAGCCTCAATAACGCTTAGGAGTCCCCGATAAATCCCGATCCGGCGTAGAGATGCAGGACCGGCAGGCCCAGCTTGTCCTGGGCCTTGGTGGCCCAGTCGGTATGGAAGGTATCCGCGACAGCGTGCGGGCGGGTAATCACCACAGCCTGCCCGGCGCCGAGTTCCTTGACCCTGGCAACCATGCTGTCGACGGCCTTGCCCTCAACGATTTCGCCGGTCACGCCGCTGCCGAGTCCGGCCAGGGCCGCGAGGGAGACGGCCAGGGTTTCGGCGGCTTCGGCGCGTTCCCCGGCCGGATCGGAGTGTGCCGTCAGTTCATGGAAGGCCTTGGAGATTTCCAGCAGGGAGAGGTTCTCCAGGAAATCCACCAGGAGGTGCCGCTCCGTGCTGGCGGGGACCAGGACCACCAGCGGTGCATCACCCCCAGCGAGCAGGGTTTCGATGTTGACGCGGTCGTCCGCGCCCAGGGGCTCTTCTGTCAGGATGACGATTGGATCACTCATGCCCCCAGCCTAGCCGTGCCCCGCTGGGCCCGCACGGATTGGCGCCCGTGTGCCCGCCGCCGGGAGTCCCTGACGTCCCGGATGCCACTCCGCGCGGTGAGTTCGGTAAGAATGGTGCCATGGCTTCCTCCTCACGCCTCCTGCCGGACCCGCAGCTGATCTCCACCGTCCGTGGAAAAGCTGCCCGCGCCGTCGCGGACTCCGCCAGCGAAGTTGCGGTCCCGGGCAGCGCCAAGTGGGCCCTGGGCGGCATCATCGGCGGGAGTGCCGCGGCCGGGCTGCTCGCCGCCGGGTCCTCCGCACTGGCCCTCTATTTCGCCCGCCGCGTGATCACCCCCGCCCGGGTCCGCGAGGAGGACCAGGAGGTTCTGGCGGTGATCCGCGGAGGGCACCGGCTGCAGGTCATCCTCGCCGCGACGCCCGAGGCGACGGTCGAGGGCGTCTACGGTTTGATCTTCGACGCCGGCCGGGGACACGCCCGGATCGGCCGGATCGTGTCCTATTCGCCGGCGGAACGCACGGTGCAGCGCGAAGTCGAGGCCGTCTACAGCGGCGACCTCAGCGCGACGCGCCGCGGCTACTGGAGCGGGGCGGCCTACCCGGACCCTGCCAGCATCGGCCTGGCCTCCGAAGACGTGGAAATCGAGGTCGAGGGCGGGACCGCCCCGGCGTGGCTGGTCCGGGCGCCGCAGGAATCCGGCATCTGGGCGATTATGGTCCACGGCCGCGGCGCGAGCCGGCAGGAGTGCCTGCGCGCTGTCCGGACGGCCCGGGAACTGGGCATGTCCAGCCTGCTGATCACCTACCGCAATGACGGCCTGGCGCCCTCGGCGCAGGACGGACGCTACGGGCTGGGCTCCACCGAGTGGCGCGACGTCGAGGCGGCCATCGGCTTTGCCCTGGCACAGGGGGCCCGTGAAGTGGTGCTCTTTGGCTGGTCCATGGGCGGCGCCATCTGCCTCCAGACCGCCGATTTATCGCGGTATCACCACCTGATCCGGGCCATGGTGCTCGACGCCCCGGTCATCAACTGGGTGAACGTGCTGGCACACCACGCCGAGCTCAACCGCATCCCGTCGGCGGTGGGCAGGTATGGGCAGCTGATGATGAGCCACAAGCTGGGCCGGCGGCTGACCGGCCTCGCCGCTCCGGTGGACCTGAAAGCGATGGACTGGGTGTCCCGGGCCGTGGAACTGCGCACGCCCACGCTGATCATCCACAGCGTCGATGACGAATACGTGCCCTACGGCCCGTCCGCTGCCCTGGCCGAGAAGAACCCGGAGATGGTCACCTTCGAGATGTTCGACCGCGCCCGGCACACCAAGGAATGGAACGTGGATCCGGAGCGCTGGGAACGGCTGGTTGCAGCCTGGCTGGGGCAGCGGATTGCGCCCCGCCCGAATCCGGGCCAGCAGGATCCCCCGGCCCCTGCTGCCGGTTAAGTCCTGCCGGTGCCGATCCGCGCCGTGTGCGCCCCGGTGAGCCGGATCAGTTCGGCGGGGCTCAGCTCGATGTCCAGTCCGCGCCGCCCGCCCGACACCAGGATGGTGTCCTGGCCGAGGGCGCTGTCATCGACAACCGTGGGGGAGGGCTGCCGCTGTCCCAGCGGCGAGATGCCCCCGAGCACATAGCCCGTGCGGCGCTCGGCGGCCGCCGGGTCGGCCATGGTTGCCTTCTTCCCGCCCAGCACGGCCGCCATCGCCTTGAGGTCCAGGTTCCCGCTCACGGGCACGACGCCGACGGCCAGCCGGCCGTCGACGTCGACCATCAGTGTCTTGAACACCCGGGCCGGATCGACGCCGAGCACCTTCGCGGCCTCCAGCCCGTAGCTGGCCGCCGCCGGGTCATGGCTGTAGGGGTGGGCGACGAAGGGAACCCCGGCGGCCGCCAGTGTTGCGGTGGCCGGGGTTCCCTGTGAAGCCTGTTTGCGTGCCATTCGGTCCGGGTGCCTGCGGGGCCGGGTGGCTTAGGGCTGCTGCGGGAGGGCAGCAACCTTGCGCTTGATCCGGCCCAGCATCGCTGTCATCCCGCGCATCCGCAGCGGCGTGATGGCCCGGGTGAGGCCGAGCAGCTCCGGCATGTCGTCAGGAACCGCCAGGATCTCCGCGGGGCGCAGCCCGTCGAGGCCCTCGTGAAGGACGCTGGCGAAGCCGCGGGTGGTGGGGGCTTCGGGTGGTGCCTTGAAGTAGAGCCGGACTCTGTCGGCCGCGCCGCCGTCGGACGCTTCCGTTTCGATGGTCAGGAACAGCGGCGACTGGCACTCGACCACCTGCTCCATCAGTTCCGGGTGGTCCTTGAGCCGGTCCGGGAGCTCCGGGAGTTCACGGGAGAACTCGAGCAGCAGCTGGAGCCGTTCGGGTTCGGTGACGGCCTGGAAGTCATCAACAATTTCCGCCAGTGCGGGGGGGAGGGCAACAGTATTCATCTCTTCCAGCTTACGCACGCGCGGCGATTGTGTCCCGGCCGCGGCAGCAGCGTGCATTGGCGGCGGCTACTTGGCGGCCGGAACCGTGCCGCGGTCGCTGCCCTTGACGATCGGGACGCGGACGGCGTTGCCCCACTCGGTCCAGGAGCCGTCGTAGTTGCGGACCGTCTCGAAGCCCAGCAGGTACTTGAGGGCGAACCAGGTGTGGCTGGAACGCTCGCCGATGCGGCAGTACGCTACGACGTCGTCGCCTTCCTGCAGCCCGGCCTCGCCCAGGTACAGCGCCTCCAGTTCGGGGCGGGTCCGGTAGGTGCCGTCCTCGGCGGCCGCCCGGGCCCACGGGATGGAGGCCGCGGTGGGGATGTGTCCGCCGCGCAGGGCGCCTTCCTCGGGGTAGGCGGGCATGTGCGTGCGCTGGCCGGTGTATTCCTCGGTGGACCGGACATCGATCAGCGGCTTGCCGAAGTGGGCCAGCACGTCGTCCTTGAAGGCGCGGATCGGGGCGTCGTTGCGCTCGACGACGGGGTACTCGCCGGGGGTGACCGCGGGCTTATCCGTGGTGAGGGCGCGGCCCTCGGCGATCCACTTGTCCCGGCCGCCGTCGAGCAGCCGGACGTCCTCGTGGCCGAAGAGCTCGAAGACCCAGAGGGCATAGGCCGCCCACCAGTTGGATTTGTCGCCGTAGATGACGACGGTGCTGTCGCGGGAGATTCCCTTGGCCGCGGCGAGGGCGGCGAACGCTGCGCCGGCGACGTAGTCGCGGGTGACCTCGTCGTTCAGGTCCGTGTGCCAGTCGATCTTGACCGCGCCGGGGATGTGGCCCATCTCGTAGAGCAGCACATCCTCGTCGGACTCCACCACGACGAGCTTTCCGTCAGCGAGGGCACCGGAATCGATGGCGGCGGCCAGCCACTCGGTGGACACGAGCCGCTGGGGGTGGGCGTAGGCGGCGAACTTCTCGTTCTGCTCAACGGGGTAGGGCATTGTGGTGGCCTTTCACTGAAACGGTCAGGAGGCCGGGCCATGGAAGGATCGAGCGCGGCGCCGGGCCTTCTCCAACACTAGCCACGCCCCGCCGGTAATTCCCCCCAGGGTTCACACTCGGAAATATGGTCTTCGTCACGTGCTGCCCGCCCGTCCCGCGGGCGCCGACGGGCTGGTGCGCGCATTGCCGGTATTCTTTCTGGGGACAAGAGACCAGCAGAACGGACCACCTTGGTACAGATCGAACAGCTCGCCGCCCGCACCCCGGCAGTTTCAGTAGATGAACTCCTCAACGGGTTTTATCCGTCGCCGCGCTTCGGTGAGGTTTCGTTTTCCAGCTACCGGCCGGATCCGGAGCAGCCCAGCCAGGCCGCCGCGGTCAGGGCGCTGTCGGGATTTGCGGCCAACGTTGGTGCGCGCGACGGCGACGGGCTCTTCAAGCGCCTCTTCGGCAAGAAGGACATGTCCCGCGCCGGGATCTACCTCGACGGCGGATTCGGCGTCGGCAAGACCCACCTGCTCGCCTCGCTGTGGCACGCCGCCCCGGGACCGAAGGCCTTTGGCACCTTCGTCGAGTACACCAACCTGGTCGGGGCGCTGTCCTTCCGCAAGACAGTGGAGGCCCTGAGCCACTACAAACTGGTCTGCATCGACGAATTCGAACTCGATGATCCGGGCGACACGGTACTGATGTCCCGCCTGATGCGCGAGCTGGCCGACGCCGGTGTCAAGCTCGCGGCCACCTCCAACACCCTGCCGGGGTCCCTCGGCGACGGCCGGTTCGCCGCCGTCGACTTCGCCCGGGAGATCCAGGTGCTGGCGGACCAGTTCGACGTCGTCCGGATCGATGGCGAGGACTTCCGCCACCGCGGCCTGCCCGCCGCGCCGCTGCCGCTGCCGAACGACCAGCTGACGCACCACATGCAGCAGGAGTTCCTCGGCAAGACGGTGGCCCGTGACGAGTTCAGCACGCTGATCAACCACCTGGCCGGCGTCCACCCGAGCCGGTACCGGCAGATGCTCGACGGGATCGAGGGCGTGGTCTGGAAGAACGTCCACACCATCACTGAGCAGGCCGTTGCGTTGCGCTTTGTGGTGCTCGCGGACCGGCTTTACGACAAGGACGTGCCGATCCTGGCCAGCGGTGTGCCGTTCGACCAGCTCTTCACCGAGGAAATGATGACCGGCGGGTACATGAAGAAGTACTTCCGCGCCGTCTCGCGGCTCACCGCGCTGGCCCGTGAAGGCCAGAACCACGAGCCCTCCTGACTCTTCAAGCAACGCGGGGTCACCTCTGGCCCATCCTGACGTAAGGGATGGGCCAGAGGTGACCCCGCGTTGATCGTTAAGCGCCCTTCGACGCCGTTGGACGCCACGAAGCACCGCTCGGCACCGCTAGGTGCCGTTAAACGCCGGAGGTGCCGGCGCCACCTCTCGGCGGGACCGGCACCTCGCTGACGTACCTGGGTCAGAGGCCTGGCTGGCGGGGTTCCCCGGCAACGGGGGGCTCTCCGGCGACGGGATTCTGATCGGCGGCCGGCGGCGTATTCGGCCGGTTGTTCGCCTTGTCCACGAAGTCGGAAGCGCCTCGCTGCACGGCATCGATTTTCTCGGCGTGCTTTCCGCCGGTCTTGGAGTCGACGAAATCGCCGGCTTTTACGATGCCGTCCTTGATGGCTTGTTCGTTGCCACCAATTACTTTCTGAGCCTTGCCCTTTAGATCGTCAAGCAAACCCACGGGCACCTCCCTTCGGTCGCGGAGCCAGATCGCTCCTAGCGGTTTCTACCCTAGCGGGCGGCGAAGGGGGTGCCAAGGGTGTCCGCCCAGAGGGTAAAAGCTGCCGGACCGGATGCACAGGGTATATCGGCCCCACCGGGCCGGATGCACAGGGTGTATCGGCCCCACCGGGCCGGGGATCCGGGCCTTGGGCACCCCAGCTGCGCCCAGGGGCGGCAGGGCACAAAAAATAGCAGCTCCGGAGAGCTGCTCTCGTGGTGGGCGATACTGGGATCGAACCAGTGACCTCTTCCGTGTCAGGGAAGCGCGCTACCGCTGCGCCAATCGCCCGCAACCGGAAGGATCCGGAGTGGAGTTGTAATGAAGAGAGCGGACGACGAGATTCGAACTCGCGACATCCACCTTGGCAAGGTGGTGCTCTACCAGCTGAGCTACGTCCGCATTTTAGTCCATGCCGGCTGGGCCGGTGGTACTGCATCAAGCAAGTTGCCTTGCTTTAGTGGGCGATACTGGGATCGAACCAGTGACCTCTTCCGTGTCAGGGAAGCGCGCTACCGCTGCGCCAATCGCCCCTTGCATCCGGTCGAAACCGGAAACCAGGGTTTTCACCGAGGTGGGTACGGGATTCGAACCCGTGTTAACGGCTTTGCAGGCCGCTGCCTCGCCTCTCGGCCAACCCACCGTGTAGATAGGATTCCGGGGAACCTTACCGTGACAGTGTCCTGCGAGCGGACGACGAGATTCGAACTCGCGACATCCACCTTGGCAAGGTGGTGCTCTACCAGCTGAGCTACGTCCGCAATATTGTCTGCAATTCTCTGCCGCAATCGGCATTTCCTCGCGTTCCAACGAGTAAGAACTCTATAGGAGGTTCAGGGAACTTACAAATCGGAACGACGGCGGCGGTCCCGGGGAGCGCTGCATCGTTGAGTTCTAGAGGTTCTTGCAAATTACAGCTCTGTAATTCGCCCTTGTTTTCCGTCCGGTTCCCACGCGGCTCCGGTTGCTTGCCGGAGGTCGCAGACTCTCCGGTGGAGGACTCATTCGGGGACTTCGGCGGGACACACTGCTCCGATTTCTGAATTCCGCCGGGGTGGGCTAGCATTCAATGGCATTGGGGCGATTGGCGCAGTGGTAGCGCGCTTCGTTCACACCGAAGAGGTCACTGGTTCGAACCCAGTATCGCCCACCCAAGAAATGGTCCGTTCCGCTCACCGAGCGGGGCGGACCATTGTTGTTGGTGCAGTGGAGACGCTGTTTGCCTCACTGTCAGAGCCCCGTGAAAGAGTCTTGCCATGACCGCCCCACTTCTTGCCCACGCCACGGACCATGGCCGGATGTATGCCCGTTCCACCACGGAGCAGTTCTCCGTGCCGTCCATCACCACGGTGATCGGCCAGCAGCCCCACGGCCTGGACGGATGGTTTGGGTACATGGGCGCCAACAGCCTTGCCCAGGATCCGACCCTGCCCGGCATTCTCGGCAGCCCGGCCAAGGTGCGCCAGGCAGTGAGCCGTGCGGCCAAGGCGGCGGAGACCTACCGCGACGACGCGGCGAAGCGCGGTGACCGGGTGCACAACTATTGCGAGCAGGTGGCCTTGCGTGCCCTGGGCCGCCCGCACCAGATGAAGGAAACCCGCGAAGCCCTCGCCGCCAACGGTGAGGAAGGGTTTGCGGCCCGCTTCGACGAGTGGTGGGAGCTCTTCCAGGTGGAGCCGATCGCCCCGGAGATTACCGTCTGGAACAAGACCGTCGGTTACGCCGGCACCTTGGACCTTGTGGCCAAGATCAATGGCCGGACCTGCCTCATCGACTACAAGACCAAGGGCACCAGCCGCGACGGCACCGTCAAACCGCTGGACGACAAAGTAGTCATGCAACTCGTGGCCGGCATGAAGGCCGAGGAAAGCCTCGTGGACCCGGTAGCAGGGGAGTGGGAAGCCTGGCAGCACGGTGAATCCCCGATCCTGCTGGCCGTGGCGATCGGCGAAACCGAAGTCCGGCCGCTGCGCGCCAACCCGGAAGTCCTGAAGCACCACTGGTGGAAGTTCTGCGCCCTGCGGCGCGTCTGGGAAATGTCCGCCGACACCACAGCCGCCGGAACGGCGCTGCTTCCACTGGCACCGCCGCCTATCACCCGGTAGTCCCAGTTCGGCCGACCCTGCCCGCCGCGCGCTCCCGGCATGGCGGCGTCGGCGAGTATTCGCGCCGGCTGCCATTGTTCGTTCCGGTGACGGCGTCAGCTAATAACTGCGCTGGGGTGCAGGCTCCCCGCTGCCCGCTGCCCGCTGCCCGCTGCCCGCTGCCCGCCGACCGCCTGCGGCCTTTATCGGGCGCAGGGTCATGCTGCGGTGTTGAGGTCTGCGGGGCGGAAGTAGTAGTTGCGTCGGGGTTT
>NZ_JASBQY010000016.1 GCF_029960645.1 Arthrobacter sp. AL12
TTCCATACCCCCATGACATCACGAGCCACCGACATTAAATGATGAAGCCGAACGCAGTGCAGCGAGACGGCTTTAGGGACCAAGCCCGGATGAAACTCGTTCATGGAGTTCAGGCTCTGCGGACGCTTTGACCGTGCGCACAGACGGTACCGCTCTAGCAAGTTCTGCGGGTCGGGCGCGACGCTCTACCTTGACCACCCGTCGGGCTTCGGAGCCCTAATCGTTCCGGGCATCAGAGCGGTGCCGCAGAGACGAGCCGGCGGATGGTGCCCCCGGAGCAGAGGAGTCCTCGAATGACGAAGTACCTGATTTCGTTCCCCGGTGAGGCCATGGTTTTCCCCGAGGAGGACTTCGAGTCGGTGGTCGAAGCCTCGCATGCCGTCATCGACGAAGCCAAGGCGGCAGGCGTGTACGTCTTCGGCGGCGGCATCGATGAGCACGTGGGCCCGGTGCTTGTGGCCGGTGACGGCACCGTCACCGAGGGCACGTACCCGGGCCACCAGGTGCCCAACGGCGGCTACACCGTTCTCGAGCTGCCCTCCCGGGAGGCGGCAGTCGAATGGGCCGCCAAGATCGCCGCCGCCTGCCGCTGCTCGCAGGAGGTCCGGCAGTTCCAGTACGACCCGGCCAGCTGACGAGGGCAACCTCATTCAGAGTCGACCTAGAACCTAGAGCACGTCCACGCCGTCGAGCCGCAGCTGGACCGGGTCGTCGGTGCGTTTTGCGGCAGCGGCGACCTTGACCGCGCGAAGCACCCGGGTGACTTGTGCGGCCTGGGCGTAGGGGATGAACAGCAGCGTCCGCACGTCCTCGTCGGCGGCCACCCCGGCTTTTCCCTGGGATCCTGTCGGGCCGGGGGCGCCGGCCAGCACGAGGGGGGCCGGGCCGGCGGTCCGCAGCACGATCCCCTGCGGGCCCAGCTGCTGCTCGACGGCCTGCCCGAAGTGTCCGACGGCTGTCCTGCCGCCGGTGATGGACGCGACCCGGACAGCCGGCGGCAGCTGCAGTTCCTGGCGCAGGGACAGTTCCCGCTGGGCGTAGCCGGCAGGGTCCCAGCGCAGCAGGGCCCCGACGCCGGCTGCGTCGTCTGCGGTGATGACCACCAGGCCGCCGTCACCGGCAGGCCGGACCAGGGCCGCGGCGTTGAACCAGCGCCGGACGGCGTCCTCCCCGGCCCGCAGGTTCTCCCGCCGCAGCAGCGAGTCACCGTCCAGCAGCAACGCCGCCGCGTAACCGCCGGCCGCAACAGGCTCCGCGCCGACCGTGGCAACGACCAGGGCTTTCGAATCAGGAACCGTGGCCAGCACACGGTCCCCGGACGAGGTGATGACCGGCTTGCCCGGGAACGCACGGCCCAGTTCCTCGGCCGTGCGCAGCGCCCCGGTGGCGCCCCGCCGGAGCCGGACCCCGTTGCACGTCCCGCAGCGCCAGGCCGGTGCCGGCGTCGAACACCACCGGCACTGCGGCACGGCCGAGCTCCCGCTGGCCCCGGCGATGGCCAGCGGCCCGCTGCAGGCAGTGCAGCGCGCCGGTTCCCGGCAGTTGTCGCAGGCAAGCGACGGCGCGTAGCCCGCCCTGGCCACCTGGACCAGGACCGGGCCGCGTTCGAGCCCGTCCTTGGCGGCGCGCCAGGCGGCGCCGGGCAGCCGGGCAATCCTGGCCAGCGGATCGTGTTCGAGTTCGTAGCTGTCGGCGGTGTTCAGCACCCGCGGAACGGTCCGGCGGGCGACGGCGCGGTCCGCTTCCACCGGCCACGCCCACCCGGCTTCGACGAGGCGCTGCGTTTCGGTGCTCCGGGTGTGCCCGGCGAGCAGGCACGCGGCGCCCTCCTGCTCGGCGCGCAGCAGCAGGACCTCGCGGGAGTGGGCATAGGGTGAGCGCTGCTCGATGTGCAGGTCGTCGCCGTCATCCCAGCAGACCACAAGGCCAAGATTGTGGACCGGCGCGTAGGCGGCGGAACGGGTGCCGACGGCGACCCCGGCGGCGCCGCTGAGGATGCGCAGGAAACTGCGGTAGCGCGGGGTCTGGCCGTCGTCCGCGGTGAGCCGGGCGACGTCGCCGGCCGGCAGGAGCTGCAGGAGGGCAGCTTCCACCCGGTCCAGGTCCCGGTAGTCGGGCACAACAACGACGGCGCCGCGGCCGGACTGGCGGACGGCCGCCACGGCCTCGGCAATCAGGCGCGGCCAGCCCCCGGGACCGTAGCCCTGGAGCGCGCCGAGCACGGCCCGCGGCGACTCCCCGGCGTTGAGGTGCTGCAGGAAGGCCGGGCCGTTGCGGTACGGGGACCAGCTGGAGGCTTCCAGGCCGGCAGGGACGGCCGGCCCCGCCCCGTTGTCGGCCCCGTCCGCGAAGAGGGCCGGGTCCAGGACCCCCTCGGGGGCGAGGTCCTTCTCGAGTTTCGCCATCCGCGGCGGCACGGCGACACGGAGCACATCGCTGACGTTGCCGGCGTAACGCGCCGCGACCCGGTAAGCGAGATCCGCAACGGACGCCGTCAGCACCGGGACCGGAGAGGCGACTTTGTGCAGCGGGACGAGGGGGTGCCCGGCGTCGGATTCGCCCACCCGTTCGATCAGGTATCCGGCGAGTTCCTGGCCGTTGAACTTCACCTTCACCCGCACACCCGGCTGCGCCGCGGCGTCGAGCCCGGCGGGTACGCTGTAGTCGAAGGGCCGGTCAAGGTGCGGAAGGGACGACTCGAGCCGCACCCGGGCCACCGGGAGCAGGTCGGCGAGGGGCGGGCCGGGGGCCGCGGCCGCGGAGGCTGGAAAGCCCTGAAGCAGCGACTGCTGGAAGGGCTCGTCCGGCGCTGCAGCGCCATGGATCGGGCTCATCGCGGGTGTCCTCCCTTCAGCAATGGGTCGGTGCGGGCCCGCCCAGCGCCGGTTCAACAAAGAATAGCCAGGCCGCCGGGATCGGCGGCCTGGCTACAGCACATCACAGGGCAGTGACATTACGTCTGGATGGCCGTCCAAAGCAGCAGTCCGGGACAGCGACGCCAGACAGCGTCGGGGCGTCGTCTCAGGCGTTGAAGAAGGCCTTCAGCGCATCGACCCGGTCCAGCCGCTCCCAGGTGAAGTCGGGATCCTCGCGGCCGAAGTGGCCATGCGCGGCGGTCTTGGTGTAGATCGGGCGCTTAAGGTCCAGGGCATCGATGATGGCCCGGGGGCGCAGGTCGAAGATCTCGGCGATCGCGGCACTGATCCGGGCGGGATCCACGGTCTCGGTGCCGAAGGTCTCGACGTAGGTTCCCACCGGGCGGGCCTGCCCGATCGCGTAGGCGATCTGGATTTCGGCGCGCTTGGCGAGACCGGCAGCCACCACGTTCTTGGCCACCCAGCGCATCGCGTACGCCGCCGAGCGGTCCACCTTGGACGGGTCCTTGCCGGAGAACGCACCGCCGCCGTGGCGGGCCATGCCGCCGTAGGTGTCAACGATGATCTTGCGGCCGGTGAGGCCGGCGTCGCCGACCGGGCCGCCGATGACGAAGGCACCGGCCGGGTTCAGGATGTTCCTGGTGCGTGAGATGTCAAGGTTGGACAGCGCCATGACCGGGTCCACGACGTGGGCGGCGAGGTCGGCGCGGAGCTGGTCCAGGCTGGCGCCCTCTGCGTGCTGGCTGGAAATCACCACGGTCTCGACCGAGACGGGCCGGTCGCCTTCGTAGCCCACGGTGACCTGGGTCTTGCCGTCGGGGCGCAGGTAGGCGAGTTCGCCATTCTTGCGGACCTCGGTGAGCCGTTCGGAGAGGCGGTGCGCGAGCCAGATCGGAACCGGCATGTAGGAGGGGGTCTCGTCGCTGGCGTAGCCGAACATCAGGCCCTGGTCGCCGGCGCCCTGGAGGTCGTAGTCGTCCTCCTGGCGTCCCTCGCGGGCTTCGAGCGAATTGAAGACGCCGCCGGCGATGTCGTTGGACTGCTGCCCGATCGAGACGGACACGCCGCAGCGGGCGCCGTCGAACCCGTTGGCCGAGGAGTCGTAGCCGATGCCGAGAATGGTTTCCCGGACGATCTGCGGGATTTCGACGTAGGCGTCGGTGGTGACCTCGCCGGCGACGTGGACGAGCCCGGTGGTGGCCAGCGTCTCCACGGCTACCCGGGACTCGGGGTCCTTGGCCAGCAGGGCATCGAGGATCGCATCGCTGATCTGGTCGCAGATCTTGTCGGGATGGCCTTCGGTCACCGACTCGGACGTGAAGAGCCGGAGCGATGCGGGCGTGGACCCGTGAAAGTCAGGGATGTGCAGCGGTAAAGTCACTCAACTACCTTACTGGTTGGAAAACGGACGTCCGGCGTCGTGTGTCCCTGTGCTAAGGAGACGTTGCTTACGCCGGTTCAGGCAGGCGGGACCACCCGGCTCAGCTCGGCGCTGATGCGGTCGATCACGGCAGCCGCAACGTCGGACTTGGAACCCGACGCCTCTTGGGGTTCGGAGCCGGCACGGGAAAGGATGACTACGGAGTTGGTGTCCTCGCCGAAAACCTTGTCCTGTCCCACGTGGTTGACCACCAGCAGGTCGCAGGCCTTGCGGCGGAGCTTGGCGGCGGCGTAGTCCAGGACGTCGCCGTCCGCGTCGCCGGTCTCGGCCGCGAATCCGACGATCAGCTGGCGGCGGGAGGCAGCGTCCCGGGTCTCGACGAGCTCGCGCAGGATGTCCGGGTTCCGGACCAGCGAGATGACGGGGTCGGCGACGTCGTCGCGCTTCTTGATTTTCGTCCCGGAAACATCCGCCGGGCGGAAGTCCGCGACGGCGGCGGCCATAATAATGACGTCGGAGTCGGCGGCGGCGTGCAGGGCCGCCTTGCGGAGTTCCAGGGCCGTCTCGACGTTGACGACGTTCACGCCGGACGGCGGCGGGACGTCCATGTGGGCGGCCAGCAGCCGGACCTTGGCGCCGGCGTCGCGGGCGGCGGCGGCCAGCGCCACCCCCTGCTTTCCGGAGGAACGGTTGCCCAGGAACCGGACGGGGTCCAGGGGTTCGCGGGTGCCGCCGGCGCTGACCGTGACGGTGAGCCCGGCCAGCGGACCCGGCGCTGACGACAGGACGGCGTCCGACGCCGGCAGCGGCGCCGTCGCGGGCACCGGCGGCGCACCGGCGAGGGCCAGGGCAGCCTCGAAGATGGCCTCGGGCTCCGGGAGCCGGCCCGGTCCGGAGTCCGAACCGGTCAGCCGGCCGGAGGCGGGCTCCAGCACGGTGATACCCCGGCTGCGGAGCGTCTCGACATTGGCCTGGGTGGCGGGGTGCTGCCACATCTCGGTGTGCATGGCGGGGGCCATCAGCACCGGGCAGCCGCCGGCCATGAGGAGGGTGTTGCTCAGCAGGTCGTTGGCCTGGCCGGTGGCAGCACGTGCCAGCAGGTCGGCGGTGGCGGGGGCCACCACGATCAGTTCGGCTTCGTGGCCGAGGCGGACATGGTTGACCGTGTGCACCTCGTCGAAGACGCTGTTGCTGACCGGATGCCCGGACAGCGCCTCCCACGTGGCGACGCCGACAAAACGGGTCGCGGCCTCCGTGGGGATGACGGTGACGTCATGGCCGGCTTCAGTAAAAAGCCGGAGGAGTGACGCCACCTTGTAGGCGGCTATCCCTCCCCCGACTCCGAGGACTATGCGCACGTGAGACCCCGCCTGCGGCTGCGCAATTACTCTGAAGGTTCGATCGGCGTGGAAACGAGCTTGCCTTCGTTGATCTCGCGCAGCGCGATGGACAGCGACTTCTCGTTCAGCTTGGTGTCGACCAGCGGGCCGACGTACTCGAACAGGCCCTCGTGCAGCTGGGCGTAGTACGCGTTGATCTGGCGGGCGCGTTTGGCGCCGAAAATTACCAGTCCGTACTTCGAATCGGCGGCTTTCAGCAGCTCGTCGATCGGCGGGTTGATGATGCCTTCAAGGTTCGTGGACACGAATTCTCCAAATTCTAACGGGCCGATACGTCCCGGCGCCTAGCGTGGGTTCGGGGTCAGCCCCATGAGTGAAACAAGCTCGTCCGCTGCCCGTCGAACGTCATCATTGATGACGGTGTGGTCAAACTCCGGTTCAGCGGCAAGTTCTAGTTTAGCCGTTTCCAGCCTCTGCTGCTGCTCCTCCGCTGTTTCCGTGCCGCGGCCCACCAGGCGGCGGACCATTTCATCCCAGCTCGGGGGCGCCAGGAAGACAAACTGGGCCTTGGGCACCGCCTTCTTGACCTGCCGGGCGCCCTGCAGGTCGATTTCCAGGAGCACCGAACGGCCGTCGGCGATCGCGGCGTCCACCGTGCTGCGCAGGGTGCCGTAGCGGTTGCGTCCGTGGACCACGGCCCACTCCAGGAGTTCGCCGTCCTCGACAAGGGAATCGAATTCCTCGGCTGACTTGAAGAAGTAATGCACGCCGTCGACTTCGCCGGGCCGTGGGGGCCGTGTGGTCGCAGAGACGGAAAGCCAGACGCCAGGATAGTTGTCCCGGATGTAGGTGGACACGGTGCCTTTGCCAACAGCCGTCGGGCCGGCGAGGACTGTCAGTCCCGGTTTCTTGCTCACATATTCCTTCGGGCGGGGTTGGGTCAGCGCGGCGGACCGGGCTGTTTGTCGTCTATAAAATCTACCAGCGCCCGGCGCTGGTGGATTCCCAGGCCGCGGACCCGGCGCGACGCCGCGATGCCGAGCTGGTCCATGATGGCCGCTGCGCGCACCCTCCCGATGCCGGGAAGCGCCTCGAGCAGTTCCACGATCCTCATCCGCGCGATCGCGTCGTCGGTCTCCCCGGCGCTGAGCAGCTCCGCAATGGACAGCTCCCCGGTCTTGAGCCGGTCCTTGGCAGTGGCCCGGGTGGTCCTGGCCGCGGCGGCCTTGCCCAGGGCATCGGCACGCTCCTGCGGAGTGAGGGGTCGCAGACTCACTGAATGCCTCCCTGCATACTCGGCGGACCGCGCAAACGGCCCGGCCGGACGGGCCGAACAGCACCCGGGCCGGTGCCGCGGACTTGTCCTGAACCTACCGTCTTGGCGAGGCAGAAATCAATGGACAAGTTCAGCGTCGCCGCCTTGTGTCCGCCGGGTACTCTTCGCGACGCCCCCTACGCCGCCCGCAGCTCCTCAAGGGTCCGCTGGGCGGCATCGCGCAGGTCCTGGATCCGCGGACCGGCGCCGAGGATGTCACGGCTGGATGTTCCGAGCACCTGGCCATAGGCGCTCCCGAAGGTGCGGCGCAGATCCGCGGCCGTGGCGCCCTGCGCGCCGAGGCCCGGGGCGAGGATCGGGCCGCGCACCGCGGCGAGGTCCAGGTCCAGGTCCGTGAGCGCGGAGCCGACCGTCGCGCCGACGACGAGGCCGGTCGAGCCCAGCTGCGCGCTGTCTTGATCGACGCCGTACCGACGGTTCTCCGCGGCGGCGGCCCGCACGATCCGGCGGGCCACGGAGTCCGCCCCGCCGACGTGCTGCACGGACGCGCCCTCCGGGTTGGACGTCAGCGCCAGGACGAAGACGCCGCGGCCGGTCTGCGCCGCGAGGTCCAGGGCCGGGCGGAGCGATTCGAAGCCCAGGTAGGGGCTCAGCGTGACCGAGTCGGCGGCCAAGGCGGACCCGTCGCGCAGCCAGGCGTCGGCGTAGGCGGCCATGGTGGAGCCGATGTCGCCGCGCTTGGCGTCGGCAATGCTCAGGACCGAGGCGTCCGCTGCCGCGGCGAGGGTGCGTTCCAGCACGGCCATGCCCGCCGAACCATGCCGTTCGTACAGCGCCACCTGCGGCTTGACCGCGGCAGCGATAGACGCCACCGCCTCCAGGACGGTGAGCGAGAACCGCTCCAGCCCGGCGACGTCGTCGTTCAGTCCCCAGCCGCCCAGCAGCGCCGGGTGCGGGTCGATCCCGACACATAACGGACCGCGGTCCGCCATGGCCCGGCCCAGCCGGTAGCCGAAGGACTCCCGGCCGGCCGTGCCCGCGGTGGCGCCCCCAGCCATGCCGTCAGCCGGCATTCTGCGTAACCCGTTCCTGCGCGACCCGTTCGTGCGACGCGACGAGCGCAGCGGCGTGCTCCTGCAGGCTCGTGACCGACCACTCGTAGGTGCGCAGCGCCTCGATGGCCTGGACGGCAGCGTTGAACTCGGCGACCGTGGTGATGCACGGGATGCCGATCGAGGTAGCGGCGGCGCGCAGCTCGTAGCCGTCGCTGCGGGCCTCGCCGCCCGAGGGGGTGTTGAAGACCATGTCGATCTCCCCGGCGATGACCAGATCGGCGATGGTGCCCTCGCCCTCGGCGCTGGAGCCCTCGGCGACCTTCCGGACCGGGGTGGCCTGGATGCCGTTGCGGCGCAGCACGTCGGCGGTGCCGCCGGTTGAGACGATCTCGAAGCCGAGGTCGGAGAGCCGTTTGACCCCCATGATGACCGAGCGCTTGTCCCGGTTGGCCACGGACACGAAGATTTTGCCCTCGGTCGGCAGCGCGTTGTTGGCGGCGGCCTGGCTCTTGGCGAAGGCGGTGTCGAAGTGCTTGTCGATGCCCATGACCTCGCCCGTGGAGCGCATTTCCGGCCCGAGCAGCGAATCCACGACCTTGCCCTCCGGGGTGCGGAAGCGGCTGAACGGCAGCACGGCTTCCTTGACCGAGACCGGGGCGTCCAGCGGCAGCGTGGAGCCGTCGCCGGATTCCGGGAGCATCTTGTAGGCCGTGCGGAGCTGGTTGACGGTGACGCCGGTGCCGATCAGGGCAGCTGCCTTCGCCATCTGCACGCCGGTCGCCTTGGAGACGAACGGCACCGTGCGGGAGGCCCGCGGGTTGGCCTCCAGGACGTAGAGCACGTCGGAGGCCAGGGCGAACTGGATGTTGATCAGGCCGCGGACACCCACGCCCTCGGCGATCGCCAGCGTCGCGGCGCGGACCCGCTCCAGCACGTTGTTGCCCAGGGTGATGGGCGGCAGCACGCAGGCCGAGTCACCGGAGTGGATGCCGGCCTCCTCGATGTGCTCCATGATGCCGCCGAGGTACATCTCGGTGCCGTCGTAGAGGGCGTCCACGTCGATCTCGACGGCGTCCTCGAGGAACCGGTCGATCAGCACCGGGTGCTCGGTGGTGATCTCGGTGGCGTTGGCGATGTAGCGCGAGAGGTTGGGCTCGTCGTAGACGATCTCCATGCCGCGGCCGCCGAGCACGTAGGAGGGGCGGACCAGGACCGGGTAGCCGATCTCGTCGGCGATCTTCTTGGCGTCCTCGAAGGACACGGCGGTGCCGTTCTTCGGCGAGATGAGGCCTGCCTTGTCGAGCACCCGGGAGAAGGCGCCGCGGTGCTCGGCGAGGTCGATCGCTTCCGGGGAAGTGCCGAGGATCGGCACGCCGGCGTCGGCGAGCTGCTGGGCGAGCTTGAGTGGGGTCTGGCCGCCCAGCTGGACGAAGACGCCCATCACCCCGCCGGTGCGCTCCTCGGCCGCGATGACCTCGAGCACGTCCTCCAGGGTGAGCGGCTCGAAGTACAGCCGGGTGGAGACGTCGTAGTCCGTGGAGACGGTTTCCGGGTTGCAGTTAACCATCACGGTCTCGTAGCCTGCCTTGCGCAGCGCCATCGAGGCGTGCACGCAGGAGTAGTCGAACTCGATGCCCTGGCCGATCCGGTTCGGGCCGGACCCGAGGATGATGATGGACGGTTTGGCGTGCAGCGCGACCTCGTCCTCCTCGTCGTAGGAGGAGTAGTGGTACGGGGTGTACGCGGCGAACTCGGCGGCGCAGGTGTCCACGGTCTTGTAGACCGGGCGGATGCCGAGGGCCTGCCGGACGCCCCGGACGACGTCTTCGGAGTTGTGCGTCAGGGCGCCGATCTGTTCGTCCGAGAAGCCGTGGCGCTTGGCGCGTTTCAGCATCTTCGGGGTCAGCGCGGCGGCCTTGCGGATCTCGACGGAGATCTCGTTCAGCAGCTGGAGCTGGTCCAGGTACCAGGGGTCGATCTTGGTGGCCTCGAAGAGCTGCTCCACGGTGGCGCCGCCGAGCAGGGCCCGCTGGACCTGGTGCAGACGGTCCGTCGTGGGCCGCTTGGACTTCTCGATCAGCTCCGCGACCTCCCACTCCGGGACGTGGCTGAAGTCCAGCTGGGAGCCCTTCTGTTCCAGGGAGCGCAACGCCTTCTGCAGGGCCTCGGTGAAGTTCCGGCCCATGGCCATGGCCTCGCCCACCGACTTCATGGTGGTGGTCAGGGTGGGGTCCGCCGCCGGGAACTTCTCGAACGCGAAGCGCGGGACCTTCACGACGACGTAGTCCAGGGTCGGTTCGAAGGACGCCGGGGTCTTCTGGGTGATGTCGTTCGGGATCTCGTCGAGGGTGTAGCCGAGGGAGAGTTTGGTGGCGATCTTGGCGATCGCGAAGCCGGTGGCCTTGGAGGCCAGCGCGGAGGAGCGGGAGACGCGCGGGTTCATCTCGATCACGACGACGCGGCCGGTGTCGGGCTCGACGGCGAACTGGATGTTGCAGCCGCCGGTGTCGACGCCGACTTCGCGGATGACGGCGATGGAGATGTCGCGCAGGCGCTGGTACTCGCGGTCCGTCAGGGTCAGTGCCGGGGCCACGGTGATCGAGTCGCCGGTGTGCACGCCGACCGGGTCGAAGTTCTCGATGGAGCAGACGACCACGACGTTGTCGTTCTTGTCGCGCATCATCTCGAGCTCGTATTCCTTCCAGCCCAGGATGCTCTCCTCGAGCAGCACCTCGGACGTGGGGCTGTACTGCAGCCCCTGGCCGACGATCCGGCGGAGGTCGTTCTCGTCGTAGGCGAGGCCGGAGCCGAGGCCGCCCATGGTGAAGGAGGGCCGGACGACCATCGGGTAGCCGAGGTCCTCGGCGGCGACCAGGGCCTCGTCGATGGTGTGGATGATGTGGCTGCGGGCCGACTCGGCGCCGCATCGTGCCACGACGCCCTTGAACTTCTCGCGGTCCTCGCCAAGTTCGATCGCGGCGATGTTGGCGCCGATCAGCTCAACGTTGTACTTCTCCAGGACGCCGTTCTTGTCCAGGGCGATGGCGGTGTTCAGGGCGGTCTGGCCGCCCAGGGTGGGCAGGAGCGCGTCGGGGCGTTCCTTGGCGATGATCTTCTCGACCACCTCGGGGGTGATCGGCTCGATGTAGGTGGCGTCGGCGAACTCCGGGTCGGTCATGATGGTGGCCGGGTTGGAGTTTACGAGGATGACGCGGAGGCCTTCCTCCTTGAGGACGCGCAGTGCCTGGGTGCCGGAGTAGTCGAATTCGGCGGCCTGGCCGATCACGATCGGACCGGAACCGATGACCAGGACGCTCTTGAGGTCAGTTCTCTTGGGCATTACTTCGTATCCTCAGTCTTGGATTCGGGGGCAGTCTTTGTGTCTGTCTCTGTCTTTGAAGAAGCGTCCGCCATCAACTCGATGAAGCGGTCGAAGAGGTAGGCGGCGTCGTGCGGCCCGGAGGCGGCCTCGGGGTGGTACTGCACCGAGAACGCCGGGATGTCCAGGCAGGACAGGCCTTCGACGACGTCGTCGTTGAGGCTCACGTGGCTGACCTCGACGCGGCCGAAGCGTTCCTCGGGGGCCTGCGTCGCGCCGTCGAGCGGGGCGTCGACGGCGAAGCCGTGGTTCTGCGAGGTGATCTCGACCTTGCCGGTGCGGCGGTCCATCACCGGCTGGTTGATGCCCCGGTGGCCGTAGCGCAGTTTGTAGGTGCCGAAGCCCAGGGCCCGGCCCAGGATCTGGTTGCCGAAGCAGATGCCGAAGTAGGGGATCTTCTCGTCCAGGACCGAACGGAGCAGCTTGACCTGGTTGTCGGCGGTGGCGGGGTCGCCCGGGCCGTTGGACATAAAGAAGCCGTCCGGGTTGACCGCCTGGACGTCGGCCAGGGTGGCGGTGGCCGGCAGAACGTGCACCCGGACGCCGCGCTCGGCGAACCGGATGGGGGTCATCCGCTTGATGCCGAGGTCGATCGCGGCGATGCTGAAGCGCGGCTCGCCGTCCCAGCCCCAGTCCCTGGGCTCCACGGTGTAGGCCTGGTCCACACTGACTTCCTCGGCCAGGCGTGAGCCTTCCATCGGGGCACTCGCCAGGACGGTGTCCACGAGTTCCTGGTCCGTGGCGCGGACGGCGTCGCCGGAGAAGATCCCGGCGCGCATCGTCTTGTGTTCGCGCAGGTGGCGGGTGATCGCGCGGGTGTCCACGCCCTGGATCCCGACAATCCCCTGCTCGATGAGTTCATCGTCCAGGGATCGTTCGGAGCGCCAGTTGGAGGCCCGGCGGGCGGCGTCGCGGACGATGTAGCCGGCCACCCAGATCCGGCGGGACTCGGCGTCGTCCTTGTTCACCCCGGTGTTGCCGATGTGCGGGGCGGTCTGGACGACCAGCTGGCGGGCGTAGGAGGGGTCCGTGATGGTCTCCTGGTAGCCGGTCATGCCGGTCGCGAACACGGCCTCGCCGAGCGCGGTTCCGGTGGCGCCGTAGCTGGTGCCGCGGAAGATCCGGCCGTCCTCAAGGACGAGGGCCGCCGGGGTGGATGCTGCTGCTGTTGCTGCTGCTGTTGCTGAAACTTCTGTTGCTGAAACTTCGTAGGAGTCCGTCACGTCGTTACTTTCCACTATCGGCATCGGCCTGAGGGGCCGCGGGGATCAAATCTTGCAGGGCGTTGAGGAGGGTGGTCTTGTCTTCGGCGTGGCGGGTGCGGAAACCGGAATCCAGTTCACGACTGCCGAGCATCCAGCTGAGCACCAGCAGTCCGTCCTTTTCGACGAATTTGCCGGCCATGCCGCTTTCCTGCCGCACGCCGGTGAGGCTGGCGGCGGGGATGAAGACCGGGCCGGCGCCGGAGCGGTCAAAGAGCACTCCCTGCGGGTGGACGCTGAGTTCGGCGTTGGTGCGGATGCCCAGATTGTGCACCGCGATGCGGTCCAGCCAGTCGCCGGCGGTGGTGGAGGCCACGTACTGGCCGTCGGCGACCGCCAGGGCCGCGCCCAGTTCCGCCGGGATCTCCGGCAGCGGGTCGACGTCGGCCTGGCGGCGCAGCCGGTTCCGCCAGCCGACCGCCAGCAGGGCGAAGATGCCGGTCGCGAGGGCCAGCATGATCATGAAGAAGGGCAGCTTGTCCATCAGTTGCGGCCCGCCGCCGCGGCGCCGGGCAGCTCGGTGTTTTCCGGGAGCCACCGGTACGGGGTGTTGAGTTTGCCGTCGAGGACGGTGGGGTGGCCCTTGAAGAATGTCGCCACCACCTTGCCGGGAAGTTCCCGGCCGGCAAACGGAGAGTTACGGCCCATGGTTGCCATCTTAGAAGGGTCCACGGTCCAGCGCGCAGCCGGGTCCACGAGTGTGACGTTGGCGGGTTCGCCGGCGTCGAGCGGGCGGCCCTGGTCCTCCAGCCGGCCGATCGCGGCGGGCGCCGTGGAGGTGACCCGGGCGAAGTCCGCCCAGCCCATCAGCCCGGTTTCGATCATGGTGTGCTGCACCACGGACAGCGCGGTCTCCAGCCCGGTCATGCCCATGGCGGCCTGCGCCCACTCGCATTCCTTGTGCTCGCTCGGGTGCGGGGCGTGGTCGGTGCCCACGACGTCGATCGTGCCGTCGGCCAGCGCCGCGCGCAGGGCCTGGACGTCGGCGTCGGTGCGCAGCGGCGGGTTGACCTTGTAGACCGGGTCGTAGCTGCGGGCGAGCTCGTCCGTGAGCCAGAGGTGGTGCGGGGTGACCTCGGCCGTGACGTTGACGCCGCGGGACTTGGCCCAGCGGATGATCTCCACGGATCCGGCCGTGGAGACGTGGCAGACGTGCAGCCGGGAGCCCACGTGCTGGGCGAGCAGCACGTCGCGGGCGATGATGCTTTCCTCGGCGACGGCGGGCCAGCCGGTGAGGCCGAGGACGGCGGAGACCTCGCCCTCGTTCATCTGTGCGCCGGCGGTGAGCCGGGGTTCCTGCGCGTGCTGGGCCACGACGCCGTCGAAGGCCTTGACGTATTCCAGTGCGCGGCGCATCAGGACGGGATCGTGGACGCAGATCCCGTCGTCGGAGAAGACCCGGACGCGGGCCCTGGAGTCGGCCATCGCGCCGAGTTCGGCCAGCTGCTCCCCCGCGAGGCCGACGGTGACGGCGCCGACCGGGCGGACGTCCACCCAGCCGGCGGTGCGGCCAAGGGTGAGGACCTGCTCAACGACGCCGGCGGTGTCCGCCACCGGGGTGCTGTTCGCCATGGCATGCACGGCCGTGTAGCCGCCCAGTGCCGCGGCGCGGGTGCCGGTCTCGACCGTTTCGGCGTCTTCGCGGCCGGGTTCGCGCAGGTGGGTGTGGATGTCCACCATGCCGGGCAGGGCGACGAGCCCGGCGGCCTCGATGACGGTCGCGCCGTCGGCCGGCAGGTTCTGCCCTCGTTCGGCGATGATCCCGTCGCGGATGAGGAGATCTTCAGGGGCTCCGCCGAGGATGGCGGCGCCGCGGATCAGGTAGGCGCCGGTGCCTGCGTCCTGCTGCTGTGATGCCATTAGTGGCTCTCCTTGGTGACGAGGGCGGAGGTGTGCCCTGCGGGGGTGGAATGGGTGGAGTTCGCCTGGTGCGCCGGTTCGCGGGTGTCCCCGGAGAGAAGCAGGTACAGGGCGGCCATGCGGATGGACACGCCGTTGCGGACCTGGGCCAGAACCGTGGAGCGGGGCGAGTCGGCCGCGGCCGAGGAGATCTCCAGGCCGCGGTTCATCGGCCCGGGGTGCATGATGATGGTGTCCTTGAGGCCCAGGCTGTCCAGGGCCCGGAGCCGGGTGTCGTCGAAGCCCCAGCGGCGCGAGTATTCGCGGGTGGTCGGGAAGAAGGAGGCGTTCATCCGTTCCCCCTGCACGCGCAGCATCATCATCGCGTCGACGCCGCGGGCCAGAGTCTCGTCGAGGTCGTAGCTGACGCTGCACGGCCACTTGTCGACGCCGATCGGCAGCAGCGTCGGCGGGGCGACCAGGGTGACCTCGGCGCCGAGGGTGCGCAGCAGCCAGACGTTGGAGCGCGCCACCCGGGAGTGCAGCACGTCCCCGGCGATCGCGACCCGCATCCCGGAGAGGTCCGCGCCGGCGGACGGGGTGCCAGCCAGCCTGGACCAGTGCCGGCGCATGGTGAAGGCGTCCAGCAGCGCCTGGGTGGGGTGTTCATGGGTGCCGTCGCCGGCGTTGATGACGGCGGCGTCGATCCAGTCCGTGGCGGCGAGGCGGTGCGGCGCGCCGGAGGCCCAGTGCCGGATGACGACGGCGTCGGCCCCCATCGCTGAGAGCGTCTGGGCCGTGTCCTTGAGGGATTCGCCCTTGGAGACTGAGGAGCCCTTCGCCGCGAAGTTGATCACGTCGGCGGAGAGCCGTTTCGCGGCGGCCTCGAAGGAGATCCGGGTGCGCGTGGAGTCCTCGAAGAACAGGTTGACGACGGTGCGACCGCGCAGGGTGGGAAGTTTCTTGACCTCCCGCTCCCCCACGGCCGCCATTTCCTCGGCGGTGTCGAGGATGCGGATGGCGTTGGACCGGCTCAGGTCTTCGGTGGAGAGCAGGTGCCTCACGCGGTGGCCTCGATGACCACTTCGTTGACCGGAACGCCGTCGACCGTGTCCGTTTCCTCAAGCCGGACCCGGACCTTCTCGGAAGAGGACGTGGGGAGGTTCTTGCCGACGTGGTCCGCGCGGATGGGCAGTTCCCGGTGGCCGCGGTCGATCAGCACCGCGAGCCGGACGATGCGCGGGCGGCCGAGGTCGATGATCGCGTCGAGGGCGGCCCGGATGGTCCGGCCGGAGTACAGGACGTCGTCAATCAGCACCACGACCTTGTTGTCGATGCCGGTGCGGGGAAGCTGGGTGGGGTAGGGCGGGCGCATGCCCTGGTGCGAGAGATCGTCGCGGAACATGGTGACGTCCAGCTGGCCTACGATCGCGGCGGGGTCCACGGTGGGATCGGCGGCGGCAATCTTGGCGGCGAGCCGGACGGCGAGGGGGTAGCCGCGGCGCGGGATGCCCAGCAGGACCAGGTCCTGGGAGCCCTTGTTGGACTCAAGGATTTCATGGGCGATACGAGTGAGTGCACGGTCGATGTCCGCCTGGCTGAGTACCACTCGGGTGAGTACAACCTTGGCCGGAACCGGTGCTTCTGGAACAGAAGTCAACGCTCGTCTCCCCTTTCCCCGCCTCACGGGACGGAATTAAAAAAGGACTATTTGCGCTTCCAAATTACCACAGCGGGGTTGGCGCCCCGGCGCCGCCGGTCTGCGTTTAGGCTCACACGGACATAGGCTCGGGTGCATGACGACGAACGATCCGCGGCCGGGCCCTGACCACCCCGGCTACTCCCCCGGCGGCCGGCGGCCGCTTCCCCAGCAGGCCAACCCGACGTGGCTGGGGCACGTCCGGCCGCAGTACTACCAGCAGGCGCCGGCAAACGGCCGCGGGCGGGTCCAGCCGGTCCTCCCGCCTGCCCTGCCGCCGGTCCGGGGCGGGCGCCGCTCCGCCGGCGCGGTGGGGCTTGTGCTGGCCGGTGGGTTCCTGGCGTTCATCAGCCTGTTCCTGGTCCTGCCGTTCCTGCTGGGCAGCACCGGTATCTCCGGCTTCGTCATCGGCTTTATCGCCTCGCTGATTCCGCTGGGGACCGTGCTGCTGACAGTCCGCTTCATCGACCGCTGGGAGCCGGAGCCCAAGTCGCTGCTGCTGTTCGCCTTCGTCTGGGGGGCCGTGGTTTCGATTGCCGTGACGATGCTGATCCAGCCCTATTTCTCGCTTGTGGCGGGGCCGGCCTCGGGCCTGGACTACACGACCTTCGCCGTGACCGTCCAGGCGCCGGTGGTGGAGGAATTCGCCAAGTCTCTGGGACTGCTGTTGCTGCTGTTCTTTGCCCGGAAACATTTCGACGGCCCGGTCGACGGCGTGGTGTTCGCCTTCACGATCGCGGCCGGTTTCGCGTTCACCGAGAACATCCTCTACTTCGGCCGCGCGATCGCCGCATCCAGCGACCCCGGCACGGACCTCGCGGTGGTGTTTTTCCTCCGCGGCGTCATGTCACCGTTCGCGCACGCCATTTTCACCGGAACCACCGGCCTGATCATGGGCTTCGCGGCACGCCGCTGGCACAACGGGCTGTCCGTGCTCGCGTTCGCCGTCGGGCTCGTGCCCGCGATGCTGCTGCACGGCGCCTGGAACAGCATGGGCGAGAACTTCCTGGCCCAGTACCTGCTGGTGCAGGTCCCGATCTTCCTGCTGGCGGTCCTGGTCATCGTGCTGCTGCGGGTCGCGGAGCGCCGGCTCACCCGCCAGCGGCTCAAGGAATACGCGGCGGCGGGCTGGTTCACCGCTGCCGAGGTGGAGATGCTGGCCACCCCCGGCGGGCGGCGTTCCGCGCTGCGCTGGGCCAAATCCGTCGGCCGGGGCCCGCAGATGGCGGCGCTGCTCCGTGCCGGGACCCAGCTTGCCTTCACCCGGCAGCGGATCCTCAGCGGCCGGGACGTGCCGGCGCACCAGCTCGATGAGCGGCACCAGCTCGCCGAGATCACTGAGCTCCGGGCCGCCGTCGTCGGCTGAGGCGGACAGCAAGAACCCCGCCCGGGTGGCCCGGGCGGGGTTCTTGGTAGAGCGTGCCTAATTGCCTTACGACTCAGGCGAGCAGCGAAGGCTTCAGCTGCTGCAGCCGGCCCAGCAGGCCGTTGATGAACGACGGCGACTCGTCCGTGGAGAGGGTCTTGGCCAGTGCCACGGCCTCGCTCACGGCAACGCCGTCGGGAACGTCGTCGTTGTAGAGCAGCTCCCAGGTGCCGATCCGGAGGATTGTGCGGTCCACCGAGGGCATCCGCTCCAGGGTCCAGCCCTGCGAATAGGTTTCCAGGAATTCGTCGATCGCGCCCTGGTGGGAGACTACGCCTTCAACGATTTCAAGGGTGTACGGGTTGACGATCTGGTCCGTCTGCTCCCGGCGGGATTTCAGTACATCGAACGCAGAGACGGAACGCTGTTCCGCCTCGAAGAGAACATCCAGGGCCCGGTTACGGGCCTTACCGCGTGCACTCACTAGTCGTTGACCCGCCCGAGGTAGCTGCCGTCGCGGGTGTCAACCTTGACCCTGGTGTTGTTCTCAACGAACAGCGGCACCTGGATCTCATAGCCGGTTTCGAGCGTGGCGGGCTTGGTGCCGGCCGAGGAGCGGTCGCCCTGCAGGCCCGGCTCCGTGTAGGTGATCTCGAGTACCACGCTCGGGGGCAGCTCGATGTAAAGCGGGTTGCCCTCGTGGATGGCGATGTTCACCATCTGGTTCTCCAGCATGAAGTTGGTGGCGTCACCGACCGTTGCGCCGGAAACCGTGAGCTGGTCGAAGTCGGCCGTGTCCATGAACACGAAGTCCGCGCCGTCCTGGTACAGGTACTGGTAGTCGCGGCGGTCAACCGTGGCGGTCTCGATCTTGAGTCCGGCGTTGAAGGTCTTGTCGACGACCTTGCCGGACATCACGTTACGCATCTTGGTGCGCACGAACGCGCCACCCTTGCCGGGCTTGACGTGCTGGAACTCAATGATGTTCCAGAGCTGGCCCTCAAGCTTCAGGACGGTTCCGTTCTTGATGTCGTTAGTGGTTGCCACTGTATCCTCTGGTTTCTTATCTGACTGCTTCTAGCTGCCAGCCGGTTATGCCAGGCAAGCATGCCGATTGGCCCGCCAGCGCGTATTTATCAAAAATCCAAGAACCATTCTACCGGTTCTGCGGGTCCGCTGCCGGACGCCCCCTGCAGGACTTGCGCGGAGGTCCCGGCTGCGCCGTCTCAGGAATCGCGGTCCAGCACATCCCGGGCGCGCTGGACAGCCACGGTGGACGCGTAGATCAGGGCCGCGTCGGCGGACCCCGCAACACGAAGGTCCAGCGCCTCGGTGAAGGATTCGACGGCGGCGGCGATGTTGCCGCTGGCAAAGTAGGACCGTCCGAGGTGCTCGCGGATGACCGCCTCATCCGGCGTGCCGCGGGTCTCTGCAAGCAGCTGGCGGAACAGTTCCACGGCCCGGTCCAGCCGGTTGGAGACCCGCAGGACGTCGGCTTCGAAGATGCGCAGGCGCAGCGAGGAGGGGTCGCTGTACCGGGCCTCGGCGAGCAGTTCGGCGGCGTCGGCGGGGTGCCCTTTGACTAACAGCACGAAGATCCGGTCGCCGGGGTCCGTCGAGGCTGCCAGCTCTTCGGCGACCGCGTCCTCGTTGACGATCTGCGGCACCAGGCTGTCGGGATTGATCCTGATCCCGGGGAACCCGGCATCCGGCCAGTCGCTGGTGCCGCCGGGGAGGAATCCCATCAGGAGGCGATCTCCTGGTAGGCGGCGAACAGCAGGGAGGTGTCCGGGACGTCGAGGATGCCGGGGCGGGCCACGCCGTCGAGCACCACAAAGCGCAGCAGGTCGCCGCGGGACTTTTTGTCCCGCCGCATGCCGTCGAGCAGCGCCTGCCAGCGGTCGCGCCGGTAGGTGATGGGCAGCCCCAGGCTCTCCAGGATGCTGCGGTGCCGGTCGGCGTCGGCGTCGCTGAGGCGGCCGACGCTGCGGGCCAGCTCGGCGGCGAACATCATGCCGACGGAGACGGCGGCGCCGTGGCGCCAGGAGTAGCGCTCGACCAGTTCGATCGCGTGGCCCAGGGTGTGGCCGTAGTTGAGGATTTCTCGCTGGCCGGTTTCCTTGAGGTCGTCGGACACGACCCTGGCCTTCACCGTGATCGCGCGTTCGATGAGTTCCCGTACGGCGTCCGAGCGCGGGTCGGAGACGGCGGCCGGGTCCTTTTCGATCAGCTCGAGGATGGCCGGATCCGCGATGAAGCCGCACTTGATGACCTCGGCCATGCCGGAGATCATCTCGTTCTTGGGCAGGGTGTCCAGGGTGTCGAGGTCCGCGAGGACACCGGCCGGCGGGTGGAAGGCCCCGACGAGGTTTTTGCCTTCGGCGGTGTTGATGCCGGTCTTGCCGCCCACGGAGGCGTCCACCATGCCGAGCAGGCTGGTGGGCATGTGGATGACCTTGACCCCGCGCAGCCAGGTCGCGGCCACGAACCCGGCCAGGTCGGTTACGGCTCCGCCGCCGACGGCGACGACGGCGTCCGAGCGGGTGAAGTCATTCTGCCCCAGCACCTGCCAGCAGAAGGAGGCCACCTCGATGTGCTTGCCTTCTTCGGCGTCGGGGATCTCGGCGGTCAGCGCCGTGAAGCCGGCCGAAGCTAGTTCTTCCCTGACGGTGTCGCCGGTAAGGCGCAGCGCCCGCGGGTGGATGACCAGGACACGCTTGACCCGCTCCCCCAGCAGCCCGGGCAGACTGGCCAGCAGGCCGCGGCCCACCACGACGTCGTAGTTCTCCCCGGGCGTCTGCCCGGTGACCTTGATGACGGTTGATTCGGTGATCACTTTTCAACTTCCTTTGTCGCCGCTGGCGGGGGTACGGCCGCGGTTCCTGCGGCCTCATCCCCGTGCAGCGCATCTTCCAGCCGGTGTGCGATGTCCGGAACGGATCCGTTCCGGACATCGATGACCAGGTCGGCCAGCCGCTCGTAGACCGGCCGCCGGGTGGCGAACAGGCTCTTCCATCGTTCCATGGCGTCTCCGGCCAGCAGCGGCCGGCCGGAATTCCTGGCTATGCGTTCCGCCACGGTGTCCGCATCGCATTCGAGGTAGACCACGGTGCAGTGCTCCAGCAGCTGCTGCGTGCCGGAGTCCAGCACGGCGCCGCCGCCCAGTGAGATGACCGTACTGCCGCCCCGGGCGTCCTCGATGGCGCGGGCGACAGCCCTGGCTTCCAGCTCACGGAAGGCGTGCTCGCCGCGGCTGGCAAAGATTTCCGCGATGGATCCGTGGTTGGCCACCACCACGACGTCGGTGTCCACGAACCGGGCGCCCAGCTGCTGGGCAAGCTGCCGTCCGATGGCGGATTTTCCGACCGCCATCGGCCCGATCAACGCAATGGGCCGGGCCGCCGCCAGGGCCGGCACTGCCGGTGTTTCGGCGGGCACTAGTGGCCGATCGAGTCCAGGGACGCCGGAATGTTGTCCAGATAACCCTTGATGTTGCGGGCGGTTTCCTGCACGGAATCGCCGCCGAACTTTTCCGTAACCGCCTCGGCCAGCACCAGCGCCACCATGGCCTCGGCGACGACCCCGGCCGCGGGGACCGCGCAGACGTCGGAGCGCTGGTGGTGGGCCTTGGCGGCCTCACCGGTGCTGACATCGACGGTCTTGAGGGCGCGCGGCACGGTGGCGATGGGCTTCATCGCGGCGCGGACGCGGAGCACGTCGCCGATGCTCATGCCGCCTTCGATGCCGCCGGCGCGGTTGGACGTGCGGATGATCCGGCCGGCGGCGTCCTTGACGATCTCGTCGTGGGCGGCCGAGCCGCGGCGGGACGCGGTGAGGAAGCCGTCGCCGACCTCGACGCCCTTGATGGCCTGGATGCCCATCAGGGCAGCCGCCAGCCGTGAATCGAGGCGGCGGTCCCAGTGGACGTAGCTGCCCAGTCCCGGCGGGAGTCCGTAGGCGAGGACCTCAACGACGCCGCCGAGGGTCTCACCTTCCTTGTGCGCGATGTCGACCTCGGCGACCATGGCGTCGGAGGTCTCGCGGTCAAAGCAGCGCAGCGGGTCGGCGTCGAGGGCCAGGACGTTGTCCGGGACCGGCAGCGGCCGGCCTTCGGGGACTGAAGTAGTGGCGATCGCTACTGTGTGGGAGACGAGCTCGATGCCGAGCTGCCTGAGGAACGCTGAGGCGACGGTGCCGAGGGCGACGCGGGTGGCGGTTTCGCGGGCGCTGGCGCGCTCCAGCACCGGACGTGCCTCGTCGAAACCGTATTTCTGCATGCCGGTGAAGTCTGCGTGGCCGGGCCGGGGGCGGGTCAGCGGGGCGTTGCGGGCCTGGTCGGCGAGGATCTCGGGGTCCACGGGGTCGGCAGACATGATCTGCTCCCACTTGGGCCACTCGGTGTTGCCGACCTGGATGGCGACGGGGCCACCCTGGGTGATGCCGTGGCGGACGCCGCCGAGGATGGTGACCACATCCTGCTCGAACTTCATCCGCGCGCCGCGTCCGTAGCCGAGCCGGCGGCGGGCCAGCGAATCGGCGATCTGGGCGCTGGTGAGTTCAACACCGGCGGGCACGCCTTCAATAATTCCGACCAGAGCCGGGCCATGGGATTCACCGGCAGTCAACCAACGCAACATAAAATCCATCCTGCCATGTAAGGCGGTTAGAACACCCGTCGGGGCGCCCCGACTGCGTCACACATCACATCTATGACCTCAGCCGGCACGGCCTCCCCCAGGCCGGTGAAGTGGCGGACCTGCTCCACAGCCTGGTAGATGAGCATCTCGAGTCCGGGGACCACGGTGCCGCCGGCTTCCTGCCAGGCGGAGGCGATCCGGCTCGGCCAGGGATCGTAGGCGACGTCCAGCAGCACCCCGGGCCTGACCCCTGCAGCATCGCTCGACGGCCCGCCGGCGCGCTGCGCGAAGAGCTGCCCGAGTTCCTCCGCGAGCGGATCCGCGGCCCGGGGCGGCAACGTGGAGATGACGACGCCGGCCCCGGCGACGGCGGCAGCAGCCCCGGCCAGGGGAAGGACCCGGATGGGAAGGCCGATCGCGGCGGCGGCGGCCCGCGCCTCAGCGGCGCGGGTGACATCGCGGACGAAGATGTCCGCGTCCGGCGCGCCCAGTTCCTGCAGCGCCGCAATGGCAGCGGCAGAGGTGCCGCCACCGCCCAGCACGACGGCGGTCGGCGCGGACGCGGCCCCGGCATGGCGGAGCGCGTTGACGATTCCGGCGACGTCGGTGTTGTAGCCGACCAGGCGGGTGGCGCCGGCGCTGTCTCCCGGCGCCGGACGCTCGAAGACGACCGTGTTAACGACGCCGAGGTCGCGGGCCACGCCGCGGACCTCATCCACCTCGCGGACCATGCAGGACTTCAGCGGCATCGTGACCGACAGCCCCCGCCAGGCCTTCCCCTGCCGCACGTCTTCCCGGACACGGGCCATAAAGGCAGGCAGCGCGTCCTCGGTCACGTCAATGGCCGAATAGTCCAGCTCCACACCCAGACGGGCGTACGCAGCCCGGTGCAGCGCAGGGGACTTGGAATGGCTGATCGGGTGCCCGAGCACGGCGGCCCGGAGCGTCATACGCAACGTCCGGGGTTGTCCTCACACCAGGCGTTGTACTTGGCCACGTAGGTGTTGTGCTCCGCCAGCGTCTTGGAGAACAAGGTTTCCTTGGTGTCCAGGTTGATTGTCACCCAGTAGAGGTAGTCGTTTGTCTTGGGCTTGGCAGCCGCGTCAATCGCGGTCTTGCCCGGCGATCCAATCGGTCCAACGGGCAGGCCCTGGTTGGCGTAGGTGTTGTACGGGTTGGACTTGTCGGCCTTCTGGTCCTCGTCGATGTGGAAGCTCTTGATGCCGAGCCCGTAGGTCACCGTGGCGTCGGACTGGATGAGCCCGTTCGTCTCGAGGTTGCCCGGCTTAAGGCGGTTGTAGATCGCGCCCGCCACGTCGCCGTACTCCGCCTGGCCGCCTTCGGCCTGCACGATGCTCGCGACCGTGACGACGTCGTACTGCTTCGCCGGATCGGTGACGCCCTGGGAGGTCAGCTCGTCCAGGGTGGTGGTGACGAGCTTCTGCAGCACCTCCTTGGCCGGGGTGCCGAGCGGGAACCGGTATTCGCCGGGAGCGAGGAAGCCTTCGAGGTTCGTGGCCTTGGCGGGCACGCCGAACTGGGTGGGCGAGTCGCTGAGCTCCTTGAGCTGGGCGACCGGCACACCAGTGCCAGCGGAGATGGCCTCCAGCGATTCGCCGATTCTGAGCCCGGCGCTCAGCGCGAAGTACATGACTTTGCCCTGGTCCTTGTTCAGCAGCACGGCCACGGCGTCGGAGTTCTTCATTTCGTTGCGCATCGTGAAGTCCCCGGGGGCCAGTGCCCCTCCGGAGGCCACGAATTCCCGCAGGAACGTGTCGGCGTCCGCCACCACCTTCTTGGCCTCTAGCTCGGTCGCCACGGACCTCGGTCCGGCGCCCGGCGGCACGGAGATAAGGACCTCGCCGGTGCCGGGACCCGGGTAGTCGGCCGCCGTGTCCCCGCCGAGGAGGGGCTTGAGGAACTGCGCGCCGACGGCGACGGCCACAATGAAGACCGACAAAGACAGCAGCAGCGCCAGGAAACGCCGCCGGCGGCCGACCTTCTTGGACGGACCCTTGGACGTGGGGATGGCGGCACCTCCGGCCAACACAACATGGCCGCCTTCCTCGTGGTATTCAGCAGGACGGCCGTCGGCCTGGTAATGCACGGCATCCTCACCGGCAACACCACCGGCGTACTCGTGAACGGGTTCGTAGTATTCGGGCTCGTCGTGGACGGAGCCCTGGTGCGCGGCGTCTTCGTGCACGGGCGCTGCCAGGACAGGCTCGTCAAGCACCGCGTCGTCGTGCACGGGCGCTGCCGGGACAGGCTCTTCATGCACGGTGGGGGCTGCCGCGGGCCGGTCCGGCGCATCGGCGCCATGGATCGGCGGAGTCTGGACTGCGTCATCAGCGTGAACATCTGCGTCGTCGGCGCCGGGCCCGGCGCCGGGCGCGGCAGGCGTGATGTCCTCGCCGGTCTCGAAGGCCTGCGGCGGGATAACGTCCTGGCCCTCGGTCCCCTGGACCTTCTGTTGGGTCCTGAGCTCTTTACGGGTCAGCGGTCGGCCGGCGCCGCCGAGAACTTCGCCGGAGGAGTCGTCACTGTTGACCGGGCTCACTGTGGCCTTCCATTTTAGGCAGAATGCGTTGGGCAGAATGCGTGTCTACTGCCGGGCAGGCCTGAGCGCCATCCCCGGTCGGCCCCGGCGTGGACTCCGCGTAAACGCGGACTCCGACCTCCGTCCCCCTGGCCTTTTGCATATCAAGTGCATGTTGCAGGATACCTGCCGCCGCAACCTGATCAACTACTCTACGGTGATTTCGGCTGCTCATGCCAGCTTCGTGCAGGCTCCGGTGGGCCGACACTGTGCTCAGTCGCTCGTCAACCAGCCGGACCGGAACAGAAGACCCGCACTCCCCCAGTTTACCCGCCAGTAGTTTTGCATAGTCCGTGGCCATCCGGGCCGAGGCATGTTCCTCGCCCTTCATCGTCCGCGGCAGGCCGACAAAAATCTCCACGGCGCCAAGTTCCGCGGCCAGGGCCGCAAGGATCCGCACGTCGGTGTTCTTTTTCACATTCCGTTCCAGGGTGCGCAGGGGGGTGGCCAGGATGCCGTCACGGTCGCAGATGGCCACGCCGACCCTGACGGTGCCGACGTCTACCCCGAGCTTGACGCCCAGGGGGTAGTCGCCGGGCACGGCTGCTTCGTTCACGGATCGTCCGTTATCGCCGGGTAATGGCGTCCACGACGGCCGTGAGTGCGGCGCCGACCTTGCCGGCGTCCGTGCCGCCGCCCTGGGCGACGTCGTCCTTGCCGCCTCCGCCGCCGCCGAGGATGCCGGCGGCGAGGCGCACCAGCGCGCCTGCCTTGACGCCGGCTGCCCTGGCGGCTTCGTTGGTGGCGATAAGGATCACGGGGCGGTCATTGCTGACGCCGGCGACGGCGACGGCGGCCGGCTCGGAGCCGAGACGGGTCCGCAGGTCCAGCGCCAGGCCGCGGAGGTCATCCGCGCCGCTGACCTGGCCGGCGTCGTGCGCAATGACCTTGATGCCGGCGGCGTCCTTGGCAGTACCCACGAGCTGCGCGGCTGCTGCCGTGAGCTGTTCCTTGCGCAGGCGTTCGAGTTCCTTCTCGGCGGTTTTGAGTTTGGTCAGCGTGGTGGCGATCCGGTCCGCGAGCAACCCGGAGGGAACCTTGAGCAGTTCGGTCAGTTCGGTCACCAGGGCGCGTTCAGCGGCAAGGTGCCGGAAGGCGTCCATGCCGACAAAGGCCTCGACGCGGCGGTTTCCCGATCCGACGGACTGTTCCCCGAGCAGGGAGAGGCTGCCGATCAGCGAGGTGTTCTCAACGTGCGTGCCGCCGCAGAGCTCACGGGACCAGGCGCCGTCGATCTCCACGACGCGGACCTCGTTGCCGTAGTTCTCGCCGAAGAGCGCCATGGCGCCGAGGGCCTTGGCCTCGGCGAGGCCCATGATCCTGGTCTCCACCCGGTGGTTGTTGCGGATGGCGATGTTGGAGACTTCCTCGATTTCCGAGCGGGTGGCCGGGCTCAGGCCTTCACCCCAGGCGAAGTCGAAGCGCAGGTAGCCCGCCTTGTTGAAGGAGCCGCGCTGCAGCGCTTCCGGGCCGAGGATCTGGTGCAGGGCCGCGTGCACGATGTGCGTGCCGGTGTGGGCCTGTTCGCCGGCGTGCCGGCGTTCCCGGTCCACGGCCGCCTGGACGAGCGATTCGGCGCCGATTTCGCCCTCCCGGACGATGGCCTTGTGCACGCTCAGGCCCTTGATGGGGCGCTGGACGTCCAGGACCTCGACGACGAAGCCGTCGCCGGTGATCAGTCCGGTGTCCGCGGCCTGGCCGCCGGCCTCGGCGTAGAACGGGGTCTCGGCCAGGACGAGCTCGATTTCGTCGCCCGTAGAGGCCTGGGAGACCTTGCGTCCGGCGGCGAGGATGCCGCGGACCTTGGACTCGCCCGTGAGCTCGGTGTAGCCGGTGAAGACGGTCTCACCGGCGGACAGCAGCTCCTGGAAGGCGCTGAGGTCCGCGTGGGAGCCCTTCTTGCCCTTGGCGTCGGCCTGGGCGCGCTGGCGCTGTTCGAGCATGAGCTTGCGGAACTCCGGCTCGTCGACCTTCAGTCCGGCCTCATCGGCCATTTCGAGGGTGAGGTCGATCGGGAAGCCGTAGGTGTCGTGCAGAGCGAACGCGTCGGCGCCGGAGAGCGGCCGGCCGGCGGCCTGGGACTCCTTGACGGCGTCCTCGAGGCGGGCCGTGCCGGAGGCGATGGTGCGCAGGAACGCCTTCTCCTCGGCGTAGGCGATCCGGCTGATCCGGCTGAAGTCCGTCTCCACGATCGGGTAGACGCCCTTCATGGCATCACGGGAGGCGGGCAGCAGTTCAGGAAGGCAGGCCCTTTCGACGCCGAGCAGGCGCATGGAGCGCACTGCGCGCCGGATCAGGCGGCGCAGCACGTAGCCGCGGCCCTCGTTGGAGGGGGTCACGCCGTCGGCGATCAGCATGAGGGAGGAACGGATGTGGTCCGCGACGACGCGCATCCGGACGTCGTCGGTGTGGTGCGGGTCCTCCGGGGACTCGGCCGAGGTGTATTCCCGGCCCGAGAGCGCCGCGGCCCGGTCAATGACGGGGCGGAGCTGGTCGGTCTCGTACATGTTCTCGACGTCCTGGAGGATCATCGCGAGACGTTCCATGCCCAGGCCGGTGTCGATGTTCTTCTTGGGCAGTTCGCCCGTGATGTCGAAGTCGACCTTCGAGCGCACATTGTCGATCTGGTACTGCATGAACACGAGGTTCCAGATTTCCACGTAGCGGTTCTCGTCCGCGATCGGACCGCCCTCGACGCCGTAGGCGGGGCCGCGGTCATAGTAGATCTCCGAGCACGGGCCTGCCGGGCCGGGCTGGCCAGTGGACCAGTAATTGTCGGCCTTGCCCATCCGCTGGATCCGCTCGGCGGGCATTCCCGTGTTGTTCAGCCAGAGCTGCTCGGCCTCGTCGTCCTCTTCGTAGACGGTGACCCAGAGGCGCTCGGGCGGCAGGCCGTAGCCGCCGTCGTCAACGCCTGTGGTGAGCAGTTCCCAGGCGAACTTGATGGCGTCTTCCTTGAAGTAGTCGCCGAAGGAGAAGTTGCCGCACATCTGGAAGAAGGTGCCGTGGCGGGCGGTCTTGCCGACTTCCTCGATGTCGCCGGTGCGGATGCACTTCTGCACGCTGGTGGCACGCTTGTACGGGGCTTCCTCCCGGGCGGTCAGGTACGGGATGAACGGGACCATGCCGGCGACCGTGAACAGCAGGGAAGGGTCGCTGGAGACCAGGGACGCGGAGGGAACCGCCGTGTGGCCCTTGCTGACAAAAAAGTCGATCCAGCGCTTGGTGATCTCCTGCGACTTCATGAGCTGATTACTTACCCTTCAATATTCACTGCGTCTGTTGTTGCGTCTGCGGTTGCGCGTGCGGTCCGCGGGAACGGTCTGGTCCTGGCCTTAGGCCGTGCCGGCGGTCCTCGTGCGGGTGCCGCCCTTAATAATTCTCTCCCGGCTAGCGCCGGACTGCATCCCGGCTGGCTGTGCCGTGGCCGATGGCCTTCTCCAGGCCGGCATCGATGCCGAGGGCAGAGCGGAGTTCTGTCTCGCGCTCGTTCATGCCTTCGCGCACGGCGTCGGCGAAGTCGTAGATGCCGTCGGCGAGCCGGCCCACTGCCCGGTTGAGGCCCTCAGGGCCCAGGTTTGACTGCGCCTCGGTGATCTTGCGGAACGCGATGACGCCGATGGCGACGCCGATTCCCATCCAGATGATTCTGTTCATGTCAGGTTCTCCAGCGGGGATTAGCGGCTGCGGCGGCCGGTGGCGGGCTTTTTACGGGCAGAGAAGGCCGCCCGCACGCCGTAGCTGAAGGAGGCGACCTTGATCAGGGGCGAACCCACGGTGGCGGCCATGAGCGAGGACAGCGCCGAGATGTTCGCCGAGGCGTCGGAGACGTTGTTCGCGATCCCGTCGACCTTCTTCAGTTGCTCGTTGGTGGTGGAGACGGTTGCCGTGACTTCGTCCATGAGCGGGGTCGCGCCGTCGCTGATCGAACGGATCGAGGTCCGCACTTCGTCGAACACACCCCCGAGCTTCAGAATCGGCACGGCGAGCAGCAGGACCAGCAGTGCAAACACTCCGGCCGCGATCAGGCCGGCAATATCGCCACCAGTCATAGTCGTTCATCTCCTTGTTGCGTTGTGTCGCTGCGGGCGTCTCCGGCTGACACAGCCGGCAACCGCAGAAGTCCCCCAAGTACCTTACATACAAAGAAGCCCGCGGCGCTTGCCACGGGCTTCTTTGTAAGGTGTCGCGTTGGATCTAGCGTGCGTAGAATTCCACGACGAGCTGCTCTTCGCAGGTCACGGGGACCTCGGAGCGCTTGGGGCGACGGACCAGGCGGGCCTGCAGGGCGTCGAGCTTGACGTCCAGGTAGGCCGGGACGATCGGCAGGACGTCGCGGTGGGCGCCGGCTGCTGCGACCTGGAACGGAGGCATGGTTTCGCTGCGGCTGTGAACGTGGACCAGCTGGCCCTCAGAGACGCGGAACGACGGGCGGTCAACGCGGATGCCGTCGACCAGGATGTGGCGGTGGACAACCAGCTGGCGGGCCTGGGCGATGGTGCGGGCGAAGCCGGCACGCAGCACGAGGGCGTCGAGACGCATTTCGAGCAGTTCGATCAGGTTTTCACCGGTCAGGCCCTTGGTGCGGCGTGCCTCTTCGAAGGCACGGGTCATCTGGGCTTCGCGGATGCCGTACTGGGCGCGCAGACGCTGCTTTTCGCGCAGACGTACGGCGTAGTCGGAGTCCTGCTTCTTGCGGGCACGGCCATGCTCACCGGGGCCGTACGGGCGGCGCTCCATGTACTTGGCGGCCTTGGGGGTCAGAGCAATGCCGAGGGCACGCGAAAGGCGTGCGGTACGGCGAGCACGAGTGTTGTTAGCCACTTGTGTCCTTCCAATATCTGCGGTGTGAGTGTGTTACTGGCCTCCACGATGGAGAGCATCGGCCAACCGCTGCCTTTTGCTACTGGGCACAGGGCAAACCCCTCAGATGGGCATCGCAACAGCGTGCAATGCTGAAATCACGTGAATTGTGCGTCCGTGCCTTGCCAGACAACGAACAACCCTACCATGTCGGGGTCGGCGGACCGTCAGGTCCTGGCATGCACGCCCCGCCCGCTGCGACGCCCGAACGATGCCGCCCCCAGGAATTCGACCGCCACGAACGGGGCGGACCCGGCAACCCATTCGTCATGGCCGGGCGGAATTGCGTAGGTGTCGTTGGCGCGGATGGTGGAGCGCAGCCCGTCAGCGGATTCCACTTCCATCTCCCCCGAGATGCAGAACCCCAGATGGTGGTGTTCGCAGAGGTCGGTCTGTTCCAGGGGTCTGATGGACTGGGACCACCGCCAGCCCGGGCCGAGGATCAGCCGCGCCACCGAGTAGTCGTTGACGGTGACGAGGTCGAATTCGGCGTTGTCCGGGCACCGTTTCTTGTCCGGCAGATCAAAGGACTTAACGGCCAGGGCGGTGACGAAATTGACGGGCATGGGGGGCACGACCTTGTGATTTGGGCGACGGAGCCTTGCATGAAGGCAGGCTATTGAGGTGCCGGCGGCCAACCTGGGGTCCGGGAAGCGAAGAGCCGGCAATATGTGCTGCTGTCCCCACCAGGCACGCACGCTCAGCAGGTCCTTGCTGACTTAAGTCCACGTTAGACCTCGGCGCCGGGAAGTCAACGCCCACTTTCCCGGCCCGCGGGTCACTTGCCCCGGATGATCCTGCGCAGCCGCTCCAGCCGGGTGGAGATGTCCCGTTCGGCGCCGTTGGCGGTCGGCTCGTAGTAGTTGCGCCCCACGAGGTCATCCGGCGGGTACTGCTGCGTGGCCACCGAGTGGGGCGCGTCATGGGCGTACTTATAGCCCTGCCCGTGGCCCAGCTGTTTGGATCCCGGATAGTGGGCATCGCGCAGGTGGGCGGGGATGCCGTTGCCCAGCCCGGCGCGGACATCGGCGATGGCCTGGTTGATCCCCATGTAGGCGGCGTTGGATTTGGGTGCCGTGGCGAGGTGGACGACGGCCTCGGCCAGGATGATGCGGCCCTCGGGCATGCCGATCAGCTGGACGGCCTGGGCGGCGGCGACGGCGGTCTGCAGCGCCGTCGGGTCGGCCATGCCCACGTCCTCGGCCGCGGAGATGACGATGCGGCGGGCCACGAATTTCGGGTCCTCCCCCGCTTCGAGCATCCGGGCGAGGTAGTGCAGGGCGGCGTCGACGTCGGATCCCCGGATGGATTTGATGAAGGCGCTGGCGACGTCGTAGTGCTGGTCGCCGGCGCGGTCATAACGCACGGACGCGACGTCGAGGGCACGCTCCGTGTGCCTGAGTTCGATCTTCATCGGAGCTTCCCCGGCGGCTCCGGCGGCGGCCCCGGCCACGACGGTGCCTGATCCGACTGCGCCGGGTGTGCCTGCTTTGACTGGGTCGGTGTCGTCCGCGTCCCCGAAGGCGACCCCGGCCGCCGCTTCGAGCGCGGTCAGCGCCCGGCGGGCGTCCCCGCCGGAGAGCCGGACCAGGTGTGCCAGGGCCTCACCGCTGAGTTCCACCTTGCCGCCGAGCCCGCGGGCGTCGGCGGCGGCCCGCAGCAGCAGTGCCTCGACGTCGGCGTCGGTGAGCGGTTTGAGGGTCAGCAGCAGGGACCGCGAGAGCAGCGGCGAGACGACGGAGAACGAGGGGTTTTCGGTGGTCGCGGCGACCAGGACCACCCAGCGGTTCTCGACGCCGGGCAGCAGCGCGTCCTGCTGGGCCTTGTTGAAGCGGTGGATCTCGTCCAGGAACAGCACGGTCGTGGTCTTGAAGAGGTCGCGGGCGGTGAGGGCTTCGTCCATGACACGGCGGACGTCCTTGACGCCGGCGGTGATGGCGGAGAGCTCGACGAATTTCCGGCCGGGGCCCTTGGCAATGACGTGGGCTAGCGTGGTCTTGCCGGTGCCGGGAGGCCCCCAGAGAATCAGCGAGCTGGGACCCGCGGGGCCGGTGGCGTCCGTTCCGGCGGCGAGCTGGCGCAGCGGCGAGCCCTGTCCGAGGAGGTGCTGCTGGCCCACCACGTCATCGAGGGTCCGCGGCCGCATCCGGACGGCGAGCGGGCTGCGCGGCGAGGAGGCGCGGGCCGCCCCCGCTTCCTCGGCGTCGCCGTCATCCTCGATAGCGCCGCCGCTGTCCCGTCCTGCGCCAAAGAGATCATCCACATAGATAGGCTACTTCTAGTTCCCGCCCGCCCCGACACCCTCACAACGGAGACCCCCGTCATGACAAGCACCGAGACCCGTGTGGCGTTCGTCTCCGGCGCCCGGCTGCCGGGCTGGGTGGAGCGCTTCGCCGCGAGCCACGGCCCCCTCAGCGAGGCCGAGCTCGACGGCGGGCTGCAGTTGAGTGCCGCGGACGGGGCCGCGGCCCTCCTGCAGGCGCCGTGGCCGGTGGACGGCCGTCCGGGGCGAGGCAGCGACGCCGCCGCCCGCCTCGCCTCGCTGGCGTCCCAGCCGCGGAGCCTCGGCGCCGTGCTGGTCCGGCGCGGAGGTTACTCCGTGGCGGTGGTCAGCGGCGGGGCCGTGCTCGCGTCCAAGACCGGCACCCGGCACGTCCAGTCCCGGACCGCTGCCGGAGGCTGGTCCCAGCAGCGTTTTGCCCGGCGGCGGGCGAACCAGGCCGACGCCCTGGTGGAGGCCGTGGCGGACCATGCCGCCCGGATCTTCGCGGACCACCGGATCGAGTACCTGGCGCCCGGCGGCGACCGGACCCTGGCCGAACAGGTCCTCGCCGAACCGGTGCTGAAGCAGTACGCCGCCCGGCCGAGGCTCGCATTCCTGGACGTCCCGGACCCGCGCGCCGCGGTCCTGAAGCAGGCCGCGGCGGACCTGTGCGCGGTGCGCGTCCTGGTGACGGATCCGCCGTCGTAGCAGCGGCCGCCATGCCATCCGCGCAGTCAGCTGACGGGCGACGGCGACCGTTCTGCCTTGGCGTGCCGCCCGGTCCTCATCGGTGCCTTTCGTCGAGCTGGTTGGGAATTACGACGTCGGCCGGGTTGTCGCTCGATCCGCGCACAAACAGGCGCGGCGCCCCCAGGGCTGGAGCCTGCAGCCACATCGGCACCCGCGCGATCCAGCCGATGATCCAGAACCCTGCGCCGGCCAGGACCATCAGCGCGAGGCCGCCCCCGAACGCCCAGGGGGCCCACACCGGACCAAGCAACTCCCGGCCCTGGTCAGTGCCGCCGGCGACGAACGCGAAGAGACCCACGATGAGGAAGAAGCCGAGGAAACCTCCGCCGGCCGTTATCGCGTCGCCGCCAAGAATGCCTGACAGCAGCAGCGGGAGCACGGTTCCGATGCCGAGGAGCCAGACAGCCAGAATAACGAGAGTCTCTTCTGCGTCACCCCCGACATTGACGCCGATCGGTCCTATGATGAGCCCGGCGCCGATGAATACGAACATGAAAACAACGAGGGCGGTGCTGGTCCTGGTGATGAAGCGATCGCTGAAGCGGAATGTACCGTCCGGGCGGGGGGTCTGCGCGTGGGCGTGTCGCGTCGGGGCCCGGAACGTCGGCTGCGCCGATGCGTTCTTCTTTCGTGTTTTTCGCCGAGCCGTCTTCCTGTTGCCCACGATCAGCACCCCCAATTATCGATCAAATGGATAAATCGAGTCTACGGTGCCCACAGTGAGCAGGCCGCTATCCCGGAGGGCGCCGTCGTGGCTCGGGCGCCGTTGTGGCAGATATCTCACCGGCGCCCGTTCGTCCAGCTCGTTGGGACGCACGATGTCGGCGGGGTTCTCGCTCGATCCGCGCACGACCACGCGCGGCGAGCCCAGGACGGGGGCCTGTAACCACATCGGCACCCGCGCGATCCAGCCGACGATCCAGAAGCTCCCGACCGCGAGGGCCATCAGGGCTGTGCCGCCCCAGAACGCCCACGGAGTCCAGGTCCGACCGAGCATCTCCTGGCCCAGTTCAGTGCCGCCGGCGACCGCGGCCAGCATGCCCAGGATGAGGAAGAAGCCGATGAATCCGCCCCCGGCCCGGATTGCCTCGCCGCCGAGAACCGCCGCCAGCAGGCTGACGAGGACGGTGGTGGCCATTTTGATGAAGCGGTCGCTGAACCGGAACGTTCCGTCCGGCCGACAGGCCGGGGCGGGGGCCGCCTGTCGCGTCGGCGCCCACGGCTCCGGCTGTGTCGCTGTTTTCTTCTTCACAGTTCCTCTTACCCATGCAATCGACCCACCGAAAATTCGATCAAATGGATAAATCGAGTATCCGGCGTCAGCGGGCAGCCAGCCGCCGGACTAGCTTTTCGTCGGCGTCGAACGAAGGCGCGACGCCCAAAGGACGCAACGTAGTCGGATCCGGCCCGATATGCCGCCGCCCAGCATCGGCCGTACCTGACTGCGCGTTGCGTACTAGATTGGTCCGATGACGGATGAAGTGGTTCTCGCCGGCGGTAACTCGACCCTTGTAACGAGAGTCGGCCAGACCGTGCGGCGGACGACTGGGCCGTGGACGCCCGCCGTTCATGCGTTTCTCGATGCCGTCCGGTCCGCGGGCGTCAAGGAGGTCCCCGAACCCCTGGGCCTGGACGAACATGGCCGGGAGGTCCTCACCTTCGTTCCGGGAGACGCTGCGCACTACCCGCTGCCGCAGTGGGTCTGGTCCGCGTCGATCCTGCACGACGCGGGGGCTTTGCTGCGACGTATCCACGACGCCAGCATTGGCCTTGCCGGGGCGGACCTCCGGTGGCAATTGCCGACCCACCATCCGGCGGAAGTCGTGTGCCATAACGACACCGCGCCGTACAACATGGTCTTCCGGGACGGACAGCTGGCGGCCCTCATCGACTTTGATACCGCCTCGCCCGGACCTAGAGTCTGGGACTTCGCCTATCTGGCATACCGCCTGGTTCCCTTGGGCGAAAACGGCGGAGACACTGCCCCCGCCGCCAGCGAGAGACACTCCCGACTTGATGACTTGATCGGGGCCTATGGTCTCCCCTTTGAGCACCGTGACGTCTATGAAACCCTCCGGGCCAGGCTGGACGAACTAGCCGACTTCACGGACAGGCGCGCTGCCGTCACGGGTCGAACGGACTTCCTCGACCATTCCGCCATGTATCGTCGCGATCGCGACGCAATTTCCGCGTTTGTCATCCAGGCTGGCTAGCCAGGGTACCTGGCCGGAAGGCCCCTGTGGATGGAAGCGCGGCACCGTCACCGGTGCGGTGTCGGCAATGTGGGGGTACTGGCGTCTCAGTCCCCTGAGCAGAAATTCGAGTGATGAGGCCCCGTCAAGCTCTCCATAGTTGTCGCCGAACATGAAAAGTGCAGGTCCTATTGCTGCGGGGTCATGGTAACTAATGGTTGCTGTCTTCAGCCCGGATCGGATGGGCTCGAAGTAGGCCGTGTCCATCGCAGGCGCTCCCGCCCGAGTCGTGGAGCGCGGCGCGGGACCCGTCTGCCTAAGCTTTACCCATGCGTTCTTACCAGGACCGGCTTCCGCATCCCCCGAAGCGGGTGCTCGTGGCCGGGGTATCTGGAGTGGGCAAGACAACGCTTGGCGGGCGAATCGCCGCCCTCACGGGAGGTCCGCACACAGAGATTGACGCGCTCTTCCACGGGCCCGCCTGGACCCCGCGGCCGGAGTTTCTCGCAGACGTCCGCTCGCTGATCAGGACCGATGCGTGACCACCGAGTGGCAGTACGACACCGCGCGGCCGCTGCTCGCAGGGAGCGCAGATTTGCTGGTCTGGCTCGACTTTCCCTTTGTGCGCGTCACGCTCCCCCGGCTCGTCCGGCGCACCATCCGCCGCCGATGGAGCCGGGAAGAGTTGTGGAACGGCAACACCGAAGCCCCGCTGTGGACAGTTCTCACCGAGCGTGAGCACATCGTGCGCTGGGCCATCCGGTCCAGGCGGAACTACACAGCGGCAGTGCCCCTCCTCATCCATGAATACCCGGACCTCATCGTTGTGCGGCTGCGTTCGCAACAGGAAGCTGATGGATGGCTGTCCGGGCCGTTGGCCGCCGCGGTCGGCGCGTCCGGCGCGGTCGCACCCGACGAACAAAGGAAGCCGTTACCCTGTCCAGATGACTGCTGATATTCGCCTTGACAGCGTCCGGTCGACGTATGACGCGGTGGCGGAGAGCTACGCGGGCCAGCTGCCCGACGCCAGCTTCGAGGCGCCGACGGACCGCGGCATGATCGAAGCCTTCGTCAGACATGTCACCCAGACACCGGCCCGTCCGGTAGTCGACGCCGGCTGCGGAACGGGCCGCATGACCCGGTTGCTGGCGTCGCTGGGTGTGGCCATTTCAGGGATTGATCTGTCCGCCGGAATGATTGCCGTCGCCCGCAGAACCTCGCCGGAGCTCGCCTTTGAGGTGGCCGATCTGTCGGAACTTCCGTACACGGACAGGCAGCTGGGCGGCGTCTTTGCCTGGTACTCGATCATCCATACGCCGCCCGGGGATCTCCCCCGGATTCTCGCCGAGTTCTTCCGCGTTCTGGCGCCGGGGGGCCATGCACTGCTCGGTTTCCAGGTCGGTGGGGGCCACCGGCATCTCTCCCGGGCCTACGGGCACGACGTGTCGCTGGAGGCCCACTTCTTCACACCGGAGCTCGTCGCCGGCCACTTGACCGGCGCAGGCTTCACCGTGATCGCTCAGATGACACGCCAGGCACGTGCGCATGAAAAGACCCCGCAGGCGGTCCTTCTCGCCCGCCGGCCGGCCACGGAGGCATAGCCCCGCCGGCAATTCCGGGCGTCATCGCCATGCCGCCTTTGCCGGCCCGGCGTCGGCCCTGCTGTTCGTCGCCGCCTGTTGTCAGCAGCCGGTCAGGTGCCGCTTGGGCCGTTCCTGCCGGTAGAGGTACCGGCCAGCGGCCTGGAATCCGGCGCGGGCATAGAGTTCCCGGGCGCCGGCATTGGCGGCCATCACCAGCAGCCAGTAGCTGCCGAGGCCCCGGGCGTCCCCTTCGCGCAGCAGGGCCTGCAGGATCCGGGCGGCGTGGCCGTTCCGCCGGGCGTCCGGGCGGGTCGCCATGCAGTACAGCCCGCCGGTCCCGCCATGAGGAAGAGCAAGGCGCCCGACGGCGGCGGGACGGCCGTCGTCGTCCCGCACGAGGGCGTACAGCGAGGGGCAGCGTTCAAGGATCCCTCGGGCGGCGGCGAGGGCAGCGTCGTCGCCGCGGCCGTCCACGCTCCACCAGAGCCGCAGCCACTCCGGAGAGGGCCCGGCCGAAATTTCGACGCCGCTGTCGGTGCCCGGGGATTCAGTGCCGCCGACCCGGACCAGCACCAGGGTCTCGGACTGCCGGGTGAACCTCTCCTCATCCAGTACGGCGTTGAGCGGCGCGGAGCACGGGTCCTCGAAGACCTGGAAGATCAGCGGCAGCCGGCGGTTGCGGTACCAGAGGCGCGCCTCCCGGAGCGCGGCCAGCAGTCTGTGGGGGTCCGCCCCGGGCTCGCGGGGCCAGACGGAGTTGGCCCGCTGCGTCACGCCGGAGGCGGCGCGGAGCATCCAGCCGCCGGATTCCTCCCGCTCGGCGGCCGGCCACGCGGCGTCCATCAGCTCCTCGAGCCTGGTCATCGGTTCCTGCCCCATCGGGCCCCTTTCCGTCCAGCGCACATCGTCCGGTACGTCCCGGGAGGAGTTCCGGGACATCAACAGCAAAGGCTCCCCGGTTGCCCGGAGAGCCTCTGCTGCTGATCACATCAGGCTACTTGGTGCCGTCCGCCTTCTTGGCCTCCGGCTTGAAGTCCACGCCGGCTTCCTTGCGCTGCTGCGCGGTGATCGGCGCCGGCGCCTGGGTCAGCGGGTCGAAGCCGCCGCCGGACTTCGGGAACGCGATGACGTCGCGGATGGACTCCACGCCGGCCAGCAGTGCGACGACACGGTCCCAGCCGAACGCGATGCCGCCGTGGGGAGGCGCGCCGAACTTGAAGCCCTCGAGCAGGAACCCGAACTTGGTCTGCGCGTCCGCCTTGTCCAGGCCCATCAGCTCGAAGACCCGTTCCTGGATGTCGCTCTGGTGGATACGGATGGAGCCGCCGCCGATTTCGTTGCCGTTGCAGACGATGTCATAGGCGTAGGACAGCGCGGATTCGGGATCCTTGTCGAAGCTGTCCATGAACTCCGGCTTGGGCGAGGTGAACGCGTGGTGCACGGCGGTCCACTGCCCGGCGCCGACGGCGACGTCGCCGGACGCGACGGCCGCTGCAGCCGGTTCGAACATCGGGGCGTCGACCACCCAGCAGAAGGCCCAGTCGCTCGGGTTGATAAGGCCGGTGCGGTGGCCGATCTCCACGCGGGCCGCGCCCAGCAGCGCGCGGGACGGCGACTTCTCGCCGGCGGCGAAGAAGATGCAGTCCCCCGGCTTCGCGCCAACGGCCTCGGCCAGTCCGGCGCGCTCGGTGTCGGTCAGGTTCTTGGCCACGGGGCCGGCGAGTTCGCCGTCTTCCTTGTACAGGACGTAGGCCAGGCCCTTCGCGCCGCGCTGCTTGGCCCATTCCTGCCAGGCATCGAGCGCGCGGCGGGCCTGGGAGGCTCCGCCCGGCATCACGACGGCGCCGACGTAGGGTGCCTTGAACACGCCGAAGTTGGTGTCTTTGAAGAACTCGGTCAGCTCGGTGAGTTCCAGGCCGAAGCGCAGGTCCGGCTTGTCCGAGCCGTAGCGGGCCATCGCGTCGTGGTAGGTGATGCGCTGGATCGGCGTCGGAATTTCGACGTCGATCAGCTTCCACAGTGCCTTCACGATGTTCTCGCCGATCCGGATGATGTCGTCCTGCTCGACGAAGCTGGCTTCGATGTCGAGCTGGGTGAACTCCGGCTGGCGGTCCGCGCGGAAGTCCTCATCGCGGTAGCAGCGGGCGATCTGGTAGTACTTCTCGAAACCGCCGACCTGCAGGAGCTGCTTGAACAGCTGCGGGGACTGCGGCAGCGCGTACCAGGAACCCGGCGCCAGGCGCGCGGGGACCACGAAGTCGCGGGCGCCTTCCGGGGTCGAGCGCGTCAGCGTCGGGGTTTCGATCTCGACGTAGCCGTCCTGGTGGAGCAGTTCCCGGGCGACACGGTTGGCCTCGGAGCGCAGGCGCATGTTGCGGGCGGGGCCGGGGCGGCGCAGGTCCAGGTAGCGGTGCTTGAGGCGGGCTTCCTCGCCGACTTCGACGTGCTCGTCGATCTGGAACGGCAGCGGCTCGGAGGTGTTGAGGATGGTGACCCTCTCGGCCATGACCTCGATCTCGCCGGTGGCCAGCGCCGGGTTCTCGTTGCCCTCCGGGCGCCGGGAGACGGTGCCGGTCACCTGCAGCACGTACTCGTTGCGCAGCCCGTGGAAGACTTCCTCTTCACGGACGACCACCTGGGACACCCCCGTGGCGTCGCGCAGGTCAACGAAGGCGACACCACCGTGGTCACGACGCCGGCCGACCCAGCCGGCGAGGGTTACGGTTTGTCCAATGTGCTCGGAGCGTAGGGATCCGAGGTCATGTGTGCGCAGCACAGCACGCCTTTCTGAAGAAGACAGAGGGAAATCAAAACTCATGTTCAATAGGATCGCTACTGGAACGATCCCGTTCGAGTTTACCCGCTGGAAAGGCCCCTCCCGCCATGGCAAGCCGCCGTCAGAACACAGCCTCCCCTGACCCGCGCACCCCCGGGCAGCTGCAGCGCCGCCTGGGCGTCCTGGATTCGACGGCGATCGGGCTCGGCTCCATGCTGGGCGCCGGGGTGTTTGTGGTCTTCGCGCCTGCCGCTGCCCTGGCCGGTCCCCTGCTGGCCGTCGCTGTGGCCCTGGCCGGTCTGATCGCGTACTGCAACGCGGTGGCCTCGGCCCAGCTGGCCGCCCAGTATCCTTCCAGCGGCGGCACCTACATCTACGGGCGGACGCGGCTGGGCGAATGGCCGGGCTTCATCGCCGGCTGGGGCTTCGTAACCGGAAAAACCGCCTCCTGCGCGGCGATGGCCCTCACGTTCGGCCACTATGCGGCCCCGGACTTCGCCACGCCGCTGGCGGTGTCCGCCGTTGTGGTCCTGACCGGCGTGAACCTGCTCGGGATCACCCGGACGGCCCTGCTGACCCGGATCCTGCTGGCCGTGGTGCTCGCCACTCTTGCGTTCGTGGCGGCGGCGTCGATGCTGGGACCGCATCCTGCATCCGACGGTGCAGCCGCCAGCGCCGCGGCGGCGGGCGGCTGGGGTGTGCTCCCGGCGGCGGGACTGATGTTCTTCGCCTTTGCCGGGTACGCCCGGATCGCGACGCTGGGCGAGGAGGTCAAGGACCCGACCCGCACCATTCCGCGGGCCATTCTCGCGGCCCTGGCCGCGGCGTTCGTCATCTATCTCGGGATGGCGCTGCTGCTGCAGTGGCATCTGCCGGCGGAACAGCTGGCCGGTTCGACGGCGCCGCTGCTCGACGCCGTCACCAGTTCGGCGCTCAGCGCCGGCGCCCCGTTCGTGCAGGCGGGCGCGGCCGCCGCGTGCCTCGGCGCGCTGCTGGCACTGATCACGGGGGTGGGCCGGACTGCGATGGCGATGGCGCGGGAACGTGACCTGCCGTCCCCGCTCGCCCGGGTCGGCGGAGCGAACACGGTTCCGTTCCTCGCCGAACTGACCGTCGCGGCCGCCGTCATTTTACTGCTGCTGAGCACCAACGTGCTGACCGTCGTGGGCTTCTCCAGCTTCGGCGTGCTGGTCTACTACTCGGTGACGAATGCCGCGGCCTTCACGCTGTCCGCGCGGCCCTGGCATGCGCCGCGCTGGCTGAACGTCCTGGGGTTCCTCGGCTGCCTGGTCCTGGCCGTGACCCTGCCGCCCGCCTCGGTGCTGGGCATGGCCGCAGTGCTGGCGGTCGGTGTGGCCGGGCGCTTCCTGGTGCTGCGGCTGCGGCGCCGGAAAGCCGCCGCCTAGGCTTTCAGGACCCGGACGTGCAGGTCCTCCGCGGCGGGCGCCCAGGTGGCCGGATCGGCGTCGACCTGCTCGCCGGAGCGGATGTCCTTGACCTGGTGTTTGCCGTCGTCGTCGGTGAACCAGACGAAGGGGATGCCGCGGCGGTCCGCGAATTTGATCTGCTTGCCGAACTTCTCGGCCTTGGCCGCCACCTCGGTGGCGATCCCGCGGCTGCGCAGTTCCGCGGCGACGTCCTGCGCGGCGCCCCAGCTGTCGTCGCTGCTCAGCGCCACCAGCACGGCGGTCGGCACGGAGCGTGTTGCTTTGGCGAGCTCCTGGCTGAGGATCCGGGAGACCAGCCGGGTCACGCCGATGGAGAGCCCGACGCCGGGGAACTTGCGGTTCCCCTTGCTGGCGAGGGCGTCGTAGCGCCCGCCGGAGCAGATCGAGCCGAGCTGTTCGTGGCCCACCAGGACGGTTTCGACCACGGTGCCGGTGTAGTAGTCCAGGCCGCGGGCGATGCTGAGGTCGGCGACGACCTTGCCGGGCGCCCGCTGGACGGCTGCGGCGATGACCTGCTCCAGTTCGGTCAGGCCCTCCTCGAGCAGGTCGTTGCTGACCCCGAGGGCGCGGACCTGCTCCACGAAGGAGGTGTCCCCGGTGCGGATCGAGGCCAGTTTCAGGGCGGCCTGGGCCTGCTCGTCGCTGGCTCCGAGCTCGGTTTTGAGCAGCTCAGCCACCTTGGCGGGGCCGATCTTTTCGAGCTTGTCGATGCTGCGCAGCACGCCGGCGGTGTCGGTGAGTCCAATGCCGTTGTAGAAGCCCTCGGCCAGCTTGCGGTTGTTGATCCGGAGCAGGAAAGCCGGGATCGGCAGGGCGCTCAGGGCCTCGGCGATGACCAGCGCAATCTCGACGTCGTAACGGAACGGCAGCTCGCCGTCGCCCACAATGTCGATGTCGGCCTGGGTGAACTCGCGGGCGCGGCCTTCCTGCGGACGCTCCCCGCGCCAGACCTTCTGGATCTGGTAGCGGCGGAACGGGAAAGCAAGGTAGCCGGCGTTCTCCACGACGTACCGGGCAAAGGGCACGGTGAGGTCGAAGTGCAGCGCCAGGGCGTGCGGATCGCCCCGGTGCGACTTGGCGGCATCCGTGTTTGTCGCGGCTGCGCCTTCGCCGTCGTCGTCCTGGAGCCGGCTCAGCCCGTAGACCTCTTTGTCGATCTCACCCTTGCGCAGCAGCTGCCCGACCGTCTCCACCGCGCGGGTTTCAATGGAGGAAAAGCCATGGAGTTCGAAGACCCGGCGCAGCGTGTCCAGCACATGCAGCTCCACCAGCCGCTCCTCGGGAAGCCACTCGGGGAATCCGGACAGGGAGGCGGTGCGTGCCATGGTGGATTTTTCTCCTCAGGTAAAACCGGCCGGAGTCTCCTGCGCCGCGCTGCGGCCGAAACGGGCCGCCCGAAACGGGGATCAGATGGATGGCAGACAGGCCGGTCATGCATAAACTGTGTGCGGCAGTCAGTTTATGCGTTCCGCGCCCGCAACTTCTAATGCGGCCGGCCACGCCCCGGCTGCCGGCAGCATTACTGCTGAACACACGACGGCGCCCACGCGCCGCCGTCGATTCGGCCCTACACCCAGGAGGACCTTTGGCGGCCAGTTCACGGAGCGCCCGCGAAGCCAAGCGGCGCGTCCAGCAAATGGAGGCGAAGCGCGGGCTGCGCAAGGAGCAGGACAAGCGCCGCAGGCGCGACAACTTCCTCGCCGTTGCCGCCGGAACGGCCGCGGTCGTCGTTGCCATGGTGCTGCAGCTGACGGTCTTCTCCTCCAATCCCACCGAGGACGAATACGCCGCCGCCCAGGCAGGGCTGACCACCCCGCCGGCTACGCCGTCGCCCTCCCCCAGCAACGCCGACAACATCCCGAAGCCTGAAACGGCCGCCGGCCAGACCTTCACCGGCGAACTCAAGCTCAACAGCGGGACGCTCGGCGTCGAACTGGACGGCACCAACGCACCCCAGGCGGCCGCCGTCTTCAAGTCCCTCGCGGACCAGAACTTTTACGCCGGGCTCAGCTGCCACCGCCTCACCACCGCCGAGACGTTCGGCGTGCTGCAGTGCGGCTCCAAGGCCGGCGACGGCAGCAGCGACCCGGGCTTCACCTGGGGCCCGTTGGAGAACACCCCGGCGGACGATACCTACCCGGCCGGAACCATCGCCGTGGCCCGCAGCGGCGGGAACGCCTACGGCAACGGCACCCAGTTCTTCATTGTGTACAAGGACACCGTCATCCCGGCGGACGCCGCGGGCGGTTACACCGTGGTGGGGAAGGTGACCTCGGGACTGGACGCGGTGACCAATATTGCGGCCGCCGGACTAAAACCGGGTGATAACGCCACAGACGGCGCCCCTGCGGAACCAGTCACGATAGACTCGTTCTCTCTGAAGTAACCAGCCGTTGCCCTTGCGGCCACGGCCCCAGCATTTCCCTCCAAGCGAAAGACTTCTAGCGGTGACAGACAGTCAGAAATCCGACGAAACAGTGTCAGCAGCAGCTGCCAACGAGACCGAAACTGAGGCTGCGTTCGTAGAGCAGAGCGCAGAACACAGCCCAGAAGAGGGCGCAGCACAGGCGACAGACACTCCCACCAGCACGAAGCCGGAGACGGCGAACGCGCCCGGGGCGGCGGCCGCTAAAACAGAGACCGAGGCCGCACCTGAGGCTGCTTCGGCCCCGGCCGGGGACGTTGGACCCCAGGCTCCGGCTGCGGAAGCCGCCCCTGCGGCTCCCGAGGCACCCGCCGCTGCAGCGGCCGTCGCGCGTCCGGCGCCGTCACCGGCCGCCTTCGCCGCCCGGCCGAAGTCCAAGGCCTCCCCGGCAGCTCCGGCGGCAGCACCGGTCGCTGTGTCCTCTGCCGCCTCGCTGGCCGAAGCCGCACGCTGGGGCCGCGTCGAGGGCGACGGCCACGTGTTCCTGACCGTCGACGGCGAGGAACATCCCGTTGGCCAGTACCCCGGTGTCAGCGCTGACGAGGCCCTGGGCTATTTCGCCCGGAAGTACGACGACGTCGTGGCGCAGATTGTCCTGCTGGAACAGCGAGTGAGCTCCAAGGCCCCCGCCACGGACATGCAGAAGACCGTCACCCACCTCCGGGAGCAGCTCGCCGAACGCAACATGGTGGGCGACCTTCGCTCCGCAGAAGCCCGGCTCGACACCCTGGCGACGCAGATCTCGGAGCTCGAAAAGACCGAGAAGGCCGAACATGACGCCGTCCGTGCCGCCGAACTGGCCGCGCGCGAGGCGATTGTGGCCGAGGCCGAAGAGATCGCGGGCCACGACCCGGCCCAGATCCAGTGGAAGACCTCCAGCGCCCGGATGAACGAACTGTTCGAGAGCTGGAAGACCGCACAGAAGAGCGGCGTCCGGCTCGGGCGCAGCAACGAGGATGCGCTCTGGAAGCGTTTCCGTGCCGCCCGGACCGTCTTTGACAGGCACCGCCGCGCGTACTTCTCCCAGCTGGACAGCACCAACTCGGCAGCCAAGGCCGCCAAGGAAAAGCTGATCACCGAGGCCGAGGCCCTCTCGACCTCCACCGACTGGGGCTTTGCGGCCGGTGAATACCGCCGTCTGATGGATGAGTGGAAGGCGTCACCGCGCGCCAGCCGCAAGGACGACGACGCCCTCTGGGCCCGATTCCGGGCCGCGCAGGACGTCTTCTTCACCAACCGCCAGGCAGCCAATGACGAGATCGACCAGGAATACGGCGCCAATCTGGTGGTCAAGGAAGCCCTGCTCGCGGAAGCCAATGAGCTGCTTCCCATCAAGGACCTCGCCGCCACGAAGAAGGCGCTCCAGTCCATCCGGGACCGCTGGGAAGAGGCCGGCAAGGTTCCCCGCGCCGACATGGCGCGCGTCGAGGCCGGACTGCGGAAGGTCGAAGACGCCGTCCGCAACGCCGAGGACGAGAACTGGAAGCGCTCCAACCCCGAGACGAAGGCCCGCACCAACAGCGCGCTGACGCAGCTTGAGTCGGCCATCGCAGGACTCAGGGACGACCTCGCCAAGGCCGAGAAGGCCGGCGACGAGCGCAAGATCAAGGCGGCCAAGGAAGCCCTCGAGGCCCGGGAGGCCTGGCTGGAACAGCTCGAGAAGTCCGCGAGCGAGCTCTCCTAGCAGCAGGAGCCACAGTGCCCGGCTTTTCGAAGCAGGTCCAAGCAGGCCCCGCACCGGTTATCCACATGACCGGGTCGGGGCCTGTTTGCTGTGCCGGGAAGCCGACACGATGGCTGAATGGTCATTCTTCACGGCCCGCCCCCGCACCAGCCAGTCCCGCACCAGCCAGTCCCGCACCAGCCAGCCGCGCACGAGCCAGCCCCGTCTGAGCTGTACTCCCCAGGGGCACTGTTCTCCTGGCCCGAGCTCCAGGCGATGGCGGCCGACGGCTTGCTGACGCAGCTGTACCAGCGCGCCTACCTTGCGCCGGGCACCCGGCCCACCACGCAGCTCCGGGCCCGTGCGGCGTCCGTTCTCGTCAGTCCGGCCATCCGCCAGCGGGTCGTCGCTGGGAGGATGACGGCGGCCTGGATCTATGGCTGCGCCGCTGAACCGGACCGGCTCGCCATGCTGGTGGACGCCAGCCGGCGGATTTCCAGCCTGCGGTCCACCCGGGGCTGCACCTTCCATGAGGTGCGCCTGGGCCCGTTCGACGTCGTGAGCCTGGGCGGGCTGATGGTCTCCAGCCCGCTGCGGACCTCGGTGGACATCGCCCTGCATGTGGACCCCGGGCGGGCGGTGCCGGCCCTGCGGGCGCTCCTGGGCAAGCCCGAGCTGGGCCTGAGGCTGCGGCTGCTCGTGCACGCCATTGAGTCCACCCCCCGCATGCCTTACAGGAAGGCGGCCCTGGCAAAGCTCGAACAGCTCCGGGCCGGCCCGGCCCCGTAGCGCCGGACACCCGGCCCGTTCGACCGCCCCTTAGCTGCGCCGGCGGTTGCCAGTGGTCCGGTAGACGTCGAACACGCCGTCGATGCGGCGTACGGCGCTCAACACGTGGGTCAGGTACTTCGGGTCGCCCATCTCGAAGGCGAACTTCGAGATGGCCACCCGGTCCGTGGACGTGTGCACGCTGGCCGCCAGGATGTTGACGTGGTTTTCCGACAGGATCCTGGTCACATCCGAGAGCAGCGACTTGCGGTCGAGGGCTTCAACCTGGATTTCGACCAGGAAGACGCTTGACTGCGTGGGGGCCCACTCGACCTCCACGATCCGGTCGGGTTGCTCGAGCAGTCCGCTGACGTTCGTGCAGTCCGTCCTGTGCACGGAGACGCCGGAGCCGCGGGTGACGAAGCCCAGGATCGGGTCCGGCGGCACCGGGGTGCAGCACCGGGCGAGTTTGACCCACACGTCGTCCACGCCGCGCACCACAACGCCCGAATCGGAGTACCGGGTCTTGGTGACCTGGGTGGGAATGGAAATCTCGGTGAGGTCGTCCTCGGGGGTGTCGTTGCCGCTGAGGCTCTCCACCAGGCGTTCCATGACGGACTGGGCGGAGGTGTGCCCGTCGCCCACCCCGGCGTAGAGCCCGGAGATGTCGACGTATTTGAAGTCCTCCGCGACGGCGGCGAGGGCGTCGTGCGTCATCAGTCGCTGCAACGGGAGGTTCTGCTTGCGCATCGCCTTGGTCAGCAGTTCCTTGCCGCGGTCGATCGACTCTTCGCGGCGTTCCTTGCTGAACCACTGCCTGATCTTGTTGCGGGCCCGGGCGCTTTTGACGAAGTGCTGCCAGTCCTGGCTGGGACCCGCGCCTTCAGCCTTGGAGGTGAATATTTCCACCCAGTCGCCGTGGTTGAGTTCGCTGTTGAGCGGGACGAGCTTGCCGTTGACGCGGGCGCCGATGGTCCGGTGTCCCACCTCGGTGTGGACTGCGTAGGCGAAGTCCACGGGTGTGGAGCCGGCGGGCAGTGCCATGACCTCGCCCTTGGGGGTGAAGACGAAGACTTCCCGGGCGTTGATTTCAAAGCGCAGGGAGTCCAGGAATTCGCCGGGGTCGGAGGTTTCCTGCTGCCAGTCCACCAGCGAGCGGAGCCAGCCCATGTCGCCGTCACGCGGGCTTCCGGGTCCCGCCGCCGCCCGGTTCGGCTGGTCCTTGTACTTCCAGTGCGCAGCGACTCCGTATTCGGCGCGGCGGTGCATCTCGTGGGTGCGGATCTGGATTTCCACGGGCTTGCCGCCGGGGCCGATCACCGTGGTGTGCAGCGACTGGTACATGTTGAATTTGGGCATCGCGATGTAGTCCTTGAACCGCCCGGGGAGGGGGTTCCAGCGCGAGTGCATGGCGCCCAGGGCCGCGTAACAGTCCCGGACGGAGTCGACCAGGACCCGGACGCCCATCAGGTCGTTGATGTCGTCGAAGTCCTTGTCCCGGACGATCATCTTCTGGTAGATCGAGTAGTAGTGCTTCGGCCGGCCCGTGATGGTGGCCTTGATCTTGGCCTCGCGCAGGTCCTCGGTGATCTGGTTCCGGATGACGGAGAGGTTCTTTTCCCGTTCGGGGGTCCGGTCCCCCACCATACGCACGATTTCCTCGTAGACCTTCGGGTAGAGGGCCGCAAAGGAGAGGTCTTCCAGTTCCCACTTGATCGTGTTCATGCCGAGCCGGTGCGCCAGCGGGGCGAAGATTTCCAGGGTCTCCCGGGCCTTGCGTGCCGAGGACTCGGCTGAGACGAAGCGCCAGGTCCGGGCGTTGTGCAGCCGGTCAGCCAGCTTGATCATCAGGACACGGATGTCCTTGGCCATGGCCACGACCATCTTGCGCACGGTCTCGGACTGCGCGGCCTCCCCGAAGCTGACCTTGTCCAGCTTGGTGACACCGTCCACCAGCATGGCGACCTCCGGCCCGAACTCGGCCTTCAGGTCCTCCAGGGTGTATGAGGTGTCCTCGACGGTATCGTGCAGGAGCGCCGCTGCCAGCGTGGTTCCGCTGAGCCCGAGCTCGGCCAGGATGGTGGCGACCGCGACGGGATGCGTGATGTAGGGATCGCCGCTCTTGCGCTTCTGGCCCCGGTGGCAGCTTTCGGCCACGACGAAGGCGCGCTGGATGAGGTCGAAGTCCTCTTTCGGGTTGTTGGCCCGCACCGCGCGCAGCAGTGGCTCGAGGATGGGCGAATATGCGGGGGCGCCGCGCCCGGTCAGGCGGGCGAGGCGGGAGCGGGTGCGCTCGCGCCGGCCGGGGAAGGTGGGGCGCGCCCCCGAGCTGTCCACCGGGACCAGCGGATCGGCGCGTCCGGGAGCCACCACACCAGTCTGGGAACCCTGGCCTGGAGCCTTATCCGTCGGCGCTGATGGCACCGGCGTCGAACGTTCTTCCAATGGAGCACCTCTCCGAACCCGTTAATTCTTCCAGTGTATTCCCGCAGCAGGATACTTCGATAACCGGCGGCAGTACGCCGACGGGCCGGAGAGCGTCACGAATGACGTTCTCCGGCCCGTTGGGGACCACGGGGAAGACCCCGGTGGTGACCTGTCCGGCGGGACCGTGGCGGCTATGCCGTGGCCGGCTCCGCCGGGGAGCCGGCAGTGGCGGCAGCATGGGCGCGGCGATTGTGCACACGCTCGGCCTGTTTGACCAGCTCCGGTTCGCCCCGGCGCAGCCAGGCGTAAAGCGGCGCGGCGATGAAAATTGTGGCCGCCGTGCCGACCAGGATCCCGACGAAGAGGGCCAGCGAGAGATCCCGCAGCGTCCCGGCGCCCAGCAGTCCGGCACCGATGAACAGAATGGCGCCGACCGGGAGGATTGCCACCATCATGGTGTTGATCGACCGGACCAGGGTCTGGTTGACGGCCAGGTTGACTTCCTCGCCAAACGTCCGCCGGGTGGAGGCCTGGAGGTCCGCGGTGTTCTCACGGATCTTGTCGAAGACCACCACTGTGTCGTACAGCGAGTAGCTCAGCACCGTCAGGAAACCGATGATGGCAGACGGCGTGACTTCAAAGTCGCTGAGGGCGTAGACCCCGGCGGTGACGAACATCGTCACGAGCATGCCCACGATCGCTGAGAGCGACATTTTCCAGGTCCGGAAGTACAGCGCCATCAGCACGGCGGCGAGCCCCACGAAGATCGCCAGGCCCAGCAGGGCCTGCTTGGTGACGTCAGCACCCCAGGTGGGGCCGATAAAGGTCGAGGTCACCTCGTTGTCCGTCACGCCGTAGGCCGAGGTGAGGCCCGCCTTGATCTGGAGCGTCTCATCTTCGGTGAGCTTGTCGGTCTGGATCCGCATCGTGTTGCCGGCGACGTTCGCCACCCGCGGGACGGCGCCGGGGACAACGTCCTCAACAGCCTTCTCGCCGACGGCAGCGTCGGTGGTCTTTACGTTGGAGACGGTGAATTCGGAGCCGCCGCGGAATTCGATGCCGAGGTTGAAGCCCCCCTTGACGACCGGCAGGAGGATCGACAGCGCCACGAGGACGGCCGCGATCAGGAACCAGATCTTCTTGGATTCCACGAAGTCGTACGAGCGTTTGCCCGTGTAGAGCTCATTACCGAAATTGGCGAAGCTGGTGGCCATTTAGTTGCCCTCCTTGGACGCGCTCTTGGAGGAGCCAGCAAGCTGTTCCTGTCGTTCCGCGAGGCGTCGTTCTGCAATGGTCATCCGGCGTTCGGCCTCGGCCTTGGCGCCGGTGTTCTTGGCGCGGAGCGCGGCAACAGCAGCCGGCTTGTCCGCGGGAGTGCGGAACCGGCCCGCGCCCCGGTACAGGGGAACGGCGCCGAGGCTCTTCGGGTCCAGTCCGGAGAGCGGGTGTCCTTCACCGAAGAACTTGGTGCGGGCCAGCAGCTGCAGCGTCGGGTGGGTGAACATAAAGACCACGATGAGGTCGGCGATGGCTGTCAGCCCGAGCGTGAACGCGAAGCCGCGGACGTTGCCCACTGCCACGAAGTACAGCACCAGGGCGGCCAGCAGGTTGACGGCCTTGGACGCCAGGACGGTGCGCTTGGCACGCTTCCAGCCGTTCTCGACCGCGGAGACGAGGCCGCGGCCCTCCCGGAGCTCATCGCGGATGCGTTCAAAGTAGACGATGAATGAGTCCGCGGTCTGCCCGATGGCCACGATGATGCCTGCGACGCCGGCAAGGGACAGCCGGTAGTTCTCGGTCCAGCCCAGGATCCCGATGGCCAGGTACGTCAGAGCGCCGGCCATCACCAGCGAGGCGACGGTGACCAGGCCCAGTGCCCGGTACTGGATCAGCGAGTAGACCACCACCAGCAGCAGGCCGATCAGGCCGGCGAGCATACCCATCCGGAGCTGCTCGCCACCGAGGGTTGCCGAAATCTGTTGTTCGCTCTGGATCTCGAAGCTGATCGGCAGTGCGCCGAAGCGGAGCTGGTCGGAGAGGGCCTTCGCGGACTCCTCGGTGAAGCCGCCGGTGATCTGCGGGCGGCCGTCGGTAATGACGGCGAGGGACCGCGGAGCGGAGATGACCTGGTCGTCGAGGACGATCGCGAACTGGGACTTCGGATCCGAGCCGCTCTGGCCGCCGCCGGCGGTGTAGAACTGGTACAGCCGGTCGGTGACTTCCTTGAACTTGGCGGTGCCTTCTTCGTTGAACTGGATGTTGACAGCCCACTCGTTGGTCACGGCTCCCTGGGCACCGCGCTGCAGCTGGAAGGAGGAACCTGCGATGTCGGCGCCCTTGACCTCGACCGGGCCCAGGATGTACTTGATCGCCGGCGAGTTGGCGGAGGCCGGTTCGCAGGTGACCAGCGGCTTGGCCGGGTCGGAGCGCTCCTGCTTGTCCTGTGCCGGGTTGTCACAGTCGAGCGTCTCGAACTTCTTGTAAATTTCTGGGGTGATCCAGTTCACGTCGCTGCCGTTGGCGGGCTCGGCGGTGGGCTTGGGCAGCTTGTCGTCCGGGGTCAGTGACTCCGCGGGGACGGCTGCGCCCGGACCTGCCTGCAGGACGGGCCGGAAGTTCATGTCGGCGGACGCCTGGATCAGCGCGCGGGTTTCCTTGGACGGTGTGCCCGGCAGGCTGACGACGACGTTGCGTCCGGACTGCGTGCTGATTTCAGCTTCCGCGACGCCCGAGCCGTCCACGCGCTGGCGGATGATCGCCACGGCCTGGTTGAGTTGGTCTTCGGTGATGTCCGAACCGCCCTCAACCTTGGGCGCCAGGATCATCTGGGTGCCGCCTTCAAGGTCCAGGGCGAGCTTGGGAGCCCAGCTCGCCTGGCCGGCCATGGTGCCGCCTGCCAGGATGGCGGTCAGGACGGCGAGGATAACACCGAGCCAGACCAGCACCCTGAGGGCTGTGTTTTTGGGGCCAGTTCGTGCCATTGTCGATCTTTCTTTTATTTACGGAGGTAACCGCCAGGCGGCCCGGTCGGGCCGCTCCGGCGGTGGCCCGCAGCCGTTACTTCGCGGGATAGCTCAAACAGGCAGACTAGCTGTCTTTCCTGCCTTCGTCGTTGAGGCGGCGCTGGGTTTCTTCCGGCGTCTCGTTGCGCGGGGCATCGTTGACGGGGGCGGCGCTCTCGGCCTTGTCGATGGTCAGCGAGGAGGCGTCGTCCGGAACGACCGTGGGCTCCCCGGCGGCGACTACCGGCTCGACGATCTTGGTGACGGCCTGGCGGTGGACCGTGGCGGTGTTGCCCGGGGAGAGTTCCAGCAGGACCTTGTTCTCTTCATCGTCGATCTCGACGATGCGGCCGTACAGGCCGAAGCTGGTCATGACCTCGACGCCCGGGGCGAACTTCGACTGGAGCTGCGCCTGCTGCTGCTGGGTCTTCTTGTTGCGGCGGAACATCATGAAGACGAAGACGCCGAGCATGGCGAACAACAGGATGGTCATGATGTCGATGCCGCCGCCGGCCTGCGGCTGGGTCTGGGCAGAAATAAGTCCGAACACAGGGATTGTTCCGTTCTGTACTTGCGTAGCTGGTTTTCCAGCAACGTCCGCTTCGCTCCGGGCTGGCTGGGTGTCTCGCCGAGCCGACGGCGGCCAGGTGCTGGCCGCGCGCGCAGAAACAAAGACCCGAACGTGCCGAGCGTCTTTCCAGTCTAAAGGGAAAAGGTTACGAGGCGGTGCTATTGACTATTACGGATCCATTCCGGATCGGCGTCCTGGCCCTGTCCGCCCTGGAGCCCGGGGCTGTCGTCCTCGGCCGGAAAGAGCTCGAGCGGGTTCTGGGCGAAGATTCCGGGCGGCACCGCGAAGCCGAGGTGCGTCCACGCCGGGGCGAGCGCGATGCGCCCCCGCGGGGTCCGTCCCAGCAGACCCTCGCGGACGAGGTACGGCTCGGCGACGGTTTCCACCGTTTCGGTCTCTTCGCCCACTGCGATGGCCAAGGTGGACAGGCCCACTGGACCTCCGCCGAATTTGGTGATGAGCGCCTCCAGGACGGCACGGTCGAGCCGGTCCAGTCCGCGTTTGTCGACCTCATACATGTCCAGGGCCGCGGAGGCGGCACGGGCATCGATCTGCTCGATGCCGTGGACCAGCGCCCAGTCGCGGACCCGGCGCAGGAGCCTGTTGGCGATGCGGGGCGTGCCGCGGGAGCGGCCGGCGATTTCGCTGAAGCCGGCGGAGTTAACCTTGAGGTCCAGGAGCCCGGCGGAGCGCCGGAGGACGAGTTCGAGTTCGGCCACGGAGTAGAACTCGAGATGGCCGGTGAAGCCGAAGCGGTCCCGGAGCGGTCCGGGCAGCAGGCCGGCGCGGGTGGTGGCGCCCACCAGGGTGAAGGGCGGCAGTTCCAGCGGGATGGCAGTGGCCCCGGCACCCTTGCCGACGACGATGTCGACCCGGAAATCTTCCATTGCCATGTAGAGCATTTCCTCGGCCGGCCGGGACATCCGGTGGATCTCGTCGAGGAAGAGCACTTCACCTTCGGAAAGCGAGGACAGGATGGCGGCCAGATCGCCGGCGTGCTGGATGGCAGGACCGCTGCTGATCCGCAGCGGGGCGTTCATCTCGGCCGCGATGATCATGGACAGCGTGGTTTTGCCCAGCCCGGGAGGTCCCGAGAGCAGGACATGGTCGGCGCTGCGGCCGCGCATGCGCGAGGCCTCAAGGACGAGGGAGAGCTGCCGGCGGACCCGGTGCTGGCCGACGAAGTCGTGCAGGTTCTTGGGCCTGAGGGCGGCTTCGATGACCCGCTCCTCCGGCTCCTCTCCCCCGGCGACAACCGACGGCTCAGCCACGGGCGCCTACCCTGTTCCCGGCGCGGGCGCCGTCCTGGCCCAGCCAGCGGAGGGTGGCCCGCAGGATCTCGGCCACGTTGCCCTTCTCGGCCAGTTCGGGCGAATCAGCCAGGGATTTGTCAATGCTCGACGTGGCGTCCTTCTCGGACCAGCCCAGGCTCGTCATCGCGGCGACGACCTGCGGCTTCCAGACCGCTTCGGAGGAGGCCGCCGGAGCCGGGGCACCGGCAGCGGTACCGAGCGGCACGAGCTTACCGGCCAGCTCCAGCACGATCCGGCCGGCGACCTTGGGGCCGATGCCGGGCACCTTGGTGAATGCCTTCCCGTCGCCGGAGTGCGCGGCGACGCGGATCGCCTCGGGCTCATGCACGGCCAGGACCGCCAGCGCCAGCCGGGGCCCGACGCCGCTGACGCTGAGCAGGATGTCGAAGACTTCGCGTTCGTCGTCGCTGCCGAAGCCGAACAGGGTGAGGGAATCCTCGCGGACGATCAGGGAGGTGAAGAGCTTCCCCTCCTCGCCGGTGCGGAGCCTGCTGAGGGTCTGCGGGGTGGCGTTGACGCTCATGCCGGCGCCGTTGAGGTCGATCACGGCGGAGGACAGGCCGACGTGCGCTACGGTTCCGCGGAGAAAACTGATCAAAGCCGGGCTCCTGAAAATTCAGCTGAAATAGAGAACCGGGAACACCCGGCTATCCGAACATATCTACGAATACCCTATCAAGTGCTGCGACCGGTCAGTCGGACATTCAGCGTGCACGGCGCGCTTTGGCCTCCGCGTCCGCCCAGGCCCGCTGGGCCGGGGTCAGTGAGAGGCTGCCCGGTCCCGTCGCGGCTGCGCCCGTGTTGGAAATACCGCTCCCGGCCCGCCAGGCGTGGGTGATGGCCAGCGCGAGGGCGTCGGCGGCGTCGGCCGGCCGGGGCGGGGCGTCGAGCCGGAGGATCTTGGTCACCAGTTTGGTGACCGCATCCTTGTTGGAGGTGCCGCTGCCGGTGACCGCGGCCTTGACCTCGGACGGGGTGTGCAGGGCCACCGGGATGCCGCGGCGCGCGGCGGCGGCGATCACCACGCCGGAGGCCTGGGCTACCCCCATCACGGTGCTGACGTTCAGCTGGGAGAAGACGCGTTCGACGGCGAGGACGTGCGGTTCGTACCGGTCGAGCCACTCGTCGATGGAGGTGGCAATGACCAGCAGGCGCTGGTCAAGGCTTTCCTCCGGGGAGGTTCCGACGACGCCGAAGGCCACCATGGTGGCGCGGCGGTTCTTTTCGACGTCCACGACGCCGATCCCGCAGCGGGTGAGGCCCGGATCGACGCCGAGGACGCGGAGGGTCACTCGGCTTCCAGTGCGGCCTGCACTTCGTCGCTGAGGTCGGCGTTGCTGTAGACGTTCTGGACGTCGTCGAGTTCCTCAAGGGCGTCGACGAGCTTCAGGAACTTCTTGGCGGCGTCGAGATCCAGCGGGACCTGCATGGACGGGACAAACTCTGCCTCGTCGGTGTCGTACTCCATCCCGGCTTCCTTGAGGGCATCGCGGATGGCCTGGAGGTCGGTGGGCTCGGAGTGGATCTCGAAGCTGTCGCCGTTGTCCTTGACTTCCTCGGCGCCGGCGTCGAGGACGGCCATCAGGACGTCGTCCTCGGTCAGTCCGTTCTTCGGCAGCGAGACTACGCCCTTGCGGGAGAAGAGGTAGCTGACCGAACCGGGGTCGGCGATGGTGCCGCCGTTGCGGGAGATGGCGAGCCGGACCTCGGAGGCAGCACGGTTTTTGTTGTCAGTGAGGCATTCGATCAGCAGCGCGGAGCCCTGCGGTCCGCGGCATTCGTACATGATCTCGGTGTAGTCCACGACCTCGCCGGTGAGGCCGGCGCCGCGCTTGATGGCGCGGTCGATGTTGTCAGCCGGGACCGAGGTTTTCTTGGCCTTGGTGACCGCAAGTTCCAGACCCGGGTTGCCGGCGAGGTCCGGGCCGCCCATGCGTGCGGCAACTTCGATGTTCTTGATCAGCTTGGCGAACGACTTGGCCCGGCGGCTGTCGAGGATGGCCTTTTTGTGCTTGGTCGTCGCCCATTTGGAGTGGCCTGACATGCTTTACGCTTCTCCTCTGATCATTCGAATAAACAGTTCGTGCACACGCTTCTCCCCCGTCACTTCCGGGTGGAAGGAGGTGGCCAGCAGCTTGCCGGCACGCACTGCAACAATTCTAGCCGTCCCGGCCAGCGCCTCCGGGTGGGAGGCCTTGGAAGGCTCCACGGTCGCGAGCACCTCCACGCCGGCGCCGACGCGCTCCACCCAGGGCCCGCGGATGAAGACCGCGTGGACCGGGGCGACGCCGGCGGCGGTGGCGCTGAAGTCGAGGCCCTTGAAGTCGAGGTCCGTCTCGAAGGATTCGCGCTGCCGGCCGAAGGCGTTCCGGCGCACCGTGATGTCCAGCCCGCCGAAGGTCTGCTGGGGGCTGCCGGCGAGGTCCCTGGCGGGGTCGGCGATCTCCTCCGCGAGGAGGATCATCCCGGCGCACGAGCCGTAGACCGGCAGCCCGTCCCGGATGCGTTGGCGCAGCGGGTCGCGGAGCCCGAAGGCGCGGGAAAGCTTGTCGATCGTGGTCGATTCGCCGCCGGGAATGATGAGGCCGTCGAGTCCATCGAGTTCGGACGGCCGGCGCACGCCGACGCCCGCGGCGCCGGCCGATTCGACCGCCTGCAGGTGTTCGCGGAAGTCGCCCTGAAGTGCAAGGACGCCAATCCGCAGCCCTGTTCCCCCCAGGGAAGCGGGCGCAGAAATGGGGTTGGTCATCGGACCAGCATAGTGTCCCGGACACGTCGCCTGCCGCCTCCCGGCGGGCTTCTATGCTGCCGCTGGGATATATTACAAAGCATGTTTTACTTCAGCGTTCCGCTCGGCAAGCTCGTCCGCCGGGTCTCCCGGCTTAGGGGCGGAGGCTCTGCCCTTCCCGGGCTTGTGGTCGAGAAAATCGACCCCGGCTTCATGCGCAGGACCCTGTCCACGCTGCCGCACGGCGTCGCCGTCGTCAGCGGCACGAACGGCAAGACGACCACCACGAAGATGGTGGTGGAACTGCTGGAGAGCCAGGGCCTGAAGGTCTTCACCAACCGCACGGGCAGCAACTTCACCCGCGGGGTGGCCGCTGCGCTGCTGGGCGAGGTGGACTGGCGGGGACGGCTGCAGGCGGACGTCGCGGTGCTGGAACTGGACGAGGCCCATGCGGTGCACTTCGTCAACCAGGTGCCGCCGCGTTACTGCCTGCTGCTCAACGTCCTGCGGGACCAGCTGGACCGCTTCGGCGAGATCGACAAGACGGCGCAGCTGCTGCAGCACATCGCCTCCAAGACCACCGGCACGGTCGTGCTGAACCGGGAGGACCCGCGGGTCGCGCGAATCGCGGAAGCGCTCCCCGCGGCCGCGCACACCACGGGCACCGTCACATCGGGCACGGCAACAACAGGCATGCACACCACGGGCACCGCCGGCGGTCCCGAGGTCCTCTACTTCGGCCTCGATGATTCGCTGCTGAGCACCTTCCCGAACGACGATGAGATGCGCGCCGCCCCCGGCAGCCCGGTGCCGCCGGCCCCCGCGAAGCCGCACGCCGACGTCGTGCTTCGCCGGGTGGGTGCGGCGGACGCGGATTTTGAGTACGACGGCGTCACGGCCACCACCGCGATGAAGCTCCGCGGCGTTTACAACATCTTCAACGCCGCGGCCGCGCTGACCCTTGCCCGGGCCATTGCGGTGGGTGACTCAGTCCATGGAGAAACGGCCGCCGCGGACAACGAGGGCCTGCTTAAGGCGCTGTCCCAGGTGGCGCCGGCGTTCGGGCGCGGTGAGAGCCTCGTCGTCGACGGACTGCCGCTGGACCTGGTCCTCGTCAAGAACCCCAGCGGCTTCCGGCTCGGGCTGAAGTCCTTCCCGGCCGCGGGGTACGCCACGATGATCGCGATCAACGACAACTATGCCGACGGCCGGGACATGTCCTGGCTCTGGGACGTCGAATTCGACACCCTCCGGGAGGGCGGTGTGGACCAGGTGAGCGGCTCCCGCGCCTATGACATGGCGCTTCGCCTGCAGTACGACGACGTCGCGATCGGCGCGGTGAACACCGAGATAGTGCCCGCACTGGCGGCCTTCATCAGCGGCGCCAGGGACAAACCGAAGCGGGTCTTCTGCACCTATACAGCGATGCTGGCAATCCGCCGCGAGCTGGCCAAAATCACCACAGTGGAGGTGGTCTCATGACCCCCCAGCCCCCCGCCACCGAATCAAGCCCGGCCAGCGGATCCAGGTTCTCGTTCGGGCACGAACTGCCGCCCGAGGAATCCCCGGTTCCCAGCAAGGGCACCATCCGGGTCCTGCAGCTGTACCCGCGGGACATGAACATTTACGGCGACTGGGGCAACGCCCTGGTGCTGGCCCAGCGGCTGCGCTGGCACGGATACACCCCGGAGCTGCTCGAGTACAACGTCGGGGACGAATTCCCGTCGGACATTGACCTGATCGTCGGCGGCGGCGGGCAGGACAGCGGCCAGCTCGTCATCCAGGACGACCTGCTCTCACGCGAGACAGTCCTGAAGGAGCTGGCCAAGGACGGCACCCCGATGCTGGTGATCTGCGGGCTCTACCAGCTGTTCGGAAAGTTCTTCAAGACCCGGACGGGGTCCGTGATCCCGGGGATCGGCGTCCTGGACGTGGAGACCCTCGGTACCGACCAGCGGCTGATCGGCAACGTGTCAGTGTCTTCCCCCGAGTTCGGCACCGTCCTGGGGTACGAGAACCACAGCGGCCAGACCACGCTGGGTCCGGGCGTGTCACCGCTGGGCGCCACGGCCAAGGGCACCGGGAACAACAGCACCGACGGGCAGGAAGGCGCCCGCTACCGGAACATCGTGGCGAGCTACCTCCACGGCTCCCTGCTGCCGAAGAACCCGGCGCTGGCGGACTTCCTCATCCGGACCGCCGTCGAACGCAAATACGGCAGCTTCTCCCCCGGCACCCCGGACGACTCCTACGCCGTCCTCGCCCGCGAGCACGCCGCCCGCCGCCCGCGCTGAGCCGGCGGTCAGTGCGCGATCATTTCGGCCCAGCGCCTCAGCGCCCAGCAACACGTTGCGGGGTCTGGACGCTTCCCCGGCGCGTAGGGCGCGAGTGGTGAAGAGCCGCCAAGACAGGTAGCCGCTACTCGTGACAGCCTCTCCGGCCCGACCCTAGGCTCGGCGGACCGGCCGGTGTCGAGGGCTATGGAAGCTGGGGCCAGAGACCACGACCGGATAGTAGTACTGCCGCGTCCTTCTCCTCCGTGGGCGCGGCTCCCACTGTTAGTCCGATCAGGCCCGGGAGTGTTGTGATGAAAATGAAGCGTGTCGTCAGTTGGCTGGCTCAAGCATTGGTGCTCGCCACCATCGTTGCGGGAAACATCCTTGCTGTTTCCAGCAGCGCGGTGGCCGAGAGCAGTTACGGTTCTCCGAGTATTAAATATTTCGGGGTGGACAACCCTCCGACGGCGGACAAGCCCCAGAGCAAGCTCTGGTGGAACGACGGTTCCTGGTGGGCGGACATGTGGACGTCCGGCAGCGGCTGGCACATCTACCGGCTGGACCGGAGCGTCGACAAGTGGGTTGACACCGGGGTGCTCATTGACAGCCGCCGCAGCACCCTGGCGGACACGCTCTGGGACGGCAGTCATCTGTTCATAGCCTCCCACGTCGTCACGACCAGTGAGGCAACCCCGGTGCCCTCCGTTTCCGGGCAACCCGCAAACCTGTACCGGTACAGCTACGCCAATGGCAACTACACCCTGGATAGCGGTTTCCCCACGGTTATCTCCGACACCAGCAGCGAGTCCATGACCATCGCCAAGGACAGCACCGGCGTCCTCTGGGCCACTTGGACACAGGTCAGCGGCAGTTCCGCCTCCGGGTTCACCAACGCGGTCTACGCGAACAACTCCGAACCCGACGGCACTAGTTGGGCGGCTCCTTTCGTCCTCCCCGTGTCCAACCCCAACCCGGCACCGGATGACATTTCGTCCATCGTCGCTTACGGCGGCAACAAGATCGGGGTGATGTGGAGCGACGAACTCACCGGGACTGTCTGGTGGGCGACGCGGACGGATGGAACGGACCCGGCGGCTTCGTCTTCGTGGAAGGAACAGTCGGCGGTCAAAGGTAAGGGATTGGCCGATGATCACATGAACCTCAAGTCGCTGCAGTCCGACGCCACCGGGCGGGTCTTCGCGGCAGTGAAGACCGGCCTCGACGACACGTCCGCCGATCCGACGCTTCCCCAGACGCTGTTGCTGGTCTTCAAACCGGGCACCGGGGCGTTCACACAGTCGACAATCTCCACCACCGGCGACTGCGTGACCCGCACGCAGGTTGTACTTGACTCCGAAAACGACCTCGTGCACGTGTTCCAAACCGCGCCGGCCACATCCACCAGTGGCTGCGCCTTCAGGGGCGTGGCAGGCAGCATCTACGAGAAAACCGCTTCCATGGACAATCCCGTCTTCGAGCCCGGCCGCGGCACCCCCATCATTCAGGACGGGGCCTCCCCCAACATGAACAACGTGACCACCAGCAAACAGCCGGTGGACACAACCACAGGCATTGTGGTGTTGGCAAGTGACCACGTCGCTAAGCGCTACTGGTTCTCCGACAGGCAACTTGGTACTTCGCCAGCTCCGACCGACCCCGGAGCTTTCGTGTCCGTGAGCCCGTCCAGGGTCCTGGACACCCGAAGGACCAACGCTGTCGGTGCGGACTCATCGGTATCGTTCCAGGTCGGCGGTGTCTCCGGAATCCCGGCGAACGTCTCAGCGGTCGTCTTCAACCTGACCGTCGTCGAGCCGAAGTCCTTCGGGTTCATCACCGCCTACGCCTCCGGAACCAACCGGCCCAACGCCTCGAACCAAAACTTCTCCAAGGGCCAGACGGCGGCGAACTCCGTCACAGTCCCGGTGGGGGCCGATGGAAAAGTCAACCTCTTCAACCGTTCCTCCGACACGACGCACCTGATCGCCGACGTCGCCGGCTACTACCTCGCCGGCACCCCGGTCGCCGCGGGAGCGTTCGCCCCGCTGGACCCGGCCCGGCTCCTGGACACCCGCAAAACCAATGCTGTCGGTGCTGACTCCTCGGTATCCTTCCAGGTCGGCGGTGCCCCCGGAATCCCGGCCTCGGTGTCCGCGGTCGTCTTCAACCTGACCGTGACTGAGCCGCAGTCCTTCGGGCTCATCACCGCCTACGCCTCCGGGGCAACCAAGCCCAACACCTCGAACCAAAACTTCTCCAAGGGCCAGACCGTTCCTAACTCCGTCACCGTCCCGGTAGGCGCCGACGGAAAAGTCACGCTCTTCAACCGTTCCTCCGGTACGACGCACCTGATCGCCGACGTCGCCGGCTACTACCTCGCCGGCACCCCGGTCGCCGCGGGAACGTTCGTCCCGCTGAACCCGTCCCGGATGTTGGACACCCGCAGCACCGCCCCTGTCGGTGCGGACTCCTCGGCATCCTTCCTGGTTGGCGGAGCCGCCGGAATCCCTGCCAGGGTGTCAGCGGCCGTCTTCAACATGACGGTGACCGAGCCGCAGTCCTTCGGGTTCATCACCGCCTACGCCTCCGGGAACACCACGCCCAACACCTCGAACCAAAACTTCTCCAAGGGCCAGACCGTGCCCAACTCCGTCACTTCCCCGGTAGGCACCGACAGGAAAGTCTCCCTCTTCAACCGCTCCTCCGGCACCACGCACCTGATCGCCGACGTCGCCGGCTACTACCTCGCCGGCACCCCCTAGCCGTATGAACCAGGTCAGGGAGCGAATCGGCGGTTTCTAAAGGTCGCTGCAACACCTGTTGATTGGGTGGTCAGTAGCAAAACACACAGACGCTCGGCCGGGGTATCCCGGCCGAGCGTCGTGCGTGGGCGACCGTTGACCTTCTGCGCACATCGGCGTCTTCAGAACTCCGGCGTTCGAGGCAGCTGCGGGCTGGACGCGGAGGCCAGGACGCCGTGAGAGGTATCCGGGTATCATGGGTCTCGCTGGCGGCACCGTGAGGTCCGTCGCTCAACCGGTGATCGAATGGAGGAAGCCATGGTTACGGATCCAGATCCCGAACTGGTTTTCGCCATCCCGGGCGACCTTTCAGCGCCCACCGGCGGATACGCCTATGACCGCAGCCTCCTGGCCAACCTGCCGGGCTCCGGCATCCGGGTACAACACCTCCAGCTCCCAGGCTCGTGGCCCTCGCCCGCGGCAACTGACGTTGAACAAACCAGGCGCCGGCTCGCATCACTTCGGGACCGGATCACGGTCATGGTGGACGGGCTCGCGTTCGGGGCGTTCCCGGACACGCTGCTTGAGACGTTGGACCATGGGACCGGCCATCCAGTCGTGGCCCTTGTTCACCATCCACTGGCACTGGAATCCGGTCTGGCGGAGGACGGACGCCGGATGCTCGCGAGAACCGAGCGCCACTCCCTGGCACGCGCTGCGCATGTGATTGCGACTAGCGCACTGACGGCCCGGACCCTGACTCGCGACTACGGCGTCCCGGCCGGGAAGATCACGATCGCCGTTCCAGGGACACCTCCAGCCTGCCGCGCAGGAGGCTCCGACGGCGCGCGCGGGGTGGAACTGCTCTGTGTGGGGTCGGTCTCGCCGCGCAAAGCCTATGGCGTCCTTGCCTTGGCACTTTCGCATCTGACTGATCGGCACTGGCACGTTACCATCGCCGGTGAGACTGACCGGGTGCCCGGCGAGCACGCCCGCGTGGCCAGACTCGTCGAGGCCCACGGCCTTGCCGGCAGGGTCACTTTTGCCGGTGTCCTGACGACAGATGAGCTTGAAACTGCCTTTCACTCCAGCGACCTCTTCGTCATGCCCTCCCTCTATGAGGGCTACGGCATGGCATTGGCGGAGGCCATGTCCCACGGCCTGCCGATCATCTGCACCACCGGCGGGGCCGCTGCCGAGACGGTGCCGGACGGCGCGGCTATCAAGGTCCCGCCGGGCGACGCGCTCGCCCTCGGCTACGCCGTCCGTTCACTCTTGACCTCTCCGCAGCGCCTGGCCGCCCTCGGGGAGCTCTCCTGGGCCGCCGGACGTAGTCTGCCGCCCTGGACTGCTACTGCCGATCGGGTCGCTGACGTCGTGCGGGCCCTGACCCGGTCGCTTCCGGAGCACGCGGCATGAGCGGCTTCAGCCCGGAGTGGCTGGACCTGCGCGAAACGGCCGACCACCGGGCTCGGGCTTCGGGTCCGGAACAGCAGCTGGCTGCCCACTTCGCGGCGCGCGCGCACGTCAGCGTGGTGGATCTGGGCTGCGGTTCCGGGTCCAACCTGCGGGGCACCGCGCAGTTCCTGCCGGACCACCAGTCCTGGCGGCTGGTGGACTACGACCCACAGCTGTTGACTTGGGCCAGGGCACGCCTGGCCGATTGGGCTGACGACAGCCGGTCCGACGGCGCCCTCCTTCGGCTGCGCAAGGACCACAAACGCATCGACGTCAGCTTCGCCCAGGCTGACCTCACACTCGAGCTCACGCAGGTGTTGACGCCGGCTCCGGATCTTGTCACGGCCGCCGCCCTTTTCGATCTGGTGTCGGAGCCGTGGTTGGAGCTCTTCACGGCCGCCCTCAGCGCGGCCGGGTTGCCGCTCTATACCGTCCTGATCTACGACGGCCAGCAGGAATGGCAGCCGATCCACCCGCAGGACGGGCGTGTGCTCCGCGCGTTCAACAGCCATCAGCAATGGGATAAGGGCTTCGGTCCGGCCACCGGTCCGCTGGCCCCGGCTGTGCTGGCCGGGCTGCTCGCGGCGCGCGGTTATGCCGTGCACACCGCAGCCTCACCCTGGCTGCTCGGACCGGAAGACTCGGGTCTCCAGCGCGAACTCGCCACCGGCATCGCCGCCGCCGCATCGGAGACCGGGGACGTTGCACCGGAGGAAGCCGCCGACTGGCTGGCCGCCCGCCGGGAGCCGGGTCGCGCCACGATCGGCCACTCCGACATTTTCGCCACGCCCTCGCCGTACTGAGCCCGGGCCGGCAACCCGCCATGCCCAAAAAGAAACCGCGGCTGCCCCGGACAAAAAGTCAGGACCGCCCGCGGACCCTGGGATTACGCCCAAGGGCTACGGTTCCTTGGTGATGAGCAGTTCGTGGGCGCCCGCGGCGGCTGCCCCCATCGACTCGACCGCGGTCTGGGTGCGCTGGCGTGTGGCCGCGTCCGCCGCGGCACCGGCGCAGGAACCCTGCGGGGCGTCGGAGGCAACCGAGCACCAGCGGTAGGGGCCGCGGACAATGACCGACGGCGCCCAGGCCAGGTCGGAGGCGGTCCAGGTGCCGGCGGCATCCTCGCTGAACTGGGCCCGGAGCAGCAGGCCCTCGTTGTTCACCACATAGTTCGGCGAGAGTTCGGTGATGGTGTTGCCCAGCCCGTAGGCAATCCAGGTGCCCTTGTACCGCTCGATCGGCAGCACCGAGTGCGAGTGGTGCCCATAGATCATGGTGAACTGGCCGCTGTCCGCGAGGGCATGGGCGACGCTCTTCTGCTCGGCGTTGGGCACGCTCGAATATTCTTCGCCGGCGTGCATAACACCCAGCACGATGTCGGCGCCCAGGTCCCGGGCCTTCTTCGCCTTGGCGATCATGACCTCGGGGTCGAGCATGTCCACCTGCCAGGCCGCCTCCGGGAGCTGTCCGTTCAGCCCGTAGGCCGCACTGATCACAGCGATTTTCGCCGCGGCGGTCTGCAGGATCAGGATGCCCTCGGCGTCGGCTGCGCTCCGGTAAGAACCCGTGTGCTGCAGTCCGGCGGCGTCGAGGGCATCCAGGGTGCGGACCAGCCCGGCAGTGCCGCGGTCGACGGTGTGGTTGCTCGCGGTAGTGCACGCCTGGTAGCCGACCTGCTGGACGGCCGGGAGGATCTGCGGCGGGACGTTGAACGATGGGTACGCGGAGAAGGGCCCGGCCGGTCCGGCGACCGGTGTCTCCAGGTGGCAGATGGCGAGGTCGCCGCTCTCGACGTACTTGCGCTGGCCCTCAAGCAGCGGCGCGAAGTCCAGGCCCTTGGCGCCGGCGGCCAGGGCATCGGCGCGGGCCTGCTCCCAGAGCTGGGCATGGACGAGCATGTCCCCCGTGACCACCACCGAGGCGCAGCGGACGGCGGCGCAGTCGGGCCCCTTGCCCGGCGTCGGCGTCGGTGAAGGGCTCGGGGTGCTCGACGGCGACGGGGCCGGCGCCGCACCCGGACTCTGTGCCGCGGACGAAGCGGCAGTGTTCCCCGCGGCCGACGGGGAGCCTGAGGCAGTGCTTTCGGTCCGGGCGCCGATGCCGCAGGAAGCCACCGAGGCCACCAGGGAGACCGCGGCGGCGGCGGCGAACAGACGGCCGCGCAACTGGGGGGAGATGGTACGCATGGCGCCATCCTACGGCGGCAACGGCGCCAACACGCGTAGCAGACCATTGAGACTCGCCCCTTTACATGAAAGAGTTATTTCATGACCAATCCCCTGATGAGCCCCAGCCCCCTGCCATTCGGCCTGCCGCCGTTCGCGGACATCACCGACGAGCACTACGCCGAAGCCGTGGAGGCCGGCCTCGCCGAGCACCTCGCAGAAATCCAGGCAATCGTGGACACCGCGGAGCCGGCCACCTTTGAGAACACCGCATTGGCCATGGAGCGGTCCGGGCGGCTCCTGCAGCGGGCGGCGGCCTCCTTCTTCACCCTTGTCTCGGCCGATGCCTCGGACCCCATCCGCGAACTCGAGACCGTCCTGTCCCCGCGGTTTTCCGCCCACCAGGACGCCGTCTACCTCAACCGGGGGCTGTTCGAACGTTTCGCCGCGGTCACCACGGACCAGCTCGACCCCGAATCCGCCCGGCTCGTGGATGAGTACCTCAAGGAGTTCCGCCAGTCCGGCATCCAGCTCGACGCCGCCGGCCAGGCACGCCTCAGGGCCGTCAATGCCGAACTCTCCCGGCTCGGAACCGAGTTCGGACAGCGGGTGAAGGAGGGGATGAAGTCCGCCTCGCTGCTGCTCGACGACGCCGCCGAACTCGCCGGCCTGCCCGCTGACGATGTTGCCAGCGCCGCGGAAGCCGCCCGCACCGCCGGGCACGAGGGCAAGTTCCTGCTGACCCTCATCCAGCCCAGCAACCAGCCCGCCCTTGCCGCCCTCGAAGACCGGAACGTCCGCAGGCGCCTGTATGAGGCCTCCATCGGCCGCGGCAGCGACGGCGGCGCCCTCGATGTCTTGGACCTGGTCAAGGACATGGTGAGGCTGCGTGCCGAGAAGGCGGCGCTGCTGGGCTTCGCCAACTACGCCGAACTCGTGGTGGACCAGCAGACCGCTCCGGACTTCGCCGCCGTGCAGACCATGATGAACCGGCTCGCGCCGGCCGCCGTCCGGAATGCCGACGCCGAGGCAGAGGCACTGGCGGAAGTCGCCGGCCACCCCCTCGAGGCCTGGGACTGGGCCTTCTACTCCGCGAAGGTCAAGCGAGAACGCTACGCCGTGGACGAGCAGGCCCTTCGCCCCTACTTCGAGCTGGACCGCGTCCTGGTAGACGGCGTGTTCTTCGCTGCCAGCGCCCTCTATGGCATCACGTTCCACGAACGCGCCGACCTCGCCGGCTACCACCCGGACGTGCGCGTCTGGGAAGTCCGGAACGCCGACGGGACCGAACTGGGCCTGTTCCTGGGCGATTACTACACGCGCGAATCCAAGCGCGGCGGGGCCTGGATGAATTCCCTCGTGGAACAGTCGGGACTGCTCGACACCCGGCCAGTGGTGATCAACAACCTCAACATCTCCAAGCCGCCGGCCGGGGAACCCACGCTCCTGACCCTGGATGAGCTCCGGACGACCTTCCACGAGTTCGGCCATGCCCTGCACGGGTTGTTCTCCGCGGTCACCTATCCACGGTTCTCCGGCACCTCCGTGCCGCGGGACTTCGTGGAATACCCCTCGCAGGTGAACGAAATGTGGATCATGTGGCCGGAGGTACTGGCCAACTACGCCCGCCACCACGCCACCGGAGAGGCCCTTCCGCAGGAGGTTGTGGACAAGCTCGACGCCGCGCAGCTCTGGGGCGAGGGCTTCGGCACCACCGAATACCTGGGCGCGGCCCTGCTGGACCTCGCCTGGCATGTGCTGGACAGTTCCGAGGTGCCCGAGGATGTCCTGGAGTTCGAGGCCAAGGCGCTGGCCGCGGCCGGCGTGGCGCACCACCTGATCCCGCCGCGCTACCGCACCGGCTACTTCCAGCACATCTTCGCCGGCGCGGGCTATGCCGCGGGCTACTACTCCTACATCTGGAGCGAGGTGCTGGACGCCGAAACGGTGGAATGGTTCAGGGAACACGGCGGCCTCACCCGGGCCAACGGGGACTTCTTCCGCGCCGAACTGCTCGGCCGGGGCAACAGCCGCGACCCGCTGGATTCCTTCCGCGCCGTCCGCCGCCGCGACGCCGGGCTCGAACCCCTCCTCAAGCGCCGCGGCCTCGACTGACCCGCACCCCACCCCCCATCGACTGCTCCGCAACGGCCCTTTTGGAGCCCCATAAGGGCCGTTGCGGAGCAGTCGATGGGGAAACAGACGACGACGGCGGCGAGCCACCAGAAAGGTGACTCGCCGCCGTCGTCGGTGGTCCTTTGGTGCAGTTACCAGCCGCGCTGGGCGAGGCGGTGCGGCTCGGGGATCTCGTCCACGTTGATGCCGACCATGGCCTCGCCCAGGCCGCGGGAGGCCTTGGCGATCTCGTCCGGGTCATCGAAGAAGGTGGTGGCCTTCACGACGGCGGCGGCACGCTGGGCCGGGTTGCCGGACTTGAAGATGCCGGAGCCGACGAACACACCGTCGGCGCCGAGCTGCATCATCATCGCGGCGTCGGCCGGGGTGGCGATGCCGCCGGCGGTGAACAGGACCACGGGGAGCTTGCCGGTGGCGGCAACTTCCCTGACCAGTTCGTACGGTGCCTGCAGCTCCTTGGCGGCGACGTAGAGCTCGTCCTCGGCCATGCCGGCCAGCCGCTTGATCTCCGCACGGATCTGGCGCATGTGCGTGGTGGCGTTGGAGACGTCGCCGGTGCCGGCCTCACCCTTGGAACGGATCATCGCCGCGCCCTCGTTGATCCGGCGCAGGGCCTCACCGAGGTTGGTGGCGCCGCAGACGAAGGGAATCGTGAAGTTCCACTTGTCGATGTGGTGGGCGTAGTCGGCCGGGGTCAGGACCTCGGACTCGTCGATGTAGTCCACACCGAGGGTCTGAATGACCTGGGCCTCGACGAAGTGGCCGATCCGGACCTTCGCCATGACCGGGATCGAGACGGCCGCGATGATCGCCTCGATCATATCCGGATCGGACATGCGGGACACGCCGCCCTGGGCGCGGATGTCGGCGGGAACGCGTTCCAGCGCCATGACTGCCACGGCTCCGGCATCCTCAGCGATGCGGGCCTGCTCGACGTTGACGACGTCCATGATGACGCCGCCCTTGAGCATCTCCGCCATGCCGCGCTTGACGCGGTTGCTGCCCGTCACGCTCTTCGTGGACGCGCCGGCTTCGCTGCTTACATCAGGTGTAGACACAAAAACCCCTATGGGTAGATAGATTTCCTCGCCGGGGCGCGGACGGCACGCAAATGCCGCTTCGCACACACCGGATTACCGGATCCATTGGCCGGTAATGCTAATACTAGTCCCCCGCCGCGCCCGGCTGAATTCCGGTTACAGCCGCTGGCAGGGCCGGAGCTGCGCGCTCAGGCGGCCTGTCCGGTCGCGGTGCCCTCGGTCTCCTCAAGCGACTGGCGGCGCACGGTCATGATCCGTTGGATGATCGTCACCAGGCTCGCGGCGGCGAGGAGGCACAGCGTTCCAAAAAGCACGACGGTGGGCAGTCCGATACCCGTGAGGCCGGTGACCACCAGAACCGAGACCAGCCGCTCGGCACGCTCGGCAAGGCCCACATTTGCCTGGAAACCCAGGGACTCGGCCTTCGCCCGGGCGTAGGAGACCACCATTCCCAGGACCAGGCAGATGACGGCGGCGATCGCGATGGGGGTGTCCGCTCCTCCGGTGAAGAACCAGACCGCGACGCCGGCGAACAGGGCACCGTCCGCTATCCGGTCCAGGGTGGAATCCAGGAAGTTGCCCCAGCGGCCTCCGCCCTTGTGCATCCGTGCCATGATGCCGTCGATGACGTCGGAGAAGATGAACGCGGTGATGAAGAGTGTGCCCCACAGGAGCTCGCCCAGCGGGTAGAACACCAGGGCGCCGATCACCACGCCGAGCGTCCCGACGATGGTGACGGCGTCCGGGGAGACGCCGATCCGCAGCAGCCAGCGGGCAAGCGGGGAGAACAGCGCGGTGAAGAAACCGCGCGCGTGCCTATTCAGCATCCGTCGCCCCGGCAGAGTCCGTCCCCGCGTCGTTGGCCTGGGGCCAGGCCTCCGCCACCTGCTGGCGGACCTCGCCGAGGGTCTGGGTGATGGCCTTGGTCTGGGCGATGATCGGGAAGAAGTTCCCGTCCCCGCCCCAGCGCGGCACCACATGCTGGTGCAGGTGCCCGGCGATCCCGGCGCCGCCGGTCACCCCCTGGTTCATCCCGAGGTTGAAGCCGGTGGGGTTGGCGACCTTGCGCAGCACGCGCATGGCCGTCTGCGTCAGCTCGGCGAATTCGGCGGTTTCCTCCACGGTCAGGTCCGTGTAGTCGGGGATGTGCCGGTACGGGCAGACCAGCAGGTGGCCCGGGTTGTACGGGAAGAGGTTCAGCACGACGTAGCTGGTCCGTCCGCGGTGGACAATCAGGGAATCGTCATCCTCGCGTTCCGGCGCCACGCAGAACGGGCAGTCGTCCACATTCTTGAACTGGTGCTGCCCGCCCTTGATGTACGCCATCCGGTGCGGGGTCCACAGGCGCTGGAACGCGTCCGGCACCCCGGCCAGGCCAAAGTCGTCGGTCACGCCGGCGTCCCCCGGATACTCCGGAGCGGCCCCTGTGGTTTCCTGCATGCCTGGTTCTTCCCTGTCCGCTAGCTGGTCCGGTTGCGGACGGCGTCGACGATCCGCTGCACGGCCTCGGCCACCGGCACGCCGTTGTCCTGGCTGCCGTCACGGAAGCGGAAGGACACGGCGCCGGCTTCGGCGTCGTCCCCGCCGGCGATCAGCACGAACGGGATCTTGTCCTTGCTGGCGGTGCGGATCTTCTTCGGGAAACGGTCCGAGGACATGTCCACCTCGGCGCGGATGCCCGCGGCCTTGAGCTGGTCCACGACGTCGAACATGTAGTCGTTGAAGGCCTCGGCCACCGGGATGCCGGCCACCTGCACGGGAGCCAGCCAGGCCGGGAAGGCGCCGGCGTAGTGCTCGGTGAGGACACCCATGAACCGTTCGACGGAGCCGAACAGGGCGCGGTGGATCATCACCGGGCGCTGGCGGGTGCCGTCGGCGGCCTGGAACTCGAGTTCGAAGCGCTCGGGCAGGTTGAAATCCAGCTGGATCGTGGACATCTGCCAGGTCCGGCCGAGGGCGTCCTTGGCCTGGACGGAGATCTTGGGGCCGTAGAACGCCGCTCCGCCCGGATCCGGAATGAGCTCCAGGCCTGAGGCTTCGGCCACCTCGGCGAGGGTGCGGGTGGCTTCGTCCCAGGCGGCGTCGTCGCCCACGAACTTGTCCGGGTTCTTGGTGGAGAGTTCCAGGTAGAAGTCGTCCAGGCCGTAGTCCTTGAGCAGGCCCAGCACGAAGTTCAGCGTGGAGGTGAGCTCGTCCTTCATCTGCTCCCGGGTGCAGTAGATGTGGGCGTCGTCCTGGGTCATGCCGCGCACCCGGGTGAGGCCGTGCACGACGCCGGACTTCTCGTAGCGGTAGACGGAGCCGAACTCGAAGAGCCGCAGCGGCAGTTCACGGTAGGACCGTCCGCGGGAGCGGAAGATCAGGTTGTGCATGGGGCAGTTCATCGGCTTCAGGTAGTAGTCCTGGCCGGGCTTGCGCACGGTGCCGTCCTCGTTCAGTTCCGCGTCGATGTGCATCGCCGGGAACATGCCCTCCTTGTACCAGTCCAGGTGGCCGGAGACCTCGTAGAGGTGGCCTTTGGTGATGTGCGGGGTGTAGACGAAGTCGTAGCCGGCGTCGACGTGGCGCTGGCGGGAGTAGTCCTCCATGGCCTTGCGGATGATGCCGCCCTTGGGGTGGAACACCGGGAGGCCGGAGCCCAGCTCGTCCGGGAAGGAAAACAGGTCCAGCTCGGCGCCGAGCTTGCGGTGGTCGCGGCGTTCGGCCTCGGCGATGCGCTCCTGGTAGGCCTTCAGGGCGTCCTTCGTGGGCCAGGCGGTGCCGTAAATGCGCTGCAGCTGCTGGTTGTTCTGGTTGCCGAGCCAGTAGGCGGCCGAGGACCGGGTCAGGGCGAAGGCGTTGGAGATCAGCTTCGTGTTGGGCAGGTGCGGGCCGCGGCACAGGTCGCACCAGATGCTGTCCCCGCCCTTGCGGTCCACGTTCTCGTAGATGGTGATGTCGCCGGCGCCGACCTCGACGCTGACGCCTTCGCCCGCGTCGGCGGCGTTGTTTTTCTTGCCCAGCAGTTCGAGCTTGTACGGCTCGTCCTTCATCGCCTCGCGGGCCTCATCCTCGGTGACCACGCGGCGGACGAACTTCTGGTTCTGGTTGATGATCTTCTGCATCATCTTTTCCAGGGTCTTCAGGTCTTCCGGCGTGAACGGCTCCTCGACGTCGAAGTCGAAGTAAAAGCCGTCGGTGATGTAGGGGCCGATGCCCAGCTTGGCGTCGGGGCGCAGCTGCTGCACAGCCTGGGCCATGACGTGGGCGGCGGAGTGGCGCAGGACGTTGAGCCCGTCCGGGGAGTCGATGGTGACGCCCTCGATCGTGGCATCCTCGGGCAGCGGCTGGTCCAGGTCCTTCAGCTCGCCGTTGATGCGGGCCACAACGACGTCGCGGCGCTCAAAAAAGAGTTCCGCGCCGGTGGTCCCGGTAGTCACCTTGGTCTCTTCGCCATCGACGAGAAGGGTGATCTGCTGGACATCTGACACGGGTGTCTCCTATTCAAAGTTTTAGGCTTCGTAGCTTGTGGCGTACGGGGACCACAGCCAGCCTCGTCCATGCTATCGGTTTCTGAACAGGCCAACCAACGCGCCACTCAGCCTCCCAGCCCGGTAATGGCAAGGTTCCGGCTGATGCCGTCCAGCGGGCCGGGCGGCTCGGGTTCCCGGTGCTCCGGGATCCCGGAAGCCGGGACCGGGAACGGCAGGGTCTCGGTGCGGCTCAGGTCCCAGGCCATGCTGGCGCTGATGCTGATCCCCCTCGGCCCGGTCCGCCGGGTGGTTCCCCGGATCAGCAGCAGCCGGGTGCCGAACAGCAGCGGCCCGGCCAGCTCCTGGGCTTCATGGAAGAAGACGGAGTCCACGCAGCCCGTGCCGTCGTCGATGCTGATGAACACCACGCGGCGCCCTCCACGCATGGGCGGGGTCTGGGTGGCGACGCGGACCCCGGCGACCAGCACCTCGGTGCCGTTGCGCAGTCCCAGCAGCTGGTCCGCGGTGGTGACGCCGAGCCTGTTCAGCAGCGGCCGGTGGCTGGCCATCAGGTGGTCGCTGACATCCACCGCCATCAGATCCAGCTCGGCCCGGACAGTATCCACCAGTGTGGGCGCTGGCAGGCCGGCCTTGAGGTTTTTCAGCTCGACATCCCCCAGCGGCAGCGAAAGCTGCCCCTCGATCACGTCGATGCCTTTGCGCTGGGGCCTGCTTTGAAGGGTCTGCAGATGCTGCACCAGGTCCGCGCGGTTGGCCGTCCCGCCGGCGGCCCGGTGCAGGGAGTCGAAGGCCCCCAACTGGGCCAGCCGCTGGATGCTGGGTTTGCTCAGGCGGGACCTGGCCCGCAGGTCCGCGAGCGAGTCATAGGGCTGTCCCGCGACAATCCTTTTCAGCTCGGTTCCGGAGAGACCGTAGATGCCGTTCAGGCTCAGCCGGATGCCCAGCTTGCCGCGGTCCGGGCCGGTGGCCACGCGTTCCACCCGGTATTCCGCCTGGCTGCGGTTGATGTCCAGGGGCAGGATGGGGATCCCCAGCCGGCGGGCCTCGGCCACCAGGAGCCGCTTGGGGTACATGCCCGGATCGTGTTCCCACAACCCGGCGAGGAAGGCCTCCGGGTGATGGGTCTTGAGCCAGGCTGACTGGTAGGTGGGCACGGCAAAGGCGGCGCCGTGGGCTTTGCAGAAGCCGAAGCTGCCGAAGGCCTTGAGCGTCCCCCAGACCTTGTCCACCACTTGGGGGCTGTACCCCCGCGAGCGGGCCTCCTTCCGGAAGAATTCCTCCACCTTGCCTTCCAGGACCTCGTTGCCGAGGGCGCGGCGGAATTCGTCGGCCCGCGCCAGCCCGCAGCCGGTCATGACATCAAAAGTTTTCAGGATCTGCTCATGGAACACCGTGACGCCGTGCGTTTCCTTCAGGACCGGCTTGAGGTCCGGGTGCGGATAGACCTCTGGCGCGAAGCCGTGCCGGTGTTCCAGGAAGGGCCGGACCATGTCCGATTTCATCGGGCCGGGCCGGAACAGGGAGATGTCGATGATGAGGTCGTTGAACTCCCGGGGGGCGAGTTTGCCGATGAGCTCCCGCTGTCCGGGCGATTCGATCTGGAAGCAGCCCAGGGTGTGGGTGCTGCGGATCAGCTCATAGGTGGGTTCGTCGTCGAGCGGCACGGCGTTGAGGTTGATCTTCCCGTCCGGGGAGATGTAGTCCGGGCCGGTCCCGTCCGGCCCCGGCGGGTGGGCGCCGGCGGCCACCACCTCGGCCTTGGAGGGATGCAGGCGGATCACCTCGCGGACGGCGAAGGCCATGGCGCTTTGCATCCGGACGCCGAGGACATCGAGCTTGAGCATGCCCATCGGGTCCATGTCGTGCTTGTCGAACTGGCTCATCGGCAGGCCCAGTCCGCTGGGCTGCACGGGCGTACGGTCCAGCAGGGTGGCATCCCCCAGGATCACCCCGCAGGGGTGCATGGAGATGTGGCGCGGCAGCCGGTCCAGCCGTTCGGTGAGGTCAACCAGCAGGTCCAACTGCTGGTTCTCGCTGAAATCGCGCTGCCCCACACGGCCGGCGAATTCCTTCAGCTCGGGCTTCTCCTCGAGGGCCTCGCGGAAGTTCCGGGCCGAGAAACGCCACAGCTGCTTGGCGATGTCCCCGATCTCGCCCTCCTCCATGCCCAGGGCCAGGCCGGCGTCGCGCACGGCACCGCGGGCGCGGTAGCCGTTTTGCATGCTCATCAGCGTGACGCGTTCGGAGCCGAAGCGCTCAAAAATCCTCCGGTACACGTTGTGCCGTTCGGCGCTTTCGACGTCGATGTCGATGTCCGGCAGGGTGGCGCGGTCCCGGGAGAGGAAGCGTTCGAAGATCAGGTCGTGCTCCAGCGGGTTTACCTGGCTGACGTCGATCAGGTAGTTGACCAGGCTGGAGGCCCCCGAGCCGCGGGCCGCCGCCCGGACTCCCATGTCCAGGATCATCCGGGAAACCTCGGCCACGGTCAGGAAATAGGCGGCGAAGCCCAGGCTGTCAATGATCCGCAGCTCGTGCCCCAGCCGCGAGCGCAGTTCCTCGGCGGGTTTGCCGGTGATCCCCGGGAACCGCTTGCTGATCCCTGCCTCACAGCGCTGGGTGAGCTCCACCAGGGCGTCCCCGGCGATTCCGATGACCGAGGCTTCCGGCACCACGGGCTGTTTCCATCCCATGTCCGCCACCGGATCGATCCGGCAGCGGTCCGCGAGCGCCTCTGTCTGGGCCATCAGGTTCTTGAGGTCCGCGGCGCCGTACCCGGCGGCGTGCATGATCTCCTTGCCCAACTGGAGCATCTGTGCCGCGGATTTGAGCCAGCCCTGCCCGTTGGGCTGGAGTTGCGGGGCGGCGGAGAGTTCGGGCAGCGATTTGAGGGTCCGGGCGGAGTCCAGCACGTCGGCGGTGGCCGCCCCGTCCTCGGCGACATACCGCACGGCGTTGCTCAGCACGGCCGGAACGCCGTGTTCGGCGGCGAGCTTGAGCATCCGCACTGCGTGCGCGGTGCTGAACGGTTCCCCGGGCGGGCTGAGCTGGCTGACCACCTCGGCGGCGACGGTTCCGGGCGGCATGGCATCGAGCCAGCGTTTGAACAGGGTACGGGGGCGCAGGTAGCGCCTGCCCCCCATGGCGCGTCCGACGTCGGAGTCCGGGCCGATCAGAACGGTCAGCACCGGCTTGAGGGTTTCCGGGTGCAAGGTGCGGGAAGCCAGCTCGGCCCGGGTCACGGCGACGGGCACCGCTCCCCCGGCCTTGCCCGTGGTGCGGGCATGGCCATCGGAGATCAGCCGGCAGAGCGCGCGGTAGCCGGCGCCGTTGTTGTTCCCGTGGGCCAGCACGATGACTCGGCCCCCCACCTGGGTGCGGAGGTCGCCGTCGTCGTCAAAGACCGCAAGGTCCACCCCGACGATCGGATCCAGCCCCGCGGCCATGCAGGCCAACAGGTGTTTGACCGTCCCGTAGAGGCCGTCGCGGTCCGTGCAGGCGAGCGCCGTCGCCCCGTCCCCGGCCGCGGCGGCGGCCAGCTCCTCCGGCCAGGAGACCCCGTAGTGGGCGCTAAAGGCGGTGGAGACATGGAGATGGGTGAAGCTCATGCCGATTCTGGCTTCCGGACGGGGAGCAGGCCATCGTGGATCCGCAGCAGGCGCCAGCGTCCGCTGCCCACGTGCCGGGTCAGGTCAAGGGTGAGGCTGTCCGGCTCGGCGGAATCTGTCCGGCGCACCTGGACCCGCCAAATCTCATGATCCACCAGGCCGGGACCGCTGCCCAAGGGTGCGCGCTGCTCTTCCGCCCACCACTGGCGCCGCCCGTACCAGCGCACCGGTTCCGCGCAGACGGTGTAGTGGCGGCCTGCCCAGTCAAGTTCCAGGGGCTGGCCGGAGGGTGCGCAGACGACATCCACCGACTCGCTGAACATGCCCATCGCCCCTCCCGGACCACACCGGCTGTACTAAACCAGCCAGTAACTATTCGAACACATATTCGAACAACTCCAGTCTACGACGGTGCCGGGGCAAAACCTAGATCAGGGGTGGACGGACGCAGGCACAGGTAGCAGGATTGAGCCATGAGCTCCCATAACGCACTTCTCAAGCAGGTAAGCATCGCCGCCGAGGACAAGTCCTTGGTGGCGAAGTTCGATATAGACGGAAATATCCCCGGTCAGGGCGCGTACGTTGTGGGGCTGGTGGCAGCAACCCCGGATCACTCCCATCAGCGACGAATGGGGATCGAGTTCATGAACGGGGAGGCCGTGTCCTTCTACTGCTTCAGCCACGACGGCACGGAAGAGAACTTTGACCTCATGGGTGTGGAGCACTCCGGCAACACCATTACCGGGCACTTTCCGATCAGCACCATCATGGGCCTGGCCAAGGGCCACCTCATGACGGCGTTCAGCGACTGCGACGGCCGCGACTACCAGGCGAACGTCCCGGTGGAGGAATCCCTCTAGGCTCCCGGGCCTAGGAGCTGGCTTTGTAGACTTCCAGTTCGAGCGTGATGAAGGCGTCGATCATGGCCCGGTAGGTCTTTTCAACGAGTTCGACGTCGATGTCCTTCTGTTCCGCCGTGGCGCGGACGTGTTCGATTACCCGTTCCACGCGGCCGGGGGCACGGACCTCGGCGCTATCGGACTTGAGGGTTCCGGCGATCCGGATCAGGCGCTCGCGGCGTCCGATCAGCGACACGATCTGCTCGTCCACCTCGTCAACAGCCACCCGCACGGCGGCGAGCTGTTCCCGGTCGGCCTTGGCAGCTTTATCGTTTTCGTGAAGTGTGGACATGTCAATGACAGTATCCGAAAGATGCAGCCACGAGTCGATTTATTTTCACAGGGTGTACGCCCTGCTGACGCCTCCCGTCGCTTCCATGTCGACGCCCTGGGCTGGCCCGTGCCCGGGAATCCGGGGCGACGCCCTCTCCATCCAGGCAACAACACCCCTGCACGGAAGGGCTTCAGCCGAAGGCGCCAATTGTGACCTAGGGCACTATGACCCTATTGGGCTGATCGACTGCGCCGCTACCGTGGCTTGGAGCACACGGCGGCACGCTTTTCGAGCCGGTGTGCGGTGGGCTACGAACTGGAGGGGTGCCGCGTCTCTTCGGCGGCACCCCGCAGCTTCCTCACCATCCGTCCTGCCACGACGTGCTGTCCGGCCTGCTGGCGGTTTGGCACTGCGCCAGCCGGGTCCAGGGCACGCCACTACGGCGGGCGGCTCAGCTGGAGAGCAGAGCGGTCGAGGTCGCGTCCGCCAGGTGCGGTATCAGAGTCGCGGCATCGAGAGTTGCGGCATCGTCCGCCGTGGAAGCCGTGAACGCCGCCCGCGGCGAGCTGCTGCGGTTGTGCGGCGTCCATTCGGCGTCCGGCGCAGGCCGATGCCCGGATCGACTCGTTTCCGCCGGCAGGGGCTCCAAGGCATCGCAGGCATGTTGTCCACATCAGCTTCGGCCCGGGACCGGAATCACCGGCCGGCAGCGGGCATAATGGGCATATGTGCGGCAGATACGTCATGAGCAGAGCCGTCGGTGATCTTCTCGCGGCATTCGACGTCCAGGAATCCTACGTCGATGAACTCCAGCCTTCCTACAACGTTGCCCCCACCGACACCGTCCCCTTGATTCTGGACCGGAGCTCAGGAGACGGCGCACCAGTGACGAGGAAGCTGGTCACTGCTCGATGGGGCCTGGTTCCGTCCTGGGCCAAGGACCCCAAAGGCGGCGCGAGACTCATCAACGCCAGAATGGAAACCGTCACCGAAAAACCCTCCTTCAGGAAGGCCGCATCAGCCAGACGCGGATTACTCGCAGGCGACGGATATTTTGAGTGGGAAAAGACCCCAGACGGCGGGAAGATCCCCACCTACCTATTCGGGACGAACAACCAGATCCTCGCCTTCGCCGCCCTCTTTGAAAATTGGCCCGATCCTTCCCTGCCCAACGACCACCCGGACAAATGGCTGCGGACTGCCACGATCATCACCACCGAGGCCTCCGATGCCCTCGGCCACATCCACGACCGCACCCCGATGATCGTGCCTCCGGAGATGTATTCGGACTGGCTCGACCCCGGCACAACCTCCGAGGCCGACGTCCGCGCCCTGCTGGACTCGATGCCCGAACCGCACCTGGTGCCACGGGTCGTCAGCGACCGTGTCAACAGCGTCCGCCACAACGGGCCGGAGCTCATAGAACCAGCCCCCGCCGGCAGCTGACAGCTAACAGCCCCCAATTGCCGGCCCGGCGCCAGCGCTGTCGTCATCACCGCGATTGTCCGCTCCCCACCGTGCGTCCTCATCCGCGCCTCCGCCGCCGTGGAGGTGGGCGGTCGCCGGTCGCAGGATATTCCGGCCTCGGGCCCGCAACCAAGAGCTAGTAGTCCGGGGCTGAAAGACGGGTAGCGCCTGCGAAAAGCGAGTACGGGAATGCCCGTTGCCCCGCTGGTCGGTCTCTTGTCCCGGACATACACTGGCCGGGTCTTGGCCTTAATATCATCGGAACATCTCACGGTTCGTCGCCGGCAAGCCCGCGACTGGCAGAACGTAGGACGCCATGTCTGTACGCAGTCTCCCGAATCGACATAGTTCGCGCGGGCCGGGCACGGAGGTTCCCCGGAATTCCCGGCATCAGGCGTTGGGAGGCCGGAAGTGACACGCAAATCGAAGTTTGCTGCCATGCTGACGGTGGCTGGGCTACTCGCTGGACTGCATGTGGGGCTCGCTGCTCCGGTCGCGAGTGCGGCGGTGGCGCCGGTGAGCGCAACGGTCGAAACGGCCCCGATTCACGGATCAGGGGATGCCGCGGACGACCCGGCCATCTGGATCCACCCCACCGACCCGTCCAAGAGCACCATCATAGGCACGGACAAGAGCACGGATGGGCGGGGTCTTGTCGTTTACGACCTGTCCGGACGGGAGTTGTTCTATTACCCTGACGGACGGATGAACAATGTTGATGTCCGCTACAACTTTCCCCTCGGCAGCAGCCGCGTCGGCTTGGTCGGCGTCTCGAACCGGGTCAGGAGCCTTGACTTCTACAAGGTCAACGAGTCTGACCGCTCCCTGACGAAGGTCGGCAGCTTCGCGCCCACCGCCAACATCGGCACGCCCCGCGGGTTCTCCTTCTACCATTCCCCGGACACCGGTAAGTATTTCGCTTATGTCACCGATGTCGGCAAGGTCGAGCAGTGGGAACTTGACGGCTCCACCGGATCAGTTACGGGACGTCTCGTGCGCAGCTGGACCGTAAGCGGTCCCGCCCACACCGAGGGCCTGGTGGCCGATGATGAGATGAAGCGGCTCTACATTGCGCAGGAGGACATCGGCGGGATCTGGCGCTACGGCGCCGAGCCCGGGGACTCGACCGCGGGGACGAAAGTTGTCAGCACCACTGAGAATGGCGGCGACATCGTTCAGGACATCAAGGGCATCAGCATCTACTACGGTAGCGGTGGCGCCGGTTACCTGCTGGCCGCGAGCCAGGGCTCCAACCGCTTCCACGCCTACGCCCGCGACGACAACCGTCCGCTGGGAGCCTTCGCTATCCCGGCCGGGAACGGGATCGACGCTGTGACCGGGATGGACGGGATTGACGTCACCAACTTCGGCGTCGGCGGGCCCTTTCCCCAGGGCTTCTTCGTCACGCAGGACACCGCCAACGACAACGGGCAGCGCCAGAACTTCAAGGCGGTGCCATGGCAGTCCATCGCGGCCGCCTATACGCCGGCTTTACTCGTCGATGCTTCCTATGACCCGCGCAAAATCGGGGCTGGGACCCCGACTGCCCAACCACCGGACACTACGATCACGAGCAGGCCGGCCAACCCGACGAGCTCCACATCGGCTCAGTTCAGCTTCACCTCGACGTCGACCAGCGCGACCTTCGCCTGCTCGCTCGACGCGGCAGCATTCGCCGACTGCAACAGTCCGGTGTCGTACACGGGACTGACCGACGGCGGGCATACCTTCCAGGTTCGTGCCGCTGACCAGAACGGCCCTGACCCGACACCCGCCAGCTATGCGTGGACCGTGGACACGACGACTCCGGCAGGGGACACTACGCCCCCGGAAACGACGATCACGTCGGGACCATCTGCGACGTCGACGTCGACCAGCGCTTCCTTCGCACTCGCCTCAAGTGAAGCCAATTCGACGTTCCAGTGCAGCCTGGATGGTGCACCGCCTGTCGCGTGCACCTCGCCGCAGACCTACACCGGGTTGTCGACCGGGTCCCACACGTTCGGTGCGTGGGCCACCGACGCAGCCGGCAACACCGATGCGACAGCAGCGACGCAGACCTGGACCGTCAGCCCCAGCGACCCGGGCGGCGGCAGGGGCATCATCCGGGAGTCGGTGAGCCAAGCCACGAACACCGCAGCGAGCACCACGCTTTCGATCCCCAAGCCGGCCAACGTCGCCCAGGGAGATCTCCTCGTCAGCTGTCTCGCCCTGAACGGCGGCAGCATCACCGCGACAGGTGTCCCGGCCGGGTGGACACGGCTGGCCGCCGTGACCACCATCGCAAACCCGAAAGTCTACGGCTACTACAAGGTGGCCACCGCGTCCGAGTCGGCGAGTTATTCCTGGAGGACAACTTCGACGACAAGCGGAGGGGGTATGGCGAGGTATTCCGGTGCCTCGGGGCTTGACACCGCCGCCACGTCCGCATCCGGCGCGGCAACATCCTCGGGAACCGTCCCGGCAGTGACAACGACGGCCGCGAACGCGATGCTCGTCGGATGTATGAGCGTCAACTCCGGCTCGGTCACCCTCACGACACCGACCGGGATGGCCCAGGCAGTCGAGACCGGCGCCCGCCGCTTCGAGGTTGCCGATGGCATTAGCGCGGTCGCTGGACCAAGCGGGGCGAAGACGTGGACGTTCAGTGCCGCCCGGGAGTGGGCCGGTTGGCTGGTTGCCCTTCGACCAAAGACGCCGTAACTCCGCATGTACCGGCTCCCAGGTCAACGCCGGGTGGTTTCTTTGTAGTTGATGCCGGCGTGGCCGGCAACGGCCGCCCTGCGGGAATACCCGTCCCCGGGTTACGGTTAATGGGAGTAATGTACGACTTTTTGTCGGCACCCGGCGCTGCCACCGCGCGCCGCCAGCGAACTTTGAGGAGATCTTCGTGGACTTCACCCCCGAATCCGGCACCGTCACCATGTTTTCGACCACCTGGTGCGGCTACTGCAACCGCCTGAAGAAGCAGCTGGACGCCCAGGGCATCGGGTACACCGAGATCAACATCGAAGAAGTGGACGGCACCGCAGATCTCGTGGAGAAGCTCAACGGAGGCAACCGCACCGTTCCCACCGTGCTGTTCCCGGACGGCACCGCCGCCACCAACCCCTCCGCTGCCGAGGTCAAGAGCCGACTCGCGGCCTAAGGCACACCCCCTGAACAAATAGCGACGACGGCGCGGCCACCCACGGGTGGCCGCGCCGCACCGCGTTGTGCGGCACGAGTCCTGCGCGAGCGAAGTCTTGCGTGACAGAAGTCTTGAGACACGAGTATTTGCGGCCAGAACCGCGACCGAGCAGAGGAGCTATTTCCATGGTCCATAAAGTCAAAGGCGCAGTAGTCCGCTCCAAGGGAGCACCCGTCACCCTGGAGACCATCCTGGTCCCGGATCCCGGACCCGGCGAGGCCCTGGTGGACCTCCTCACCTGCGGCGTCTGCCACACCGACCTGCACTACAAGCAGGGCGCCATCAACGACGACTTCCCGTTCCTGCTCGGACACGAGGCCACCGGTGTCGTCAGCGCCGTGGGCCCTGACGTCACCGAGGTGGCCCCCGGCGACCGCGTGGTGCTGAACTGGCGTGCCGTCTGCGGCGAATGCCGCGCCTGTGCCAAGGGCCAGCCGCAGTACTGCTTCAACACGCACAACGCCACCCAGAAGATGACGCTCGAGGACGGCACCGAACTCACTGCGGCGCTCGGCATCGGCGCCTTCGCCGAGAAGACCCTCGTCGCCGCCGGTCAGTGCACCAAGGTGGAACCCGAGGCTGACCCGGCCGCCGTCGGCCTGCTCGGCTGCGGCGTGATGGCAGGCATCGGCGCGGCTATCAACACCGGAAACGTCAGGCGCGGCGATTCCGTCGCCGTCATCGGTTGCGGCGGCGTGGGTGTGGCGGCCGTTGCCGGCGCCGCGCTCGCCGGCGCCACCACGGTGATCGCCGTCGACATCGACCCGAAGAAGCTCGAACGCGCCAAGGACCTCGGGGCAACACACACCGTGGACTCCTCCGCCGCCGACCCGGTCGAGGCGATCCGCGAACTGACCGGCGGCTTCGGCGCCGACGTCGTGATCGACGCCGTCGGACGTCCCGAGACGTACAAGCAGGCGTTCTACGCCCGCGACCTCGCCGGCACCGTGGTCCTCGTCGGCGTTCCCAGCCCCGAAATGACCCTGGAACTGCCGCTGCTGGACGTGTTCGGCCGCGGCGGCTCGCTCAAGTCCTCGTGGTACGGCGACTGCCTCCCCTCGCGCGACTTCCCTATGCTGATCGACCTCTACCAGCAGGGCAAGCTGGACCTGGACGCCTTCGTCACTGAGCGGATCACGATCGACCAGATCGAGGAAGCGTTCGACAAGATGCACTCCGGCTCGGTGCTGCGCTCGGTCGTGGAACTGTGAGCGGCGGCCCCGTGAAAGGTCTCCGGATCGACCGGCTGGTCACCTCGGGCACGTTCTCGCTCGACGGAGGCACCTGGGATGTCGACAACAACGTCTGGATCGTGGGCAACGACACGGAATGCGTCGTGATCGACCCGGCGCACGACCCCGACGCCGTCGAGGCTGCCGTCGCCGGCCGCAAGGTCACCGCGATCCTCCTGACGCACGGCCACGATGACCACATCGCCGCCGTCGGCGAGGTCCGCGGGCGCGTCAACGCCCCGGTGCACCTCAACCGCGAGGACTGGATGCTCTGGGAGAAGGTGTTCCCGGGAACCGAACCGGACCACGCGATCGAGGACGGGGACACCTTCGACGTCGCCGGCGCACGGCTCGTAGCGCTGCACACGCCGGGACATTCCCCCGGGTCCATGTGCTTCTCCCTCGCGCGCGAGGGCACCGTGTTCAGCGGCGACACCTTGTTCCAGGGCGGGCCGGGCGCCACCGGCCGGTCCTACAGCGACTTCCCCACCATCATCGAGTCCATCAAGGCCCGGCTGCTGACCCTGCCGGCGGACACCGTGGTGCTCACCGGCCACGGCGATCCGACGACGGTCGGCGCCGAGGCGCCGCAGCTTCAGGAATGGATCGCCCGGGGCCACTAACTGACTCGCAGCAAGGGCCGTTCTGAGCGCTGGGAAGGTCCCCTGCCGCCAGTTAGATGGATCCGCCGGTCACATCCTGCGCAGGTCTCAGCCGAGCAGGCTGCCGAAGTCGCCGTAGGCCAGGGTGGCGTAGCGGGCGTACGTACCGATCACGGCCGCCTCGATGGCGTCCACGTCCAGGTGCGGGACGAGGTCATTGACGGCGCCCGCGGTGGCCGGATCCCAGTCCAGGCCGAGGGCGGCGTAACTGGCCTCCAGCACCGCGCGGATCGGGGCCGAGTTCTCCACCACGATGACGGAGCTGAACAGCCAGCCGCCGGCCACCACCCGCTGGGCCGTGCCGATCAGCTTGAGCTGGTGCTGCGGAAACTCCCGGTCCTGGCCGTGGACGCTGAATTCCCCGGGACAGTACTCCCCGGGGATCTCCCCCACCGCGGCGTCGACCCCGGCGCTGCGCAGCGCACTGGCCAGCATCTCGCCGAAGAAGGAAAACCGCCGCTTGGCCCCGGCGATCGCGTCCGTGTCCGGCTCCAGGTGGTCGATCACGAGGGTCCCCTGATGGTACGCGGCGGCGCGTCCCCCGGCCTTGCGGACCAGCGGTTCGAAGCCCAGTTCGCGGCAGGCCTGCGCGGCGGCCTCAAAACCCGGCAGGTGCGTGTCCCGCTGCCCGAAGGCCACGGTGGGCGCCGGCCGGTACAGCCGGATCATGGGGCCCACACCGCCGGTTTTGACCTTCCGCAGCAGTTCCAGAACGAGGTCCAGGTCCGCGGCGGCGCCCAGTGATTCCTCCTGCCGGAAAATCGTCAGCGTCCGCGCTGCGTCTGCGGCCTCCGGCATCTTGTTATGCTCCCCTATGGTCATTTTGCAGTTCCTCGTCGTAGCCGCCGCGTTCGCCGTCATCGATTCCGTCTGGCTCAAGTCAATGAGCAAGTTCTACCGGCGCCATCTGGGGCACCTCATGGCGGACAAACCCCATCTAGGGTACGCCGTCGCCTTCTATGTCCTGTACATCGCCGGGATCGTCTTCTTCGCCCTCCGGCCGGCGCTCGACGGCGGCAGCTGGCTCACGGCGCTCGGTTACGGCGCTGCGCTGGGCACCTTCGCCTACGCCACCTATGACCTCACCAACGCCGCCACCCTGAAGAACTGGCCGCTCATCATCGTCGTCGCGGACATCGCCTGGGGTGCCGTGCTGACCGGCCTGGCCACCGTGGTCGGCTGGCTGGTCTTCCACTAGGCTTCAGCCGGCACCAGCACCGGCACCGGCACCGACAACAGGACCGGCACGGACAACAGGACCAGCACCGGTACCGGCCCGCTGCAGCCGGTTGCCCGGCTGCCCGGCCGCCGCGGAACTGCCGGCGGGCCGGCTCAGCCCTACGACTTACGGAGCGTCAGAATCTGCTCGGCGCGGCCGAACGGGCCGGTGAGGTCGTGGAGCACGGTCGAGGTCAGGCCGATCCCGTCCGTGCCGAACGACACCTCGTTGTCCAGCCCCAGCCACTCCCCTTCGGGGCGCCGGTACATGTGAATCTGGAGGTCCAGGTTGGGGAAGGAGTAGCTGCCCTTGCCCGGGGGAACGCGGGCGGCGATGCCGTTGGCAGTGTCCACCAGGCCGACCAGCCGGGCAAGGTCGCTGCTGTCCTTCCGGTCCGTCAGCGGGTGCCCGGTGTGCAGCCAGACCGTGCCCGACCCGGCGCGGTGCCCGTCGGCGATCCGCATTTCCAGGGACGCGATGTAGCCGCCCGGCCAGATGCTCGCGGCGTCGTACGGTTCGCAGTCCTCCGGCGCGGGAATCCCGGGATCCTCAAACGCTGCGATGGCGCTGGTGTCGGAGGTGATCATGCGCCACGCCGTGGCGCGGATCGCGGTGCGGCCGGCTGCGGTCAGCTCGGCCTGCACCAGTTCAATGGTCCGGCCAGGGCGGAGCGTCGTGGTGACGACCTCGAACTCCCCGCCCGGAATCAGGCCAAGGATCTCGTAGCTCAGGCGCGCCATCCGCATGTCATCGCGCGGCTCATGGCGGTCCAGGCAGTCCGCCATGATGCCGGAGGCAGGAGCCATGTGCTGCTCGTGCTCATTCCAGGCGCCCTGGGCGTGGATGGTGGAGCGGAAACGCCCGCCGCCCAGTACCTCATAGTAGAAATCGCCTTCGGCTAGCACCGGTAGTTCAGCAGTCAATGTCTGCCCTTTCGCGTGGCTGGTAATCCCAGAACACACTATCGCTTCCGCGCCAGCGGCAGGCCCGCCGCACGGCAGTCGACGGGATGCTCGTTGAGGGCAACATTGGCTGCTACAAGCAGGGCAACACGGTTCCGGACTTGCCTGACCCGTGCCGGGAACAGCGCAGACATTGCGCAACTGACGGCCACCCCGTGGTCGGGTTGGCCGTCAGTTCACTGCGCTGCTGGTGTTAGTGCTCCGCTTCCGCGGCAGCCTTCTTGGCGTTCTTCTCGGCGTCCTTCTCGGCGCGCAGAGCCTCGGTGTCGTGCTGTTCCATGGCTTTTTCCTGGTGGATGACCTCTGCGAAGAGCTTCTCCATTTCCTTGGCCACGCCGGCGGCTGAGGCCGGGTTCTGGCCGGTCACGAGCCGCTCGTCAACCACGACTTTCTCCTCAAAAACATCAGCGGCGACGTGGGTGGCGCCCTGTTCCTCAAGGCGGTCTGCCAGGAAGAACGGGATCACTTTGTCCTTCCCCGCGGCAACCTCCTCGTCGTTGGTGAAGGCGGCCACCTTCCGGCCCTCGACGAGGCGGAACCCGTTGTCCAATTCCACATTCAGCAGACCGGCCGGTCCGTGGCAGACCGCACCCACCAAGCCGCCGGCGTTGTAGACGCTGGCCACCAGATTGTGCAGGCCTTTGCTGTCCGGGAAGTCCCACATGGTGCCGTGGCCGCCCACGAGGAAGACGGCGTCGTACTGGTCGGGATCAACGACGTCGACGCGGGCCGTGTTGTAGAGGCCGGCGCGGGTGGTCTCGTCCTCCGTGAAGGCGACCTGGATGGGATCGTCCGTGTCCACCTCGTCGCGCGGGGGCTGGCCGCCCTGGATGGACGCGAAGTCGACGAAATGCCCGGAATCCTTGAAGACCTTCCAGGGATGTGCAGCTTCGGCCACGTTGTAGCCGGTCTTCTCTCCCGTGTCGCCGATCTCGGAAACGCTGGTCAATACCATGAGGATTTTCTTCATGAAGTGCTCCTATCTGCTGGATTCCAGCCTACGCCCAGCCCATCCCAGTTCCTTGGAACCGGGGGCACTGGAACGGGCACACCCGGCGTCGCGGCGGGCCTGGGCGACGGGACCTCGTGAGCCACACACGAAGGGCGCCGCGCGCACGGCGCCCTTCGTGCCAAGGGGTTGAGCATGTTTGTGCCTGCGTGTCAGGCCTCGACGCGGACGCCCCGCCAGAAGGCCACGTGGTCCTTGATGTGCCCGGCGTCGGACTTCGGCTCGGCGTAGAACCAGGCGGCATCCTGGTTCCGCTGGCCGTCCACCACCAGGCTGTAGTAGCCGGCCTGGCCCTTCCAGGGGCAGGAACTGCTGTGACTGCTGTCCTCCAGGTACGCCGGGTTGACCGAGGAGCGCGGGAAATAGTGGTTTCCCTCCACCATGACCGTGTTGTCGCTCTCCGCGATGACCGCGCCGTTCCACATTGCCTTTGCCATGGTGTTGTCTCCTGCTCGTGTCCGGGAAGTGCATGACGGCGGGCAGCCGTGGCCGCCCGTCACCGGCTCAACGACCGGGCCAGCTCATTGATTCCGCCGTCTTCCCGCCCGGACCCGCGGCCGCAGGTCCCACTCGATTGGCTGGACTGGGTAGACTCGGAATCAGACCTTCCACGACTATCCTCCGAAGAGGTGCTCCCCTGATTCGAGTCATCAGCTACAACCTGCGTAAGCACCATGCCATCGGTGAGCTGGTTGATCTGGCCCGCAATTTTGAGATTGATGCCTTGTGTCTCCAGGAGTGCGACACGAACGACCTCCCGGACACCATTGGTGACCTGCACCTTGCCGACGCCACCAAGGGCAACCGGCTGGGCCTGGCGATCTACTACCGCATGGACCGGTTCACCGCGTATGAGACGAAGACCTTCGCCCTGAAGAAATCGCTGCACGACCGCGTCCTGTCCCCCGCGCACGAGCGGCTGATCGGCACCCGGGTGATCGACAATGAGACGGATCACGACCTCGTCATCGCATCGTTCCACGCGGCCCCCCTGACGGCGTCGAACTCGCTGCGGCGGAACCAGATCCACGCCGCACACGCCGAACTGCTCAGCATGGGTGGCGGCCTGATGTCGCTGATGGTGGGCGACTTCAACTACCCCTTCTTCACCAAGAACCTCACGGCCAAGATGAAGGATGCCGGCTACGACCTGACCCTCAGTGACCGGCGGACGTACACGCGCTACAAGGTCTTCAAGGGCCACTTCGATTTCGCCACCTCCCAGGGGCTGAACATCGAGAGTGTCGAAACCCTGCCGCGTGGGGCATCGGACCACCTCCCCATCCTCATCTCGGCGGAGTACGGCCAGGACGCGCCGGTCGTCGGCGACTCCGCGGCCCCTGCCGCGTAGCCAGGGCCACCGTGCGCGGCGCCAGGGCACTGAAACTCCCGCCCGGCCTGAGAATGATGCGGGACTATGAACGACCCTGGCTGAAATCTGACCTTGCCTCCGGCGCCGCCCTCAGCGCGTTCCTCATTCCGGCCGGCATGGCGTACGCCGAGGCCGCCGGGCTGCCGGCCGTCACGGGCCTCTACGCCTCGATCATCCCCCTGCTCGCCTATGCGTTCTTCGGGCCCTCCCGGGTCCTGATCATCGGCCCGGATTCCAGCCTGGCACCGATGATCGCCGCCGCCATCCTGCCTCTGGCCGGCAAGGATCCGGACCAGGCGGTGGCCCTCGCCGGCCTTCTGGCCCTGCTGATCGGAGCCCTGCTGCTGGCCGGCAGGGTCTTCAGGCTGGGGTTCGTCACCGGGCTGCTGTCCAAGCCCATCCGCGTCGGCTACCTCAACGGAATCGCCGTTGTCATCATGCTGAGCCAGCTGCCCAAGCTGCTCGGCATGTCGGGCACCGGCGGCTCACTGGTCAACAGCGCCGCCGGGACGGCGCAGGCGGTGGCCCAGGGCGGCGTCAATCCGTTGGCGTTGCTGTTCGGAGCCGGCACCATCGCCGTCATCGTCGGATGCCGTTTCCTGCCGGGGAAGCTCCCCGGTGTGCTGCTCGCCGTCGTGGCAGCCACGGCGCTGACGGCTGCCTTTGACCTGACCACGGCGCTCCCCACCGTGGGGGCCCTGCCCCAAGGCCTGCCGGCTCCCGCCCTCGGCGGCCTCACCATGGAGGACGTCATCGCCCTGCTCGGCCCGGCGGCCGGCATCGCCCTGATCGCCTTTGCCGATACCACGGTGCTCTCCAAGAGCTTCGCGGCCCGGAGCGGTGTCCAGGTGGACGGGAACCAGGAAATGGGGGCGCTCGGCGTGGCGAACGTGGCCAGCGGCCTCTTTGGCGGGTTCCCGATCTCCGGCAGCGCTTCCCGCACCCCGATCGCCGTCGAGGCCGGCGCCAAGAGCCCCCTGAGCGGAGCCGTTGCCGCCGCCCTGGTGCTGCTGTTCATGATCCTGGCGCCCGGGCTGACGACGTTCCTCCCCTCCAGCGTGCTGGCCGGGGTCGTGATGGTCGCCGCGGCGTCGATCCTGGACGTGAAGACGCTCCTCCGGCTGCTCAGGATGAGCCGGACCGAGGCCGCATTGCTGGTCGCGACCTTCCTGGGTGTCGCCTTTGTGGGTGTGCTCGAAGGCATCGTGGTCGCGATCGGCCTGTCCCTGATCGCTTTCGTGCTCCGCGCCCTGGACCCCTACCGCACCGAACTGGGCAGTGTCGGAGACGTGCCCGGGTACCACGACCTGAACCGGCACCCCGAGGGCCAGCGCGTCCCCGGACTCGTGATTGCACGCTTCGACGCCCCGCTCTTCTTCGCCAACGGTGCCGTCTTCGCCGACCACATCCGGACGCTCGTGGCCAACGCCCCGGAACCGGTCCGGTGGGTGATCGTGGCCTCGGAGGCCATCACCGGTCTGGACACCACTGCCCTGGATGACCTCGTGGCCCTCGACGACGAGCTCGCGAAGCGCGGTATCAGCCTGGTCTTCGCCGAAATGAAAGGCCCCATCAAGGACCGCCTGATCCTGTTCGGCGTCAGCAGCCGGTTCGGCCCGGACCACTTCTTCCCCACCGTCAACAACGCGGTGCGGAGCTACAAGAAGGCGTTCGAGCTGGAATAGCGCCTGCGGCCCGGCACCTCAGCCCATCAGCGGGATCACGTCGATGCTGCCGTCCGGGCTGACCGTCACAAGCACCCGCCTTCCGCTCACACCCTCGAGTGCCCCGGCCAGCCGGCCGGCCAGCTGGCCGTCGCCGGCAGCGGCACCTGCACCGGCCGCGACGTCGGCCCGCCTCCAGACGGTCACCCCGGCCCCGGTGGCGGCCTCGATGGCCCGGTGCAGCGGTGCAGGATCAGCGCCGGTCACCAGGACGACGTGACCGATCGTCCGCTTCCGCGCGGTCCCCGCCGCCGCCAGGATGGCACGTTCGTGGCGCCACACCGCGAAGTGGTATCCGGCGACCAGACCGGCGGCCACCAGCAATCCGAGCGGGGCCCGGATCCTGTCCACCACACTGCCGCCGGAGACGTCGCCCAGGACGTACTCGAACATCCGGTAGCCGATGACCAGCAGGGTGATGACGGCGACCACGGCGCTGAGACCGAACACCACTATCAGGTAGATCCGGCGGGCGTTCTGCCAGTTCCCGGCATCGCCGGCCGGGCTGGGCGCCGCCGCCGGGGTCCTCTCCAGCGGCCTCCACATGAGCCACCAGACCACTCCGCCGACCAGGAGCGAACTGATGCCGCCGAGCAGGAGGGTTCGCGCCCCGGAGCCCGCCAGCGGGGCCGCCGCCATGGCCAGGGCGGCGTTCGCGATCACGCCGATCCCGGAAGCGGCGGCCACCAGGGCGACGCCGGACGTCACCAGCCGGCTCCCCTGCCGGATGGCTTCGGACCTGCAGCGGGCCAGCCCGCGGTGGTACACCCACACCACTGACCCGATCGCCGCGGCGGCGACGGCCGGCGCCAGCGGCTCAAGCAGCTGGTCCATCGGTTCGGTGCGGTCAAAGGCGAGCCGCAACAGGACGAACACCGTGACCCCCGCTCCGCCGAGGGTCAGCACCCCTGCGCCGAGGACCCCGACCGCGATCAGGCCAACACTGGCGAGATCGCCGCGCAGCCGCCGGCCGCCGTCGTGGTTCCAGTGCCACCACCAGACCAGCCCGCCACCCGCGGCCCAGACGAGGGACTGCAGCGCAGACACCCACCAGGGCTTGCCCACGGCCGCGGCCGCCGGCGCCCCCCGCAGAGCAGCATCCAGCAGGGCCGACAGGGCTGAGACGGCGCCGCTGACCCCAATCACCAGCCCGATGTAGCTGCCGAGAACCGTGGGGGCGCCGGCCAGGTCTACGGGCCGCTTGCGCGGATGCCGCCACATCCACCGGTGCCAGACCCAGACCGCAGCCCACACCAGCCCGGTGGCCAGGGACGGGCGCCACTGCAGGGACCGGCCGCCGATCAGCGTGGCCAGCGTGCTGAGCAGGTTGCTCGTCGCCAGCACCAGGGAAAGCACGTAGGCGCCGGTGACATACAGGCCCCAGCCGACGGACGCCCGCTCCGCCTCGTCGTCCAGGCGCCGCCAGACAACCCACCACAGGAGCGCGGCGAGCGGGCCGCCGATCAGGGCGAACGCCAGCGAGCGCGCCAGGCCGGCCACATCCCCGGTGGCCAGCACGGTGTCCGCGACGAGGAGCCGCCCCAGCAGTCCGCTGAGCCCGACGGCGGCGATCACCACGAGGGTGAAGAGCAGCAGGTAGGTGATGAGGCGGCGGACGGTCCGCTGTGCTCCGCCCACCGCGGAGTCGGTGCCCATCACTTCACCGCCGGCTTCTGGCACACCGTCAGTTGCCACGGGGCCCTGTCGATCAGCCACTTGTCCCCTGTCCTGACCAGGTCGAAGCCGTCCTCGACCTGGTATTCGGCACTTCCGAACGGCCCGCCGCCTTCGGAGACGGTAATCAACACCTTGACGTCCGCCGAGGCTGGCCGCTCGGTCGTTGAGACGAGGGTGACGCGGAGGTTGTCCCCCGGCATCCGTTCCATGTTCGTGCTGCAACGGTTCTTGGCGGTGTCCGTTAGGTAGGCGGCGGCGGCCGACTCGTCCCCGGCGATCACGGCGGCGGCATACCGCTGGACCACCCCGGCGGGGGTGGCCTCGTCCACCGGCGCCGGCTCGGCACGGGTGAACACGACAATCAGGGCGACCACCACGATCACGGCTATCGCGGCCAGAATGGCGAGCAGCGTACGGTCCGGCCGGCGCGGTTCTGCGGCTGGTCGTGCGGCCGGACCTGCAGCTGGTCCTGGGGCCGGTCCCGCCGCTGGTCCTGCAACCGGTCCTGCGGCTGGTTCCGTTGCCGGTCCCGCCGCCGGCGGCGGTGCGGCTGCTTCAGCCGCGGCCGGTTCTGGTTCGTCGGGTTCGGGTTCTTTCGCCGCTGGACTCATGCAGTCAGTTTGTAGCAGGCGGTGCCCGTCGTCACGGTGTCTTTAGGCCCCATTCGGCCCTGACCTGCGGTGTCGCCGCCGTCGGAAGCCCCTCACGATGAGCGCGCCGACGACGACGGCCAGTGCGGCATAGACGGCATAGTTGAGGAATCGGGAGTATTCGTCGATGAGCCGGTACTGGGTCCCGAGCAAAGCACCCAACCCGATCAGCAGCCCGTTCCAGATGCCGCTCCCCGCGACCGTGAACGCGCTGAACGTGCCAAGGTTCATCCGTTCGGCCCCGGCGGGCAGCGAGATCAGGCTGCGCACGCCCGGGAGCAACCTGCCGAAGAAGACCGCAGTCCTGCCGTGGCGGCTGAACCAGTCGGCGGCCTTTTCAAAGTCCTCGCGCTCCATGAGCGGGAGCCGCGATAACCACCGGATCGACCGCTCGAGCCCCAGCCACGCCCCGAGCCAATAGAGCAACAGCGCGCCCAGATAAGCACCCAGCGTGCTGGTGACCAGGACAAGAGCCATGTTCATGGTCCCCTGCCGAGTGAGAAACCCGGCCAGGGGAAGAATGACCTCGCTGGGAATCGGCGGGAAGACCGTCTCCGCGAGCGTGAAGAGCCCCACGCCCCACTCGCCGAACGCGTCAACGCCACGCGCGGCAAAACCGACCAGGCCGTCCATCTCGTCAACCGGGGTGGCGGGTGTCATGACTGACCCGGCCGTCCAGGACCCTGAAACACTGCCGCATTCCCCTTCCACGTCGGAGGCGGCAAGCCTAGCCGAAAAGAGGGGCACGGGGTCGGCGCGGGCACGTCGACGCCGCATGCGGCAGGCACTACGCTCGGAAAATGGGAATCGTACGGAAAGTCCTGGGCCTGCTCGCTCTGGTGATGATCGGGCTGGTGGGGCCCGGGCCGGCGGCGCAGGCCGTCACGCCGGTGGACATCGTCGTGGAGGACCGGGCCGGTGTGCTGGACCGGAACACCCTGCTGCCTGCGGTGCGGGCGATCGAGTTCTACCAGCCCACCAAGGTGGCTGTCTACACCTACAACGGTTCGGCATCGGACAACCTCAACGAGGAGGTGCTGCGCTTTGCCCGCTCCGAGCATCCGGAGTGGATCAGCGCGGACGGACAAAAGTGGGCGGACGGGCTCTTCATCTTCGCCCTGGACCCGGTGGGCCGGCACGTGGGGACTTACATGGGTGAGGACCGGAAGGTCTCGCCCGAACAGCGCGAGGACATCCAGAACGCTTCCAAGGAACTTCTTCGCGACGCCCAGTGGACGGACGGCACCATCGCCGGGATCCAGCGCGGCGCGGAGCTCATCAATCAGCCGTGGTATCGCTCCACGGCCTTCCTGGTCGTGGCGTGGACCAGCCTTGCGGCCGCCGTCGCGGGCGCCGGGACGTGGCTGATCGTGCGCTGGCGGACCCGGGTGGACAGCCGAAAGGAACTGGCCCGCGGCGAGGCCAGCTACTCCAACGTCAGCATGGACCTCCAGATCACGGAGCTCAACGCCGGCACTATCCCGGAGGCCTCCCGCTACGGCAGCACCGTCCTCGAGAAGCACCGGACCTTTATGGCCAAGTACAACACCGCCACCGGCCTCTCCAACCAGGTCCATGCCCTGTCGCCCAAGGACCTCAGCAAACGGGGGAACCTCAAACTGGTCCGCAGCTACGCCGACGCCGCCGCCGAGCTCGATGCGCTCGACGACGTGATCGCCGACACCAACGCCCTGCTGAACCGGGGCTCCGCCTGGGCCCCCGCCTGGGACCGGCAGCTGGCCCCGTTCCGCGCCGACCTTGCCGCGATCGAACAGATGCTCAGCAAGCGCAACGCCGAGGGCGACTCAGCGACGGCCGCAGCCCTGCGCTCCTTCCGCGATGAGACCCACCGGGAGATCGAACGGTGGACCACGGGACTCTCGGACGGAACCATCACACCCGAGACGGCCCTGGACCGGCTGCGGGACGCGCGCACCCACCTCTCCGAACTGCTCAAGAACCATGCCGACACCGTGATAGCCGGCTTCGCCAAGGACGAGAAGGAAGCCCGGCTGATGCACCAGGAGATGGAGGACGCGCAGGCCGGAAGCAAGGCCAAGTACGGGCGCACGTACGAACCCAGCATCCTGGGAACCGTGTACCCCTCCTACTACTTCCTGTCCGTGCCGACGTTCAACTCCGGCTTCTCCAGCGGTGTCAGCAGCGTCAGCAGCGCCCGGGGCGGCGGCGGCGGCACCACCGGCTACGGAAGCAGCGGCGGAAGCTTCTCCGGCTCCGGCAGTTCGTCGAGTTTCTAGCGCGGTCAGGCGCCCTTGCTGCCTTCGACGACGAAATCGCCGCCGGGGAACAGGATGGTCTCGTGGCCGTCGTCGAACCTGACGTGATACGGCGGGGCCCCGTCCGCCCCCTTGACCTCCAGGATTTCGCCGTGCCGGTCCGATGACTCGACCGTCGTGCCACGGATGATGATGCGGTCTCCCTGGGCTGCTTTCATGTCAATCACCTCCCTTCTCCAGCGTGCGGTGGTGTGTCCTTCCCGGGAACAGCCGCTGTCCTCAAAAGAGTCCGGCGGCGACTGCGGTGGTGAGTTCCTGGAAGACGCGCGCCCGGGCAGTCTCCCCGTCCCGGCCCAGCGTGTAGACGACAAACACATACGCCCGGTCCCCCTTCACCAGGATGCTCGCGTCGTGCAGATTGCCGTTAAGCAGCCCGTACTTGTGGAACACGCTGACCCCAACAGGCGCGGCGGCCGGGATCAGTGATTCGTAATTGGTCTGCTGCATGTAGGACAGCAGCTGGGCGGTGTTGGCCGAGTTGAGCAGCCGGCCGCCGTACAGCTCGGACAGAATCGTTGCCATCTCGGCGGGCGTCAGGCTGTTCACGGTCCGGTCGTAGGCAATGCCCATCGAGGTGGCATAGTTGATCAGTCCCTTGTGGCCCACGGCGGCGAGGATCAACGCCCACGAGTCGTTGTTGCTTTGCTGGACCATTTGCCGGATCTGCTGACCGGCTGTGGACGCCCCCATCGGGGTCCCCAGAGATGCCTTGCCGGTTTCCACCAGATGGTAGTACGCGGCGGCTGCGAGGATTTTCCCGGTGCTCGCGGCCACGAACTTGGTCTTGACCCCGTATTCGTGCACTTCCCCGTCAGCCACATCGATCAGGGCAACGCCCACCTGGTAGCCGCTGTTGGCCGCGATCACGGCGTCGATTTCCGCGTCCAGCGCCGGTCCGATGGCGGACGCGGGGGGCGTGACGGCCGGCGTCGGCGGCGCCTCCGACGGCGTTCCTCCGCCGGCGGCGGACAGCGGATCGGCGGCACCAGCCGGGGCGGACGCCGACGCGGCCGGCGCAGCCCCGGCGTCGAGACGATCCCTGGCCTGGATGGTGCCGTAAACCGCCCCGGCAGTGATCAGGACGAGGACGGTCACCAGCGCAATCAGGAACTGCGGGCGGATCCCGCCCGTGAACCGCAGCAGGCGCGGCCCGGTACGCCGGGCTGCCTCTTGTGTGTGCCGGCCGCTGCTGTAGTGCCGGCCGGGTCCCCAGGATTCCACCGGTCTCAACCCCGGAACATCAACGGGGGCGCGACGTCAGCTGACGCCACAGGCAGGCTCGTGGGCATGCTAATCCTCCGAAAGTAACGAACCGCGGCGCGGCTCCAAATTTCCTGCATTCTTCTACCGGCGGGGCCGGAGCGCAAGTAGCCTCTCCCGCGGGCCGGATCAGCCGGCCAGCTCCCGTCGACGGAACCGGAGTTCCCGCAGGGCCCCGTTCAGAGGCGACCCCGCGAAAGGCAACTCCTCCAGTCTAATCCCGGCGGCCGCGGCAAGCGCGGTCCGGTTCGCTGCGACGGCTGCCCGCGCCGGTAGGCCCAGTGAACCGGCCAGCTCCGCCCAGTGTCTGGCCCTGAAGTGGCGGGTCTTACCGAAGACCGGCAGCGCGAGCGTTTCATCCCCATAAAGCAGGGTGCACGGAACATAGAAGACCGGGGCCATCACGAATCCTCGCGGGCTGCCCAGGACCGCGAGGTTTTTGGCGTGCAGGTCCCGGCCGGGCCTTTGACCCGGTCGAACCGTTCCACCAGGAGTCCCCGTACGCCGTTCCGGTCCTGGCTAACCGAGTACCTGGCGACCGGGATCTTCAGCGCCCGGGCCCCTTGCAGGTGCGCCGCATCGTTCTCCACCAGGTGGGGATGTTCCGGCGGGTCCAGTTTGAGCAGGTAGCGGTGGCCCCTGACCGCAAAGGGCGTTGTCAGCATCGAGGCACTGGTCTTTCGCTGGACTCCCGGCAGCCCGTGGAGGTCCACGGTGTTGACCAGGAGGGAGAAGTCAAGCGTCTCCGGCTTCAGCGCACTGTCAGCTGCAGGCCAAGGACATCGCTCAGGGCCACCACAGCCCGAAGCGAGGGGTTGCCCGTCCCTGTCTCGATGGTCCGTACGGTGCGCACCGAGGTCCCGGCCAGGTGGGCCTGGTCCTCCTGCGTGATCCCGGCATCCTTGCGGGCGCTCCGGATGCTGGCTCCAATCGACGACACATCACCCATGGGGCCACTCCATTCGGCAGGATGCTGCCGGTCTCGGCCATCCAGTCCTCCGATCGTGGCCAGGACCTCCATTTTCGGCAAGATGCTGCCGGTACTTAGCTCCTTGCGCCGTTCGCCGGCGGCGGGAACGGCGGAACGGCAACAAGCTGCCGCCCGGCGTCGGACGATCCCTCCCCTGCCGCGTCTGCAGTGCGCGGCGTACGCTGAAATCCCCGGCCGGCAGTGAACCGAAGGAGCCCGTCATGCGCAAGGTCATCTTTATGATGCAGGTATCCCTGGACGGATTCTTTGAGGGTCCGGAGCAGGATCTGAGCTGGCACCTGGTCGATGATGAACTGCACCGCCACTTCAACGACGAACTCCGGACCATGGGCGCTTTCCTGGACGGCCGCGTGACCTATGAGTTGATGGCCGACTTCTGGCCGACGGCTGACCAGGACCCCTCCAGCCCCGCCCCGATGGTCGAGTTCGCGGGCATTTGGCGGGACATGCCCAAAATGGTGTACTCCAGAACCCTGACATCGGCCGGCCGGAATACCGAGGTGGTGCGCGACGTGGTCGCCGAGGAGGTGTCGAGACTCAAGGAAGAACCCGGCGGTGATCTGGCGCTGGGCGGCGCCAATCTGGCGGCGTCGTTCCGTCGGCTCGGGCTGATCGATGAATATCGAATCTATGTGCACCCGGTCCTGATCGGACGGGGCAAGGCCCTGTTCCAGGAGACGGATTCGGTGACGCCGCTCCGGCTGCTGGAGAGCCGCACCTTCGGCAACGGCGTGGTGCTGCTGCGGTACTCAGTGGAGCCGGACGCAGGGCACGCCGAAGGCCGGTGATCCGCTGCCCCAAGGCAACCGATCGACCGGCCTTCGACGTGCCGTTAGCGGTGCTGCTAGCCGGCGCGGACGAACGTCACGGAGCCGGTGGCGGTCAGCCAGGACAGCGGGTGCGTCATGGTGGCGTTGACGCCGTTCATGCCGCCGCTGATGGCCTGGCCGTTGCCGGCGTAGATGGCGACGTGGCCGGACTGGACGATGATGTCGCCGGGCAGGGGTGACGCGACGACCTTGCCGTAGTTCAGGAAGGCCTGCGGGCCGATGTTGCCCACCGGGATACCGGCAGAGTTCAGGGCCTTCTCCACTACCGCGGTGCAGTCCTGGGTGATGCCGATCTGGCCGTATGCCACGGCCAGCAGGGTGGCGTTCACTCCCCCGGCTGCCGGGGCAGCGGCGGGGGCAGGCGCGGGTGCGGCCTGGACCTTCACGGTCGCCTTGGCAGCGGGGGCGGGTGCCGGTGCCGCCGGGGCCGGGGCTGCCGGGGCCTTCGGAGCGGCCACGGGCTTGGGCGCCTCGACCACGGGCGCCTCGACCACGGGCGCCGGCGTCGTCGCGACGGCCGGGCGCTCGAAGGTGATCTGGACGGCCGAGTCCGCCAGGACCGGCGCGGAGACCTGGCCCTTGACGTCAACGGACGACGCCGGTGCGGAGTCGCGCTCGGTCGGTGCATCGGCTGCATTCGCGGCCATGGCGCCGCTAAGCACCATTCCGGAAGCGGCTACAAGTACTGCGGCCTGGCGGCCAACGGTGCCGGCGGTGCGGCGTTTGCTGCGAAAATCGTCGCGTTTGGGCGCACGGGTATTGTCAAAAGTCATTAGAAAGAGCCTCTCCCAATGCCTGCGAGGTGAGCTGTCGGATTCGGATGGGAGGCACCCGGCCGCACGCTGGCCCGAACATGACGGGCCGTGCGGCTTCACCCCAAGACCCCTGGAGAACAGCGGGTCAAAATTGGTTTCCCCGTCTCTGCCGGACGTTGCTGCGAGTTGTCCCCAGGCCGCGGCAGAGTTAGGCAATCGGCTGGGAAGAGCCCGTCTCGGAAACAACAGGCACCTAACAACGGTAACGGAATGATTACGGACTGTCACATCGGGCTCAGGTCGGCCAGTGGTCGCCGTCTGTACGACGCCCGCCGCCGGAACCGGCCCCGGGCATAGGATGATGCCATCATCGTTCCCCCGAAGCGGAGGCCCGAAATGAACAGTCCCGACGTCGCCAGGCACTGTGTCGCCATCTGCCAGCTGAGCAGTCAGCCGCCGGAGGACTTCAATGTCAACACCGAACTGCTGGTGCTGGAAAACGGCGAGGTCCACGTCTCCACCTGGGACGCTGAGCCCCGCGACGGAGGCTTCGACGTGCATGTCCTGAATGACCGCGTCGACGCCCTCGGCTTTATGGTGATTACCGACTGGGAGTTCTTCGACGAAAAGGCCTATGCCGTGGTGGAACGCCGGCCGGGAAGCTAGGTCCTCATCCCGTTCCGGCAGCGCGGTACTCATGCCGGATTTCCCCGGGACAGGTCTTCGTCCCAGGGACGTCTCGGGTTTGGACCAAAGCCTTCACCGACCCCGGGGTCTGCGCCGCGATCGTGGACCGACTCACCTCACAACGGCACCTGAAGCCTAAGAGTCGTTCTTTGCCGGAGCGCCTCTTCCACTTACCCAGCAGGATTCGTTCTCCCCTGGCTGCTGACTGCTCGTGCAGCCATAAACGCCCAAGATTGGAAATGCGATGGTCAACTTCGGAATTCGAGTCACGATGACATGGCCGTGCGCCGGACGCGTTCCAACCGCGCGCAGAAGCCTGCCGGCACCTGGGCTGGCAGTTCGTTGATCGGGAACCAGCGGACGTCCTCGCTTTCATCACTCACGGAAATCTCGACACCTGGTGTGATGGCCGCGGCGAACCCCACATCCCAATGCGCGGTACACGAGAATCCCGCATGCAGCTCGTGCCGGTCAAGATCCATGATCGCGGGAGACAGCAGGACAAGCTCGCCATTTCCTGACTCCTCCCGTGCCTCCCGCTGTGCGGCCTCCGCCACCGACGCGTCCTTCGACTCGATGTGACCCCCGAACTGCACCCAGAACTGCCCTTTGCGATGGAAACACAGGAGAACATGATCGAATTCAGGCGAAAACACGAAGCAAGACCCGGTGACATGCTCCGGGCCGCCATTTCGACGCAACGCGGCGTCACCCGCTGAGTCAAGGAACCGCAGATACGCGTCTCGCGTTGCTGATTCAGGAAGTTCCCTGAGGCTAGTGAGCAGATTGTCGAGTGGCATCCTGTCATCTTTCCGCACGCTCAGACCTCGGTGCCGTATTGGCCGCCTCTGAGAAGTCAGTCCATTCTTCGGGGAAGATGCGCCCGACGTCGTCTGTGATCCATTGAATTTCTTCCCGGCTGCTTGTTGTCACCGCTACCAATGCGATACCGAGAACCCGATTGGGATGTTCTAGGGCATAGGCGAGGGCAAGCGTGCTGCCCCGGGAAACGCCGATGACAATCCACTTCTCTATCCCTGGGTGCTCTCTGACGGCCTCGATGTCTTCGATCAAGGCTTGGGTCGTGTTCTCCGAGAGCCGGTCAAGGTTGTCCTGGACGAGGGGAGTGCTCTTCCCGCAGCCTCGCTGGTCCAGTTCAACGCGTTCCGGAACCGGAAACCTTGAGCCTAGCGTGACGCAGAGAACTGGCAGCTGCAGGGCCTCAGTCGTAATGGCCACTGGCTAACTGATGGTTTTGGGCACTCGTTCAGCGGGTGTTGGCGAGGGTGCGCATGAGGGTGACGTCCCCGGGCCTGGCGTCGCGGCGGGCGAGTGAGACCGCCATGATTGGGGCGAAGTTGCAGCACCAGAGCCACAGCCGGTCGGCCTCGATTGCGTCAGCAAAATCACTGAGCTGAAGGCACCGGTGGCGGATGTCCGCTTCGCTACCCGCTCCAGTCATGGCAAGGTCTGTGAGGTCCATCGCCGGATCGCCGATACAGGGGCGCGGGTCGATCGCGACAATCCGGCCGCCGTTACCCGTCCGCAGAATGTTGCCGGGATGAAGGTCGCCGTGAAGCACCGAATCCCCCTCGTCCGCCATATCCACCGCAGCCTCGCGACACCGGCGCCAGGCTGCAGTATCGATCGGGGAGTCCCGGAGAGTCCGCCGGCGTCGATCCCACAACTCGAACACGAACTCCACGCGCTCACGGGCACGGGGAACATCAGCGGGCAGTGTCCCGCGCGGCAAGTAGAGGTCGCCGATGAGGCCGGCAACGTCCTTGATGCCCGGAGCATCGACGGTCAGCTCGGTGGACTCCGGAACCCATTCGAGCAGGATCGCACTGCCGGTGGCGTCCACGTCCACCAGGTCGACGACGCTGCGAGCGTCCGTCCAGTACCTCAGCGCAGCCGCCTCTTGCTCCGTGACCGCCCTGTCAGGTGAAAGCTTGAGTGCGTACAGGGTTTCCCTCGTCGTCGACACACACTCGACAACGGCGCCTGTCCCGCCCGCGCGGAGAGATTGAGGCTCGATCGCCCACTTCTCACAGAGCTCCCCAACAAGCATTGCGAAGTCGTCTATCCAGGCCGCAGCCGAGGGGCCGAATCGATCGAGAAGCCGGTCACGTCCAGCGGTAGGCAGCGCGACCTGTGTCATGTAGTCATGGTAGTTGCTGCGGCGCCGCCGTTGCGAAGCCTCAATGACCAGGCGAAGAGTGCGGTGGCGGCAAGTGGTGCGATGAAGGCGGCCATCGTCACCAGGCTGAGTCCGACAATTGAACCGGCGAAACCGAGCATCCCTGTCACGCCCATGCGGAGCGCGCGGCCTCCGGGGATGAGCCGTCCAAAAGGCAAGGCAACCGCGAAGCCCATCAGTGTTGCGGCGGCAAGGACCAGCGGCCACTGCAGGGGATGCCCTGCCCCAACGAATTGGGCGGCCGCCACCACGATGAGACTTGCGGAGCACAGGAGGGCCGACCACCGGATGACGCCGCCGAAACGCGGTATCAGCACTGTCCCGGCAGCGATGGTCGCCGGGATGGCTGCCAGTGCGCCGACCGCCAGGCCGAGGTTCATCGCGTGGGTGGCATCGCGGACCATTGGTGCCCAGGTGCTGCCGGTGAGGGCAAACAGTGCACACCCAAGTCCGGCAGTTATAGTCACCAGCGCGGCTGCCCGTGCTGCAGCGGGCCCCTGCCGCGCCACGGTCGCCGCCGCAAGCGGCGGGGACGATCGCACCGCTACCCGAACGGTGTCACGCGGTGCTGACGGGTAGTTCGCACTGCTCAGTCGCAGCGCGATGACCAACAGCACGACAGCACCCAGTGCGCCGAATAGTGGCGCCATCAACGTCAACGCGCCCAGGATAAGCGCCAACGGTGCTGCCAGAACGGTACTCTGCACGAGGCGGATGGGCGCAGAGCGTCGATTGCCCAGCACCGATTCGACCGGTGCCACGAGGCAGATCGTGCCAGCAATCCACGCGAGCAAAAGGAAGAGCAGGGTCGACGATCCAAACCAGCTGCGGCCCAAGCCGGCATCCGCTTCCTCAAAACCGACCCACCAGCTTGCTGCCGTCAACGCCGCGAAGCCGCAGGCCGGTATGGCACCAGCCGCGGACGACATTGCTGCCGGGGCGGAGAGCCGCCCAGCTCGATGCAGAAGAACGACGGCGGAGAGGGCTAACGCGAGTGGTCCGATGAACACGGCCAAGACGAGCCGGGAAAAGCCTGCTCCAGGGAGCAGGCTTGTCGCGTTGCCCAACAACAGTGCGGCGGCACCGATATACCCGATCACAGCTGTCGCAGCGATACCGGCGGCCCAGCGGGGCGTTGCCCGCTCCCCCAGTCCATGGGCCCGGAGGGACCACGCTTCCGGAACAGAAGGGCGCGCCACGCCCCGGTCGCTGGCGTGCTGTTCGAGACTGTCGAGCATGATTCTGCTGTGCTCCTCCCGCCAGGCCCGCGGATACCACCGCAGCAGCCGGGCATACCGACTCCGTCGCCGGTCGCTCACCGAGCGAAGCCCCATGACATCGTTGCCGGCGCGGAACAGCTGGGGGCAACGGGAGGCGCCGTTAACCGGCTTTCCGCCGGCCGAAGCCTGGCTGCGAGTCGTTCCGTCTCCAAGGCCAGGGCTTGATGCCCAGCCTTTGTCAGTTCGTAGTAGCGGCGTGCGCGCCCGTCGACCGTTTCTTCGCCCGCTCTGCGAACGTGCCCATCTCGTTCAAGACGCTCGAGCGTGGCATAGAGCGTCGTAACCCGCAACGAAACGGCGGCCGCCGAGAGCTGTTCAACGTCACCAAGGACGGCGTATCCGTGCTGACGTCCGCCGGCGAGGGAGGTGAGGATCCAGAAGGCGACTTCAGTCATGCTCGGCAATATACCCAAAATGGGAATATATGGACAGGCAGAACTCTGAGGTTTCCGCTGCCTGGGCGCAGGATTCGCCGGGTCAGAATGCCAGGTCGGGGCGGCGCATCGCCGTCTCGGCGAGCACGAGGGCGACCGCCCCGGCGGCGATTCCGCCGTCGTCGTCCTCGGGGTTCTGCCGGGTCGGTGTGGGCAGCACCAGACGGGCGTGGCGCACGAACCCGGGCCAGTCCCCCGCGCCGGCCCGGAGCGCGCGCAGCGGGGACAGCAGGGCCGCCCGGCCCAGCCAGACGTCAGGATCCCGCGCCCACCGGTCCAGGACACTGTCCGCGCGCACCCGGCCGACGTCGTCGAGCCCCTCGACCAGGGGGCCAACAACGTCGATGGCCAGCGGATCGACGAGGGCCGCCAGCCGTGCGCTCCGCACGAAGCCCTCGATCCGGGTCAGGTCCGTGTTCGTCAGCAGGCTGACGCGCGATTGCAGGAGCACGACGGCCGCGAGGCGGCGTTCGTAGACGGGCACCTCCCACAGCTCGGAGCTGAGGGCGGTGACGTCGTCGCGCGTCAGTTCCGGGTGGCGGCGGAAAGCATCGCGGACCGTTCCCCGCACCGCCCCGACGGACGCGCCGTAGTACCGGTGGCCGCCGCCGTGACGCGCCGCGGACTCCTCCGCGCGGCTCCACGACGACTCACGCTGAAGCGCCAGATCTATGAAGTCACCGGCATCGCTCATGGGGACATTCTCCCGCACGCCGCGGCGCCGGGAATTGCCGGCCGGGCTCGGCGCCCTACTGACCGGGCGCCCGGTAGCTCGGTGTTTTCTTTGACGCGTCGTCAAGGTCCTCCGGCGTCATGAGCGGTTTCAGACGCACATTCACCGATCCCGTTGCATTGATCATGAGCGACAGCGCGGCGGCGTCGGAGGGCGCCGGGACCTCGAAGACGCCCAGCACGTCGGTCTCCCCGAAGGCGTAGTAGAAGCACTCGAGCGAGCCTCCGACGGATTTGAGGGCGTCGACGAGCGCATCCCGGCGCTTCGTTCCCCCTTCGCGCATGAGACCTTTGATGCCCTCGCCGACGTAGTTCGCTTCGAACAGATACTTGGCCATGGTCTTTCCCGTCCCGTGATGTCCAGGACTCGGTCATCCGCGGGTGTGTCCAGAGCATTTTGCGGGTGGGTCCCGGAGTTGGTCCCCCAGAGTGGGGCTGTGGCCACATCGTAGGCCCTCCCGTCATGCCCTTACAACGGGGTGCGGGTGAGTTGCCGCCCCAAGCAACAGGGTTGGGCCGCTGCCCGCAGCCTAGGAAGCTGTGGGCCGGACGACGAGGACGGGACAGGGTGCATGGGTGATGATCTGGGTGGCCGCCGATCCCAGATCCAGGCCGGGAAATCCGCCGTGCCCCCGGGCGCCAACGACGACCAGGTCCGCGTCCCCGGCGGCCTTGATGATGGCGGCCGCCGCGGAATCACTGTGAACGATCTCCGCGGTGGCGGCCACCCCCTCACTTTCAGCCGTCGTCAGGGCTTCAGCCTGGACCGACTCGGCTATATGTTGTGGGGAATCCTCGGCCACGATCTCGCCGGCGGCCGTTTCGAGCACTGCCGGAAACCAGGACAGCGGCGGTTTGCTCCAGACCGTGACCAGACGGATCTGGCCGTTGCGCAGCTTGGCTTCGTCCATGGCCCACCTCAGGGCATTTTGGGAATTTTTGGAACCGTCAAAACCAACCACAATCACGAACGAGCCTGTACTGGTCATTGTCTTTCCAATCCCTAGCCTCGGGGGCAGCCTGGATCATTCAGTCTCGATGACCGCGAAAGTCAGTGTCAAGGTCCGCGCATCGCTGTGGACGCTCCTGGTTTCCTGGCAAAGACGAACCAAAAACCCTATGACAAACCGACCGGAGCCTCTAGTCTCTTGCCATGAGAGTTGGGGGCGGATGTCGGCGGCGTAATTCCCGCCGTCTTAGGCGGGATGGGCGGTAGTGCCCATTAGCGTGGTGTAACGGCCCGGACCCGGGCGTGTTGCTCCCG
>NZ_JASBQY010000017.1 GCF_029960645.1 Arthrobacter sp. AL12
ACCCAGCCCCGGACGAAAGCCCGCCCCCGGACGAAGGACCGGGCCAGGATCCCGACCTGGACCTGCCCGCGGACCCGGACTGGGACCTCGAATCGGGTCTGCCCGCGGAACCGGGCTGGAATCCCGACCTGGACCCGCCCGCGGACCCGGGCTGGAATCCCGACCTGGACCTCCCCCCGGACCCCGTGAGGTGTGTCAAGGATGTGAGACAGTCGGTTGGTTTTTTCGGCTATTTAGGCGGCGGCTTGGAGCCTGGTGCTGTCGGTCTTGAAGCGGGCCATGGCGGTGGCTGGCGGTAGTCCGTCATTGTTGCTGTGGGGTCGCCAGCGGTTGTAGAAGACCTCGATGTAGCGCATGACCCCGCGCCGGGCTGCCTGCCTCGTGGTGAAGCTGTGGTGATGGTAGAACTCATTCTTCAGGGACGAGAACGCCGATTCCGCGACGGCATTGTCCCAGCACACCCCCGTCTCTCCCATCGACTGACGGATCTGGTTCCCCCGGCACCAGGCCCCCATTTCGCGGGACGTGTATTGGGTGCCGCGGTCGCTATGGAAGATCGCGTCGGGCTGCATGTATCCACGGTCCCTGGCCATCTTCAGCGCACCGGTCGTGAGGGAGGCGCGCATATGGTCAGCCATGGCCCAGCCGACGATCATGCGGGTGCACAGGTCGATGACGGTGGCCAGATACAGCCAGCCTTCATCGGTGCGCAGATAGGTGATGTCTCCGACGAGCCTGGTCCCGGGAGCTGCTGAGGTGAAGTCCCGGCCGATGAGATCAGCAAAGACCTTGTCCGGATCCGAGGGGATCGTGGTGCGTTTGAATGCGCGCATCCGTTTCGCGGCCCACCCGTTCTCCGCCATGATGGCGGCGACGGTGCCGACGGAGACCTCGATGCCGGCTGCGGCCAGCTTCGTGTGGACCATCCGGTGTCCGAAGATCCCGTCCGAGGAATCGAACATCGTCTTCACCTGTTCTGTGAGCTCCAAATGCCGGAGGGCCGTCGGGGATTCCTCCGCGTCCAGCCAGCGGTAATACGAGGCCCTGGAAATGCCCAGCCGACGGCACATCCACTCGATGGGAAACTGCGCGTCCTTCGCCTGAACGAGACGGTAGAGATCCTCTACCGTTGTTCTTTGGCGAAGAACGCGGAAACTTTTTTTAGAAAATCGTTCTCCCGTTCGACCTCGCGCAGCCGGGCTTCCAGTGCCTTGTACTTCGCGGTATCCACCGGATCATCGGGCTTGCCACCCGCCCCGGCTGCAGCATCACGGTGCAGCTGCACCCACCGCTTCAGCGCCGTAACGGAGACGCCGACTTCCGGGGCGACGGACATGGGTGACCGGCCGGAAGAAATCACAAGATCCACGGCATCGGCTTTGAATTCATCGGAATAGGTTGGTCTAGCTGGCATGAGCACAATCCTTTCAAACTGTGTCTCACATCAGTAGTACACCTCACCGACCGGGACCCCGAACCGGACCTCACCGCGCATCCGGGCTGGGATTCCGATCTGGACCTCGCCCCGGACCCCAACCTGGAACTACCGCCGGACCCCTTCCCGGACTGGGACCACTTCACTTCCGGGCACGAATTCCCTACAGCAGAACCAGAGGATCCGCCGTGGCCTGCGCTCCGCGATGGTCACTACCCGGAATGCCTGCAGCTCCAATTCGGTGAACGACCCTAGTCGTCCTCGTCGCCCTTTTCCCAGGACTCGTTGCGGGCCTTGACCTTCTCGAGGGCGTGCTCAGCTTCTTCCCCCGTCTTGTACGGGCCAATCAGCTGGCTCCAATCGGACATGGCGTCCTCTTCAACCTCGTGCGTATTGACGTTGTACCAGTACTCCGGCATCGATGCTCCTCAGCTGATATTTCTTGGCCGTTGTTTATTTGCCTCCGGCCGCGCCTTATATGATCAATGTATGCCTTCTCTCGCCTCGACTGCACCCATCGGTACCCTGGTCCCGGGAGCCGTCAGTCCGCAGCTTCCCGTTCCGGCGTCGATCCCGCGTCCCGAATACGTGGGTAAGCCCGCACCGGCCAAGTTCACCGGCTCCGAGGTCAAGTCGGCGGAGACCATCGAAAAGATCCGCATCGCCTCGCGGATCGCCGCGCAGGCGATCGTGGAGGTCGGGAAACACATCCAGCCCGGTGTCACCACGGACCAGCTGGACCGGGTGGGCCACGAGTTCCTGCTCGACCACAACGCGTACCCGTCGACCCTCGGCTACCGCGGCTTTCCGAAGTCCCTGTGCTCGTCGTTGAACGAAGTCATCTGCCACGGCATCCCGGACAGCACTGTGGTCCAGGACGGGGACATCCTCAACATCGACATCACCGCCTTCATTGGCGGCGTGCACGGCGACACCAACTACACCTTCCGGGCCGGGGACGTCGACGAAGAATCCCGGCTGCTCGTAGAGCGCACACAGGAGTCCCTGAACCGCGCCATCCGTGCAGTGGCCCCCGGCCGTGAAATCAACGTGATCGGCCGGACCATCGAGTCCTACGCCAAGCGCTTCGGCTATGGTGTGGTCCGTGACTTCACCGGACACGGTGTGGGTGAGGCCTTCCACACCGGCCTGATCATCCCGCACTACGACGCCGCCCCCGCCTACAACACCGTCATCGAAGCCGGCATGGTCTTCACGATCGAACCGATGCTGACGCTTGGCACCGTGGACTGGGACATGTGGGCCGATGACTGGACCGTCGTGACCCGCGACCGCAAACGCACCGCACAGTTCGAGCACACCCTGCTTGTCACGGAGTCCGGCGCCGAAGTCCTGACGCTCCCCTGATTCCCGCTCCACCAGAAGATCCCGGTCTTCGCCCGTCGGCCCTGGGCCGCACCCTCCTAGCCCCGCCCCTGCCACGAACGGAACCACATTGGCCAAGAAGGACGAGAAGTCGAAGAAGAACGCCCCGCTGATCGGCATCGACATCGGTGGCACCGGCATCAAGGGCGGGATAGTGGACCTGAAGAAGGGGAAGCTGGTCGGTGACCGCCTGCGCATGCCCACCCCGAAGCCTTCCACACCCGAATCCGTGGCCGAGGTTGTTGCCCAGGTTGTCGCCGAGCTGTCCGCCCGTCCCGATGCTCCGGCTCCCGACTCGCCGGTGGGCGTCACCTTCCCCGGCATCATCCAGCACGGCGTCGTCCACTCCGCCGCCAACGTCGACAAGTCCTGGCTGGAAATGGACATCGACGCGATGCTGACCGCCCGCCTGGGCCGGCCCGTGGAGGTCATCAACGACGCCGATGCCGCCGGCCTCGCGGAGGCCCGCTACGGCGCCGGCGAGTTCATAGAGGGCACAGTGCTGGTCATTACGCTCGGCACCGGCATTGGCTCCGCCTTCATTTTCGACGGCAAACTTGTCCCCAATGCCGAACTCGGACACCTGGAAATTGACGGATTCGACGCCGAAAGCAAAGCCTCGGCAGTGGCCCGTGAGCGGGACGGCCTGAGCTGGGAGGAGTACAGCGTGCTGCTGCAGCGCTACCTGTCGCACGTGGAGTTCCTCTTCTCCCCCGAGCTGTTCATCATCGGCGGAGGCATCTCGAAGCGCGCCGACGAATACCTGCCGCGGCTGCAGCTGCGCACGCCCATCGTTCCGGCTGAGCTGAAAAACGACGCCGGCATCGTGGGCGCCGCCCTCGAGATCGCCCTGAAACACAAGCTCGCCAAGTAGCCAAAAAGAGCTATCACTGCGGGTCGTTCTGAATGCTGGGAACGACCCGGAGTGATAGCTCTTTTGTTACGTGGTGCCGGTGGTGGCCGCGGCTTCCCCTCCGTTGCCACCACCGGAGTCTGTGAGCCGGCGCTCATGGAACGGCCTTAGAGCGCGCCCTGCTGCTGGCTCGTGCCCTCGCGGCCCTTGGTCTCGGCCTCATGGCGGAGCAGCGAGATGGCCGCCTCGAAGTCCTCCAGGGATTCGAAGGCCTGGTAGACACTCGCGAAGCGCAAGTAGGCGACCTCGTCGAGCCGCTGGAGCGGGTTCAGGATGGCGAGGCCGACTTCATGCGCGTCGATTTCGGCGGCGCCCGAGGCACGGATCGCCTCCTCAACTTCCTGGGCCAGCATCGCGAGGTCGTCCTCGGTGACGGGACGGCCCTGGCAGGCCTTGCGGACGCCGTTGATGACCTTGCTGCGGCTGAACGGCTCACCGACACCGGACCGTTTGATCACGGTGAGGCTGGTGGTCTCGACCGTGGTGAACCGGCGGCCGCACTCGGGGCACTGCCGGCGCCTCCGGATGGCGGAACCGTCGTCGGCGATCCGGCTGTCCACCACACGCGAATCAGGGTTCCGGCAAAACGGACAGTACATGACGTTTCCTCCCCTGTCGCAAGCAAACGGCCGGACGGTGATCGCCGGTGCAGATCGCCGGTGCAGATCGCCGTTGTAAATCGCCGTTGTAAATCGCCGGAGCGGTTGGCTCCGTCATCAGTTTACGACTAGATGTAGCTGAATAACAAGCCTGTAATTACTACATGTTGTGGTCAGGCGCCCTGCGGGAACCGGGCGGTGACCGCCTCGCCGTGCGCCGGCAGGTCCTCCGCCCCGGCCAGGCTTACGATGTGGCCGCTGACCTCGGCCAGGGCTGCGCGGGTGTAGTTGACCACCTGAATGGCGCGCAGGAATGTGGTCACGTTCAGCCCCGAGGAGAACGCTGCGGTGCCGCTGGTCGGCAGGACGTGGTTGGAGCCGGCGCAGTAGTCGCCCAGGCTGACGGGGCTGTAGTCCCCCACGAAGATCGCCCCGGCGCTGCGGATCCGGCCCGCGACGCCTGCCGCGTCCGCCGTCATGATTTCCAGGTGTTCGGCGGCGTAGGCGTTGCATGCCGCGATGCCCTGATCCAGATTGTCCACCAGGACGACGCCGGACTGCGGGCCAGAGAGGGCCTCGCGGACCCGAGCGCTGTGCTTGGTCGCTGCCGCCTGGCGCTCCAGTTCCACCCGGACGGCGGAGGCGAGGTCCTCGGAGTCCGTGATCAGCACGGATGCCGCCTTGGGGTCGTGCTCGGCCTGGCTGATCAGGTCGGCCGCGACCAGGTTCGGCTGTGCCGTGGCGTCGGCGAGGATCGCGATCTCGGTGGTGCCGGCCTCGGAATCGATGCCGACGACGCCCTTGACGAGGCGCTTCGCCGTGGCGACGAAGACGTTGCCCGGGCCGGTGACGACGTCGACTGGGTCCAGTCCGGCCTGGTCCTCCCGGGCGGGGATGCCATAGGCGAAGGCCGCGATCGCCTGGGCGCCGCCGATGGCGTAGACCTCGTCAATCCCCAGCAGGCACGCCGCAGCGAGGATCGTGGGGTGCGGGAGCCCGCCGAAGTCCTTCTGCGGCGGAGATGCCAGGGCGATGGATTCAACGCCGGCGGCGAGGGCCGGGACGACGTTCATGATCACGGAGGACGGGTAGACCGCCAGGCCGCCCGGAACGTAGAGGCCCACGCGCGCCACGGGGACCCAGTTCTGGCTGACCACCGCGCCTTCGCCGAGTGCCACGTCGGTGTCCGCGGGCCGCTGGGCATCGGCGAAAAGCCGCGCGCGCCGGATGGACTCCTCCAGAGCCGCGCGCACGGCGGGATCCAGGCCGGCCAGGGCCGCCGCCAGCGCGTCGGCGGGGACCCGGGGGTGCGACTGCTCCACGCCGTCGAAGGTCCGGGCGAGCTCGCTGAGCGCCTCGAAGCCCCGGGTCCGGACGGCGTCGATGATGTCCAGGACTTTGTGCTCGGCATCGGCCATGGTGCCGGCCTGCGCCCGGGGCACCGCCGCGCGGAGGCCGGCGAGGGTCAGATGCCGGCCGCGGAGGTCGACGGTGCGGAAATTGGGATCGGCGGGAACCGGGGGCGCAGTAACGGCGGGCACGGAGCGGTCAGCTGAAGGGGTCACCCGTTTATTTTACGGGCAGTCCCGGCGGGGTCCCGCGCCTGTTACATCGGGCTGCCGGTTCGGGCTGCCCGCGTCCCGTGGTCAGGCCCCGGGCTCCGCTTCCGGCGTCGTAAAGACGGTGTTCAGGAAGATGGCCAGCGCGGTTGCAGCCGGCCAGATCGCGAGGACAGCGACGGACCGCAGTGAGAAGGCAATACTGGCGCTGGCCGACGTGTCCTCGGGCGTTCCCCACCAGAGGCCGCACACGACGCCGGTCGCCCAGGCCGCGAGGGCGCCCAGTGCGCCGGCACCGACGGCGAGTACAACGTCCCGGCCGGACGGCGGGTTGTGCTTGCTGCCGGAGGCGACGGCCCCGGCAATGCAGCCGGCGAGCAGGAACAGTCCCGCCAGCACCAGGTCCCGCGGCAGCCACCCCTCGGTGTTCCCGCCGCTCCGCAGCTCCGGATTGCCCGAGAGCAAGTTCAGCCCGGAGGGCGCAAGGAGCCACCAGAGCAGCCCCACCGGGATGCCGGCGGCGGCGATGACAGCGGCCATCCGCCACGACGTGGCGCGGACGCCGGCATCGTGGACCGGCCGGCCGGACGAATCGTCCGGAGCGGAACCCGGGAGCGGGAACCGGGGAGTGTCCTGCGGGGCATCCTGCGGGACCTGGCCGTGCACTGCGGGCTGTGTCATGCAACAAACCGTAACAACCTTTACCGCGGTGGGGCAGATGACACCGTGCGTCCATGGATCTCGTCCCCGGACGTCGTTCCACATGACGCCTCCGGGTAAACAAGTACCGCGGCCGTTCACGGGCGCAATACGCTGGCAGGTAGGAACATCACACACGTGCAGCAGGGAGTTGGATCGCAGTGGCCACAGAGGACCAAGCCTTCGAGGGAACCTTCAAGGAAATGTTCCGCCGGCATGCGGCCGGCGTGGCCATCATCACCGCCAACTTCAACGGCGTTCCCTTCGGTTTCACAGCAACCTCGGTGGCCTCGCTCTCGGCGAAGCCGCCCCGGTTCACGTTCAACATGGCCCGCACGTCAAGCTCCTGGCCGGCTGTCGCCAACACCACATACATCGGCGTCCACATGCTGGGGCTGGACAACCAGGCGCTGGCGGACCGCTTTGCCCGGACCAGCAACCGCTTCGAGGGCGATCACTGGGCGCTCGGGCCCCATGAGGTGCCGATCCTGAATGACGTGGCCGGCTGGCTGATCGGCAAGGTCCAGATGCGCCTCTCCTTCGAGAACAACGCCGTGGTGGTGGTTGAGGTGGTCGAAGGTGAGGTGGGCGCCGACGGCGCTCCGTTGCTGTACCACTCGGGCGCCTACGGCCAGCCCGCGCCGCTCGATTACGAGATCTGACCGGCTACTTCGCTACCCGAGGTGACACTTGATGCCGGTGTTTTGCAGCGGCATGGGCGTCAACTGCCACCTCGCGGGTCCACAGCCCAACCCGGGCCGGCGACCCCTGCCTGTCAGTTGTCCAGGCAGGTCGGGCCGAGCAGCACTTTCAGGTCCCCGAACAGGGAGGGACTGGGGTTCACTCGCAGATGCACGGGCAGGCCCATGATCTCCACCCTGGAGTCGCCCTGCAGGTGCAGCCGGACCTCGGACTTGCCGCGGTGGGTGCGCAGCACGTCCCCGAGCTCGGTCACGACCGCTTCGGTAGCCTTGTGGGTCTGCATGGTGATCACCACCGGGCCGTTGAGGCCCTCGCTGAGGTCCGGGACGGACAGTTCCATGCAGTTGAGGGCGACGGCGCCGTCATCGCGGCGCTGCAGCCTTCCCTTGACCACCACGATCAGGTCTTCCGCGAGCACGGAGGCGATGGGGCCGTAGACCTGCCCGAAGAACATCACCTCAACGGAACCGCCCAGGTCCTCGATCTCCGCGCGGGCGTAGGCGTTGCCGCTGGCTTTCGCGATCCGCCGGCTCAGGGAGGTGATCATGCCGGCGATGGTGACGATGGTGCCGTCGTGCGGGCCGTCCTCGGCGATGAGCGAGGTGATGGACTGGTCGGCGTGCTGGCTCAGGAGACCCTCGAGCCCCTGCAGCGGGTGGTCGGAGACGTACAGGCCGAGCATGTCCCGCTCGAAGGAGAGCTTGTCCTTCTTCTCCCATTCGGGCAGGTCCGGGATCTCGATGCTCAGCGAGGCCTCGGATTCGGCCTCGTCGAACCCGGCGAACAGGTCGAACTGGCCGATCGCCTCGTTGCGCTTGAGCGTGATGACGGAGTCGATCGCTTCTTCGTGGATCAGCGCCAGGGCGCGCCGGTGGTGGCCCAGCGAATCGAACGCGCCGGCCTTGATCAGGGACTCAATGGTGCGCTTGTTGCAGACCACCGCCGGGACCTTCACCAGGTAGTCCTTGAAGGAGGTGTAGGCGCCTTCCTTGTCCCGGGCGGCCACCATGGCCTCGACGACGTTGACGCCGACGTTGCGGATGGCCCCCATGCCGAAGCGGATGTCGGTGCCGACGGGGGTGAAGTTCAACGCGGACTCGTTGACATCCGGCGGCAGCACGGTGATGCCCATGCGCCGGCATTCGTTGAGGTAAATCGCCGACTTGTCCTTGTCGTCCCCGACGCTGGTGAGCAGGGCGGCCATGTACTCGGGCGCGTAGTGGGCCTTGAGGTAGGCGGTCCAGTAGGAGATCACGCCGTAGGCGGCCGAGTGGGCCTTGTTGAAGGCGTAGTCGGAGAACGGCAGCAGGATGTCCCAGAGGGTCTTGACCGCGGCCATGGAGTAGCCGTTGTCCTGCATGCCCTGGGAGAAGCCGGCGAACTGCTTGTCCAGCTCGGATTTCTTTTTCTTGCCCATGGCGCGGCGCAGGATATCGGCCTGGCCCAGGGTGTAGCCGGCGAGCTTCTGCGCCACGGCCATGACCTGCTCCTGGTACACGATCAGGCCGTAGGTTCCACCGAGGATTTCAGAGAGCGGTTCCTCCAGCTCCGGGTGAATCGGGATGACGTCCTGGATTTTGTTCTTGCGCAGGGCGTAGTCCGTGTGCGCATTGGCGCCCATGGGGCCGGGCCGGTAGAGGGCCAGCACGGCGGAGATGTCCTCGAAGTTGTCGGGCTTCATGAGCTTGAGCAGGGACCGCATCGGTCCGCCGTCGAGCTGGAACACCCCAAGGGTGTCTCCCCGGGCCAGCAGCTCGTAGGACGCCGTGTCGTCGAGTTCCAGCGCCTCCAGGTCAAGGTCCTCGCCGCGGTTCATCTTGATGTTCTCGAGGGCGTCGGAAATGATCGTGAGGTTCCGCAGTCCGAGGAAGTCCATCTTGATCAGTCCGAGGCCCTCAGACGTCGGGTAGTCGAACTGCGTGATGACCTGGCCGTCCTGGAAACGGCGCATGACCGGAATGACGTCGATGATCGGATCCGAGGACATGATGACGCCGGCCGCGTGGACGCCCCACTGGCGTTTCAGGCCCTCGATGCCGAGCGCCGTTTCGAACACCTTGGCGGCCTCCGGGTCCGTGGCGATGAGTTGCCGGAAGTCACCGGCCTCGCTGTAGCGCTTGGAGTCCTTGTTCTGGATGTCCGCCAGCGGGATGTCCTTGGCCATCACGGCCGGCGGAAGGGCCTTGGTCAGCTGCTCGCCCATGCTGAACGGGTAGCCCAGCACACGTGATGAGTCCTTAAGCGCCTGCTTGGTCTTGATGGTGCCGTAGGTGACGATCATCGCGACGCGTTCGTCGCCGTATTTGCGGGTGACGTAGTCGATGACTTCGGAGCGGCGCCGGTCATCGAAGTCGACGTCGAAGTCGGGCATGGAGACGCGGTCCGGGTTGAGGAAACGCTCGAAGATCAGGCCGTGGTGCAGCGGATCGAGGTCGGTGATGCGCATGGCGTAAGCCACCATGGACCCGGCGCCGGAGCCACGTCCGGGACCCACCCGGATCCCATTGTTCTTGGCCCAGTTGATGAAGTCGGCCACGACGAGGAAGTAGCCCGGGAAGCCCATCGAGGTGATGACGCCGAGTTCGTAGTCAGCCTGGGTGCGCACCTTGTCCGGGATGCCCTTGGGATAGCGGTACTGGAGGCCCTTGTCGACCTCCTTGACCAGCCAGGACGTTTCGTCCTCCCCCTCCGGGCAGGGGAACCGGGGCATGTAGTTGGCGCCGGTGTTGAAGGATACTTCGCAGCGCTCGGCGATCAGGAGGGTGTTGTCGCACGCCTCCGGGTGGTCGCGGAACAGCTCCCGCATCTCCTGCGGCGACTTCAGGTAGTACCCGCTGCCGGAGAAGGCGAAGCGCGAGCCTCCGTTGTCGTACGTGGGCTCCAGCAGGGTGGAGCCTGACTGGATGGCCAGCAGGGCCTCGTGCGCCTTCGCGTCGTGCTCGTGGGTGTAGTGCAGGTCGTTGGTGGCCACCAGGGGCAGGTTCAGTTCCTTGGCGAGGCGCAGGAGGTCGCCGGTGACGCGCCGCTCGATGTCCAGGCCGTGGTCCATGAGTTCGCAGAAGTAGTTCTCGGCGCCGAAGATGTCGCGGAACTCGGCGGCCGCCTCCACGGCTTCGCGGTACTGCCCGAGCCGGAGCCTGGTCTGGACCTCACCGGAGGGGCAGCCGGTGGTGGCAATCAGGCCTTCGGAATAGGTGTTCAGCAGCTGGCGGTCCAGCCGGGGCCATTTGCCGAAGACAGAGTCCAGGGAGGCGATCGAGGAGGCGCGGAACAGGTTCCGCATGCCCACGTTGTTGTAGCTGAGCAGCGTCATGTGGGTATAGGCGCCACCGCCCGAGATGTCGTCCTTGCGCTGGTTTTCCTCGCCCCAGCGGACGCGGGTCTTGTCCGTGCGCGCCGTCCCGGGCGTGACATAGGCCTCGACGCCGATGATCGGTTTGATGCCCTGGTCGGTGGCCCGTTTCCAGAAGTCGAAGGCGCCGAAGAGGTAGCCGTGGTCCGTCGTGGCGAGGGCCGGCATGCCGAGCCGTTCGGTTTCGTCGAACAGTTCACTGAGCCGGGCGGCGCCGTCCAGCATCGAGTACTCGGTGTGGTTGTGGAGATGGACAAACGAGTCGTTGCTGGAAGTCACCGAATCATTCTAGTGCCGCGCACCGACCTTTCGGCGCGGCACCCCGGCCGCCGACCGATCTGACAGGTCACATCCGGCGGCGCAGCAGGCGCGTCAGGCCTGTCCGGACTCCAGGACCTCCAGCGCGTACCGCAGGTCCTGCGGGTACTCGCTGGTGACCGTGACCCGCTCCCCCGTCCGGGGATGGTCGAAGCCCAGCTGCCGGGCGTGCAGCCACTGCCGGGTGAGCCCGAGCGTGGCGGCGAGCCGCGGGTCCGCGCCGTAGGTCAGGTCACCGGCGCAGGGGTGGCGCAGGGCGGAGAAATGGACCCGGATCTGGTGGGTGCGGCCGGTCTCGAGGTGGACTTCCACGAGCGAGGCCTTCCCGAATGCCTCCAGGACCTCATAGTGCGTGATCGAGTCCCGGCCGTCCTCGATCACGGCGAAACGCCAGTCGTGGCCCGGGTGGCGGCCGATCGGCGCGTCAATGGTGCCCGCCAGCGGATCCGGAAGGCCCTGGACCACGGCGTGGTAGACCTTGTCCACGGTCCGCTCCTTGAAGGCGCGCTTGAGCGCGGTATACGCCTCTTCGGTTTTGGCAACCACCATCACCCCGGACGTCCCGACGTCGAGCCGGTGGACGATGCCGGAGCGTTCCGGGGAGCCCGACGTGGAGATCCGGTAGCCAAGGCCGGCCAGGGCGCCGACGACCGTGGGTCCCACCCAGCCCGGGGAGGGATGCGCGGCCACGCCGACCGGTTTGTCGATGACGACGAACTCGTCATCGTCCAGCAGGATGTTCAGGCCTTCCACTACTTCCTCCACAATTTCCAGGGGGTCCCGGCGTGCCGGGACGGTGACGTCGAGCACGGCGCCGGGGGCGAGCTTGGCCGACTTTCCGACCGCTTTGTCCTTGCTGATCACGTTGCCGTCCGCGATCAGCGTGGCGGCCTGTGAGCGGGAAATGTCCATGAGTTTCGCCAGCCCGGCATCCACCCGGCTTCCCGCCAGTTCATCGGGCACCACAAACCGGTAGGAGGCGGCAGCCGTCGCGCCGCCTTCGACGTCGGCCGAGACGTCGTCGTCGACGTCTTCGGGCAGGATGTCCTCCGATGGGGCACCGGCCGGGGCCAGGTCCTTCGGGGCCAGGTCCTCTGGGGCCAGGTCCTCGGGCGTGTTGGCTTCAGGCGCCGTGTGCTCAGGAGTCATGTTTCACTGTGTCCTTCGTCAGGTGGGTGCCGTCCAGGGAGATCCCGCGCAGCGTCAGCAGGCAGATGATCACCACGGAGGACACCACGGCCGAATCGGCGATGTTGAAGATCGCGAAATTGGGGAGCTGGATGAAGTCCACGACATGGCCCATGGCGAATGAGGGCTCCCGGAACAGCCGGTCCGTGAGGTTGCCCAGGGCGCCGCCGAGCAGCAGCCCGAGGGCCAGCGCCCACCAGAGCGACCCGAGCTTGCGAAGCTGCAGCAGGATGGCGATGGAAACCGCCGTCATGATGATGGTGAACACCCAGGTGACGTTTTCGCCGATCGAGAACGCAGCCCCGGAGTTTCGGATGTAGTACCAGTGCAGCAGCGGGGGCAGCACCGGGATCCTCTCCCCCTCGGTCATGTTCCCGGTAACCCACAGCTTGGTCAGCTGGTCGAAGACGTAGGCGAACACCGCCAGGCCAAAGAAGACGGCGAACAGCAGCGCGCGCCGCGGCCTGGTGGGACCAGCGTGGGCCGGTTCGGCGGGCTGCGTGGCGTCGGGTGTTGGTGCGTCAGTCATAAGGCTTTCGTTCGCGGGCCAGTGCGGGGACTGGGAGCTGGTGCTTGGTCACGGCCGCCGGAGGACCGATAAATGTCACTGGGTAACACCAAAAGCCGGCGGCCGAGGAATCCTCAGCCACCGGCTTTCAGAATACTTGCTTATTGCCCTAGCTGCTGGCTTCGACCTCAGGGGCCGCGACGGAGCCGCGGGCATCCAGGTCACGCAGCTGGCCTTCGATGTAGGCCTTCAGGCGTGAACGGTAGTCACGCTCGAAGCCGCGGAGCTGTTCGACCTTGCGTTCCAGCACGGAACGCTGCTGCTCAAGGGCGCCGAGGATCTTGCGGGACTTCTCCTGCGCGTCGTTGACGAGGCTGCTGGCCTCGATCTGCGCCTCGGCGATGATTTTGTCGCGCTGCTGCTCGCCGTCGGCGACGTGCTTGTCGTGCATCTGCTGCGCCATGGCCAGCAGGCCTGCAGCGGACTCGGCTGCCGGGGAAGCCACGGTGCGTGCCGGGGCGGCTGCCTGCTCGGATTCCTTCTTCTTGGCAGCCTCAGCAGCCTCAGCAGCCTTGGCAGCCTCAGCGGCCTTGGCCTCGGCATCTGCCTTGGCGCGGTCATCCTTCTCGACCTTGACGGGTGCCGGAACCTTTTCCACGACGGGAGCCGCGGCGGCGGAGCTGGCAGGCGTGCCGGCGCCCAGTTCGGCGAGCTTCTTGCGCAGCTCGTCGTTCTCCTGGTTCAGGCGCCGCAGTTCGACGACGATCTCGTCCAGGAAGTCATCAACTTCATCCTGGTCGTAGCCTTCGCGGAACTTGGTCGGCTGAAAGCGCTTGTTGACAACGTCTTCTGGCGTCAAAGCCATCTGGTCACCTCGTTGGTCTAGTTAGTCAGTAGGCCTTTCGGCCGTCAAACTACGGTACCTAAATATGGTCTGGTTACTCTAATTCAACACCGCAGTGTCAAACCGGAGTTTCAATCTGTTGGCGGCTGCGGACCGGGTCCGCGGGCCGGCTACGCCACGATGGGCTGGGAAACCACCAGGAACTTGGCTACCGACATGGCAATGGTGACTGCCACGAAGAGCAGCAGGAAGCCGAGGTCCAGGGAGATTCCGCCCAGCCGCAGCGGCGGGATGAGCCGCCGGAGCAGATTGAGGGGCTTGTCTGTGACGGAATACACAGCGTGCGCGGTGACGAGGGCGGCGCCGCGCGGCCGCCAGCTCCGCGCAAACATCTGCACCCAGTCGAAGATCAGCCGGATGATGAGGGCAACAAGGAACAACAGCAGGGCGATATAGACAAGTCCGAAAACAATTCCCATGAGTTAACTCATATCTCCATGTTCATTCCGGATACCGCGGTGTCCTCTTGATAGTTATGCCTCTATTTCAACACGGAAAATTCAGCAAGGATGCCAGACAAGGTGTCCTTGCCTGGCATCCGTCGGAAGAATCCCCGTCTAGCTCTGGTTGAAGAAGGTGGCCTGTGTCTCGCTGACCTTCTTGTCATCGCCGATGACTTCAACGTACGACGGCGACAGCAGGAAGACCTTGTTGGTGACCCGTTCGATGCTGCCGCGGAGTCCAAAGACCAGCCCGGCGGAGAAGTCGACAAGTCGTTTGGCGTCTGCTTCACCCATGTCCGTGACGTTCATGATGACGGGGATGCCGTCCCTGAAGCTTTCACCGATGATTTTGGCGTCGTTGTAGGACCGCGGGTGGATCGTGGTGATCTGGCGGAGTCCGGTGTGTTCTTCACGGCTTGACGCCGCTCGCTTGATGGGTGTCACAGGTGCGCGATATTCCTCTTCAGCGGCGTAGGGCTCTTCCTTGGGGACCTCGCGGACAGGCGCCGCTGCGCGGCGTTCCTCGCGGTCATGATCCATGGAATTGTCCTCATCCTTGTGCGATGTTTGGTGCTCGGACTCATAGTGTTCGTCGCCATCAGCGAGCCCAAGATAGATCATTGTCTTGCGCAGAGCGCCGGCCATGGTCGACTCCTAATCGTGTCCGTCAGCGGGCCGATCATTTGACTTAGTAGCCTTGGAATCCCCGCCATTACCTTCCAATACGTTGAACCTACCGCAACGCCGGACGCGGACCGAGAATATCGGAGCCAACACGCAGGTGTGTCGCCCCGAACCGGACGGCCTGTTCCAGGTCCTGGCTCATGCCCGCGGAGATGCCCGTGGCGCCGGGATGGACGGCGGACAGCCCGGCGGACAGCTCCGCGAGCTTCTCGAACGCCGGGGCCGGATCCGCGCCGAAGGGAGCGACCGCCATCACGCCGGCCAGGCGGAGTCCCTCCGCTGCGGCCAACTGCTCCGCCAGAGCCGGGACGTCTGCCGGCAGGGCGCCGCCGCGGTGGGCGCCCGCGTCGTCGTCGAGGCTGATCTGGATAAAGCATTCCAGCGGCGCCCGCCCGGTCCGCTCCTGTTCGGCGGCCATGGCCTTGGCCAGGGCGCCGGCCAGTTGCCGACGGTCCACGGAGTGCACGGCGTGGGCGTATTTGACGACGGACTTGGCCTTGTTGCTCTGGAGCTGGCCGATGAAGTGCCAGCGGAGCTGCAGCCCGCCCAGTGCGGCGGCCTTCTCCGCGGCCTCCTGGTCCCGGTTCTCGCCGACGTCGGTGATGCCGAGCGCGGCGAGCCGCCGGACGTCGTCGGCCGGGTGGAATTTGGTGACCACAATCAGTTGGGGCGGCCGCTCCTGCCGTCCGGCCGCCGCGACGGCGGTATCGATGCGCTGCCGGACGGCGGCGAGCCGCTCGCGGAGCTGCTCCAGCCGGGGATCGTGCTGCCCGGGTGCGGGCTCGTGTTCAGTCATCCGCTCATTCACTCATTTGCTCATTCACCCGATGGGGCCCCGCCGGGGTGCCGGGGGCGTCGGTCCATACGAGTCCGGCGAATCGTCCGGTGTTCGGGTCACGGCGGTAGGAGAACAGGGTGTCGTCTTCCAGGGTGCAGCCCCCGGAGTATTCGACCCTGACGCCGGCGTCCTGCAGTTGGCTGCGGACGGCGGCCGGCAAGTCCAGGCCGGGGGTGCCGCGGGAGGTGGTGCACCGGGCCGCGGGGACCACGGCCGCCACGTCCTCGCGCATGTCGCCGGGGACCTCGTAGCAGCGCCCGCAGACGGACGGGCCGATCCAGGCGCCCAGCCCCGCCGCGCCCAGTGCGTGCATCCGCGCCACCGCTGCCGGGACGACGCCGGACGCGACGCCGGGCCGTCCGGCGTGCACCACTGCCAGGACGGGCGCTTTCCCGCCGGCCCCGTCCCCCACCAGGACGATCGGCACACAGTCCGCCACCATCACGGCCAGGGGTTCACCGTAGGACACCATGGCGTCCGCGGTGGGGGCACCAGCAACCGGGGCACCCGTTCCGGCCGCCGCCGAGGCGGCGCCAATGCCGGCGACGATGTTGCCGTGGACCTGGTTCATGTACTGGAAGGGCCGGCCGGACAGCCCCAGCGCCGCCTCGATGGCCCGGCGCCGGCGTCCGACCTCGGCCGGGTCGTCGCCGACATGGAGCGCCAGGTTCCCGGCGCCGGCGTCGGTGAAGGCCACCCACACGCCGGGCCGGACTTCCGCCCGCCACGAGAACACTCTGAACCCCAAATCGTTGCCAGAACTTGTTTGCAGAACTTCGATCCTACGAGAAAGCACCATGGCACTGCCATCCGGCAGTGCCATGGTGCTTCAGGACCTACTTGAGGAAGTCAGGGACATCCAGGTCGTCGGAGTGACGGCCGGACAGGTCCGGCTCCACGACGGACGGCAGATCGACGTCGAAGCCGGAGTCTGCCGGGACTGCTGACGGGCGCTGCTGGCCCCAGCCGCCGTAGCCGGAGGCACCGACCGTGGCGTGCAGCGGCTGCACCTGGGCCGAGGCCGGAGCCTGGGCCGGGGCTGCTGCCGGCGCTGCCGGACGCTGCGGAGCCGACTGCGGAAGGGACTGGTCCATGGACGGCGAGGTGGCCTTGACGTCGTCGAAGCCGGCCGCGATGACCGTGACGCGGGCCTCGTCGCCGAGGGCGTCGTCGATGACCGCGCCGAAGATGATGTTGGCCTCGGGGTGGGCCACTTCCTGGACGAGGCGGGCCGCCTCGTTGATTTCGAAGAGTCCGAGGTCCGAGCCGCCCTGGATGGACAGCAGCACCCCGTGGGCTCCGTCGATGGATGCCTCCAGCAGCGGGGAGGCGATGGCGAGCTCGGCGGCCTTGACCGCGCGGTCCTCGCCGCGTGCCGAGCCGATGCCCATCAGCGCCGAGCCCGCGCCCTGCATGACGGACTTGACGTCCGCGAAGTCGAGGTTGATCAGGCCCGGGGTGGTGATCAGGTCGGTGATGCCCTGGACACCGGACAGCAGGACCTGGTCGGCGGAACGGAACGCGTCGAGGACGGAGACGTTGCGGTCGCTGATGGAGAGCAGCCGGTCGTTCGGGATGACAATCAGGGTGTCGACTTCGTCGCGGAGGGCGTCGATGCCGGCTTCGGCGGAGCCGGCGCGGCGGCGGCCTTCGAAGGTGAAGGGGCGGGTGACAACGCCGATAGTCAGCGCGCCGAGCGATCGGGCGATGCGGGCCACGACGGGCGCGCCGCCGGTGCCGGTGCCGCCGCCTTCGCCGGCGGTGACGAAGACCATGTCCGCGCCGCGGATGACCTCTTCGATTTCCTCGGCGTGGTCCTCTGCAGCCTGCCGGCCGACCTCCGGGTTCGCACCGGCTCCCAGGCCGCGCGTCAGCTCACGCCCGATGTCGAGCTTGACGTCTGCATCGCTCATCAACAGTGCCTGAGCATCGGTGTTGACCGCGATGAATTCGACGCCGCGAAGACCCACCTCGATCATGCGGTTGACTGCGTTCACGCCACCGCCGCCGATGCCGACGACCTTGATGACGGCCAAGTAATTCTGCGGAGCTGCCACGTTACGTGTCCCTTGTTCGTGTTCTATTGCGCTATTGCGAAAACTGATGGAGTCGGGCTTGAAGCTTTAAACCCTAACCTTCGAGTTGAAGGTTATAGTTATGTCAAGTAACTCATGTTGTGACGCTATTTCCTATGCCGGGGACATTCAATTACCGGCGCCGCGTGTCGCGGTATTAGCGGAGAAAAAGCTTCCCGGAAGTGATCGGCGGCTATCGGGTGACCGGGTGCCGCGGCACGCTGACATCGTAGGTCCGCACCGGGTTTTTGGGGTCCGCGGGTGCCTTCAGCAGGGCCTCGAGGACTTTTGCCTTGAGCTCCTTCTCCCCCGCGTTGCCCCAGACAATCGTCTGGCCGTCGACGAGCTTGAGCTCAACGGCGTCCACTGACTTCGCCGACGCGTTCGAGAGCCTGGCCAGCACATCGGCCGGCAGGGCCCCCAGGACTTCGGTGATCGCATGGAACAGGTCCTTGGGAAGGGTGCCGCCTCCGCCGTCGATGACCGGAAGCGGAATCGAGGCCGGGTCTGCGTTGTCGCTGAGCTTCACGCCCTCGACGTCGACGAGCTGGTGCGCCTCGCCCTGTCTGACCAGCGCCACCGGCACCCGTTCGGTCACCGTGACCTGCAGCGCCGACGGCGGGCGGGCCTCGGCGGTGACCTTCTTGACCTGGACCAGCGGCTGCAGGAGGGCGGCCACGTCGTTGTCGCTGATCTGCGGCAGCGGCTTGCCCTGCAGCGGCGCCAGGGCCGTCCGGACCTGGTCCGGTGTCAGCAGCCTGGTCCCCTCCACGGTGATTGTCTGGACGGCCAGGACCGGCGAATAGACGGCGGCGGCCAGGATGCCCCCGATCAGCACCACCAGGGCCGCGATGGTGCCCTGCAGGATGCGCCTGCGGCGTTTGGCTTTGGGCTCCGGGAAGGACAGCACGTTGTCCGGGGCCGCCGGGGCGGTGGCCTGGCCGACGGCGGGGCTGTCCTTGGAGGCGGAGATGACGTCGGAAGAGCCCGACTCCCCCCGCGCCGCGGGCGGCCGCCGTGGGCCCGCCCGGTAGCTGGGCCGGCGGGTGCTAGGCACCGTGGACGCCGTTGGTCAGGGCCGCGTCGTTCAGGCCACCGTTGTTCAGGGCAGTGACGATCAGCGGCCCGTAGGCGGTGACATCGCCGGCTCCGACCGTGAGCACGATGTCCCCCGGCGCGGCAGCGGAGACAACGGACTGCACGGCCTCGTCGCCCGGTCCGACGAGCCGGCCGCCGGCGCCAAGGTGCGCCGCGATCAGCTGGCTGCTGACGCCAGGAATCGGATCCTCGCGGGCGGGGTAGATGTCCAGGACCAGTGCGGTGTCGGCGGTGTTGAGCGCCGCGGCGAACTCCCGGGCGAATTCCCGGGTCCGGGAGAACAGATGCGGCTGGAAGAGGACGTGCAGCTTGTGGCCGCCGGCCACCGACCGGGCGGCGGACAGGGCGGCCCGCACTTCGGTGGGGTGGTGGGCGTAGTCGTCGTAGACCCGGACCCCTCGGCCCTCGCCTTTGAATTCGAAGCGCCGGGACGCGCCCGTGAAGTGGGCCAGGGCTCCGGCGGCCAGGCCGGGGTCCACTCCGAGTTCCAGGGCGACGGCGAAGGCGGCCGCCGCGTTCAGCGCGTTGTGCCGCCCGGGGACGTGCAGGTCGAGGGCGAAGCGTCCGGCAGGGGTGGTGATCGCGACGAACCCGGGGCCGCCGTCGTGCAGCACAACCTGGGCGTCATCGCCGGTGCCGTAGAGCACGACGCGCGTGTTGCCGCGCTCCAGGGTCCGCTGGGCAAGGGCCAGTGCGCCGGGGTCGTCCGCGCAGGCAACCAGCACGCCGTCGGCCGGGAGCAGTGCGGTGAAGCGGTCGAAGGAGGCGTAGACGGCCTCGGCGGTGCCGTAGTAGTCGAGGTGGTCCGGCTCCACGTTGGTCACGACGGCGATCTGCGGGCGGTAGTTCAGGAAGGACCCGTCGGATTCGTCGGCTTCCGCGACGAAGACCGGCGAGCTGCCGCTGGCGGCGTTGACGCCCAGCGCCGGGACGTTCGCGCCGATGGCGAAGGACGGGTCCAGGCCGGCGCCCTGCAGGAGGACGGTGATCATCGACGTCGTGGTGGACTTGCCGTGGGTGCCGGCCACGGTGACGGCGGTGTCCTGGGCCATCGCGGCCGCCAGGGCCTCGGAGCGGTGCAGCACGGGCAGTCCGGCGGCCCGTGCCGCTTCGAGTTCGGGATTGTCCGGGCGGATGGCTGAACCGGCGACCACGCTTTGCGCGTCGCCGAGGTTGGCAGCGTCGTAGCCGACGCAGATCCGCGCGCCGGCGGCGGCCAGGTCCGCCATGACCGGCAGGTCCTTGGCGTCGGACCCGCTGACCGGCAGGCCGCGGGCCACCAGGATGCGGGCCACGGCGGACATCCCGACGCCGCCGACGCCGATGAAGTGCACGCGGCCGAGGTCGTCCCCGGTGCGGGCCGCCGCGGGGGCGTGCTGGTGTTCGGGCTGGGTCATTGCGTTACCGCTTCCTGCTCTGCTGCGTCGAGGATTTTGCTTTCAACGACCTTGCCGGCCGCGATTGTGCCTGCCGCGACTTCGTGCCCGCCGTGGCCGCCGTGTCCAGGATGAGGCCGGCCATGCGCTGGTCAGCGTCCCGGATGCCGAGCTGTTCGGCGCTGGCCGCCATCCGGGCGAGCCTGTCGGGGTCCTGAAGCAGCGGGATGATGTGCTCCCGGACCCAGCCGGGCGAAAACGCGCTGTCCTCCACGAGCAGGGCGGCTCCCGCTGCGACGAGTCCGGCGGCGTTGAGCGCCTGTTCGCCGTTGCCGATCGGCAGCGGGACGAAGACGGCGGGCAGGCCGACGGCGGCGACCTCGCAGACCGTCGCGGCACCGGACCGGGCCAGCAGCAGGTCGGCCGCGGCGTACACGGTTTCCATGCCGTCGACGTATTCGCGCTGCTGGTAGCCCGGGGCCGCGAGGGGCTTGCCGTTGGCGTCGTGGACTGCCTTGCCGCGCCCGGTGAGGTGCAGGGTCTGGATGCCGGCCTCCGCGAGGAGGCCGGCCGAGGCGGCGATGGTGCGGTTGATGCTTTGGGCGCCTGAGGAGCCGCCGGTGACAATCAGGGCCGGTCGGTCCGGGTCCAGGCCGAGGGCGGCCCGGGCCGCGGTCCTCGCTGCGGTCCGGTCAAGGCCGGAGATTTCCTTGCGCATCGGCATGCCGACGTGCCGGGAGGCGCCCAGCCTGGTGGCGGCGAAGGCCACGGCGACGTGTCCGCCCAGCCGGGATCCCACGCGGTTCGCCAGTCCCGGGCGGGTGTTCGCCTCGTGGATGACGATGGGGATTTTCCGGCGCCAGGCGGCGAGGTACATCGGGGTGCAGACGTACCCGCCGACGCCGACCAGGACGTCCGCTTTGGCCTCGTCGAGGATGACGCCGGCCTGTTTCACCGCGCCGGCCAGCCGTCCGGGGAGCCGGAGCAGGTCCATTGAGGGCCTGCGCGGGAAGGGCACCCGGCTGACGGTGGCGAGTTCCAGTCGCGCGGCCGGGACCAGCCGGGCTTCCATCCCGCCGGGTGTTCCGACGGCCAGGAGCCGCACCCCGGGGCGGGCCTCGCGGAGTGCGTTCGCGATGGCCAGGAGCGGGCTGATGTGCCCGGCTGTTCCGCCGCCGGCGAGGACGACGGACAAAGAGGGATCGGTAGTCATGGAGGGCCTATTTACGCTTTCGTGCGGGATTGCTGGGGGCGGGCGTTCTTGCGGTCCGTGCTCCGGCGGCAGGTGTTCCGCCGGCCGACGTGCCGGTGGCCGGCGCTCCGGCGGCCGACGTCCCGGCAGCCTTTCGGGCCGGGGTGGGCCCGGCGGCCGGATAGTTGCCGGGCTTTCCGGTATGGCCGGGTTTCCCGGGTTTGCCGGGCTTTCCGGTATTCCCGGGCTTCCCGGGCTTCCCGGCCGCGGTGCGCGCCGCGGTGCGCTTCCGCAGGGAGGCCGCGAGTCCGGCCGGGCCGAACCTGAACAGCCGTTTGGGCTGCAGGGCGGGTGCCATCTGGGCCCGGGCCAGTGACAAGACTACGCCGATCGCACACAGCGACATGAGCAGCGCCGAGCCGCCGTAGGAAATGAACGGGAGCGGGATTCCCACCACGGGGGCCAGCCCGGTGACCACGGCCATGTTGACCGTCGCCTGGCCGAGCAGCCAGACCATGATGGTGCCGGCCAGGACCCGGTGGAACATGGCCTTCTGGGCCACCACCACGCGGTAAATGGCGGTGCCGAGGATGGCGAAGAGAACCAGCACCACCAGGGTTCCGACGAGTCCAAGCTCCTCGCCGATGATGGCGAAGATGAAGTCATTGTGGGCTTCCGGGATCCAGCTGTACTTCTGCCGGCTTTGGCCCAGCCCCACCCCGAACCATCCGCCGGAGGCGAGCCCGTAGAGGCCGTTGGTGGACTGGTAGTTCAGGTCAGAGCCATCCGCGCAGGTCTGCCCGGTCCAGGACAGGATGCGGCACACCCGGTTGGGGCTGGTAATGGCCAGGACAGCGGTGGCGGCGGCGAGGAAAATCCCGGCGATGCCGAACAGGTACAGCCGCACTCCGGCGAAGAACAGGGCGGCCGCCACGATCATCATGACGATCATGGCAGTGCCGAGGTCGTTGCCCATGAGGATGAGCCCGATCACTCCGGCAGCGCCCGGGAGCACGACGGGGATCAGGGCATGCTTGGCCTGGGAGAGCAGTTTGGCCTTGCGGTCCAGGACGGTGGCCATCCACAGGGCCAGCGCCAGTTTGGCCGCCTCGGAGGGCTGGAAGGTGAAGGGTCCGACGTCGATCCAGTTCTGGTTGCCGAGGGCGCTGCGGCCAACGAGCAGCACGAGCACCAGCAGCACGAACGCCATGAGGATGGCGATCCAGGCGCCGCGCTTGAGCCAGACCACATTGACCCGCGAGAGCAGGAACATGAAGAACAGGCCGATCCCGGCGAACATTCCCTGCTTCAGGGCCGCGGTATAGGGCGACTCCCCTGCCGCGATGGCTTCGACGCTGGAGGCGGACAGCACCATCATGATGCCGATGGCCGTCAGTGCCAGGGTGGAGCCCAGGATCAGGTAATACGTGGAGCCGTTGCGGGACTTCCCGGTGCCTTCCAGGGCGGACCAGAAGCCCCGGTGCCAGCCCTGGGCTTTCCGGAGGGCCGCTTGCGGGCCGGCGCCGGCCCCGGGCGCGGGGGCGGGGGCTTTGGCTGCCGCAGATTTCGCGGCGGGGGCGTTGGTTGCGGCCGGTGCGGCCGCTGGGTGACGTGTGGGCGTGCTGACCATTGTTACTCCTCGCTGGTCTGAGCCTGCCCTTCCACGAGCTCGCGGACAGCTTCGATGAAGGCGTCGCCACGGTGAGCGTAGGAAGAGAACTGATCCATGGATGCTGCCGCCGGGGCCAGGAGCACAGTGTCCCCGGAGGCGGCCAGCTGCGCCGCCGACGCAACGGCCCGGGCCATCACAGTCCCACCCGCAATCGGCGGGGGACCTGCCACGGCACCGGCCGTCCCGGCAATCTGCACCTCTTCATTTTCGCCCGTCCCCGCATCGATCACGGGGACATCGGGTGCGTGTCGCTGCAACGCGGAGCGGAGATCGCTGGAGTCCGCCCCGATCAGGACCACGGCCTTGAGCCGCCGGGCGTGTTCCTGGACCAGCGGCTCATAGTTGACGCCCTTGGACAGTCCGCCCGCGATCCACACGACGCTCTCGAACGCGGAGAGCGAGGCGGCTGCGGCATGCGGGTTGGTGGCCTTGGAGTCGTTGACCCAGAGGATTCCGTCGTGGCGGGCAACGGGCTGGATGCGGTGGTCCCCCGGCAGGTAGTCCAGCAGGCCCTTGCGGACGGCGGCAGGGTCGACGCCGTAGGCCCGGACGAGGGCGGCGGCGGCCAGGGCATTGGCCACCATATGGCGGGGTGCCACCGGGCCGAGGTCCGACACCGACGCCAGTTCGGCGGCGCTGTCCTTGCGCTCGGCGATGAAGGCGCGGTCCACCAGGAGTCCTTCGACGACGCCGAGCATGCTGATGGCCGGCGTGAGCGTGGTGAAGGCCACCGCACGGCAGCCTTCGACGACGTCGGCGTCCTCCACCATGCGTTCGGTTTCGATCTGCTCGGCGTTGTAGATGCACGCCTTCTGGGTGTGTTCGTAGATCTTGGCCTTGTCCGCCAGGTAGGAGGCGTAGGAGCCGTGCCAGTCGACGTGGTCCTCGGCGACATTGAGGCAGACGCTCGCCACCGGCGAGATGGAGTCGCTCCAGTGCAGCTGGAAGCTGGAGAGCTCGACGGCGAAGACGTCGTAGTCCACCGGATCGCGCAGGGCGTTTAGGATCGGGGTGCCGACGTTGCCGACGGCGATGGCCTTGAGCCCGGCCGCCTGCAGCATCGACTCGGTCAGCCCGACGGTGGTGGTCTTGCCGTTGGTGCCGGTGATGGTCAGCCAGTCGGCGGTCTTGCGCCCCTGGCGTTCGCGAAGGCGCCAGGCGAGTTCGACGTCGCCCCAGACCGGGATGTGGGCCCGGGCCGCGGCGGCGAGCAGCGCCTGGTCCGGCCGCCAGCCCGGGGAGGTGACGATCAGGTCCGGCTTGGCGCCGTCGATTTTGGGAACGGTCCCTACGGCGTCCTCGCCCAGCAGGACATCGACAGCGCCGACGATCCGGAGGGTGTCCGCCTGGGCCTGTGCGGTGGGGCCGGTGGCGGCGTCCACCACGACCACACGGGCGCCCAGTTCGATCAGTGTGTCGGCGGCGGCGAAGCCGGAGACCCCGATGCCGGTAACGACAACCCGGAGTCCGGCCCAGTCGGAGTCCCAGCTGACCAGACCCTGGAGCCGGGGTGAGGTGGTGAGGGGTGCGGGAATCGAACCGGTCACAGCAGGACCACCCACTCGGCGTAGAAGATTCCCAGGCCGGCGGCGACGAAGAGGCCGCACAGGATCCAGAACCGGACGACGACGGTGACCTCGGCCCAGCCTTTGAGTTCAAAGTGGTGCTGGAGCGGGGCCATCTTGAAGAACCGTTTGCCCTTGGTGATCTTGAAATAGCCGACCTGGATGATCACCGAGAGGGTGATCAGAACGAAGAGGCCGCCGATGAAGGCGAGCAGCAGCTCGGTCCGGGACAGGATGGCGAAGCCGGCGACGGCGCCGCCGATCGCCAGCGAACCGGTGTCGCCCATGAAGATCTTGGCCGGTGAGGTGTTCCACCACAGGAAGCCGACCAGCGCCGCGCTGAGGATGGCGGCGAGCAGGGCCAGGTCCAGCGGGTCGCGGACGGTGTAACAGCCGGCGCCGGCCTGCCGGGGCGAGCCGCAGGCCTGGTTGCTCTGCCAGATCCCCATCAGGGTGTAGGCGCCGAAGACCATGATGGAGGCGCCGGCGGCGAGGCCGTCGAGGCCGTCAGTGAGGTTCACGCCGTTGGTCGCGGCGGTGATGATCAGGTTCGACCACAGCACGAAGAGGACGGCGCCGATCAGGGTGCCGGCGAAGGCCAGGTTCAGCCATGGGATATCGCGGACCAGGGAAATCTGGTAGGACGCGGGCGTCACGCCGTTCTCGTCGGGGAACTGCAGGGCCAGGACCGCGAAGATGATGCCCACGGCGGCCTGCAGGATGAGCTTGGCCTTGGCGTTCAGGCCCAGGCTCCGCTGCTTGGAGATCTTGATGAAGTCATCAAGGAAGCCGACCAGCCCCATGCCGACCATGAGGAACAGCAGCAGGATGGCCGAGGCGGACGGCCCTGGCGATGCCGGGTTGATCATCCACATCACGCCGTGCGTGATGCCGTAGCTGGCGAGCACCGCCAGGACCACAATGGTGCCGCCCATGGTGGGGGTGCCGCGCTTGGTGTGGTGGGTGGTGGGTCCGTCATCCCGGATGAATTGCCCGTAGCTCTTGCGGACCAGGAAGCGGATAAAGAGCGGGGTGCCCAGAAAGGCGAACAGCAGGGCCAGTCCAGAGCCCATCAGCAGTGCAATCACAGCAGCGCACTCCCTTCAGTGGCGGTTCCGGCAGCGTTTTCGGCGGCGGTTCCTGCGGCGTCTCCGGCTGCGTTTCCGGCAGCCCTTCCCTCAGCGGGACCGGCAGCGGTCCCGGGGGCCTGTGGGGGTAATGCTATCCGATCGCCCAGATGGCGCAGTCCGATGCTGTTGGAGGACTTGAAGAGCACCAGGTCACCGGGCTCCAGCTCGGCTTGCAGGAGCTCGTAGGCTTCCTCCGGGGTCTCGGCGAAGACGCATTCGTCGCCCCAGGACCCCTCGTTGACGGCTGAGACATACAGCGACCGGGCCTCGCGTCCGACGACGACGAGCCGGGAGATGTTGAGCCGGACCACCTGGGTGCCCACGGCCATGTGTTCACGGATGGAGTCGGGTCCCAGCTCCAGCATGGCCCCGAGCACGGCCCAGGTCCGGCGGCCCCGCCCGAGGTCGGCGAGGGTGCGCAGCGCGGCGCGCATGGATTCCGGGTTGGCGTTGTAGGCGTCGTTGATGACGGTGACGCCGTCGGGCCGTTCGGTGCGTTCCATCCGCCACCGGCTGGCGGCCGTCTGGGCGCCCAGCGAGGCCGCGATGCGTGCGGCGGGAACGCCGGCGGCGTGGGCCGCCGCCGCCGCTGCCAGCAGGTTGGCGATGTGGTGGGCGCCGATCAGCCGGGCCACGACGTGGTGCCCGGCGCTTTCACCCGGCAGGAAGAGGTCGAACTCCGGGCTGCCGCCGGACGTGAGTCCGAGGCCCCCGGCGCGGACCAGCTCCGCAGCGGCGGTGTTCGCTCCGGCGGTGTCGCCGACGCTGTCACGGGCCGGCTGGGCGGTGTACCCGAGCACGGTGGCCCGGGTGCGCGCGGCCATGGCGGCGACGCGGGCATCGTCCAAATTGAGGACGGCGGTGCCGCTGGCAGGCAGGGCTTCGACGAGCTCGCCCTTGGCGATGGCGATGTTGTCCACGCCGCCGAATTCACCGGCATGGGCCGTGCCGACACCAAGGACCACCCCGATGTCGGGGCGGACCATCTCGGCGAGGTAGCGGATGTGGCCGACGCCCGTGGCGCCCATCTCGATCACGAGGTAACGGGTGTCGGTCCCGGCCTTGAAGACCGTCAGTGGGACCCCGACCTCGCCGTTGTAGGATCCCTGCGGGGCAACGGTGTTGCCTTCCGCGGCCAGGATCCCGGCCAGCAGGTCCTTGGTGGTGGTCTTGCCGGCGGACCCGGTGATGCCAATCACGGTCAGCGGCTCGCCGTCGGCTGCGCGGCCGGCGCGGATCCGCCTGACGGTTTCCGCGGCCAGGGCGCCCATCGCGAGGACCGAGTCCTGGACCACGATGGCGGGGTAGGCGCGGCCTGCGGCGTCGGAAACGTCGTGTTCGACCAGGGCCAGCACGGCGCCGCGCTCGAAGGCAGCACCGACGAAGTCATGGCCGTCGGCCGTCTCGCCCGGTTTGGCCACGTAGAGGGAACCCGGGGTGGTGTCCCGGGAGTCGGTGACCACGGAGCCGGGGGTTGTCCCCGGTTCGGCGGCCAGCCGGCCATTGGTTATGTCGGCGATTTCCGCCGCGGTAAATGCAATCATCTCGGTTTAGGACTCTATCCGCTGGTCTTCGAGAACGGTGAATCCCCGGGCCGTCAAGGCCCGGCGGAGCTCCACCCTGTCGTCAAGGGCGAGGTTGACGCCCTTGACTTCCTGCCAAATTTCGTGGCCCCGTCCCGCGACGAGGATGGTGTCGGCCGCGTCCGCCAGTGCAACGGCCTTCCGGATGGCCGCATCGCGGGGAAAGACCTCCATAATGCTGCAGTCCAGGCCCTCGTGCTCCTTGGCCTCAACCGCGCCGACCAGGACGTCGGCGCGGATTTCCGCGGCGTCCTCGTCGTGCGGGTCGTCGTCGCTGACAATGACGACGTCGGCGAGGCGGGCGGCAATGGCACCCATGGCGGGGCGCTTGCCCTGGTCACGCTGGCCGGTGGCGCCAAAGACGATGATCACCCTGGACCCCGGTTCCGGGGAGCGGACCGCCTCCAGGGCGCGGGCCAGGGCATCGGGGTTGTGCGCAAAGTCCACCACCGCGGCGGGGGCGGTGGAGACGAGCTGCATGCGGCCGGGGACGGCGACGGTGAAGGGATCGCCGGCGTCGAGGGCGGCCTGGATGTCGGCGGCATTGTGGCCGCCCTCGAGCACCATGACGGTTGCCAGTGCGGCGTTGGCCACATTGAAGCTTCCGGGCAGCCCGGTGTGGACGCGCAGCTCCGTTCCGTCGCGGTGGCGGAGGGTAAAGACGGTGCCGAGTCCGCGCGGGGCCGGCCCGAAGACCGTCCAGTCCGCGGCCGCGGGCGGACTTGTCGCGCCGCCGGCGACGTGCGTGGCCAGCGTGGTCACCGGGATGCCCGCTGTGGCGGCCAGCTGAACGCCCCAGTCGTCGTCGACGGTCACGACTGCGCGGCGGGCCCGCCCGGGGGCGAAGAGCCGGGCCTTGGTCTGGAAGTACTCCGCCATGCTGCCGTGCAGGTCGAGGTGGTCCTGGGTCAGGTTGGTGAAGCCGGCGACGTCGAACTCGACCCCGTCCACGCGGTGGAAGGAGATGGCGTGCGAGGAGACCTCCATCGAGGCCGCGTCCAGACCGCGTTCGCGCATCAGGGCCAGCAGGGCGTGGACGTCGGTGGACTCCGGGGTGGTGAGGAGGCTGGGGATCGGCTCTCCGCCGGCCAGGATTTCGATGGTGCCGATCAGCCCTGTCTTCTGCCCGAGGGCCTGCAGCAGGGCGTTAATGAAGTAGGTGGTGGTGGTCTTGCCGTTGGTGCCCGTGACGCCGTAGAGAGCCGGGGCGGGCTCGCCCTGCGGCCGGCTCCGGTAGATCAGGGCGGACAGCCGTCCGACGAGGCTGCGGGGCTCCCGGGCCAGCAGGACCGGCGCGGCGATGTCGTGGGAGAACGCCAGCAGGCGCGCGCCGGCGTCGTCCGTCAGCACGGCGGACGCCCCGGCTGCCAGGGCTTGGGAGACGAAGTCGGCGCCGTGCCGGCTCGCGCCGGGCAGGGCGACGTAGAGGTCGCCGGGCTGGACGCTTCGGGAGTTCAGGGAGATCCCGGTGACCGCGACGGAACCGGAAGCCCCGGGGACAACGACGCCGATTGCCTCGCCGATGGCGGCCAGCGGCACGGCAGCTACCGCAGTGGGCCGGAAGCCCGGCGCGGACGGCGCGGCGTAAGCGCCGGGGGCATTCTGGTCTGACACGTGGATCTCCGTTGGTGGTGCTGGTGGATCTGGCGCTGCGCACGGAGGATTGCTCCGGCCCGCAGGCTCAGTATTCCCGGTACAGGTTGGTGGCGGACGTGCGTGGTGCTGGTCCCCGCGGGGGTGCTACTTGACGAACTGCGGCAGCCGGACGGGTTCGCCGGTGGACGGCGGGACGTTGTACGTCCGCAGCGCCTGGCTCATCACGGACCGGAAGACCGGTCCGTTCGAGATGCCGTAGATATCGCCCTTGGGCCGTTGCAGGACCACTTCAACAATAAACCGCGGATCGTCCATCGGCGCCATTCCCACCATCGACGCCGTGAAGCCGCAGAAGCCCGCGGTGCCGTCGTCGCACGGCGACTGCGAGGTGCCGGTCTTCGCCCCGACCCGGTAGCCGTCCAGACCGGCCTCCTTGATCTGGCCCTCCGTGACAGCGCTTTCGAGGATGTCCCGCACCTGCCGGGCGGTGTCCGGGGTGACGATCTGCCGTGAAGGCTGCGCCGGAACTTTTTCCTCGGTGCCGTCCGGGTTGACGTGGCTGTCGATCAGCCGCGGCTGGAGCATCACCCCGTTGTTGCCGATGGTCTGGAAGGCCCGGACGGTCTGCAGCGTGGACTGCGAGACGCCCTGGCCGAACAGCACGGTGTACTCCTGTCGACCGTCCCATTGCTCGTGGGGGGTCAGGATGCCGGAGGCCTCGGCCGGCAGTCCGACGTGCGGCGCTTCGCCGATGCCGAACCTCTTCAGCCAGTCGTAGCGCTGCTCCTTGCTGAGCCGCGCGCCGGCCATGACCGTCCCGGTGTTCATCGACCAGCCCAGGATGCCTGCCAGGGTCCGTTCCTCCGTGCCGTGCGCGAAGGAGTCGCTGAAGGTCTGCCCGTCCACGGTGTACGAGGACGGGATGGTGAACTTATCCAGCGGGAAGGACTTGCCTTCCTCGATCAGGGCGGCCGCCGTGATCATCTTTTCCACCGATCCGGGTTCGTACGCCGCGGTGACGGCACGGACGCCGCGGTCCTGGGCCTCGGCCTTGCCGGGGTCGTTGGGGTCCGGTGCGTTGGTGTCCGCCATGGCGATGATGTTGCCGGTCTTGATGTCCTGGACGATCACGACGCCCCACTCGGCGCTGAGCTTGTCCCGCTGGCTCTGGATGGCCTGCTGGGCGAAGTACTGGAGGTCGGCGTTCAGGGTGAGTTTGAGGTCCTTGCCGTTGACGGCCGGGGTCAACTGGTCGACTCCGACCGGGATGCGCAGACCGTCGGCGCCGATTTCGAAGAGCCGTTTGCCCGAGGTTCCCCTGAGGACCTCGTCCTGGGTCTGCTCCAGGCCGGCCTGGCCGGTGGTGCCGTCCTTCAGGAAGCCTACGATCCCGCCGGCCACCGAGCCGTTGGGGTACACGCGCTTGCTGGTGCCCTCGGTGACGATGCCGGGGATCTGCAGCTTGGCGATACGGTCCTCGACGTCGGGCTTCAGGTCCTTGGCCACGATGTAGTAGCGCTGGTCACCCGTCAGTGCGTCTTTGAGGGTGGCATTGGCCATGCCCAGCACGGCTGCGAGTTCGTTGATGCCCTGGTCCCGGGAGACCTTGACGAGCTCTTCCTTGCCACCCACCGGTTCCAGCCGGCGGAACTCCTCGGTCTTGGTGTTGACGGTCTGGTCGACAACGAGGTTGTAGCGGATCACGCTGCTGGCCAGGACGGTGCCGTTGGCATCCAGGATGCTGCCGCGCTCGGCGGGCAGTTCGATGGGGGTGAGCCTGTTCTGCAAGGCGGCCTCGGCCATACCGCCGACGTCGAGGCCCTGCACCAGGAAGAGTTTTCCGCCGACGACGAGCAGGAGCGTCAGCATGACGCCGAGGCCCAGCCTCAGCCGCCGGGTCGCACTCGGCGCTTTCGCCTTGCGTGCCTTGCCGGTGTTCTGCGCCACGATGTTTCCTTGCTGGTTGCCTGGCTGGTGGTCCGTCCTGCGTTACTGTCCCGGCACCTTCTGCGCGGGGGCAGGAACAGAGCCCCCGTGGAGTTCGACCGCCGGTTTTGCCGGCGGGACCGGCACAGCCTCGGCGGCCGGTGCGGCGGCAGCCGGTGCACCGGCGGCCTCAGCGGCCGCTGGGGCAGCCGCGGGTTTGCGGTTCGCCAGCGGCTCCTTCACAGTGGCCGGCGGAACGACGCTGAGTTGTCCGGCCACGGCCGGGGCGGCAATGACGGCGCCCGGGGCGTCGCCCTTCACCGCGGGCTTGGCCTTGCCCGTGACGCTGAGGGTGGAGAGGTCGATCTGGCCCTTGGTGGTGGACGCCACCATGCCCAGCTCGGTGGCCTTGGCGGCCAGGTTCTGCGGGGCGTCAAAGTTCTGCACCTGCTGGGTCAGGTCCTGGTTCTGTTTCGTCAGCGTGGACTGCTCGCTCCGCAGCTGCACCAGCTGGTACTGCGCGGTGGACACGGAGATGTTGAGGACCAGTACCGCCATCAGGGCCACTGCCAGGAGGCCAAAGCAGAGCACGACGAACGGGGCGCGGCGCTTCTGCGGGGCCGACCGGACCAGGGAGAGCGGGGTGCGCGCTTTCCGGGAGGGGCCGGTGCCGGGAGTGATCCCGGGCAGGGCGCGGGCTGTCGCGCCTGTGGCAACGGGGAATCTGTTGACAGCGGCGGTGCTCATGCGGCCCTCCTGGTTTTGATGCGTTCCACAGCGCGGAGTCTGGCGGACGCGGCGCGTGGATTCTCGGCGATTTCGGCGGCGGTGGGCACTTCGGTGCCCTTCGTCAGGGTTTTCAGTTCGGCCTTGTGCTCTTCGAGTTCCACGGGGAAGCCGAGCGGTGCGGAGGATTTGGATCCTGCCTGGAAGAAGCCCTTGACGATCTTGTCTTCCAGCGAGTGGTATGACATGACGACCACGCGGCCGCCGACGGCGATGGCGTTGATGGCCGCCGGGATGGCGCGTTCGAGGACATCGAGTTCTTCGTTGACCTCGATCCGGAGTGCCTGGAAGGTGCGCTTTGCCGGATGTCCGCCCTTTTTTGCGGCGCCGGAGGGGACAACATCGCGGATCTGCTCGACGAGCTCCCCCGTTGTCGTGAAGGGCTTCCCGGCGCGGGCGGTGACGATCCGGTTGGCGATGCGGCCGGCGAACTTCTCCTCGCCCCATTTCCGGATGATCCGGACCAGGTCCTCTTCGCTGTAGTTGTTGACGACGTCGGCGGCGGTCTGGCCGCGGCTCGTGTCCATGCGCATGTCCAGCGGGGCGTCGAAGGAGTAGGCGAAGCCGCGTTCCCGTTCGTCCAGCTGGAGCGAGGAGACGCCGAGGTCCATCAGGACCCCGTGGACCTCAGCGAAGCCGAGGTCTTCAAGGATGTCGGGGATCTCGTCGTACACGGCGTGCACGAGGTCAATCCGGTTGGCGAAGGGCTGGAGTCGGTCCCCGGCGAGGGCCAGGGCTTCCTCATCGCGGTCGATCCCGATCAGGTGCAGGTCCGGAAAGCGCTGCAGCATGGCCTCCGCGTGACCGCCCATGCCAAGGGTGGCATCGATGACCACGGGGGTCTCGCCGCGGCTGCGCGCCGCCTCGAACCCGGGTGCCAACAAACTGATGCACCGGTCCCTGAGGACCGGTACATGGCGTTCGGACGTGGGCTTCTGGTCAGGGTCCGTCATGCCTGCGTCCTTTCGTTTGTCCGGCTGGTTCCTGGAGTGCGGTGCTGGCTGCGCGTGCCGCTTCTTAATCCAGATCCCCATCCGCGCCTACCCTGCGTCTGCCTGGCTCCGGGGAAGTGAGCCAGGAAAACAGCCGGATGGGCGGCTGGAGATCTCGGTCAAGAATCGTGCAGTGCTGCCTTGGTCCTGCGGGGCTTCACAGAATCCCCGGTATTGCGTCGTCGGTCTCCGAGAAGGCCGTTTCCTTTTCGGCGAGGTACTCGTTCCAGGCCTGTGCGTCCCAGATCTCAGCGCGGGTTCCTGCACCGATAACGGCGAGTTCCCGGCCGAGCCCTGCGTACTCCCGGAGCGCCGGTGGAATCGTCACGCGCCCCTGCTTGTCAGGTACCTCGTCGGAGGCTCCAGAGAGGAAAACACGGATGTAGTCACGAGCCTGTTTGCTGGAGATTGGGGCCTCCCGCATTTGCTCGTGAACCCGGCCGAACTCCGCCTCACTAAAGACGTAGATGCAGCGTTCCTGGCCCCTTGTGAGAACCAGTCCCCCGGCAAGCTCCTCGCGGAACTTCGCGGGAAGGATGATTCGACCCTTCTCGTCCAGACGTGGCGAATGTGTGCCGAGAAACACGGCCCACCGCCTGTCTGTTCGTAGGAAGCCCAACGTCCCCCGTGCTGCCACTACCCTCTTACGCCCTCCACATTACTCCACATCCCTCCCCAGTCAACGACACGCCGAACGATTCGGCGTCAATTTGTGGGGCGGTGGCCTCTTTGTTCCCCGTAATGGCTGGGAACCGGGGCCGGTGGGGCGCAGTGGAGGAAATATGCCGGGCCGCGGCACGGCATCCGGCGCACACGGCCGCTCCTGGCCCTCTCCGGGCATGGCGAGCCCCGGGGTTAACGACAAAAGACCCGCCGGAGCGGGTCTTCTACGCCACCCGGGCGTTGCCTGTGGTGGAAAGTGGAGGTCGGACTGGAGTTTCGGTGGATCGGCCGGAGCTCAGGGCTCCCCGCGGTGCCGCTCGTCCCAGCGTTCCTCAAGATTGCTCATGAACGAGCTCCTGGGCTTCCCGGACTTCCGGGCCGCACCGGAGGCTTTGGCCTTGCCGGCAGCAGCACCGCGCATGGTGGCGTAGTAGACCCCGGCCCCCATGACCACAAAGCCGAGGACTCCGACAAAGATGTTTTGAATCGTCACGCCAAAGAGAAGGAGCACGACACCGGCCAGCGTGGCCAGGACGCCGATCACCAAATGGCGGGTTGACCATGAACGTCCCGCGTCCGAGCCCATCGAGCTGGCGAACTTAGGGTCGTCCTCATGCAACTGCTTCTCAAGTTGCTCCAGCAACTTCTGTTCGTGCTCCGAGAGCGGCATCACGACCTCCTTAAATCGGCCGACGTCCAGACTGACGCCGCCAGTGTCCCTGAACCCACAACGTGCGGGATCCCCGCGTGGTTCCCAATCGCCGCCGTTGGTCGAATGGGGTTCTCCACGACCCCATCCGGGGTGATCAGCTGGTCCTGCATTAGTCCGAACGCTCGTTCCAGTCGTTCCAAACTTACGTATAAATAAGGATAGTTTGTTGCGTCCTGTTCTGAAAGATGCCGAACGTCCCCTTGACTTCAAAAAGCGCGTGATTGACACCCGGATCAGCCTGAATTGCTCCCGGGGTCCAGGAGCCTGGCCGGAAGCACTGATTTTGTGCCAAATTTCCGGGTCACCTGGTCCAGAACCTGCTCCGCGGCGCGCCAATTGTCATCCCGGCGGTCGAGGCTGAGTTGCAGGGGCGCCTGCGCGGCCTCCTCAAGCTGTTCGGCGCGGATACCCACGAGCCGCACGGTCATGGGGCGGTCGCCGACCGATTCCAGGAGCTGGACGGCGACGGAGTACAGAAGTTGGGCACTCTCGATCGGGGTGCTGACAGTGCGGCTGCGGGTGATCGTGGAGAAGTCCGCATAGCGCAGCTTGAGTGCCACGGTTCGGGCATGCATGCCGGCACCGCGGAGCCGCTCCGCCGTGCGGTGTGACAGGCGCAGCAGTTCCCGGTGCAGCAGGGCCTCGTCGGCGGTGTCCAGGGCGAAGGTCTCTTCCGCGCCAATGCTCTTTTCGAGCCGGACGGGGGTCACCGGGCGGGGGTCAATTCCCCAGGACAGCCGGTAGACGTGTTCCCCGGACGCACCGAGCACCTTCCGGAGGGACGGGAGCGGTGACGCCGCGACGTCGGCGACCGTCCGGATGCCCATCCGGGACAGCACCTCAACGGTTTTTGCGCCGACACCCCAGAGGGCGCTGACCGGAAGGCTGTGCAGGTACGGGACCGTCTCCTCCGGACCGATGAGCAGCAGCCCGTTCGGCTTGCACCGGGTGGAGGCAATCTTCGCCACGAACTTGCTGGCGGCTATCCCCACGGACGCGGTGATACCCAATTCACTGCGGACCCGGGTGCGGATGAGTTCGCCGATCGCGCGGGGCGGACCCAGCCGGCGGATCGCTCCCCCGACGTCGAGGAAGGCCTCGTCCACGCTGAGCGGCTCCACCAATTCGGTGATGGACCCGAAAATCGCCATCATCTGGCCGGACACCTCGTAGTAAAGCTGGTGCCGGGGCTCGATGACAATGGCCGACGGACACATCCGCATGGCCACCACCATTGGCATGGCGGATTTGACGCCGAATTTCCGGGCTTCGTACGAGGCGGACAGCACGACGGACCGGTCGGCGGGATAGCCCACGATGACGGGCCTGCCCACGAGCGCCGGACGGCTGCACAATTCCACGGACACAAAGAACGCATCCATGTCGACGTGCATGATGCTGCTCCGCCGGAGCTCCCGAAGTTCCGCTTCGCTGGGCCGCCTGGCTGTGCCCTGGGGAGACTGCTCCCGCTGCTGTATATTCTCGTCCGGCCCCACAACTTCAATCCTATGCCCCGGGACTGACTAAACTGGAGGCTGAATCCGGCGTCAACACCAGGAGGAAAGTCCCCGTGAAGGTATTTGGACAGCGCAAGCGTGCTGCGGCAGCCGCAGTGGCGGCGGGCACGCTGATAGCCCTGGCGGCATGCACACCCGCCAACCCCGGGGCCGCTGCCCCGGGGTCCTCGTCGGTCTCGGCTCCGCCGTCAGCGGCCCAGCCCACCGCGACAGCGTCGGCCAGCCCCTCCGCCGAACCCGGAACCTCGGCCACCGTAGGTGCGATGGTTCCAGGGTTCCCGGAGAAGCTCCTCCCGGTGATGCCGGGGGCGAAGGTCGTCTCCTCCAGCTTTGACAAGACCACGGAGCCGGCCACGGTGGCCCTCGTCGCCAGCATCTCCGCGCCGTCCGCTGAGGTGCTTGCCTTTTATACGAAGGAGCTGGAAGCCCAGGGCTTCCAGGCCGTTCCGGGGGAAACTGTGGGAGCGGTGCCGTCCAAGGATTTCCTCCGTGGTGACACCGAAACCGTAAACATCTCGGTGCTGGAAACCGCCGGCGTCTCCACCTTCACCATCGGTGCGAACGTCGCCGCCGAGTCCGTCAAGTGACCCTCGCGGAGCAGCTGCGTCTGGAACAAGCCGCCTATGTGGCCGCAGTCGCCGGGAAGCTCACCGATTTCCTGACCACCCGCCAGGCGGTGATGTCCTCGATCTCCCCGGACATCGATCCGCTGATGGGATCGATCTCGAACCTCGTGACCGGCGGCAAACGCCTCCGGGCACTCATGTGCTACTGGGGCTGGCGGGGCGCCGGTGGCGGAGCGGACGCCACCGAGGTCGTAACGGCAGGCTCCGCGCTGGAGCTGTTCCAGGCGGCTGCCCTGATCCACGACGACATCATCGACCGCTCTGACACGCGCAGGGGCGGCCCAAGCGTGCACCGGCGCTTCAGCGAACTGCATGAGACCCAAGGCTGGGCACTGGACAGTGAACGGTTCGGACACGCCGCCGCCATCCTGACCGGTGATCTGTGCCTGTCATTCAGCGAGGAGTCCTTTACCGAGATCGGTCAGAGCGCAGCCTCCGGGAGCCGGGCACGGCTGATCTTCAACCTGATGCGCGCCGAGGTCATGGCCGGCCAATACCTCGACATCCTCGAGGAGGTCGCCGGGCCCCGGCGGGACCGGGCCGGGGCCGTCAGCCGCGCACAGTCCATCATTCGTTTCAAATCGGCCAAATACTCCACCGAGCATCCGCTGGCTCTGGGCGGTGCCCTGGCCGGCGCCCGCGACGAGCTGCTGCGTGGCTACTCGGCGTTTGCCCTTCCGTTGGGCGAGGCCTTCCAACTCCGCGACGACGTCCTGGGGGTCTTCGGGGATCCGGTCACCACCGGAAAACCTGCGGGAGATGACCTGCGGGAAGGCAAACGGACCGTGCTGATCGCCTTTGCCCTGGACCTGGCCAGCCCCGCCGAGTCCGCGTTCATCGACTCGAAGCTCGGCAGCCCGGGGCTCGGCGACGCCGACGTGGACGAAATCCGCCGCATCATCGCAGACTGCGGGGCACTCCAGGCCACGGAAGTGCTGATCGAGGAATTCGGCCGCGCGGCCTTCGCTGCCCTGGACCTCCTGCCGCTGGAGGAACTGCCAAAGACGGCGCTGCGGAAGCTGGCCGAGGCCACGGTCAGCCGAGCGGCCTGAGCCGCAGCCCCGTTGACACGTCAGCCCGCTTCACGTCCGCCGGCGGCACGTCCGCCGGCGGCAAGAACAATGCCGGCGGCGTGAACAATGCCGGCGGCACGAACTGACGCAGGCCCCGCACCTCACATGTGAGGTGCGGGGCCTGCGTCAGTTAAGGGCGGGCGCGTTCTTTGTGCTACCAGGCCAGGGACTGCGCCCGGCGCCGGATTTCCGTTTTCCGCCCCTCGCGGAGGGCGTCGATCGGACGGCCGCGCAGGGATTCATCCGGCGTAAACAGCCAGGTAATGAGTTCCTCGTCGGAGTATCCGGCGTCCGCGAGGACCACAATCGTTCCCTTGAGGCTTTCCACGGCATGGCCGTCCTGAATGAAGTCCGCAGGAACGCAACGGATCCGGCGTTCACCGACCCTCAGTGCCGCCAGCGCGCGTTCGTCCAGGAGGGCATGAACCTTTGTAATCGAAACGTTCATAAGCTGTGCGACATCGGGCAGGGGCAGCCATTCGCCCACAAGGCTTTCTACATTACTCACGGATCAAGATTGCCATGCCGGCAGCCTCTGCGCCTAGTCGACGCCACCCGAATAAATGCCGGCGGCCCCGGATGTGGCTTCCGTCCGGGTCCCGGTTCCCGGACCGACACTCCACGAACACTTGTTTGCGGAATGTCAAAGAGTTCTTGTGCTAATTCCCAAATCATGAGAGATTCACATGGATCACATTTGTAACAGCTACAACTTGAGTCACACTGGTAACACCAGTATTGCCGGCCAGACCCGCAGCGTTCGCCGCTGAGAAGAGGACCTTTCCCATGACGACGTCACGTTCGCCAAAGCCCGCTACGCGGCCCAGCCTGCCGATGATTGCGGCCACGACGGCGGCCCTTCCCGCCGTCGTCCTTTCTTCACTGGCGCTCGCCCAGCCCGCTGCGGCCGAATCGCGTGCCCGCACCATCCCGGCTACCCTCGCCGCGGCCATGCAGGCACAGACCCAGGGACAGACCGCACGCTCCCTGGGTTCCGCGTTGATCCCTGCCACTTCCGTTCCGGCGGCCGTGCCGTCCGCCTTCCGGCCCGCCCAGGTTTCCGCTCCGGCGGAGTACACGATCACCCGCGGTGACACAATCAGTGGAATCGCCGGCAAGTTTGGCCTGGACACCTACGCTGTCCTGAAGTTGAACGGGCTAAGGGCCAACGCCATCATCTACCCCGGCCAGACAATCAAACTTGACGAATCGGCCACCGCGCCGCAGCCGGCGGCTCCGGCCGCCCCGGCCCCTGCCGCGCCTTCCGGCGGCAGTGCCTACACCGTGAAGTCCGGCGACACCCTCAGTGCCATCGCGGCCCGCCACGGAGTCAAGCTCTCCGAGGTCTTCGGCTGGAACGGGCTCAACCTGGGCTCCATTATCTACCCCGGCCAGCAGATCAAAATCGGCGGCGGCGCTGCGGCACCGGCCCCGTCGGCACCAGCCCCGGCAGCCCCCGCGCCGGCCGCGACCCCGGCTCCTGCCCCGGCCTCCGCCTCGGGTTCCTACACCATTAAGTCCGGCGACACCCTCTCCGGCATCGCCGCCAGGAACGGCGTCAAACTCGCCGACATCCTGTCCGCCAACCGCCTGACGATGTCCAGCATCATCTACCCCGGCCAGAAGCTGGCGCTCACGGGCGGGTCCATCGCACCGGCTGCCACCCCGCCCGCTGCCACTGTCACGCCGCTGGTCCCGAGCACCTTCCTCGGCTTCACGTATCCGGCCGCCGTCGTCAGCTCCGCCAACCAGAACAAGGCCCTGCTGAACGCCTCGCCGGTGCCCAGCCGCGAACAGATGAAGACCATCGTCGCGGACACCGCCCGCCGCATGGGCGTCGACCCGTCACTGGCCCTGGCCTTCGCGTTCCAGGAGTCCAGCTTCGACCACCGCTCGGTCTCCCCCGCGAACGCGATCGGCGCCATGCAGGTCATCCCCTCCTCGGGCGAGTGGGCTTCGGACCTCGTGGGCCGCCAGCTGAACCTGCTGGACCCGTACGACAACGCCACGGCCGGCGTCGCGATCATCCGCCAGCTGATCCGCACCAGCCCGGACCAGGACAGCGCCATCGCCGGTTACTACCAGGGCCAGTACTCGGTCAGCAAGTACGGCATGTACGAGGACACCAAGCGCTACGTGGAGTCCATCAAGGCGCACCAGAAGAACTTCGCCTAGCAGTCCAGGGCAACCACGGCTTCGGCGCCAGCCGCCCCGGTTAAGGCACGGCAACGTCCACGCCAAGCCACGGCGGATAACGATACGGGCCCGGATCGCATGTTGATTCGGGCCCGTTTCCGTGCAGCGATTAGGATCGTATAGTGCAGGAATACTCGTCGGACCCTCTCGTTGGCACCCTGGTGGATGGCCGGTACCTGATTCAGTCCAGGCTCGCCAGCGGCGGCATGTCCACTGTGTATGTGGCTACCGACCGCCGGCTGGAGCGGGACGTGGCCCTGAAGGTGCTGCACCCCCACATGACCGGAGACCCGCAGTTCCTCGACCGGCTGGGCCGAGAGGCCAAGGCCGCGGCCCGACTGTCGCACCCGCACGTCGTGGGGGTGCTGGACCAGGGCGAGGATGACCGGGTGGCCTACCTGGTGATGGAGTACATCAAGGGCCACACCCTGCGCGACGTTCTCAAGGAAAAGGGCGCACTTCCGCCGCGCCTGGCGCTGGCGCTGATCGATCCCGTCGTCGAAGGCCTGGGGGCTGCCCATGAGGCGGGCCTCATCCACCGGGACATCAAGCCCGAGAACGTGCTGATCGCCGACGACGGGCGGATCAAGCTCGGCGACTTCGGGCTGGCCCGCGCCATCTCAACGTCGACCAGTACCGGCGGGCTGATCGGCACCGTGGCGTACCTCTCCCCCGAACTCGTGCTGGGCCGGCAGGCCGATGCGCGCAGTGACATCTACTCGGTCGGGATCATGCTCTATGAGATGCTCACCGGCCGCCAGCCTTTCGACGGCGAGGTTCCCATCCAGGTCGCCTACCAGCACGTCAACTCCACCGTCGGTGCCCCCTCGCAGCTCGTGCCCGGTCTCGCCGCCGAAATCGACGAACTCGTGCAGTGGTGCACGGCCAACGACCCCGACAAACGCCCCGTCGACGGCTACGCCCTGCTCTCCGAGCTCCGCCACATCCGGCGGAACCTCAGCGACGCCGAACTCGATCTGCAGCCTCCTGCGGCGCGTCCGGCCCTGCCTGCCGTGCCGCCCCCGCCGGGTCCGCCGGCCCGGCGCCCGGGCTCACCGGATCCTCGCGGCGACGGCGCCACCGAGGTCATCGGCGGGCGGCAGCAGCCCACGGAGTTCATCGCCCGCGGCAGCAACCCGACCACGGTGATGTCGGCGGCGCCGCGGCACCCCGGCTACGGCCCGCTGTCCGCCCCCGACGAGGTGCCTTACCCGGATAACCATGACGGCCGCCGCGACACAGACGATTCGGCAGTTCCCGCCAGCAAGCGGGCGCAGCGCAAACACGACCGCGACGAGGACAAGGCGCGGCAGCGTGCCGCGGCCACGCCGGTCCGGAGCCTGCGCGAGGGGAACCCCCGGCGCCGGGGGCTGATCTGGGTACTGGTCCTGGTCATGGCGGCGCTGCTGGCCGGCGGGGCCGGCTGGTTCTTTGGCATGGGGCCGGGCTCCCCCGGCACGATTCCGCAGCTCGAGAACATGACGGTGGCGGAGGCCCAGCAGTTGCTCCGCACCGCGGGCTTCCAGTCCACCACCCAGGACGTGTTCCACGACGACGTCGCCCCCGGGCTGGTCGTCGGATCCGAACCCGCCGCCGGGGAAGTCATCCGGAAGTTCCAACCGGTGTCCCTCGCGGTCTCCAAAGGCCCGGAGCTGTTCCCCCTGCCGGAGCTGGTCGGGACGTCCCTCGACGAAGCCAAGACTGCCCTCAACGGTGCGGGCATGGCCCTCGGCCAGATCACTGAAACCTTTGACGAATCCGAGCCCGCCGGCGCCGTCATGGCGCAGGCACCGCCCAGCGGCAATCCGGTCCGGCACGGCACGCCGGTCGAGCTCACCGTGTCCAAGGGCCCGCAGCCCCTTCCGGTGCCGGACGTGCGGGGCCAGGAGCAGGGGGACGCGGTCAAGGCCATCGAGGCCGCCGGGCTGAAGGCTGTGATCTCGCCGGAAACCGTCTTTGACCGGACCGTGCCCAAGGGCTCCGTCGTGGCACAGGATCCGGCCTCCGGCAACCTCACCCGGGGCGGCGCGGTGACCCTTACCGTTTCCAAGGGGCCCAGGCTCGTCGACGTTCCGAGCTTCGTCGGCAAGCAGGTCGACGAGGCACGCAAGGCACTCGAGGCCCTGGGGTTTGAAGTCCAGGTGGAGGATATCCTGGGCGGGTTCTTTGGCACGGTCCGTTACCAGGACCCCGTGAACAAGAAGGTTCCGGAAGGCTCCGTGATCACCCTGACCGTGGTCTGACCCGGGCTGTCACCGCACCAGGCAGGATCATCGTCAGGCAGGCTCCGCGCCAGGCTGTCTCCGCGTCAATCAGGCTCCGCGTTAAAGCAGCTCCGCCCGGCTGAAACCAGCCGGGCGGAGCTTTCTGTTCTGGTGCTTGGACCGTTGCTTACCGCTTGGCCAGGGCCCCGGCGACCAGGAAGGCCATCTCAAGGGACTGCATGTGGTTCAGGCGCGGATCGCAGACCGATTCGTAGCGGTCCAGGAAGGACTCCTGGTCCACCGGATCGGCCCCGCCGAGGCATTCAGCCACGTCGTCGCCGGTCATTTCGACGTGCAGCCCGCCGGGGACCGTGCCAAGCGCATGGTGGACCTCGAAGAAGCCGCGCACCTCATCGATGACGTCGTCGAAGTTGCGCGTCTTGTAGCCGTTCGGCGAGGTGACCGTGTTGCCGTGCATCGGATCGGTGACCCAGAGGACCTGGGCGCCGGACGCGGTGACCCGCTCCACGATCGGGGGCAGCTTCTCCCGGATGTTGCCGGCGCCCATCCGGGTGATGAAGGTGAGGCGGCCAGGTTCGCGGTCCGGGTCCAGCTTGTCGATCAGGCGCAGCGCGTCATCGCCGCTGGTGCCCGGCCCCAGCTTCACACCAATCGGGTTGCGGACCCGCGAGAGGAAGTCGACGTGGGCATGGTCCAGTTCGCGGGTGCGCTCACCGATCCAGAGGAAGTGCGCGGAGGTGTCGTACGGGAAGCCCGTGCGGGAGTCGATGCGGGTCAGGGCGCGCTCGTAGTCGAGCAGCAGCGCTTCGTGGCTGGCGTAGAACTCCACGCGCTTGAGGGCCTCGAAGTCCGCGCCGCAGGAGGACATGAACTTGATGGCACGGTCGATATCCCGCGCCAGGGACTCGTAGCGTGCGTGGGCGGGGTTTTCGGTGAAGCCCTTGTTCCACTGGTGCACCAGCCTGAGGTCCGCGAAGCCGCCCTGGGTGAACGCTCGGATCAGGTTCAAGGTGGAGGCGGAGGTGTGGTACGCCTTCAGCATCCGGCTGGCGTCGTGCGCCCGGGATTCCGGCGTGAAGTCGTAGCCGTTGACGATGTCGCCGCGGTAGGCCGGCAGCGTGACGCCCTCACGGGTCTCATCGTTGGAGGACCGCGGCTTGGCGAACTGCCCGGCCATGCGGCCCATCTTGATGACCGGCATGGCGGCACCATAGGTGAGGACCACCGCCATCTGCAGGATGGTGCGGACGCGGGCGCTGATCTTGTCCGCCGTGGCGGCCTCGAAGGTTTCCGCGCAGTCGCCGCCCTGGAGCAGGAACGCCTTGCCCTGTGCCGCCGCGGCGAGGCGTTCGCGCAGGATATCCACTTCGCCCGCGAACACGAGGGGCGGAAGCACGGAGAGTTCCTTGACGGAGGCTTCGAAGACGGTTTTGTCCGACCAGTTCGGCTGCTGGGAGGCCGGCAGCTCCCGCCAGTGGTCCAGGCCGGGATAGTTGGCGGCACCGCTCTGGGCGGTGCTGGTCAGGGCAGAGCCCGCCAGGGGCGAGCCGCTCAGGGAACTGGTCAGGGGGGAGGCCGAAGGCGCAGATAGCTCAGTCACCCTCTAAGGATAGTTGCCTCCGTGGCGATCGTCGGACCCGGGCCGTCATTGACAGCGCCCGGCCCGTCACACGCTCCGGTCACACACTCTCCGGGGCAGCAGGTCCGGTGCCGGCGGTGCCGTCCCCGGGCACTTCGGTGGCTTTCCCGGCGAGCCGGAGCTTGACGACGGCGGCGTACTCGTCGGCGTATTCCTGGCCGGAGAGCCGCATGAGTTCGTACATGATCTCATCGGTCACGGACCGCTGGATCAGCCGGTCGTCCTCCATGCCGTAGTACCGGCTGAAGTCCAGCGGCTCGCCGAAGATCATCCCGATGCGCCGGATGTTGGGCATCCGTTTGCCGATCGGCTGGACCTTGTCCGTGCCGATCATCGCAACCGGGATCACCGGGACGCGGGCCTGCAGGGCCAGCCGCGCCACCCCCACTTTGCCGCGGTACAGCCGGGAGTCCGGGCTGCGGGTGCCCTCGGGGTAGATTCCCAGGAGCGAGCCGTTCTTCAGCACGTCCATGCCGGCATCGAGTGAGCGGGCGGACGCCGCGCCGCCGGAGCGATCCATCGGCAACTGGTTGGTCAGCCGGAAGAAGGCGGCCGTCAGCCTGCCCTTGACCCCCTTGCCGGTGAAGTACTCGGATTTCGCAAGGAACACCACGGGGCGGGGCACCATCAGCGGCATGAAGATGGAGTCGGAAAAGGAGAGATGGTTGGAAGCCAGAATGGCTGCGCCCTCGGCGGGGACGTTGTCCAGGCCCTTGACCCACGGCCTGAAAAGCGTCTTCAGGACGGGTCCGAGGACGAACGTCTTCATGAACCAATAAAACACGTGGCGGAACCTCTCCGAAAGGCGTCTGGCCGGCCCTCCATCGGACCCGGCCAGCACTTCAATGACACCCTACTCTAGTGAGTTTTGTCCGGAACAGTGACACGATGGGCACATGACCGGAAGCAGCACTCCCCTGGCGCCCGCAGCGTTCCGTTATCCCGGCCACGGCGCCAACGCAGGCATCGGCGTGGCCATCTGCCACGGCTTCACCGGGAGTCCCCTGAGCGTCCTGCCCTGGGCGGAGCATCTGGCCGGGCGGGGCTTCGCGGTGTCCGTCCCGCTGCTGCCGGGACACGGCACGGACTGGCGCGACCTGGCCAGGTACGGCTGGCAGGACTGGTACCGGGCCTTTGAGGCCGCCTATCTGGAGCTCTCCGCCAGGACCGGGCGCTGCTACGTGGCCGGGCTGTCGATGGGCGGAACCATTGCCCTGCGCACGGCGGCGCGCCACGACGTCACCGGGATCGCCGTCGTCAATCCGGGGCTGAGTTTCTATGACCGCAGGGTGCGCTACATCGGTCTGCTCAAACATGTCCAGCGCACCACCGTTCCGGTCCAGGAACCGCATCCGACGGCGTCCGCCACCAAGGACGGCGACTACACGCTCACTCCGCTGGAAGCCGTCCACCAGCTGAGCAGGCTCTTCAAGGAGGCGCGGCGGGACCTGCCGGCCGTCGACGCCCCGGCGCTCGTGTTCAAGTCCGCCACCGACATTGTGGTCCCGCCCTCCTCGATTCAACTGCTGCGGAAGGGACTGGGGTCGCGGGAGCTGGAAGTGGTCAGCCTGCCGGCCAGCGGGCACGTGGCCACGCTCGATGTCGACGCCCCGCTCATCTTTGAGCGGTCCGCCCGGTTCTTCCTGCACCATGCAGCCGCCGCTCCGCCGTCCGCGGCGGGGCCGGACCAGCCCGCCACCAGCACCCCGGAGACCCCATGAACATCCCCTTGGACCACGCACCGTTCAGCAGCCCGTTCACCGGAACCGGGCCCCGCACCGGCGTCGTCGTCTCGCATGGTTTCACCGGCAGCCCGCACGGCGTCCGGGACTGGGCCCGGTCGCTGGCCGACGCCGGCTACGCCGTGCGGATGCCGCTGCTGCCCGGACATGGCACCAGCTGGCAGGACCTGGCCCGGACCCGCTGGCAGGACTGGCACACGGCGCTGGACGCCGCCTACCTTGAGCTCGCCGGGGAATGTGAACAGGTCGTCGTTGCCGGGCTGTCGATGGGAGGGGCGCTGGCTCTGCGGATTGCGGCCACCCGGCCGGTCGCGGGGGCTGTGCTGGTGAACCCCGGCCTGGTCATTGACGATCCCCGGGCACCGCTGGCGGGCATCCTGAAATTCGTGCTCAAGAGCACCCCGGCAATTGCCAACGACATCCTCAAAGAGGGCATCGACGAGGGGGCCTACCCCCGGACACCCGTTGCCGCGGCGCACGAACTGAACAGGATGTTCAAGGACACCGTGCGGCTGCTCCCCCGGATCACCGCCCCGGTGCGGGTGTACCGCTCCGCGGTGGACCATGTGGTCTCCGACTCGAGCATTGTGGCCCTCCGCCGGGGACTGACCCACGCGCCGCTGGAGGTGATCCGGCTGGAAAACAGCTACCACGTGGCTACCATGGACAACGACGCGCCCGAGATCTTCCGCGGCACGGCCGAATTTATCCGTTCGCTGGGTGCGGGAGGCGGCCCGGACGCCGCCCACGCTAGCCAAAAGGACACGGCAGATGACTAGACCGGACCCAAACTCCGCGGATTCCAGCGCCAACCAGGACGACGCCGTCTGGCTGGACCTGGTCGCGAGGCTGGAAGGCAGGGACACGGCGGCGGCCGCCCGCCCCGTGACACCGGAAAATCCGGAAGCCCGGGACGGCCTTGCAGGCCCGGACGCCCGGGAAGGCCACGGTGCCGCGGCCCGCGCGGAGGACCCCGAGGTACCGGACGCACCCGCCTCGGACGCTGCGCCCGCCGCGGACACCGCCGGCTCCGCCCCGCGGCCTTTCAGCGATTTCGACCCGCTGGGGCTTTCCAACGGGGTGCCGATGGAGCTTTCCGCCGAGGAGCGGCAGGCGCAGCTCCACGCGGACGGCGGCCCCCTGGCCGGCGCCGCCGCCGATCGCCCCGGGGCTGCCTCCGGGCCGCGGGACTACGAGGGCGCGGAGGACGACCCGCTGGGCCCGGGCGAGTTCGTGCCGGAGGAACCGCCCAGCCTCGCCGGAACCGACCCGCTGACGATGCTGGCCTGGCTGGGGGCCGTAGGCGGCCCCGTGGCACTCCTGATCGCCGCGATGTTCTGGCGCTCCGCCCCGCTGATGGCCATCCTGGGAATGGTGGCAGCCTTCGCGGCGTCGGTGGTCTTCCTGATCATGAAGCTGCCGGGCGAAAAGGACGAACACGACGACGGCGCACGCATCTAGCTGAGCTCGTACGCCCGATCCGGGCGTGCGCCTCCGGCCGTGGCCGGCTAGCTGTGCATGCGGCTGCTGACCCGGGACAGGTCCGCGGCACCGATCAGGCCCGCATTCGGGCCCAGGGCCGCGAGCTCGATGTCCGCCGCGGGCCGGAACCCGCGGCCGGTCAGGTTCCGGGCGAAGGCCGTCCGGGCCGGGCCAACCAGCAGTTCGCCGGCGTCGCAGAGTCCGCCGCCAATCACAAACTTGCCCGGATCCAGCGCGGCGGCGAGGTTGGCGAGGCCCAAACCCAGCCACTCCCCGACCTCCTCCAGCAGCTCCCGGGAAGTCTGGTCACCGGCCTTGGCCAGTTCGGTGACAATCACGCCGGTGATGCGCTCCGCGTGGCCGTCCACCGCTTTGAGCAGCTCCTGGGCCACCGGGGAATTGGCGGCGGCGAGTTCCCTGGCTTCCCGGCCGAGTGCATTGCCGGACGCGTACTGCTCCCAGCAGCCCCGGTTGCCGCACTCGCAGCGGTGGCCGCCGGGCATGATGATCTGGTGGCCGAACTCACCAGCCACGCCGAAGCGCCCCCGTTCCAGCCGGCCGTCCATCACCATGGCACCGCCGATCCCGGTGCCGAGGGTGATGCAGACCAGGCGGTTCTGGCCTTGCCCGGCCCCGAAACGCCACTCCGCCCAGCCGGCCGCATCGGCGTCGTTGGTCAGCAGCACGGGACGACGGAGCAGCCGCTGCAGGTTGTCCCGGAGGGGCTCGTTGCGCCACGCAAGATGGGGGCTGAACAGCACGGTCCCGCCGTCGAGGTCCATCCAACCGGCCGCACCGATCCCGACCGACCAGATCCGGTGGCCTTCGCCCAGTTCCTCCACCAGCTCCACGATCACCTGTTCCACCGCACGGGGGTCGTTGCCGGGAGTGGACCGCTTGGCCTGGGCGAGGATCCTGCCCTCCGCATCGACCACACCGGCCGCCACCTTGGTGCCGCCAATGTCCACGCCGATGGCGAGGCCTTTCCGGCCCAGCCGCAGGTGCTCACGGAAGCCCTGGCCGGCCGGTCCGGCGGCTGCGCCCGCGAGCGTCCTGCGCCGCCAGGCGGCCGTCCTGCGGTACGGGCCGGGCTGCTGCCCGGATGTAGGTGTGTGCATGGTTCCTTATCCTATTCGGCGGAACGGCCGGGCAGAGGCCGCATCACCGCGGCGGCCGCAACGAGGGGGTCACCAAACCGTAAGGTTACTCGCCAGTAGGTGTGGTGGAACACACATGCCTTCGACCGCATACTAGTGTTAGTCGTACCCCTCGCGGGTCCATGGATATCAAAGGAGCTAACGTGCGAGAAATCAGTGTCCCGCCCCTGGTCACAGTCCCCCCGGAAATGAACGTCACCGACCTGGTCCTCCGCCAGGCCGCGAAGGCGTCCAACCCGGCCTTGTTCTCCCGCCTGGACACGGCCGGACAATGGCAGGACATCCGGGCCACCGATTTCCTGGCGGATGTCTCGGTGCTCGCCAAAGGCCTGATGGCCAGCGGCGTGGGCGCGGGCGACCGTGTCGGCATCATGTCCCGCACCCGGTACGAGTGGGCCCTCATCGACTTCGCCATATGGTTCGCCGGTGCCGTCTCCGTGCCGATCTATGAGACCTCATCCCCTTCCCAGGTCGCCTGGAACCTCGGCGATTCCGGCGCCGTCGCCGCATTCGGCGAATCCGCCCACCATGAGAATGTCATCCGGCAGGCCGCCACCTCCGAAGGACTCACCGCGCTGGCCCACGTCTGGCAGCTCGAAGGAACCGGCCTGGACGAGGTCCGCGCCGCCGGCGCGGCGGTCAGCGATGAGGAACTGGAGGCGCGGCGCGCCTTGGCCTCCCTCGGCGACCTCGCCACCATCATCTACACCTCGGGGACCACCGGCCGGCCCAAGGGCTGCGAGCTGACCCACGGCAACTTCGTGGAACTCTCCGAAAACGCGCTTGCCACCTCGCTGAACAAGATCGTCCACGAGCACGCCCGGACCATCATGTTCCTGCCCCTGGCCCACGTGTTCGCACGCTTTATCTCGGTGCTCGCGGTCGCCGCCGGCGTCACAGTGGCGCACACACCGGACATCAAGAACCTCCTGCCGGACCTGCAGAGCTACAAGCCGACCTTCATCCTCGCGGTGCCGCGGGTCTTCGAGAAGGTCTACAACTCGGCGCTGACCAAGGCAGAGGACGGCGGCAAGGGCGCCATCTTCCACCGCGCGGCGGACACCGCCATCGAGTTCTCCCGCGCCCGCCAGGCCGGCAAGATCGGCCTGGGCCTCAAGCTCAAGCACACCCTCTTCGACAAGCTCGTCTACAGCAAGCTCCGCGCGGCCATGGGCGGCGAGGTGGCCCACGCCGTCTCCGGCGGCGGCCCGCTGGGCGAGCGGCTGGGCCACTTCTTCCAGGGCATCGGCATGCAGATCCTGGAAGGCTACGGGCTCACCGAGACCACGGCGCCCGTCACCGTGAACACACCGGATCGGATCATGATCGGCACCGTCGGGGCCCCGATTCCAGGCAATGCCGTGAAGATCGCCGACGACGGCGAGATCCTCGCCAAGGGCGTGTGCGTCATGCGCGGGTACTACAAGCGTGAGGACCTTTCCGCCGAGTCCTTCGTCGATGGCTGGTTCCGGACCGGCGACATCGGACAACTCGATGAGCAGGGCTTCCTGACCATCACCGGGCGCAAAAAGGAAATCATCGTCACGGCCAGCGGCAAGAACGTCGTGCCGGCCCTTCTGGAGGACCAGATCCGTGCCGACGCGCTGGTCTCCCAGGTGCTGGTGGTCGGTGACAACCGCCCTTTCATCGGCGCGCTGGTCACCCTCGACGAGGAGGCCCTGCCCGGCTGGCTGCACCGCCACGGGCTGCCCGCCTCCACGACCCTTGCCGAGGCCACCGACAACCCGGTGGTCAAGGCAGCGGTGCAGGAACTCATCAACGGTGCCAACCAGTCGGTGTCCCAGGCCGAGGCCATCAAGTCATTCCGGATCGTGCCGGCCGACTTCACCGAGGCCTCCGGGCACCTCACGCCCTCGATGAAGGTCAAGCGGGCCCAGGTGATGAAGGACTTCGAGAACGTCATCGAGGAAATGTACGGCGCCCCGCGCCCCGACCAGGTCTAAGCGGCGCGCCAAAGCAACGCAGCGCCAGATACCGCCCCAAAACAACGCGGGGTCAGATACCGCCCGTCAGCGGCTGGCTGATGGGCCGGGTCTGACCCCGCGTTGCTTTGAGTTTGTTTATGAAGAAGGGTCCTTCCAGCCTCTCGGCCGGAAGGACCCTTCTTCATTGTTGTGCGGTTGTGTTGTGCGGTGGTGCGTGGCCGCTATTCGACGACGAGCAGCAGGTCTCCGCCCTGGACCTGTTCGATCGCGCCCACGGCGAGTCGCGAGACCTTGCCGGCGACCGGCGTCGTAATGGACGCTTCCATCTTCATGGCCTCGATCGTGGCGACGGTGTCGCCGGCCTTGACCTCGTCGCCGGACTTGACGGTCAGGGTGACGGCGCCGGCGAACGGTGCGGCCACCTGGCCGGGCTGGGAGGTGTCGGCGCGTTCGGCGGCCTTGACGTTGCTGACTACGGAACGGTCGCGGACCACCACCGGGCGGGACTGTCCGTTGAGCGTGCACATCACGGTGCGCATGCCCTTCTCGTCCGGTTCGGAAACCGCTTCGAGCGAGGCGATCAGGCGGACGCCCTTCTCCAGCTCGATCTCGTGCTCTGCGCCGCGCTGCAGCCCAAAGAGGTAGTCGCGGGTGTCCAGCACCGATAGGTTGCCGTAGGACTCCACACTCTTCTGGTAGTCCTTGGTGGGACCGGCGAAGAGCAGCCGGTTCAGGGTCTGCTGCACGGTCTTGGAATCGGACTTCAGGGCGGCGCTGTCCTCGGCGCTGAGCTCCACGTCGCGGACCTTGACGGTACGGCCCTGCATCGCCTTGGTGCGGAACGGTTCCGGCCAGCCGCCGGGAGGATCGCCCAGTTCACCGGAGAGGAAGCCGATCACGGAATCCGGGATGTCGTACTTCTGCGGGTTCTCGTTGAAGTCCGCCGGGTCGGCGTTGAGTCCCACGAGGTGCAGGGCCAGGTCGCCGACGACCTTGGAGGAGGGTGTGACCTTCACCAGCCGGCCGAGGATCCGGTCCGCCGCGGTGTACATGTCCTCGATGGCCTCGAACCGCTCCCCCAGGCCCAGCGCGATTGCCTGCTGGCGCAGGTTGGAGAGCTGGCCGCCGGGGATCTCGTGCTGGTAGACCCGGCCGGTGGGGCCGGGAAGGCCGGATTCGAACGGTGCGTAGACGCGGCGGACGGCCTCCCAGTACGGTTCCAGCGCGCACACGTTCGCCAGACTCAGCCCGGTGTCCCGCGGCGTGTGGGCCAGGGCTGCCACCAGCGCGGATGCCGAGGGCTGGCTGGTGGTGCCCGCGAGCGAGGCGGAGGCCACGTCCACGGCGTCCACTCCGGCGTCGACCGCTGCCAGCAGCGTGGCCAGCTGGCCGCCGGCGGTGTCGTGCGTGTGCAGGTGGACCGGCAGGTCGAAGCGTTCGCGCAGGGCACTCACGAGACGGGCAGCGGCGGCGGGACGCAGGAGACCCGCCATGTCCTTGATCGCCAGGATGTGCGCGCCGGCGTCGACGATCTTCTGGGCCAACTCCAGGTAGTAGTCCAGGGTGTAGAGCGTCTCGTCCGGGTCCAACATGTCAGCGGTGTAGCAGAGGGCAACCTCCGCGACGGCCGTCCCGGTGTCGCGGACGGCGCGGATGGCCGGGGCCATCTGGTTGACATCGTTGAGCGCGTCGAAGATGCGGAAGATGTCGACGCCGGTCGCGGCGGCCTCGTTGACAAAGGCCACCGTCACCTCTTCCGGGTACGGGGTGTAGCCGACCGTGTTGCGGCCGCGGAGGAGCATCTGCAGACAGACGTTCGGCAGCGTCTTGCGCAGCGCCGCGAGCCGGTCCCAGGGATCCTCGCCGAGGAAGCGCAGCGCGACGTCGTAGGTGGCGCCGCCCCAGGCCTCGACGGAGAGCAGTTCAGGGAGGAGCTTGGAAACGGCCGGGCCGGCTGCCACGAGGTCGCGGGTGCGGACCCGGGTGGCGAGCAGGGACTGGTGGGCGTCGCGGAACGTGGTGTCCGTGACGGCGACGGCGTTCTGCGCGCGCAGGGCCTTCGCGAAGCCTTCCGGGCCCAGCTCCAGCAGCCGCTGGCGGGAGCCCTGCGCGGCGGCGGCGTCGTCCAGCGCCGGGAGCTTGGCGGCGGGATCGCTGTGGACCGTGAGCTCGCCGTTGGGCTTGTTCACCGTGACCTCCGCGAGCCAGGTCAGCAGCTTCGTGCCGCGGTCCGCGGAGACCCGGGCCTTGAGCAGTTCCGGGCGTTCGTCAATGAAGGAGGTGGCCACGTTGCCGGCGATGAAGTCGGCGTCGTCCAGGACAGCCTGCAGGAATGAGATGTTGGTGGAGACGCCGCGGATGCGGAACTCGGCGAGGGCCCGGCGGGCCCGGGCCACAGCGGCCGGGTAATCACGGCCGCGGCAGGTCAGCTTGACCAGCATCGAGTCGAAGTGCGGGCTGATCTCGGCACCGGAGTAGACGGTGCCGCCGTCGAGCCGGACGCCGGCACCTCCGGCCGACCGGTAGCCGGTGATCTTGCCGACGTCGGGCCGGAAGCCGTTGGCCGGATCCTCCGTGGTGATGCGGCACTGCAGGGCGGCGCCTCTGAGTTTGACGGTCTCCTGGGAAAGGCCCAGGTCCGCGAGGGTCTCGCCGGCGGCGATGCGCAGCTGTGCCTGGACGAGGTCGACGTCGGTGACTTCCTCGGTGACGGTGTGCTCGACCTGGATCCGCGGGTTCATTTCGATGAAGACGTGCTGGCCGGCCCGCTCCCCCACGGTGTCGACGAGGAATTCCACGGTGCCAGCGTTGACGTAGTTCAGCGCCTTGGCGAACTTCACGGCGTCGCGGTAAAGCGCCTGCCGGATCCCTTCGTCGAGGTTCGGCGCCGGGGCGATCTCAATGACCTTCTGGTGGCGGCGCTGGATGGAGCAGTCGCGCTCGAAGAGGTGCATGACGTTGCCCTCCGCATCGGCCAGGATCTGGACCTCGATGTGGCGGGGGCGCAGCACGGCCTGCTCCAGGAACATGGTCGGGTCGCCGAACGCCGCGTCGGCTTCGCGCATGGCTGCCTGCAGTGCTTCGGGCAGGGCGTCGCGGGATTCGACGCGGCGCATGCCGCGCCCTCCGCCGCCTGCGACGGCCTTGGCGAAGATGGGGAAGCCGATCTCGTCGGCGGCAGCGATGAGTTCGTCCAGGTCCTTGGAGGGCTGGCTGGACTTCAGGACCGGGACGCCGGCCTTGCGGGCCGCCTCGAGGGCGGCGACCTTGTTGCCGGCGAGTTCGAGGACCTCGGCGGGCGGCCCCACGAAGGTGATGCCGGCCGCGGCCGCGGCGCGGGCCAGGCGCGGGTTTTCGGACAGGAAGCCGTAGCCGGGATAGATGGCGTCGGCCCCGGATTCCCTGGCCACGCGCACCACTTCGTCGACGTCGAGGTAGGCCCGGACAGGGTGGCCCTCCTCACCGATCAGATAGGCCTCATCGGCCTTCTGGCGGTGGATGGAGTTGCGGTCCTCGTTCGGGAAGACGGCTACAGTTTTGGCACCGAGTTCGTAGCCGGCGCGGAAGGCACGGATCGCGATTTCGCCGCGGTTGGCCACCAGAATCTTCGAAAACATACTTCTCCTGCATCATCGCGGGTGTATCGGTAATTGGTCACAGTGTCTAGGACCTGCACGGACAAACACAAATCATTGTGTCGACCGTCACAGCGGCGCGCGTCACGTATGCCGGATTAGGCAAAACGCCAGGCAAATACATCAAGCGGGTACATCCCAACGAGGGTCGGATCCCGGCCCCGGTTGAAGCTTATCCATCATCTGCCGCCCCGGCACCAGATGAGGCTGGCTTAGGCGGGGCGGCAACATATGATGGGGAGGTGGGTGGCGCATGCTCGCCCCGGCTCCGGAGAACGCAGGAGCCGGCAGGACCCCGTCCCGGCAACCGGCGTTAGGTATTGGTTTTTCAAGTGCAAGTAGTCAGCATCAGCAGCCTCAAAGGCGGTGTCGGCAAGACATCGGTGACCACCGGATTGGCGTCCGCGGCATTGGCCGCCGGCATCCCCACCCTCGTCGTCGACCTTGATCCGCACGCGGATGCGAGTACGGCCCTCGGAGTCCGGCCGGGAGACCAGCTGGACATCGGCCGGATGCTCAAGGCTCCCCGGCGGGCCCGCCTGTCCGAAAACGTTGTCCCTAGCGGCTGGGTGGAGCGCGCTGCCGCCCAAGGCGCGGCGCGGGCAGGCTCATCGCCGGGCGTTCTGGATGTGGCCGTCGGCTCCGCCTACACCGGCATTTACGACCGGCCGGACCTCGGACGCCGCGACCTGCGCCGGCTTTCCGCGGTGCTGGCCGGCGCGGAGAAGTACGAGCTGGTCCTCGTGGACTGCCCGCCGTCCCTGAACGGGCTCACCCGGATGGCCTGGTACGCCAGCGACAAGGTCACTCTTGTGGCCGAACCCGGGCTCTTCTCGGTGGCGGGAACGGAACGCACCATGCGCGCCATCCAGCTGTTCCGGCAGGAATTCGCTCCGAACCTCTCTCCGGCCGGCATCGTCGCGAACCGGGTACGCAGCGGATCCGCCGAGCACACCTTCCGGCTCGCCGAGATGGAATCCATGTTCGGCCGGCTACTGCTGTCACCGCACATCCCGGAGCAGGCCAACTGGCAGCAGATCCAGGGCGCTGCGCACTCCATCCACCACTGGCCCGGTGAGTCGGCCAAGCACGCAGCCGCCCTGTTCGACGCCCTGCTGGCCAACCTGCTGGCCGCGGACAGCCGGCCGGCAGCCGCCCGGGTCCGGGACCGCGTGAACCGCTAGCCTCACCCCCGGAACCCCCAAAGCAAAAGCAACGCGGGGTCACTTTGCGCCCGTCCGTCATTCCCGGATGGGCGCAAAGTGACCCCGCGTTGCCTTTTGGGGTGTGTTGGTGGGGCCGGTGCCTAGCCGATCTTTCGGGTGGCCCGGCGCTTGCTGAGTTCGTCGTCCGGGAAGGACTGGACGCCGGCGTGTTCGCTGGGAAGCGCCGCGAGGCTGCCTTCCACTTCCCGCCAGACCCGGCCGACGGCGATGCCGAAGACGCCCTGTCCGCCCTGGACGAGGTCGATGACCTCGTCGGCCGAGGTGCACTCGTACACGCTGGCGCCGTCGCTCATCAGGGTGATCTGGGCAAGATCCTCGACGCCGCGCTCCCGGAGGTGCTCGACGGCGGTGCGGATCTGCTGCAGGGAAACGCCGGTATCAAGGAGCCGCTTGACGACCTTGAGGACCAGGATGTCGCGGAAACCGTAGAGCCGCTGCGAACCGGAACCTGCGGCGCCGCGGACGGCGGGCTCGACCAGTCCGGTGCGTGCCCAGTAGTCCAACTGGCGGTAGGTGATGCCCGCTGCCTTGCAGGCCGTCGGGCCGCGGTAACCCGCGTCCTCGTCCAGAACAGGGAGATCCTCGGTGAACAGCAGACCCTGGGCACCGCTGGCCGGCACGGCTACACCGGCCGTCGAGGGCTGGTTAAGCTCGCCTGCTTCGCCTTTCGGACTCACGTGGATCCTCCTTGTCATGGCTCCCCTGCGGACATTTGCAGTAACAACCGGTTATCCCTAGCGAAAAGAAACCACGGATGGATAAAATTCATCCGTGTCATTGTGCCGGGGCTGCACCTTCCAGTGTGACCTGAGCGGCTGTTGCGTGCAATGGGAACTTGTACTTCTGACGTTAGGCCTGCCGGGGCCCAAGGTCAAAGACGTTCGGGGTATTGCAGGGCGTGTCGAAACTTTCATCCTCGACTTTAACCTTAACGTGATGTCAGCCCGTTCAACCGGCGAAGTCTTCAGGCTCGACGTCGTCGAGGAACTCGCGGAAACGGCGCAGCTCCCCTTCCTCGTCGACGGCGGGACCCGGGTGGGTGTCTTCGCCCTCGTCGTGTTCGGTGATCCGCACGCCAGCCTCCTCCATCACGGCGTCGGCGCACCAGATCCGGCACTTCGCGCGGAGGGCCAGCGCGAGAGCGTCGGAGGCCCGGGAACTGACCGTGGTCCCGTTCTCGAACTGCAACTGCCCGTAGAAGACGTTGTCCTCCACGGCCACGATGTTGACGCTGACGATTGTGTGGCCGAGGGTTTCGACGACGTCGATGAGCAGGTCGTGGGTCATGGGGCGCGGCGGCACGACCCCCTGCTGGGCCAGGGCGATCGCACTGGCCTCGGGGGTGCCGATCCAGATCGGCACATGCCGCTCCCCGTGGATCTCCTTGAGCAGGACGAGCGGCTGGTTGGACGGAAGCTCTATCCGAACGCCTACAATTTCCACCTCAATCATCAGATGTCCATCCTCGAGATGCGGTCTTGGACCAGGGCGCGGTGCAGTGTCAGGCACAGCTCGCTGATCTCCCGGGCGGCTTCGGCGGCACGCGCCTGGGAAGCGGCATCCTTGCGGGAGGTCAGGGTGGCCACCGCGCGCTCCACCAGACCGAACTCGCGTTCGGCGGCGGCCTGGAACGGCCGCAGGTGCCGTGGTTCCAGGCCGTGGCTCTCCAGCTGGACGCAGGCGCGTGCGACCTGGAGGGCGTGCTCGTCGAATTTGCCGTTGACATGGCCGATCAGGCCGTAGCTCAGGAGCGATTCGACCAGCGGCACGCTGGCGCCGGATTCGGTCCGGAGCTGTTCCTCGCTGAGCCGGCGGACCCGGTTGTGGAGCTCGGAGGCGAGTTCCTCGGAGACAATCCGCGGCGAGACCGTCACGCCGGGAGGCAGGTTGTCCGGACGTTCGCCGCGGTCGATCGCGTCGAGGTAGTCCTTGATGACCTTCAACGGCAGGTACTGGTCGCGCTGGAGGGCGAGCACGAAACGCAGCCGCTCGACGTCGTTCTCGCCGTACTGCCGGTACCCGGCGGGGGTCCGCTGGGGGTTGATCAGTCCCTTTTCCTCAAGGAACCGGATTTTTGACGCGGTCATATTGGGGAAGTCGTCGCTTAGCTGAGCCAGGACTTCCCCGATGTTCAGAACCTGGGGTCCGCGCCGTTCCGCTTGTGCCATGGCCACAGGCAGCTACCCCGGAATCAGACGTGGCCTGCTGCGCGGGCAGGGCTCAGGTAGAAGGTGAGGCGGAACTTCCCGATCTGCACTTCGTTGCCGGACTTCAGCTCGACGCTGTCGACGCGGTCGTGGTTCACGTACGTGCCGTTCAGGCTTCCGGTGTCCACCACTTCGAAGCTGCGCGCCGTACGGCGGAACTCGACGTGCCGGCGCGAGACCGTGACGTCGTCGAGGAAGATGTCGGCGTCCGGGTGGCGGCCCGCCGTCGTGACGTCCGAGTCCAGCAGGAAGCGCGCGCCCATGTTCGGGCCGCTGTGCGCGACCAGCAGGGCCGAGCCGTACGGCAGCGCCTCCGCGGCGGTCCGCTCCTCGGCCGAGAGCTTCGGGGTGATCGTGGGTTCATCGCGGACCGGCGTGAGGTTGATCGACGTGGTCTCCGAAGACTTCACTCCACCCGTGCCAAAACCGTCACCGGTGTTGTTGCGTTCGTGCCCAAACATTGATTCCTCCATTCGCTGCAGGTGTCCCCCCTGCAAACAACGCATGCCGTCCGGAAGTGCCTGGCAAATCCGGGATTCAACCCTTCGGCGGGGCGTCGTTTGGCTGGTTTCCCAGCGCTGGAAACAACGACCCGGACCGAAAGGCCTTTAGCTTTAGCCTACCTGCTGTTCGTACTCCGATGCACTGAGGAGCGACTCGATCGCGTCGGCTTCAGCCGGCTTGATTTCCATCAGCCAGCCCTCGCCGTAGGGATCCGAATTGATCAGGGCGGAATCGGTGTCCAGTGCCTCGTTGCGGGACACCACCTCACCGGACACCGGGGCGTAGATGTCGCTGACGCTTTTGGTGGACTCGACCTCGCCGATCACGTCGTTTGCCTTGATCGTCGTGCCGACCTCCGGCATCTGGGCATAGACGACGTCCCCAAGGGCGTCCTGGGCAAAATCAGTGATGCCCACGCGCACGACGCCGTCGGCGTTCGGGGCGGAAACCCATTCGTGTTCTGCGGTGTAGGACAGCTCTTCGGGAATGATGCTCATGACGGGCCTTTCGTCGGGTCAATCACCAATATCGGCGGCGGGCATGTGAACGGCCCGCCGCTGAAAGTATAGGCATATCCGGTCGGGCCCGGGGAGGACTCTGGCATGATGGGGCGATGACGGAAATTCCCGGTAACGGCTAGGCAAATGCCCGAGCTTCCGGAGGTGGCTGCCCTGGCGGACTTCCTGGCCGCGCGTCTGCTCGGCGCTGCCGTCACGAAGATCCAGATCGTCTCCTTCGCGGTGCTCAAAACGGCGGATCCCCCCATCTCCGGGCTGGAGGGCCGGACTGTGACCGGGGTGCGCCGCTTTGGCAAGTTCGTCAGCCTGGAGGCCGACGGGCTGTATTTTGTCTTCCACCTGGCGCGGGCCGGCTGGGTCCGCTTCACCGACGCCCCCACGGGCACGCCCCTGAAAATGGGAAAGGGGCACATCGCGGTGCGGCTGTCATTTTCCGGCCCCTCCGGCCCCGTGGATCTTGACCTGACCGAGGCCGGCACCAAGAAGAGCCTGGCGGTTTACGTCGTCCGGGATCCCTCCGACGTACCCGGGATTGCCGCGCTGGGCCCGGATCCGTTCAGCGCCGGGTTCGACGTCGATGCCCTGGCCGGGATCCTGGCTTCCAGTTCGCAGCAGATCAAGGGAGTCCTGCGGAGCCAGAGCGTCATCGCCGGCATCGGCAACGCCTACAGCGACGAGATCCTGCACGCGGCCCGGATGTCGCCGTTCGCCCTTGCCCGGTCCCTGGACCGGGAGTCGGTCCAGCGGCTCTACGGCGCGATCCACGGCGTCCTGGGGACCGCGCTGCTGGACGCCAGCGGCAAACCGCCCCGTGAACTCAAGGACACCAAACGCAGCCACCTGAGGGTCCACGGGCGGGCCGGCGAGGCGTGCCCGGTGTGCGGGGACACGGTCCGCGAGGTCTCCTTCGCGGACACGGGCCTGCAGTACTGTCCCGGCTGCCAGACGCAGGGAAAAATCCTGGCCGACCGCCGGACGTCACGCTTCCTGAAGTAGCCGGCGGGCCGGCCGGTAAGTGGGGCCGGCGCGTCAGGGGCCGGGCCGGCAGCACCCGGACAACAGAAAACCCCGCCACTCCCTGGTCGGGAATGGCGGGGTAATTTCTGTTGGTCGGGCTGACAGGATTTGAACCTGCGACCCCTTGACCCCCAGTCAAGTGCGCTACCAAGCTGCGCTACAGCCCGCTGGTTCCGCCGTTCTCCGCTCCCGATGTCATTCTCTTCTCAAAGAATTCCATCTGAGCAGTCCGGCCGAACCACCTCCAAAAGCTTACACGATTCCGGAGGGTGCCCGTGACACTTTCAGCATGCCACGGGAACTTTCTTCCCTCCGCGGGCGCGCGGAATCAGCGCTTCTTGCCGCGCTTTTCCCGCACACGCATGTTGACCTCGATCGGCGTGCCCTCGAATCCGAAGGTTTCCCGGAGCCGGCGGGTGATGAAGCGGCGGTAGCCCGGGTCCAGGAAGCCCGTGGTAAAGAGCACGAACTTCGGCGGACGGCTGGAGGCCTGCGTGCCGAAGAGGATTCGGGGCTGCTTGCCGCCGCGGACCGGGTGCGGGTGCGCCGCGACCAGCTCGCCGAGGAAGGCGTTGAGCCGCCCGGTGGGAATGCGCTTGTCCCAGCTTTCCAGGGCGGTGTCCAGGGCCGGGACCAGCCGGTCCTTGTGCCACCCGGTCAGCGCCGAGATGTTGACCCGCGGCGCCCAGGCCACGTGGGCCAGGTCCTGCTCGATTTCGCGCTCCAGGTAGATGCGGCGTTCGTCGTCCAGCAGGTCCCACTTGTTGAACGCGAGCACCAGGGCCCGGCCGGATTCGATGGCCAGCTGCAGGATGCGGACATCCTGCTCGCTGAGAACCTCGTCCACTGCGAGGAGCACGACGGCGACCTCCGCCTTTTCGAGGGCGCTCTGCGTGCGCAGCGAGGCGTAGAAGTCGGCGCCCTGCGCCATGTGCTGGCGGCGGCGGATACCGGCGGTGTCCACGAAACGCCAGGTGCGGTCGCCGAGTTCGATGAACTCATCGACCGGGTCACGCGTGGTGCCGGCGGTGTTGTCCACCACAACGCGCTCGGAACCGGCCAGCTTGTTCAGCAGCGAGGACTTGCCCACGTTCGGACGCCCGATGAGGGCGATGCGGCGCGGGCCGCCGGAGCGCTCCAGGCCTTCGATCGTGGAGTACTCCGGAAGAGTGTCCATGACATGGTCCAGCAGGTCGGCGACGCCGCGGCCGTGCAGCGCCGAGACCGGGTAGGGCTCGCCGAAGCCGAGGCCCCAGAGCCTGGCCGAGTCGGCTTCCTGCGCGAAGTCGTCCACCTTGTTGGCCACCATGATGACCGGTTTCTTGGACTTGCGGAGCATCTTCACGACGGCTTCGTCCGTGGCGGTCGCGCCCACGGCGGAGTCGACGACGAACAGCACGGCGTCGGCGAGTTCCACAGCCATCTCGGCCTGTTCGGCAACGCGGGCGTGGATGCCGCGGGCATCGTGCTCCCAGCCGCCGGTGTCGACGACCGTGAAGTTCCGGCCGTTCCAGGTGGCCGAGTACATCACGCGGTCGCGCGTGACGCCCGGGGTGTCTTCCACCACGGCTTCGCGGCGGCCGAGGATCCGGTTCACCAGCGTGGACTTGCCGACGTTGGGCCGGCCGATGATGGCCAGGACCGGATCAAGCTTGACCGGGCCGTCGAATTCCTCATCGTCGTACTCGCCGCTCAGGAGGGCGGCGTCGTCTTCGTCCAGATCGTAGTCATCCAGGCCGGCCCGGAGGGAGGCCGCGCGGACCTCGGCTTCCGCATCGTCCAGGGCGGCCAGATTCTCGGCCACCTGGTCCGTGCCGGTGGGCGTGTATTCGTCTTCGCCGGCGCCAAATTGGCCGGAGGTTTGAGTCGTATCGCTCATTGCACTTTCCTTATGGGGTGATCTGCCGGCGTCCCGGCTACTGCTTCATGACGTTCTTGCGGGGAATCCGCGTCGGGCAAGGGCTGCCCTGTTCTTTGGATCGAGTCCTGGACATGGCGAGCCAGCGCGGCGCGGATCTCGGTTCCGGCCCTGTCCATTGAAACACGCCCGGTCTCGCCGGGCCTGCGGCTGACATTGAGGGCTCCGCCGAAGCTGACGTGCAGCCTGCGGCGCAGCCGGGGCACGGCGTCGAGGTGTTCGACGCCGGTCCGGGTCCCGAGGATGGCCACGGGCACCACGGTCGCTCCGGAGTTCAGCGCGAGCCAGGCCACCCCCTTGTTGATGGCGGAGGCTTCACCGCTCCCCCGCGTGCCTTCGGGAAGAATGCCGACGCACCGTCCGGCGTCGAGCACGCCCTTGGCCGCGAGCAGGGCCGCCCGGTCGCCCGAGCGGTCCACCGCCAGCTGGCCGGAGGCCCGCAGCACGCGGCCGAGGAGGCCGGTGAACATTTCCTGCTTGACCAGGATATGCATGGCGCGCGGTGACGCCCCGAACATCACCGGTCCGTCCAGGAAACTGATGTGGTTGCCGGCGAAGATCACCGGACCCGTCGCCGGCACGTTGGACCGCCCGGTGACCGACGTCCGGTAGAGGACGTGGTTCAGGGTCCAGCCCACGGGCCGGCTCCAGATGGTGGTCCAGCGGCCCGGCAGTGCGGCCCGGGCCGGGGAGGGAACAGCCGGCTGCTGCCCGGCGTCAGTCACGGTGGAGCCCCTGATGGTTGACGATGCTGTCCACAATGCCGAGTGCGGCGTCGACGGTCCCGGCGAAGTCGAGCTCCGAGGAGTCCAGCGTCACCACACCGTCGGCGGCCCGGGTGAAGTTCACCACGGTCGAGTCCTTCGCATCGCGCTGGGTGACCTGCGCGGCGAGCTGTTCGGCGCTCTGGCTGCCGCCGAGCTGGATGCCCCGGCGGCGCAGGCGCGCCTCTTCGCTCGCGGTGAGGAGCATCCGCACCTCGGCGTGGGGCGCGACGACGGTGGTGATGTCCCGGCCTTCGACCACCATGCGGCGGTGGTGCTTTTCGATCAGCTCGCGCTGCCGGCGGATCAGTTCGGTGCGGGCGCCGAGGGTGGTGGCGACGGCGCTGACGGCGGCGGAGATCGACGGCTCGCGGATCGCGAGGGTGACGTCGGCGCCGCCGACCAGCACGTATTCCTCCCGCGGGCTGGTGCTGATGTCCAGAGGGAAGCTCTTGGAGGCTGCCTCGACGGCGGCGCCGTCGTCCAGGTCCGTGCCGCTGTCCAGGCAGAACCAGGTCAGGGCACGGTACATGGCGCCGGTGTCGAGGTAAGCCAGTTTGAGCCGGCGTGCCACCTCTCTGCTGACGCTGGACTTGCCCGATCCGGACGGCCCGTCGATGGCGACGACAAGGCTCTTTCCGGGGCGCATTACGTCCACGGTTTCGATAAGTTCCTGGGTCATTACTGGAGTACCCGCCATCCACGGTCATTGAGGGCTTCGATTAACAGTTCGTGCTTGTTCGGCAGCACGGAGATTTCCGCCATGCCCACGTTCTGTCCGGAGGAGTGGTCCAGCCGGAGGTCCTCGAGGTTGACGCCGATCTCGCCGATCTCGGTCAGCAGCCTGGCGATCTGTCCGGGCGTGTCATCCACCAGGACCGTCAGCCAGGAGTAGGCCTGCGGCGGTCCGCCGTGCTTGCCCGGGATGCGGGCCTGGCCGGCGTTGCCTTCGCTGATCAGCTGGGCCAGGTCGAGCCGGGCGCCGGGCGCTGTCGGGTTCTCAAGCGTCCCGATGAGCCGGTTGAGGTCCTCGCGGAGGCCGTGCAGGATCTCCACGACCTTGTCCGCGTTCGCGCCGAGGATTTGCACCCACAGGGTCGGATCACTGGCCGCGATCCGGGTGACGTCCCGCAGGCCGTTCCCGGCGAGCGACAGCGCGTGCAGGGGGGTGCCCTGCAGCCGGCTGGCCACGAGCGAGGACACCACCTGCGGCACGTGCGACACCAACGCCACGGCCTCGTCGTGTTCCTCGGCGCCGAATTCGGACACGACAGCGCCCAGGTCCGCAGCCAGCGCACGCGCCGCCTGCAGCGCCCGGGGCAGGGTCTCGTCCGCGGGGCACAGGACCCACGGCATCGAGGTGAAGAGCTCGCCGCGGGCTGCGACAGGGCCCGACTTTTCACGGCCGGCCATCGGGTGGGTGCCCACGTAGCGGCCGAGGTCAGCGCCCCGGGCCCGGAGCTCGGCCAGGATGGCCGCCTTCACGCTGGCGATGTCCACGACTGTTGCCGCCGGGTAGTCCCTGAGGGCGCGTTCCACGACGTCCGCCGTGACGTCCGGCGGCGCGGCGACCACCACGAGTTCCGGCTGCTCGCCGTCAAGGCCCGCCAAAGGCAGGCCCGCGCCGATGTCGACGGCGACGGCCTGGTTGGTGGGCGAGGGGTCGGAGAGGAAGACTGCCACTCCGCGGCCCCGCAGCCCCAGCCCGATGCTGGTGCCAAGGAGCCCGGTCCCCACGACCACCACCGGACCGTTGAGGTGGCCGCGGCCGTGGGTGCGAAAGGCGGACATGCCTAGAGCCCTACGGATGCCAGCAGGTGGCCGACTTCCTGCTTGCCGAGGTTGCGGATGCTGCCCTGGCGCTGGTCGCCCAGGCCGATGGGGCCGACCTTCACACGGACCAGGCGCAGCACCGGGAAACCGACAGCGTCGAAGAGACGACGGACGATCCGGTTCTTGCCCGAGTGCAGCACGACCTCAATCAGGACGTGGCCCGGGGTGGAGTCCACCAGCTTGAAGGAGTCAACCGATGCGATGCCGTCCTCGAGTTCGACGCCGGCCTTGAGCTCGGCGCCGATGCCCTGCGGGAACGGCCCGCGGACCTGCACCAGGTAGGTCTTGGGGACTTCGTAGGAGGGGTGCGTCAGGCGGTTGGCGAGTTCGCCGTCGTTCGTCAGCAGCAGCAGCCCCTCGGTGGACACGTCGAGGCGTCCGACGTGGAACAGTCGTTCGCCGTGGCTGTTGCGGACGAAATCGCTGATGCAGGGACGGCCGTCCGGGTCTTCCATCGTGGAGACAACGCCCTTGGGCTTGTTGAACACCATGTAGACCATGTTCTCGTCGAGCTGGATCCGCAGCCCGTCCACATGGATCACGGCGTTGGTCGGGTCGACGCGGACGCCGAGCTCGGTGACGACCTGGCCGTCGACCTCAACCCGGCCCTCGGCGATCATCTCCTCGCAGACGCGCCGTGAGGCGACGCCGGCCGAGGCCATGACCTTCTGGAGGCGGATGCCGTCCTGGTCGTGCAGGTCGGACTGGGGCACGTCGGCGCGGGGGCCGCGCTTGCGGGCCGGCTTGCGCACGGGGCCGAGGTTCTGGCCGAAGCGTTCGCTGCCGAAGGCGCGGGGGCCGGCGGCCTTGGGGGCGCCGGTGCGCGGCTTGGGCTTGAGCGCGCCGGGGGTGCCGGGGGCCTTGCCGAAGCCGGGCTTGCGGGCGGCGGCCTTGCGGGCTGCCTCCTTGCCGGAGGGCGCCTTGGACTTCCAGTCGCCGGAAGCGGGCCGGGCTGCCGGCGGCGTGCCGTCAGGACCCTGCAGGTCCGGATCGATGAAGGCCTCTTCGCGGGGCTTGGGGTGCTTGAAGGGGCGGTCCGCGCCGCCCTTGTAGCCCGCTCCCCCGGCGCGGCTTCCGCCGCCCTGCGCGCCGCGGCCTGAGCCGCCCTTGTAGTCGGCTCCGCCGCTGCGTCCTGCGCCGCCCTGTGCGCCGCGGCCTGAGCCCTGCGCTGAGTTTTGTCCGGCACTGTTGCGTCCCGAACCGTTACGTGGTGAACCCTGGCGTCCCGCCTGTGTCATGACCCGTCCTTCGTTTGTTGGCCGACGGCCGCTGTCTCCCGACAACACCCGCCTGCTGGGGCAAAAAGCTTCTGCCCTGGTGGTTACTGGTGCGCAGGCAGTTGGTCCTGCCTACATTCTTGCTGCGTCGTAGAACTCTTCGATGCCTTCCAGCCCCGGAAGATGGGGTGAAAGTTGCGGCAACTCCGCCACCGAGCCGATTCCCATCCGCTCCAGGAAATACGACGTCGTGCGGTAGAGGATGGCCCCGGATTCAGGATCTGTTCCCGAGTCCTCGATCAGTCCCCGCTGCGTCAGCGTCCGCACGACAGAGTCAACATTGACTCCTCGAATTGCAGACACCCGCGCCCTTGATACGGGCTGGCGGTAAGCGATGACGGCGAGCGTTTCGAGCGCCGCCTGCGTCAGCCTGGCTGTCTGTCCCTCCAGCACGAATCCGCCGACAATATCGGCGAACTCAGCGCGGGAATAGATCCGCCAGCCTCCGGCGATATTCCGCAATTCAAAGCCCCGGGGGGTGGCGCCGAAGCCGTTGAAACTGGCGTCGTGCACATCCGGGGCATTAACAGTATAGCCGTTATACTCCCGCTGCAGTTCCGCGAGCAGTTCCTCGACGACGTCGGCGGCCAGGTTCAGCCCGGCGGCGAGTTCGGCCGCCGTCGCCGGCTCGTCGATCACCATCAGGACTGCTTCAAGGGCGGCCCGCGCGCCGCCGGGGAGGACGTCAAGGTCCGGGCCGTCGACCCCGGCGGCGTCGTGCGCTCCGCCGTCGGCGGCCGCCTGCCCGGCCGCCTGCCCGGCTGCCTGATCTGGTCCGGTATGGTTCACGGCTGCTCCTCGTATTCTTCGCTCAGTGTGTCGCTGCTCCAGGCCCCGATGCCGGCCGTCCAGCGGACGGTCAGGTCCCCCAGCGGCTGCAGCTGCTCGAAGGCCACCGCCTTGTCCCGGAACAGTTCCAGCAGGGCCAGGAAGCGTGCCACCACCACGAGGCTGGATTCGGCATCCGCGATCAGCGCGCGGAAGGTGAGCGGGGCGCCGCGCTGCAGCCGGAGGCTCATCAGTTCGGCCTGCTCCCTCACGCTGACGGGGGTGCCGTGGAGGTGGGCGAGGCCGACCTCGGTGGGCGCGGCGTCCTTGGCCGCGAGGGCTTTCCCGGCCAGGGCGGCGAACTGCTGCGGGGTGTGCTTCCAGAGCAGCTCCGGCAGCAGCGCCGCGAAGTGCCCTTCGAGCGCGACCTGCCGCGGATAGCGGCGGCCCTCAAGCTCGAGGGTGGAACCCATCATGCCCGCGACGTGCTTGAACGCCTTGTATTGCAGGAGCCGCGCGAACAACAGGTCGCGGGCCTCCAGCAGCGCAACGTCGTCCTCGTCCTCTACCTCGCCGGCGGGCAGCAGCCGGGCCGCCTTGAGGTCGAGCAGGGTGGCGGCGATGACGAGGAATTCGCTGGCCTCATCCAGCGCCCATTCCTCGCCCAGGTTCTGCAGGCGCTTGATGTATTTGATGAACTCATCGGTGACGGTGGACAGCGCAACTTCCGTGATGTCCAGCTGGTGCTTGGAAATCAGGCCCAGGAGGAGGTCGAAGGGGCCGGTGAAGTTGGCCAGCCGGACCTCGAAGCCGGGCTTCTTCCCGGCCGGCGAAAGCTCCGCCGTCGGGGTCCCTGTCGCTGCCACGGCCCTGACTAGGGCGCGCCGCCGCGCGAGATCAGTTCTTTGGCCAGGTTGCGGTACGCGTCGGCGCCGATGTGGTTGCCGGCATAGCTGGTGATCGGCTCGGCCGCGACGGTGGCGTCCGCGAACTTGATGGACCGCTTGATGACGGTTTCGAAGACCTTGTCACCGAACGCCTCCACCAGGCGGGAGATCACCTCGCGGCTGTGCAGGGTGCGGGCGTCGTACATGGTGGCCAGGACGCCGTCGACCTGGAGCCGCGGATTCAGCCGGTCCTGGACCTTGTCGATGGTTTCCACCAGCAGCGCGACGGCGCGCAGCGCGAAGAACTCGCAGATCAGCGGGATGATGACGCCGTGGGAGGCCGTCAGGGCGTTGACCGTGAGCAGGCCCAGGGAGGGCTGGCAGTCGATCAGGACGACGTCGTAGTCATCCTCGACCTTCTTCAGGGCCCGGTCCAGCACCTGTTCGCGGGCGACCTCGTTGACGAGCTGGACCTCCGCGGCGGAGAGGTCGATGTTGGCCGGGAGCAGGTCCAGGTTTTCCACGCCGGTCTTGTGGATGGCGTCGCGGATGTCGACCTTGCGGTCCATCAGGACGTTGTAGACCGTGAGGTCCAGTTCGTGCGGGTTGATGCCCAGGCCCGCGGAGAGGGCACCCTGCGGGTCGAAGTCCACGACAAGGACCCGGCGGCCGAATTCGGCCAGCGCGGCCGCAAGGTTGATGGTGGAGGTGGTTTTCCCCACGCCGCCCTTCTGGTTGACCATGGCGATGACCCGCGCGGGACCATGGGAGGACAGCGGTGCCGGCTCCGGAAAGTCGCGTTGAGGGCGCCCGGTGGGGCCCATGACGGCGTCTTCCAGATCGAGTTCGGTGCCTTCCAGAGTTGCTGAACCCTGTTCGCTGCTCACGTATCTATCCACACTTTCGATGACGGTGATGGTCGTGCCTGGTGATTGTCGTGCTTGATGTTGCTGCCTGCGTGATGTTGCTGCCTGCTTGATACCTGCGCCCGGGACTTCCGGCGCCGATCTCGTTCCTCCCAAGGTTACAGCGCCCGACACGGTATTCCGCGGACCTTGACAGCGGGCAAACTTTGAGCCTCAACCTTCTGGTAGAAGTCGAAGGTTCGTGCCGCGGCGCGAAAAACCGCCCGGACGCTGGCTGGCGTCCGGGCGGTCATTGGTGGTTTGTGAGGGGCGCTGGAACAGCTCAGGCGTTGGCCAGGGCGGGCTGTGCCGGTGCCGGTGTTTCCTCGTGGGCGCCGTGTCCGGCGATCATGGTCTGCTCGTCGAACGGTTCGTTTCCGGAGAGGACCCGCTCGACCTGGGCGCCGTCGATCTCCTTGACCCAGGTGCCGATCAGGACGGTGGCAACGGCGTTGCCGGTGAAGTTGGTCAGGGCACGGGCCTCGGACATGAACCGGTCGATGCCGACGATCATGCCGACGCCGCCAAGGAGTTCCGGCTTGTGGGCCTGGAGCCCGGCAGCCAGGGTGGCCAGGCCGGCGCCGGTGACACCGGCAGCGCCCTTGGAGGCGATGATCATAAAGATCAGCAGCGAAACCTGGGCGCCGAGGTCCAGCGGGGTGCCCATGGCGTTGGCGACGAACAGCGAAGCCATGGTCAGGTAGATGGCGGTGCCGTCGAGGTTGAAGGAGTAGCCGGTGGGGACCGTGACGCCGACGACGGGCTTGGACACGCCGAGGTGTTCCATCTTCGCGATCAGGCGGGGCAGGGCGGCTTCGGAGGACGAGGTGGAGAAGATCAGCAGGTATTCGCGGCCGAGGTACTTCATCAGCCGGAAGATGTTGAGGCCGGCGACGACCTTGAGCAGGCCGCCGAGGATCACCACGATGAACAGCGCGCAGGTGATGTAGAAAGCGCCCATCAGGGTGGCCATGCTGAGGATGGCCTGCACGCCCGTGGCACCGACGACGGCGGCGATCGCGCCGAAGGCTCCGACCGGGGCCAGCCACATGATCATAACCAGGATGCGGAAGACGAGCGCCTGGCCGTAGCCGACGGCCTTGAGGATCGGGGCGCCCTGGGTGCCCATCTGCTGGAGGGCGAACCCGACCAGCAGCGCGGCGAGCAGGGTCGGCAGGACCGGGATGTCACCCGGGATGATGCCCAGCAGGAACTCGACCGTGCTGTCCGTGGCGGCCTTCCTGCTCGGGTCGTAGGGGGCGAGCTTGAGGCCCTCGCCCGGGTGGATCAGGTTGCCGACGACGAGGCCGATGGCCAGCGCGAAGGTGGACATCACCATGAAGTATCCCAGGGCCAGGCCGCCGACCTTGCCGACCGTGGCCGCCTTGGCGATCGAACCGATGCCCAGCACGATGGTGCAGAAGATGACCGGGCCGATCATCATCTTGATGAGTTTGATGAACCCGTCGCCCAGCGGCTTCAGGGACTTGGCGAACTCGGGGAACAGCAGCCCGACCAGGGCGCCGAGGATGACGGCCGCGATGACCGCAATGTAGAGATAATGGGACTTGTCGAGACCCTTGCGCTTCTTGACCGGCGTCACTGCCGACTCTCCTCGTTGAGAGGTCATGGTGTTCTCCTTGGATAGGCTGGACGTCGGTGCGGCACAGTCTGTGGGCCCATCGCGTCCGTTCTGCGTGTTCCACCATCATTGGGGATTCAGTGACGCGCATCACCGTTGCGTTCATATTGGTCATGGAAGGTGTGGATGATCCACCGCTGGAGCATCGCCAAACGGCTGTTTGTGGCCCACCTGCTGTTCATGGTGACCCTCACGGCGATCGTCGGGACGGCTACGTTCGTTGATGCGCGCGACCACGCCTACGTCGAGGCCGGCCGGCGGATGGCCGCCGTCGCGACGGCAGTGGCGGACAGCCCCCTCGTCCTGGCGGCGGCGGACGCCGCGGACCCCACCGCCCTGCTACAGCCGTATGCCCTGAAGGTGACAGCGGACGCAAACGCGGATTTCATCACAATCATGGCGCCGGACCGCACCCGGTGGACCCACCCCCGGGAGGAGGAACTGGGTAAGCCCTATATTGGCTCGATCGACGCCGCCCTGGGCGGGCAGGTGTTCACCGAGATTAAGGCTGGCACCCTCGGCCCCTCGGTGCGCACCATCGCCCCGGTCAAGGACGCGGACGGCACGGTCCGGGCGCTGGTTGCGGCCGGCGTGACCGTGAACACCGTGGACGTCGCCGTCTCCGGCAGGCTGCCGGCGCTCGTGGCCATCGGGCTGGCCCTGCTGGCCGGCGGAGCGGTGGCGTCCTGGCTGCTGGGGCGGTACCTGCGCCAGGTCACCCGCGGCTGGGGGCCGGAGCAGCTCGCCCAGCTCTTCGCCTACTACGAATCGGTCCTGCACTCGGTCCGCGAAGGAGTCATCCTGATCGACCCCAAGGGCAAGGTGGTGATGTACAACGACCAGGCCGCTGAACTGCTGGGGCTCACTCCCCACGCGTCCGACGGCGCCGGCGCACCGGCCGGCGGCGGGCGGCAGGAGGCGCCGTCGCTCGCTGAGCTCCCGCTGCCCCCCAGCCTCAGCGAGCTGTTCGAATCGGGCCGGACCGCCCTTGACGAAATCCACCTGACCGGCTCACGGATCCTCGTGGTGAACCAAGGGCCGGCCGTCGGGCCCGGTTCCGCCGGCGGGCGCGGCAGCGCGGCGGTGTACGGGACCGTGGCCACGATCCGCGACCGCACCGAAATCGAGTCGCTGGGCAGCGAGCTGGAAACCATGCGCACCCTCTCCGATGCCCTGCGTGCCCAGACCCACGAGCACGCCAACCGGCTCCACACGATCGTCTCGCTGATGGAGCTGGGGCGCGGCGCGGAAGCCCTGGACTTCGCCACCCAGGACCTGGAACTGAGCCAGCGGCTGACCGATGATGTGGTGGGCTCCCTCGATGAGCCGGTGCTCGGCGCGCTCATCATGGGCAAGGCCGCGGAGGCGCACGAGCGCGGCGTCGAGCTGACCCTGAACACCGCGGGGACCGGGAGCAGCCCGGCCGGGGTGTCCGGGCTGGCCGTGCAGGACCTCGTGGCGATCCTGGGCAATCTGCTGGACAACGCGATCGACGCCGCGGCCGAGGCCCCGGCGCCGAAACTCGTCGAGCTCACGGTGGAGACGTCCGCCGGGGCCCTGGAAATCACGGTGGAGGACAGCGGGCCGGGTATCGATCCGCAGGCCGTCGAGGACATCTTCCGGCACGGCTTCAGCACCAAAACCCCCGGGCCGTTCGGGCGGGGCCTCGGCCTGGCCCTGGTCCGCCAGGCGGTGCAGCGGCTCGGCGGTACCATGACAATCACCAGCCCGGCCGGGGCGCTGTTCCGTGTCACGCTGCCAACGTCGCCGGCGGCATTGCCGGCATCATTGCCGGCGGCAGCAACGCCGGCATCACTGACCAGCAAGGAACAGCAATGAGCGACATCCGTGTCCTCGTCGTCGAAGACGAGCCCATCGCGGCGGCCGCCCACGCCGCCTACATCGGCCGGCTGGAGGGATTCACGCTGGCGGGCACTGCCCCGGACGGGCAGTCGGCGCTCCGGCTGATCACCGACTTCGCGGCGGCGGGTACACCGGTGGACCTGGTCCTGCTGGACATGAACCTCCCGGACCTGCATGGCCTCGACATCGCCCGGCGGATGCGTGCCGCCGGGCTGTTCGCGGACATCATCGCCATCACCGCCGTCCGGGAACTGAACATCGTCCGCAGCGCGGTGGCCACCGGCGTCGTGCAGTACCTGATCAAGCCCTTCACGTTTGCCACGTTCGCGGACAAGCTCACCAGCTACCGGCTCTTCCGGGAGCAGCTGGCCTCCCCTGCCGCCGGGCACAGCGGCCCCGGCGCGTCGCAGAGCGAGGTGGACCAGGCCTTCGCGAGCCTGCGGGCGCCCTCGGAGCTGCCGCTGCCCAAGGGGCTGTCCGCGTCCACGCTGGAATCGGTGCAGGACTTCATGAAGCTGCAGTCCGGCGCCGTGTCGGCCAGCGAGGTGATGGACGTCCTGGGCATGTCCAGGGTGACCGCCCGGCGTTACCTGGAATACCTCGCCGACGCCGGCACGGTAACCCGGGCCGCGCGCTACGGCGCGCCCGGTCGGCCGGAGAACGAGTACCGCTGGAGGCAAAACTAAGCGGACGCACCTTCCTCAGTGTCGACGGACACCGCCACATTAACTGCCTGTCATTTTCAGTACTCCCCTGCACAGCCTCCCGCGTGTTTCCAAGGTTGTGCAGGCCGGTATTGGCGTTGAATTTTCTGTACTTCCCTGCACGCTTCGCACCTCTCGCTCAGTACTCCTGCGCACAAGTTATTCTCAGGGGCGTATTGGTTTGCCCGTCCTGCGTTGCCCGCGTTCAATTGCCCGGTAGACCGTGGAGCGACCGACATTAAACAGCTCGGCCAGCTCTGCCTTGCTGTGTTCCCCCGCGGCGTGTAGTTCGAGGAGGTGGTTTTCCTGTTTGACGGTGAGTTTCGGTTGTTTCCCTCGTAACCGGCCCTTGGCCTTGGCAACCTTCATTCCTTCGCGGGTGCGCATTCGGATGAGGTCGGCTTCGAACTCCGAGATCATCGCCAACACGTTGAACAGCAGTTTGCCCATCGGGTCAACGGGGTCATGGACGGATCCACCAATGCTGAGTTTGATTCCGCGGTTAGCGAGGTCATCTGCAATTTCGTGGGCATCCCGGACGGAACGGGCCAGGCGGTCAAGTTTCGTGACGACGAAGGTATCCCCCGCCCGGCACGCGGCAAGGGCTTCGCGAAGTCCGGCACGGTTCTTGTTTGTGCCAGTAAAGCCGTGGTCAACATAAATCCGTTCAGACTCAACGCCAAGGGCAGCCAGGGCATCACGCTGCGCAGTGAGGTCTTGCGCCTCGGTGGACACGCGCGCGTAGCCGACCAGTATTTCGGACATAAAAAATAGTGTCATACAACACCCCCTTACCGGTCAATTCACCGGACGGGTCATACGGGACGCTGATGGACCCCAGCTCGCAATGATGCATGTCATTTTCAGGAGTCGTCTGCACTGGATGTCAGAAGACGTGTGCACCCGAACGCTAGGGTGAGGGCCACGATTTGGCGTGCATCCTTCTCGTGGGCTGCTGGACCGCCAGGGGGCTTGCCCGCCCCGGCACTGTGACCGTCCGAGAGTTCCTCGCCAGAAGGCTCTGGTTTCCCGAAGGTTTTCTCCATTCCCTTGGTAAATAACCGGTGCCTGTCCTAGTGTCAGGGCTATCACTCTTTTGGGGGGCCGGGCTTTCATCGTAGAACGCCTGCTTTCTTTTCGTAGAAAGTCCGTGGGGGAAATGAACAGTGCACATCGCCGGCGCGAGCCTGCCCGTTTTCAGCCAGTTTCCGCCGCCGCACTCGCTTTCCGGCGCTTTCTGGGCATCCTGGCCGCTCTGGCTGTGGCCCTGTTCGGGTTCGTGGTCCCTGCCTCGGCCGCGCCAACAGCCCAGGTAAATACGGCGGTCAGCACCGGCCCGGCACCGACCGTGGTGGGCATGCAGTCCACCCCTTCAGTGGAGGCCGGTGTCTTTGTCCCGGTGCAGGGCCGCGCCGTGGATACCCGCACGGGTTTGGGTGGCATCACCGGACCGGTTGCGGCCGGCACATGGTATCCGTTCCAGATCCTCGGGCGGGTAGGGGTGCCGACTATCGGGGTCGACGCGGTGCTGGTGAATCTGACCGTCGTGAACGGGTCCACGGCAAACGCGGCGCAGCTGGTGCCCAACACTGCCCGTCACCGGGACACCACGGTCCTTTTCTCCGGCTCCAATGACACGATCTCGAACTCTGCCGTCGTGGCCGTCGGAACCGACGGGATGCTCGCGCTGTCCTCTTCCACTTCGCAGCAGTTCATCGTTGATGTGCAGGGCTATTTCACCGCCGGCGATACCCCGGCCCCTGGCGGATTCGTTTCTGTTCCTACTTCCCGGGTCATCGATACCCGCAACGGGACCGGGTATCCGGCCGGCGCCTGGTCAGGGTCCGGTATTAAGAGCCTGACGCTGAAGGGCAAAGGCGGCGTCCCGGACACGGCCACAGCAGTGTTCGCCAACATCACGGTCATCAACGACACGGACATCGCGCAGCTTGGTTTCACAACGCTGCCCGGCGGCGGCTTCGCACCCAACCCCGCCGGGCCAGGCACAGGCCTCAGCTTCCGCGGATCAGCGACCACGGCCGTCGCGGCGGTGCTGAATCTGAACGCGGAGGGCGTGGTGGATATCAAGCATGATCCTTCCTACGCCACCGGCTTCCACGTGCTCGTGGACATCCAGGGCTACTTCGACGGGCAGGTCTCCACGAGTTCCTTCACCACGGTCGAATCCCGGCTCTACGACTCGCGAATCCCCAACACCCCGATACCGGCCAACACCACCGTTGAAGTCCAAGTCGGCGGGGTCGGCGGGCTGCCCGCCGCGTCACCCAGTGTCGCCGGTGTCGTCATGAACATCACCCCGCTGACCTCCGGCTGGGGCTTCCTCACGCTGTGGCCCTCGGACGAGACGGAACCGAACCTTAGCTCTGTGAACTACACTGCTGACTCGGTCTCGAACACCATGGTGGTCAGGCCCAGCGCCACCACGGGCAAGATCAAGATCAAAAACACCGGATCCAGCACGGTTCACATCGTGCTCGATTCCCAGGGCTGGTTCGCCAACGCCAACCTCCTCCCGCCAGTCACGGTCAACGGGACCGAGTCCGGGGCCCGCGGCAAGGCCTCTATGCTCAGCCACACGCTCACCGACTCCTCCAAACTCGCGATCAACCCGACCAGCGGCAACGTCGTGCTCACCGGCAGGCTGCTCCACGTCCGCGGCGTCGGCCAGGACATGAATGTTGCCTGGCGGTACAACTCCAGGTACGACCACCGCCCCACCCTGTCCATGGGCCGGCTGGAAACAGCGCTCAGGTTCGACCCGGCGAACGGGAACATGATCTACACCGCCCCGGACGGCGGCTGGTACACCTTCACCGCCTCCGGCAGCACCTACACCATGCCCCCGGAGATAAACGCCTCCCTGACGAAGGTCTCCGCCGCCGAGTACCGGATCCGGTTCAACGACACCGGCACCACCAACGTCTACCAGGACGACGGCACCACCTTCGTGCTCCAACGCTCCTTCGACGCGAACACCACCAACCCCAACACCGTCACCTACACCCACAACAACGGCCGACTCACCCAGACCACGGACACCCAGGGCCGCACCGTCTCCTACACCTACGGCGACAGCAGGAACCTCAACCAGCCCTCGGCCGTCAAGGACAACTCGCTGAACCGCACCATAGCGATGGAATACGGCGGCGGCGAAGGACGGATGTCCAAGATCACCGACGCCACCGGCGCAGTGACCACCCTCGGCTACACGGGCGGGAAACTCACCTCCATCACCGACGGCCGGACCAACACCACCACCGTCGCCTACGCCACCGACTCCTGGGTCAACACCATCACCTACGGCTCCGGCTCACCCGCCGCGGCGACCTGGACCCTCAGCCACAACACCGGCCCCACCCAGTCCTTCCTGACCGATCCCAACAGCAAACAGACCACATTCACCCTGGATGCCAGCAAGACCCGGGTAACGGGCACCACGGACCCGAACGGCAACACCGGTTCGACAACGTTTGACGGGCACGACAACCGCCTCACCACCACCAATGGCGTTGGCCAGACCACGACAGCCACCTACAACCCGAACAACAGCCTCACCAAAATCACCTCGCCGGCAGGTACGGCCGGGGGAACTGGCGGGGAGGTTTCCGTCACCTACCCGACCGCCGCGGGCGATCCTCTGCTGAACTACCGGCCCAACACCAGCATCAGCAGCGAAGGCCACGCCAGCTCCATCCAGTACGACCCGAACACCAAAAGCCCGTCGGCGATCATCACCCCGGATAACCTCGGCGGCACTCCGCAACGCTTCTACCAGGGCGACGCCGCCGGAACGACCTGCGGCGCCAAACCCGGATCGCTCTGCCGCTCCACCGACGGCAACGGCAACGACACCACCTACACCTACGACACCGCCGGGAACCCGGTCACCATCACCCGTCCCTTGCCCCTGGGAACCATCACCAACACCTTCGACGCGGCGGGCAGGATCGCGAACAGCAAAGACGGCAAGAACCAGACAGCGACCTACACCTACGACGCCAACGACCGGCTCACCCAGACCCGCTACGGCGCCACCTGCGCCGTGGCGACCTGCGTCAGCTACGCCTACGACCCCGCCGGAAACCTCACCACCCGGACCGACGCCGCGGGCACCACCACCTACACTTGGGACGCACAGAACCGCATCACCAGCAAGGCCATCGGCGGAATAACGACCTCGCTGACCTACGACGGGGCCTCCAACATCCTCACCTCCGTAGACCCCCTCGGGACGGTGGCATACCGCTATGACGCCGCGAACCGGCTGACCGCCCTCGCCGAGCCCGGCGGCAGCTGCCCGACGACCCCTGCCTTCCCGAACGCCACCAAGTGCACCGGCTTCGACTACGACAACGCCAACCGCCGCACCGCCACCAAATACCCCAACGGCGTCAAGAACACCACCATCTACGACAACGCCGGCCGGACCACCTCCATCACCGCCACCAACACCGGCGCCGGAGTCCTGGCAAAACGCGACTACACCTACACCCTCAACGGCACCAAGGACGGTGGCCAACGCAAGACCATGACCACCGACACGGGGGTCATCACGACCTACGGCTACGACAAACTCAACCGGCTCACCTCAGACATCACCGGGAGCAGCACCGAGACCTGGGCCTACGACCAGAACGGCAACCGCACCCTGGCCACCAAGACCAGCGCCGCGAACATCCACTCAGCGTTCAACGCCGCCGACCAGCTCTGCTGGACCGGCCCAGCCACCGGAACCTGCGCCACACCCCCGGCAGGAGCCACCAGCTACGCCCACGACGCCAACGGCAACACCACCACCGCCGGGACCACCACCAGCGCCTGGAACGTCTTCGACCAGCTCACCTCCACCACAGCCGGCGGCACAACCACCAACTTCACCTACGCCGGACAGAGGAACGACGAACGCACCACCGCCGGAGGAACCAGCTTCCTCAACGGCACGCTCGGCACCACCCGGCAAACCACAGGCGGGGCCAGCACCTCGTTCATCCGCGACCCCAGCGGTACGCTCATCAGCATGCGAAACAGTGCCGGGGCGAGCTTCTACTACACCACCGACGCTCTCGGATCGACTATCCTCCTCACCGACAGCGCGCAGGCCAAAGCCGCGACCTACAGCTACGACTCCTGGGGCAAGACCACGGCAACGGGCACACAGGCCGCCGCCAACCCCTGGCAGTACGCCGGCGGCTACAAAGACACCACCACCGGATACATCAAATTCGGCGCCCGCTACTACGACCCCACGGTCGGCCGCTTCACCCAACCCGACCCCTCCGGACAGGAACAAAACCGCTACCTTTACGCCGCAGCCAACCCCTGCAACCGCAATGACCCGACGGGTCTTGACTCGGGTGCCTGCCAGATTTCCTCGATAGGTCTCGCATTCGGAGTCTTGGGCATCATCGGGGCTTCCGCATCCATTCCGGTTACCGGTCCCGTCGGGTTCTGGGCCGTCGTTGGACTCACGGGAGCACTATTTGGTGCAGCCGCCGGCGGCACCGGGGTCATACACAACTGCTGACCAGCTTTAGGGAAGGAAAAATGCTGAGCCGCTTCTTTATCGCCGTTATGTCACTTCTAACAGTTGCCGGCGTGATGTCCATAGCAGCAGCCTCTGACACTGCAGGTCAGGTCATTGGCGTCGTGATGACTCTATCCGGTCTTGCTGGTGTTTTTGCCGGGATTATGTCGAGGCGGCAGAGGAAAGGCTGAGGTTTTGCGAATCTACTGGAGCCTGCACCACCGCCTGCCAGATGCAGCTGCGATGCCGTGTATCAGGAGAAGGACCTTGGATCGTTTCCTGTCGCTGGTGTCCTCGTATAGGCCGCATTGTTTTTGATTCATGTACGACGGGGACGAGCGCGGGGTCAATACAAGATTCACATCTAACTAAAGACCGTTGAGGCCTCGAGCCGCAGCCCCACAGCAAAGTCAGCTAGCTGAAAGTAGTCTTTGGCCGTCGGGTCGCAGTTCCCCGGTTGGTGAGACGTGACGGTAGAGGGTTTGGCGGGTGATGCCAAGTTCGGTGCAGAGGTCGCTGATTTTGGTTCCGGGTTTGCCCATGGATGCCATGGCGAGTCGGAGTTTCGCGGGGGTCATTTTGTAGGGGCGACCACCGTTCCTCCCGCGGGCTCGAGCGGAGGCGAGGCCGGCGATGGTCCGTTCCGAGATGAGTTCCCGTTCGAACTCTGCGAGGGCAGCGAAGATCCCGAAGACCAGCTTGCCGGAGGCGGTGGTGGTGTCGATGGCGGCGCCCTGCCCGGTGAGGACCTTCAGCCCGATGCCGCGTTCGGTGATTTCGTGGACGATGTTTACCAGGTGGCGCAGGTCCCGGCCGAGCCGGTCGAGCTTCCAGACGACCAGGGTGTCGCCCTGACGGAGGGCTTTGAGGCAGGCGGCCAGTTGGGGTCGGTCGTCCTTCTTCCCGGAAGCCATGTCCTCGTAGAGGGAATCTTCGGCGATCCCGGCGGCCAGGAGCGCGTCGTGTTGCAGGTCTGTTGTCTGGGAGCCGTCGGTCTTTGAGACGCGCATGTATCCGACCAGCACCGATTTCTCCTCTGTCATTTATACGTTCGTTTAAGTGACAGCGTGATTCCAAATCGAAGTGGAATCGGAATATGTCACTTAACCCGTTAATTATTCTACGTCAGGCAAAGGGTCATTGATTCTCTGTTCGTGACAAAAAGTCCAGGGGTATCTGAAGCTCGGCGAAGGTTTGCCGGAGACTGCCCACGGATTCTTCACTCCGGCATCCGTACCGTGCGAAGTCGTAGAGCTGCTGCGCGACGAGCGGGTCTACTTTGGCTGCTGCGATGCAGACTTCCAGTGCGTCCGTTGTCTGCTTCCAGAGCTCATCGAGAGTCGGCTTCTCCTGGGGGGTTGCTGTCAGTGGTCCACGCGGGGTTCCGTCGCTGATCCGGGGGTTCGGTTCGGGACGCAGGAGGTGCGCGGAGGTACCCAGAGCAGTCAGTGAGCCCGCTTCGATCAGTTCCATCGCGGCGGCGGCTGCTTCGAGCAGCTGCTGCTGGGCAGTCCAATGAAGGGTCTCGAACGGCTGCCACGAATACAGGCCAGCCCGAAACGGGTGACCGCAGTGTTCCCAGACACGACGAACGTCGTCCAGTTGCCGGCCATATCGTCCCTGCGCGGTGGTGAGTTCGTCCAGGAGGGTCCGCAGCAACCGGAACCAGATGCCGGCGTGAACCGGATACCAGGGAAGGTCAACGGAACCGGTCGTTATTGCCTGCCAGGTCCGCCGGTCCATGAGGGACACCGACTCCGGCAGCGGCCGCTGGTCATGGGCGGGAGTTGCCCACAGAATGTAATCCGGAGGGTGTCCTTCGTAGGTTTCGAGCCGGCGCCCGTGTACCAGGCAGCTGGCCATGAGCGGCAATTGCCAGACGAGCAGGAGCGCCGGGCTGGATTCCAGGCAGTCCGGGCATCCCCGCCGCGCCCCGGTTTCCGGCAGCCATGGCAGCCACTTCCGCGGAGTATAGATATTGCGCCGATTCGGTGGCAGGAGCACCGAGAGCTGGTGCACATAGGTTTCGTAAGTGCCGGGGGCAGGGTCGAGGCTGTCGAAGAGCCATGGCACCCATCCGGCCATGGTCATGGCGATTTCGCGTTGTTGGTCAAGGCCGGTGCGCTTGGCTAGCTCTTCGAGCAGGTGCGTCGGCGGGTTCAGATCCAGCTCGGGGTCGCTGAGTTCCCTTTGGCCCAGTCCGTGTTCGAGCAGCGCGTAGGAATACATGCCGTAGCTGGCGGCGATCCGACGCAGCCAGGAGGACAACGATTCCATTTCTACAGGTGCCGGGTGCAGGGGCCAGCGTTCCGGTGGTCTCATCTGAGTTCGCGTTCGAACTTCCGGCGCCGGACGCTGGGACCGTCGTATTCGGCCAGCGTCAGCGTCCGGTGGTTGATGGATTCTTCGCCGCTGTCCACGGCGGCTACTGCGGCTTCGGTCAGGAGCGACGTGAGCTCCCCGATGGTGCCCTCGCTGCGGGTGAGGAGGTAGCGGGCCATGTCATCGGCCGCCAGATTCGAGCGCGTGCGCAGCGGGAACGAGGATGCGAAGCTGGCCAGCAGGGACAACAGGTCTGCATCGGCCTCCCACAAGGGCAGCGTCATGGGCTCAAACCGGTTTTCGAGCTGGTCATCGGAACGGATCGCGAGATAGGCCTCACGGGTCCCGACCCCCACCAGAGGGATCCGCAGCTCGTTTCCCAGGAAGCGCAGCAGGTTCAGGAATTCACGCCGGACATCGGCCCGGCCGGCCAGCACATTGTGCAGTTCGTCAATCACCAGAATCCGCACACCGACGCGGCGCAGCACGGCGAGGGTGAGCTGTTCCAGGTCAGCTACGCGCCGGCGCGGTCCCGTGGGCGCACCGAGCGCTGCGAGGACGGCCGTGTAGAACCGCGGGATGGACGGTTCGGAGGGCATCTGGACGCACAGGACCGGAATGTGTTCCTGATCTGCGGTGGAGTGTGCCGGGTGCTGGCGGTGGAACCGTTCGATGATCATGGACTTGCCGTTGTTGGTCGGTCCGATCAGCAGGAGGTTGGGCATGCGTTGTTTGCCGGGCCAGTCATAGAGTGTTTCGAGCCGGGTGAGGGTCTGGACGGCCCGGGGGTAGCCGATCCAGCGGTCCGCCCGGATGCGCCGGATCCGTTCCTCCGCCGGCAGGCGGGCCATGGCTTGGGCCCAGGGCTGGAGGTGGGACAGATCCGGCGGCGGGTAGTCATCGATGTTCACCACTGCTCGACCTCGTCAAAAGGACGGGCTGCCGCCTCGTCATTCGTGGGCGGGAGCATTTCATCAGGTGGAGCCGTCGGGTTCTTCACGGCTCCGGAGGCCTGGAGGTGGCGCCTCCGTTGCAGGTCCCGGCGTGTTCTGCGGGTTGTCCGTTGGGCCGTGGCGGTGATCTCGCGCATCTGATCGATCATGCGGAACAGTGCTTCCTCGTTGACCTGGTCGTGTCCCTGCTGGCGGAGCCGCGCCAGTGCCTGCCGGTGTTCCCACAAGGTGACCGCGGGGTGGGAAACGGTTCGGTATGGGACTTCCACATAGGCCGTTCCTTCCGGTTCCAGCACCCAAACCCTGCTGATGTCCCGCGGGTCCCGCCGGATGATGAATTTTTCCTCCCGGTCCCGCCGTGCGATCCAGGGTTTGAGCACGTTCGCGAAGTAGTGGACGTGGTCGATGACAAAACCGGTGCGGGTGATTCGGCGCCGGATGACCGGCAGGAAATCCACGAGAAACGCGGCGGGGTGTGCAACGACAGGCTGCGCACCGAACTCTCTCACGCCCTCGTCCCAGCGCCCGGCGGGTGTCTGGTTCAGGGATCCGTGGATGCTGCCGTGGTAGCCGGCGACCGCTAAGGCCAGCCAGCGTTCCAGCTCCGTCAAGGTCAGGGCGGACCTTTTGTCCGCATCGTAACCGCCCCGCTGTCCCGGGTTCGAGAAAGTCGTCCCGGGCAGTTCATGGACCCGCTGCATCACCGTGCCGATGATGCGCTCCACGATGCCGCCGTAGTGCGGTCGCCCGAGTGGCCGGTAACTGAGTTTGATGCCGTGCTGTTCGCAACCGCGGCGCAACGCCTCGCTCTTGAATTCCGAAGCGTTGTCCAGGAACAACGCCTTGGGCTTACCGCTCATTGGCCAGGCCGCGTCCACGCCCAGGCATTCCAGCCAGGGCCGCTTGTCGCAGGTCATATGCGCGATGCACAAGCCCACCGACACCGCAGACGGCGCCTCCAGGGTCACGACCATTCCCAGAATGCACCGGCTGTAATTATCGATAGCAACCGTCAGGTAGGGCCGGCCGATGGGCTGCCGGTCCCTGTCATCGACGACAATCAGGTCAATCACGGTGTGATCGATCTGGACCTGGTCCAACGGGGCCACGGTCTCCGGCACCTTCCCGCCGGCCGACTGCAAGGACCGGGCGGCGTCGCTGCCCTCACGCCTGCGCCTGACTTCCACGGGATGCAGCGCCTCGATCCGGAGGGCGACAGTATTCCTTGCCGGCGCGGTCAACCCCTGCGTCTTGCATTCGCGCACAATTTGGCGGTGCACGACCGCGAGGGACGGCTTTTGCTTCGTTAGGTAAGCCTTCCGGATGACTTCCCGGATCACGGCTTCCACAGGCTCCGGCAGGCGCCTGCCTCCCCGGCCACCGGCGGAGCGGCCCGGGGCCAGGTCCGTCAGCAGGCCGGCGCCCTTTCGACGCCTTCCGATGAGGGTGTAGACCTGCCGTCGCGACAATCCCAATTCTTCGGCCGCGCTGTCCGCCGCCCCGTGGGTGACCGTGGCCATCGCCGCCAAAGGGGCGATGACCTCGTCCTGCTGGCGCAGGCGCTCCCAAGCCTCATCCGACATGCCCAACAGACCCCGCTCCAGGATCTGCGGGTCATTCGATGTCATGACGAGCGCGGACGGTGCAGACGACTCTTGACCATGATTCAGGCTAGTGCAGGCGGCTTCTGATGGAAATGCCGGCAGTGCAGATTACTTCTGACAAACGGATGTCAACAGTCCTGTGCACCGGGGCCATACTTCCGCATGAAGTGGTGCAGACGACTTCTGAAAACGACAATGCAGATCAGCGGCGTGTGCAACCGGTGGAGGACCGGCTTACGGGCGGTGTCTGCTGCCTGCCTTTCCGAGACTCGCGAGCTAAGGTTCCCGATCCACTGCCCTCCGCTCTCAACTGTGGCGACGCCGTGGAGGGCCTATCGGGCCCACCCAAGGCGGCAGCGGCGTGGCTTCAGAGAGTGCAGACACCATCGGGACCAGAATCGGACGGATGGACGACGAACAGCCGGTGACACTTGTGGCGAGCAGATTCGAGGAATGGGCGGACCACTATGCCCGGTTCGCCGCGGCGATCCTCGAAGTGCTCCCCGAAGCCCACTGCGAACACATTGGTTCGACTTCCGTGCCCGACCTGCCGGCGAAAGATGTCATAGACGTGATCGTTGGGGTCAAGGTTTCGAACGTTCAAAGTGCAGCCCGGGCGCTGAAAATGGCGGGGTTCGACCTCGAGGGGATGAAGCCCGGCCATTACTGGCTCGCGTGGCCAAGCCGCCGCCATCGGGAATCCGTGGTGCACGTCGTCGCATTCGAAGGCACTGAATGGTCTGCACGCATCGCGTTCCGGGACCTGCTCAGAGCAGATCCGGCGGCCCGCGCCGAATACCTTGAGGCCAAGAAGACTGCAGCCGAGGCAGCTTCGGGATGGAGTGACTACACGGCCGCCAAATACCCCATCGTCGCGCGCCTTCTAACGCGGGCCACTCGAATGCCCTGACGACGCCCAGCGCCAGGTCCGGCACGGAGAATTTGCACGCTGAGGGATCCCCTCGCGGGCACTGCGTCGGCATGGAGCAAGCGGTCAGGGTCGCGTTGTCGCGTAGAGCAGCATGTCTCGCCGGGTGCCACCAATTTCCTGATGGCTACGGAGCCGGCCCTCCAGTTGGAAGCCAGACGCTTCGGCAACGCGGCTTGAGCTACTGTTCCACGGCTCGATGTACAGCTCGATCCGGTGCAGAGTGGGGATGGTCCAAGCGAAGGCAGTGAGTGCCTTCAACGCGCTGCTTGCGATTCCACGGCCTCGGTGCGCGGGGGCAACCGAGTAGCCAACCGTCGCACGTCCGGCCGACATGTCCTGAAGCCACAGTCCGATGGCACCGACAGCGTTGTCGGACTCGGCATCGGCGATGGCGAAGGATAGCCCTTTTCCTTCGGCGAGCCGGCCGCGCTGCCGGTAGATCCACTCCTGAGCCTGCTGTGCCGTGGGGAGCGAGGGAGGGCTGCCAATGAGCGGGATGTAAGGGTCCTCCCCGAACTCGAGGGCGAGGTGTACGTCGTCGTCGGCGAACTCGCGCAAGACGACTGAACCGTAGGTCGGTGGTGTAGCCGGCCAGGACGGTAAGCGCTCAGTCATACCTTGATTATCACCATGGTCATCGTCTCGCTACTGAAGATTCACCCGGTCCTGCCCAAGAGAGGCCGTTTCCACACTCAGCCTGCTTCCGAACCTACCGGGACGCCTGCAGCTGGCTACGATGGCTTTCCAACGCACCGATGATCGGGCCGATAACGCCGGCGAGCAGACCGGCATCTGTATTTTTGGCGGCCTTATGATCACCCTCGGCAAGCTGCCCGACTAGAGCTGCCTTTGCCTCGGAGCGCGATATGTTCTCAGGAAGCTTGAACGCAAGAACGTCAAAGTCCCGCTCTTGAAAGCGCGGAACCGATGCGCGCACTCGCCCATGGTCGGGGTTTTCACTCGTCAGATGCAAGTGTGCTCGCAGCTCAGGGTCAAAGCCGGTGGCACCGACGTATGCGATCGCCCCGTCAGCAGTATCAACCCACACATAAAGCCACGACCCGGTTGGGCTGACATTCCCCTGGCGAACCGGTATCAACCGTTTCTCAAAACGCTCCATCAACTGAGGATAAGGCCCCGCATCCGCACTGAACCGGCTGCCCGCAGGCCGGTCGGCTTACGGGCGGAGAATTTTGGCTGTCAGTTGTACTGCCGACTCTTGCGGTCGCCTGGTCACCGTAAGTTTTGTCCCTGAACGTAGGCTTACTGGATGAATCAGCAGACTGATGTCGTGCTCGTCCATGGCTTGTGGCACCAGCCGGCCCACTTCGATCCGTTGGCGGCCAATTTGCGCCGCCTAGGCGCCAGCGTCCATGTTCCTCGTCTGCATAGGGGTTCCCTAGGTGCGGACACTGCAGTAGTGCAAGAGACCGTCGACGGGTATTTGGTACCGCCAGTTGTCCTCGGGCATTCTTACGGCGGATCAGTCATCACTGGCCTGGAGCGGGTCCGGCATCTCGTGTACGTTGCGGCTTTCGTTCCGGCAGCCGGTGAGAGCGGGGCCATGTTGGGTGGTCCATCAGCACTGGTCAACGACGCCGTCCGGCATAACGACGACGGGTCCACCAGCATTGAGCCGGAATGGGCTCACGAGGTTTTGTATGCAGATTGCTCCGCCACCGATAGTGCCTGGGCCACCTCGCTCCTGGTACCTCAACGACCTGGTCATGGTCGCGGTGTACCCGGCCGCATTGCTTGGCAAACCACCGACAGCACCTATGTTCGCTGTGAACAGGACAGAGCGCTTAGCCCAGTCCTTCAAGAACGAATGGCTGCCCGATGTACCAAAGCTGTCAGTGTAAATTCGAGCCATTCACCCTTCATCAGCCAGCCTAAGTGGCTCGCCAAACACATCTTGGAGATATAGATACCCCGTCGACTCAAACGATGCGCCGGTACGCTCAACCGTCCGTTGAAGGATCCTCTGCCGGCCGGGTGAGCTTTCCGCGACCTATGAAGGCTCCCAATTCAGGACGGCGTCGCGGAGTTCAACTACCGACATCTCGCTGTCGAGGCGTAGAACCGGCAGGTCTAGTTGGTCAAGCCATGCTTCGTGAGCGGCACGGCTTCTGCCGTCGAATGCCGGATCGTCGTAGCCTTTTGCCCAATTCAGGAATTCGGACCAGGCCGCTTTGTCGAAGTCTTGGCCAGCCCGGCGGTTCACCTCGCGGGCTTCGAGGCGTCGTAGCCGCTCACGGGAGTCGAGCGTCAAGAAGACCACGGCACCGCACTCTGCAACGATGCTCTCGCCCCAGCCCATCATCGACCCGGACAGGACCCAGCCCTCCCGAGGAACGAACACGTCGCGCATCAGAGCCCGCCGAGCGTTCTCAGGACGCTTCTCGAGGTAAGGCGGGACGGTGGGCACCCAAAAATAGTCATCGGCGTCCGCGTGAGGAACCGACCAATAGCCAGCCAGAGCCCGACCGAGCGTGGTCGTTCCGCTACCGCTAGCCCCCATCACATGAACCCTCGCACGCTGCATGACTCAATTATCCGGGTGGGGCACGGGCAAGAGTGCAACCCGCGCGCTTAGGGATCCCTTGCCGGACGTCAAGCAATAGGCATTCCGTTTTGCAAGAGCCCCGGTTAGATTGACGCCATGGCAAATGCCTCTGAGGGTCCGCTTCTAAGAAGGTTCAAGCTTGTTGGGGTGCTCGGCCTCCTGACGATCTCGCTTCTGGGCACTCTAATCCGGCTAGCTACTGGCTGGTCTGAGTGGATTACTTACGGCGTTCCGTTGGTCGTGTTGATTCTGGTGACCCTTCCACTGCTTCGCGCCGCTCAACGCCAGCAAGCAGGGAGGCGCAATGCGCAGTCGAATTCCGAAGAAGCAGCCTGATGCAGCAGTTTCTCTAGCGTCCAATTGCCGGCCCTACCGTCGGAGGCCCCTGTCCTCAAGGGGATCCCCCATGGGGACGGTCTGAAATCGCGGGGGCCATCGTTCGCTGAAGACAGCTTTACTCTGGATCGGTTTCCTGATCTTTGCGGGCATCGCCGTCTGGAGTGTCGGCTCTGGGGCCTTCCTCTTCGGCTTTCTTTCGAGCATAGTCACGCCGAACCAGCGCGAGCACGCCAAGTTCAAGGATCAAGAATGATGCGATGCCCGCCCAAAGTCCGAAAAGAGCCTGCACGAAGGCGAACGCCAAAAAACCAGGGCCTACGAGCACAAGCAAGAGCGTCAACGGTGAAAGTTGCTGAGATTCGGCGCCCATCCAGCCCTCGGGAGCGGTGATCCATTTGCCAAAACGACCCACTCTCCGGTGGGGTCCGCTGACGTCCATGCCATAAATATAGGCTGCCGCCACGCCAACAACCCTCAGAGACGTGTGCATCCCGGTTACGTCCCGTGGAGTGGTGTAGATCTCCGCAGTTGCGCGTTGCTCCGGTGACGTAGTGAGCCATCGTGCGATGGTCAGTGAGAACCGATCAAAGAACTCACAAAGGACACAAACACACGATGGCTCTAGACCAGTCTGCCCTGCTTGACCTCCTTGGCCAACTGAAACTCACCGATGTCTCCGATCGGATCCGTGCCGCTACCGAAACCTTGTACCAGCAGCTCATCGAGGCCGAGGCGACCGCGTTCATCGGCGCCGCCCCGTTCGAACGCTCCGAGGCGCGGACCACCCAGCGCAACGGGTCCCGGCCCAGGACGTTGACGACGACCGCCGGGGACCTGAACCTGAAGATCCCGAAGCTGAGGAACGGGTCGTTTTTCCCGGCCCTGCTCGAACGCCGCCGCCGCGTGGACCAGGCCCTCTACGCTGTGGTGATGGAGGCCTACCTGCACGGGGTCTCCACCCGCAAGGTCGATGATCTGGTCAAGGCCCTCGGGGCCGAGACCGGGATTTCCAAGTCCGAAGTTTCCCGGATCTGCGAGGACCTGGACCACGAAGTCGGTGCGTTCCGGGACCGGAACCTTTCGGCCATGGACTACCCGTACGTTTTCCTGGACGCGACCTACTGCAAGGCCCGCGTCGGGCACCGCGTCGTGTCCCAGGCAGTCGTGGTCGCCTTCGGCGTGGCGGCGGACGGGCGGCGGGAAGTCCTGGGCTTCGACGTCGGCGACAGCGAGAACGAGGGATTCTGGACCGCGTTCCTGCGGTCCTTGAAGGCCCGCGGACTGGACGGCGTGAAACTAGTGATCTCCGACGCCCACAGCGGCCTGAAGAAAGCCATCGGCACGGTGTTCCAGGGCGCGGCATGGCAGCGCTGCCGGGTGCATTTCATGCGCAATGTGCTCTCGACCGTGCCGAAGGGATCCCAGGACATGGTCGCCTCGATCATCCGCACCGCCTTCGCCCAGCCCGATGCCGGACACGTGAACACCCAGTTCGACGAGGTCACCCGGATGCTTCTCAAATCCCACCCGAAGGTCGCTGCGATGCTCGGCGACGCCCGGGACGACGTGCTCGCGTTCACCGGGTTCCCGGCCAGGCACTGGCGTCAGATCTGGTCCACGAATCCCATGGAACGTGTCAACAAGGAGATCAAGAGACGCACTGACGTCGTCGGGGTCTTCCCCAACCCGGCTGCCCTTCTCCGGCTCGCCGGCGCGGTCCTGGTCGAGCAACATGACGAATGGGAAGCCGGCGACCGCCGCTACCTCTCCGAGGCCTCCATGGCCGAACTCACGGCCATGAACACCACACCCGCCACGCCGATAGAGGAGGCGATTTTGCTCCCTGAACTCACGGCAGCATAATCAACTAACTGACCTGCACGGTGTCGAGAAAACTCCACCACTCAGCGGGACGTAGCCTGCATCCCCGCAGGGGAGAGTCAGAAAGCGACATTACAGCTGAAAAAGTGTGCCCTTCAGGGTTCCCCAAACAGATCTAGCGGGATACGGGACGATTGATCCCCGTGGAACCTTCGTCACTTCATCTTTCCTGCAAGCTATCGAGTTTCCTGCCCCTATTCTCACTTGTTTGAGACGTTTTGTTCTGTGGGGACGTATATAGATGAAAGCTCGTACGGGAGGGGGGACGGTGGCTGATTCGGCTGAGGAGCTGCAAGGATTTGATGACCTGGCGTTGCTTGAACGCGTGGGGCAACGGGATCAGGTCGCGTTTGACGTGTTGTATAGCCGGTACGTGCGGCCGGTGGCCTGGATGGCGCGCAGCATGCTGCGTTCGTCCCAATCAGCCGAAGACGCTGCGCAGGCGACGTTTCTGGTTCTGTGGAGGAAGGCCGGACGGATCAAAATCGAAGGCTGTTCGCTGCTGCCTTGGCTGTTGGGAGTCTGCAGGATCGAGTGTCGCTCCATGCTCCGGAAGGATCATTCACTCGATCGCCGCGGCATGGAAGTGGCACGGGAACGGCCCTCGGACGGTCCTTCCCCCGAAGAATTAGCCATCGAGTCGGAAATGGTTCACATGATCGATCTCTACGTGGCGCGGATGTCCGACATAGACCGGTGCATCTACCGGCTCTGCCTCGTCAAGGAGGTCAGCTACGAGGATGCTGCCAAGGAGTTGGGAATCACTCACGGGGCAGTACGTAACCGGTTGTCACGGCTGAAAGCCGGTCTCCGCCGTCACCTTCCATCTCAAGGAACAGAGGCACCGAAATGAACACCGAGATCCCGACGTGGCCTGCGCAGGCCGACCTCGAGAGGATGCACGCGGCAACTGTTGCCGGCATCCAGGAACACCGCCGAAGCCAGCGCCGCTCAAAAATCGCGGCGGTAGCAGTGACCGCCGTGCTGGCTATGGGATTTACGGCCGGGACCGTCATCAGCTTGCCCAAAGGCGACGTTGTAGCCGGCCCTGCAACAACAACTGCGCAGCCAAGCCACCCAGGCGGACCCTACAAAATCGATGACACGCTGGAGGCTTTCAACGGCCTCTCCTACGACTATGACCCCGTTCGATTGCCGAATCAGCTTGCCGAGCTCAGTGAACTAGTGGTCTCAGGCACTGTTGCGGGTTTCAGGGAAGGCCGGTCTCTGGCCTTGGCGGGAAACTACCCGGCGGATGGGTCAAGATCGGTAGTCCTGGTTCTGACCCACGTCACGGCGGCCAGAGGTGAACTGGTCGACGGGAACGACGGCCGCATTTATGTGGAGTTGCGCAACCCGGGCCATCCAGACCCCTCATTTTATGACAAGGCGTTCCCTTCAGGCGCTGTCGTGGTCGCCTATCTCGTCCCGGCTCCGGCGGGACAGCCGAGGGCCGACATTGACGTAACGGCAGCCAGTCGGGCTGCCGGAGTCCCCGCCGGGCAGACGCTGTACCTTCCGGCAAATCCACAGGGTCTGATCATGCAATTCAGTGGAGAAGATGTTGTTTGGCCTCTCATCGGCGCCCACAAGCCAGGCAGCATCGCAGAAACGCTACCCGAGGGCGACCTAATCGCCGAATAGGTTTGGCGATGGAGGACGTCACCAACTACCGGCTCGCAGCGCTGCTGGCCGACCTGGTGAACCATGCGGACGGTCGCTCCCCAAAATGTGTCCGCTCAACGTTCCGCAAACGGAACGGCAAAACCGCCATTTCAAGCTGCGATTGAACGGTGTAGCTGCCGGTGGCGGCCCAGCATTGAGGCATGATCCAGAACGGGGACGGCCGCGGGACCGTCTCAGTTCCAAGGAGCGGGACGCTGCCATGAAGCCCGCAGGCACGCCACTTCGACCGCGACGACGTCGGCGCTGACAGCCCCTACTTCCAGCGCGGCGGTGATTCCCGCCTGACGAGAGTTGCTGCGCGCCGTGCTCGTCAATGAGCCGGGCCGGTATCTGGCGGTGTGGCGCTGCTTTCTCGGCGCCGTCGTATCCTCGGTCAGCATGGCATCGATCGCAGCCTTGAAGGCTCCAGCCGCCACGACACGCCCTGCCTCGGTTTGCGTTCCGGAGGGGTAGCCGATTCAAGAGCCTGCCGGACCGTCCTTCGATGGACGCCGTGCCGGGCCGCAAGCGCACGAACAGAAAAGCCCTCGACCCGGGCGTCCCGCCTGATCCGCGCGAACAAATCCACTCTCGACTCCACCTGATCCACCCTCCGCCGCGTCCATCCACTGATGGATCCAACCTTGAAGGTGGGGCCACGAATAACCGTCACAAGTGCCCGGCGAGTCACGAAGTGGGGCCAGAAATAACCGTCCTACCGGGGCCATCCAAACCTGTCACAGCCATGGAAGTGCGTTTCCAGAACCAATGCCAAGGGTTTCATACGTCTTAAGGCTCGTTCGGAGGTGACAATGTTCCGTAGAAGGTTCGGTCTACGAAGAGGCAAAACCAATCCCTACTGCGACGAATAATAGCCCTCCGAGCATGTGCATGAATCCCATGGCTCTTATCGTCGAAGCGTCCGCAAATGTAAAGCTCCCTGGCCTAATCCCGCGACTTTCCTTGTAGATTCTTGACCAGGTGCTCGCAGTTTCGTTGATGTCGCGGAAGACGTACAGTCCGAACAGGAATAGGAAAAGGCCCGCTCCACTAATCCCGATGCCCATCCAGTTCATCCGGGTTACTGCCAGGAGAACGAAGGTCACAAGGAACATCGCGTAGAAGCACCAATAGAAGGTCCTCGCGGGTTGAGGCAATTCGGTTAGGAGTCGCTTGATCCCCCGGATGGTTTTGATGACGTTCCTTCCATGGGTTACCTGATCACAACGACAATGTAGTGCCCCAGCCAAGCTGACCCCAGTGTTCAAAGCCTAATAGCGAAGACCGCTCGATGGGGAGCAAAGGCAAGGTGGATTTTTGTATGTTGTTTGACTGCGAGTTGCCGGCCCGTTCAAGATGACAATCCCATGAGCTGATCATTCCTGAACAGTTTGGAAACAAGGTGCCCGAGGGCCAGCTTGTTCGATCCGGTCGAGGTTCCTGCAACGGCAAGTGGTCCTGGATCGAGCCGTCACGGTGGGCCTGAATCAGGTTGACATACTCACCTGCAGTGAGATGTCGCTGTCGCATTCAGGGTTCTGATGGGAACCTGGGGCTGCACCAAGCTGATTTAGATCACTCTTCGTCCTGATGATCGCCTGAGTTACGGTGCAAGAGAAGATCACCTACGGCTTCGAGAACGCCCTGAACTATAGCCGCGATGACTTCCACGAGGACGGACATGCGACCACAATACGTCTTTTCGCACGGCATGTTGGGTGTAGCACTGCCCGTAAGCCGATCCTTTACCGGGCACCAGGAGGCCCAGGTCTGATCTTCTGACCCGTGTCGAAGTCGACCCAGCGCCGGGGATTGTCTGATCGATAGTCTTGCGTCATGGCCACCGAAACACGCTTCACGACGCGTTCACCCCTAGCCGCGGTTTGCTTGTTCCTTGTCGGCTTGTTGATCCTTTGGATGGCGCAGCCAATCCTGCCTAGCTGGGGATGTGCGGTCAGCTTTTCGGCGATGTGTCCTCCGCATTTGTTGCCTGTTCGAGCTTCGCTGATTAGCGCCGGCATCCTCTTCGTACTACTCGCAGCACTCATCGTCGGCATCGTTCTTCTCCCCAGAGCAAAGGGCTGGACGGATGGTTTGGCCCGAAGCGCCGTCTTCGTCGTGCCGGTGGTCCTGATCCTGACAGTCGTCGCGCACTTTCTGATACCACAGCCCTGAATCGAGCCGGCGTAACGCGAGTTGCAGCCGCAAAAGCGAAGGCAGGTTGACGAACGTGTCCGTCCAGGGATCCTTCACCGGGCGCTGGAGCATCCCCTGATCCACCGGCTAGCGGGGACGGTATGAGGTCACACTCCTCATGGCCACAATGGACAACGAATCACGTCTTACAGGGAGCCAGGCGTTGCGGACTGGCTGGTCGGGGATCTAGGTGCTGATTACCTGCAGGTGGACAATGCCCGGTTCCCGAAGATCATCCACCCAAATGCCGATTCTTGCTGTGCCAGCTGGAACCTCATATTGCGAAACCTTGTCCCCATATACAGTTTCCAGGGTCAATTCGCCCGCCGAGCATCTGATCACCTGCGGGGCGAGTGGGATGAGTTCCTGTGCGGGCTCCTGCCCAGACACGTGAATTGTGGTGTCGCCGTCCATGTCGTTAGTCCCACCAATGATAAGAGCGTCTTCGCTCGCCCACACGAGACCATCTGCGGTGACATCTGGAAGCGTCGCTTCCTGAGATCCCAGCACGAGAAAGATCGCGTTGGGCAACGGTGCATGGACGGTAACGTTCATCGTGTTCTCCCTTGTGTCAGCCACATCATTTCACCTGGCCACGGCCTACTCTTGCTGCTGGTTCGACTGCCCGCAATGGGATCCTCCACCGCGCGGCTCCCTCGCAGGCCAGCTGTCTTGTATATTTCAGCGCCTTCGTTACCTTGTCCGGGTCCGGTTAGTCCCTGCGGGCTCTAACTACATGCACGAGGCGCAACGCGAAGTAGACGAGGGCGGCCACGCTCACCACCGCGAAAATCCACGTGCCATCCATGCTGAGCGCGGGGCCGCTAGTACACATGCTCGTAGCGCCAGACTCGATTGTGTAGCCAACGCACTCGCCCCGTTTATACCCCAGCAACGCTATGTTCAGGGTGATCACGAGGAGGATCGCGACGGCCCAAGGCCACCATCGCGGTGAACGGAATGGCGGCGTTTCATCCATGCAGTCACTCTACTGATCGGGCCATCCAATTTCTGCCCCCTTCAACGTTCTCCTCCGGCCGCCGCCACGGATGCTTCAGCCGAGGCTGTGTGTATCAAGCTGTTGACACAAATGGCGGGGGTCCAACCATTATTCACTTGGTGACCAAAGGGTCCTTCGGCCTGCCGGTGGGGGCGGACAACGCCCGTAAGCCGGTGGTTCACCGGACGCTCTAATCGCCCGCGGTAGTGCCCATTAGCGTGGTGTAACGGCCCGGACCCGGGCGTGTTGCTCCCG
>NZ_JASBQY010000018.1 GCF_029960645.1 Arthrobacter sp. AL12
CATCCAGGAACCGCGGCCGGCCAAACTGCGTGCGAACCCCGGGTGAGAAGAGCACAGATCCGGGCGCTCCGTCCGTCCCAGCCCAGCGTGCACGTCCGTCCCAGCCCGTCCAGCGCGCCCGGCCCATCCCGCCGCGCGGTTTGCCCGCGATTCCGCGCGCGGCTGCCCAGCGGGGGCGCCGGTCCGCCCCGCCCGAGCCGATTCACCGACCCCGTCCGGGTCCGGTGCCCATGTGCAACTAAACTGGACTGGATCCCGTCGCCGCCCACTGTAAGGACAGATTGCACATGGCCATTTTGAATATCCGCATCATCGGGGATCCTGTGCTGCGCACATTCGCTGATCCCGTGACGGAATTCGGGCCTGAGCTGGCGAAGCTTGTTGCCGACATGACCGAGACCATGGAGGACGTGGACGGTGCCGGACTGGCCGCACCCCAGGTCGGCGTCAGCCAGCGCGTCTTCACTTACCGCATCGGCGGCGTCGAGGGACACATCATCAACCCCGTGCTGGAAAACAGTGACGACTTCCAGCCCGACGAGGTCGAGGGCTGCCTTTCCATCCCCGGCCTCGGTTTCCCGGTCCGCCGTCACCGGCATACCCGCGTCACCGGCGTCGACCAGCACGGCGACCCCGTCACGGTGGAGGGCGAAGGCATGCTGGCCCGGGCCTTCCAGCACGAAACCGACCACCTCGACGGCATCCTCTTCACGGACCGGCTCGAAGGTGAAGACCGGAAGACCGCGCTGCGCGCCATCCGGAACGCCAACTACGACTCCATCACCGAACAGACGACGGCGAAGCGCGCCAGGACGGTCGGCACCAGCTTCGGGTCCGGCAGCGCAGGTCCGGGCAGCTTCGGCTCCTTCGGTACCTCCCCGTGAGGGTTCTCTTCGCCGGGACACCGGCCGTGGCCGTGCCGTCCCTGGATGCCCTCGTCGCGGCGGGGTTCGACGTCGTCGCCGTCCTTACCCGCCCGGACGCGCCGCTCGGACGCAAACGCGTGCTGACGCCGTCGCCAGTTGCTGCCCGTGCCGCGGAACTGGGCATCAGGGTCATCCACGCGGCCAAGGTCGACGCCGCGGTGACGGAGCAGATCGCGGCCGCCGATCCCGACGTCGCCGCCATCGTGGCTTACGGCGGGCTCATTCCCCGGCCGGCCCTCTACCTTCCCCGGCATGGCTGGATCAACCTGCATTTCTCCCTGCTGCCGGCCTGGCGCGGCGCGGCGCCCGTGCAGCGGTCCCTGATCGCCGGCGATGATGTGACCGGGGCCGTTACCTTCCTGCTGGAGGAAGGACTGGACACCGGCCCGGTATTCGGCACCCTGACCGAAGCCGTGCGGCCCGACGACACCGCCGGGGCGCTGCTGGAGCGGCTCTCCCACAGCGGTGCCGTGCTGCTGGCCCAGACGCTCTCAGCCGTCGACGCCGGCCAGGCCGCCGCGGTGCCGCAGCAGGGCGAGGTCAGCCTCGCCCCCAAACTCACCCTCGGGGACGGCCGGCTCGACTGGCAGCAGCCCGCCCTCGCGATCGGACGGCGGGCCCGCGGGGTCACCCCTGAACCCGGCGCGTGGACCACCCTCGGCGGCCAGCGGATCAAGCTGGAACCCGTCATTCTGCGGCCCGGTGAGCCGGCGTTGAAACCCGGACACCTGGCCCTGGAGGGCAAGAGCGTGCTGGTGGGAACCGGCTCACACCCGGTGGAGCTCACCCGGGTCCAGCCTTCGGGGAAGAAAATGATGACCGCCGCCGACTGGGCGCGCGGACAGGCAACACTTGAAAGCGTGGTATTCGAATGAGTGAGTCCGGGACGAGCGGCAGCGGCCGAGGCAACGGCCCCCAGCGCGGCGGATCCGGCGGCCAGCGCGGCGCCGGCCAGGGCGGCCAGGCGGGCCAGGGCGGCCAGGCGGGCCAGGGCGGCCAGGCGGGCCAGGGCGGCCAGGGCGGCCGGAGCCGGGACGGGAGCCAGCGGAACGCACAGGGCCGGGAACGCAACCGCGGACCGCAGCGCGGCTTCACCGAGAACGCCCCGTCCCAGCGCACCCGCCGGGCAGACCCTGCCCGGCTCGTGGCCTTCGAGGTCCTGCGCGCCGTCGCCGCCGAGGACGCCTACGCCAACCTCGTGCTGCCCGCCCGGATCCGGCACCATAACCTGGACAAGCGCGACGCCGGCTTCGCCACGGAGCTGAGCTACGGGGCACTGCGCGGCCAGGGCACCTATGACGCGATCCTGGCCCGCTGCGTGGACCGTCCGCTGGACCAGCTGGACCCGGCCATCCTCGATGCCCTCCGGATCGGCGCCCACCAGCTGCTGGCCATGCGCGTCCCCGCCCACGCCGCCCTGGACCAGACCGTCGGCCTGGCCCGCGCCGTGATCGGCGCCGGGCCGTCGGCGCTCATCAACGCCGTGCTGCGCAAGGTGTCCGCCCGCACGCTCGAGGAGTGGCTGGACCTGCTGCTCAGCGACGAGACGGACGAGACCAAAAAAGCCGCCATCCGCTACGCCCACCCGGAGTGGATTGTCCGGGCCCTCCGGCAGTCCCTGGTGGCCCACGGCCGCCCGGTCAGCGAAATCAGCGACCTCCTCGAGGCCGACAACGCCGCCCCGGTGGTCAACCTCGTGGCACTCCCGGGGCTCGGCAGCCTGGACGAGGCCCTCGACGGCGGCGCCACGCCCGGCGAACTCGTCGAAGGCTCGGCGCTCTCCAGCGGCGGAGACCTCGGCCGGCTCGCCTCCGTCCGCGAAGGCACCACCCGTGTCCAGGACGTCGGCTCCCAGCTCGTGGCCCGCGCCATGGCCGCCGTCGACCTGGGCAGCACCCTGACTGCAGGGGACCGGAGCCCCGGCACGGAACCGTCAGCCGAACGCTGGCTGGACATGTGCGCCGGCCCCGGCGGCAAGGCGGCCCTGCTCGCCGCCCTCGCCCGGGAACGGGGTGCCACCTTGCTGGCCAACGAACCCGCCCCGCACCGCGCCAAACTGGTCCGGCAGGCCCTCGCTGCCGTGCCGCACGAGGTCTGGCATGTGCGGACCGGAGACGGCCGCGACGTGGGCACGGAGATGCCGGAGAGCTTTGACCGGGTGCTCGTCGACGCGCCCTGCACCGGACTCGGCGCCCTGCGGCGCCGCCCGGAATCCCGCTGGCGCCGGACGCCCAAGGACCTGGCGGACCTCGGCCCGCTGCAGCGCGAGCTGCTCAAGTCCGCGCTGGGCGCCGTGAAGCCCGGGGGCGTGGTCGCCTACGTGACCTGCTCACCGCACCCGGCGGAGACAACCGCCGTCGTGAGTGATGTCATGCGCAAACGTGAGGACCTCGAACTGCTCGACGCCGGTGCGGTGCTGGACAGCGTCAGCCTCACGGGCCACCTCGACGCCGGACACGAGCTCACTGCCCAGCTTTGGCCGCATGTTCACCGGACGGACGCCATGTTCCTGGCGCTCATCCACAAAAAGGCCTGATTACAGGGAATACTGGGGCACTGGAGCCCGCGCCCTTGACAGGACACCTCAGCAGAACGACAAGGAATTCCACATGGCCAAGTGCTGTATCAACCCGAGCATTCTCTCCGCCGACTTCGCCAACCTCGAAGCCGAACTGCGCAAAATCAGCACCGCCGATGCAGTGCACGTGGATGTCATGGACAACCACTTTGTCCCCAATCTCTCGCTGGGGTTGCCGGTGGTGGCGCGCCTGCAGGAGATCAGCCCGGTGCCGCTGGATGCCCACCTGATGATCGAGCATGCGGACCGCTGGGCTCCGGCCTACGCCGAGGCCGGCGTCGCATCCGTGACGTTCCACGCCGAGGCCTCGATTGCGCCGATCAAGCTGGCACGGGAGCTTCGGGCCCGCGGGGCGAAGGCAGGGCTCGCGCTCCGGCCGGGCAGCGGGGTGGAACCTTTCCTGGACATGCTCGGTGAGATCGACATGCTGCTGATCATGACGGTGGAACCGGGATTCGGGGGCCAGGAATTCCTGGACCTCACGCTGCCGAAGATCCGCCGGGCCCGCGCCGCGATTGACGCGTCCGGGCTGGACGTGGCGCTGCAGGTCGACGGCGGCATCACCGAAGCCACGATCTGGCGTGCCGCGGACGCCGGCGCCAACGTCTTCGTGGCCGGTTCCGCCGTCTACGGTGCCGATGATCCTGCCAAGGCCATCGAACGGCTCCGCACCGCGGGCCAGCGCTGACTGCCAAGCCGCTTGCCGACCGCACCCCGGGTCAGTCCGCCAGCGTGGACCGCTGGCCGGCGCCCACCGCGCTGGCTGCCAAGCCGCTTGCCGACCGCACCGCTGGCCACCGCCCGCCGCGCCGCCGGCGGCCGGCACGCCGGGGCGAAAATGACGCAAGCCGTAACATCCTGCCGGCGGGAATAGCCGAAGCTACCCGGCGGTTGTGCCAGAATAGCAAGACACATACGTGCTCCGGGGTCGGTGTAAGTCCGAACCGGCGGTTATAGTCCGCGACCCGCGCGCCGGCGCTTCCCCTGGGAAGGCTGCCGGCAGACGGTTGAACCGGTGGAACTCCGGTACCGACAGTTAAAGTCTGGATGAGAGAAGCACGTACAGCTTTTACTGCGGTGCCCTCATGGCGCCGCGGAAGTTCGCTGTCGTATACCCCCGGAGCCATCGCGGCTTTTGAGGGAAGGAACGACAACTACATGAACTCTCTGCGATGGCTCTTCACCACCACTCCGGTTTTCGAAAGCCCGGTGGCAGGCTGATGAGCCTCAGACACCCCACACCCGAGACGGCCGCCGACGCGGGGGCCGTGGCCGGTTTCAGCGCAGCCGAGGTCGCCGCCATGGACGCCGCCCTCGCAGCAGCCCGGCAGGGGCCGCGGGGCGCGAACCCGCTGGTCGGCGCCGTCGTGATCAAGGCTGACGGAACCCGGATTGCCACGGGCCACCACCGCGGGGCCGGCACCGCTCACGCGGAAGCCGACGCGATCGACCAGGCACAGGCCGCCGGCCTGGACCTCAGCGGTGCCACGATGGTGGTCACGCTGGAGCCGTGCAACCACTGCGGACGCACGGGGCCCTGCGCCGAGGCGATCATCGGGGCCGGCATCACGGACGTCGTCTACGCGATCGACGATCCGCACGACCCCGCCGCCGGCGGCGCGGAAACACTGCGCGCCGCGGGGGTCCGCGTCCGCTCCGGACTCGGCGCCGAGGCCGCCCTGGAGCTGAACCGGCGCTGGCTCGACGCCGTTGCGGCCACCCGCCCCTTCGTCACCCTTCACATCGCGCAGACCCTCGACAGCCGGATCGCCGCCAGCGACGGCACCAGCCAGTGGATTTCCTGCCCGGAATCGCTCGCCGACAACCACGCCCTGCGCGGCCGGATCGACGCGATTCTGGTTGGCACCCAGACGGTGCTGGTCGACAACCCGCGCCTCACCGCCCGCGGTGCCGACGGCGAACCGGCCGCCCGCCAGCCGCTGCGCGTGGTGATGGGCTACCGGGGGATTCCCGACGGCGCCGCCATCAACGGCGACGACGGCAAGGTCCTCCACCTGCCCACCCGGAATCCGCGGGAGGCGCTGGACGGGCTGTTTGCCGCCGGGGTCCGCCACCTCATGGTCGAAGGCGGTTCCCGGATCCTCAGTGCCTTCCTCGCGGCCGGGCTCGTCGACGAACTCATCGTCTACCTGGCCCCGACGCTTCTCGGCTCCGGAACCCCGGCACTGGAGGACCTCGGCATCACCACCCTGGCCGAGGCCCAGCAGTGGGAATGGGACCCCGCCTCCGGCGGGGCGGTCCAACAGCTTGGCCGCGACCTGCGGCTGCACCTGCGCCCTGCCCTGACAGCCGGCGCCTCAACAACCAGCGCTGAGACAACCAGCGCTACAACCAGCGCTACAACCAGCCAGACGGCCAGCGCCCAGATAGCCAGCGCGGCTGCCGGCGCCCCGGCACCCGTGCCGGCCGCCACCAAAACTTCAGCCGATTCAACCCCGCTCCGCACAGGTGCGGACACCGCCGCAGGAGGCAACTGATGTTCACCGGAATTATCGCCGAGCAGGGGAAGGTGTTGTCCGTTGACCGCAACGGCGACATCAGCGCCACCGTCCGGCTCCACGCACCCGGCAGCACCGACGGACTCGCGCTCGGCGGCTCCATCTCCGTCAACGGCGTCTGCCTCACGGCCACGGAAATCGACGGCAAGGACTTCAGTGTTGACGTGATGGGCGAAACCCTGACACGCAGCACCATCGGCGAACTCGCCGCAGGCGACCCCGTCAACCTGGAACGCTGCGTCCCGGCCGGCGGCCGGCTCGACGGGCACGTCGTCCAGGGCCACGTCGACGGCGTCGGGCAGCTGCTGGAGCGCGAGGCGCTGGGCAACTGGGACCGGCTCCGCTTCGGCGTTCCCGCCGGACTGGCGCGCTACATCGCCGAGAAGGGGTCCATCGCCGTCGACGGCGTCTCCCTCACGGTGACCGCTGTGAGCCCGGCACCCGAACAGGCGCCGTGGTTCGAAGTCGGGCTGATCCCCACCACGCTGGCGGACACCGGACTGGGCGCGAAAGCCCCCGGCAGCCACGTGAACCTCGAAGTTGACGTCCTGGCGAAGTACACTGAGCGCCTGCTCGCTTTTTCAGGGCCGGCAGCCGGGGGAGCAGCAGAACACGCGAAGGGGGTAACAGCGTGAACACCGTCAAGGACATCCCTGCCCCGCAGCCCCTTCTCGCCGAGCCCGCCGAGTCTGCCCTGCCCGCGGAGCCTGCCGCCCCGGTCATCCCGCCGGCAGGCCTGGACCTCATCGAGGACGCCATCCGTGCCATGGCCGCCGGACGCCCCGTCCTGGTGGTCGACAACGAGGACCGCGAAAACGAAGGCGACATCATCTTCGCCGCCCAGCACGCCACCCCGGCCCTGATGGGCTGGACCATCCGGTACAGCTCCGGCGTGATCTGCGTACCGCTCGACGCCGGCCGGGCCGACGCCCTCGCGCTGCCGCCGATGGTCGAAATCAACGAGGATGCCAAGGGCACCGCCTACACGGTGTCCTGCGACGCCGCGGTGGGCGTCAGCACCGGAATCTCCGCCACGGACCGGGCTCTGACCGCCCGGATCCTGGCCGACCCCGGCAGCCAGCCGGCGGCGCTGACCCGCCCCGGGCACATATTTCCGCTCCGGGCCGTTAAGGGGGGAGTGCGGGAACGCCCCGGCCACACCGAAGCGGCCGTGGATCTGTGCCGGCTGGCCGGACTCGAGACCGTGGGAGTGATTGCTGAAGTGGTGCACGACAACGGGGAAATGATGAGGCTGGACGGACTACGTGGCTTCGCCCGCGAGCACGGCTGCCCGCTGGTCTCGATTGCGGATCTGGTGGCTTACCTTGAGGCCGGTCAGCCTGCCGGCCACACGACGGACACGGTTTAATGGAGGAGAAACGATGACGACGTCGGAAGCACAAGAACAGCGGGCTGCCGGACGCCAGCCGCATCCGGTTAGCGCCGGTCCGGTCGTCCAACTGCCCACAGCCTTCGGTGAATTCGTGGCGCAGGCCTGGACCGACCTGGCCACCGGCGCCGAGCATCTGGCGGTCAGCTCCCCGCTGCCGCCGGTTGACGGGACGGCCCCGCTGGTCCGGCTGCATTCGGAGTGCCTCACCGGCGACGTCTTCGGCTCCTACCGCTGTGACTGCGGGGAGCAGCTGGCCTATGCCCTCGAGATGATCAACGAATTCGGCGGGACCCTGCTCTACCTGCGCGGCCAGGAGGGGCGGGGGATCGGCCTGGCCAACAAAATGAAGGCCTACGCCCTGCAGGAAGCCGGCTTCGACACCGTGGAGGCCAACGAACAGCTGGGCCTGCCGGTGGATGCCCGCTGCTACAAGGCCGCGGCCCAGATCCTCGCGGACATGGGCCTGCATGAGGTGCGGCTGCTGAGCAACAACCCGGACAAGCAGGACCGGCTGGCCCGGGCCGGCGTCCGCGTCGTGGAGATGGTGCCCACCGAAGTCCCCTCCCGGGAGCAGAACATCCGGTACCTGCAGACCAAAAAGGACCGGATGGACCACCGGCTGGTCCTGGACATGGAGCCGGCTGCGCCGGTTGCCGTCCCCCGCAGCTTCGACCAGGACTGACCCCGAACGGATTTCAGCCGGCCCGCCCGGGCCGGCCCGAGGTTTCGGCACGCACACTTTTCGGCATGCACACCACAACTGAGCAGAACAAGGATTCCCAGATGAGCGGACACGGCGCACCACAGATTGACCTCAGCACCTTCAATCCGGAGGAAACCTCCCAGCTGAAACTGGCCATCGTGGCCGCGAGCTGGCACACCCAGATCATGGACGGGCTGCTGGACGGCGCCCTGCGCGCGGCGAAGGACGCCGGCATCAGCGAACCGACCGTGCTTCGGGTCCCCGGCACCTTCGAGCTCCCCGTCGCCGCCGCCCGGCTGGCACCGCACTTCGACGCCGTCGTGGCGCTCGGCGTCGTGATCCGCGGCGGAACCCCGCACTTCGAGTACGTCTGCGAAGCGGCCACGCTGGGCCTGACCGAGGTCTCGGTCCGCACCGGCGTCCCTGTTGGCTTCGGCGTGCTCACCTGCGACACCGAACAGCAGGGCATCGACCGGGCCGGGCTCCCGGGCTCCACCGAAGACAAGGGCCACGAGGCCGTAACCGCCGCCCTCGCTACAGCGGTGACACTCCAGCAGTTCAGCTGAGGCTGCGCACCAGATCCTGCCGGGCCCCGCGCGGGGCCCGGCCGGACCCTGCGTTCTGTGTAATCGCTCACATCCCCGCCGTCATGCAAGGGCCCGGCAGGTGCCCTCCGGCCGCGAGCAAGTAGGCTGGAGGGCGTGAAGAATTTCGAATCGCTGTTCGCAGAACTGAGTGAGAAGGCAGCCGTCCGTCCGGAGGGCTCCCGCACCGTCGCCGAACTGGATTCCGGAGTCCACGGCATCGGCAAGAAAGTCGTGGAGGAAGCAGCCGAGGTCTGGATGGCTGCCGAGTACGAATCCGACGAAGCCGCCGCCGAGGAAATCTCGCAGCTGCTCTATCACCTGCAGGTTCTGATGCTCGCCAAAGGACTCAGCCTGGAAGACGTCTACAAGCATCTCTAGCCACGTCCGTGCCGGAACCGGCCAGGCTCTGACCTGCGGTTCCGTTGTATCGCGTGGCCCGCTGTGCCTGAACCTGACTGACCCCGGACCGGCTGTTCCTGAACGGATGTTCGTGAACAGACTGTTTCTGAATGGACTGTTTTTGAATGGACTTCGTCCCGACCAAGAAAGACTTCCCCCATGCTGAGAGTTGCCGTCCCGAACAAGGGATCCCTGTCCGAAGCCGCCTCCGCCATGCTCGCCGAGGCCGGCTACCGCCAGCGCCGCGACACCCGCGAGCTGGTCATGCTGGACCCGGACAACGACATTGAGTTCTTCTTCCTCCGCCCCCGCGACATCGCCGTCTACGTCGGCCAGGGCACGCTCGACGTCGGCATCACCGGCCGCGACCTGCTCCTGGACGCCGAGGTGGAGGCCGAGGAACTGCTCCCGCTGGGCTTCGCTGCCTCCACCTTCCGCTTCGCCGGCCCGGTCGGCGACTTCGCCACGGTGGAACAGCTCGAAGGAAAGCGCCTGGCCACCAGCTACGACGGGCTGCTCCGCGGCTACCTCGCCGAGCGCGGCATCAAGGCCAAGGTCGTCCGCCTCGACGGAGCCGTCGAATCCTCCGTGCGCCTCGGCGTCGCGGACGCGATCGCCGACGTCGTCGAAACCGGCAACACGCTCAAGGCCGCCGGCATGGAGATCTTCGGGCTGCCCATCCTGCACTCCGAAGCCGTCCTGATCGGCCGCAAGGGCGAGCGGAACCCGGCCGCCGACGTGCTGATCCGCCGGCTCCAGGGCGTCCTCGTGGCGCACCAGTACGTCATGATGGACTACGACATCCGCAAGGAACTCGTGGAAGAAGCCGCGGCCCTCACGCCCGGCCTGGAATCTCCGACGGTCTCGCCGCTGCGCGATTCGGACTGGGTTGCCGTCCGCTCGATGGTGCCGAAGAAGCAGACCAACCGGATCATGGACGAGCTCTACGACCTCGGCGCGCGCGCCATCCTGGTCAGCACGATCCACGCCTGCCGCATCTGACCGGCGCGCGTCAACCTTTTCGTAAGCGAATCCCAGGAGAAGTCATGGCTGTAGCCGTCCGCGTTATCCCGTGCCTGGACGTTGATGCCGGCCGCGTCGTCAAGGGCATCAACTTCGAGGGCCTGCGCGACGCCGGGGACCCGGTGGAACTCGCGCACCGCTACGACAACGGCGGCGCCGACGAGCTGACCTTCCTTGACGTCACGGCGTCCTCGGGCAACCGGGAGACCACCTTCGATGTCGTCCGGCGCACGGCCGAGGAAGTCTTCATCCCGCTGACCGTCGGCGGCGGCGTCCGCGGCGTGGCCGAAGTGGACAAGCTCCTGCGCTTCGGCGCGGACAAAGCGGCGATCAACACCGCAGCCGTCGCCCGGCCCGACGTGATCGACGAGATCACCCGGCACTTCGGGTCCCAGGTGCTGGTGCTGTCGCTCGACGCGCGGCGCACCCGCCCGGGGTCGGAGCCCACCGCCTCCGGCTTCGAGGTCACCACGCACGGCGGCCGCCAGGGCACCGGCATCGATGCCATCGCCTGGGCCCGTGAAGCGGCCGACCGCGGGGTGGGGGAGATCCTGCTGAACTCGATCGACGCCGACGGCACCAAGGACGGCTTCGACCTGGAACTGATCCGCCTCGCACGGGCCGCCGTCAAGGTCCCGCTCATCGCCTCCGGCGGTGCCGGCAAGCCGGAGCACTTCCCGCCGGCCGTGGCGGCCGGCGCCGACGCCGTGCTCGCCGCGTCCGTCTTCCACTTCGGCCCGCTGGACATGATCGCCCAGGTCAAGGCCGCAATCCGGAACGCCGGCTTCGAAGTCCGCTGACCCCACCACCCACCCAGCGGCTTAAAGCAACGCGGGGTCAGGTAACGCCCGTACCGGAGGGGATTTTGGGCGGTAGGTGACCCCGCGTTGCTTTGTGTGGCGGTGTTGGGGACTAGAGCCCGACTTCGGCGGACTGCAGGAGCGCGACGGCGTCCGGCTGGCCTTCGAAGGTCACGAGCGCGTGGCGGGTGCGCCCATGCGCGTGCATCAGGAGTTCGCCCGGCTCACCGACGATCGCCACCGAGACCGGGGCGCGCTTGGCGACGTGCCGGGGGCCGGAGGGGCGCACCAGCACAATACCGAGGTCCACACCGCGGTAAAGGATGGCCGCGCGCTTCACCAGTTCATCCCAAAGGGCGTCCGAGTACTCCTCGTCGAGGGCGCGGGGCGCCCAGCGGTCCACGGCGCGGCGGACGTCCTCGGTGTGGACGAAGTATTCGATCAGGTTGGCGCTTTCGTCCACGGCCTTGATCTTCATTGGCGAGAACGCGGAGGGGCCGGCGCGGAAGGAGTTGACGAGCTTGTTGTACTCCTCCGGCGTCGTGAGCTTGGCGGCCAGTGCGGCCGTGGCCTGGTCCGACGCCCTGGCCAGGCGCTTGATCAGCAGGCCGAGTCCGACGGCGGCTTTCCGCTCGCGCAGGTACAGGTGGGCGGCAAGGTCCCTGGTACGCCAGCCCTTACAGAGCGTGGGGGAGTCAGGACCGGCCGCCAGCAAGGTTTCGGCCAGAACTTCTCGGGAGGGATCGACGAAATACATCACTTGTGAAACTAGCACGAGACGACGGCGCGTGTGCACCTGAACCGCCGTCGTTGTGGCCCCGGGGAAGTGATTTACGCCGTGATGGCGCGGATGTTAAGCGGGGCGCCGGGGAACTGGGCGGCGCCCCGCGCCAAGGCACTAGACTTGAGCTGATGTCTGAGCACCCCGCCCCCGCCCTTATTAATGGAAGCCCCGTTGATGGAAGCCCCGTTGATGGCACCACCGTCACGGGAGAGCCCGTCGGCACCGCCGTTCCCGGCCCGCCCGCGCCCGCAAGCCCGCTCCCGGCGGGCCTCGCTGACGCCCTGAAACGTGACAGCGCCGGCCTGGTCGCAGCGATCGTGCAGCAGTACGACACCAACGAGGTGCTCATGCTGGGCTGGATGGACGACGAGGCCCTGCACCGCACCATGACCAGCGGACGGGTGACGTTCTACTCCCGCTCCCGCCAGGAGTACTGGCGCAAGGGGGACACCTCAGGCCACGTGCAGTGGGTCAAATCCCTCGCGATGGACTGCGACGGCGACGCGCTGCTGGTCCGCGTGGACCAGGTCGGCGCGGCCTGCCACACCGGGACCCGGACCTGCTTCGAGGGCCGCGGTCTCGACGTCGTCACCGGCCACGCCGGCTGACCGGGGACGCCGGCCGGCCCGATAAACCACCGGCCTGGTGAACCGCCGGCGCGGCAATCCACCGGCCGGCCCGGCCGCTGGCGGCGGCGCGCAGCCGCACAACACAGCCGCACGATGGGGACAGCCCCACAACGAGGACAGCCCCATACTCTCAACCTTCAGGACCACTGAAAGAACAGGCGGAAACCACAGCCATGCAGGACCTTGGAATCATCAGCCCGGGCCTGGAGGAGTTCCGTGAACTCGCAGGCCACAGCCGTGTCATCCCCGTCCGGCTGAAGGTGCTGGCTGACGCAGAAACCCCGATCGGGCTGTACCGCAAACTCGCCCAGGGCCAGCCCGGCACGTTCCTGATGGAGTCCGCGGCCGTCGGCGGCTCCTGGTCCCGCTACTCCTTCATCGGCGCCCGCTCCCGGGCCACCCTGACCACCAAGGACGGCCAGGCGCACTGGCTCGGCGAACCGCCCGTCGGCGTTCCGCTGGGCGGCAGCCCGGTGGACGCCATCCGGGACACCGTCGAGGCCCTCCGCACCGACCGTTTCGACGGCCTTCCACCGTTCACCTCCGGCCTGGTCGGCTTCCTCGGCTGGGAAACCGTCCGGCACTGGGAGAGGCTCACCAGCCCGCCCGAGGACGATCTGGAGCTGCCGGAAATGGCGCTGAACCTCGTCACCGACATGGCGGTGCACGACAACATGGACGGCACCGTGCTGCTGATCGCCAATGCGATCAACTTCGACAACAGCACCGAGCGGGTCGACGAGGCCTGGCATGACGCCGTCGCCCGGGTCAAGGCCTTGCTGGCGCAGGTCAGCACCCCCGTCCAGCAGCCCGTCTCCGTGCTGGACGCCGCCGCCCTGGACTTCGCCTCCAGCGTGCAGGAACGCTGGGATGAGACGGACTACCTCGCCGCCCTGGACCGGAGCAAGGAAGCGATCGTCGACGGCGAAGTCTTCCAGGTGGTCATCTCGCGCCGCTTCGAAATGGAATGCGGCGCGGACCCGCTGGATGTCTACCGGGTGCTGCGGAACACCAACCCGAGCCCCTACATGTACATCTTCAGCCTCGAGGACGCCGACGGCCGGCAGTACTCGATCGTGGGGTCCTCCCCGGAAGCGCTCGTGACAGTGACCGGCGAGGAAGTCATCACCCACCCCATCGCCGGTTCCCGGCCGCGCGGCAAGACCGTGGAGGCGGACAAGGCACTGGCCGAGGAGCTCCTCGCGGACGAGAAGGAACGCGCCGAGCACCTGATGCTGGTGGATCTGTCCCGCAACGACCTGTCCAAGGTCTGTGTGGCCGGCTCCGTGGACGTCACCCAGTTCATGGAGGTCGAGCGCTTCAGCCACATCATGCACCTGGTCTCCACCGTGGTCGGCAAGCTGGCGCCCACAGCCAAAGCCTACGACGTGCTGAAAGCGACCTTCCCGGCCGGAACGCTGTCCGGCGCCCCCAAACCCCGCGCGCTGCGCCTGCTCGATGAGCTGGAACCGCACCGCCGCGGGATCTACGGGGGAGTGGTGGGCTACCTGGACTTCGCCGGTGACATGGACATGGCCATCGCCATCCGCTCGGCCCTGCTGCGCGAAGGCCGCGCCTACGTACAGGCCGGCGGCGGCATCGTGGCCGACTCGGTGAACGCCACCGAGGCTCTGGAAACCGTCAACAAGGCCGCCGCCCCGATGCGCGCCGTGCACACGGCCCGGTCGCTGCGCAACATCACGCCGGAGTCCGTTTCCGACGCCGGGACGCAGGCATGAGCGGCACCACGGTCAGGAGCACCAGCCCCGTCGTTCCCAGCTGGGCCCGGAAATCCACCCTCGTGCTGGCCATCGCCGCCCTGGCGCTCGTCGTCTTCGGCACCACCACGCAGACTTGGCTCACCGTCCACCTCGACCCGGCCCAGCTCGGGGCGGCCGTCGATGCCCAGGACGGCCTGCAGGTGCAGGGCAGCAAAGCCGCGACCACGGTGACGGCGCTGGCGCTGGTGGCCCTCGCCGGCGGACTCGCCGTGTCGATTGCCGGCCGGATCGGCCGCTGGGTCATCACGGCGCTCATCCTGCTGGCCGCCGCCGGCATCGTCAGCGCCGCCGCGGTCGTTATTGCGGACCCGCTGGCCGCCGCCCAGGGCTCCATCGCCGCCGCCACCGGGATCACGGGCAGCGACGTGCAGGTGGACGTCACGGTGTTTCCGGCCCTCGCCGTCGTGGCCGGCGCCCTGCTGGGGCTCGGCGCCCTGCTGGTCATCCCGGCGGGCCGGTACTGGAAGGCGCGCACGAAATATGACATCGCAGCCACGGGTGCTGCCGCCGCCGGCGGGTCCGCGGCGCCGGCCGGTCCGGCGGACGAGATCGACAGCTGGGACCGGCTGTCGCGCGGTGACGACCCCACCTGAGCCGGTGCCGCGTGCGCGCCCAGAGCCGGTGCCGCGCGCGCGGCAAGTGGCGCGGCCAGTAACTCGGACAATTGGGCCGCCAATAAATGGCAGAATGTAAGCAGTATTCACCCTGAGGAGATTTCAATGAGCAAAGCATCTGTTTCCGCCCCCAAGCCCGCTGCCGGAACCGGCTACTCCTACGACGACATCGATCACCGCGAACCGACCGGGCACGGCAACAGCCCGGCCGCCTGGACCACGGTATTTGTTATGCTCGTCGGCGCCCTCATCATGTCCATCGCCTTTGTCATCGCCAACACCACGATCTTCATCGCGGGCGGCGTTGTGATGCTGCTTGGCCTGGTCATCGGCTTCGTCATGCGCAAGGCCGGCTACGGCGTGGGCGGCGGCAAGCTGAAGAACTCCGGCCACTAAGGGTGACTGTTCTCGATGACATCAATGCCGGTGTCAGGGAGGATATGGAGGTCCGTCAGCGCCTCGTCACGCTCGCGGAGCTGAAGGAACGCGCCGCCGAGGCCGCCCCGGCACGCGACGCCTGGACCGCCCTGGGCGGGGCCTCGCCGGCGCGCGGGCAGTTGAAGGTCATCGCCGAAATCAAGCGCCGCAGCCCCTCCAAGGGCGATCTCGCCAGCATCGCGGACCCCGCCTCGCTCGCCGTGCAGTACGCCGAGGGCGGCGCCGCCGCGATCAGCGTCCTCACCGAACAGCGCCGCTTCAACGGCTCCCTCGCGGATTTCGACGCCGTCCGGGCCGCCGTGGACACCCCGCTGCTGCGCAAGGACTTCATGATCGATGAGTACCAGATCTGGGAGGCCCGGGCACACGGCGCCGACCTGATCCTGCTGATCGTCGCGTCCCTGTCCGACGCGCAGCTGCGCGAGTTCAGCGCCCTCAGCCGCGAACTCGGCATGAACGTGCTGGTCGAGACACACACCGCCGAGGAAATCGAGCGGGCGGTTGCCGCCGAAGCCCGGATCATCGGTGTCAACGTGCGCAACCTCAAGACGCTCGACGTCGACCGTTCCGTTTTCGCCGAACTCGCCGGAGGCATCCCCGCCGGCGCGCTCATCATCGCGGAATCGGGCGTGCGCGGCGTCGACGACGTGCGGCATTTCGCCGCGAACGGCGCCAACGCGGTACTCGTCGGCGAAGCCCTGGTCAGCGACGCGACCCCGCGGGAGCGGATCGCCGAATTCATGGCCGCCGGAGCCCAAGCAATCGCCGCACGTTCCTGACCCGCGGTTCCTGCCGGGCACCTCCCGGCAGGACGCTGGCAGCACCTCCGTGCGGCACCCAGATCTAATCAACAGTGGAACAGGATGGTGAGACTGATGGTCGATGCGCCAGCAGCCGGCTCAGACGAAAGCGCCGTGGACGCGTTCCTGCAGGGTGGAGAATCCCTGCGGCACGCCCCCGGCCCCTACTTCGGCTCCTACGGCGGCCGATGGATGCCGGAGTCACTCATCGCGGCTCTGGATCAGCTTGAGGACACCTTCGAGAAAGCCAAGGCGGACCCCGAGTTCACCGCGCAGATCGCGGAGCTGAACAAGAACTACGCCGGCCGGCCCTCGCTGCTGACCGAGGCCAAGCGCTTCGCCGAGCACGCCGGGGGAGTCCGGGTCTTCCTCAAGCGCGAGGATCTCAACCACACGGGCTCGCACAAGATCAACAACGTGCTGGGCCAGGCACTGCTGGCCAAGCGGATGGGCAAGACCCGCGTCATCGCCGAAACCGGAGCCGGCCAGCACGGCGTCGCCAGCGCCACCGCCGCGGCCCTGATGGGCCTGGAATGTGTCGTCTACATGGGCGCCGAGGACTGCCGCCGGCAGGCCCTCAACGTGGCCCGGATGGAGCTCCTCGGAGCCACCGTCATCCCGGTGACCAACGGCTCCCAGACCCTGAAGGACGCCATCAACGAGGCCCTCCGCGACTGGGTCGCCAACGTGGACAACACCCACTACCTGCTGGGCACCGCCGCCGGCGCCCACCCGTTCCCGGCCATGGTCCGCTATTTCCACGAGGTTATCGGCGAGGAGGCCCGCGCCCAGATCCTGGAGCAGACCGGCCGGCTGCCCGACGCCGTGTGCGCCTGCATCGGCGGCGGCTCGAACGCGATCGGCATCTTCCACGGCTTCCTGGACGATCCCTCGGTCAAGATCTACGGCTTCGAGGCCGGCGGCGAGGGCGTCGAAACCGGCCGCCACGCCGCCACCATCTCCCTCGGCAAACCCGGCGTGCTGCACGGCGCCCGCTCGTACCTCATGCAGGACGACGACGGCCAGACCATCGAATCGCACTCCATCTCGGCGGGCCTGGACTACCCCGGTGTCGGCCCGGAGCACTCCTACCTCGCGGACATCGGACGCGTCAGCTACGAGCCCATCACCGACAGCGAGGCCATGGACGCGTTCCGGCTGCTCTGCCGCACCGAGGGCATCATCCCGGCCATCGAGTCCGCACACGCACTGGCCGGTGCCATGAAGGTCGGCCAGCGGATCGCTGCCGAAGCCGGAGAGTCAGGCGATGCGTCCGAGAAGATCGTGCTCGTGAACCTCTCCGGCCGCGGCGACAAGGACGTGGCCACCGCCGCGGAATGGTTCGACCTGCTGGACAAGGATTCACCCGAACACGAGATCGCCACGGAGGGGGAGCAGCTGTGAGCACCGTACAGGACCCGGGCGCCGCCCAAAACGCCAGCAAGTCGGCCGCGGCCATCGACCGCGCCAAGGCCCAGGGCCGTGCGGCCCTGATCGGCTACCTGCCCGCCGGCTACCCGAGCGTCGAGGAGACCATCGCGGCCGGCATCGCCCTCGCGGAAAACGGCGCGGACCTGATCGAAATCGGCATCCCGTACTCCGACCCGGTCATGGACGGCCTGGTCATCCAGGCCGCGACCACCCAAGCCCTGGCCAAGGGCTTCCACGTCAAGCAGGTCTTCGACGTCGTCCGCGGGATCACCAGCAAGACTGACGCCGCCGTGCTGGTCATGACCTACTGGAACCCCGTGGTCCGGATGGGCGTGGAGGAATTTTCCCGCCAGCTGGCCGACGCCGGCGGGGCCGGGCTCATCACCCCGGACCTGATCCCGGACGAGGCGTCGGAGTGGATGGCAGCCTCGGATAAGTACGGCCTGGACCGGGTGTTCCTGGTGGCGCCGTCGTCCTCGCCGGAGCGGATGAAGCGCACCGTGGAGGCAAGCCGCGGCTTCGTCTATGCAGTCTCGATCATGGGCGTCACCGGCGCCCGCACCTCGGTCAGCTCCGCGGCCAGGGACGTGGTGGCCGCCGCGCACGCCGCCGGCGCTGAACGCGTCTGCGTCGGGCTCGGAGTGTCCAACGCGGACCAGGTCCGGGAGATCGCCGGATACGCGGACGGCGTGATTGTGGGCACCGCGCTGGTCGTCGCCATCGGCGACGGCGGCGTGGACGCGGTAGCGTCCTTGACGAAAGACCTCAGCACCGGCCTTACCAGGGAAGAAGCCTAAGCAATGCAGTCAGTCCTCCACGCGGCGGCGATGATCCCCGCGAGTATTCCGAGCCCGGACTGGTCCGGTTTCGACATCCCGCTGCCGTGGGGGTCACTGCGCATCCACGCCTACGCCCTGTGCATCCTGCTCGGCATCATCGCCGGGCTCTGGCTCACCTCCGTGCGCTGGACCAAGCGCGGCGCCCCCGAGGGCAGCGTCTGGGACATCGCCATCTGGGCCATCCCGTTCGGCATCATCGGCGGCCGGCTCTACCACGTGGTGTCCTCCCCGGACGCGTACTTCGGCCCCGGCTTCGACGGGACAGGTGACCTGTCCCTGATCCCGCAGCTCCAGCGCGGCGGGCTGGGCATCTGGGGAGCCGTGCTGCTGGGCGCCGTGGGCGCGTGGATCGGCTGCCGCAAGGCCGGCGTCAAGCTGAGCGCTTTCATGGACGCCGCGGCTCCCGGGCTGCTGCTGGCCCAGGCGATCGGCCGCTGGGGCAACTACTTCAACCAGGAACTCTTCGGCGGGCCCACCACCCTGCCGTGGGGCCTGCAGATCGACGCCGAGAACCCGAACTTCCCTCCGGGCATGGCCGCGGACACGCTCTTCCACCCGACCTTCCTCTACGAATCCCTGTGGAACCTCGTCGGCGTCGGCATCCTGCTGCTGCTGGACCGCAAATTCCGGTTCCGCCGCGGCCGCCTGTTCTGCCTGTACGCGGTCTACTACACGCTGGGCCGGGTCTGGATCGAAGCGATGCGGATCGACGACGCCGAGCTGATCAGCCTCTTCGGCATCACCACCCGGCTGAACGTGTGGACCAGCATCTTCGTCCTGCTGGGCGCCCTGGCCGCGTTCATCATCCTGGGCCTGCGCAAGCCCACGGAACCCGACACGGTCTACCTGCCCGGACACGAGCCGTCGGAATCTGACACCCACATGGACACCGATGGCGGCACTGACACCGGCATGGCGCGCTCTGATGGCGGCACCGACGCTGGCGCTCACGGCGGCACTGAAACCGGCACGGCGCGCGCCGACGCCGGCGATGACACGGCGGACAGGGTGCCGGCCACCGTTCCGGCCGGCGCTGTTCCTGCCCGCAGTAATGTCCGCCATTCGGATTCTGCTGTCTCAGATAGTGAATCGCGTGATAATCTCCCTGATAACCAAAGCGGTCCAGGCCACGTTTCCGCCCCAGCTGAAGCGTCAAAGGAATCCTCCGGCGGCACCAAGCCCGCCAACGGAGCACCGGCGGCCGGAGCACCCGGCCACCAGGCCACCGGAACCGCGCCGGAAGCTGAGGGCACCAAGTAGCTCAGCGCCGGCAATCCGGGCCGCGGAGTCACCCCTCGCAGAGCCCGTTTCCACAGCGTCGTGGCAGCAGGGAAGGCAGCGGACTGCAGAGTCTTGCGGTTCGCGCAAACCCGGGCCGGCGGTCGCGTAACTGTTAGTGCAGGAAGCGGCCCTGACCTACAATTCGAATAAGATAATACTCTGTTGTGCCCATCACACCGGCGCACCGATGCGGGCCAATGTTGTCCCTCCCATACGCACGATCAGGAGGAAGGACGTCTTCCATGACCCAAACCCTGCCCAGCCCCGGTTGGTCCGAGCCCCCGCAGCCCGCCATGTCACCTTTTAAGCGCTTTGCGGCGCTTCCCGAGGCGGCGGGGCTCTACAATCCCGAGCAGGAGAAGGACGCCTGCGGCCTCGCCATCATTGCCACACTGCGGGGGGAGCCGGGTTACGACATCGTTGACGCCGCCCTGACTGCCCTGCGCAACCTTGAGCACCGCGGTGCTGTCGGCGCCGACGAGGGCACCGGCGACGGCGCCGGACTGCTGATGCAGATCCCGGACGAATTCTTCCGCGCCGTGACCGACTTCGAACTTCCCGCCCCCGGCCAGTTTGTCGCGGGCACCGCCTTCCTCCCCGCGGAGCAGCGCGAGTCCGACGCCGCCAAGGCCGGCATCGAGGGCCTCGCCGCCGACGAAGGGCTAAAAGTCCTCGGCTGGCGCGAAGTGCCGATCGTCGCCGACCTGGTCGGGTCGATGGCCCGGGCCTGCATGCCCTACTTCTCCCAGCCGTTCTTTGCCTCCAGCACCGGGGAAGTGCTGGAGCGCAACGAACTCGACTCGCGCGCCTGGCGCATCCGGAAGCGGGCGCAGAACAAGTTCGGCGTGTACTTCCCGTCGCTGTCCTCCCGGACCATCGTCTACAAGGGCATGCTGACCACGGCCCAGCTCGAGCCGTTCTACCCGGACCTCTCGGACAAGCGCTTCAAGACCAAGCTCGCGATCGTCCACTCCCGCTTCTCCACCAACACCTTCCCGTCCTGGCCCCTGGCCCAGCCGTTCCGGACCATCGCCCACAACGGCGAAATCAACACGGTCAAGGGAAACCGGAACTGGATGCGCGCCCGCCAGTCGCAGCTGGCCAACCCGCTGCTGGGGGACTCACCGGAAGAGCTGTACCCGATCTGCACCCCGGGGGCCTCCGACTCGGCGTCCTTCGACGAGGTCGCGGAACTGCTCTGGCTCTCCGGCCGGCCGATCACGCACTCGATCATGATGATGATCCCCGAGGCCTGGGAAAACCACGCCACGATGGATCCGGCCCGCCGGGCCTTCTACGAGTACCACTCGCTGCTGATGGAACCGTGGGACGGCCCCGCCGCCGTGTCCTTCACCGACGGCAACCTCGTCGGCGCCACCCTGGACCGCAACGGTCTGCGCCCGGGCCGGTTCTGGATCACCGAGGACGGCCTGATCATCTTCGCCTCCGAGGTCGGCGTGATCGACGTCGAACCCTCCAAGGTGGTCAAGAAGGGCCGCGTCTCACCCGGCAAGATGTTCCTCGTGGACACCGACGCCGGCCGGATCATCAGCGACGCCGAGGTCAAGGCCGAGGTCGCGGCAGCCAACCCCTGGGCCGACTGGGTCAAGGAAAACCTGATCGACCTCAAGGACCTGCCCGAGCGCGAGCATGTGGTGCACACCGCGGCGTCGGTCAACATCCGCCAGCGCACCTTCGGCTACACCACCGAGGAACTGAAGATCCTGCTCGGCCCGATGTCCCGCACCGGCGCCGAGCCGCTCGGCGCGATGGGTTCGGACACCCCCGTGGCCGTGCTCTCGAAGCGGCCCCGGCTGCTGTTCGACTACTTCGTGCAGTCCTTCGCGCAGGTCACGAACCCGCCACTGGACGCCATCCGCGAGGAACTCGTCACCTCGCTGACCTGCGCGATCGGGCCCAACGGCAACCTGCTGGACACCAAGCAGGTCCGCCAGCCGCAGGTTTCGCTGCCGTTCCCGGTGATCAACAACGACCAGCTCGCCAAGATCGCGAACATCGAAAACGCCGACGGCGACAAGGTTGCCATGAAGGTCCGCGGCCTCTACCGCCCCGAAGGCGGCGAGAACGCACTCCGCGCCCGGCTGACCGAAATCTGCGAACAGGTCTCCGGCGCCATTAACCGCGGTGTCCAGTACGTCGTGCTCTCGGACCGTGACTCGAACGCCCAGTGGGCGCCGATCCCGTCGCTGCTGCTGGTCAGCGCCGTGCACCACCACCTGCTGCGCAGCGCCAACCGCACCAAGACCGCCCTGGTGGTCGAGGCCGGCGACGTCCGCGAAACCCACCACGTGGCCGTGCTGATCGGCTACGGCGCGTCCGCCGTGAACCCGTACCTGGCCATGGAATCCGTGGAGCAGCTGATCTCCACCGGCGACGTCCTCGGGGTCACCGCGCAGGACGGCGTCTACAACCTGATCAAGGGCCTCGGCAAGGGCGTCCTGAAGATCATGTCCAAGATGGGCATCTCCACCGTGGCCTCCTACACCGGAGCCCAGACCTTCGAGGCCCTGGGCCTCGGCCAGGACCTGGTGGACGAGTACTTCTCCGGCACGCACTCCCAGCTCGGCGGCGTCGGCCTGGACGTCATCGCCGCGGAGGTCGCGGCACGCCACCGGATGGCGTACCCCGAAAACGGCATCGAGCAGCCCCACCAGGCCCTGATGGGCGGCGGCGAGTACCAGTGGCGCCGCGACGGCGAGCCGCACCTGTTCAACCCGGAGACCGTGTTCCGGCTGCAGCACGCCACCCGTGAGCGCCGGTACGACATCTTCAAGTCCTACACCCGCGGTGTGGACGACCAGTCCGAGAACCTGATGACCCTGCGCGGGCTGCTGAAGTTCAAGGCCGGGCTGCGGACCGCGGTGCCGCTCGGGGAAGTGGAGTCCGTCTCCAGCATCGTCAAGCGGTTCTCCACCGGCGCGATGAGCTACGGCTCGATCTCGCAGGAGGCCCACGAAACCCTCGCGATCGCCATGAACCGGCTGGGCGGCAAGTCCAACACCGGTGAGGGCGGCGAGGACGTGGACCGGCTGCTCGATCCGACCCGCCGCTCGGCGGTCAAGCAGATCGCCTCCGGCCGGTTCGGCGTGACGAGCCTGTACCTGACCAACGCCGATGACATCCAGATCAAGATGGCGCAGGGTGCCAAGCCCGGCGAGGGCGGCCAGCTGATGGCGCAGAAGGTCTACCCCTGGGTGGCCCGGACGCGGCACTCGACGCCCGGCGTCGGGCTCATCTCCCCGCCCCCGCACCACGACATCTACTCGATCGAGGACCTCGCCCAGCTGATCTACGACGCGAAGCGGGCCAACCCCTCGGCGCGCGTGCACGTCAAGCTGGTCTCCGAGGTCGGGATCGGCACGGTGGCCGCCGGCGTCACGAAGGCCAAAGCCGACGTCGTCCTGGTCTCCGGGCACGACGGCGGCACCGGCGCCTCGCCGCTGAACTCGCTCAAGCATGCCGGTGTCCCGTGGGAGCTGGGTCTCGCCGAGACGCAGCAGACCCTGATGCTCAACGGCCTGCGCGACCGCGTGGTGGTGCAGGTGGACGGCCAGCTCAAAACCGGCCGCGACGTGGTGATCGCGGCGCTGCTCGGCGGCGAGGAGTTCGGTTTCGCCACCGCCCCGCTGGTGGTCTCCGGCTGCATCATGATGCGCGTCTGCCACCTCGACACCTGCCCGGTGGGCGTCGCGACGCAGAACCCGGAGCTGCGCTCCCGCTTCAACGGCAAGCCGGAATTCGTGGTCAACTTCTTCGAGTTCCTCGCCGAGGAAGTCCGTGAGATCCTGGCCGAGCTGGGCTTCCGGAGCATCGAGGAAGCCATCGGCCACGCCGAAATGCTCGACACCCGGGAGGCGATCAACCACTGGAAGGCCGAGGGGCTGGACCTGGACCCGATCCTGCACGGTCTCGAGTTCGACGACGACGCCCCGCTGCGCAACCTCACCGGCCAGAACCACGAGCTGGACAAGCACTTTGACCAGCGCCTGTTGGTGATGGCCGCGGAAGCCCTGAGCGACCGCACCCCGGTTAAGATCGCCGTCAACGTCATCAACACGGACCGCTCCGTCGGCACGATGCTGGGCCATGTGGTCACCAAGACCTTCAGCACGGACGTACTGGCGACGGACACCATCGACATCACACTGACCGGTACCGCCGGCCAGTCGCTCGGCGCGTTCCTGCCGGCCGGCATCACGCTGCGGATGTTCGGTGACTCCAACGACTACGTCGGCAAGGGCCTGTCCGGCGGGCGCATCATCGTCCGCCCGGACCGCACCAACGTGTTCCCGGCCGAGCGCAATGTGATCGCGGGCAACGTGATCGGCTACGGCGCCACCAGCGGCGAGATGTTCCTGCGCGGCCAGGTCGGCGAACGCTTTATGGTCCGCAACTCCGGCGCCACCGCGGTGGTCGAGGGAATCGGCGACCATGGCTGCGAGTACATGACCGGAGGCCAGACGCTCATCATCGGGCGCACCGGCCGCAACTTCGGTGCCGGCATGTCCGGCGGCACGGCCTACGTGCTGGACCTGCGGACCGAACGGGTCAACAAGCAGGCCCTCGAAGCCGGCGAGCTGCAGCTGCGCGAACTGGACGCCGAGGACCGAGAAATTGTCCATGGGCTGCTCCTGAAGCACTCCGAGGAGACCGAATCGCTGCTCGCGGCCCGGCTGCTGGAGAACTTCGACGACACCGCAGCCCGTATCACCAAGGTGCTGCCGCGCGACTACGCGGCCGTCCTGCAAACCCGTCTCGACGCCATCGAAGAGGGCCTTGACCCCGACGGCGAAGAAGTTTGGTCTCGAATCCTGGAGGTGACCGGTGGCTGATCCACGCGGATTTCTGAAAGTACGTCAGCGCGAAACCCAGCCCCGCCGTCCCGTTCCGGTCCGCATCATGGACTGGAAGGAAGTCTATGAGGCCCAGGAAAAGGGTGTCCTGAAGGCGCAGGCCGGCCGCTGCATGGACTGCGGCGTGCCGTTCTGCCACCAGGGCTGCCCGCTGGGCAACCTCATTCCGGAGTGGAACGACCTCATCTGGCGGGGCAAGGGCGAGGAAGCGATGGAGCGGCTGCACGCCACCAACAACTTCCCCGAGTTCACCGGCCGGCTCTGCCCTGCGCCCTGCGAGGCGTCCTGCGTGCTGGGCATCAACCAGCCGGCCGTGACCATCAAGCAGGTCGAGGTCTCGATTGTGGACCAGGCCTTCGAGAACGGCTGGGTTAACCCGCTGCCGCCGGCCCGCCTCAGCGGAAAGACGGTCGCCGTCGTCGGCTCCGGCCCTGCCGGCCTCGCCGTCGCGCAGCAGCTGACCCGGGTGGGCCACACCGTCGCCGTCTACGAGCGCGACGACAAGATCGGCGGCCTCCTGCGGTACGGGATCCCTGATTTCAAGATGGAAAAAGAGCACGTGGACCGCCGCCTGGAGCAGATGAAGGCCGAGGGCACCCGCTTCCGGACCGGCGTCGCCGTCGGCACCGACGTGACCTGGGAGCAGCTGCGCCGCCGCTACGACGCGGTCGTGGTCGCCACCGGCGCCACCGTCCCGCGTGACCTGCCGATCCCGGGCCGCGAGCTCGAGGGCGTGCACTTCGCGATGGACTACCTCGTCCCGGCCAACCGTGTGGTGGCGGGGGAGACGGTCGAGAACCAGATCAACGCTGCCGGCAAGCACGTTGTCATCCTCGGCGGCGGCGACACCGGCGCGGACTGCCTCGGCACCGCGCACCGGCACCAGGCCGCGTCCGTCACCACCCTGGCGATCGGCAAGCAGCCGCCGGCAGAGCGCGCCGGCCACCAGCCGTGGCCGACGTTCCCCACCCTGTTCGAAGTTGCCAGCGCCCACGAGGAAGGCGGCGAACGCACCTACCTCGCCTCCACCGTGGAGTTCGTCGGCGAGAACGGCAAACTGACCGGCGTGAAGGTGGCCGAGACCGAATTCGTCGACGGCAGGCGGCTGCCCAAGGCCGGCACCGAGCGGATCATCCCGGCGGACCTGGTCCTCCTGTCCCTGGGCTTCACCGGTCCGGAGCCGGCGGGGATCACCGAGCAGGTCAGCGCCGAGTTCGACGGCCGCGGCAATGTGGCCCGCGACGGTTACTACATGACCAACACGGAAGGCATCTTCGCCGCCGGCGACGCCGGCCGCGGACAGTCGCTCATCGTCTGGGCCATCGCCGAGGGGCGCGCCTGCGCTGCCGCGGTGGACAAGTTCCTGATGGGCAGCACCATCCTTCCGGCTCCCGTGGCGCCGACCGACCGGGCCATGGCCGTCCTGTAGGCCGAAGCCGCCTTCCAGTGGCCGGCGACGGTCACATTCTGCCAACAACTTCATCCAGACAATCGACTACATAGGGTAGGTATATGAGACGCGCTAAAATAGTGGCCACCTTCGGACCGGCAATCGCGAGTTTTGAGAACACTCTCGCTGTGCTGGAAGCCGGCGTCGACGTGGCCCGTATGAACATGAGCCATGGCGACTACGCGGTGCACGACACCACGTACGAAAACGTCCGCAAGGCTGCCGGGCAGCTCGGCAAGCCGGTCGCCATCATGGCCGACCTGCAGGGGCCGAAGATCCGCCTGGGCCGGTTCGTGGACGGGCCGCACCTGCTGGCCGTCGGCGACACCTTCACCATCACCACCGCCGACGTCCCGGGCACCAAGGACATCTGCTCCACCACGCTCAAGAGCCTCACCGAGGACGTCAAGCCCGGCGACGCGCTCCTGATCGACGACGGCAAGGTGGCGCTCCGCGCGATCGACGTCGATGACGTCAAGGTCGTCGCCCAGGTGATCGTCGGCGGTTATGTGTCGAACAACAAGGGCATCAACCTGCCCGGTGTTGCCGTCAATGTGCCGGCGCTCAGCGTCAAGGACGAGGACGATCTCCGCTGGGCCATGCGCCGCGGCGTGGACATGGTGGCCCTCTCCTTCGTCCGGGATGCCTCGGACATCAAGCGGGTCCACGAGATTATGGACGAAGAAGGCCGCCGCGTGCCGGTGATCGCCAAGATCGAGAAGCCGCAGGCTGTGGAGCAGCTCCCCGAGATTATCGACGCCTTCGACGCCATCATGGTGGCCCGTGGCGACCTCGGCGTGGAACTTCCGCTTGAGGAAGTGCCGATCGTGCAGAAGCGCGCTGTTGAACTGGCCCGCCGCTGGGCCAAGCCGGTCATCGTGGCAACCCAGGTGCTGGAATCCATGATCGACAACCCGCGTCCGACCCGTGCCGAGGCCTCCGACTGCGCCAACGCCGTGCTCGACGGCGCCGATGCAGTCATGCTTTCGGGCGAGACCAGCGTGGGCAAGTTCCCGATCGAGACCGTCAAGACCATGGCCCGGATCATCGAATCCACTGAGGTCCACGGCCTGGAGCGTGTCCCCCCGCTGGGCACCAAGCCCAAGACCCGAGGCGGCGCCATCACCCGTGCCGCCGTCGAGATCGCCGACCAGCTGGATGCGAAGTACATCTGCGCGTTCACCCAGTCCGGTGATTCGGCCCGGCGTCTGTCGCGGTTGCGTCCGACTCGCCCGGTCTTCGCCTTCACCCCGGTGGAGCATGTTTGGAACCAGCTGGCGCTGACCTGGGGCATTCAGCCAGTGCTGGTCCCGATGGTGAACCACACCGATGCGATGACGGCCCAGGTTGACCGCAGCCTGCTGAACATGGACGTCGTCGAGGACGGCGACATGGTGGTTATCGCCGCCGGGTCGCCTCCCGGAAAGGCCGGATCCACGAACATGCTCAAGGTCCACAGGGTCGGCGACCTGGCCGACGCCGGTCTCGGCGAAGCCGAGGTAGCCAAGGACAAGCTCGGCCCCTGGCCGGAAAAGAAGAAGCGGAACTCCAAGATCTAGTTCCGCGCTTGAAACAAAAGGGAGGATCCCCGCCATTGGCGGGGACCCTCCCTTTTGGTTTATCGTTGCCGGTTTGTGTTGCCGGCTGTTGTGTTGTCTGGCGGCTAGTTGACCTGGTTGATGATGGTCTCGGCGACCTCGCGCATGCTCAGGCGGCGGTCCATGGACGTTTTCTGGATCCAGCGGAACGCCTCCGGCTCGGTGAGGCCCATCTTGGTGGTCAGGAGGCTCTTGGCGCGCTCCACGAGCTTGCGGGTGGCGAACTGCTCCTGCAGGTCGGTCACTTCACTTTCGAGGGCCTTGATTTCCTCGTGGCGGGAGAGCGCGATTTCCAGGGCGGGGATGAGGTCTGCGGGGGTGAAGGGCTTGACCACGTAGGCCATGGCGCCGGCGTCGCGGGCGCGCTCAACGAGTTCCTTCTGGCTGAACGCTGTCAGCAGGACCACGGGGGCGATCCGGGCCTTGACGATCTTCTCGGCGGCGGTGATGCCGTCCATGATGGGCATCTTGACGTCCATCAGGACCAGGTCCGGCTTCAGTTCTTCGGCGAGCTGGACAGCCTTCTCGCCGTTGTCCGCTTCGCCGACGACGTCGTAGCCCTCGCCCCGCAGGATCTCGATGATGTCGAGCCGGATGAGGGTCTCATCCTCGGCCACGACCACTCGGCGCGCCGGCTTGGACGTGGGGTTTGACTCCGTCTGTTCTGACACGGGAACTCCTTGGAAAGGTACGGCGGGAACTAGACCATCTTAGGTTGTCACCGCTGCTGTACTGGGACCGGGTTGGGTTCGATGCGGCGTCACTGGCGCGATTCTGGAATTCAGCCTATCTGCATGTAGAGTAAATTCGCGCACTGGAAGCGATCGCGTTGCTCACAGCACTGTGGTGGGGCGATTATGACACCGGTGTTCCGCGCCCGAGTGGCGGAATGGCAGACGCGCCGCACTCAAAATGCGGTATCGAAAGGTGTGTGGGTTCGAGTCCCACCTCGGGCACAGTGTTTTCCCTGTTCAGGGGCTTGTGAGCCTCTGAGTGTGCACAAATTGTGAACTTATGGGCCCCTCCGGGGGCCTTTTTTGTTGGCCGGTGCTGTGGCCGGGCGGCTTCTTCTGTGGCTGGGGCAGCGGTGTTGCTGCTCACTCATTCATGGCCAGGTACGCCTGGAACCGCATGACTTGTTGCTAATTGGGGATCAGATCCTCTTGGATATCGCTGTCGGCAGCCGGAACGGGACAATCCGTACGCGCTGGGTGCGCCGGACGATTGTGGGCATCCGGCCTGGCGGTCAGTAGCGTGCAGACTCGTTCAAGTGAGTTGCTGCTTTGCGGGCCCGCGGAACCTGTTTCCCATTTTTGAGCTCGATCCAAACGGAGCAGTCCGGGGACCGTTCGAACATCGTCCGGTGACAAGCTCGGGCTTTAGCCGAGCGTCATGTATTCGGAGTCAGGGGCGGCCATGGTGTTCTTCGGCGCCGGGGGCTGTTTCGTCACGCGCAGCCTATGCCCGGCTCGCTACAACGGCGCAGAACCCGAGCCGCCGTCGTTCTTACGCCGGGACCAGCGCAGCGCCCAGCGGACGATGAGCGTCACGACCACGACGACGATGGCGACCATCACGAGCATCGCCAGGAACACCATGACGTGCCAGCCCTCGAGCCTCACCGATTCCCCTGGATGGCCTGCAGGTCTGCGGCCAGGGCTACCATCGCGGAGGTGGGCGGCTCCGGCTCGCCCGCGGTATCCCCGAAGCTGTTACCGAACCATTTCTGCCAGACGGTAGCCACGACCTCGGGGGTGACGGTCTCGCGGGCGGCAAACAGCGCGGCGAAATCTTCCATCTCCGGGCCGTACTCGTCGGCCGGCGCTCCGAGGTCCAAGACGCCGAGCAGGTCGTGGGCGTTCAGGCGTTCGGTGATGGCGGCGCGCATGCGTGCGTATTCCGGGGTGCTGGTGTCCATGGCGCCATTCTAGGAGCAATCAGAACAGGGATGGTGAAAGACCCGTCTAGGATGACCGGCATGAGGAAGTGGATAGCCGCGCACCGCAAGATGGTTGCCCTGGTGGTTCTCGCAGTTGCGTATGCCGCAGGGGTAGTGCTCCTCGTGAGCCTGGGGCACGAGCTGGAAGAGACGCTCTTCAGCGCGGCGCTGTGGTTCGTCTTCACCGTGGTCGCCTGGTACCTCGATGCACGACGGCAACGCAAGACGGCGGCGAAGCTAGAGGACCAGGGAGGGCTTCTGGTTTACGTCCGCTACCCGGATTCACGTCCCGGATCCCTCAGCGGGATCTGGAACATGGGCGTCGCCACTTTTGACGAGGCCGCGGGAATGAAATTTCAGCCGGCAGTCTACGACAACCTTGAGCCTTCCGGGCGTCCCACTACTTTCAGCGCATTGGCGGCGGTGTCCAGCGAGCCCAGGAAGATTGACCGGAAGGAGCGCAATTACGTGCCCCAGCGAGGGTTCCAGGCCATCCGGCTCACCACCGACAAGGGCGACATTGAAGTGGCCGCCGGGCCGGAGTCACTTCGAAAGATTCTCGACACGTCTCCTGGGCCATCGTAGTGATCTCCTGCCTGTCCTTCAGGCCGCCAGAACATAGGGTGATGTCAGCGGTTCCGGGATCGGTTCGTGTATTTCATCCACATGGGCACAACAATGCTGGAGCCTATTGCCACACATAGGATCTGGGCCCACATGCCCAGTTGAGGAAACAGCCGTCCGAGGAAAATCGATGCAGCGACGGTGAGCACGAGTATGAGGCAGCTGCGGATGACAATCAGCCGAAGACGTGTCTACCTGCCACCTAACCCCTCCTCTAAACGACTCTGATGGTCATTGCTAACCCGACTCTTCCTCAGGGAACTGGTCAATGAGTTCCTGAATCCTCGGCCGGCGCCCGCCGCACAGAGATCGGAAACCAGACGGCCAGGACGAGGAATGTAACGGTGCAGAAAACACCAAACCAGGGGTGCTCCGGGCGATCGAAGATCAGGAAGATTCCTATTGCGGTGAAGAAACCGAACATCAGTGGACCGATCCATCCCATGTGCCGCTCCTGGCGGATGATCTTGCTGAGCTCCGGCACCCACTCTTCTGCGGACGCCCCCCGGAAGCTGCCCGGTCGACATGGCCCTCGTGATGTTCGCTCCGGTGGGTGACCCGGGAGGCAGCTTCCGTTCCTTCGCCTGGATGCGGCCGCTGAACCACAGGGCGAAGGCTGCGACGGCCAACCCGAGGACTCCGGTGACCGCTACTTCCGCGGCTTCGATGTCCTCGCCCTGAAGAAACTCCAGACCCAGAATCATGACAGACCAGGCTACCGCTATCACTAGTCCGACCACCCACCGAGGGGCCCGCCGCAGCATGCCCTGCCAGCCACCCGTCGAGTTCTCAGCCATCGGGTCAGTCACGACATCTGTGATGCGAATATCGTGGATCCCACGATGAACCACATCCCCACAAACGCGAACATCCCGCCAAAGAATCTGACAAACAACGGTTTCGAGAAGATCGACTGGGAGTAGTCGACACCCATCGGTTTGAAGTCCTTCATCATCGCGGCATACGCGCGTGCGGACCCCCGGACGTCGAAGGCCAGCACCAGCCCAAGCACCACAACAGATGCGCCCAGGGCACCCATCGTCCAGGGCGTCACGCGGACGGCTTGTTCCCGTCCGATAAGCGCCGAGAGTGGCACGGACACGAAGACCGCGGCGAACACGATCAGGTAGGCGACGAGACAGCCTTTGACCGGCTGCGGCAAGTTCATCATCGAACGCCAAAACTTCATTGGGCCCCAAATCCAAGAGTTGACTATTGCCGTCACACTAACCGGTCCAGACGCCAGCGCCAAGCAAGGAATAGGCTCATGCCATGCGACGACGCAACCGGAAGCCCCTCAGCAGAGCGGATCTCCGCTATGCGCGCACCTGGGCGGGGAGTGTCTGAATAACGGTGGATCCGTGGTTGGCCTGACACGCCGGGCCGTGCCTGGCGGGGAGGACCGATCATGAGCGAAACACTGGATCCCATGGCGACTGATGTGGATCAGCAAGAGTTGGCGCAGCAGCTCCTGGCGCAGGCCAGAGAACAGGGTATCGACCTTGTGGGCCCGGGCGGGCTGTTGAAACGACTCACGAAGAACGTTTTGGAGACCGCTCTGGAAGCCGAGATGGACGAGCACCTCGGTTACGGAAAACACGAGGTGTCCGGGCGCGGAAGCGGGAACTCCCGTAACGGCATCCGCACGAAGACCGTGCTGACGGAGATCGGGCCGGTGGAGATCGATGTGCCGCGGGACACCGGCTCCACGTTCGACCCGCAGACGGTCAAGAAACGTCAGCGGCGCCTGACGGGCGTGGATGAGATTGTGCTGTCGCTGAGCGCGAAGGGCCTTACGACCGGCGAGATCGCGGCCCATTTCGGGGAGGTGTACGGTGCCAAGGTATCGAAAGACACGATCTCCCGGATCACTGAAAAGGTGATCGGTGAAATGACTGAGTGGCAGAACCGGCCCCTTGACAGGGTGTTCCCGGTGGTGTTTATCGATGCAATCCACGTCAAGGTCCGCGACGGTCAGGTCACGAACCGGCCGGTCTACGTTGCGATCGGCGTCAGCGTCAACGGCGAACGGGACATCCTCGGGCTGTGGGCCGGGGATGGCGGGGAAGGCGCGAAGTTCTGGCTCTCCGTCATGACGGAAATCAAGAACCGCGGCGTGGAGGACGTGTGCATCACCGTCTGCGACGGGCTCAAAGGCCTGCCGGAGGCCATCAACACGGTCTGGGACCGCGCCGTGGTCCTGACCTGCATCGTCCACCTGATCCGGAACACCTTCCGGTTCGCGGCCCGGCAATACTGGGACGAAATGTCCCGTGACCTGCGCCCGGTCTACACCGCTCCGTCCGAGGCTGCGGCGAAGGAATGCTTCGTCGGTTTCTCGGGCAAATGGGGCCAGCGGTATCCGGCCATCACGCGGCTATGGGAGAACGCGTGGAGCGAGTTCGTGCCGTTCCTGGACTACGACGTGGAAATCCGGCGGGTCATCTGCAGTACGAACGCTATTGAATCCGTCAATGCCCGCTACCGGCGCGCGATCTGGGCCCGGGGACATTTCCCCACCGACCAAGCCGCACTGAAATGCCTCTACCTCGCCACTCGGGCACTGGACCCGACCGGCAAAGGCAGGGCACGATGGGCGACGAGGTGGAAGCCGGCCCTGAACGCGTTCGCCATCACCTTCGAAGAAAGAATCAAATAAATGCCAGCCACGGTTCCACCGTTAAACGGACACTCCCCCTGGGCGATCGTCATGGCCATCCTTTGGCTGGCCTCCGCGGCGCTGAGTATCGACGAAGCTGGAAACCGGTCCGGCAAAGCTGCATGGGTTGCGATGGCGACACCGCTTCTCTTCATCGGTGCAGCGGTTTACTACCAGAACCGGCTCGAACGCCTCGGGGAAGACGCCCCGCCGGTCCCAGACGGCGATACCGGGCAGGATTACACGGGCGGCGGTAGGGTCTGATCATGCCGGGCACCGAGGGACGCAAACGACTAGAGCCGCGGATGACTCGCGGCTCCTGGAAATTTACGGCCTGGGCCGCAGGCGCCCAGGTTGTGTCCAGCGCACTGCTCACGCTGAACAACCTCCGGCCGGACGACGGATGGGATGCGGCATCCTTCTGGGTCTTCTTGACATGGTTCGCCATCAGTGCGATCTACTTCCTGTACCTCCTCCGCGTCCGGCAGAACGACGCGCCCTTCTGGGACGAGGAAGAGGCCCGCAGGGCCGACTGGGATCACCGCGGCCGGCAGCTTTAGAGCCGGGTGGACATTCGGCAGCTAACCGAGCAGTGGCCCAGAGAACCGCGACCTTGTAGGACACCCGGACCGTGACGGTAGCCGGGGCGAAGTCGTCAGCGGGGCAACGATTTGAACTGCCGGGCCTGAAACGCCAGCAGCACGGTCCAGGCGATCGGCACCAGCGGGAAGACGAGCTCGCCCAGGAATGCAAGGATGGCAAAAACTACCCAGAGCACACCGGTGATGATGGAGAGTACGGTGAGTGCTTTGCGGGTCATCACGAAGGCGGGCATGTCGACGCCCTCGGCTCGAAGGGCGCGGGTTTCCGTGATTGCTCCCCGGACCAGGGGAACGAAGACTGCCGCCAGGACGGCCGCGAAGATCAAGGACAACCATGGTTCGGGTATGCCCACAGCGTCCAGGGCAAGCCGCAGGACGAAGTTCAGGACCATGAGCCACAGCAGCCCCCAAACGACCAGCCGGCGCCGCTTCAGCGGCATACCCTCCAGGGAGTCAGGTGGCCACGATTGCCACTCGTACTTTTGACCGCCCCCGCCGTTGTCTGAGGTCATGCCCACAGATTACGCGGACTAAACGAAATGAAAGGTGTCCTCGATTTTAGGAGCATCATTGATCGGCTCCCAAACCGGCGTCGCTGCGCGCAGGGAGGAAGCCTCAGAGTCACGCCGCGCCACACATGACTCGGTGGGCACCGCAGAGAAATCATCCGATTCAGTCCCAGCTTTTGCGTTTTCCGATGAAGTATCCGCAGAGCATGAGGCCAACGCCGCCGCAGGCCATAGCCCAAAAGACCCAGACGCTGCTGGTCGAGGAATTCTGAAGGCCGATAACGCCAACGAGGAAGTTCAGAGCCCCCATACAAAGAAGTGCCGTTCCGAGCAATTTAGGGGTCATGGGGCCACCCTAGACCTGCACCACAGACGTACGCCATGACGGGGGACTGCCCCGGGGTGTTGTTGACTCCTGGACCTAGCGAACGGGTGCTCGTTGAAGGATGCTGACCATGCCGACGGCCTATCGGGCGAAGACCCGCAATGTGAGTAGTCGTCGCTGGGCGCGGCGGACTCGACTGCGCCGTTAGTGGTGCGTACTGACTTCCTGGAGGGCCGGCCTGTCGGCAGGTCATGCAGGTTGCTGTCCGCTTCTCCATGAAATGTTCGGAAAGGAGCAACCCGCCGCCATGTTGGTCATCGTTTTCCAGCATGAGGGCAGCCCCGTCGTGCGGTACTTGGTCGGGGCCGGTCCGGTTCCGGAAGCTTTCCCTTCAGATCGGTGCGAAATCGCGAGCAAGACACAACTGCGCCGCCCGGAAGGCCGTCCAAGCAGCCCGGTTTGGGGCCGAACCGGGCAAGAAGGAAAGTGTGCACAATGTGCACACCTTGGGCTTCGGATCGGGTCGTACTGGTGCCGAACCGGGCCGGATTGCAGAGATTCTCGGGGGAGTGGCGGAGATTCAACTGTTGGAACCCGGTTCGAGTCCCACCTCGGGCACAGTGTTTCCGCAGGTCAGGGGCTTTTCTGCTGCTTTTTCGTGTGCACATTGTGCACACTCTTGCCTCTGATCTGATGTTCCGGGTGTGTGGGGTCCCGGATAGACCTATTTGGTTGTTTGGGGGAGCGGTTGACTACGGCGGACCGGGTACCGCCCTGCGGGGCCTCTTCTGGGTGTTCATCCTTCTTATTCCTTCCGTTGGGTTTTCGCGTTCACCTCTTCATGGTGGCTAGCCCCGCGTACAACATGACTTCTTATTTGTTTTGATCGGTCCAGGGTTGCGGCCGGTCCGGATTTTCTGCTGTTATACCTGTTCATGCAGGACTGCAGGACTGCGGGGCGAACGGCATGACATGGCCACTGATCCGGCGCTGATTCATGAGGTCGCTGAGCGTGGCCAGTCGGCGGGCGGGGCCCGGGGCGAGTTGCAGGAACTGGTGGGCTTTGCTGCCTACCCTTCCACCATTTAGCCCGCCGCCGCAGCCACCGTTCCTCCCGTCATCGCCGTGCCCGGCTTTCGGGTATTCGGCCTCGCTGTCCTCGCTGTTTGGCTGCGGGAGCTGGCCATGTTGCCCTGAGTCAGATCCCGACGATGTCGGCCTTCGCCGGCGTGAGCGCATGTCAACTGATCGTGGACAGTTCATGTCTCAGGACTTTGTGGACGGTTGCCTGCCCGGGCCGTTGAGGCCAATGTAGAGGGTTCCTTTGGGCGGGCGCGGGTGGCTGATGATTTCCGTTCCCCGGGCGTCGAAAAACATGATGGTTTCGCCGTCGTAGAGAACGTGGACCTGTTATCCTGCGTGGTTCGTGCCGATGTAGAAGTGCATGCCGATGACGGTGACTTCGCCCTGAAGCCCCACGTTTCGTTACACGCTCTGGCGCGGTGTGGGTTTGCGTGTTGCGGGGGTCGGGGGCTCGGGCGGGCCCTGGGCTTTGCTGCTGAATTCGGACTGGCCCTGTGGCTGCTCATCAGGGGTGTGGGGATCGTCGACGCCGGGGCGAGCTCGTTGACTTCGGGGTGAAGCGGGCGGGCCCGAGGCCGAGGAAACCATGGGCGGAGCAGCAGATTTTAGCGGTCACGAACTTCAGTGAGCCCGGTTTCAAGAAGATAGCCACCAGCCTGGCACTACTTCCGTGCAGGCATCATCCGACTAGCCAGCGTGGCGCCGGTGAACATGGTTGCTGTAACGCCGGGCAGACAGATTACGGAACCGACAACGTCCCACCGGTCGGGTCGGAATCCGTCAAATATCATGCCCATGCCCGGGACGGCGCCACGAACATCACACCCTAGGCCGCCAGAATTTGGCAAGGGTTTTCAGCAGGCAGAAGGGTCGCGATGAACACATAATATTTCCGCTGGTTGCTGTAAGAGATCGCCGGTTCGCGGAAACTTAAGGGGTGTCTGGGAATCGCAACTTCTCAATGAGCGAGGGCAGCGTGATGTTATTGCAGCGGGAAGCCGACTTCATCACCCTTCATATTGCCCAGCACGAGCGCGTCCTGCACTACGTACTCCGCCGCGTTGGCGACCTTGAGGTTGCCCGGGAGCTCACAGCGGACGTCTTCCGCATCGCTTGGCAAAAGTCGGAGGATGAGCCCACCACCGAGGTGGCATGGCTGTTCGGTGTGGCGCGGAATGTCATTGGGAACGAATATCGCGGTAGGCGACGCAGACGCGAGTTGATCCTCAAACTCGTCGAAGGTGTCCGCGCTGCAGCCGAACCCGCCGGAGGCGATGTCGAGGCCGTGGTTGCGGAAACGCTGGGCAAGCTCAAGCCAGGTCACAGGGAGATTCTCATGCTGCATTTCTGGGACAAACTTTCCACCGCTGAGATGGCGGCTTGCCTTCGATGCACCGAAAACAGCGTTGGAGTACGTCTCCATCGGGCCAAGCGCGCGTTCGCTGCGGCTATGCCCGAACAGCTCAAAGCTGGGCACACCGAAAAGGCAGGGGAGCACTTCCATGGACAGGATTGACGAACTGCTGGAATCGGCGAATCCCGTGCGTCCCTTAAACGCTCCGCGGCTGGATGCTCGTGCTGAGTTACGCACGGCACTCGATGGCGCGCCCGCCGTGGACGCTGCAGGGCAGGACTTTGTCGGCGGCAGGGGGAACGGGGTTCCTGGTGGCCGCGGGGCGCGGCGGCCTTGGGTTGTGGCTGTGGCTGTGGCCGTGTTGTCCGCGCTGGTAGTTGGAGCCGTTGTACTGACCCAACTCCTCGCAGCGTTGCAGCCCTCACCGCCCGCCGCCTCGCCGTCCCCGAGCGTCAGCAGCGGTGTCACCGGCACGGACGAGTGGCGGACGGTGCGACTGTCCCCAACGACAGGCGGAGCGGCTGGACCGCAGATCCAGCTTGAATTGGCACCCGGTTTCATTATAAGAAGCGACGTGCCCAACGAAAGCTACGACTCGTTGTCCTTCAGGATCGTGCGGGACTCGGCACCCCAGGGTGTCCTTGCGCAGATCTATTACGGGAAGGTGATGCCGCAGCGCGATCCGACGGCGTGCGTTGCTACGCCGGAGGATTATGTGGAGTTGGACAGCGTCCCGGTTGACCTACCCTTCAACGCCCAAGCCCCGGAGACAACGTCTCCACGCTTCGTCTACCGCGTTGTGACGGGACCGTCGCTGAAGGCTTCCCTTGGGATTACATCGCGGCCGCCTGGATCTTCAGTGGACGGGTGCACCGAATTCCATCACCTTGAATCCCTTCCCGGTGGAACCATGCTAATCGTGTCGGACCACTTCCAGTTCAGCGGAAGCGCCGCCGGCTGGTTGTCGACTTCGACGACTTCGCTGACCCCTACCTTCACATCGCTCGAAGAGGCCCGGGCGTTCATGGCGACGGACGAATACCTGACATACAAACGGATGCTGGCCTCGGTAAGGATCGTCCAGCCGGAGTAGGAAGCGAGCCATGTTCGATCACACCCGTGGCTCTCCAACCGAACTCCACCGACTCGCTCTGTTCTGAGCGCAGGCCCATCCCGGACAAAGCATCGCCCGACTCCTGATGTACGTCACCAAACCCTTCGAAATGGCTGTGCTTCCGGCCCCGCTGCTCCCACCCAGGGGCGAGTTCTTCCAGGTGCGCCCGCCGCTGAGTCAGCGGCAGTGCCCTCGCATCATGTTCGGCCACGGCCAGAACCTCGAAGGCGACCTAACTGGCCGGAGCCGCGCGTGCCGCCGCTCACTACGGTCGGGGACTGCCTATGGCGTCGACTTCGGTGAGATCGTCCGGGGGTAGCAACAGTGTCTTGTGGTGAGGCTGACGCCTTTCTAGCATTGGGATATGGACGCCCGATCCCGGGCCCGAGACCTTGTCGCAACCAGCGAGATGTCTTTAGACGAAATTTGGCTCTCCTATTTTAGCGTCGGCGGTAACGCCGGTCCCTTTGAACTGGAAGCCTTCATCTACGGTGTTGACGAGCTTGGTCAGACCGACCTGATGCTGCTTGAACGCGCACTGACTGCTGCGCTCCCGCCTGACGTCACTGTCTAACTCAAGGGACGTTTCCGGGGCCCTAGGTACGTGTTCAGGCCGTTGTTGAGAAGCCATGCCGGGCCCCCAACGAAGCCGAATTTCGCGGCTCTTTTTTCCTCAGGAGGTGGACGACGGCGCGGACGCGAGCCGGGGCCGTCTGAATCAGAGGTTCCTAGGAGCCGTTGTCCGGGGTACGCCTAGTGCCCGGGCTTGCCGGGTGGGACGATGCATGTATGAGCGAGAACACACATTCCGGCGCGGAACGGATTTCTCCCGGCGGCGAGGAAGACCGTGTCCAGGGTTTGGATAAAGAAAACCCGAAGAGGCCGATCACGCAGCCGATGCGCACCGTGGGCCAGCGTCGCCGAGACTCCGAGAAGAAGCTCGAAAACCACCAGCGCGAATCCCGGACAAAACCGTCACATTGATTGGCAGCTGGGCGCTTATGCGGACTGCGTCCGGCACGGGAGGTAATACCCAGCAGCTGCACCGGTCTGGAAGACGCCGCTGGGGGAACCGCCTTTCGCGAACAACAAACCGGAGGCCAAATCTGGACGGGCGGTGCCGATCATCCGCTCAGGCCGGCGCGATGAGGTCCTTCGGCCCGGTCCTGGTAGCTGTCCTCTCGCGGTGCTGTGACGGGTTCAGGGAGGGTGCTGAAACGTTCGGCTTTGGCTTTCCTGCCCTTGACGATGGTCTGGTCGTCGTCGGAGAGCACCGTCTGTGCGGTCGTGTGGCCCCAGTCGACGCCCGGACGTTTCACGGCCACGATGGCGACACTTCACTTGTCCCGGAGCTCGGGCAGGCCCGGCGGCCGGTCGCGGACGGCGGGCTGGTGGGGATCATGGCGACGTCGTCTTCGAATTCCACTTAGTCAAGAATCGAGCTCAACAGCAGGTGTGCGACGCGCTTGCCCACCCGGACACTGTTTATTAAACCCGGGACGGTCGGAACGATCCTCAACATTCACTGCGTGCTGGCATTGCGCTGGTTCATCCGTCGGCAGACCGTATCAGTGCCCGGCGACAGAAGCACAGACGTCTCTCCGCCGTGGATCAGTTTGTTGAGGTACCCGGTGTCCAGAACCCTCACCTTTTACACTCGCTGTCGATGCGAACGCGGCCTATGGTCGATGCATGACAACACCGCTAGACGCCCTCCCCAAGATCGGAGCACCAGCCATGCGCGCCTTGAAGGGTGTTGGCTATGTATCGCTAAGTGATCTGGCCGGTGTCCCGCGGTCCGAGTTGGCGATGCTGCATGGCGTCGGCCCCAGGGCACTGCAAATGCTCGAACAAGCGCTTGCAGAACACGGGCTCGAACTGGAATAGGAAGCGAGAATCTTCAGAAGATCCAGGCATACTTTGGCTGCTCGCGGGGCCGTGGCGGAGACCTCCTGCGAGGCCTCCGCCGTAGCCCTTCCTGACGACCGCCACGAAGCGGCGTGGCACGTTCGGGAAGAATCAGCCATGGCCAAAGCTTCAGTTCCTACGTCCACGCACCTCCGGAAAGTCCATCGAATCCCGCCCTCTGCAGGGGCGGAGCTCTTAGCCTTGATCCACCGATCGGTCTGGGCTGATGAGTTGAATTCGGTTTCGGCTCGTTGTGCGGGCAGAGGGCATGCTGGGGTGCCGGGCCTTGCTGCCCTTGGGTGTTCCACTGGTGGTTCTGGGTGCGGCGTGCGGCTGGGTTGACGGGGGTTCAGGCGGGTTGCTGTGGCGGGTAGAGGTGGTCGAACAGGGCCTGCCATGGTGTTTGCCGGGGCCAGGATTCGGGCAGATGAAGACGGATGCGCCGGGCGCTGGTGGCGATCCGGGCCGGGGCCGCGGTGTTCAGGGCTTGGCCATCTTCGAGGTGATCTCTTCCAGATCGCCGGGCTTCCCGTGGTCGGGCCACGGCAGCCGCCGCACACCCAGCTCCCCGCCGTCAGACCGGGGGATACAATCACGAGCCGCGTCAATTGCCGAAGCCTGAGTGTCGTGCACGCAGGGAGCCAGCTGGTCGTACTCGGCGGGTTAGGGGAGGCGCAGCTCATTGGCGCCACTATGCTGAGCAAACCATTAGGTCCTGACAGCTGGCCGCGAGTCCCCCCATTCGGCCTGCTCGCCACGGGCTGAGAATGATCAAGTTCCCTTTGAGGCCATGCTGACGCCGATTGCAGTCCAGGCCAGCCTTTCATGAACTGCGGCTGAGTCCCCGATCGCGCGAGATCCATGGGTTTTGGTTGCGGGTTTGAGCGTTTCTGGCCCGATTGATGGTGTGTTCTGTCCATTTCCAGACCTGGGGGCCGGACACCAGGCACCCGGAGTAAGTTCCGATGGAAGTGCAGGCGGGTTCCGGGCCCACCTCCCAGTTTTGGAACGTGGCCATATAGTGCACGGAATTGCCCGCACGGTATACACCCATGGTGCTTATCGTCTGGATGACACCGGTGCGACCGGCGGACTCTGCTAACCCGGCCCAGATTTCCTCGGGGCCGGGTTCCGGGTTTGAATAGCCGTCGCCGAGCCGTACCTGGACGCCTCGGGTGAGTTCTGCGAAAAGGTGTCGATCGCAGGTCGATACGGCAAACGAGATGCCCGTCAGCAGGTTCTCGATGTGGTGTCTGGCATCCGTGCGGGTATCCATTCCTTGCCGGACCGGAGCCAATACGAGCTCGGCAATTCGGTTTGTTGGGCGGGTTCGTTTTTGTTCGGTTGGCAGAGGCTGCACGTGATCACCAGACCCTTTCTATGAGGTGGGCTTGCGCCAGCTGCCCGCCAAACCGGCGCCCCGCGCCTTGGCCGGGCGAAGCGGGGCGAACCTGGCCTCCTGCTACTCCTTGACTGCTCCGGCTGTGGCGTTCATGATCCGTTTCTGGAAGATGAAGAAGACGATGGCGACGGGGATGGTCATGATCGCTGCGGCGGCGAGCTTGAGCGGGTACTGCGTTCCGGCGCTGAGTTGGCCGGAGGAGAGCTGGGCGACGCCCTTGGTCAGGGTGGTCAGTGCCGGGTCCTGGGTGGAGACGATGAAGTGGCTGAGTTCATTCCAGGATCCCTGGAAGGACAGGATGACGATCGTCATGACCGCGGGAACGGACATGGGCAGAACGATGGACCAGAACGTACGGAAGGTCCCGGCGCCGTCGACCTTGGCTTGTTCCTCCACGCTGACGGGGATTGACTCGAAGAAGTTCTTCATGATGAAAACGCCGGCGGCATCGGCCAGCAGCGGGATGATCATGCCGAAGTAGGAGTCGTAGATTCCGAGCTGGTTAATGACGAGGAACTTGGGGATCAGGAGAACGACGCCGGGGACAGCCATTACGGCGATGAGCGCCGCGAAGACCGCGGACCGTCCGCGGAAACGCAGGCGCGCCAGGGCATAGCCGGCGAGCAGGTCAAAGAACACGCGTCCGGCAGTGACGAAGACCGTGACGACGATCGAGTTCTTGAACCAGACCGGGAAGTCCGAGTTCAGGAACAGCCGCTCATAGGCCGCGGCGGTCCACGTCGCCGGCACGAGGGACAGTGGATCGGCGGCGGCATCGGGTTCGGTCTTGAACGACGTCGCGATGTTGACCAGGAAGGGAAAGATGTAGGCGATCGCCAGCATGATCAGGACTACGTAGACCACCCAGCCCCAGGTTGCCGGTTTCCGCGCCCGGGCCCCTGGGGGTGCCGGCCGCTGCGTAGAGGTCCGCGGCGGAGAGGCCGGGATTTCGGCATCCATGAGGGGCGGGCTGATGGGGGATATGGTCATTTGGTTCCTCCCTTGGGCGGCGGCGGGTTGAACCGCTTGCGGCGCGGGACAGTGGTGCGTTCGCGCAGGATCAGCCGTTGGATGATGGCGAAGAAGATGATGATGGCGAACAGCAGGAAACCGATGGCGGCTCCTTGCCCCCATTGCTGGTTGTTGAAAGCTGTGCTGAACGACAGGTAGGCGGGAGTCAGCGTGGTCTTGGCGGGACCGCCCTGTGTTCCGGTGTAGATCTGGTCGAATACTTGCCAGGTGCCGATCAGGCCCAGGGTGATGACGGTGAAGAGGGTGGGCCGCAGCATGGGCAGGGTGACGTACCAGAAGCGCTGCCAGCCGCTGGCGCCGTCGAGCATGGCTGCTTCCTCGAGTTCTCCCCGGAGGTTCTGCAGGGCTGCGATGAAGAGCAGCATGAAGGTGCCCGAGGTGGTAAAGACAGCCATCAGGATAAAGGCGGACATCGCCACCGACGGTCCGGACAGCCATTCCCACCAGCTCACGCCGAGCAGCGTGTTGCTGGCCAGGGTTGCCGGCGGCGTGGTGACGCCGAGGCTGCCGGCAATCAGGTGCAGCACGCCGTTGGGGTCCTGGAACCAGTTGGGCCCGGCGACGCCGACGAGGGCCAGGAGCTTGTTGACGACGCCGCTGGCGCTAAAGAGGAACAGCCACAGCACGGTGATGGCCACCGAACTGGTCACTGACGGGAAGTAGAACGCTGTGCGGAAGAAGCCGCGGCCCTTCAGGATGCGCCGGTTCACCAGCACTGCCAGCAGCAGAGACAGTGCTGTCTGCAGCGGGACGGTGAGGATGACGTAGTAGAAGTTGTTCCGAAGGGCGGTGCCGAAGTCCCGCTCGGCCAGGCCTCCTCCGGAGAGGATGGCGCTGTAGTTTTCAGTGCCGACGAAGTTGGTGGCTGCCGAGAAGGGGCTACCGCGGCCGGTCCAGTCGGAGACGCTGACCCAGGCGGCCATGGCTACCGGCAGCGCGAGGAACAGCCCGAGGATGATCACCACGGGGGCGATGAATAGCCACCCGGTGGCGTTTTGGCGTCCATGGATGCCTGAACGCCGCCGGATGAGCAGTTGTAAGGCGGTGGTCATTTGGCCAGGACCGCGGTCATTTCAGTCTGGACGGCGTCCAGAATGGTTTTCGGATCGGAAGTCTTGAGCGTGGCGAGCTTGGCGTTCAGGTCTTTGATGACGTCGGCTGCTCCCGGCTGTGAGGGCAGGGTCTGTGCGTATTCGGCGCCCGCCAGAGATGCGGCCTGGGCGGGGAATTCGGACTTGAACTCCGCCGCTGCGGACTGGACGGACGGCATGACGCCGAAGGCTTTGGCGAAACCGATCTGGCTCTGCGTGCTGGTCAGTTGTTCCACCAGCTTCTTCGCGGCGGGCTTGTTCTTGCTGTCCGCGGCGATGCCCCAGCAGTTGGTGAACTGCAGGGTCCCCTTGCCCTGTGGCCCGGCGGGGAGCTCCACGGTGCGGTACTTCACGTCCGGGAAGTCCTTGGACAACGCGCCGCCGATCCAGTTCCCTTCGATGGTCATCGCGGAGAGTCCCTTGCCGAAGGCCTCGCCGCCCCAGCCCGCGCCGAGGTCGGAGGAGTACTTAGCGGTTCCGTCGGTGAGCAGGGACTTCACGAAGCCCAGGGCTTCGACGTTTTCGGGGCTGTTAAGGGTGGCCGTTTTTCCGTCTTCACTGACAAAGGAGCCGCCGGCCTGCGGGAAGAAGGCTCCGATCCGGGCGATTTCCGGGCTGAAGGCGAGCCCGGTTGTCGGACCATCGGTAAGTTTCTTGGCCGCTGATGCCAGGCCGTCCCAATCGGTGGGGACGTCGGCGTCGGTGAGCCCGGCCGCCGCCCACTTGTCCGTGTTGATCACCAGGGAGAGGGTCGAGAAATCCTTGGGGGCGCAGTAGAGCTTGCCGTCGTAGTTGAATGCCTTGGCCAGCCCCGGGTAGAAGTCATCCTTGTTTGCCAGGGAGTCGCCGTAGGGCTCGAGCGACCCGTTGGCTGCGAAGCCTGAAAACTGGTCGGTGGAGACGTAGAAGACGTCGGCCGGTTTGCCGGAGGCGAAGCCCTGGCTGAGCTGCTGCACCATATCGGAGGCCACAGCCACGGAGGCCTCGGTACCGGAGGTTTTGGACCAGTCGGCGACAGCGGACTTGACCGCAGTCGTCTCGGCCTCGCCGGAGCTGCCGATCAGGACGCTGATCGGCCCGGAGCCGGCCGCGTCGGCCGATCCGCTGGTGGCCGGGCTGCTAAATCCTGAGCCGCAGGCACTGAGGGCCAGTGCGCCGACGACGGCCGCGGCGCCTGTGATCATTTTGAGTGTTCGGGTTCTTGCCATGGGTCAATCTCCGTTTCATTTAGGACGCGCCCATCGTTGGACGCGCAGCACAGCATGGATTGTCGGTACGTTGGTGTGGTTGGGCCGGGAGGGTCAGGAAGAGAGCGGGCTGGCGAGCGGTCCGCCGCCGTCGCGCAGGACCAGCCGGGGCTTGAGCAGCCGGTGCGTGACGGGGACTTGTTCGTCCGGTGCGCCGTCGAGGACGTGGCGCATGATGTCGACGATTTCTTTGGCGGCCTGCTCCACGGGCTGGGCGACGCTGCTGAGCCCCATCGCGGCGGCTACGGGTGTGTCATCGAAGCCGATGACTGCAGCCGGGTTTCCCGGTGTCGCGGCCCGGAACTGTTCGGACGCGCCAAGGGCGAGCGAGTCACTGGCGCAGACGACGGCGGTGGCCCCGCGCTCGAGGAGCAGCCGTGCCCCTTCGGCCCCTTGCCGGGTACCGTCGGGGACACCGACTGACAAAGCATCCAAGTCCGCGGGGGTCAGGGCTTCGTCGAGGGCGGATGCCCACCCTGCCCGACGGTCGTCACCCACGCCCGAGCCCGCCGGCCACCCGAGGAATCCGATCCGGCGGTGGCCCCGGCCCAGCAGGTAGTTTGTGGCCTCCGCGGTGCCGGCGCGGCCGTCGACGTCCACCCAGGAGTGGGCGCAGTCCTTGTCATCGCCGGAGACGTTCCATGGGCGGCCGAAGGTCACGAAGGGTACGCTTCTGGCCAGCAGCCAGTCACTGCGCGCATCGCCATGGTGGGTGCCCGCCAGAACGAAACCGTCCAGGTCGGACGTTTCCAGGAGCTCGTCGTAGGACCGGATTTCCGCTTCGTCGTCGCGTGCGGCAAACAAGGTCACCCGGTATCCGTGCTCCTGGAGGTTCTCGGTCAGCGAGTGCAGGAACCTGTCCAGAATTGCACCGTTGATGCCGTCCTCCACGGGCATGAGGCGGAAGCCCAGGTTCCGGGACCTGCGGGTGCGCAATTGCCGGGCCGCGGCGTTGGGCCGGTAGCCCGTGGCGGCGATCGTGTCATTGACCCGGCGCAGCGTTTCCGGCTTGACGCGCTCGGGGGCGTTAATGGCATTCGAGACTGTCTGCCGGGACAGTCCCAGCTGCTCAGCCAGACTGGCCAGGGTGGGCCTCGACGTCATTGTTCCTCCGGGTGTGTCAGCTGCGATGGTGTTTTGGATCGTTCAAATTTAGGATACAACTGTATTTGAACGATCAAAAGAGATAGCCTCATCATGGATTGTGGCCTAGGTCACTGTCAACTAGCCGCGGCAAACCCCCCCAAATTCACACTGCTTCGAGGCCTTCACCGCCTCACAGGAGGAACTTCATGACCCAACGCCAGCCGTTTCTGCACGACCTGAACGTTCTGCTCGCCGCACCTATGCAGGCGTGGAGCGGCCACGAAGGGCAAATTCGGCCCGGCGGGGCCCAAGGGATCTACTGCGCAGACACCCGTGTGATCGACGAGGCCATCCTGCTGGTGAGCGGGGAAGAGCCCGAAATGGTCGGAAGCAGTCTGGCCGAAGGCGGCACGGCATCATTCCAGGCCCTGGTCCGGACGGTCGGCGGCGAAGGAAGCGACCCGCTGGTCCGGCTCACCAGAACGCGCACCGTGACTACCGAAAATGTCTCTGAAGTCATTCAGCTCAGCTCCGACCTTTCCCGGGACACGGTTGCTGTCGTCGAGATGGTGCTCGGAACAGACTTCTCACCGATGGAGACGGTGAAGTCCGGCGCAGCAGCCCACCCGGTCCAGCCCGTGGAACGCGAAAATGTTTGGCACGCCGCCGCCGGGGGAGTCACGTCGTCGCTCACTGCGCCCGGCGCCACCATCGCCACGGATGGCCACAGGCTCCGGCTGCGCTGGGAGCTCACGGTCGCTGCCCACGGCACAGCGACGGCGGGCTGGTCTGTCTGCGCCGCGGACAGCGAAGCTCCCGTGATCGCAGCCCGGCGCGCCGCCCCCGCGGGGCTGAGCGTCCATGCCGGCGACCGGCGGCTGACGGCTCTGGTTCAGCGGGCCATGGCCGATCTCGGCGGCCTGCGCATGGCCACCGCCCAAACCCCCGACGACACTTTCCTGGCCGCCGGCGCGCCCTGGTTCTTCACCCTGTTCGGCCGTGACTCACTCATAGCGGCCCGAATGCTGCTGCCCGTTGATCCCGAACTGGCCGCGGGAACCCTGCGGACCCTCGCCGCCCGGCAGGGAACGCGGAGCGTCGCCGAGACAGCCGAGCAGCCGGGCAAAATCCTCCACGAGGTGCGCCGTGGTGAACTTCGCTTTCCCGAGGGCAGCGACCATGCAGGGCTGGCCCTGCCGCCCATCTACTTCGGCACTGTTGACGCGACCCTGCTCTGGGTTTCCCTGCTCCATGACGCCTGGAAGTGGGGCATGCCCGACGCGGAAGTCGAGGCGCTGCTGGGGAATCTGGACCGCGCCCTGGTGTGGCTGAGAGACTGGGCCGACGCTGACGGTGACGGATTCCTGGAATATATCGACGAAACCGGTCACGGCCTGGCCAACCAGGGCTGGAAGGACTCGGGCGACTCCATCCGCTGGAACGACGGCTCCCTCGCCACCGGACCCATCGCCCTGGCAGAGGTCCAGGGCTATGCCTATGAAGCTGCCGTCAATGCTGCTGACATCCTCGATGCCTTTGACCGGCCCGGCGCGGCCGCGTGGCGGGACTATGCCGAGGACCTGGCCGGAAAGTTCCGTGCGTCCTTCTGGTGCTCCGACCGGCTCGGCCCCTACCCGGCCATCGCCCTGGACGCTGACAAGTGCGCCGTCGACGGGGTGGCCAGCAACATGGGCCATCTGCTGGGCACCGGCATCCTCAACGCGGAGGAGACCGCGGTAGTGGTGCAGCGCCTGATGCACCCGAGCATGTTCTCCGGCTTCGGCATCCGCACCCTGGATACGGGAAACGCCGGCTACTGGCCGCTGCGCTACCACGCCGGGTCCGTCTGGTCCCACGACACCGCCGTGATCCTGCAGGGCATGGCCAAAGCCGGTCACACAGGCGAAGCCGCGCAGGTCGCCGCGGCGCTGCTGGACGCCGCGGAAGCCTTCAATTTCCGTCTTCCCGAGCTGTTCTCCGGCGATACCCCGGACCAGGGCGGTCCGCTGCCGTACCCGGCCTCATGCCGTCCCCAGGCCTGGGCAGCGGCATCCGTCATCCCAATGATGCTCGCCACTCTAAACCTGACCCCCCAGGGATCCGGGGTGCTGCCCACGAGCACAGCCACCAGCCCGACGCCATTCGGCGCCCTGCGCATCGATGGCCTCAGGGCCTCCGCCGCCGGATTCGGAGTGGATGTTGACCCCGGGGGCCGTGTCACCGTGGTCCCGGGAGACGCCGCGGCCTAGCCGACCGAACACCGGTCGCTAGCGACAAGCATTCAACTCTCACCCTGCGAAGTCGGAGGGCAAGGGCGGCAAGTCCCGTCCTTGCCCTCTCGCTGAAGGCTCTTCACCGCCTTTTTGGCATCTACGGGAGGGGCGACGACGTCAGTTCCACCGTTGCCAGGACCGGGAAGCCGGGCCGGCGGCCGGCGTGGGACTCAGCGAAACGACGCCAGCCGCTGGTCGGAAGCCTGGAAGGCAAGGTTAAGGGGAAGCTGTAAGCCCACGATTCCACCGTCCTCGACGCGTAAGCCTTGTCACTATCTTTCAACGCTACGGGAGCTGCTCAACCCACCTCCTGTGGCCGGTGCTAGGCTCATTTCAAAAGCGGCACCCGGCGTCATACGGGCAATGAGGAAGGCGGCAGCCATGTCCGGCACCCCCGCCCTATCCAGGTCCAGCCTTGAGAATCGCGTGCTCTACGTGGCGATCGTCGCGTCCTTCATCGCCTTCCTGGACGGCTCTGTGGTTAACCTTGCGCTTCCGGCCATCAGCAGGGAACTCGGCGGCGGCCTGGTGCTCCAGCAATGGGTGGTGGATGCCTACCTACTGGCGCTGGGCGCACTGATCCTCGTGGCCGGGTCACTTTCGGACCAGTTCGGCCGGGTGCGGGTCCTGCAGTGGGGTCTTGCCGGGTTCACCGTCACCTCGGTGCTCTGCGGGCTTGCCTGGAACGGCGAGTCGCTCATCGTGGCCCGGGGCCTGCAAGGCGTTGCAGGTGCGCTGCTGGTGCCCAGCTCGCTGGCCCTGATCGTGACTGTTTTCAGCGGCCGGGCGCAATCAGCTGCGATCGGCAAGTGGTCCGCCTGGACCTCCGGAGCCATCGTCGCGGCGCCCCTGCTCGGAGGGGTTTCCGTGGACGTATTCACATGGCGGATGATCTTCTTCCTCAACATCATCCCAGCAGTTGCGCTGTGGCCGGCTCTGCGCCGGTTGCGTGAACAAGACCTTGGGCGCCCGCCCGGCAGTGCCATTGACGTCAACGGAACCGTCCTGGCGGTCTTCGGGCTCGGCGGTGTCGTCTATGCCTTCATCGAGAGCGGCACCTCCGGCTGGAGCTCCCCGCAGGTTTGGTTGCCCCTGGGCCTTGGCATTGTCTGCCTTGCCGCGTTTCTGTTCCACGAAGGGCGCATCCCGGCGCCGATGATGCCGCTGCGGCTCTTCACCATCCGCAATTTTGGCTGGGGCAATACCGCCACAGTGCTGATCTACGGGGCGCTGAACCTCGGTTTCTTCGTCCTGGGGCTCTTCCTGCAGCAGGTCGCCGGCCTCGGTGCCACCGCGGCCGGCATAGCTCTACTGCCCCCCACCCTGATCCTGCTTGCAATCTCTGCACGAGTCGGGGCCCTCTCCGGCCGCTTCGGTCCGCGTTGGTTCATGATCGTGGGACCGCTGGTGTGCGCGGCGGGCTTCCTGATGCTGCTGGGCGTGGGCCTTCCGCTGGATTACTTCGCCCAGGTCTTCCCGGGGATCGTGGTCTTCGGGATCGGTTTGGCCGTTACCGTTGCACCGTTGACCTCGGCCATCCTCGGGGCGGTAGACCCAGGAGAGGCAGGTATCGGATCGGCCGTGAACAACGCGGTCGCTCGCATTGCAGGTCTGGTGACTATCGCGTTCGCCGGGCTCATCACGGGCCCGGCGATCACTACTGCCGGACTGCACGGCACGGCGGCCGTTACGGCGGCTCTCTTCATCGCCGGTGCAGCGGTGTCCGCCCTAGGGATAAGGAACCCGCAGCGGGCCGGTGAGCGAACCAAAGCATGATCAGAGTCACAAGCCATAGTCCACAGTTCAGTGGTGACCGACCAATTCTCCCGAGCTGGGTCTGCCAAATGGCCCGTTGGCTCGAGCGGCCTTGAGGGCTCGGCCGAACGATGCAAAGTGGCGCCAAAGACACGGCGCTGCCCGAACCTATCGTGCTTCCTTAGAGCAGCCGAAAGTGCTGTTGATCCGAAAGCAGCTGCGGCCGATTTTCGAGGCCGTTCTCCGCAGCTTCTACGCAAAAGGAAACTGACGAGCGGCTCAGATCTGATGAGATACGCAGAGCGCAAGCGGGAATAGCGTGCTCTATCAGTTAACTGCTGCCCAGCTAGTCGAGCACCACTTGGCGGGCGAAAAGTCGGATGCCGGGGTCGTCTCCGCTGCGCCGTTGGTGGTCCGTGATCACTTCATTGAGGCCGACCCGTCGGTTGGTCATGCAGGTCGCTGTCCGCGTCTCCATGAGACGGTCGGAGGAGGGAGCCGTCACCATGATGTTCGTCGATTTCAGCAGGAGGACCGTTCCCGTAGCGCGGTGCCTATTCGGCGCCGGTCCGATTCCGGAGGCCTACTGTTCATTTCGCAGCGAAATCGCCCCCGCCCGGGCAGCCGTTCAGCAGCCCAATTGGGGGCGCCGCGGTGGGCGAGAAAGAGGGTGTGCACAATGTGCACACCCTGGGCTTCGGACCGGGTCGTACTGGTGCCGGACTGGGCCGGATTGAGGAGGTTTGCGGGGGAGCGGCGGAAATTCAAGGGCTGGAGTCCGGTTCGAGTCCCACCTCGGGCACGGTGTTTCCGCAGGTCAGCAGGGCCTTTCCTGGTGTTTTTTCGTGTGGACAGTGTCCACACTCTCGCCTCTGATCTGTTGTTCCGGGTGTGGGGGGTCCCGGACAGGCCTGTTTGTTTGTGTGGGGGAGCGGCTGACTACGGCGGACCGGGTACCGCCCTGCGGGATCTCTTCTGGGTGTTCATCCTCCTTCGTCCTTCCGTTGGGTTTTCGCGTTCACTACTTCATGATGGCAAGGGCCGCGTACAACATGACGTGCTGATTATTCTTTAGATCGACCTGGGGTAGCGGCCGGTCCGGAGTTTTCGTTCTGATGCCTGTTCATGCAGGAATGCGGGGAGACGGCATGACATGGCAATTGATCCGGAGCAGATCATTTGGTCGCTGAGCCTGGGCAGGTGGTAGCCGGGGTCGGCCTCGAGGGCGATTAGCAGGAACCGGGGGGCTTTGCTGCCATCGCCTTCCCAAAGGTTGGCCCGCCGCCGCAGCCATCATTTTTCCCGCCATCGCCGCATCCGGCTTTTGGGTATCCGGCGTCGCTGTCCTCGCTGTCCTCGCTGTTTTGGGCGGTGTGAGCTGGCCACGTTACCCTTGATCAGCCCCGGACGATCTCTGCCTCCGCCGGCGTCAACGCATGCTGGACGAGCAGTGCGGCGACGACCCAGAGTCAGGCTCCAAAAACGAGGACACCGGCACTGACTGCATCGCCTCTGCGTCCCATTCGCGGGCAGCCCCGTTTAACCTGCTCGTGCCGCCCTTACCGGCAGCTTCCTGGGCTTGTCCGTGCTAAGCCCTCGACATCGCGGCGCCTGCCCGGGGGGCGATGTCTCGGTCGCGGCCCAATGCCAAGGAGTCGCGGAGCCAGGTCTCACTCCTCTTGGAGGAGCCATTTGATCGATCGACGTGTGACGACCATGAGGCGAGGAGCGTCCCGGCATATTCCCCGGCGACCTCTGCCTCCAGCGCGTTTGCACGCTATAATAACTCCACAACCCGGAGAGAGGCCATCGGTGACTAATGCGCGCGCGGACAAAGGCACGCTGGACAAAAACGTCCACCCGATCGAGAAAATTCTGCTGCTGCATCCGGTGATCGCGAGCATCAAAGACGAAGACGGGTTACGGGCGGTGTTGCGCACGCATTGCCCCGTCGTGTTCGTGCTGTTCGGTTCGGTGCTGACCATTGCCGAAATTGTAAAGACTTTGAAGGATGACGGGCGCATCGTGTTCGTCGACGTCGACCTGGTCGACGGGTTCTCGACCAAGCCTGTCGTCATCGATTTCTTGACGCAGCACACGCAGGCCGATGGCGTGCTCAGCTCGAAGTCTCTGATGGTCAAGCGCGCGAAGGCAGTGGGACTCCTCGCCATCCACCGGCTCTTCCTTGTAGACTCGTTCAGCTATAACAATGTCCCGAAGCAAGTCGCAATCTCTGGTGCCGACGCCATCGAGATACTGCCGGGCTGCATGCCGCGCGTCATCTCGTGGGTGCGCGAAGACACAGATCTGCCGCTCATCGCGGGAGGTTTGGTGTGCGACAAACAGGACGTCATCAGCGCGCTGGGCGCCGGTGCGATGGCCATCGCGTCGTCGAACCGCGACGTGTGGCAGATGTGATTCGGCGGAAGCGACAAACGTTCGCTGTCACCTGATGTGAAACCAAGGTGATGGAGGTTCCGTCATGACGGTGCATCCGAGCCCGGAGAGCTCGCCGATGAGGCCAATGGCGCGGCGCTGTCGTAGTCGCCATGCCAGCTGGCCCGCTCGACCAGCTCGCTCAGGAAACCGCGATTTCCCTGCACGAGCGGCGCTGGTGCAGGCGAGTGCTTTCTTCTTCGTCACCATTTACCGCAGGCCCATTGTTAGCTCCATGAAAGGGCCACCCGCCGGCCGGCCCGAAAACTCGCCGCTACGCGAAGATCTACTGAGGAAGCGAATGCGGATACGGGAGGTTTCCTATGATTCAACGCGGATCGCTAGACGGGTCTCGTGACGTGTGCTAGCGTTTAGCGAAACTTCATACACATTCCGTATCACTCGGAATGGTTGCTAAAACCTAGAGAACAGCAACCTCCTTTTCCTCAGGAGGTTGCTGTTCTTTTTTGTCTCTTCTCCCTACGAGGCCGGCTCCGCCGGACCTCCCTACGAAAAGGAACCCGACTCCTTGTCTGTCACCCTTACTGACCAGCTCACACGCGAAGAAATCGTCGCCGCCTACACGGAGATGCTCGGCTCTGACCGCGTCATCACTGACGAGCAGGTGCTGAAAGAGAATAGCGTCGACCGTTACTACAAGGTCGAGAACATCTTTGGCGTCTACTCGCTCCCCCTGCCTGCCGCGGTCTTGAAGCCGGCGAGCACGGAAGATGTCGCAAAGATCCTCTCGTTCGCGAATGAGCACCTCATCAACGTCGTTCCGAAGACCGGCGGTAGCGCCACCGAGGGCGGTCTTGAGACTGTCATTGAGAACTCGGTCGTGGTCGACGGCTCCACGATGAACAAAATCATCGATATCAATATTGAAGACATGCTCGCCACCGTGCAGTGCGGCGTCGGCCTGGAGCAGCTCGAGAAGGAGCTGCGGGAGATCGGATATACAACCGGGCACTCGCCGCAGTCCAAGCCGCTGGCCCAGTTTGGCGGACTCGTCGCGACCCGCTCGATCGGTCAGTTCTCGACCCTTTACGGCGGCATCGAAGACATGGTCGTGGGCCTCGAGACGGTCTTCCCAAACGGCGAGATTTGCCGCATCAAGAACGTGCCGCGCCGCGCGGCCGGGCCCGACATCCGACACATCGTTATCGGCAATGAAGGTGCACTGACTTACATCACCGAGGTGACCGTCAAGATTTTCCGGTACTACCCGGAGAACAACAAGTTTTACGGGTACCTGCTTAACGACATCAAGACCGGTCTGCAGATCCTTCGAGAGGTTGTTACGCAGGGCTACCGCCCGTCGGTCGCTCGTCTGTATGACAAAGAAGATGGTCTGTACCACTTCAAGCACTTCTCCGATGGCCGGTGCGTGCTGATTTTTGTGGCCGAAGGCCCCGAGCGCATCGCCCAGGCAACCGGCACAGCGATCGAAGAGATCGTCGCCTCGTTCGATGGAGTTGAGCGGGTGGATGGAGCGCTGATCGAGGATTGGTTCAACCACCTCAATTGGGACGTGTCCAAGCTCGAGGAAGAGCGGATCGAGATCCGCGAGACGCTCGTCAACGGGTTCACGACCGAGATCTCGGGCAACTGGAGCGTGATCGGCGATATCTACGAAAACGCGCTTACCCGCATCCGTGCGGAGATCCCTGCGCAGTTCACGATGCTGGGTGGGCACTCCAGTCACAGTTACCTCAACGGCACGAACATGTACTTTGTGTACTACTACAAGATCGACGTCGACCCCACCGATGAGCGCACGACCTATCACGACCCGATTCAGAACATCATCGTCGAAGAAACGCTCAAGCTCGGCGGATCGATGTGTCACCACCACGGCGTCGGCAAGCACCGTACTCACTTCCTCGCGGAAGAGTACGGTTCGTCGCTGTACATGCTCGAGACGTTGAAGTCGGCGTTCGACCCCAACGGAATTATGAACCGCGGGACGATTTTCCCGCTCGAGAAGTAGCGGGACTGCACGGGTACGGCGAGGCAACCCCGCCGTTCCCGACCGCTCTCCGTCACGGCCACTCCCTACTCCTCCTAATTGACAGGCACTCATGAACGACATGAATATCGCCGACTTTGGCGCGGACTTTTTCTCCCTTGAGGGGAAGAACGCGATCGTCACCGGCGGCAACACCGGGCTGGGCCAGGCGTTCAGCCTGGCGCTGGCGAAGATGGGCGCGAACGTGCTTGCGGCCAGCATCATGCCCGATGACGGGGCCACGGGCGCACTCGTGGAGGCCGCGGGGGCCCGGTACTCCTACCTGCGCTCCGACATCACGGCCGAGGGAAACCCAAAGCGCGTGGTGGACGCGTGCGTCGAAGAGTTCGGCAGCGTCGACATACTCATCAACTGCGCTGGCCGGGGCATCAACGAACCCGACGTGCTGAAGTTTACGCGCGCGCAGTGGGACCCGATGGTTGCCCTTAACCTCACCGCGGCGTTCGAGATGTCGCACGAGGTGGCGCAGCACATGGTGCCTCAGCGCAGCGGCAAGATCATCAACATCTGCTCGGTTTTCTCATTCCTCGGCGGTCAGTGGTCGCCGGCATATGCGGCAACCAAGCACGGTATTGCCGGGCTGACAAAGGCATACTGCGACGAACTGGCTCCGTTCGGCATCCAAGTTAATGGGATCGCGCCTGGCTATTACGCAACCGCCCTTACAACTGAGACGCGGGCAAACCCCGAGGCGAACCAGCGAGTCATGGATCACGTGCCAGCGGGGCGTTGGGGGCAGACTCAGGACCTTATGGGTGCGACGGCATTTTTGGCCAGCCGCGCCTCGGACTACGTCAACGGTCATATTTTGAGCGTTGACGGTGGATACCTGGTGCGCTGAGCGCCGGAAGATTGCGACTAACAGATGACAACGAAGTACATCGTGGGTATCGACGGGGGCTCGCAGAGCTCGAAGGTCGTCATTTTCGACACGGAGGGGCGGATCGTATGCGAGGCGTCTGAAGCGTTGGCGCCGATGCACACTCCCAAGCCCGGCACGGCCGAACACCCCGACGACGACCTGTATGACACGATCGTCGCTGCTGCGCGCCGGACACTCGCCGCTTTCACCGGCAACGTAGCCGACATCGTCGGGGTAGGGTTGTGCACGATTCGATGCTGCCGCGCTTTGGTGCGTGCAGACGGCACGCTCGCGGAGCCGGTGCAGAGCTGGATGGATCATCGTCTGTCACGCCCCTATGAGCACACGAACGATGAAGTCGCGTACGTGACGACCACGTCGGGCTATCTGATGGGACGGCTAACCGGCAGCCGCACTGACACCGCGGCGAACTACATCGGTCCGTGGCCGATGGATGTGAACACATGGGACTGGTTCGCCAACCAGGAGACATTCGATTCATTCAACGTGCCGCTCGACATGCTCTACAAATTGCAGATGCCGGGGGAGATCGGCGGGTACGTGACAGACGCGTTCGCCGCAGAGACCGGCATCCCGGCTGGCCTTCCTGTCGTGCACACCGCAAACGATAAGGCCACCGAGGCGCTCGGTGCGGGGCTGCGCGACGAGAGCATCGGGCTGATTTCGCTCGGCACATATATCGCTGGCATGGTCGTCGGAGAAGACTTCGTGGCGGAGCCTCGGAGCTATTTCACAAACTTCGCGTCAGAACCGAAGCGCTACATCTACGAAAGTGCCGGCATCCGGCGGGGGATGTGGACCGTGACGTGGTTGCGCAACCTCGTCGGCACCGAGATCGCGCAGGCAGCGTCGGACGCGGGGGTGACCCCTGAGCAGCATCTAAACGCGCTTGCCGCTCACGTTCCGGCCGGGTGCGACGGCCTTATGTGCGTGCTCGACTGGCTGGCCTCGCCTACGCAACCGCACAAAAAGGGCATGTTCATCGGCTTCGACGAGCGCCACGGGTACGCGCATATGTACCGCGCGATTCTGGAGGGTATTTCGTTCCGGATGAAACAGAACGTGGCGGACATGGAAACCGAGCTCGGCATCCGGCTCGAAAAGCTCGTCATCTCCGGTGGTGGATCGAACAGCGATGTGGGGATGCAAATCTTCGCCGATATGTTCGATCTGCCCGTTGTGCGCAACGAGGTGCGCAACGCGGCGGGGTTGGGGGCGGCGATTTGTGTAGCCGTAGCGTGCGGCATCTACCGCGACATCGATGAGGCCACCTCACGAATGGTGCACGAAGCTGACGGGTTCACGCCCGACGCGGCCCGCGCGCAGCTATACCGCAAGCTCGGCGCGGTTTATTCGGATATCTCTGCGGAGACCGACGCCATCCTCGAACGCACTTACAACATTCTGTCCGAACAATAGGAGTATGACGACATGCCCAAGCTCGCCCAATCAAGGAAGATTTTCGAGCTAGTCCTTCTGATCCTCGCCGCAGGATCAATCTATCCGCTGGTCTATTTGCGCCAGAACTTCGAAAAGACCATCCTCATCGCATTCGACATGAACCAGTCGGAGCTGGCCAACCTGTATACGATGATCGGCATCATTTTCGTCATCGGGTATCTACCTAGTGGATGGTTGGCCGACCGGTTCCCGGTCAAATTCCTCATCATCTTCTCGTTGCTGCTGACGGCCGGCGCAGGCCTGTGGTACGCACAGGTACCTGACAAGTCATCGTTGGTGTACATCTACCTCATCTGGGGTTTCGCGACGGTCTTCACGTTCTGGAGCGCGATTCTGAAGACAGTGAATTTACTCGCAGATGCGAAAGAAGAAGGCCGCTATTTCGGCGCGCTCGACGGCGGGCGCGGCCTGGTAGAAGCGATCCTGGCAAGTGCCGCAGTCGCGGTCTTCGCGTTTGCTGCCGGTCCGGGTGAGGCCGACGGGGCGGCAACGCGCGCCGGCTTTCAGGCGGTCGTCTACATGTACTGCATTGCGATCATCGTGATCGCCGTAGGGTTGTTCTTCCTCATGCCAAGTGGCCATGATAAGGAGATTAAGGCGGACGAGCAGAGCAAGGGAGATGTCAAGTCGACATTTGCCGCGATTGTGCGGATCTTGAGGATTCGCGAGGTGTGGGTGATGATCGTCATCCTCTTCTGCGGGTACACGCTGTTCTGGGGTCACTACTACTTCTCGGGGTTTTTGAACGTAAACCACGGCGTGTCACAGGTGAGCGCGGGCGTCGTAACAGTGATCGTGTTGTGGATGCGACCGATCGGCGGCTTCGGCGGCGGATTCCTCGCCGACAAGTTCGGTCGATCAAGGGTGCTGGCAATTTCGATGACGCTCACTGCGGTACTACTGATAACGCTCGCGGTGCTGCCGGGCGGTTCACCGATTGGTCTCATATACGTGCTGATTGTGGCAGCCGGCCTGGTGATGTACGTGATTCGCGGTGTGTACTGGTCCATTCTCGATGAGTGCCGTGTTCCGGTGGCGGTGACGGGTATTGCGATCGGGATCATCTCCTTCTTCGGCTACTTGCCTGACATCTTCCTCCCGCAGATCAGCAGCGCGATCTACACGAACTTCGGCGACAACGTCGGGGGCGCAAACAACGTCTACTTCGTGGTGACCGCGGTGATCGGTCTGATTGGTGCCGGTGCAGCGATGTACTTCACGCTGCTGTTGAAGCGACGTACCGCTGCCGAGGCACTTGAGGCAAAAGCCGCACCTGAGTCGGTGACGGGAGCCTAGAGACAGACGATACTGAACGCCCCGCTCCCACACCGGCAGCGGGGCGTTCTGTGTATGGTCGGTCAGGTGCGGGTAGTGCCCATTAGCCTGGTGTAACGGCCTTGCTCTCCGGCGTGTTGCTCCCGGACGTGAGGCGGCCAACGCGTGATTCTTTGAAACAACGTATCTACCAAAGTACGTTTCAAAAGAGAGCCCGCGCGGGATGCCCGCTCCGCATGGACCGGTCCGGTTCCGGAGGCCTTCTCTTCACATTGGAGCGAAATCGCGCCCCGCCTGGGCGGCCGCTAATGCAGCCTGATTGGTGCGCCAAAGTGGGCAAGAAAGAGGGTGTGCACAATGTGCACACCCTGGGCTTCGGATTGGGTTGTATTGGTGGCGGACTGGGCCGGATTGGCGAGGTTGTCGGGGGAGTGGCGGAAATTCAAGGGCTGGAACCCGGTTCGAGTCCCACCTCGGGCACAGTTTTTCCGCATGTCAGGGGCCTTTTTTGGAGTCTTTTTGTGTGCACATTGTGCACACTCTCGCCTCTGATCTGATGTTCCGGGTGTGTGGGGTCCCGGAAACGGCCTATTCGGTTATGTGGGGGAGCGGCTGGCTACGGCGGAACTGGTGCGTCCTCGTGGGGTCGCTTCTGGGTGTCCATCCTTGTTCGTCCTTCCGTTGGGTTTTCGCGTTCACCACTTCATGGTGGCTGGGGCCGCGTACAACATGATTTGCTGATTATTCTTTGGATTGACCCAGGGGTTGCCGCCTGTCCGGATGTTCCGCTCTGATACCTGTTCATGGAGGAATGCGTCGGTGACGGCATGACATGGCAACTGATGATCCCGGATTCCTCGATCAGGACCCCGCAGCGGAAGCCATCCCACTTGGGCTCACATAGGCTGCCGCCCGGCAGCAGTCCGGGCTTGCAACAACGCCCTGAACTTGGACGGGGACGAAGGCACGGCCCGTTCCTGGAGGCCTCGTTCACCGACGTGCCGCCGCTGGACGGCTGCAGAAGGTGGAGAAAATCATCGACGAAATAGGGCCCCAGCGGGTGCTATCGACATCGCAGACCAGCCAGGATTGGCCGTCCGGTCCGTGATCGTGCATGACTTCAGCGAGAGCCGGGCCAGGCCGGGCCGGGAGGGGCAGCGGCGCTTCGGTCGAGGATGATCTGCCGGGAGTCGCTCATGGACCCCATGTGTACGGAGACGGGCGTTGCCCTTCCCGGCAACAAAAAGCTCCCGGGGTGCGGTCCCGGGAGCTTTCTGTTCAGACGTCTGGGTGGCTACTTCTTGGCGCCGCCACCAATCACGCCTTTTTCAATCGCCTTGGTCACTGCGTCCGCCTCGGCCTGGGTCAATGTCCCGGACGCAACTGCCTTGTCCAATCGGGTCTTCAGCGCCGTCAAGTGTTTGGTCTTCTTGTTCGCGGAGCGCAACTCGGCGATGGCGGCACTGACCTTCGTTTCGTCGATGCCGAGGGAGGACGCCAGCGACTTGGCCAGCGCAGCCTCCTTGGCTGTGCGGTCCGCCTTGCTGGCGTCCCGGAAAGTCTTCATTGCCTCACTCATCTTGGCCTTATCGACTCCGAGCTTGGCGGCAAGGGCCGCGGCAAGCTGCTCAGCTTTGCCGTTGCCCGCCTTGGCTTTCGGTGCGTGGGCTGCCTCTGTGCTGGCGCCTGGCACGGGGGTTGGAGTTGAGGTGGCTGAAGCCATCGTTGTAGCACCCAGGCCCAGACCCAGGGCAAGGGCCGTAGCCATAACGGCCACCGTAATGTTCTTGCTACGTGACAACGTCGTCTCCTTGTGATTGGTGGTGCTGGTGTGAATTTCGGGCCTGCCACAAAGGTACTACCAGGACTGCCCTAAACGTCCCCGGGGGGTGAAAATTCGCCACCGAACTATGGGTTCAGAAGGTCAGGCCCCGGCGCCGGCAGCCACGGGGGAGGGGCCGGCGATAAGGGACCGGAGCCTATTCTTCACCTTCGTTGCGCGGCCGGTCCACCATTCATCGTTGTCCTTGAATCTGATCCAGTCGCGGAGCATCGCGTAGATCAGGTAGCTATTGCAGAGGGCGCTGAACCACTGGCCGGTGAAGATGTCCATGGCCAGAGAGAATGCGAACCGGCGAAGTGCGGCAGGCACTGGGTTCGCAGTGATGCCGGCCCCCAGCAGCCTCCTGCCGCCACCGGCATCCGGAGGGGCTTTGACCACAGAACCATGCGGCAACGGCCCAGTGCCGGAACATGCTGCGCCGCCGGCCGCGGCTATCCCTCAGATGCGGAGTGAATGGACCGGGCCAGCGGCCCCGGGCACCGGCCGGGCGGCGAACTCCCTGCCGATTCTGTTCCGGGCCCCGTGTTCGATCAGAGTCGGGATTATAGGTACGGATGCGGCTGGAAGCCAGTTGGTCATACTCTTCCGTCACGACTCTGGCGACCAGGGTACGGGGAGCGTCGGGATGCCGGGCGATTATCCGGGCTGTGACGTTCTCAATGGTGTCCTGCTTTTCCGCGTCGTCCGAGAAACCAGTCTGACGCCGGGCGACGGAGGCGTCTCTCAGCCTGCTTATGACGAAGTGCAGGACACGCGTGTCGCCCCGGTAGCGAACCGACCCTTCCTCGAAATGTATCCATCGTTGTCAACGTCACCTCCTCCATCCCTTTTTTGTATCGACAATTGTCGATATACTGAGGAGAGCCCCAATCACGCTGACGACGTCCCCGCCGGGACGACCGCCTGAATGAATGGCACTCCGTGTTTCGGTATCGAATCGAACCACCACGAAAGCCAAGGAGAACCACATGCCTGCTATCCGAATCTACGAATCCGCCCTCTGCTGTGACACCGGGGTCTGCGGCCCTGACGTGGACCAGTCCCTGGTGGATGTGACCGCGGACATGCGACACCTCCAGGGCCTCGGTGCCGACATTGCCCGCCACAACCTCGCCAGCGAACCGACCGCCTTCGCGGAGGACGAAACAGTCCGTGGATTCATGCACCTGGTCGGGTCCAAGGGCCTTCCCCTCACTATCGTCGACGGCATTACGGTCGCCGCCGGCACCTACCCCAGCAGGGGGCAGCTGCTGACTTTCGCCGGACTGGACGAAGCCACGTTTGAACCGCAGTCCCGCCCGGAACTTGGCCTGGGTGAAAAGTCCGGCGGCTGCTGCGGCGGCTCAACGAGTTGCAGCTAGGTCCCCGCGTGAAGTTTCTCGAGAACGCACCCCGGTTCCTGTTCTTCACCGGCAAGGGCGGTGTGGGCAAGACCTCCGTAGCGTGCGCAACAGCACTCACCCTCGCCAAGTCCGGCAAGAAAGTCCTGCTGGTCAGCACCGACCCCGCATCCAATGTCGGGCAGGTCTTCGGCATGACCATCGGGAACACCGTCACACCCCTTCAGGATGTGCCGGGCTTATCGGCCCTGGAAATTGACCCGGAGCAGGCCGCCGAGGCGTACCGGGAGCGGATCATTGCGCCCGTCCGGGGCCTCCTGCCCGAGACGGAGCTGATCGGCATCGCCGAGAGTCTCTCAGGTTCCTGCACCACCGAGATCGCTTCCTTCGATGAGTTCACCAACCTGCTCGCCGATGACAGCTCCTACGGCGAGTATGACCACATCGTCTTCGATACCGCCCCTACAGGCCACACCATCCGGCTCCTGCAGCTGCCCGGTTCGTGGACCGATTTCCTGGCCGCCGGCAAGGGAGACCCCTCTTGCCTGGGCCCCCTGTCCGGGCTGGAGAAGCACAAGCAGGTGTATGCCAAAGCAGTCCAGGCTCTCACGGACCCGGCGAGGACCCGGCTTGTCCTGGTCAGCCGCGCGCAGACCTCGTCACTGAGCGAAATTGAGCGGACGTATCTCGAACTCAACCAGATCGGGATCGGAGGAGGGTACGTCGTCGTCAACGGCGTCCTGCCGGAAGCCGCTGGGGACGAGGATCTGGCGCAGGCATTGTGCGCCCGGGAGGCCGCTGCCATCGCAGCCATTCCCGCGGCGGTCGCCGGTTTGCCTCGCGATGTTCTGGATCTGAAGCCGGGCAACATGGTCGGCATTGCTGCGCTTGAGTCCCTGTTCTCGGCCACTTCCGGCGCCGATATCACTGACGCCGCGCTGGTGCCCGAGGTTGAGGACGCTCCGCTGGCTGCCCTGGTGAACGAAGTGGAGCTCGACGGCCACGGCCTCGTTATGTGCATGGGCAAGGGCGGGGTCGGGAAGACCACCGTCGCTGCGGCCATTGCGGTTGCCCTGGCCAAACGCGGGCATGCGGTGCACCTGACCACGACTGATCCGGCAGCGCACCTCACCGAAACACTCCATGGCTCCATCCCGGGCCTCACGGTCTCCCGCATCGATCCGGAAGCGGCGATTCAGGAGTACAGAACCCATGTGATGGAGACCAAGGGCCGGAACCTGGACGATGACGGGCGCGCGGCCCTCGCTGAGGACCTGTTGTCCCCGTGCACGGACGAGGTGGCCGTGTTTCGGCAGTTCTCCAAGGTGGTCCAGGAATCCCGCCGGCACTTTGTCGTGATCGACACGGCACCGACCGGCCATACCCTGCTGCTCCTGGACGCCACTGGTTCTTACCACCGGGAGATTGCCCGCCAGGTCGGCGACACGCTGGGATTCGTGACGCCGCTGATGCGGCTTCAGGATCCGGCGCAGACCAAGGTGGTTCTCGTTACGCTGGCCGAAACAACACCGGTACTGGAAGCCGAAGAGTTGAAGGGTGGCCTGGAGAGGGCCGGAATCCATCCGTGGGCCTGGGTCATCAATAACTCGATCGCCGCCGCGCACCCGCAGGCGCCGTTCCTGCGCGCCCGCGCCGCGAGCGAAATCGAACAGATCACGAAGGTGCGCACCCTGACGGACCGGGTGGCCCTCATTCCGTTGCTGCCTGAGGAACCCACCGGTAACGAGAAGTTGTCGGCCCTGACCGCGCTCAGCTCCCAGCCCGCCTGACGTGGCTCCAGCCTCCGCCGGCGCTTGCGCGGCGGGGGCTGTGACCACGTCCGGTTAGCCGTCCAGACGCTGAGCCAGCAGGGCTTCGATGTCCCGGGCGGTGGCGTCCAGCCTGGCGATCGTGTCCCGTTGGATCGACCGCAGGTATTCGGCATCGGACTCGCCGTCCTGCACCCAGTTTTCGTCGCCCGGTGAGTCCATCGCCTGGCGTGTGTTGGCGGTTGCCGTCCTGACGTTCTCCAGCATCGCCCGCAACCGGGCGTCGGTGGTGGGGGTCTCGGCATTCATAGTGCCCTCCTTTTTTGCGGTCGCGTCGTCAGCTCCCAGGGACTACCTGGCAGCACAAGACCTAAAGGACCCGCGTGCGCCGTTCAATCAGGACGGTGTCCTTCGATTGGCCGGCGGCCGGGCCGCGGGCCATCCGGGCAATCTTTTCCCGGCGTCCCACCACCCTGAAGCCGTGGGCGAGGTGCAGCCTCATGCTCGGCTCGTTTTCAGGAAATGCTCGCCTGGATGGTCCAGATGCCGCCGCTTTCCGTCGAGTCGGCCAACGCCGGGAGCAGGAGTGTTCCTATCCGCTGGCCGCGGGCCGACTCGGAAACGTAGATGGAGTGTTCCACGACGCCGGAGTACGCCGGGCGGCCGGAAACGGCGGAAACAGCCGCCCAGCCGAGAATCCCGCCGTCGGGCCCCTCTGCCACAAGGCGGTGGGAAGTAAGCCGCGAAGCGTCGAAATGGTGCCAATCCGGTGCCTCGACCTCGAACGTGGCCTGACCCGTCGCGATTCCCTCACCGTAGATCCGCTGGACCTCGGGCCAATCGGGTTCCCGCAACGGCCGGACGATGACGTCAGGCGCCGGACTTTGATTCACAGAGACGCCAGCAGGGCGGCCGTCTGGTCCAGGGCGCCGGGGACGAGGGAGTAGTAGGCCCAGGTGCCGCGCTTCTCGCGATGCAGCAGACCGGCGTCAGCCAGGATCCTCAGGTGGTGGGAGACAGTGGGTTGGCCCAGGTCCAGTGGCTCGGTGAGATCGCAGACGCAGGATTCGCCGCCGTCGGCCCCTTTAACGATGGAGAGCAGGCGAAGCCGGTTCGGATCAGCGAGGGCCTTGAAGACCAGCGCCTTCTGCTTCGCCTCCTCAGCGCCCAGGGCCGGTGTTCCCGCCGGGGCGCAGCAGGCTTCATCCGTGGCCGGTTCGAGGATGGACAGCGAGTTCATATACCCATTATGCCCCGACATTGACAATCATCAATATAAAGCCGCGCCGGGCCTTGTTTGGGTGGACGCGCAGATGGTGAACCCTCTAACTGCAGGCGATGCTACGAGGTGGCCGGTTCGGAACTGTGCGCCAGGACGACGTCGTCCGCGGTGCTGGCCGCGGAGGGGAACAACACGAGGAGGAGGCCAACGCCTACCGCCGCGCCGACCAGCTGCGCTACCACGAAGCCGGGAACGGACGCCGGGGCGATGCCCGCGAACGTGTCACTAATGATGCGGCCCACCGTCACGGCCGGGTTCGCGAACGACGTCGAGGACGTGAACCAGTACGCGGCGCCGATGTAAGCGCCCACCGCCGGCGCGGCGAGGACGCCCCGAGTGGTGGTGGCCAGGGCGAAGATCAGCAGAACGAGACCTGCGGTGGCGACGACCTCGCCCAGGAGATGCCCGGTGGTTGCCCGGTCTTTGCCCGAAATGGAGGTACTCACGTCAAACATGGCGTTCGCCACGACGCTGCCGCTGATCGCACCCGCTGTCTGCGCAACGATGTACGTGCCAAGTTCCTGCAGTGTCAGTCCGGTACCGCTGCGCCGGCCCAGGACCCAGTCGACGAGGGAAACCACGGGGTTGAAGTGGGCGCCGCTGACAGGACCGAGCACCAGATCAGCACCGTCAGGCCCAGTACCGTGGCGGTGCTGTTCTGGAGTAGCTGCAGGCCGACGTCGATGGGGGAGAGCTGCTGGGCGGCGATGCCGGAGTCGACGACGATCATCACGAGCAGGCTGGTGCCGAGCAGTTCGGCGACGGCACGGCGCCACAGCGGCGGTTGTTGAGAAGTCATACCAACGTCTTGACCCAAGATATTTACTCAGCCAAAATTGAATCAATGAATACTGACCCGGATGAAGTCTTTCGGGCGCGGGTCGCCAAGCACGCGGCCCTCGCGGATCCTGCGCGGCTGCGAATCGTGGACCTGTTGACCGTGGGGGACCTTTCCCCCACGGAGCTGCAGGCCGAACTCGGGATGCCGTCAAACCTGCTCTCCCACCATCTGCGCACGCTGGAAGGCGCGGGCCTGATGACCCGCCACCGTTCGGAGGCGGATAAGCGCCGCAGCTACATCCGACTTGCTCCCGGCGCTCTGGAAGGTCTGGTGCCCGGGGCTGAACACGGAGCCCGCCGCGTCCTCTTCGTCTGCACCCGGAACAGCGCCCGGTCCCAGCTGGCCGTCGCACTCTGGAACCAGGTCAGTGAAATCCCCTCGACCTCCGCAGGCACGCACCCCGCGGACCGCATCGCCCCGGGCACCATTGACGTCGCCCGCCGCCACGGCGTCGCTCTCGCGGATCTTCCCCCGCGGCGGCTGGATGAGGTGGCGCACGATGAAGACTTCGTCGTGACAGTGTGCGACAACGCCCACGAGGAAATCCCCAACCTGGGAGGGATCCACTGGTCCGTTCCGGATCCGCTCCGGCTGAACACTGAGGACGCCTTCGAAGGCGCCTTCACTGACATCGCCCGCCGCATCAGCGACCTTGTACCGCGTCTTCACGCGGCCTAAAACCACAACCCGCAAATATTGACAAGCATCGATTTATTGGTCGATACTGAGTGCATCGACAAACATCAATGTGTTGTCCGTGCGGGAACCATGACCCCATCACAACCGAGCCACACCGAGCTGATTTCCAGGAGAAACCACGTGAGCACCGAAACCGCCAAGAAGCCTTCTGTCCTGTTCGTCTGCGTCCATAACGCCGGGCGCTCCCAGATGGCCGCAGCCTTCCTCACCACCCTGTCCAAGGGCGGGATCGAGGTCCGTTCCGCCGGTTCCGCGCCCGCCGACAAGGTCAATCCGGCCGCCGTCGAGGCCATGGCCGAACTCGGCATCGACATGTCCGCCGAAATCCCCAAGGTCCTCACCGCCCAGGCCGTCAAGGAATCCGACGTCGTCATCACCATGGGCTGCGGCGACACCTGCCCGATCTTCCCGGGCAAGCGCTACGAGGACTGGGAACTCGAAGACCCGGCCGGCCAGGGCGTGGACTCCGTCCGGCCGATCCGCGACGACATCAAGGCCCGCATCGAGGACCTCATCGCATCCCTCACCCCGGCCGCCAAGTAGGAGCACCGCCATGACCGAACAGCTCATCATCATCGGATCCGGCCCCGCCGGCTACACGGCCGCGATCTACGCTGCCCGGGCAGGCCTGCAGCCGCTCGTCATCGCCGGAGCGGTCACCGCGGGAGGCGCCCTGATGAACACCACCGAGGTGGAGAACTTCCCCGGGTTTCCCGGCGGCATCCAGGGCCCGGAGCTGATGGACGGCCTGCAGCAGCAGGCCGAGAAGTTCGGCGCCCGGGTGGTGTTCGACGACGTCACCGAAGTGGCGCTCACCGGTCACCTCAAGCGCGTGGTCACCGGCGCCGGCGAGACCCACGAGGCGCCCGCCGTCATCCTCGCCACGGGTTCGGCCTACAAGGAACTCGGCCTGCCGGAAGAAAAGAAGTTCAGCGGCCACGGGCTCTCCTGGTGCGCGACCTGCGACGGATTCTTCTTCCGCGACCAGGACATCATCGTGGTCGGCGGCGGGGACTCCGCCATGGAGGAATCGACGTTCCTGACCCGCTTCGGGAAGACCGTGACCGTGGTGGTCCGCAAGGGCGAACTCCGCGCCTCCCGGATCATGGCCCAGCGCGCCAAGGACAACCCCAAGATCCGTTTCGCGTGGCACTCCGCCATCACCGCGATCCACGGCGACGCCAAGGTCACCGGCGTCACCCTGACCGACACCCGCACCGGAGAAACCAAGGAACAGGCCGCCACCGGAATCTTCGTCGCGATCGGCCACGTGCCGCGCACCGAACTGCTGACCGGCCAGGTCGAGCTCGACGCCGAGGGCTATATCAAGGTAGACGCCCCCACCACCGTCACCAACCTGACCGGGGTTTTCGCGTGCGGGGACGCCGTGGACCATCGCTACCGCCAGGCCATCACTGCAGCCGGCACCGGCTGCGCCGCCGCGCTGGACGCCGAACGCTACCTCGCCGCGTTAGAGGACGCGGACAGCATCGCCACGGCACTGGTGGAAGAACCCACCCACTCCTAAGACCACCATGCCTGCCGGTCCCACGAGGACCGGCAGGCACCCCAGCAATGAACCGTCACCCGCCGGATGAACAGAGGACACCATGGCTGTAGATAACACCCTTCCCGTAGCCGTCATAGGAGCCGGACCCGTCGGCCTCGCCGCCGCAGCACACCTGCTCGAACGCGGCATCGAACCGCTGATCCTCGAGGCCGGCCCGGCCCCGGCGGCGGCCATCGAACAATGGCGCCACATCCGGCTGTTCTCCCCGTGGCAGTACAACACCGACGCCGCCGCCGTCCGCCTGCTCGCCGCGACCGGCTGGGAAGCACCCGATCCGTCCGCGCTGCCCACCGGCGGCGAGCTGATCGACCAGTACCTCACCCCGCTGGCTTCATTGCCGGCGATCTCGTCCCGCCTCCACACCGGCGCCCGCGTCGTCGCGGTAACCCGCCTCGGGATGGACAAAACCCACTCGCGGAACCGCGACACCACCCCGTTCGTGGTCCGGGTCGAACACGCCGACGGCGAAGTCCGCGACCACCTGGCCGCCGCCGTCATCGACGCCTCGGGCACCTGGTCCACCCGCAACCCGCTCGGCACCTCCGGCCTGCCCGCCCTCGGCGAAACCGCAACGGCGGACCACATCTCCTCGACCCTGCCGGACGTGCTGGGCCGCGACCGTGAAGCCTTCGCCGGCCGCACCGCCGTCGTCATCGGCGCGGGCCACTCCGCCGCCAACACCCTGCTCAACCTCTCAGAGCTCGCAGCCCAGGTCCCCGGAACGAAGATCGTCTGGGCGATCCGCGGCGCCTCGGCGGCCAAAGTCTACGGCGGCGGCGACTCCGACGGTCTCGCCGCCCGCGGCCAGCTCGGCAGCTGGCTCCGCGCACTGGTGGATTCCGGCGCCGTGGAACTGTACACCGGCTTCGGGATCGCCGGCCTCGCCGCCGACGGCGCCGTCACGCTGACCTCCACCGACGGCCGCACCCTTGAAGCCGACGTCGTGGTCCCGGCCACCGGGTTCCGCCCGAACCTGGACTTGCTCCGGGAACTACGCCTGGAACTCGACCACGGCGTCGAAGCCCCCCGCGAGCTCGGCCCGCTGATCGACCCCGAATTCCACTCCTGCGGTACCGTCGAACCGCACGGCGCCAAAATGCTGGCCCACCCGGAGCAGGACTTCTACATCGTCGGGATGAAGTCCTACGGCCGGGCCCCGACCTTCCTGCTCGCCACCGGCTACGAACAGGTCCGCTCCGTCGCCGCCGCCCTGGCCGGCGACAGGGAAGCAGCCGACACCGTCCAGCTCGAGCTGCCCGAAACCGGCGTCTGCTCCTCCGACATCGGGAGCAGCTGGGACGTCCCCGCCCCCGCGAACGCGGGATTTGTTGCTGAAACCTCCGGCGGCTGCTGCGGAACACCCGAACCGGTCCTCGTCGGATTCCCCACCGGCCTGGCCCACGGCCGCTCCGGCGAAAACTGAGCATCGTCCCCCTGCTTGCGTCCACTGAACACACTGGAGAGCTGACATGACTGAACACCACGAACATAGCCTGGGCCTGCAGGACAACACCGAACTCCTGCACCGGATCAGCGTGCGCCTTACCGACCGGTTCGCCGGAGTGTTTGCCGCGGAGACGGTCGAACGCTACGTCTTCGAGTCCTACAGCGCCCTGGCACGGACCGCGAAGATCAAAACGTACCTGCCCTCCACCACCGAACACTTCGCCAACGACCGACTCAGCGCCCTGGCCAAATCCAAAGGCGCCGTCGCCTCCGTGGTACCGGAGGTGCTGTTTGTCTGCGTACAGAACGCCGGTCGGTCCCAGATGGCAGCGGCACTCCTGAATGTCGAGGCCAAGGGCAGGATCCGCGTCCGGTCCGCCGGCTCCCTGCCGGCTGCCGAGCTGGACCCCGCCGTCGTCGCGGCGATGTCCGAAATGGGCCTGGACCTCACTAAGGACTATCCCAAGCCGCTCACCGACGACGTCGTGCGCGCCTCCGATGTGGTGATCACGATGGGTTGCGGCGACTCCTGCCCGATCTACCCTGGCAAACGCTACGAGGACTGGGAACTGGCAGACCCGGCCGGGCTGCCTGTTGAGGCCGTCCGGATCATCCGCGATGAGATCCATGACCGGGTCAAAGCACTGGCCGCATCGCTGCTCACCAACCCAGACGCAGACAAGGCAGAATCAAACGCATGACCCAGACCACGAAAAAGCCCAGCGTCCTGTTCGTCTGCAGCAAGAACGGCGGGAAGTCCCAGCTCGCCGCCGGACTGATGAACGAGCTCGCCAAAGGGACCGTCACGGTGCACTCCGCCGGGACCAAACCCGGCACGTCGCTGAACCCCCAGTCCGTGGACTCGCTGGCAGAACTCGGCATCGACATCACCGGGGAACACCCCAAACCCGTCACCGACGAGGTCCTGGACGCGGTCGACGTCGTCATCGTCCTGGGTAACGAGGCAAAAGTCGAAGCCCCCGTGGGCAAGCGGCTTGAGGTCTGGGATACGGACGAGCCCTCCGAGCGTGGCATCGAAGGCATGGAACGTATGCGCCTGGTCCGGGACGACGTCAAGGCCCGGGTCCGGAATCTGTATGCGGAGCTCACCGGGAACGAGGCCATTCCCGCCGCTGAGGGGCTTTCCTATGTGCCGTGAGTCCCGCGGCGGGGCGGCGTTCACGCCGCCTGATCATGGTCCCGGCGCGCACCCGGCGACCTTTTGACGCTTATTCGTTCCGCCGAAGGAGAGATCGAATGTCTCGCATCATTTCGACCGGCTTGGCCAAGGCCGGTCTCCTGCTCGGCTACAAGGTCGCCCGCGATACAGGCAACAGGCAGGCGGGCGGCGCCATTTTGGCAGCCTGTGGTTTGGCCGCCTTCGCGGTGTGGAAAAACGACGCCGGCGTGGCCCGGGCTGCCGCCCTCACGGGCACGTATATTGCGGCCTTTGGCGCGTCCCAGCCCCTGGCGAAGGAGGTCGGCGCGTGGCCGGCAGTATTCACGGTCACCGGGGTCATGGCGCTGGCCTCGACGTTCTTTGGATCGACCCAGGTTTGCGGCCGGTCCAGCATTTCCGCTCTGATACCTGTTCATGCAGGAATGCGGGGGAACGGCATGACATGGCAACTGATCCGGCGCTGAACATGAGCTCGGTGAGTCTGGCCAGTGAGTAGGCGGGCCGGCTTCGAGGGCGGGTTATAGGAATTGGTAGGCTTTGCGGCTGCCAATGGCCTTCCTACCAGTAATAGGGCCAGCGGTTCTTCACGGGCGCCCGGGGTGGGGCGCCGGGGCCGCCGGAAGTTCGGTGTTACGGCGGCAGGGGATGCCCGAACAGGTACCGGAGCAGCAGCGTCAGGATTGGTGGGACTGCTCCAGAGGGCAAGTGGCCCATTAGGGTTTAGTCGCGGCGGCTCGGGCGTAATTTGTGCATGTCGCTCACGACGGGCGCGTCCCAGGTGATCACGAGCAAGGAGTTCTGCGTTGTGAAGGCCGGCGGCGGCCCGGCACTTTTTACGAGGTGCGGTGCTATTGGGAGTTTTGCTGGCGACGACAAGGGGACGTATTAGGATGATGTTGGCTGGGTAGGGTACGCGGTTTGCGTGGATCGCGCCTCAGATCGGAGAGCATCATGCTCAGGACCCCGTTGTGTAAGTTGAACATGCGCCACGATTGGCACCTGGAAATCACCGAGGACGGCGGGCGCTACAAGCGCTGCAGGCGTTGCCGTAAGGACGATGACCGGGGCGGTGGCGGAACCGGCGCGAGTGGCGCCTGGGCTGGGATTGCTGGGCTGGGATAGGTCCGCGTGCCGAGCGGTCTCTGGCCAGGGTTGCCGCGTTCATGATGGAAGGACCTCCACCCACGCCCGGCTCTGCAATCTGTTCAGTGGCAGAGGTAGTCGAGGGTTTCCTGGGCGGCCTGTTCCATCTGCGTACCGAGCAGGTCGATGCGGCGTGCGGTTGCAGGGTCCTGCCAAGGCAGCGGCGGAACTGCCATGGCCATCGTGACCTGGCTGCCGCCGTCGGCGCTCGTGATGGAGATACTGATGTTGCCGAAGCCGCCCCCTGGATGGCCGTAGCGGAAGTCGCCGGAACATGTGTCAGGAAACCGCATTAGACCGAGCCCGTATTCCGCGAAGCCGGTCTTCTTTTTCATTTCCTCCAGCATGGCGGGGGAAAGGAGCTGGCTGCGGAGGAGGGCCCGGTAGAAGGTGTTTATGTCCTGCGTGGTGGAGATGACGCCGCCTGCGGGGGATCCGACCCAGACCTCGGGCTGGGTGACATCGACCCGTTCTCTGCCATCCATGATGTAGGCGTGGATGTTGTCCGGAGCCCCGCGGTCCGGTTCGGCCAGCGACGTGTGCTGAAGTCCCAGAGGTGCAAAGATGTCTTGATTGAGCACGTCGGCGACGGGCCGTCCGCGCAGCTTTTCGATCAGCTGGCCAAGAGCCAGGTAATTGGAGCTCGAGTAAGCAAAGCGGTCCACATTCTTGGACTCCCAGGGGAGAGTGGCGGCCAGTTCGAGTCCTCGCTGCATGCTGAGCCGCGTGTTCGCAACCTGTTGCAGTGGTCCCGCCGTGTATTCGGAATCCACGTAATCGGGCATGCCGGAGTTGTGGTTCAGCAACTGGCGGACGGTGATCGGTCCGGGCGGCCGCAGCGTGGTCCGGAAACTCTCCAGGACGCCGTTCACCGGGTCATCAAGCCCAATGAGTCCCTGCTCGACGAGTTTCAGGACGGAGACGGCGACCATCGACTTGGTAATGCTGGCTACCGATACCCGGTCCTGGGGCTGGGTCGGGTCCTTGGTATCCAGGTTTCGCACCCCGTAGGCCTTGGACCATTCGCCGCCAGGCCATCTCAGCTGCACAACAAGGGCCGTCGCCCTGCCTTCCATGAAGTGCTGGACCCTGCGTTCCAGAGAATCCGTCGCTGCCTGCATCGCGGCGGCGCTCGGCGGAGCCGGCCCGGATGGCGCCGTTCCCGACGGAGCCCCCACGCAACCGCTCGCAACGATAACCAAAGCCACGGAGAAAGTTGCCGCACCGAGCGGACAAAATCGCGTCCGCCACCAAGCAGCCAAGGCACCCATGAACATCGTTTTACGCTCAAATGTGTCCACTGGATAGGCCGGGCTCGCAAAGTCCCTCCGCAGACTGCCACGGGTAATTGGTTTCAGCAGCGTTAGAGGTGGTGGAGTCAGACAGTAGCCAGCCGGACCGGATCTGAAGAGTTCCCGGAACCCCGCTTATGGGCGGATCACCCGTCCGGTCTTCGGATCAATGACCGGGATGCGCACGGCGCGGGCGACCGCATTCGGGTGTGGCTTCGGGATCAGACCCAGGCGTTCGCGTGCCGCGTCGGCGACCATGTCGTTCGTGTCCTCGATCAGCTCCAGCGCGTCTGCTCGTCCAGGGCGGGGTTCTTGGCGGCGTTCAGCCGGGACATGAAGTCATCCTGGTCGGCGGCGAGCTCGGTCAGCGTGGCCAGGGACGCGGACGGGTTAGCGGCAGCATATTCGCGGCACCATCCGGCATCCGAGTCGATGTCGCCACGGTCCCGGGGCAGGTTGATGAGCTCATGCAGCCGTTCGGGGGAGGTGGCGGGTTTCTGTGCTTCGTCACGCAATGGGGTAGTCATGGGCTTCATGTGTACGGCGGAGGCCGTAGGCTCCCGGCTTCGATGGCCGTTAAAACTGAGACCGTCGATTCATATCGCCGCAAGGCGGCGCGGCGTATATTGACGTGCACCGGCGCAGCGAAGCGCCCCTTACCCACAGGGAAGGCGCTGCATGCGCCTCTTACGGAAAGTCAGCTCTATAGCCCCAATCGCCATTGCTCTCTCACTTCTCACAGCACTGCCCGCCACGGCGGCGTCGCCCCCTCCGCCGAGCCTGGTCGGAGAGATACTCGACAGCACTCCGGCCCGGTTACGTCCATTAGCGTGGTGTAACCGGCCCTGATGGGCGTGTTTGCCAGATGCGAAGGCGGTCACCGCGTGATCCTTGGAAATGACAGTCCAATGTCTTTCCTGAAGGAGAACTCCGCGATGACCGCACCTTATTCTATCGATCCGACCCGTTTCCTGTCGGAGCAGCTCGAGCAGGCGTCCCCTGACCTGCTGCGCCAGATGCTCCAGACCTTCATCACAGCCCTGATGGGAGCCGAGGCCGACGCTCTCTGCGGCGCCGAATACGGCCAGGCGTCCACCGAGCGGGTGAACTCCCGCAACGGCTACCGCCACCGGGACTTCGACACCCGCGCCGGGAGCCTGGATGTCGCCATTCCCAAGCTGCGCCAGGGCACGTATTTCCCGGACTGGCTGCTGGAGCGCCGCCGCCGGGCCGAGGCCGCCCTGACCTCGGTGGCGGCGACCTGCTACCTGCTCGGGGTCTCCACCCGGCGGATGGAGAAACTCGTCGAATCCCTGGGCATCACCCGGCTCTCCAAGTCCCAGGTCTCGATCATGGCCCGGGACCTCGACGAGCAGGTCGAGGCGTTCCGCACCCGGCCCCTGGATGCCGGCCCGTACACGTTCGTCGCCGCCGACGCGCTGGTGTTGAAGGTCCGCGAGGGCGGGCGGGTCGCCAACGTCCACGCCCTTGTCGCGACCGGCGTGAACGCCGACGGGCACCGGGAGGTCCTGGGGATCCAGGCCACCTCGTTCGAGGACGGGGCCGGCTGGCTCGGCTTCTTCCGCGACCTCACCGCCCGCGGGCTGACCGGGGTGAAACTGGTGACCTCCGATGCACACGCCGGCCTCGTAGCGGCGATCGGGGCAACCCTGCCCGGCGCGTCCTGGCAGCGCTGCCGAACCCACTACGCGGCGAATCTGATGTCCCTCACACCCAAGACCTCCTGGCCCTGGGTGAAGACCCTGCTGCACAGTGTTTACGACCAGCCCGACGCGGACGCCGTGCACGCCCAGTTCGACCGCGTCCTGCACGCCCTGGAAGAGAAACTGCCCAGGGTCGCGGACCACCTCGAAACCGCCCGCGCCGACGTGCTCGCGTTCACGCCGTTCCCGAAGGGCCTCTGGCGGCAGGTGTGGTCCAACAACCCGCAGGAACGCCTGAACCGGGAGATCCGCCGCCGCACCGACGTCGTCGGGATCTTCCCCGACCGGAACTCGTCGATCCGACTCGTCGGCGCCGTTCTGGCCGAGCAACACGACGACCGGATCGAAGCCCGCCGCTACCTCGGCCTCGAGCTCATCCAACAGGCCCAAACCGTCGGCACCCCGGCAACCAAGGAGGCAACGACAACCCCAGAACTGGCGCTCAGCGCCTAAACAAACCAAGGATCACGCGGCAACCGCGATACACCACGCATTTGGACTTGACCGGGGTGGCTTGTGGAACGGCAGATTTGGCAGTCGTTGTCATATTGATGTTCGCTCCCATCAGCGGCGCCAACGCGGCAAGTCCCGGATGATTGTCGACACGTCCAAGAACCATCAAACCCGTCCACTGGCCTTTCCGGTCGCAAATGTTCAGCCGTCGGCGTTGTCGACCAGTTGTGTCCTGTAGACGTCGATTTTCGCGCTGACCCCGCGAAGGTATTCCTGGTCCTCGTCCAGATTGGCCTCCACGGCGGTGCGGTGGGCCTCCAGCATCCGGAGGCTGGACTCACTGGTGCTGGTTCCCTTCCGGACCCATTGCGGCGTACTCCCGGATTACGCCGATCGGCATTCCCGATTTGCGCAATTGCGCGATGAACCGGACGGCCGCGTCCTCGCTGGGGCCGTAGAGGCGCCGTCCGGACGCCGTCGGCGGAATGTCCAGGAGCTGTTGTCCTTCGTAGTAGCGCAGGGTGTGTGGACGCCGGTCAGCCCCGCGGCCTCGGCGATGGAGACCTCAGACGAGTCGTCCAGGGTCACAACCCGACCCATCCGGCGGTCATTGAAGTCACCCGGCTCCCGTCGAGGTCGCTGAGCTTGTTAGCGACAAACTCGCGGGCCCCTTCCGACGTCTGGATCCGGAATGCGGGACTGTTGTCCTGCAGGCTGGCGAGCACTGTCTGCGCCACCTCGTCCGGAGTTTGTGCGCTGTTGCCGGCGAACTGCGCCGTGGTCCGGGAAATGTAAGCGGAGAGGGCCGGGCCGTATGCGCCGGCGCTGGCGGCCATCGCTGTCGGGTCAATGTCGGCGTTGGCTACAAACTCGCTGGAGACCGCCCCTGGCTCGATGATGTAAACGCCGACCCCCACGGTTTTCGCCACCGGCTGCAGGCTCTCCAGGAAACCCTCGACGGCGAATTTGGCGGCACAGTAGGCCTCGTTGAAAGGCTGGCCCACTGCACCGCCCACGGAACTAATGGTAACGATCCTGCCGTGGCTGGCTCGCAGGTGGGGCAGCGCAGCCCGCGTCAGGGCGACCACGCCGAAGAAGTTGACCTCCATCGCCGACCGAAAGTCGTCCACGGTCAGCACTTCGAGCGTCCCGACAGTGGCGCTGCCGGCGTTGTTAACGACGGCGTCGAGTCGCCCGTAGCGATCCGTGCAGTAGGCGATCTCGCGGTCGATGGTCTGCTGGTCGGTGACGTCCAGTTCACGGATGTCCAATTCCACCCCCGCCTCGATGGCGGCGGACCTAAGTGCGTCGGACCGCGTGAGATTCCGCATCGTGGCGATGGTGGTCCAACCGGCGCCAGCGGCGGCGATGGCGGTGGCGAGGCCGATCCCGGACGAGGTTCCGGTAATCAGGACGGTGGGAGGGGCGGGCTGCTGGTTGGTCATGAGGTACCTATCGGTCTGAAAAGGGTTGTTAGGTCTTGGCGAAAATTCCTGCATTGATGATGCATTGTAGAGTGTGGTCGAAGTCAAACACTCTGCTCCAGACGACCAGCATTCACCGCCTAGATGGGCTCGAGCTCTACGGCCCCAGCAGGCGCCGAAGCGCTACCGATGTCCGACGGACAGCGCCCCGCGCTGACGCCCACAGCCTCATCGGACGCCGCTTCGCCCAACACGCCCTCGCCCCGGGCGGTCCCTTCGACACATCACATTTGAAAACGGAGAACCTCTATAGGCCGTTTCCCAGTGAATTAGAAAGCCACCGCGCAGTACAGACGGCGGACGCCGAACAAACGCAACAACCGATTACGCCGTTCAGGCAAGGAACCCAGCAGCTTCGGCGAAACCGAGCTTCTTTGAGATGGCAAGGGCGGCCTGTCGCATGACGGGCTGGAGAGCTTTCATCCGCTCCATCGGCATGTAGGGAGTGATCGCCGAGATGCTGATGGCCGCGACCACCTCACCGCTCCCATTACGAACGGGGGCTGCCACGCACCAGATGCCGGGTTCGTTTTCTTCCAGGTCCAGTGTTGAACCCTCCGCGGCATATGAGGTCATCCGTTCCAAAAAGAGTTTCCTACGTTCGGGAGGCGTCTCCTGCCCGTGTTCCCGGTCGAAGACCGCTTGCCATCTGTGGGGTTCGTCGAGGAGGAGTGCCTTCCCAATGCCAGTCTTGCTTAGCGGCATTCGGTAGCCGATGCGGGAGCGCATTTCCGCGCCCCGCGATCCGGAGATCTTGTCGACGTAGAGAACTTGCCCCCCTTCCTCGACTGCCAAGTGAATGGTGTCGAGGTACTTCTTCGACAATAGTTCCAGGACAGGTCGAGCAACCGCTGACGCCGGGCTCTGGTAGAGCGCCTGGAATCCAAGTTCGATGAGCGTTGGGCCCAAGACATAGGCGGCGCCATGCGTGCTGCGTATGTAGCCGTATTGTTCCAACAACTGAACGAATCGGTGGGCAGCGCTTCGGCCGATGCCGGTCGCCGAGCACACAGACTTCAGATCCGTCGCCCCGTTAGCTACCGCTCTCACTACGTCTAGCCCGCGCGATAGCGTCTGAGTTCCAGGAATGGCCTGCACTCGAGTCGCGGCCGCCTTTGATGGGTCATCCACTTGATCAACACACTCTTTCCATCTGGGGGACAATTAGTCTAGGTCCCATTATATGGGACGTTATTTAAATAATCGGGATTTAGAGGTCACTCTTATTGCACGAAGGGATCACCCCTTTCGTCGAATCAGCAGGAGCGAAGAGCAATGACGAAGCAAAGCGGTGCCCGATTGATCGCCTTGGACTGGGGCACGAGCTCCTGCCGAGCTTTCCTGTTGGGCAACGATGGAATCGTGCTTTCGGAACGACGTGGGAATTCCGGAGTAATGGATGTGTCCACGGCTGCGGATCTGGACGGACTCGCTTACGAGGAGGCCTTTGAAGAAGTTTTTGAGGCCCTATGCGGGGATTGGCTGACGGACCTGCCTGCCCTCCCCGTCATCGCTTGTGGGATGGTCGGCAGTAACCGCGGTTGGGTTCAGACACCATACCGCCTGCTTCCAGCTGATCTCACCGGCGACGGAATCGCGCTGACGGCCGTTCCCACAAGGCGTGGCGCTACTGTCCACATCATTTCCGGGCTGATGGACGATTCGAAGTTGCCAGACATTATTCGCGGCGAAGAGACACAGGTACTGGGGGCGATTGTTGGCGAACAAGCATCGGGTTCTGCCGATCTTGAGCATGAACGTGTCGTCCTACTACCGGGGACCCATTCCAAATGGGTCCGGATCAAGGGAAGCACCGTGACCAGTTTCACGACGTGTATGACCGGTGAACTCTTCTCGCTGCTCACGACCAAGAGCACATTAGCTCAGCCGTCTGCCCGATTAGAGGAAGCTGACTGGGATGCGTTCGTACTGGGACTTGACGTGGCCGGTGCTCCACCAGGGAACGGCGGCATTCTGACGACCGCTTTTTCAGCTCGCACCTTGGTCATGACCGGCAGGCTTCGCCCGAATCAGGTGGAGGACTACCTCTCCGGCCTATTAATCGGTTCAGAGATAGCCGACATCAAAGCATCCTGGCTCGCTGACATAACGGTCCAAATACTCCTATGCGGTGAGCCAGATCTTAACCAGAGGTACCGGATGGCCTTGGAAAGATTCGGGTTGTCCGTGACCCACGAAACCACCACATCCGCGGTAATAGGGATGTGGCGGACTGCCGTCTCCGCGAGTCTCCTCTCGGATGCCGGTTCTCCTGCCTCCCCAACATTCGTCTAGCCCCCCGAGTCGAGAGCCCGAAACATGACAACTATCAAAGAAACCACCAAACCAAGCACTGGCCTGATCGCCATTCTGAGGGGCCTACCCACAACCGATTCCCTGGAAGTGGGTCAATGCCTTTACGAGGCCGGCTTCCGCTCCTTGGAAGTACCCCTAAATTCTCCCAACCCGCTAGCCACGATAGGCACCCTGAGGAAAGGGCTTCCTGCGGACTGCCTGGTCGGCGCGGGAACGGTCCTCACGGTCGGCCAAGTCCGTCAGTGTCACGAAGCCGGCGCACAAATCATCGTCTCGCCCAATACTGATACCGCAGTAATCGCGGAAACTGTAAGGCTGGGAATGCGCAGCTACCCTGGGACCGCCACCCCCAGCGATGCATTCGCGGCCATCAGCGCTGGGGCACTGGACATCAAAATATTCCCTTCAGAACAAGTCGGTATCAACGGGCTGAAAGCCTGGGCCACAGTAGTCCCCAAAGAAATCGGGCTGATCCCCGTTGGCGGGATTGAAGTGTCCAATATGAACATCTGGATCGCGGCCGGCGCCACAGGATTCGGCATCGGCGCGTCACTGTACAAGCCTGGCATCACTATCCAGGACCTGCGAAAACGGGCCACCCTCCTGATCGAAGCCTGGAACTCAGCTCTCATCGCAGGCAAGAAAGCAGCCTGAGATTGCCCCGAATTATCCGCTACCCCGCCACTGCCTTAGTGTCCCCGGGGGGTACCGGTTCCGCACCCCGATACGCAGGCCGCACCAGTACGAACAGCTTGGCGGGCCCGACCGGACCTCAGATGCACATTCCGCTGTAGCTGATTCTGTGGCTGTCACCATGCCGTGGCTTAGTACAGATCTCGGAAACCGCTCCACCCTTCCTCTTCCACCCTCCAAGAATGAAAGCAAACGATGCCTAATATCACCCACCCCAGCCCAACCGTCGACGCCGACCTCGTCGCGAAGTTCACAGCGCTGGCGGACGTAATGTCGCTCTCCTGCGTCGTGTCGGACGCGCTGGACCGCGCAGGGACCATGCGTCACGACATGAAGCCAAAAGGCGCGGACAGGAAGATCATTGGCACCGCCGTCACGGTCAAGCTGGCCGCCGGAGACATTGTCGACTGCCTTGACGTATTCAATATCACCAAGCCTGGCGACGTGATTGTAATCGATGCGTTTGGCGAGACCGAGACCTCGATTTGGGGCGGCCTGATGTCAGGCCTGGCAAAGAACGCCGGTGTCGTCGGGGCAGTTATTGACGGTTCTTGCCGCGATACGGACGAAGCGAAGTTCCTCGATTTCCCGGTCACCGCCAAGGCATCCGGCCCCCGCCAAGCACATACCGCCATTAGTGGCCGACGCGAGCCGCTCCACATCAATGTCCCGATCACCTGTGGCGGCATCCTCGTCAATCCAGGCGATCTCGTCGTTGCCGACGAGATCGGTGTCGCCGTCGTCCCGCAGGCCGACATGGCCTCAGTTTACGAACGTGTCCGCACAATCGCTGACAACGAAGCTGCCATGCGCGAGCTCATCCTTGAAGGGAAGACCTTCGAAGACCTCCTGGCCAAGTTCGGCCGAATCTAGCCGCAGTCCGATCCGAGCGCCCGTTCGCGACCGGACGCTACCCGCCCGAATGAAAGAGCAAGGACGCATTTCATGCCTATCAACAACAAAACCAACCCGAAACTCCCCCTCCCCAAGCCTAAGGGACGGGTCCGCTGGGTAGTCCTCAGCCTGCTGATGCTACTAGCGCTAATCAACAACATTGACCGGCTCGCGCTGTCCGTCGCAGCGCCCGCCATGCAGGCTGAACTCGGTATCACCGCCACAGAAATTGGCCTCCTCGGCAGCGCCTTCGCGCTGTTTTACGCTCTCGGCCAATTCCCGTCCGGGTACCTGATCGACAAGTTTGGTCCCCGACTGCTTTTGGGTTGGGCAGTAGTGGCATGGTCCGCAGCCACGGCCGCCATGGGCCTCTTCAATAGCCTCGCGGGGTTCGCACTCGCCCGCGCCGGACTCGGCCTGGCAGAAGCACCGTCAATGCCGGCGACGAACAAGATCGTGGCACAGTGGTTCCCCAAACGGGAACAGTCTTTGGCCAACGCAGGATGGGATTCCGCGCTCAAAGCCGGACCCGCGTTCTTTACGGTACTCCTAGTATGGATCGTCACGGCGTTCGGGTGGCGCCTCCTATTCGTCATCGCCGGCATCGCCGGCCTGCTCTTCGCCATCCTCTTCTTCCTGAGTTACCGGAACCCCGAGTCGGCAAAGTCCCTGACCAAAGAGGAACTCGACTACATCCAGCAAGACACCGACACGAGCGTCGCCGCCACGGGCGTGAAAATCCCCTGGGGACGAGTGTTCACCCGCACCAGCATGTGGGGCATGATGCTCGGCTACTTCTGCAACCTCTTCGCCTACCAGATCTTCCTAATCTTCATTCCGCTGTTCATCATCAATCAATTCGGCATCCCGTTCGCCTCGCTCGGCTGGATCGTGAGCATTCCGTGGATCGGAGCGATCATTGGTGACCTCGCTAGCGGCTGGATCTCTGGCCGTATCAGCGACCGTCCGGGCTGGACCACGAAGCGGGCCAAGAAGGTCATGATTGTCACCTCCCTCGCCCTGCAGGCCATCATGCTCGCGCTCATCCCGATCAACGTACTCTTCTCACCAGCGGAGGGCCTGCCGATCGCGATAACATTCATGGCCGTCGCTCTGGGCTTCAACGGTGCGGTCATCGCCCATGCCTGGTCGATGACCACTGAGATCACCGCCCCCGCGACCGTCGCGACCGTCGGGTCCGTACAAAACTTCGGGGGATTCATGGGCGCCACGGTCTCACCGCTCATCGCGGGCCTCATCGTTGATGCGACCGGCTCGTTCAACATCGTTTTCTTCATCGCTGCCTTCATCGCTCTACTCGGCGCTGTTCTTTACCACACCATGGTCCGCAAGCCGATCATCTCCGTGGAGGAGCTAGCCGCCATCAACACCGTCCACAACGAGAGGCAAACTGCGGACGTCTGAGGATCCCCGCAGGGCCGTCCCACGAGCCTCAACGGACCCGTGGGCTAGAGCCGCACTTCGACCAAACCCCCTCAAAGCAGGGGTACGCGCAACTCGGGTCCTCCGGCTTGAGCCGAGCGTACCCGTCCAAGAATTGGGAGAGACAGGTTGATTCAGCCCCTAACCCGATGGACTGCCAAGCGACGGAGGGCTACTAACTGGAGCGGCGGGACACAACCATTGACCGCTGGACGAAGAGCCAAATGAATGCGTGCTGTACATCAACTGCTTACCGCCCTGCGCGAGTTCTAACGAATACTGGGAACAAGGGGATGGTCACACTCGATATCTCTGAGGGGCATATTTTGGACGCGTACTTCACGAGATAGAGCCAATTACACGAAGGTGTTGAAAATCCCCTTGGGATTGAACTGCTCCCCGGGAGTCTGGACTGAGAAATTCAGTTCAGACTCTTGGGGAGCAGTTTTGCGCACAAGTGTCAATGGCCAATAGTTTGTGCCCACGGGCGGCCAGCAGAAATGCCCGCTGGAATTCAAGTGGTGGCCATGAAAACTGCCCGGTCATGGCCACGAGATCTGCCCACCGGGTTTTCGGTGGCGTTGGCCATGTTGGGGTGTGGGTTTAGTTCATTGGGGTGACTCCTTTTCCGGCCAGGGCCGGCTGAGGCGAATCGATTCTCCTGAGGTCTGGCAGACGTGCGCGTGGTGCAGCAGCCGGTCCACCGTCGCCGGGGCGAGGGTTTTGGGCATGAGTTCGTCAAAGCCGGCCGGATGCAGGTTGGAGGAAACCGCGATGGAGCGCTTTTCGTAGGCGGCGTCGACGAGGCGATAGAGGCCCTCGGCCGCGTCGGTGCCTACCGGCAAGAGTCCTATGTCATCGACCTATGCGGATGTCCGCATAGATCGACCTATGCCGAGCCCGTGACTATGCCGAGGTGTCCGCCAGGTGGGGCTGGTGTGCGGGGTCCGGGCCGGTCG
>NZ_JASBQY010000019.1 GCF_029960645.1 Arthrobacter sp. AL12
CATCCAGGAACCGCGGCCGGCCAAACTGCGTGCGAACCCCGGGTGAGAAGAGCACCGATTCGGGCGGACCCGCGACGTTGATGCCGGCCGCCGCGACCAGCTGATCCTCGAGCTGGGTCAGTTGCGCCCGGTACAGCGGCCAAGGAGTGTGCGTGTTGGGAACATACAGGGTCCTGCCTCGGAACCGGGTATGCAGACCGAATCGGGCAGTGACGTGGAGGGACAGCGGATCGGTTGCTTCGGCGTCGAACTCCGGGGCCACCCCAAAATCACTCCGGGCGCCGCCCCGGAACCGCCGCACCCAGTACCCGGCCCGGGGGTTCCCCGCGACCAGCGGGACCGTCTGGCCGGCCGGTCCCGGCTGACCGGTCGGCCGGGCAGCCGGCCCGGCCGCCCCAGCTGTCCCAACCAGCCCGGCCGCCCCGTCCGGACGTCCGCCCTCCAAAGAGGCGAAAGGATCCAAGGCCTCCACCCCGCGGAACCCCGCCCGCGACCACACATAGGGAATCCCGGCCGCCCGCGCAGCCAGCACGACCGCCAGACGCGTCGCATCCAGGCTGAGGAAGACCACGCCGCGGGTCCCGTCGGGCTCCCGGGAGTAGAGGCGCACGTTGATCTCGTTGAAGCTCCCGAAATAGGGGATCCCGGGCCCGCGGCCCAAACCGGCGCCCTGCATGCGGAACCCGATCAGCCCGACCCAGGCGGATCCGTCGAACTCGTCCGGCACCGCACCCGCCGGCATGAACGGCGCCGCAACGGCCTGGGGGATGCGCCAGTGGAGAAAGACCGCGTCCATCCAACGCTGATCCATGATGATCGGGGTCGGGAGCTCAGGGGCGTTCGGCCAGGGATCGGAACGCATTGAGGCGGGCACGCTAGTTAAGCTGCCGGGTGGCGTCCGGAAACGCCCGGCCAACGAGGAGTCCTCCGGTCGCGTCGGTCGGGGCAAGGGCAAGGGCAAGGGAAGCGGCGGCATCAGTCATGTCCTGAGCCTAACTGCCGCCTCCGACAGCAGGAAGCGGTTCAGCCCGCAGGTGACGCGGCGGAGGAACCCTCGGGTTGCTTCTGCCAGGGCCAGCGGCCGGTGATTTCAAGCTCGAGTGAGAAGCTCAGGAAGGTCCGGATCAGCACGATAATGGCGAGCACTCCGACGCTTTCGAAGGTCGGAGTGACGGCGACGGTCCGGATGATGTCGGCCGCGACCAGGAGTTCCAGCCCGAGCAGGATCGAACGGCCCAACAACTGCCGGTAGGAGCGGTAGACGGATAGCGGCTCGGCACCGTCAGGCAGCCGCCGCGGCTGGAAGCCACGCATCGCCATTGGGAGGGACACGATGGCGCCGATCACCATCACTGCCACACCGGCGAGGTCCATGTACCCGCCCGCTGCCTGAATTATCTCGTGAAAATCCATGGTTCCCCTCAAAGAAATGGCTGGCGGAATCCGGGGCACCCGGTCAGGGGTGCCGGACCCCTTCTCCGGCCAGAATTGCCCGGTAACCCTCTCGGAAAGTCGGGTACCGGAACTCGAATCCAGCGCTTCGCAGCAAGGCATTGCTGCAGCGTTTGTTGCCGCCGCGCGACGGCTCGCCGCCGCCGCTCGGCGAGTTGCCGTTTTGCAAGTTGCCGGACTGCGGGGTGCCGTTCTTCGGGTTGCCGCCCTGCCCGCCCCCATCAGCCGAGCCCGACGGCGGCTGGGGCAGTCCCAGTTCGGCGGCCAGGAAGGCCAGCACCTCGCCGAGTTCGGCAGGCTCGTTGTCCACGCCGAGGTACACCGGTCCTGGCGCGGCCTCCATGGTGCACAGGTGCACGATCGCGGCCGCGGCGTCGTCGCGGTGGATGCGGTTGGTGAAGCGTGACTCGGCCGGAATGACCGCGGACCCGATGCGCACCTGGTCAATGAGCCGGGTCCGCCCGGGACCGTAAATACCGCCGAGCCGCAGAACCACCGGGGTGATGCCGGTGCCGCTCAACCGGGTGGCGAGGAGATCCTCCGCCACGCGGATGGTGCGGCCCGAGAACCCGCCGGGTGCCGGCGTCGTGGTTTCATCAATCCAGTTCCCGCCGGCATCGCCGTAGACGGCCGTGGAGGAGACGAACAGGACCCGCCGGACCGGCGCGCCGGAGTCCAGCACGGCGTCCAGAACGTTCGATAGCCCGTCCACATACGCCGCGCGGTAGGCAGTCTCGGTGGGGGAATCCGCCGCGATCGCGACGACGACGGCGGTGGTGTCCGCCGGGAGGGGCGGCAACTTACCGGCGCTCAGGTCAGCCGCGGCACCTTCGATAGCGGCTGGAAGTTTCTCCGGCGAACGCCGCCAGCCGACCACCGGGTGGCCGGCCGCGGCGAACCGCAGCCCCGCCTCGGTGCCCAGATCGCCGCAACCGGCCATAAGTACAGTCATGCTGGCCAGTCTGCCAGTTTTCGGCGGTGATGGCCGCCGAATCCGGTTAGCGCGCCGGGATCGGGAAGAAGACCCGCGGATCCTGCAGCAGTGCCGGGTAGTCGAAGTCCGAACGGTTCAGGATCTCGTCGACCTTGAAGTTGCGCGCGAAGCGGCCCTCCACCGTGATCGGACGTCCCAGGACTTTGCCCACGGCGAAGGACGCGCCGCCGTCGAACGGGATGGCGACGGTTGAGTTGCCGGGAAGCGTGTTGAACGCTTCCTCCTGCTGCTGGCGCTTGCGCGTGGGCTTCTTCACGAGCTGCTTCGGCGGGAGCTTGCGCTGCTTGGCGGGGCGGCGGGCACCGGAGTCGGCGTAGACGAACTGGTATTCGTCGTCGCCCGCGGCGGCGGCCTTCGCCTTGCCCACTAGGGGCAGGCTGACGGTGTCAAGCTTTTCCGGCTCGGTGTCATCGAACGGCAGGCGCAGGACCCACATGCGGTCGCCCGCAGGATCCTCCGGCACCAGCTCAAGCCGGGGCTCGGGCCAGACGTATTCCAGGTCGGGGTCGGTGTCCGGGAACAGCTCGGTGTAGAACCGCGGGTCCTTGGCGATCAGCCGGGAGCGGTGGCTCAGGTGCAGTTCGGGGGCCCCGAGCCACGGCGGCATGGGGATCTTCGCGGCGTAGTCAGGGTGCGCGGCCTGCGGGGCGAATTCCATGATCTTCTCGCGGGTGGTGTCCTCGCCGCCGCGGGCCGTCCACTCGTCGACCACGGTCAGGCCGTAGAGGGTCAGTGCGGGAACGTATCCCATCCACATCCGGATGGCCGGGTGCGACTGCCAGCCGTACTCCGGAATCACCAGCGCACGCAGGGTCTGCAGGGCTTCAACGCGCTGCTTGCCGAGCCGTTCGCGGTCCAAAACCGCGGCGCTCTGCTGGAAATCGGGGAACGGGAGAAAAGTCTGCATCTCTCCAGTTTGAGGCCAAGGAGCCAATGCGCCAATTGCGGGCGGCCGCGGGTGAGCGTGTTCACATTTTGGAATGGGACAGACAGCCCGCATTGTCGGCGGGTAAACTAACACAAAACAGCCCCGCCCCACGGAAGACACGCGCCCATGTCGACGAATCAAGTACTTGCACCTGCGGCGCCGACTGCGCCTGTCCCCCTGCCCAAATACGGACAACTGTTGAGTCCCGACGCCCACGGCATCCTGGTCCTGGAGGAGTTCACAATCGACCCGGCGGCTGCCCGCAAGGAGCAGAACGGATTCCGAACGGCGCTGGCCTCCGTGGCGCTGACCATGCGTCGGCTGCTCGCCCTCCGGCTGTTCATCGCGTTCGTGGCGATCGGCAACCTTCCCCTGTTCCTGCTCTCCAGCGGCTGGGAGATCTACGTCATCTCGCTGACGCTGGTGGTGGCGGTCCACGCTGCGGTCTCCTGGCTGAACCGGCACGAGCCGAAGATCCGCCAGCGGCGGATGCTGGAGCTTCACCTCAACCGCGAAAAAAGCGACAACTACCGCAAAGTCCGCGATGCCGTGAAGTACGTCATCGATGCTCCGGGCCGCATGAACGAGAGCCTCTACCTCGAACTGCTCGCCGCCAAGCGGGTGGCGCTGCACCTGGCCATGGGAACCGTAGCCCTGCTGGACACCAGCGACGACACTGCGTGGAAAGTGCGGATCGTCCGCGAGATTCCGCAGGCCGCTCGAGCCTGAGGCTGGCCGCCTGAGCTGGCTGGGCGCAGTCCCCGGCCGCCAGTCCCCGGGCAGTACAGAAGAGCGCCACGGCCCGGGGGAGTGCAAACGAAGACAGCACGACGCCGGAGCATCCCCTTGGGGAACGCTCCGGCGTCGTGGGTTAAGCCCTGCTGCCAGAGCCGGCCACGGGCCGGCCGAGCTCCGGTCAGGCCGGCAGCTGCAGTACCTGTCCCGGGAACACCACATCAGGATCGCTGATGGTCGCGGCGTTGGCATCGGCCAGCAGCTGCCAACCGCCGGCGATGTTGAGCTTCTCGGCGACCTTGCTCAGCGTGTCGCCGCTCTGGATCGTGTAGCTCTCGCCGCTCAGGGGAACTTCCGCCACGTGGCGCGCTGCCGGGGCAGCGGCCTTCGGCGCTGCTGCCTTGGGCGCTGCTGCCTTGGGCGCTACGGCCTTGGCGGGGGCCTTGGGCGCTACGGACTTGGCGGGGGCCTTGGCGGCCGGGGCGGGAACGGACGCGGGCGCCAGCGACGTGCTCTGCGGAGCGACGGCGCCGCCGGTCAGGCCCAGCTTCGCCGAGCAGGACGGCCACGCTCCCCAGCCCTGGCCGGCCTGAACCCGCTCGGCGACGGCGATCTGCTGCTCACGGCTGGCGCTGGCCGCGGAACCGGTGCCGCCATACGCGGCCCAGGTGCTGGGGCTGAACTGCAGCCCGCCCGAGTAGCCGTTGCCGGTGTTGATGCCCCAGTTGCCGCTGCTTTCGCACTCGGCCAGGGAATCCCAGACGGAACTGGAGGTGGCGGTGGGGACAGCTGCGTTCGCCGCCGAGGCGGAGAGTGCAACGCCGGCGATCGAAACGGCGGCGAGGGTGGCGCCGCGGCGCGCGACTGTGCTGAACGTGGATTTCTTCATGGGGGTGATGCTCCTGAGGGCCACCGGTGCTCGGTCCGTCCCCGGACGTTATCGCACTACTGCCCGCCCCTGACGGTAGAGGTCGTTGCGGTGTCTACCGGTCGGGCAGTATGTGGTGGTGGTAGCACCGGGCATTCATGCCCGGCGTCCGGGCATGACCCCTAGGCTAATCCAGGCTGACGCCGTTATCAAGCCGTTATTCCGGTGTCTTCCCAGCCGGATCAGCCGCCGGCGATCTCCCGGAGCACGCTGAGGTGCTCCGACCATGCTTCCCTCCCCGCCGTCGTCAGGCTGACGGAAGTCCGGGGCCGCTTGCCCACAAAATACTTGCGGACCTTGATGAAGCCGGCCTCCTCAAGGACGCTCAAGTGCTTGCTGAGTACCGAATCGCTTACTTGCACCGCGTCGCGGAGGTCCTTGAAGTCGAGTTCTTGGGCGGCCGCCAGTCCAGCAAGGATGGAGAACCGGACGGGCTGATGGACGATCTCCGAGAGCCGATGCCGGGGGTGGTCTCCGGCTGGGATCATTTGCGGGCCTCGTGCCAGGCGCAGGCGGTGGTAACGGCTGCCAGGGCACCGGCGGACAGGCAGACGCCGAGGAGGTTCTCACCCTGTGAGAGGGCAGCGAACAGGATCGCAACAGCGTAGGTGGCGGTCCAAAGTCCGCCGTAGATCGCCCACCGCTTCGTGAAGCCCTTCTTGATTGACGCCGCGAAGACAGTCATGAAGACGACCAGAATGATATTCCAGGCCATCATGGCCATCATCGCGATGAAGTACGGCGGGCCCGTGGTCAGGCCCATCGCCAATGTCCCCATGGACGTGGAGACGCCAAAGCTGAGCATGAAGGCAATGTGCGGCCAGCCTGCGGCAGCGGTGGCTGAACTGCCCAGGGACTCAGCCCTCGCCAGCAGTTCCCGGGCCTCTTCGGGGGATGGGGCGTTGCTGTCTGTGGCTGGCACGGTGACTCCTGTTCGCGGGCTGTTCCATTAGGATAGAAAGTACTTTCCGATCTGGCAAGTACTTTCTACCCGGATTCGTTCAGCCGCCGAGGACCGCGGCCAGATACGGCGCCGTCCGGCTCTTCTTGGACCGGGCGACGGCGGCGGGCGACCCCACCGCGATGATCTTGCCGCCGGCGTCGCCGCCGGCCGGGCCAAGATCGATCACCCAGTCGGCAGCGGCCACCACATCCATCTCGTGCTCCACCACGATCACGGTGTTCCCGGCGTCAACCAGCCGGTGCAGCTGCGCCATGAGGAGCTCGACGTCGGCCGGGTGCAGCCCGGTGGTGGGCTCGTCCAGCAGGTAGAGCGAGTGCCCGCGCTGGGCGCGCTGCAGTTCGGTGGCGAGCTTGATGCGCTGGGCTTCGCCGCCGGAGAGTTCGGTGGCGGGCTGGCCGAGCCGGAGATAGCCCAGCCCCACCTCGCGGAGGGTCTGCAGGCTGCGCGCCGCGGCGGGGACGGCGTCGAGGAACTCCGCGGCGGCGTTGACCGTCATGCCCAGGACCTCGGCCACGTTCTTGCCGCGGTAGGTGACCTCGAGCGTTTCCGGGTTGTAGCGGGAGCCGTGGCATTCCGGGCAAGGACCGTAGCTGCCGGGCAGGAACAGCAGCTCGACGGCGACGAAGCCCTCGCCCTGGCAAGTCTCGCAGCGGCCCCCCGCGACGTTGAAGGAGAAGCGGCCGGCGCCGAAACCGCGGGCCCGGGCCTCCTCGGTGGCCGCGAACTCCTTGCGGACCGCGTCGAAGAGGCCCGTGTACGTGGCGAGGTTGGAGCGCGGGGTGCGGCCGATCGGCTTCTGGTCCACCTTGACCAGGCGGTCCAGCTGGTCCAGTCCGGAGACCGGGCCGACGCTGAGCGGCCCGGCGGACTCGGCGTCCGCGGACTCCAGGTCCTCGGTGGCCTTCACGGCGGCGTCCGCCTCCGGATGCAGCCGGGCGCCGACGACCTCGGCGAGGACCTGGCTGACCAGCGTCGACTTTCCGGAGCCGGAGACGCCGGTGACCGCGGTCAGCACCCCGAGCGGGAAGTCCGCGTCGAGTGCGCGCAGGTTGTGGCGGGTGATGTCGCGCAGCTCCAGCCAGCCGGCAGCATCCCGGCGGGCAGTTCCACGCCGGGCGCCAGCGGCGGGGGAGCCGCCGTCGTCCGCTGTTTTCGACCCGTCCGCTTTCCCGGAGCCGTCGACCGACCCTGACCCGTTGGGGAACAGGAACGGCCGCGTCACGGACGACTCCACGCCGGCCAGCCCGGCGACGGGTCCGCTGTAGAGCACTTCGCCGCCGCCCTCGCCGGCGCGCGGGCCGACGTCGACCAGCCAGTCCGCGCGGCGGACGATGTCCATGTTGTGCTCCACGACAAACACCGAGTTGCCCGAGGCCTTGAGCTGGTCCAGGACTGCGAGGAGGGGCTCGGCGTCGGCCGGGTGCAGGCCGGCGGAGGGCTCGTCGAGGACGTAAATCACGCCGAAGAGGCCCGAGCGCAGCTGGGTGGCGATCCGGAGCCGCTGCATCTCGCCGGGGGAGAGCGTCGGGGTGGAGCGGCCCAGCGCGAGGTAGCCCAGGCCGAGGTCCAGCAGCACCGTGACCCGCTGGAGCAGGTCCCGGGTGATGGCGACCGCCACCTCATTGGATTCGCCGGAGCTCTGCTTGCGCGAGGCGGTCCCGGCCTCCGTGAGCTCGGCGGTGGGACGGATGATTCCGGCCAGCTCGCTCATGGGGACGGCGTTGAGCTCGGCGATGGTGCGGCCGGCGAACGTCACGGCCAGGGCGGCCGGGGTCAGGCCGGCGCCGCCGCAGACCGGGCAGGGGCCGGTTTCCATGAAGCGCAGCACCTTCTCGCGCATCGTGGTGCTCTTGGAATCCGCGAGGGTGTGCAGCACGTAGCTCTTGGCGCTCCAGAAGCGGCCCTTGTAGGGCTTCGCGACCCGGTCGCGCTGGGGCGTCACCTCCACGACGGGCTGTTCCTCGGTAAAGAGGATCCAGTCACGGTCCTTCTTGGGCAGTTTCCGCCAGGGGGTGTCCACGTCGTAGCCCAGATGGGTGAGGATGTCGCGCAGGTTCTTGCCCTGCCAGGCGCCGGGCCAGGCGGCGATCGCGCCGTCGCGGATGCTCAGCGAGGTGTCCGGGACCAGCGAGGACTCGGTGACGGTGTGCGCGATGCCGAGGCCATGGCACTCCGGGCACGCGCCGGCGGCCGTGTTGGGGGAGAAGACGTCCGAATCGAGCTGGCTGGCGCCGTCCGGGTAGCTGCCGGCGCGGGAGAAGAGCATCCGCAGTGAGTTGGACAGGGTGGTGACCGTGCCCACCGTGGACCGCGAACTGGGAGTGCCGCGGCGCTGCTGGAGCGCGACGGCGGGCGGCAGCCCCGTGATCATTTCCACCTTGGGGTTGTGGCCCTGCTGGATCAGCCGCCGGGCGTAGGGCGCCACGGATTCGAAGTAGCGGCGCTGGGCCTCGGCATAGATGGTGCCGAAGGCCAGCGAGGACTTGCCCGAACCGGACACCCCGGTGAACGCGACGATCGCGTCGCGGGGCACATCCACGTCCACGTTCCGCAGGTTGTTCTCCCGGGCACCGCGCACCCGGACAAAGCCGTCCGTGGGACGGTCGGCGCCAAACCCCTCAAGGGCCGGGCCAGATGGATGGGAAGCATGCTGAGCATTGTGCATCCTGTCGACTCTATCGGTCTCTGCTGCCCGCGGGCATATCCTTACCGAATGGAAACTAACGACGGCGTCGCTGCCACCGGGGACGCCGCAGCGGACAGCCCGGTACCTCCCGCCCCCGAGAGCCCCGACTTCGCCGAGGTTCCGGAGGAGGTTCACGGTCCGCTGCCGGTCGCTGAGCTGCATCTGCACATCGAGGGGACCCTCGAGCCCGAGCTGATCTTCGCCCTCGCGGAACGCAACGGCATCAAGCTGCCGTACGCGGACCTGGACGAGCTGCGCTCGCGCTATGAGTTCACGGACCTGCAGTCGTTCCTGGACCTCTATTACGCCAACATGGCGGTGCTGCGGACCGAGCAGGACTTCGCGGACATGACCCGGGCGTACCTGGCCCGGGCCGCGCTCGCCGGCGTCCGGCATGCCGAGATCATGCTCGATCCGCAGGCGCACCTGTCCCGCGGGGTGGCCCTGGAGACCTGCATCAACGGTGTGGCGTCCGTGCTGGACGTGTCGGAGCAGGAGTTCGGGATCTCCACCCTGCTCATCGCAGCGTTCCTGCGCGACCTGACCGAGGACGCCGCCTTGGAGGTGCTGGAGAAGCTGCTCGCCATGGACGCGCCGATAGCCGGGATTGGGCTGGACTCGGCCGAGGTGGGCAACCCGCCGGCCAAATTCGAACGGCTCTTCGCCCGGGCCAAGGACGCCGGGCTGCACCGGATAGCGCACGCCGGCGAGGAGGGCCCGCCGTCGTACATCATCGATGCGCTGGACCTCCTGGACGTCGAACGGATCGACCACGGGATCCGTTGCATGGAGGATCCGGACCTGGTGGAGCGGCTGGTGCAGGAGCTCACGCCGCTGACCGTATGCCCGCTCTCCAACGTCCGGCTCCGCGCGGTGGACACCCTGGCGGAGCACCCGCTGCCGGCCATGCTCGCCGCGGGGCTGAATGTGAGCGTGAACTCCGATGACCCGGCGTATTTCGGCGGGTACGTCGACGACAACTTCGCGCAGCTGAAAGCGGTGATCGGGCTGTCCGAGTTCGACTGCGTCCGGATGGCGGCCAACTCGATCCGTTCCTCCTTCGCGAGCGAGGAACGCAAGACCGAGCTGCTGGCCGAACTGGCCGCCTCCGGGCACTAACCCTCCCCGTTGCCCTATCACTCCTGGTTGCTAAAACCCGCGGATGGGAACCAGAACTGATAGGGCAAGGGGGCTTCTTAGGGGCCGTAGCGCGGCTGAGGGCTTCCCCGTGGTGGGACGACCTGCCGGGGCTGCGCTTCGGCGGGAGGCGCGGGGACTGCGAACAGTCCGAGCAGCCCGTCGATCTCCCACGTTGCGGTGCTGGGGTGGCGGAAGTGCTGGTGGGGTTCTATGGCGTAACGGGTGCGTCGTCCGGACCGGATGCGGTGCAGGTAACCTCCCTCTTCGAGATCCTTGAGGATCTGCAGGGTTGAGCGTGCGGTGACGCCGACCCTCGCTGCGATATCGGTAATGCGGGCCTCAGGGTCGGCGGCCACCGCGAGCAGGACGTGCCCGTGGTTCGTAAGGAAGGTCCACGGGTGACGGCGGTGACCCCAAGGGGCGGGCGGTTCCGGGTCCGTTTCCGGGTCCTTTCCCGGGACCGACGGCGGGATTGTCATGGATGCTCCTTGCTGACGTTTCGTGCTTTGCCGCCGACGGCTCGATGAGTTGCCGGTGCGGCGTCTTCTGAGTTGTCACTTCTGCATCGTTTCCGGTCGGCGTTACGAGGATGATGGCGTGCATTCGCCGTGCTGCGGCGGTGATGCTCTTCAGCATGGCATTCCCGGTGGTTCCTTTCCCTCTGGACAGGCAGGGCACCGCCCGGACCTCAGCCTCGGTCCCAGTGCTGTCGAGCACCGGGCGGACCCGGGCAGCTATCGTCTCCGCCTCGGCGGTCTGCCGGATAGCTGCGAGCCGGTGGGTCACGGAGTTGATGCTGAAGCCGGTCCGCTCCACCGGCACCAGGAGGATGAGAGGCAGGCTCTCCTTTCTGGCCAGGGCCGCGGCGCGCCGGGCAGTTTCAGGGGCCAGGGGCCCATCAAGTATCAGGGCCGCCACCGGGCGGACTGGTTCACCTTTCATTTGCGCTCACCCCCGGCAGGTGAGTGGGGGTCGGCGTCGGATTTCCCGGTGATGCCCGGCTCGGGAGCCACCGTGACTTTGGGGTCGCGGCGGGTGCGCCACAGCGGTTCCAGAGCGGCGATCTCCTCGGGTGAGGCGGTGCCGAACGGGGAGTGCGCCGGCGCCGCGGGAGCCCTGCGGCCTTGTCCGCGGGTGGCCCAGAGGCTTGCGCCGATGGACACCCCGAGGATTGTGGCGATGACGGCCAGCGAGAGGGGGGTGGGGATGTAGTAGATATCGATCTTGAGGAGCATTTTGATGCCCACCCAGATCAGGACGAGGGCGAGTCCGATCTTGAGATAGATGAAGCGGTGGATCAGGTCAGCGAGCAGGAAGTACATGGCCCGCAGGCCCAGGATGGCAAAGGCGTTGGCAGTGAAGACCAGGAACACTTCGTCGGTGACGGCGAAGATCGCGGGGATGGAGTCGACGGCGAAGATGATGTCGGTGACCTCGATCAGGACCAGCACCGCGAGCAACGGGGTGGCCAGCAGGACGCCGTTCTTGCGGATTACGAAACGCTGGCCGTGGAAGTCGTCCGTCATGGGCACGCGCCGGCGGAAGAGTTTCAGGGCCCGGGACTTTTCCGGGTCAAGCATGTCGTTGCGGTGGCGGATCATCCGGTAACCGGTGATGAGCAGGAACGCGGCGAAGATGTAGAGCACCCATCCCGCGCTGGCGATGATCGCGGAGCCCGCTGCGATGAAGATGCCGCGGAAGACCAGCGCGCCCAGGACGCCGAAAAACAGCACCCGGTGCTGGTATTCGCGGGGTACGGCGAAGTACGTGAAGATGATCGCCCAGATGAACACGTTGTCCACGGCGAGGGATTTTTCGATCAGGTATCCGGCGAAGTATTGCTGGCCAAACTCCGCGCCGTAGATCCGCCAGATCAGGGCGCCGAAGCCTAGGCCGAAAGCGACCCAGACGGCGGACCAGAGCGCGGCTTCCCGGACGCGGATGACGTGAGCTTTGCGGTGTGCAAACAGGTCAACGGCCAGCATCAAAAGAATAAAGGCAACAACGGCCAACCAGGCCCAAAAAGGAACATTCATCAGGGGACACCGCTTCCAGTCAGTTCAACCAACTGGAGGTCTTTCCCGGTCCCAGGGGACCTGTCCCGCCGGGCCGCTCAGGGTCGGCCGTACTGACGACGGGACATTCAGGGGATACTCCCCTCCGTAAGAATAGTGAAGCACACTTCACCTATGACGGCAAGGGACTGCGGCGATCGGCGTCGTCGAGCTCGCCCCGCCAGGTCCTCACACTCACTTGCCCTATCACTCTTGGTTGCTAAAACAGCTGAATGGGAGCCAAAAGTGATAGGGCAAACGGGGGTGGCAGCCGGCCAGGATCACCCCCGGGGGAGGATGCACCGGGTGCCGGTGCCCGGCAGAGTGCTGCTATGACGACGACCGGACAACGGCGGGGCGGCTGGCTGCGCCAGCTGATGCCAGGGCTCGACGTCGCCGCGGCGTACCAGAAGAGCTGGTTCGGCAAGGACATCGTCGCCGGAATTGTCCTGGCGACGCTCCTGGTTCCGCAGGGCATGGCCTACGCGGAGCTGGCCGGTCTGCCCCCGATCACCGGGCTGTACACCACGGTCCTGTGCCTGTTCGCCTATGCGGTCTTCGGCCCGTCCCGCATCCTCGTGCTGGGCCCGGACTCCTCGCTCGGCCCGATGATCGCCGCGACGGTCCTGCCGCTGGTGGCGTCCGACGGCGACCCGCAGAAGGCGGTCGTCCTCGCGTCGATGCTCGCGCTGATGGTCGGCGTCATCATGGTCCTGGCGTCCGTGGCCAAGCTTGGCTTCATCGCGGACCTCATCTCCAAGCCGACCATGATCGGCTACATGAACGGCCTCGCGATCACTATCCTCGTGGGCCAGCTCCCGAAGCTCTTCGGGTTCTCGGTGAGCGGCGAGGGCTTCATCGGGGACCTGATCGGCTTCATCCAGGGTCTGGCCGGGGGCGAGGCGGTGGTGGCCGCTGCCGCCGTCGGGATCTCCGGGATCGTACTGATCCTGGCGCTGCAACGGTGGCTGCCCAAGGTCCCGTCGGTGCTTGTCATGGTGGTGCTCGCTATTGGGGCGACGTCGCTCTTCGGCCTCGCCGACCGGGGCGTCTCACTGGTCGGGGTACTGCCCCAGGGCTTCCCGCCGTTCACCATCCCGTCCCTGGACTTCTCGGATTTCGCGCTGATGTTCGCCGGCGCCCTCGGGATTGCCCTGGTGTCGCTGACCGACACGATCTCGACGGCGTCGTCGTTCGCCGCGCGCTCCGGTGAGGAGATCCGCGGCAACCAGGAAATGATCGGCATCGGCGCGGCGAACCTGGCGGCGGGCCTGTTCCAGGGCTTCCCGGTGAGCACCAGCGGCTCCCGGACGGCGGTAGCGGAACGTTCCGGCTCGAAGACCCAGCTCACCGGAGTGACGGGTGCGCTGCTGATTCTTCTTATGCTGGTGCTGCTGCCGGGGCTGTTCCGGAACCTGCCCCAGCCGGCGCTGGCGGCCATTGTGATCACGGCATCAATATCCTTGGCCGATATCCCGGGCACCATGCGGCTCTGGCACCAGCGCAAGACCGAGTTCAATCTCTCGCTTGCGGCCTTCCTCGGGGTGACGTTGCTGGGGGTCCTGCCCGGTATCGGCATCGCGGTGGGCTTGTCCATCCTCAACATCTTCCGCCGGGCCTGGTGGCCCTACGAGACGGTGATCGGGCGGGTGCCGGGAGTCGAAGGATTCCACGATGTGCATTTCCACCCGGACGCGCAGCACCTGCCGGGCCTGGTGATCTACCGCTTCGATGCGCCGTTGTTCTTCGCCAATGTCCGGCCGTTCCGCGAGAATATCCGGCGGCTGGCACGCACCGAGCCCAAGCCGCGGTGGATCGTCATCGCGGCCGAACCCATCACCGACGTCGACACGACCGCCTCGGACGTGCTGCTCGAGCTCGACCAGGAGCTGAACGCGCAGGGCACCTCCCTGGTGTTCGCCGAGCTCAAGCACGGGGTCCGGACGAAGATCGAACGCTACGAGCTGACCCGCCAGATCGACCGGCGCCACTTCTACCGCACCATCGACGCCGCCGTGGCCGCCTATACGGCCGAGACCGGGGCCGAATGGAGCGCCGGGGACTGACCCCGCGTTGCTTTGTTGGCGGCGGGAGCTACTTTGAGGTGCCGGCCCGCCTGAACATGCGCCGAAGGAGGGTGGCCGTGAGCCACGTGACGGCGCTGCAGACCGCGACACCCCAGGCGATGTCGGTCAGCGCCACCACGGCGGGGAAGTCCTTGAGGACTGCGAGCGCGGTCAGGGCCCAGGTGGCGTAGGTGAAGAAGCCGAACAGGGCGGCTCCCGTCACCCGCTGGCGCAGGGTGGCGTCCGGGTCGTTGGGCCGGACGCCGTAGTGCACAATTCCCACGACATAGATCAGGTAGAACACGACGGCGCCGGCCAGGTTCACGCTGGGCGCCAGCAGTTCCCCGATCTGGCTTTCGTACTGGTTGTTCGCCACGGTGCCGATCCAGACGACGTCGACGACGGCGAAGATCACGGCGGCGACCGCGTAGGACAGCAGCCACCTCTTGAGAGGGGTTTTCATGCCTGGCTCCTTTTGTCCGCGTAGAGGCTGTCGACGATGTGGCGGGCGCGTTCGGTGAAGGCGCCGCGCTTGAGCTTCATGGTGGGGGTCACGATGCCGTTGGCCTCGCTGAGGTCAGTGAGGAGCAGCACAAACCGCCGCACCTGTTCGGAGCCTGCGATCTTCGCGTTGGCGGCGCTGACCGCCTTGCCGATCGCGGTGAGGAGCCGGGCGTCGTCGATCTGGACCGCGCCGCCGTCGTCCGGGATGCGGAGGCCGGCCAGATCGGCGATGCCCTCGCGCTCGGCCCAGGCCGCGACGGATTCCGGGTCCAGCAGCACGAGCCCGCCGAGGAAGGGTTTGCCCTCGCCCACCATCACGGCGTGGGCCACGAGGGGGTCACCCTCCACGTAGCCTTCCCAGATGGCGGGGGAGACGGTCTTGCCGCCGGCGGTGACGATGACGTCCTTGATCCGGCCTTTGAGGGTGAGCCGCCCCAGCTCATCGAGCTCGCCCAGGTCGCCGGTGCGGAAGAACCCGTCCGCGAACGCGTCCGTGTTGTCGGCCGGCCCGCGGTAGCCGGCGAACACGCCGACGCCGCGGGCGAGCACCTCGCCCCGGTCCGAGAGGCGCACGGTTGTTCCCGGCATTGGGACGCCCACCGACCCGGCCTTGATGGACCCGGGCATGTTCCCGGTCAGCGGGGCGGTGGTTTCGGTGAGGCCGTAGCCCTCGATGACCGGCAGGCCCAGGCCGCGGAAGAAGAGGGATAGCTCGGCGTCGAGCGCGGCGGCACCGGAGAGCAGATAGTCGAGGCGCCCGCCCACCAGCTTCCGGAGCCGGGCGTAGAAGAGTCGATCGAACAGCGCATGCCGGACGCTCAGTCCCGGGGCGGCCCGGGCGGCCGGGTCGGCGTCGCGGGCTTCGGCGAACCGGCCCCAGGCGACCGCGGTCTTCTGCGCTGACGCCCACACCGGCCCGAGGTGCTTTTTCGTCGCGGCGGCGGCGGCGGAGGCCTGGATCTTCTGCAGCACGCGGGGCACCACCACCAGGAATGTGGGCTTCAGGGCTCCGAGGGCTGGCACCACGTCCCGGGGGTCGGACAGGTGCGCGATGCGCATGCCGTTGGCCAGGCAGGTCAGCTGCAGCCCGCGGGCCAGCACGTGCGCCATCGGCAGGAAGATGATGGTGTTGCCGCCCTCGCGGACCACCTCCGTGTAGGCGGCGGCCACGTTCAGCACCTGCCCGACGAAGTTGCCGTGGGTGATGAGGGCGCCCTTGGGCGCGGCCGTGGTGCCTGAGGTGTAGACGATGGTCGCCACCGAGCCGAGATCTGCCAGCAGGCGCCGTTCCTCGACCGCACTGTCGGGAATTCCTGCGCCACGGAGCACCAGGTCGGCCAGGTCCGCCCCGGGCCGGGCGTCCATCGTCCAAATGCCCAGGCCCGGCGTCCGGGCCTGTTCGAAGCCCTGCTCCAGGAGGAGGGCATGCTCAGCGGTGCCGGCGATCGCGAGGCGCACGTCGGCGTCGGCGAGGATCGCGGTGACCTGGGGAGCGGCCGACGTCTCGTAGATCGGGACGACGACGGCGCCAGCGAACCACGCCGCCATGTCCGCCAGCGCCCACTCATACCGGGTGGGGGACATGATGGCGAGCGATCCGCCGGGCTGGAGGCCGGCCGCGATGAAGCCCTTGGCCAGGGCCCGTACCTCGTCAACGAACTGCCGGGTGGTCACCTGCCGCCAGGGATCCGTGATCGCCGCGTTCGGCGCCCGTACCTCGAAGGCAACGTGGTCGGGGGAGGTCCGGAACCGCTGCATGAGCAGCTCGGTCGCGTTCCGGTGACCGGTCGGCTCGACCAGCAGCGGGGTGGTGAACTCTCTCATAGGGCGTCCTTCTCCGAAAGTGTGTGCAGGTGGTCTTGCATCAGGTGCTGGGCGACGTCGAGGAAGTCCGCGACGGCGGCCTGGTGGTCGGCGGGCAGGGCCTTGAGGTGCTCATTGGTGGCGGCCATGAGGGGCCGCATCAGGTTCTTGATTCCACGGGTCGCTGTCGGGGTGACGCTCACCTGGACCTGGCGCCGGTCCTCGGTGTTCCGGTGGCGTGCCATGTAGCCGCGGGACTCCAGGCGGCTCACGATCGCGGTGGCGGTGGCCGGGGTGGCGCCCAGGTCCTCGGCGAGTCTGCCCACCGTGACCGGTCCCGACTGGGCGAGCGCCGACAGGGCGTGGTAATCGGTGAGGTTCAGACCCATGACGCGAGCGATTTCCCGCTCGGCATCGCTGGCGAGAGTGAACAGGCCCTGCAGGGCCAACGCCGCCGGGTGTTGCTGCGACGCGGTCATGTCCCCTCCTTAGATACGGAATTCCTTCATCAGTTAATCTTGTTCGATGATCGATTATTCAATCCTATTTGATCATCTAATAGGATTGCTATAACTGCTGACGCCCGGCGGTACCTCTTGGGTCGTGCCGGCCGCGGCCGGCACCGTCTGACCGCTCCGTGTGAAAGGAAGTTCCTGATGAAGGAATCAGACCGTAAGGCGCTCATCGCCCTCCCCATCGTTGTGCTGATCGGGGCGCTTGTCGCCGTGGCCGGCAGCCAGGGCGGGGCAACACTGGGCGGGATACCCGTCTTCGCGATGGCGGTCGGGGCGGCGTTCCTCATCCAGTGGCTGGCGTTCATCCCTTCTTTCACGGCCCAGACCGAGAAGTTCTACGACCTGACCGGCAGCCTGACCTACACTGCCATCACCCTTCTGCTCATCGTGCTCACCCCGGGAGTCGACGCCCGCGCCGTGCTGCTGGCGGCCATGGTGCTCGCCTGGACGCTGCGGCTGGGCACGTTCCTGTTCCGCCGCATCAGCAAGGCCGGCAAAGACGACCGCTTTGACGAGATCAAGCCCTCCTTCATCCGGTTCCTCAACGCGTGGACCATCCAGGGACTCTGGGTCGTCTTCACCGCGGCCGCGGCATGGGTGGCGATTACCTCGGCGACCAGGGTGGCGCTGGACTGGTTCGCGCTGGTTGGCTTCCTGGTCTGGGCCGTCGGTTTCGGCATCGAGATCGTCGCCGACAACCAGAAGAGCCGCTTCAATACCGACCCGGCAAACAAGGGAAAATTCATCTCCACCGGGCTGTGGTCCAAGTCTCGCCACCCGAACTACTTCGGCGAAATCCTGCTCTGGATCGGTGTCGCGATCATCGCCGTCCCCGCCTTGCAGGGCTGGCAGTGGGTCGCCTTGATCTCCCCGGTTTTCGTCACCCTGCTGCTCACCAAGGTCAGCGGCGTGCCCCTCCTGGAGGAGAAGTCCGACAAGAAGTGGGGCGGCCAGGAAGATTATGAGACCTACAAGAAGAACACCCCCATCCTGATTCCCAAGCCCTAGCAGTACCCCCCAGCTTCCAAGCAACGCGGGGTCATCTACGGCCCGTCCCGGGCCCCGGGATGGGCCGTAGATGACCCCGCGTTGCTTTTGTTACCCACAGGTATCCGCACCACGCAGTTTTTGTTACCCGCGGGTACCCCTGCCCCTGGCCCCTCGCGCCCGCCGCCATGGGGTGTAATAGTGGGTCACGACACGCAGAGTTAACCGATCCGAGTCGCGGAAACTCGATGATCCTTGGCAAAATGCAGGTGGATCAATTGCTTCTAAAGGAGACCCATGGGCGCGAACACTGCCGAAAACACCACCCGTCGACTGAAGGCCGTACTGGACGTGCTGGCAGAGGGGGTGTGGACGGGCGAGCAGCTGAACGCCGGAGCGGTGCTGGGCGAGGCAATGGCACGCGTTCCGCTCAACGAATTCGAGCGTGAACTGCTCAGCGGCGGAATTCCCCGCGGCCACAAGACCCTGACCACCGCCACCGCGAAGCTGGTCAAGGCCGGCTGGCTCGTCAAGGGCCGTGCGGGCTGGACCATCACCGAGGACGGCCAGCGCGCCACCGTCGCGTTCGCCGACCCTGACGCATTCGCCGCAGCGCTCGACGCCGGAACTCCCGTTCCCGCCGACACCCCGCTGCCGTCGGCTCCCCCCGCCGGAACACCGACGCGGAAGACGGCCGTTCGCGAGACGGCTCCGAAGGCCGCCAAGGTGGCCGAAAAGGTCGCCGGCAAGGCTGCCAAGCTGGTGGAAGACGCCGTGGCCCCGGTCGCCAAGGCAGTCCGCAAGCGCAAGGCAGCGGACAAGCCCGCTGCGGCAACCGCCACGGCCCCGGCGGCCCCGGCACCTGCAGCCGGGACGGCATCTCCGGCAGCCGCGGCGCTGGCCACCAGCGTGGAGACCCTCGAGCAGCCGGAGGCAGTCGCCGTCGCGGGTGACTTCAACATCCTGCTGGGCGCCCCCGCCAACTGGGCCCCGCAGTACGACGAATCCCAGATGGAACTGGATCTCGTCGATCAGCTCTGGAAGCTCGCGGCGGACCTCCCGGCCGGCACGTACAGCTTCAAAATCGCGCTCAACCGCTCCTGGGACGAGAACTTCGGTGCGTTCGGTGCCTTCGACGGCGCCAACCACGAAGTGCACCACTCCGGCGGCCAGATGGTCATCCACTACGACCACCGGACCCGCGACATCATCCTGCCGTAACCAGCGGCTCTCATTTTCCCTGCCGCTGCGCTAAAGACCCTTCGACGCCTGAATTCGGGTGTCGAAGGGTTTTTTGCTCAGCGCGGGCGGCTTAGAGCGTCGCCAACCCTCGTTGCGCGCCGTCGGAGGGCGCCCGGGTCCGCCGTTGCGTGCCGTGGGCGGGTACCCGGGTCCGCCGCTGCGCGCCGTCGGAGGGCGCCCGGATGCGCAGCCGCGTCGGGGCCCTGCCCGGCAACCGGCGACCGGCCTAGCATTGGCTTATGGAAGCCGTTGAAGTTGATGGGCTGCGAATCGCGTACCAGCGGGTCGGCCAGGGACCGCCACTGGTGCTGTTCCATGGCGCCGGGGAGGACAGCCGGGTCTGGCGCCCGCAGCTGGAAGGTCTCTCGGACGGGTTCACGGTGTTCGCCTGGGACGCTCCCGGGTGCGGAGGGTCGGATGACCCTGCCCCGGACATGTCCGCCGGGGAGCTTGGGGCCATCACCGCCGGCTTCCTGCGCGCGGCCGTCCCTGCGAAGCCACACCTAGTCGGGCTGTCGTGGGGTTCCATGGTGGTCCTGGAGCTGTACCGCGGAGCTCCCGAGCTGCCCGCGTCGCTGGTGCTGGCGTCCGCCTACGCCGGCTGGGCGGGATCGTTGCCGCCCGAGGAAGTGGAGCGGCGCTACGCCCAGGTGGAAGCCGAGATCGGTCAACCTCCGGAGAAGTTTATCGACGAGTGGCTGCCAACACTGTTCACGGACAAGGCGGATCCCGCAGTGGTCGCCGAAGCGAGCAGGATCATGGCCGACGTGCGGCCGGCCGGAATGCGGGCCCTGCTCTCCGCCAGCGGCCGGGCCGACTACCGGCCCGTGCTGCCCACCATCAGCATTCCCACGCTCCTGCTCTACGGCGCAGACGATCAGCGGTCCCCGCTGCACGTCGCCCACGAGCTGCACCGCCAGATTCAGGGTTCAAAACTGGCGGTGATTCCCGATGCCGGGCACGTGGCTCAGCTCGAAGCGCCCGACGCCTTCAACACCGAAGTCCGGAACTTCCTGCACGGCATAGCCGGTTGAGCCGGCCCGGGGGTTTAGCTAGAACCGAGTCGGGTCCGGCCGCGGTGGCGGGACCGGGGCGGGGTCCGGTATTGGCAGCGGCCCCGGTGTCGGGAAAGGACCGGGTGTTGGCGCGGGACCCGGCCCCGGAATCGGCGCCGGGGGAGGGACCGGGCCGGGCTCCGGGGGAAACGGGTCCCCGGGCTGAGGCTCGGGCGTGGTCGGCCCGGGTTCCGGCGGAAACGGCTCAGGTTCGTGCGGCGGCGGAATGGTCATGCCAGGCTCCCTCACTCGTGGTGGATGGTGTGTGATGCTCCGGCGCGGAAGACCTTCAGCTCCCACGGCCGGAGCTGCAGGCGGGGCGTTGCCGCATCGGCGGGGTAGTTGCCCAGGACCAGTTCCGCGCTGTCCCACACAAGGGGAACGTCGGCGTCGTCGAGCGCCACCTCATGGTCCTGGCCGGAGAAGTTGCCCAGCACCAGCAGCTTGGTCTCCGGCAGCGAGCGGACGAAGGCGTAGACGTGCTCGTCCCGGGGTAGGAGCATGGTGAAGTCCCCGTGCGACACCACGGGCTCGCTGTGCCGCAGCGCGATGACCGCCCGGTAGAAGCTGTACACCGAGTCCGGGTCGTCGACCTGCGCGGCGGCGTTGATGTGGTTGGCGTTCGGGTTCACGGCAATCCAGGGGGAGCCGGTGGTGAATCCGGCGTGCCGCGAGGCGTCCCATTGGACCGGGGTGCGCGCGTTGTCACGGTTCCGCGGCGCCAGCGCGGCGAGGACGTCCGCGTCGGTGTGGCCCAGGTGCGTGGTGGCCTCCCGGTGGTGGTTGAGGACCTCGATGTCGCGGTAATCGCTGATCGCCCCGAAGGCCATGTTGGTCATGCCGAGTTCCTCGCCTTGGTAGACGTAGGGCGTGCCACGGTGCAGGTGCAGGACGCCGGCGAGCATCTTGGCGGAGAGCTCACGGTACTGGCCGTCGTCGCCGAAGCGCGACACCGCCCGGGCCTGGTCGTGGTTGCCCCAGTAGAGGCTGTTCCAGCCCCGCTCCGCCAGGCCGGTCTGCCAGTGGCCCAGGGTCTTCTTGAGGTCCGTGAGCTTGAGTTTCTTGGGCCGCCACTTGTTGCCGTCCTCCTGGTCCAGGGCGACATGCTCGAACTGGAAGACCATGTCCACCTCGGCGCGCTCCGGGTCGGTGAACAGGATGGCCTCGTCCACGGTGACGCCGGGCATCTCGCCGACGGTCAGCAGCGGGCCGGGGCGGCCCGCGAAGACTTCGCGGTGCATCTCCTGGAGGAACTCGTGGATCCGGGGACCGCCGATGTAGAACGGGCTGCCGTCGCCGTAGAGCATCCCGGCGGCGATGGGCCCGTCCGGCAATGCGGTGTCCTTGGAGATGAAGTTGATGACGTCCATCCGGAAGCCGTCCACGCCCCGGTCCAGCCACCAGTTCATCATCTCGTAGACCGCCGCCCGGAACTCCGGGTTTTCCCAGTTCAGGTCCGGCTGCTTCCTGGAGAAGATGTGGAGGTAGTACTCTCCGGTGGCCTGGTCGAACTCCCAGGCCGGGCCGGAGAACGCCGAGCCCCAGTTGTTCGGTGCCGCTCCCGGGCCGCCGGCGGAGCCGTCAGGGGCCGTCTCGCGCGGCGGCCGCCACCAGTACCAGTCGCGCTTCGGATTGTCCTTCGAGGAGCGTGACTCCACGAACCAGGGATGCTCATCCGAGGTGTGGTTCACTACCAGGTCCATGACCAGCTTCATCCCCCGGGCGTGCAGCCCGTCCGTCAGCTCCCGCAGCTCCTCAAGGCTGCCGAAAATCGGGTCCACATTACGGTAGTCGCTGATGTCATAGCCGTTGTCGTCCTGCGGGGAGGTGTAGATCGGGGACAGCCAGACGACGTCGACGCCGAGCCGGTGCAGGTAGTCCAGTTTGCCGATGATCCCCCGCAGATCCCCGATGCCGTCGCCGTTGGAGTCGGCGAAGCTGCGCGGATAGATCTGGTAGACGACGGCGCTCTGGAACCAGTCGCGGGCAGGAACCGCTGCGGATTCTTCAGTCGGCTGTTCTACCGTCATGGGGACTCCTCAGCTGGTCCGGCAGCCAGCACCGACGCTGGCTCACCAACGTTTGATTATTGAACAGTTCCCGCGGGCAGGGAAGACCCCGCCGGTGCCATGTGGACGGCGCCGGACCGGCGCCCGGCAGCCGCCCGGACCTGGCGCCAGGACCGGGCAACCCGGCACCCGGACCGGGCAACCCGGCGCCCGTTCCGGGCAACCCAACCGGGCGTCCTAGTTCTGCGAGGCGATGCTCTTGTCGCGGTCCTCAAAGACTTCCTCGCCGGGGCCGGTGAAGGCCTTGGAGCGCTGGATGGCCTCGATGGATCCGGTGAACAATTGAGAGTCGTGCGGATCGGCCGGGTGCCGGCCGGGCTCGTCCGCGGCGGACACCTTGCCCTGCTGCTTCGCCGAGGTGCCGGACGGAGCGGCGGGACCGGGAGTGCCCGACCCAAGCGAAACGGCACCGAGCGATTCGAGCCGGACGTGGGGGAGCGCCGTCGGGTGTTCCTGCTGCAGGAACAGCACTAGCTCCTCGCGGATCAGGCAGCGCAGGTCAAAAAGCGTCGCACTGTCCGCGGCGCTGACCAGGATGCGGACCCGGACGAAGCCGGCGGTCGCGTCGGTGATCTGCAGGATGCCCACGCGCTCGTCCCAGAGCTCGGTGCCGGCCAGGACCCGTTTGAGCTCGGCGCGCATGTCCTCTACCGGGGCGCGCCAGTCGAGGTCGAACTCCACAGTGCCCATGACCTCGGACTGCCGCCGGGTCCAGTTCTCGAACGGGGTGGTGGTGAAGTAGGTGGAGGGCAGGATCAGGCGCCGGTCATCCCAGATGTGGACCACCACGTAGGTCAGGGTGATTTCCTCGATCCGGCCCCATTCCTTCTGCACCACCACGACGTCGTCCACCCGGATCGCGTCCGTGAAGGCGAGCTGGATGCCGGCGAAGACGTTCACCAGGGACGTTTGGGCGGCGAGGCCGGCCACGATCGAGATCACACCGGCGGAGGCCAGTAGCCCGGCGCCGAGGGCCTGGATCGCGGGGAATGTCAGCATCGCGATGCCCAGGGCCACGATGACAATCAGGGCCACGCCGATCCGCCGGGCCAGGATCACCTGGGTGCGGAGCCTGCGGGCGCGGCGGTTGTCCGCCACGTCCACCCGGTATCGGGTCAGCACCATGGTCTCGATGATGAGGAGCACGGCGATAGCCAGCCAGGCAATGGACCCAATCAGCGCGATCTGCAGCGCGTGGTCCAGGTTGCGGCGCCATCCGGCGTCCTCGGTGGTGAGGCCCAGGGCGATCCGGACGCCGATCAGGCAGAGCGCCAGGCGCAACGGCAGGCGGGCCACCCGGGAGGTCTCGCGGAGGGCCGGCTGATTGCGGTTGAACCGGAGCACAATCCGGCGCAGCAGCCAGGAGGCGAGGAGCCCACCGGCGACGGCGAGGGCCACGGCGAGGATGGGGGCCAGAAGGGGCATGGCGGGATCGAGAACGTCTTGCATTAGTTAAGCTCTAGCAAGCTTCCGCGGCCAACTGAAATCGGCAGGTTGTCAACGTGGGAAGCATCACGGCCGGCGGTCCGCTGGCGGTGGCTCCGGCATAGCGGTAAAGACCAAGGGGCCAAAGGCCCTAGTTTCCCCGCGGGAAGCACCGAGAATGGACCAATCACTGAATTTTCCAGGGGGAGGGTGTCATGCGCCCAGCCGCATTGTTGGCCACAGTCGTTTCCGCGGTCTGCGCGGCAGCGCTGCTCGCAGGGTGCGTGTCGCCCGCGCCGGCTCCCGCCACCAGTTCCCCGCCGCTATCGACGGCCACGGCCACGGCCACCGCGTCGCCGGTTTCCTCGCCCGCCGCCACGGTCCCGGCGGGCTGGAAGACCTTTACGACGTCGGACGGCACCCTCGCGTTCGACTACCCGGAGTCGTGGACCGTCAAGGACCCTGCCGATGAACCAGCTGAGGGCGGCATTGCGGTGAGTTTGGTGAGTGACTCCGGCAAGACGATGGCCACTCTGCGGACCAACATGGTCACTGGTGCCGAATGTCCGGTGAAGTTCCCCTTCATGGTGTACGACGCCGAGCCCGTCCCGGCGCTGGCCCAGGGTGGGTTGACGCCGCGGTTCGTCTACGAGGGCCGGACCGGTCCGGCGTCGGAGGACCCGGCGGGGTCCCTCAGCCTGGCCTTCGGCATCACCTCCGGCCCGGAGCCCACCGGGGATACCGCCTGCCCGATTTTCCAGTTCTTCACCTGGCCGCCCAGCGGCGCCATGTTCGGAGGGGTCTACGATCCGTTCGACACCGCACCGGGAGGTCCCACAAACGTGGATACCCCCGAGGCGTACATGGACACCACCGAGTACAAGAACGTCAAGCAGGCAATTACGTCACTGCGGCCGGCCGGAAAGCCATGACGTGAGGAGGCCTGCGGCTTCACCCGGCTGTGTCCCCGGCGCGGTTCCCGGCACTGTCCCCGGCCCTAGCGCAGCCGCCACACTGAGCACCAGCCTCGGACTGGTCCTGCTGCTGACGTCCTGCGGCCTGTTCCCCGCCGAGGCCGGGGGCCCTGGCGCTTCGGCGAACCAGACCCAGGGCACCAGCCCTGCTCCGTCCGCCCCGGCGTCGGACGGGCCGGCGGCGGGGGAGCCGACGTCGGGCTGGCGGACCTTCACGACGACGGACGGCGGGCTGTCCTTCGACTACCCTGCGGGCTGGACGGTGAAGGATCCCGGTGGGGCGCTTGGCGGCGACTTCGTGGACGTGCTGAACGCCGGGGGGAAGCAGATGGCGGGCCTGCGCACCAACATCGTCACCGGGGCGGAATGCCTCGGCAAGACCCCTTACGAGGTCTACGATTCCAAGCCGATGGTTGCCCTCGCCGAGGGCGGGGGCGCCGACGGCGGCGTGCCCCGGTACGTGTTCGAGTCCCGCGGCGAGGACACGGACCCGGTGGCCACCCGGTCCACCATCGCGGCCTACGGCATCACCATGGTCCCCGAAGGGGCCGGGGACCTGGCGTGCCCGATGTTCCACCTGTTCCTGTGGCCGCCGAGCGGCGCTTTCTTCGGCGGGACGTACAACCCGGAGCACAATGAGACGCCCGGGGACCCGGCACTGCCGTACCTGGTAAAGGCCAAGCTGTATGCGTCCACCCCGGAGTACCGGGACGTCCGGACGATGATCACGTCCCTGCGGCCGGGCGAAATGCCGACGGGTTAACAGCCGCGGCAGGCCTGCCCCGGAATGCGCCCGCGGGGTTACGCTTGCCGGACCAGCCTGTTCGTCCTGGCACTGCTTCTGCCACTGAAAGGCACGCCATGAGGATCAATCCTCGTCGCAAGGACGCTTCTCCGCCCGCACCTGCTGCCGCCGCGGATGCCGATTCCATTCCCGGCCGCCGCCGGACGAGGCGCCGGAAACGGCTGCGCATCCTCGCGATGGCCGCCTTGATCGCCGTCGGGCTGGGCCTGGTTTCGACAGGCGCCAACCTGCTGCTTGAGCGGCAGGAACGGGCCAGCATCACCCCCTATGGCGTACGGATTGAGATCGCCGGCGGAGCCGTCAACGTGTACAGGAATGGCCGGCCCGGGCTGCCGATCGTGCTCCTCAGCGGTCTGGGGACGGCCGCGCCCGCGCTCGACTTCGCGCCGCTGATCCGGGAGCTGGGTGACTACAACGTCACCGTCGTGGAGGGATTCGGCTACGGCTACAGCGACATGAACGCCAGCGAGCGGAGCAACAAGAACATCAACACCGAACTCCACGAAGTGCTGGGCAAGCTCAACATCACTCAGCCCTATACCCTGGCCGGGCACTCGATCGCCGGCTTCTACATGCTGGACTACGCCAACCGCTACCCTGCGGAGGTGGCCGCCGTGATCGGGATCGACCCTACGGTCCCGAAAGCCACCAGCGGGCCGGTGGAGGTGCAGACAGGCGCCCTCGGTGTGGCGCGGTTGTTCTCCGTCGCCGGCCTGGTCCGCGCCGCCCTTGTGGTGGCCCCCGGGCTCGGGGAACCCGACGGTGACGCCTACACGCCGGAGGAGCGTGAACGCATGCGCCTGATGACGAGCTGGAATTTTGGCAACCAGGCTGTCGCCGATGAGACGGCGCGGATCGGGAACAATGCCTCGGACCTGCGCGGAATCAGCTATCCCGATGGGCTTCCCGTGCTCGTCTTCGTCGCTGCCGACGGCTCCCCGGAGGCCGCCGACAAGGCTGCGGCGCTGGAGAATCTCCTGAAAAACGTCAAACGCCACGAAATCGTCCCGCTGGCCGGCGGCCACTACCTGCATTGGACCCAGTCCAAGACCATGGCCGAGGAGATCAGGAACTTCCTGGCAAGCCGGTAGCCCGGCCGCCCTCAGCCGCCAGCCGCCGTCGTCGGGGGCCCGTCAGCGGCAGGGTGCCGCGATCCGGCACGCAGCGCGGTCCGGACGTTGACCTTCGAGGTGTACGAAATCGAGCCGTACTGGAAGAGCCGCACGGCGAGGCGGAGCATCACGGCCGCGCCGACGAACAGGATCACGATCTCAATGCCGGCCTCGAGCAGGCCCAACGAACCGAAGGCGTTGCGCAGCAGGGCGGTCACCGGCGCGGAGAACGGGAAGTAGGTGAAGATCTGCACGATCACCGACTGCGGATCGGAGACCACCAGAGTCACGGCGTAGAACGGGACGAAGATCAGTGCCATCATTACGCCCATGAAGTTGCCTGCTTCCTTGGCCGTAGGCATCACGGCGCCGATGGCCACGAGGGTGGTGGTGAACAGGGCGAAGCCGCCGACGAGGATCAGCAGGCCAATGGTCATCCGGACCGGGTCCAGGATCAGCGGGGGCAGGTCCAGGGCCGTGAGGCTGAGCTCCTCGGGGAAGAACAGCCGGCCGATCAGGACGGGGGAGAGGAATACGGTCATCTGCGCCAGGCCGATCCCGAACAGCGCGATGACCTTGCCCGCGATAAGCCCGGTCCGCCAGCGCCACCCGGGCCAGGTAGTCGAGCGACCATTGCCTGGCAGTGCGCCGGCCCATCCCCTTGAGCCGGCCGAAATAGGTCATGATGTCGATGACCTTTTCCTTCTTGTAGAGCCCGCGCTCTTCGGGAAGGTAGCCCAGCCGGTCGCCGTGCTCGGGTTTGAAGTCCCGGCCGTTGATGTGGAGGGTCCCGGCGGTGGGCTCGTAGATGCCGAGCAGGGCCCGGATGGTGGTCGTCTTGCCCGAGCCGTTACTGCCGAGGAAACCGAAGGTCTCGCCGGCGTGCACGTCCAATGAGAGGTCGCGGACCACGGTGGTGTCGCCGAAGTCCATTCGGAAGCCGCTGATGTGGACCCGTGCTTCGTCCTTTGCGGCTCCTGATGCTGCCGGGCTGCCAGCCCGGGGGGTTGCCTATTCGCCGCCTAGACGGCGGGGACATGCCGGTGCCGGCGGTGGGCCGGCGTCGGCAGGCCCGCCCTGGTGTTGCCGGTGCCGCCCCAAGCGTTGGTGCGGGCTTCCTTGATCAGTCCCGTGCCGGCGCATTCGCGGACCGCCATGATGCCGTCCGCGGCGGACTTTTTGTCCTCAAACGCTTTGGAAATCGCCAGGACCGTGCCGTCGGCCCCGAGGAGCCGGAACCGGACGTTGGCCTCAGCGTCCGTGAAGATCTCGAATTGTCCTGCCATGTTTTTTGTCCTTCCGGGCAATGCAGCACCGCGGGATGGTTAAGGCACTTCCCTGCGCCAATGCCGTTTTCTCGACACGTCCCCGCAGCGCGTCTGACCATCTTTCCGGCTCGGGGCTGCGGAAGGTAAGGGGCAAAGGTCCCTATGTGGAAAGTGCACGGTTCCTCTGGCGGCGGCCGACGGGTGGGGCGCTAGATTGGGTGCATGGCTGAGTTTCCGAGGGGCGATTCCGGCGAGTGGGTCCGGCTGACGGCGCGGGTGGACGGCGTGGTGCAGGCCGTCGGTTTCCGCTATTGGACCGTGCGCCGTGCCGATCAGCTGGGGCTGACCGGCACGGTCCAGAACAACACCGACGGTTCGGTGGGTATCGTCGCGGAGGGGCCGCAGTCGGTGGTGCTGGAGTTCCGGCGCTGGCTGCGCTCACCGGAAGCGCCCGGCAGGGTGGAGAACGTGGAGGAATCGATCTCCCGGGCCACGGGGGCGTTCAGCAATTTCCGGGTGGTGTACTGAGCGTGAGCAGACCGTTGCCGGCCGTTGGTTTCAGGGTAGGACTTCCTGGAAAAGTTATGAAACGTTCTTAGTGCCGCCGGAAAGGCCGGTCCAGGCGCGACCGGGGCTAAGGTCCCTCGGCAGCCAGCCCGTTTCTGAGTAGGGTGGCCCCATGCAGAAGATATCGCTCGATGCCCTTGCTCGTCAGCAGCTGGCGGCTGCGGTGGCGGCACCCAGCGGACGTGCTGCGGATACGGCGTTTGGCGGCCATGAGAAGACGCTCCGCCAGACGGTGATGGCGTTTCGGGCGGGGACGCAGTTGAGCGAGCACCAGAACCCCGGCGAGGCGACGGTGTTTGTGCTCCGCGGCTGTGTGCGGCTGCGCGCTGGCAATGAATCCTGGCAGGGCAAGACCGGGGACCTGCTGATCGTGCCGGACGGGCTGCACAGCCTGGAAGCGGAAGAGGACTCGGCGATCCTGATGACCGTCGCGAAAATCAAAACCTGACGGCCGGGAGCAGGCCGGGAGACCCGTAGAGGCGATCGGCGGGCCGGATTACCGCAAGGAGCTGGACATGACTGTCGTTCCGTTCGAAGAGGTTCCACAGACCCGGCGGTGGTGGGCGCGGGGCGCCTACGCCGCCGTCGTCTGCGCGGCGCTGGTCCCGATCGTGGCCGCGGGGGTGGCAGGCGCCGTGGCCCTGCTCCTGACCGCTGCCGGCGGACTGGTGGTGACCGTCGCGGGGATCTACTGGTTTCTCATCAGCCGCGGCTTCCTGCGCTGGGGTGCGCTTGCGCTGGCGGTCCTGGCCCCGCTCGTGGTTCTCTTCCTCTTCATTCAAGCGGGCCTGCTGCTGGAGGTCATGATCACCGTGGGGCTGGTGTTTGTGGCGCTGGTCTGTGCCCGTGCAGCCCTCCGTGAGCCCCGGGCCGGGTCGAAGATGACGGAGTACCCGGCCCCCAAGCCGAAGCACCCCTTCGTGGTGATGAATCCGCGCTCCGGCGGGGGCAAAGTGGTGAAGTTCGAGCTGCAGCGCAAAGCTGAGGAACTCGGGGCCGAGGTGGCGCTGCTGGAGGGTCCGGGCAAGGTGGATGTCGCGGCCCTCGCCCGGGATGCCGTGGCACGGGGAGCCGACCTGCTCGGCGTCGCCGGCGGCGACGGAACCCAGGCGCTGGTGGCCGGCATTGCGGCCGAGCACAACCTCCCGTTCCTGGTGATCAGCGCCGGCACCCGCAACCATTTCGCCCTGGATCTCGGCCTGGACCGGGAGGACCCCACAGCCTGCCTGGACGCCCTCCGCGACGGGGTGGAACTGCACGTTGACCTGGGCAGGATCAACGGCCGCACCTTCGTCAACAATTCCTCCTTCGGGGTCTACGCCGAGGTGGTGCAAAGCCCGGAGTACCGCGATGACAAGGCCGGCACCGTGCTGCAGATGCTGCCGGACCTGATCAAGGGCGCTAAGGGCGCCCGGCTGCACGCCCAGATTGACGGCAGCACTGTGGACGGGCCGCAGGCGGTACTGGTGAGCAACGGCCCGTACGGCAGCCACGACCTCGCCGGCCTGGGCCGCCGCACCCGGCTCGACCGGGGCATGCTGGGGGCAGTGGCGCTCTCGGCCTCAACCACCCGTGAGGCTGTCGGGCTGCTGCGGCGGGCGACGAAGCGCGGCCTGATCCAGCGCACCTCGGTGGAGGTAGTGGTCGACGCCGATGTGCCCGAGATCCCGGTCGGTGTGGACGGCGAGGCGCTGCTGCTTCCCACTCCGGTTCGGTGCACCATCGAACCTGCCGCCCTGCGCGTCGTGGTCCCACGGAACCGTCCTGGTGTCCCGCCCGCCCAGCCGGCGCTGGATCTGATCCGGCTCCGTGAGGTGGCGTGGGGGCACCGGACTGCCGTGCACGCAGCGGCGTAATCCCGACCCTGGATCCGCGCAGTGCGGCCACCTCCGTGGCCACCCCGTCCAGGTGGCAGCGCGCTGGCACGGGGCGCATCCTTGAGATCTTCGCGGACGAGCCGCGGCGTACGATGACGTCAGTGGGCGTTTCCAGCATGCCGGAGGTGAAGGCTCGAGGCGGGGAAATTCTGCCGGACATCCGTCATTCCGGAGAAATCCTCGAAACAGCGTCAGGCAACACGCACTAACGAGTTCCGAACTTGCAGGCACACAGCGCACTCCTCCCGCAGACTTGCGGGAACCAAGGGCCACTCTGAACAGCTAAGGAAACCATGCGCACCCGATACGTACTTCCGATTCTCACCATTGCCACAGCGCTCGCGCTCTCCGGCTGCGTCGACAACAGCCAGCCGGCCGCCACCGGCACGGCATCCGGAAGCTCCGATGCCATCGCGGTGAAGAAGAATGACTCCATCGCCGCGATGCTCCCGGAGAAGATGAAAACCGCGGGCGTGCTCAACGTCGGCATGGCCAACAACTACCCGCCCAACGAATTCAAGGATGACAACGGTGCGCCGGCAGGCTGGGCTGTGGACCTCACGAACGCCCTGGGCCAGGTCATGGGCCTGAAGGTCAACTTCGACATCGGCACCTTCGACAACATCCTTCCGGCAGTGAAGGCAGGAAAGGACGACATCGGCGTCTCCTCCTTCACCGACACCCTGGAACGCGAACAGCAGGTCGATTTCGTCAACTACTACTCCGCTGGAATCCAGTGGGCGGCCCCGAAGGGCAAGACCGTGGACCCCGACAACGCCTGCGGGCTCAAGGTCGCCGTCCAGGCCACCACCTACCAGGACACGCACGAGGTGCCGGCGAAGTCGAAGGCCTGCACCGACGCAGGCAAGCCCGCCATCACCATCTTCAAGTACGACGCCCAGGACCAGGCCACCAATGCCCTGGTGGTGGGACAGGTGGACGCGATGAGCGCCGATTCCCCGGTGACCCTTTACGCGATCTCCAAGACCAAGGACAAGCTGCAGACCGCCGGCACCGCCTTTGAAGTGGCACCCTACGGGATGCCGGTGGCCAAGGGCAGCGAATTCACGCCCGTCCTGCAGAAGGCCCTCCAGACGCTGATCGACGACGGCACGTACACCAAGATCCTCTCCAAGTGGGGCGTGGAAGCCGGCGGCGTCAAGACGGCGGACCTCAACGTCGCAGCCAAAGGGTGATAGCCGATGAGCGAGCCGGAACCCGACCGGATGATTGAGTCGGAACCCGGCAGGAGCGGGCCGTCCGGCAGGACGCCGCGGGCCGGCCGGGGACGGCACGACGACGACACGCCGCCGGAAGCGATCGTCGCCATCCCGCTGCGCCACCCCTGGCGGAACGTGGTGGCGGTCCTCCTCATCCTGGGGCTTGCGGTCTTTGTGCTCGACGCCGCCCAGCGCGCGGACTATGGCTGGCCGGACGTGGGCAAGTACATCTTCGACCGGCGGATCAGCCAGGCCGCCTGGGTGACGTTGTGGCTGACCGTCTACGCGATGATCGGCGCGATCGTCATCGGCCTGCTGCTGGCCATCATGCGCCTTTCGCCGAACCCGGTGCTAAAGAGCATTGCCTGGCTGTACATCTGGATCTTCCGGGGAACCCCGGTCTACGTGCAGCTGGTCTTCTGGGGCATCGTGTCCTTGATCTACCCCGTGTTCACGCTGGGCATTCCGTTTGTGGAGCCGTGGGTCACCATCCCGAATGAGGTCTTTACCAACCTCTTCATCACCGCCGTGATCGGGCTGGCCCTGAACGAGGCCGCGTACATGTCCGAAATCGTGCGCGCCGGTCTGCTGTCCGTGGACCAGGGCCAGGAGGAAGCATCGACGGCGCTGGCCATGTCCTGGGGCCAGACGATGCGGTACGTCGTGGTTCCGCAGGCGATGAAGATCATCATTCCGCCCACCGGCAACGAGGTGATTTCGATGCTCAAGACCACCTCCCTGGTGGCCGCGATTCCGCTGAGCATTGACCTCTACGGCGTGTCCCGCGGTATTTCCGCGGTGACGTTCACCCCGGTGCCGCTGCTGATTGTGGCTTCCCTCTGGTACCTGCTGTTCACCTCCATCCTGATGGTGGGCCAGCACTTCATTGAGAAACGGTTTTCCCGCGGAACCGGGCGCGTCAAGACAGGCAAGGAACCGGCGACGTCGGGACCGGCACCGACGGCGGTTCCCGGCGGGCCCACCCCGCCGGTCAGCACAGACTTTGGAGGAAAAGGATGACGGACGCGCCGATGGTGCTTGCGGAGCGGGTCTCCAAGAATTTCGGCACCAACAAGGTGCTGCGGGGGATCAGCCTCGAGGTCGACCCCGGCGAGGTGCTCTGCATTGTGGGCCCCAGCGGTTCGGGCAAATCGACGTTCCTGCGGTGCATCAACCACCTGGAACGGGTTGACGGCGGCCGCCTTTCGGTCGACGGACAGCTGGTTGGCTACCGCCAAAAGGGAGACAAGCTCTACGAACTGAAGCTCAAGGAAGCTGCCTTCCAGCGCCAGGAAATCGGGATGGTGTTCCAGCGGTTCAACCTGTTCCCGCACCTGACCGCGGTGGAGAACATCATCCTGGCACCCATGCGGGTGAAGGGTCTGTCCAAGGCCAATGCCACCGCCCGGGCCATGGAACTGCTGGATCGTGTGGGGCTGGGCGACAAGGGGGAGGCCTATCCGGCGCACCTGTCCGGCGGCCAGCAGCAGCGGGTGGCGATCGCCCGTGCGCTGGCCATGGACCCGAAGCTGATGCTCTTCGACGAGCCGACCAGCGCCCTGGACCCCGAACTCGTGGGCGAGGTGCTCGATGTCATGAAGGAACTGGCCAAGAGCGGCATGACCATGATCGTGGTGACCCATGAGATGGGGTTCGCCCGCGAGGTGGCGGACACGCTGGTCTTCATGGACGAAGGCGTGGTGGTGGAGGCCGGACCGCCGCGGGAGATCCTGAGCAATCCGCAGCACGACCGGACCAAGGCGTTCCTCTCCAAGGTTCTCTGACGCTGGGAGTCCACCGTGCGGCGGGCCTGGGCGTGGGCCGGGACGGGCCGGGACGGGCCGGGCCTCGGCTTGGACCGGACCGGCCTGGCGCCGGGAGCGGTGGCTTCGCCGCCGCGCGGGTGGAAAAATGAAGTCGTGGAAAGCCTCGCGGACAGCAAGGTCTGGGCTGACTACAACGCCGCCCAGGCGGACCGACCCGTGCGCTCCCTCTGCCTCGACGCCATGGCCTTCGCCGGTCCGGGGGACGGCCGCCGTGCCATCGACCTGGGCTGCGGTGCCGGGAAGGAAACGCTGGCGATGTTGCGCGCCGGCTGGTCCGTGCACGCCGTGGACTCGCTGCCGGACACCCGGGAACGGCTGCTGGTTATGGCCCCCGAGGACGCGGCCGGCCGGCTCAGCATCGAGGTGCGTGCCTTCCAGGACCTCCGGGACCTCCCGCCGGCGGAGCTTATCTTCGCCGGCTATTCGCTGCCCTTCATCCACCCGGACAGGTTCGCCGGGTTCTGGGCCGTGATGCTCAGTGCCCTCCGGCCCCCGGGCGTTTTGGCGGTGAACCTCTTCGGGGACCGGGATTCCTGGGCGGACATCCCGGACTGGAACTTCCACACCGAAGCCGGGGCGCGGCAGCTCTTCGCCGGGCTGGAGATCCTGAAGTTCGAGGTGTACGACGCCGACGGGCAGTCGTTCCGCGGTCCCAAGCACTGGCACATCTACGACGTGGTCGCCCGCAAGCCGTGACGCCAGCCGTCACGGACAGCAGTCTTTTCCCTCCCGGTTCGAGGACTTCCGCACCATTCCGCGGTTCCCGCGCAGAGACAGGGCCAGAAGCCCGCCCTGCGTGACCCGGAACCCTGTCCGTCGCCGCGATTTTGGCGTCCGGTTCGATTTTGGCCGGCACCGTGGGACAGACTGTTGCCGTGAGCAACTCTCCCCGGACGGGCCTCGCCGTCGCAGGACTCAGCCTGGGCACGGCCCTGAACCCGCTGAATTCCTCGATGATCGCCGTCGCCCTGGTGGTGCTGCGCGCTGACTTCGGGCTCGACGTCGCCACCGTCACCTGGGTGATCACCTCCTTCTACCTCACCTCCGCGGCGGGCCAGCCGCTCATGGGCAGGCTGGCGGACCGCTTCGGCCCGCGGCGGCTGTTCATGATCGGCATGGCCCTGGTGGCCGTAACCTGCGCCCTTGCCCCGTTCGCACCGAACTTCGCGGTGCTCTGCGTGGCCCGCGCCTTCATGGCCCTCGGCACGGCCGCCGCCTACCCGAGCGCCGTCGTCATGGTCGGTGCCCTGGCGAAGCAGGCGAACGTGAAGTCCACCCGGCCGCTGGGCCGGATCCAGATGGCCAACACCTCCGCGGCGGCCGTCGGGCCGGTGGTGGGCGGGCTCCTGGTGGGGTTCGTCGGCTGGGAAGCACTGTTCCTTATCAACGTTCCGCTGGCGCTGGCAGCGATCATCCTGGTCCGCCGCTTTGCCCCGGCGGACGAAGACCGGGAAAGCGGAAGGGCCTCTGAGCTGCTGCGGGACTCGGACATCCCCGGCATCCTGGCCTTCATCGGCTCCATGGTCCTGGTGATGATGGCGCTGCTCAACGTGCTGCCTGCCTTCCGCTGGTGGCTGCTGGGCGGAGGCACCCTGCTGGCCGTTCTGTTCGTGTGGCGTGAGCTGCGTTTCACCCCGCCGTTCCTGGACCTGCGGCTGCTGGGCAGGAACCGGCCGCTGTTGCTGGTCTACCTGGGGTTCGCCCTGTTCAGCGGCGTTTACTACTTCGCGTTCTTCGGCCTGCCGCAGCTGCTGCAGGAAGCCGGCGGCTACGAGCCCGGGGTGGTGGGCCTGTTGATGTTGCCGCTGGCCGCGATGTCGGTCGTGGTGACGCCTTTAGCGGTCCGCGCCATCGACCGGTTCGGGGTGAAGCGCGTGCTGATTGCCGGCGTCGTTCTACTCATGGCCGCCTCCGCGACGATGTGGCTGCTGACCGCGTCGTTCGCCATTCCGTTGGTGCTGGCCCTCACCGCGTTCCTGGGGGTGCCCTACGGGGTGGCCAGCATCGCCTACAACCAGGGGATGTACCTCTCCACCCGGCCGGAGGAGCGCGGTGTGGCCGCCGGGATCTTCCAGACCTGCCGGTATCTCGGGGCGATCACGGCGACGGTGCTGATCGGCATCTTTTACGGCACGGGTGTGAACCAGGCCAGCTGGGGGCTGATGGTTTTTATCATGCTCGGACTCGGTGCGGTGGTGTTGGTGGTGTCGGTGACGTGGCGGGGGCGGCGGGGCTGAGGGCCGTCGGCGCGGACTCCCGGCCGGATGGGTTCTCGCAGTCAAAGTGATACTGCCGCAGGAGGTTGGACCGGATAGGGTCTTTGAGTTTCTCCATCGCCCTGACCTCGATCCGGCGGACGCTTTCCCGCGTGGTGCCGAGGACCTTCGCCACCGCGTCCAGGGATTTCGCGCCTCCGCCGGTCAGGCCGAAGCGCATCGCAATGACCCGGGCCTCCCGGGACTCGAGCGTGCCGAGTACGGCATGGAGCTGCGCCTTCATCTGTTGCTGGAAGAGCGCATCGCTCGCGTCGGGGGCGGAGGTATCCCACAGCTGTTCAGCCAGGGCTTCGGTACCGCCCTTTCCGTCGGGCACCAGAGCGTCCAACGAACAGACCGGCCGGTCCACGGTCAGCAGACACTCAACCTTGCCGACCGAATTGTGTGTCAGCTGACTGAGATGCACCCTGCTGCAAACGGACCCCGTCGTAGCTGCAGTCCGTTGAGCTGACCGCACTTTCTGCAGCTGGTCAATGACGTTGGCCGGCAGCCGGATGAGTCGTGCCTGATCAGCCAGCGCCCGGGTGATGGCGTTCCGGATGTGCCACGTGGCGTGGGTGGAGAACTTGAAACCCTTGGTGAAGTCGAACGTGCGCACTGCCCTGTGCAGTCCCAGGTTTCCCTCCTGGATCAGGTCCTCAAAATCGAGCCGCCTGCGGGTGTAGTGCTTGGCGACCGACACCACGAGCCGGAGGTTGGCGTGGAACAGGGCGTAGACGGCTCGCTTGCCCATGAGGACGATGGTCCGGAGCTCCGCGCTCTCCGGGCCGGCCCGCGCGGTACCGTCCGCCAGGAGCTGTTCCGCGAAAAGCCCGGCCTCGATCTCCTGTGCCAGGTCCACTTCCTGCTCGGCGGTGAGCAAGTCGTATCGGCGCAGCCGGCGCAGGTAGTCCCGGACGGCGTCGTCAGTGACCCCGCCGGTGGCCGCCAGCATTTCCGGCCAGCCAGGGTCATTTGGCTCGAATGAGTCGGGGACCGGGGCAGCTGCTGCAGGCGAGGCCTGCGCCGTGCCGATTGCCTCGTGAATCCGGTCAGCCATGTCATCCCCTGTCGGACGGTTCAAGCTTGTGAAGGCAGACTACGTGGCTGGTGTGACAATAACCGGAGGGTATGGGCGGGCTGGTTGGGGGCTGATTCTGGCGTCCACGGCGGGGGATTTCCGACTCCGGTCAGCTTTGCTGGGCAACGGCGGCAAGGCGGGACGGCGGCAACGGCGGCAGCCCAAGGATCCCTTGACAGGCTCGGACCACCGGAATATCTTCGGCCTTAACAGGGCGATTCGCCCATTCCTCACAACTTTCACAGTCGTTCTCGGCGCTCCGCGCGGCGCCCACTGCCCGGACGGCAGCCCGGCGGCGTGGGTCCGTGCGGCATGCCCGAACAAACGCGCTGGGGATCCAATTCGGTCTCTCGGCTACAAGGAGTCGGAAATGTCTGAAGAAATTAGGTTGATGGAGCGGTTCTACAAAGATGTCATGGAGAGCGGAAATCTCGCTCTCATCGATGAGCTGGCGAAGGATGGCATGGTGGATCACGAGGAGGGTTTCCCCGGGCAGCCGCCCGGCAAGGACGGGGTTAAATTCTTCGTGAACATGATGCGCTCGGCTTTCCCGGACATCAAGGTCAAAGAGATCACGCCCTCGCTGAGCGCCGGAAACCTGGAGGCGTGCCACGTGATCCTGACGGGCACCCATCGTGGCGAGCTGGCCGGCATCCCGCCGACGGGCAAGCGCGTGGAGTTCGACTCTACTGACATCATCCGTGTCGAGGATGGCAAGGTCGCCGAGCACTGGGGCACCACGGACAACATGGGTCTCATGCAACAGATCGGCGCCGTGGCTATGGCCTGAACCAAAAGCGAAGCACGACGGCGGCCGGAACGACCGCCGTCGTGCACGACGAAGGCTGTCCACCTTCCGAAAGGGAACGCGGACAGCCTTTCTGCAGCCGTCGCGCGTTTAGGCCTGCGGCGCGTAGGCCCTGGGCAGCTTCAGCCCGCGTTCTTCCATGACGGTGCGCAGGCGGGTGGGGTAATCGGTGATGATGCCGTCCACGCCGAGGTCCATCAGGCGCTGCATGTCCGCCGTGGTGTTCACGGTCCAGGGGATGACCGGCAGGCCGAGTTCGTGGGCTTCAGCGATCATGCCGGGGGTGACGGAGCGGAAGGCGGGGGAGATGACGTCGTAGCCCTGGGCCGCCGCTGCCTTGGCGAGGGATCCGCCGTACGTGTCGATGTCGATGCCGCCGAGGTTGGGGCTGGCGCCGGGCTGGCCGACCGCCAGCCACCCGTCGCCGCTGGACAGCGCAACGAGCGGCAGCTCCGGGGCGATTTCCTTGGTCAGGTTCAGCGATGACCAGTCGAACGACTGCACCGAGATGCGGTCCGCCATGCCGGAGGCCTGGATCTCCGTGACCACGGCCCGGGTCAGCGCCACCATGCCTTCGCCGCCGGACTTGCCGTCCTCCACCTTGGTCTCGATGTTGAAGCGGACCTTCTCGGCGTCGGTGTCGCGCACCAGCTGGAACACGTCCTTGAGCTCGGCGATCCGGTTGCCCTCGATCACGTTCTGGCCCGGGAACCCCAACAGTGGCGCGAAGCCGCAGTCCAGGGTCTTGATCTGGGCCAGCGACAGCTCGGCAACCCGGTCGCCGACATAGGGGAAGGCGGCGTCGCCCGGCGTGGCGGGCGCCGTGTCCAGGCATTTGTCGGCCTGGATGGTGTCGTCGTGCCAGACAATGACCTTGCCGTCGGATGTCAGGTGGGTGTCCAGTTCCAGGGTGGTCACGCCCAGCTTCAGCGAGTTGGCGAACGCGGCCAGGGATTCCTCGGTCCACTCGCCGCGGCCTCCCCGGTGTGACTGCAGGTCAAAGGACCCGTTGCTCTCGTTGGTCTTGATGTCGGCTTTTGCGTTGACGGCAGCCGTCCCGGCAGCGTTCAACGACGGCGCGGAGCCTGCTTGGGCGGGTGAAGCGGCGAGGGCGGGGCCCGCCAGGGCGGCGATGAGCGCGGCGGTGGCCGCGGCAGTCAGGGGTGTGCGCATGGTCATGGTTCCTCCTGGGTGACGGGTCTCCGGCGCTGCGCCGGCGACCCGACAACCCTAGGGAGGCGAGATGGACTGCCGTGTTCGGGGAACTGGACCTTGGGTGAACACTTCTTCATCCGCGCTGGCGGGAATCCGCTGGCGATGCCCTTCTGCAGCGCTCAGGCGGTGTGGCTGGGGGGCTGTTCCCGGGCGAGGTCCTTGACCCATCCAGGGGTCACCTTGCCCAGGCGGCGGTCCGTCACTTCTCGGAGCTGGGCCGCCGCGATCTGCATGGCGCGGTCATCTTCGTCGAAGACTTCTTCCGGCTCGTCCTGCAAGGGGGCGGCGTGTGCGCCGTGCCTTACCGGTTCGGTTGCCGTGCTCATCCTGCTCCTCCTTCAGTTCGGCCGGGCTTGTGGCCTCCTCCATTGTCGCTCGGTGCGGGTTCTCCGTCCACACCGGCGCCCGGTTGCGGGGTCCGGGACCGGGTCTCCAACGCAGGCGGCGCTTCGCCCGTGGCGCGGGCCAGCCGGGCTTGGGCCGCCTGGTCGAGAGGCCGCTCCGACGCGGCTTCCAGGACGGCGAGCTCGCCGTCGCCGGCCAGTTCGCTTTCACCCAGGACTTTGAGGACTTTGAGCCCAATCGTGCCGCGCTTCTTGTCCCCGGAGTAGACAGCGTCCAGGGCCCACTGGGTCCGCTTCCACCATTCGGCACGGTTGTCCGCTTCAGCTTTCTGCTTCAGAGTCCGCCAGCCGATTACTCCGGCGATCAGAGCGCCGAGGAGCACCGCCAGCGGCCCCAGAGCAGCAAGAATCTGCCACCACTCGGCGGGGCCGGTGTGCACAAAGACCTCGATGGGTGTCGGAGCCGGCGTCGGTGGCATGCGACCAGCTTAGGCCGTGGCCGGGACGATGGCCTCCAGGTCACGGATGGCGTAGCGGTGGTGCTCCCATTCCTCATCGAGAATGGTGTGCAGGCACGCGAGAGTGGTCTCCGGTTGACGGGGGGCCCAGGGGTTCTTGCGAGCGATGGACAGGTCGTCCGGGGTGACGGTGGCGAGGAAGTCGCGCACCATGGCTGCCCGGCCGGCCCGGACCTCGAGCACTTCGGCGTATGACGGTGCGGCCGTCGAGAAAACCGACAGGTCGTACCCGTCGGTCCCGTACTCCACATTCGGCTGGCCGATGGGGTGGTAGGGCTGGTCGATTTCCAGGATCGCCTTGCGAAGCCACGTGTCGGTAGCCATGACCAGGTGACGCAGGGTCTGGGCGAAGGACCATTCACCGTCCACTGAGATGTCGACCGTGCCCGCCGGCATCGCCGCGACCCGCTCCAGCGTCGCCGACCAGGAACGCTCCAGCACGGCCCAGGCGGCGCGAAGCCCCTCCGGATCGCCGGCGCGTCTTTCGGCGCGGCCGGGGAAGCGGCGGTTGAGTTCGGCCTCGACGAAGGGGACCACATCGACGCCGTTGACGTGCAGGGCGTTCCCGCCATCGAACAGCCACAGCGCATCGATATCTGCTCCGGCTACGTCCACGCCGCGCATGACCGCGCCGGACGACGTCAATCACATGGACGAGCAGTACGACGGCCGGATCTCGGACATGCTCGACAACGCCTATCGTTGGGGGCGCGAATCACTCTGGCCTGGGGCACCGGCTGGCCCGCCATCCTGAAGTAACATGAGCGGCAGAGCGCGACACCAGCGCTTCGGACGGGACGGCCCGTTCGTCTAAATCAACGCGGGGAGGGCCCCGTGAAATGGGGTTCAACCCGTGGTTTCCTCGTTTGCGCGATCCATCGTCACGCGTGCCGCCATATCGCGGCTCGTGGTTGGCTGGGGCGCGGTCCTCGGACTGGTGTTTGCCGGGCCCCTGCTGGAGCCACCCGTCCCGACGTGGCCACTGATCGTTTCGCTCGTGCTCATCGTCGGGGTTGTCTTGGTCTGCGCCTTCGGAGTGGTACATGAGGCCGAACATCTGGCCCATCGGCTGGGTGATCCCTACGGCTCTCTGGTCCTGACACTCTCCATCGTGCTGATCGAGGTGGTGCTCATTTCCGCCGTCATGCTCGGGCCCGGGGAGCACACCACGATTGCCCGGGACTCCGTGATGGCAGTATCGATGATTATCCTCAATGCCGTGATCGGGCTCTCGGTCCTCGTTGGGGCGATCAAGCACGGCAACCTGGGGCACAACAGCACGGGCACCTCCTCCTATCTGGCGATGCTCGTCGTCCTGGTCGCGGTGGCGTTTGCCCTGCCGGCCCTGATCGGGGCTGACGGCTCCTACACATCGGGCCAGACGATCCCCATCATCGTGCTGACCCTGGCCCTGTATGCCTTCTTCCTCTACCGGCAGATGGGCCCGCAGGCCGACGACTTCCGGGAAGTCGATCCGAGCTTCTCCACCGGCCCGGACCAACCAGGCAGCGCGGCCGAGCAAAGCCGCCCTAGCATCACCCAAGTCATCGCCGACCACCGGACCGAGGTATTGCTGCGGATCGCATTGCTGATAGTGACGGTCCTGCCCATCGTGCTGCTCTCCCACGACATGGCCACCCTCCTGGACGACGGGCTCGACCGCGCCGGTGCGCCGGTGGCGCTGTCCGGCATTCTGATCGCCATGATTGTGTTCTTGCCCGAGTCGATAACGTCAGTGCGCGCAGCGTTGCAGGGTGAGATTCAACGCGTCAGCAATCTATGTCACGGCGCCCTGGTCTCCACGGTCGGCCTGACCATTCCCGTGGTCCTCATCATCGGCGCCCTCACCGGTCAGGCCATCGTGCTCGGAGAGTCCCCGGCCAACCTGCTGCTTCTCGGCGTCACGTTGATGCTGTCGGTGACCACGCTTGCCGCCAAGAAGGTGACAGCGACGCACGGCGCAGCCCATCTCGTGGTCTTCGCGGTCTACGGCATCGCCGTCTTCTCCTAAAACCCCTGCGTCAGCCGTTGAACAGGCCCGGCGCGGTGCGCTCAGCCCGTTAAGGCCGGGATGATGGCGCCCGAAAAGACCTGCCATGCGAGCGCTGTCTTGGCGATGAGGCTGAGAGTGATGTAGACGCGTTCGCCGTAGAGGTAGTCGCGCCACGGCCCCACCTGGCGGTACTGGAGCAACTGGTTGATCGCGAAGGTGTTGAAGAACAGAAACAGCGAGATGATGATGCCGTAGACGAAGGCGGGCGGCTCCACCGTGCTGGCCGACCCGGGGGACAAGAAATAGACCAGGATCACGATCCAAGGCGCCACCCCGGCCATGGACCCTAAAATGAACGGCAGGAAATTGCCGCTGCCAGGCTTCTCGTATTTTTCCTGCAGCGCACCGAAGCCGATCATCGCGGCATTGACGGCGAAGAGCGAGAGCAGTGCGGCGATATCGGTGATTCCTGTGGTCTGGGCGATCAGCCAGATCATCACGGACGAACTGAGTGAGTATTCGGCCCAGCGGAAGTAGTTGTGGTTCGCTCTGAGCCCGGCACCGTAGCGCGGGAAGAACAGCGGCGACGCTACGGCGAAGTGGAACAGGGCGGAGAGGGCGAGGAACACAACGACGCCGGCACCCACATTGACGGCAAAAAGTTCCACGCGCTCAGGTGGCACCGGGAACCCGGGAGGACCCGCCAGGTAGTCCGCCGTGACACCGAACGTGACCTGGGTGCTCAACATTGTGAGGATCACTCCAAAGCCGATGGCCTGGACCAGGTGAAGAGCGCCAGCCACAAGGTTGTAGGGGCGAAGACGGCGGATGCTGTCGTCGGCGGTCCGGGTTGTGCGCGCCATGGGGGTGCTCCTCGAGGAGGCGACGAACAGTATCTGTGCTGCCCACGGTAGCAGTCGGGTGCCTGCGGGTGCGAGGCACGAGCCTGACTGCCCCGGCGGGGCTCCGTCTGTTGAGTTGCGCTGAGACACAGACCGCGCCGCCTTGCTGGGTTCGCGGTTAGGTCAGTCAGTCTCTACTCGGCGACAAAAGCGGGGGAGCGCGGTACCAGCGTCCCCGCCAGGATGCCGCTGACGAAGCGCAGGATCTCCTCGCCGGCCAGGACACCGGACGCAGAGGTCACGGCCAGGTGCGGCCGGGAAAACCCGTCGGTGTCGAGTTCGCCATGCGCGGGGCGGATGGCGATGTCCGCCAGCTCAAGGATGCCCGCGTCCAGCCGTGAGTCGCCCGCTGCCACCAGAAGACCTGATCCGGTGCGCCGCCGGACCTCGTCCACGGCGGCTTCCTTGGTGATGGGGGCCGGCACGCAGTAGAGCTTCCGCCCCTGCAACGAAATCGTCCAGCCGCGGGCGTTGCACCAGGCGCCGAGCTCGTCGAGGTACGCCTCGGGCATCGCCTCGCGGTCAACGATCGAGTACACAAAGACGTCTTCGGCGGTCCGGACCCTCAGGATTGCGGGGATCGCCCCGCTGCCCTGGAGATGGCCCAGCACTGCGTCCAGGGGCGCACAATCGGCTCCCAGGGACCGCTCAATGTGGCGGGACCAGTCGCGGTCCGGCTCGCCGTCGTGCAGGAGCACGGCGCCGTTCGTCGTCACGGCGTACCCCTGGCCGAAGCCCGGCAGCCGCACGCGGGAGAACTGCGCCCGGGTGCGGGTGGTGACGGGCACGAACACGCTCCGTCCCACGATCCCTTCCAACAGCTCCTCCGCGGCCCGCGTCATGAAGGACAGCGGTGCCGCGTCATAGACTTCGGCGACGACCATCCGGGGCGCCAAGTGGTCGCTTCCCACGAGGGCCATGGAGTTCGCCGAGTAGATCAAGGTCCGGTCCAGGTCGCTGGCCACCATCACCGGGGCGGCGCTTGAGTGGACGCTCATACGTCGACCACCGCCTTGCCGTCTGCGCCGGTCGCTCCCGGGGTGTGGATCGGGTGGATCAGCCCGACACAGCTGTAGGCCAGGCCCGGAACCTCCAACACCTCGACGCCGCGCTGTTCGGCCAGGTGCAGCACGTGGGCGAGCTCCGGCATCGCCTCAGGGCGCACCAGCACCTTCCATGGCACGCGCCGCAGGAGGACCCTGGTGGTTTCGCCGACGCCCGGTTTGACGAGGTTCACGTTGTTAATGCCGAAGCTGCGGCTGATTTCCTCGACGGCGGACCAGCCGGACCAGTCTGCGTCCGGGAGTCCCGCGACGGTTGAGGGGAAGTGGACTGCCGCTCGGAGGACGTCGTCCCGGACGCCGGGGAACTGGCTGGTGACCGCTGCCAGGAAGTCGTTGGAGACGTCGCTGCCGGAGAGCTCCGAGTAGAACTTGGCCCCGTGGAAATCGCCGGGCCCGATCAGCGCCGTGTTGTACACGGTGCGGGAGACGAGACCGGAGACGGTCGAATTCAGGCATGCCGAGGGGACAAGATAGTCCTCCCGGGTGCCGAAAATCCGGACGCAATGCCCCGGGTCCGCGAGGACCGCCAGGTCCGGCCGGAACGCCGGCCCGTCGGTCTGCCGGAAGAGGTCGACGGCGGCGGCGAGTTCGCGGGCGATCGCTCCCTTCCCGGTCCAGCCGTCGACGAACATCACATCCTCCGGGCGGTGCCGGGAGGCGAGGTAGCCGAGTGCGCTCTGGTCGATGCCGAGCCCGCGGACAATGCTGATGGCATAGTGCGGCAGCTTCAGTCCGTTGACCTCCCAGGCCCATCTTTTCATCAGGATTCCCACGGGCGTACCTGCGCGGGCGAGGGAAACCAGCACGGGCGCGTTGCCGCGCAGCTTCAGGACCTGCTCGGTGAGCGTCCCGACGGCGTGCGCGATCCGGCCGGCCGAGCCTTCGAGTGCGGCCTCGAACAGGGCGCTGTACTCGGGCGAGGGTTCGAATTCCTGCGGCAGCGATTCCGCGTAACTTGCCTTACCGGACTGGATCGCGGCTTCACGTTCGGCTTTGGGCGCTTCCAGCTGCGCAAAGCTCAGGTCCTTCAGCAGCCACTCGACGTCCTCCGGCAGGTAGGAACCGAACGCGGGCCCGACCAGCGGCGGCGGGAACGTTGACTGGACCGGCAGCGTGAGAATGCGGACGTCGTCGGTGCTGCCGGCAACGGCCTCGGCGATCCTGCCGGGGGCCAGGAGTTCGGACACCGCGGTGCCCGGTTCCGGCATGATCACCACGGTGTCGAAGCGCCCTGCGGGGTGCATGAAGTTGTAGGCGAACCGCGCCCCGGACCCGTCCGGGGCGTCATCGCCGCTGTCAAAGGCAATCGCGGAGCGGATCGCGTAGCCCGGTTCATCCAGCGCGGCGATCGGAGAGCGGGTACTGGTGGAATAGCGGATGTCGGCGTCGGGGCGCAGGCCCTGCAACCGGACGGCGACCGCCAGGGGCAGGGCCATGAATTCCTCCGTGGCGAGGACCAGCACCCGGGCCCCCGGCCCGGCGCTGCTGCCGAGGGTCCCGGCCAGGGCGTCGGCGATGCGCCCCGCCTGGTCCGGATCCGGGCGCCCGGCCACGCCGAAGCGGGCGCTGCGGATGGGCGGCACGAGTCCGGTCAGGTCAGCCACCTGGATCCGGCCGGGGCCGGCAACCGCTGCTTCCGGTTGCGGGAGGTTGCCGATCAGCTCTGCCGCGTCCGCAGCGAGTGATTCCGGCAAGTGGATGCTGCCCTGCGCCAGTGCCACAGCGGTGATCCGGGAGCCGAGTTCGTGTGCCAGTTCATCAAGGCGGCCCCGGTCAGCGGCGGAGCGCAGGTCCACCAGGGAGGCGACCACGTAGTGGCGGTGCGGGGCGGTGCGGTGCAGTTCGCGGATGGTGTTGATGATCGTGGCGCCGGTGCTTAACTCGTCGTCCACGAGCACCACGGTGTCGGCCAGGTCAAGGGCGGCGCGGCTGGTCGGCAGCAGTTGGTGGGAGGTCGCGTGCGAATGCACTTCCTCGAACGCGCCATACGGCTCCACCCCGCTGCCGCCCAGCCGGGTGGAGTGAATGTAGTAGGTCCCCAGCTGCCCGGCCACCAGCTGACCCAGCCCGGTCGCGGTTTCAGCGTAACCGATGGTCACGACGCCGGGAAGTTCGGTCTGCTCCCGGGCGAGCAGTTCGCACAGGCCCGACACGGCGGCCAACCTGGCAGGGCGTTCGTCCTGGTCCGGGGCGGTCCCGCCGTCCGGGCATGATGGCCCGTCCAGCAGGTGCCCCAGCCGGTCCACGGCCTCGTGGACGACGGGAATCAGCGACCCGGCAGGCAGCGACCCGCCGGTCAGCGATCCGGCCGGCGTGTCCGGACCGGAGGCATCGGGGACCTGGAGTTCCTGGCGGACCAGGAGCCCCAGCAGCTGGCCTGACGCCGTCGCGATCCCGGGTTCGGTGGGGACGTGCTTGGCCAGCACCCGCGAGACCAGCAGATGGGCCCGCTTGGGGTTGCGCCGTAGCGCCAACCCGACCAGGGCCTTCACCGGCAGCACGCTGCGACCGGGGTCCGACGCCACCTCGACGCCGAGGGCGTCGCGCACGTAACCGCCGCTCCAGGGAGCATCTGTTGAGAGTTGCTTCACCGCATGCTCGCTTCCAGTAATTCGACAAAATTGACGCCGGGCCTCGCGACTCCGAAGGCCCTGGCCCGCAACAGGGTGCGCTCCGCCCAGGCACGGTGCGGCTTCATCTCGTTCATCTTGTTTCCATAGGACGATGCCTTCACGCCGCCCCCTGCGCTCTCGGTGATGTCCAGGGCATCGAGGTACTCCTCGTGGCTCACGACGCACATGGCATGCACCACGGGCACGTGGCTGGGATGGATGACCGTCTTGCCCAGCAGTCCGTTCGCGAGATCCAGTTCGATCTCGCGAATCAGGCCGTCCAGATTCTCCAGGAGGATGCGCTTGCGGAGTCCGCCCACGTTGACGGCTTCGAACGGTGTGGACCGCAGCTGGGGCCGCAGGACCCGTTCTGTGTTGACGAAGTGTTCCCAGACGGGGCCGGAGATGACCCAGCCGTCCTGCGGGCGGCCGAAGATGTTCACGACGTCGCCAATAATGTTCGCGACGACCTTGACGTTGTAGATGGTCAGGTCGCGGGAGCGCCGCAGGCCAAAGGCGCTGGACATGTCCGTGGCACCGATCCGGACGCACAGCACCAGGTCGCGGAACTCTTCTACGAGGGCCAGGTTGTCCGTCAGGACCCGGACGCGTGACTCCAGGTGTGTTGTCGACAGGTCCTCGATGATCGGCATCGCCCTCAGGGCGTGTTCCCTGGAGTCCCCGGTGCGTCCGGCTTCCTCGTTCAACAGCTGCAGTGCGACCAGGAAGGCCCGCCCGCGGCCTGTCTCGTTCTCGAACTTGGGCAGCACGAAGCCGTAGACGACGGCGAGAGCGGCACCTGCCCGGCGTCCGACGTCGAGCAGCTGTTCGGGGGTCCGGCACCGGATGAAAATCAGCGGAAGATCGTCCGGATCGTCCAGCGAGAGTTCGTCCAGTGCGGCGAGCAGGTTCTCCTCCGCTGCGGGCACTTCCTCGTCGGGTACGGCGTCTTCGAGACAGATGACGATGCTGAGGCAACCCGCCTCGGCCTGTTTCCGGATTCCGGCTGCCAGTGAGCTTCGTGTGGCCGGCGAGTACAGGGTGGCACCGAGCGCGACGGCGAGCAGGCCGGGATCCGAGGTGCGGTGCAGGGGTTCGGGGTGCAGGTGGAAGAGCCGATCCCTGACGGATTCGGCCAAGGCTTTGAAGTGCTGCATGGTCCCCTAGTTGTTGTCAGTAGTGCGCTGCCGGATCAGCGCTGGAGGACGCGCCGGTCCAGTGGAGTGGTCATGGTGAAACCGAAAATAGCCCAGATGGCTGCGTCGGAGGCGTCTGCCGGAACGAACTCGGCGCGGAGCTCCAGCACCGCGCCGACCCGCACGACGTACAGAACGCTCCGCAGCCCGGCATCGTTCCGGGCGGCAACCGTGGCGGCCGCGCCGTTGAAGACTCCGACCGTCAGCGGGCTCTCTCCCGCGACGAACAGGAGGCGGCGAAGGAGCCGGACATGGCGCAGGGACACGACGCCGGCCCCGTCCTGCACGCCGGCCAGGGACCGGTTTCCGGGCGTGAGGACGGCGGTGCCAGCCTTGTGCCCCTCGGTGTGGTGGGCGCCGGTGGTGAGCTCCTGGTCCTCCCAGGCCGCCGAGCGAACCCCGGCCACCAGGAGTGAGCCAATCGCGGACTGCCTGGCGTTCAGGCGCACCACCGGATTGGCTTCCCCCAACTCGCGGACGCTGCCGAAATCCGGGGCCGGGAACAGCCGCTCCGATGCCGCCGGAGCGGGCCGGGGCCCCGGCGTTGAAGACCCTGCGGCCTTCGTGGACGGTGAAGCCGCCGGGCTGGCGCCGAGGGTGAGTCCGCCGGAGGCCGCCGGCCTGGTTCCGAGGGTGAGTCCGCCGGAGGCCGCCGGCCTGGCGACGGGGTTCGGGTTCGGGGCTGAACTGGGCGAAGTGGTTCGAATGGGTTCCGGCTGCACCACCGGCTTCGGGCGCCGGCTGAGGTAGGGGATGTCGGTGCGAAGCGCGGTTCGATTCAACGCCATGCTCAGAGCTTCAACTTGAAGTCGGCGGCAACGGCGGAGAGTCCCGCCTCATAGCCTTGACCGAGGGCGCGGAACTTCCAGCCTCCAGCGTGCCGGTAAAGCTCCCCGAGAATCATGGCGTTGATTTTGTCGAGGTTCCCCTTCGGAACCGTGAAGCGCAGCAGCTCCCGGTTGTGTTCGGTGGCAACCCGCAGGTAGGCATTCTTCACGGCGCCGAACGTGCCGGGGCCGCGCACCTCCGGATCCACGTAGAGCAGCACGACGATCTTGTGGACCCCGTCGGGCACCCGGTTCAGGTCGACGTCGATCTGGTCCTGGTCCTCCGCGCCGGCGAAGGAAATGCTGCCTTCGGGGCTGACAATCTGGTTGAAGAAAACCAGGTGGTCATCGGAAACGGCACGGCCGTCGGCCCCGCACATGATCACCATGGGGACCAGCTCGGCCTGCGGTCCACGGCTCGGGACCATGTCCCAGCCGAGACCGAGCAGCACTTTCTCCAGCCCGGGGTTCTCAGCAGTGAGGGCGGCGTTGCTGCCCGCGACCATAGTAGCCACTAGCGTCCTTCCAGATGGAGACCATCAATATCAAACTTGTCCCGGAGGAACTGGCCGTGGACTGCCAGTTCCGTAATGGCCCCCGTCCGGACCTGGGTGTCCAGGTTCTTGACGGTGGAGTAGAGCACGTCGAACTGATCCAGCAGCACCGTTGTGTCGGCCGAATCGTCCCGCCGCGACCCGGCGGCCAGCATCAGGTAGGCCCGCAGCGGGGACGGCAGATAGTCGGTGATGACGGCGTTAAGCAGGACGCGCTGCTCGGTCGACGCGCCCGACCGGCCGATGTAGCCGATGAGGGCGCGCAGGATGTCGGTCAGCTGCAGCACCTGTGACACCACGAGGGGAGGCAGTTCGGCGCCGCGGGCCAGGACCGTGCGCCGCAACTCCTCGAGCGCGGCGGCGGTGACTGTCAGCTCGTCCGCAGCCGTATCGACGGCGGGAGATTCGGCACCGGGGACGGCGGCGGGGCGGGATGCCGCTCCGCCGCCGAACAACGAGCCTAAGAAATTTGCGACCATAGCCCGTAAGCCTATTGCTCAGGACTGACGACCACTAATTCCCCTCCTGCTGCCTGACCCTGTCCAGGTACGGGCGGGCCCGTTCCAGCCCGGTTTCAAGGGCCTGTACGGTGCCTTCCATGCTCTTGTTGGCCTGGGAGCGGAACGTGTCGATGGCGTCCATGGTCTGGAACACGTTGTCGAAGGCCTTCTGCAGCGTCTCCACGCTGACACCGGAGCTCGCCGCCTGCTGGTGGATCCGCGTGGTCTGATCCTTGAGCATCTCGGAAGTCTTGAGGATCATATTGTTCGTCGTCGTGTTGATGGCGTCGATCTGATCCAGCACCATCTTCTGGTTCGCCAGTGCCTGGGCCACAATGACGGCGGTCCGCAGCGCGGAGATCGTCGTCGTGCGGGCCCGTTCGACGCCCTTGATCAGTTCCGTGTTGTTCTTGCGGATCATGTCGATGGCCAGGTAGCCCTGAACCGAGACGGCCAGCTGGGTCAGGATGTCCTGGTGGCGCTGGCGGATCGGATAGAGCACATCAGAGTCGAGTTTGCCGGCCTCTTCGATCTGGCCCTGCATCTTCATCTCGTCGATCCGGGTGGCGGTGGCATTATCGAGGGCCTTGGCGAACACTGCGTATTCGCTCAGCCCCTGCATGGTCTCCCACAGCTGGGTCTTCTCCTGCGCGAGGGAGGCGTTGTCCTTGAGCAGGGCGTCCTGCCCGGCCATCAGGGACTTAATGATCTTGTCGAGCTGGGTCTGCGCACTCTCGTATTTCTGGAAATACTTGGCGAGCTTGTTGCCGCCCGGAATGATCCCCAGGATCTTCCGGCCGACGCTCAGATCGGCGTTGCTGGGTGTCAGGTCCTCGACGGTGGATCGGAGCTCACCGAGCGTCGAGGCGACCTGCACCTGGGCGTTGCTGCCGGACTTCTTCGCCCCGGCCAGCGACGTGGACGACCGCTCCAGCAGCCGGCTTGACGTGCTGGCGGATGCCACGAGCTGCTGGCCGCCAAGCCGGTTGATGCCATCGATCTTGCTGGTGTATTCGGGGCTGAACGGGCTCATCGCCGAGACTTCGGTGATGAAGGCCCGGGCCTGCGCGTTGATTTCCTGCTGGCGTTCGGCCGGTACCGGAACCATGCCCGGTGCGTCGTCCAGCTTGACGATTTCGACGTTTTCCGGGGCGTTCAGTACCAGCGGCGTCGAGGCGGTGGCCTCCGGCGGCGTGAGTTGCATGCTCATTGGTCCGTTTCTCTTTCTATGGTCTCGGCTGCTCAGCCGAGCTGGACGCCGAAGTCGGCGGCGATGCCGGCGAGCCCGGTGGCGTACCCCTGGCCGACTGCCTTGAACTTCCACTCGCCGTTGTGCCGGTAGAGCTCTGAGAAGATCATGCAGGTCTCCGGTGCCGCGTCCTCGCTCAGGTCGTAGCGGACGACTTCGGTGTCGCTTTCCTGGTTGACAATTCGGCAGTAGGCGCCGCGCACCTGGCCGAAGTTCTGCCGGCGTGCTTCCGCCTGGTCGATTGAAACCACAAAGACGATCCGCTCGACATCCGCGCCAACGGCCGAGAGTTCGACGGCGACCACTTCGTCGTCGCCGTCGCCGTCACCGGAGCGGTTGTCGCCCTTGTGGACGACCGACCCGTCGGCGGCGGCCGGCTGGTTGTAGAAGATGAAGTCCGCGGAGCTGCGGACTTTGCCGTCGGCGCCGAGCAGGAGCGCCGAGGCGTCCAGGTCGAAGGCGTCGCCGGTGGTGGTGCGGGGATCCCAGCCGAGCCCGACCAGGACTTTGTTCAGCCCCGGATCGGTCTTGGTGAGCGAGAGGTTGCTGCCTTTGGTGAGGGTCAGTCCGGCCATGGTTGTTCTCCTTGTTCAGTCTGGGTGGCGTGTGGCTGGGCGGCCCGGGTTTCCCCGGACCACCCGGATTCTAGTCCAGCGCGATGCCGAAGTCCGTGGCAACGCCATGGAGTCCCGAGGCGTAGCCCTGTCCGACCGCACGGAACTTCCACTCGCCGTTGTGGCGGTAGATTTCCGCGAAAATCATGCAGGTTTCGGCTGCTGCGTCCTCGGTCAGGTCGTAGCGGACCACTTCGTTGTCGGTCTCCTGATTTACGACCCGGCAGAACGCGTCGCGGACCTGGCCGAAGTTCTGGTGGCGGGCCTCTGCCTGATCAATCGACACCACGATGACAATCTTCTCGATGTCCAGCGCCACGGCGTCGAGGTCGATCAGGACCTGCTCGTCGTCGCCGTCGCCTTCGCCCGTGCGGTTATCGCCCTGGTGGACGACCGAGCCGTCCGGGGACGAAAGCTGGTTGTAGAAGATGAAGTCAGCGTTGGAGCGGACCTTGCCGTCAGCACGGACAAGGAGGGCCGAGGCGTCGAGGTCGAACTGTTGCCCGGCGGTGGTCCGCGGGTCCCAGCCAAGACCGATCATGGCTTTGCGAAGACCCGGATCGGCTTTCGTCAGCGACAGGTTACTGCCCTTGCTCAGAGTCAGGCTGGACACGAGATACTCCTTCAGTTCGGTGGGTGCGTACGCCGGGCCCGGGAGCCCGGGTCCCGTCTTGCTACAGGGCGGAAGCCGCGGCGCCGAGGACGTCCCCGGCAGTGCGGCCATTGGCCGGGGTGCCGATCGCCTGGAAGGTCCAGGTATTGCCGGTCCGCGACAGCTTCGACATGATCATGGCCGTGTTGCGGCCCGACTCGGTGAGGGAGTAGCGGGCGACTTCCGGGCTGCCCGCGGCCGAGTCGTCGAGGACCCGGCAGAACGCGTTCTGGACCATGTCGAAGGTCTGCTGGCTGTAGCTGGTGATGACGAACACGATGTGCTGGACCGCCGGAGACACGGCGGGGAGGTTGACCATCATGGTCTCGTCGTCGCCGTCGCCGGCGCCGGTCAGGTTGTCCCCGGTGTGGCGGACGGCGCCGTCTTTGCTGCTGAGCTGGTTGAAGAAGACCGTGTCCAGGTGCTTTCCCTCAGCGTCGAACATGATGGCCGAGGCGTCCAGATCGATCTCAACGGTTTTCGTGCCGCCGAAGAACCCCTTCTTGGCCGGGACGGCCGAGTCCCACCCAAGGCCCAGGCGGACGGTCGTCAGAGACTCGCCGTTCTGCTTCGTGAGTGACAGTGACTGGCCTTTTTGCAGACTCAAACCCATTGATTTACTCGCTTCTCTTAGAGGTGGTTGTTGCTTCTTTAAGTGTTAGTGACGAGCTATTTGTTGGCGTCGGCTGATTCAAGCACGTCGGCCGGACCGGCGACGCTTTTCTTCTTGTTGCGGCGTATCGATCCTGCGAAGGCGGCGCCAATGAAAACGACGCCGATCAGGCCGGTGATGATTTCGTTGATGGGGAACACGATGGTGACCAGGAGGATGACCGCCAGGGCGCCGATTGCCCAGTGCGCGCCGTGGTCGAGGTACTCGAATTCGTCCAGCGTTCCTTCCCGGACCAGGAAGACGGTCAGGGAGCGGACGAACATGGCGCCGATGAAGCCCAGTCCCAGGGCAATGATGATGGGGTCCGAGGTGATGGCGAAGGCGCCGATGACGCCGTCGAACGAGAAGGACGCGTCGATGACTTCCAGGTAGAGGAAGAGCATGAAGGCGGCCTTGCCGGCCAGTTTGGCGGATCCGGAGGGGCCCGTGTGAGCGATCAGGTTCGCGTCGTCCGCGTCGACGTCGCCGTCTTGATCAACGTCGAAGAGATTTCCGAGGCCGTTGACCAGGAAGTAGGTGATCATGCCCAGCAGGCCGGAGAGGAGCACGATGCCCTGCTTCTCGCCGGATACGGCGCCGGCGATGGCCAGTGCCGCCATGCCGATGATTATTGATGCGCCTTCGAGCTTGCCCAGCCGGGCCAGCGGGATTTCGAGGAACTTGATCCACTTGATGTCCCGGTGGGCGAGGATGAAGTCCAGGAACAGCATCAGGAGGAACATCCCACCGAATGCGGCGATCTGCGGGTGCGCTTCGTGGAGCAGGTATCCGTAGCTGCCGGGGGTGTTCGGGTCACCCTTTTCCATCGCGAGAGTGACGGCTTCGACCGGGTTCAGGCCGGCGGTGACCCCCACGATGAGCAGGGGGAAGAGGATCCGCATGCCGAAGACGGCGATGATGATGCCGACGCTGAGGAACATCTTCTGCCAGAACGGGTTCATGCGTTCCAGGATCCGTGCGTTGACAACAGCGTTGTCGAAACTCAGGCTGACTTCAAGAATGCCCAGGATGACGCAGAGAATGAGCGCCTCAGGGCCGCCATAAAGGAAAGCGATCACTAGCGCGATGATGGTGACCGCGAACGACCACCCGAAAGTCTTGAAAATCAAGCTGGAACAACTCCTGGAACGACAGGTCCTGTCCGGTCAGTGACGGCAGGACGGCGAAAAACATCCCGGAAGTTATCCCCCAAGACTTCGTGGCACCCATCCTATCCGCAGGCCGCGACGCTTTGTCAGTGACGCCGCCGTCTTTTTGAGGGTGGTTGTCGGTTTCGGGCCACTACTCGCAGGCGACGCCGTCGCCGTCGCGGTCCAGTTTCCGGCTGTAGCCGGGCTGGCCGGCGCGGATCGGGGCCGCCCCGGCAGCCCGAACGGCAGCGCAATTGGCGTAGTAGACCGCAGACGGCGCCGGGGGCACGTAGACCGGTGCCGGTGGAACGTAGGGTGCGGGTGCCGGTGCCGGCGCCGGGGCGGGAGCCGGCGCGAGGTACACGGGGGCTGGGGGACCATACGGGGCGGGGGCCGCGGGCGCAGGGGCAACGACCACCGCTGCGGCTGCGGAGTCTGCTGTCTCGTCGGCCGACGCGACGACTCTGACTTCCGATTCATTGGTCGGTACCAACTGGCCGGAACAGTCCTTCAGGACTTCTTCCATCGCGTCGTGTTCAGGTTTGGTCACCCACAGGTCATACGTCGCTTTGACGGCGATCTGCCGGGCAACGTATTCGCAGCGATAGCTCGTGTTCGGCGGCAGCCAGGCCGCTGCGTCGCTTTCACCCTTTTTGACATCGGTTGGGCCATCGGTTGCCTGGAGGTTCAGGGGATCGTTGGCGAAAGCCATGCGCTGCTCGCCGGTGAGCTGCTGGGCCCCCTTTATCCATGCGTCACCAAGGGCGACCACATGGTCTATCTGTACGGCGCTGCTTGTTTCGGGGCCCCGCTGGAAATTGATTGACTTAGCCGTGTAGGGATCGGGTGCAAGGATCCCGCTATCGACCTTGCAGGTCGAATTGTCGACAAAAGCGACTTTGGTCAGGTCTCGTTTGAGTATGTCGTTCCGGGTGTCGCACCCGTTTCTGTCGATATCTGCCCAGGCCTGCCCGTACATGGCTCGAGCGCTGTACCCGGGCGTTGACGCGGTTTCTTTGACGGGGAGAAGGGCGAGAAGATCCAGTGCCTTGGTCGCGAAGGCTGGCTGGCTTTTCGGGGCGGTGTAATTCACGCCTTTGGCGAGTTCCGTGACCCTGTCGGGGTCGAGGGGTTCACCCGTGTTTGTCGGGGAAGGTGAGGGGGACGGGGTGGCCGAGGGTGACGGTGATGAGGTGCGGGAGGCTTCTTCTGCTCTCTTTGCATTTTCAGAAGCCGCTTGGGCGGCAAGGCTTTCGGCAGAAGGAGGCGGCAGGATGACCGCGCCGACCACCAATATGACCAAAGACGCGGCCAGGACGATGCCGCCGACTTTTCGTTTGCCGGGCAGCCGGGCCCAGGAGCGGCGCCCGGTGGCCGCGACGTAGAGGCCGGTCAGTGCCGCGAAGATGGCGAGGAATATGAGGGCCCCACCCAATCCTCCGTTGGTGAAGCCCAACCACATGGCCAAAAGGACAAGCACTCCGACGATGAACGTCGAGAATTTTGGCTTTTTCGGGGGCTTTGGTGGGTCGAAGGAAGCGCCCGGTGGCCGCCACGCCGAGGGCTCCTCGCGCTTTTCAAAAAACGACGAGAACGATTGGTGACTATTCAATTTGGAATCCCCATGTTTCCGGCCCATCAGCTACGTCGCTGGGCGCCCGACCAATAACGCAGACCTGCGTCAAGGGGAGTATATGGCACCCTTTCGATTTCGTTGTTTTGGAACTGTTTCAAGCCGTATCAACGCGACTTGGGTGGCGGGGCATTCCTGGCGTGGATCCAAGACATTGACGCGGCCGGTCCTTAAGTGCGGCTGATTAATACCGCCTGCAATTTCTCGAACGACTCGGTCCATCCGCTGCGGTGCAGGGCCACCCGCTCCTCCGTCAGGAATGGGCCCTGCGAGAGCACCAGGCGCGTGTCCTCGCCGGTAATCCCGAGGGAGAGGTCGACGACGGTTTCCCGGTCGTCGGGGGTCGGTTCCTCCCAGCGGAAGGTGTACACCAGACGCCATGGAGGATCGATCTCCAGGAACTCGCCCGAGAGGTGGAACGGTTCGCCATCCGGGGGCGTCATGCGGAATCCGTAGCGGCCGCCTTCGGTGAGGTTCAGTTCGGCCGCAGGGGTGGTGAAGCCGTGCGGTCCCCACCACTTCACCAGTTCGGTCGATTCCGTCAACATCCTGAAGACTTCTTCCGGGGGAGCATCGAGCGTGTACTCCAGGTTCAGGACCAGTCCGCCAGTTTCCCTATTCCCGGGTGTCTCGTTCATTGTTCAACTCTGGCACCCTGCGGACGCTGACGGAAGCGGATCATGCTGGCAGAGGATATTCTGCGCCAATCAGCGCATTTAGCGGGTTGTTCCGTCAAACTAATGTCGGCACATGGAATCTTGGGGAATGCCGTCGTCGACGGTGCTGCCGCCTGAACGCCGTGGCTGCATCATCACTCATCGAAAGGCGCCACCATGACACAGCCCCACCCCGACGCGAACGCCGTCACTCCGGAAGGCTATGACCAGCCAGCTGCCCCGCCGTCCCACGGCGGAGTGACCCCGACTGGACCTCAGCCGCAGCAGCCCTACGCCGGCCCGCAGCAGGGCCACCAGGCCGGACCGCAGCAGCCCTACGCCGGCCCGCAGCAGCCGTACCAGGGCCACCCGGCCGGCCCCCAGCAGCCGTTCGCGGGACAGCCGCAGTACCAGGCGTACCCGCCTGCGCCCCAGCAGCCGCAGTACCAGCAGCAGCCGCCTGCGCCCCAGCAGCCGCAGTCCCAGCAGCAGCCGCCGAACCCGGCCTACGGCTACACGCAGCCGAAATCAAAGATCGTCGCCGGTCTGCTGGGCATCTTCCTGGGCGGACTGGGTATCCACCGCTTCTACCTTGGATACACCAAAGTGGCGGTCATCCAGCTCGTCCTCACCCTCGTCCTGGGCATCTTCACGCTCGGCCTCGGGTTCATCGTCGGCCTGTGGGGCGTCGTCGAGGGCATCATGATCATCGCTGGCGCGGCCCAATTCCGGACCGACGCCCAGGGCGTCCCGCTCCGCGACTGACCGCGGCCCGGATCCTCCACCCCTCCGGAGGATGTGCGTCGTGCTAGTGAAAGGGCCGTCCTCGTTTCCGAACGTGGACGGCCACTTTCGTGTGATGGGTCGCGTCAGTCCCGCAATACCCACAGCGCTGTGCGGCTGCAGCCAGCAGTCCTCGGCCGGGGGCGTCTCCGCGGGCGCTAGGCCGCCAGCCCGCTCCGGACCTCCGCTGCGGGCTGCGGAGCCCGGGTGGCGGCGAGCCGCTTCGCCAGGTATTTGGCGTCCCGGCACACGCCGGGGAAGGTGTCCGATGCTGCTGCGAAGAGGAGGTCGTTCCCCAGCAGGTACAGGCCTGGCAGGGCATCCACGATCCCGCGGTGCTGCTGTTCCCGCCAGTTCGCGGGCAGCTCCGTAATGTCCAGCCATGGGTAGGCCTCGGTGAAGCCGGTGCACCAGATGACGTTTGCCACCGGAAGGCGCTCACGGTCGTCGAGCATGACGTCGCCGTCCTGGACTCCGGTGACCCGCGGCACCAGGTGGACGCCGGCGGCGCCGAGGTCCGCGAGCCTGGTGCGGATCAACGGCGATGCCATGCCGGCCATCTTGGGCAGCGCCTTGCGCCCGACCGGCGTGTTGGTGGTCAGCACGTGCATCCCGGCGAAGCGGACCACCGGGATGAGGAAGCGGGCCGCGGTGCGGCCGTGCCGGAACGGGATCTCGCCACTCGGTTTGCCGGCCAGAAAGGTTTCATGCGTCCGGCTGGTCTCCAGGGCGATCTCCGCCCCGGAGTTGCCCACCCCTACCACCAGGACGGGGCCGGGCTTGAGCTGGGCCGGGTTCTTGTAGTCATAGGAGTGGAGCTGGACGACGTCGGACGGCAGTTCCGCCGCAAATCCCGGCGTCCTGGGCTGCTGGCAGGCGCCGGTGGCGAGGACGGCGTTCGCCGCCGTCCAGCGCTGCGTCCCTGCCGTGACCTGGAACCGCTGCCCGTCGTGGCTCAGCCGGGTCACGGCCGTGTTGGGCCGGACCGGCAGGTGGAACCGGGAGGCGTAGTCCTCCAGGTAGTCCGCCTGCTCGTCTTTGGTGGGGAAGGCGAGGGGGTCGCCCGGGAAGGGCCGGCCGGGCAGGCCGTTGTACTTCGCGGGGGTGAACAGGCGCAGCGAGTCCCAGCGGCTCCGCCACGCGTCGCCCACCCGTGTCCCGGCGTCAAGGATGACGAAGTTCCGGTGCTGCTGCGCCAGGTAGTAGCCAAGCGCCAGGCCGGACTGTCCGGCGCCGATAATGACGGTGTCGACGGCGGCAGTGCCGAGTGTGGCTGGGCCGACGGCGCCGCCGGTGTCTGTTGCTGGGGTGGTGTTCATGGTGGTGCCTCCTAGGTGTTGCAGGTGCGGTGGGGTGGGTATGAACGCTGTGCCTGCTGTGCCTGCTGTGCCTGCTGTGGCCTGCGGGCGCGAGATGACCGAGGCTGTAGGAGCCGAGATTCCTCGTCTGGAGGGCCTTGAGCAGCATGGGCAGGTAGCTCACCGCGAAGAGGCCGGTGGACACCATTCCTGCGAGCACTGAAACGTTCATGCCATTAACGCTATTTTTCGTCGCGTCGCGGCGCATCGGGCGAATCACCCATTTCCCATGTGCAGGGAGACATCCGGCGGGCGGGGAATGGGTAAATCTATGCAGGGAGGGAGGTCAGGCGAGTCCGTGCCGGTAGGCGTAGGCCGTGACCGCGGCCCGGGAGGTCAGGCCCAGCTTGGTGAAGATGTTGCTCAGGTGCCGGGCGACCGTTTTTTCGCTGATGAACAGCTCGGCAGCGATGTTCCGGTTGGTTAGTCCGGCGGAGACGAGCCGGACCACCTCGGCTTCGCGGGCGGTGAGCGGCCCGGCGTCGGCGGCGTGATGGCCGTCGTTCTTGGTGGTTGGCGCCGGGGCCGTCCGGGCGTCCGGCGACTGCTCAAGGTCCGATTGCCCAACCTCCGATTGCTCAAGGTCCGCCAGCGCCGGAGCGGCGCCCAGCCCGGAAAATACTGCCCGGGCCGCCTCACGCTCCAGCCGGGCGGATTCCTCATCACCGAGCGCGGCGCACAGCCGGGCCAGGAGGGCGCGGCAGCGGGCGGCTTCGAACGGTGCGTCCAGGCTGAGCCAGCGGGACCACGCGCGGCGCAGCGGGACCAGGGCAGCTGCGGGGTCGCCTTCGTGGAACAGGACAGCGGCTTCGGACTGCTCGGCGAGGGCGTGCAGCAGGGGCATGTCGACCGAGGCGCACTGCGCGGCCAGCTCCTCCGCGGCGGCCCGTGCCGCCGGTGCGTCGCCGGCGGCCAGTTCGATCTCCACCCGGGCGGCGAGCATCCGGCGCCGGTAGGCGGGGTCGATGCCGGCCATGGCCTGCCGGAGCAGGGACCGGGCCTGCTCCGGGCGGCCCTGGGCCAGGCGGAGGAGCGACAGCCCGGGCTGCGGCGGGAATCCGGTCTCCTGGGCGTGCAGGTAGCAGGCCTCGGCGGCGTCGAAGTCGCCCCGGAGCCGGTGGATTTCGCCCTGTTCGTAGAAGCCGCCGTAGGTGGCCATCCGGTCGCCGCGGAAGGCGAGGTCCTGCGCCGTTTTGGCCGCGTCGATCGCCTCGGCCCAGGCGCCGTGCAGCCGGTACAGCTCGGCCCGGTGCATCTGGCACTGGCCGCTGAAGGCCACCAGCTGCTGCTGCGCGTCGCACCACCGGTCCAGGGCCCGGGTCCACTCGTGGGCGCGGTGCAGGTCGAAGGCCAGATGGCAGGTTTCGATCACCGCGCAGTAGATGATCCCGGCGGGGACCGGGGAGATTTCACTGAGGGTAACGGCGACCATGGCCTCGTCGAGCAGGGCCAGACCGGCGTCGAACTCGCCCAGCAGGACCTTGGCCTGCCCGAGGCCCAGCGTCCCGAGGGCGGCCGAGTCGGCGTCGCCGCGTGCCCGGCCGAGGTCGGCGGCGCGGGTGAAGGCTGCCGCGGCGGTGGCGCCGTCGCCCTGGTAGAGGGCGCCCAGCCCGACGGGGACGGACAGCAGGCCCTCGAAGGGGCAGGGCTCGGGCAGGTCCTCGACGATCCGGTGGGCGCGGGCAAGCCAGCCGGCGCTGCGGGCCGGTTCGCCCAGCAGGATGAGGTTCATCCCGGTCCAGACGGCGCAGCGGGCGGCGGCGGGGTAGTCGCCGTCGGCGAGGTACTTCAGGTGCGCCCGGGCCAGGATGTCCACCCCCTCGGAGCCCCGGCCGGTGAGGATGACGCTGGTGGCCAGCTGTTCCAGGTCACCGGCCGCAAGCTCGGCGTCGTGGTCGGCTGCGGTGAACTGCCCGACGGCGTCCGGCCAGCGCCGTTCGGCGTAGGCTTCCCGGCCCTGTGCGAGCGTAGACATCGCGCCTCCCCGTTCCCGGTGGCGGGTCTGAGCCTGTGGGCGCTGCGCGGCCCGGCCCTCCCGGAACCGGTGGTGGGCGGCGTGGCCCGTCATCTGCTTTTCAGGCTACCGCCGGGGTCAGGGGGCGGCAAGGTGCGGGCCCAAGCGCCAACAGGCCGCGACATTTCACCACGACGGCGGCGCCCGGCTTCCGCCCGCCTCAGGTGTACATGAGGGAGCCGGGGGTGGTGAGGAGTTCGCCGGTTTCCAGCCAGGTCTTCAGGCCGGAGAGGATCATCGGCCAGCCGCCGTAGAGCTGTTCGTTGGCGCCTTCCCGGAGCTGGTCGTGGGTGACGGTCAGGCGGCAGGAATCGCCCACCGGTTCGATCTCCCAGGTGACCCGGGACGTGCCTTCGGCCTTGACGTCTTCGCCCCAGAGGGCGCGCATGCTCTGGACGAGCCGGCGGGGCGGGTCCACCTCCAGGTTCTCGCCCTCGCCCAGGGGTTCCCCGCCCCTGGGCGCCATCACGAACCGGGATCCCGGCGTCCAGTCCGAGGTGATGACGGAACCGAACTGGTACTTGCTGCGGATCTCGCCGTCCGTGATGGCCTCCCAGAGCCGTTCCGGGGTGGTCTTGATATAGATTTCGAAGATCTTTTCCATGGGACTTTCCAATCTGGTTTTGAGGTCGCTGAGGCCAGCGGCCCATGGTTCGGCATATTTGCTCACCCAGCGGTCGTGGACCAGCCGGATGGGCACCGGATTCAGGAAGTGAAGTTTCTCGCGCCCCCGACGGCGGGTCAGCACCAGGCCGGCGTCCTCCAGGACCCTGAGGTGCTTCATCACGCCGTAGCGGGTCATCTCGAAGCGGGCCTCAAGGGCGTGGAGGGTCTGCCCGTCGTTCCGGAAGAGCTCATCCAGGAGATCGCGGCGGGTGGAGTCGGCCAGGGCCTTGAATACGGCGTCCACAGTTCCAGAATAGGTGACTGATTAGTCACATGTCTAGGGTGTGCCGGTGTCCGTGTCAGGTTCCTGTTCCCCGCCTCGGAGGTGGCGGTGGTGCAGTTCGTAGCTGTCGAACACATCGGAGGACGTGGCTCCGGAATGGCCGAATTTGCCACGAAGGACCTCTGCGAGTCCCTCCAGCGCCGCGTGGAGCATCCGTCCGGCGAACTGCAGTTCAGGGCTCTCGCTGCGCTGGGCCTGGGATGCCAGCTCCTGGGCGTAGGCCACCGTGGCGGGTAAGGAGCCGCGCTGCTCGACTTCACGGAAATAATAGGTTTCATGGAACGCCAGCAGATCCACGCCCACCGAAGCCACATTTCCGGCCATTGACTCCAGCAGCCCGGCAGCATGCCCGGGATCCAGGGACAACACGCCGGCCGGACCTGCAGCCTCCCTGAACAGGTTCAGCTGGTGGGCAAGGGCCCGGCGGCGGTTCAGGGCCGGGAACGTCTGCAGGATCCACGTCACCGTCGCCGTAAGCAGCCCGAAGCCGGCGACGGCCTGGAGCGCCACTACCAGCCGGAGCACCGGATCGGCCGGCACGATGTCGCCGAACCCCACGGTGGAAAGCGTGACCAGGGAGATGTAGAGCGCTTCGCCGAAGTCGCCCCTTTGGGGCACCCCGGCTCCGTGGACAAAACCGCCCGGCAGATGGGGCAGATAGAGCAGGGCCCAGCCGATGGCCGCGAGCGCTGCCCAGGCGCCAATGACGGCGGCCATGGCCAATGGCGCTGCAATGAAGGAGCCCCGGCCCCGCAGTTTTCTGGACACCAGCCAGAATCCGCGCATGATCGCCCGGCCAACGGGACCCGTACCGTGCGGGTAAAGGAGCGTGCGAAAGACGTCAATGAGCATCAGCAGGACCAGCCCGGCGCCCAAAACGGTAAAGAGCGTGCCTTCGAAGTCCATTGCCTCATCTTATGGGCGGCACGCTCGGCAGAGTGACAAACAGAGGAACCCCGCAGTGCCGGGCACTGCGGGTTCCTCGCTGGATGCGTCGGTTATTCGGACCCGGGTTTCTGTTCCCGGTCCCGGAGGTTCTTCTTGATCTCGTCGAACTTCTCCTTGATGACCCTTTCCGCGTCGGCGAGGGTCTTACCGGCGGTGCTCAGGGGATCCATCTGGAGATAGACGTTCTGACCGACAGGGAGGTCGTACTCGTCCTTCAGATGGGTGCCGCCGCCCACTCCTTGAAGGGACAGGTACACCATGGCGTCGGTCCGGGCAACGCCGGCGATTGTTCCGACGACAACCGTGAAGTCGTTCGCTTCAAAGCTGACGGTCTGACCGATATGGCTGCGGTCTAGATCGCCGGCTGCTACCGGCTTCTCGGACGGACTTCCGCTGTAGCCCATGAACTTCTCCTAAGGGTCGGGGACACGTACCCCAGCAGTCTAGCTACGGGGCCCGTGAAGGTCCCGCGGTTGTCGCAAGGAGCCACACTCGGCGGCCTTGGAGTTTTGCACCCCGGCGGCAACCCCTCAGACTGTCCGGATGGAGTGGAGACGTGTGAAGGACTGGCTGATCGGAGCTATGGGGATGGTCCTCGTCCTCGGGGTGATGGCCGCGATTCTCTGGTTTGCTGTGGGCGACCCGGCAGCCGGGGGCGGAGCAGTGCCTGCGCCGGCGCCACCGGCGGGCGTGGACCGCCCGCCGGCCGCGCAGCCTCCCGCCGGCCTGCGCGACGACGAAGTGTGGCTCGCCGACGTTGCGCTGGACGCTGGGACAGTGGTGGCCGCGGGCTCGATCCTCCGCGACGTCCGAACCGTCGGGCGGGACGTAGTCGCGGGCCCGGACGGTCTGGTCGCCGCACAGCTCGCCGTCGATGCGACCGTGCCCTTCGAGGTCGTCGCCAACAAACTCGGTGACGGGACAGTCGTCCGCTCCGCCGGCGACGGCCAGGTCATGGTGATTCGTACCGTCAATGCCCTGGGGCGCGAACTGCCGGTCACCGCCACCGGCACGGTCGAAGTCGTGGCCGGCAGGCTTATTGTCGAACCACGCTCGATCGACCTAGGTGGGCCGGACTTCCTCTCTGACGCCATCGCCGCCGTCGTGCGCGGGCTCGTGACCATCGAGCACGACATCGAGGGCTTGCCCGAGGGCCTCGTGCTGCAGGACGTGGCCGTTCAGGACGACGGCTTCCGCGCCAACCTCCGGGGCGAGTACATCAAACTCGTCCCGTGACTTCATAAGTCGGTTTCGGTGCCCCTCATGCCAATGGGCCGCCGAAGACGCCCCCGTCGTGCGTCAAGACGGCGGCCAGTTCGCGGCGCCCTGTCCGTCTAACAGTGCGCCGGTGCTGCTCTGGGGCACCACCACGTGGACGGCGTTGCGCTGGATGGTGAAGTCGGCCGGTGTGATGGTGGCGATTTCGCCGTCGAGGTTCACCGGCAGCGGGGGGTCGGTGACCAGCCGGACATGCCGGCTGGTCAGGTGGTACACGCGGTCGTGTTCGATGAAGCTTCCGTCCTTGAGCAGCCGCGCGATGCTGGCATGCTCCCGGAGCGGGCCGGCCAGGATGGCGTAGATGTCCAGGAGGTGGTCGTCGATCCCCGCGGTGGGGGAGACTGTGTTGCCGCCGCCGTAATGCCGGCCGTTGCCGACCGCCACCTGAAGCAGGTTCCCAAGCTCCAGCGGCTCGTGGTCCCCCGCGGGGAACTCAAGGCGGGCCCGGAACGGCCTGTGCCGGGCATATGCCCGGAGCGTGGCGACGCTGTAGGCCAAGGGCCCGATGTACCGCTTCAGTCGCGGGCTGATGGCTTCGGTCACAGCCACTGACAGGCCCGCGGACGCGACGTTGAGGAACGGCTCGCCGTTGGCCCGGCCGAGGTCGATGTCCACCACCTTTCCGTCGGCGACGGTGGCGCACGCCTCGGCCAGGTTGTTCGGGATCTGCAGCGTGCGGGCGAAGTCGTTGGCAGTGCCCAGCGGCAGAACGCCGAGCATCACGTTGGTGCCGGCAATCCGGCCGGCGGCGTAGGTCACCGTCCCGTCGCCGCCACCGACAACTACCAGATCGTGCCCGTCGGCCAGCACCCGGTCAAGCGTCCCGGCCAGGTCCGCCCCGGACGGTACGGGGTGCACGGCGGAGATGGGCACGCCTGCCTTTCGCATCGTGTCCACTGCGAGTTCGTGTGCCCGCCCTCGGCGTGATCCGGCGTTGATCACCACGGCGGCAGAGCGCGCGTCCCGGGCAGCCTTCATGAGGGAAATGGTAAGTGGTGGACCTGTGAATGCTCTGGGGCCGCATGCGTGCTCCCGCGGCCGCCGATAGGAGTGGTCCCGGAAGAGGCATACGACGGCGGCGCGCGGGTTCCAGCCGAAGGAACCCAGGAGCCGGATTCATCCGAGGTGAGCCCCCGCGTTCATCGGCGCCCCGGTGTGTTGTGACCGGCCAGCACAGTGCTGCCGCCAGCCCCGGCCCGCGTGCCTGATTCCTTCCCGGTCCGCCGGGCTGACTAGCTAGCCACCGCCGCCTTCGCCGCCCGCGAGGCTTCCATCCACTCGCTCAGCCACGGGGCCCGGACGCTGGCAGTGATCCGGCAGTCGGCCACGAAGGTTCCCTTCGCGCCGGCATCGATCCAGTCCTGCAGCGCGGAAAGGTCGGACAAGGAGCGGATGATCGCGGACGCGGCACCCAGCGCGCGGGCGACGCCGCTGAAGTCCACCTCGGGGATCAGCATGGGCTTTTCGGTCAGGCCCTGGGAGCCGTACTGGTGGATTTCGGCGCCGTAGGCGGCGTCGTTGTAGATCACGACGATGGCGCTGGTTGCCGCGCCGATGAGCGATTCGAGGTCGGACAGGCCCATCAGGAAACCGCCGTCGCCGGAGGCCAGCACCAGGGTGCGGCCGTCCTCCACGACGCGGGCTGCCCCGACGGCGCTAGCGAGGCCCAGCCCGATGGTCTGGTAGGCGGTCCCCACCATCACCAGGTCCTGCGGCCGGGGGATGTTCCAGTACATCGGTGCCCAGCCGAGGAAGTGCCCGCCGTCCTGGACCACCGTGCGCCGCTCCGGAAGCACGGCGTCCAACGCGGCGGCCAGGGAACGCGGGTCCAGCCGGCCGTCCGTGGTCTCCTCGGAGCCAGGGTGGTGGGCCGGTCCTTCGGCCAGCCGCTTGCGGGCTTCCGCGCGCCACGCTCCGCCGCGGCCGACGTCCGGCGAGGCCGCGCCCTCGAGCATCCGCAGGAGGTGTCCGGCCGCTGACTTCGCGTCCGCGCTGACGAACGTATCCACCCGCGGGTGCGTCGGCTGCAGGGCGGTATCGATCTGGATGACGGCGCTGTCCGGTCCTAGCAGGTGCCCGAACCGCATGGTGAAGGCGCTCAGGCTTGCCCCCGCCACGAGGACCACATCGGCCTCACCCATGAGCCCGGCTGCGGTGTCCGTGCCGAAGCCGCCCGCCACGCCGAGGTATCCTTCGCCTTCGAGGAGGTTGAGCGCCAGTGCGGTTCCGGCGGTCACGGCGCCGAGGCGGTCGGCGAGCTCCCGCAGCTCCGGGCCGGCTCCGGCGAGGTGCGCGCCGCGGCCGGCGAGGATCAGCGGCCGCTTGGCCCCGGCCAGCAGGCGGGCCACCTGCCCCAGGCCGCCGTCGACGTCGTCATTCACGGTCGGTGCCAACGGCGCCGGAAGCTCTTCATCTGTCGCCTCGAGTGCCGCGAGGTCGTAGGGGATGGCAATCACGACGGCGGTGCGCTTGGTGAGTGCGTACTCCACCGCCTGCCGGGTGATGGAACCCGCAGCGTCGCGGGTGACGGTGAACGTGGCGGCACCGAGGCCTGCGGCGATGGCCGCCTGGTCCACGTCCCAGGGACGGGCGCCGGTGGTGGGGGCGGCCCCGGTGACCAGCACGACGGGGATCTGCGCCTGGACCGCCTCGGCGAGGGCGGTCAGTGCATTGGTGTAGCCGGGGCCGTAAGTGGTGGTGCCCGCGGCGAGACGTCCCGACGTCCGGTAGTAGGCGTCGGCCGCGGCGATGGCGGCGCCTTCATGGCGGACGGCGGAGAAGCGGAGGCCCAGCTTTTCCGCGGCGTCCAGGAAGTAGACGTTTCCGTTGCCCATGACGCCGAAGACATCGCTGAGGTAGCTGCTGAGAATCTGCGCCACGCGGCCCGACACGGTGAGAGTAGTCATGCAGGAATCTTGTGCGCTAGCCCACTTATAGGCAAGAGAGTCACATCTGGCTAGGAGTTTTGGCAGGCAGAAGAAGCCCAATTGAAAATATGACCAATGTGGCCTGCGTCACCCGCACCTAGCCGGCAGGGCGGGGTTCCTGCTCGGAGAGCCGGCTCAGCAGGCCGTCGTAGCGGGGCGGCATGAGTTCCAGCACGGAGATGGCCGTGCTGGTCCGTTGAATCCCCTCGATTTCCAGGATGTGGTTGGTGATGCGATAGAGATCCGCCGTGCCGCGTGCCACCACCTTGGCCATGAGGTCCGCGTCGCCGGTAGTGGCGTGCACCTCAATGACCTCCGGGATCGCGGCGAGCCCGTCCTCCACCGCACCTGTCCGGGTCTGGCTGATGGACAGGGAGAGGAAGGCCATCAGGTCATAGCCGAGTGCGGCGGGATCCAGCCGCCGGCTGAAGGAGCGGAGGGCGCCGCTGCGCTCGAGCCGTGCCAGCCGGGCGTGGACCGTGTTCCGTGCGACGCCGAGTGTCCGGGAGAGTGCCAGGGCGCTGGCCTCCGGATCCTTGTCCAGGGCCAGGATGATCCTGCCGTCGAGTGAATCCAGGGTGCGGGGGTGCAGGGTGGTCATATTTTCACCAGAGGCAGTAGAAGTTGAGCAGAAGTCCCAATGGGTTGAGCGTATCTTGCATTGTGGGCGGAGTCACACCCATGATCGGTCCTCATGACCCGTGATCAGCTCTCCACCGCACCGGACACTGCACTCCCCGCCCTTCGTGGCGCCGTGTCCGGCCTCCCGCCGTATGTCCCGGGCCGGCGCAGCGCCGGCATGGACATTGCCGCCCTTGCCAGCAACGAAAGCCACTACGAGCCGCTGCCCGCTGCCGCCGCCGCGGTGGCCGCAGCGGCCGGCACCATGAACCGCTACCCCGACAGTGCCGCCGTCGAACTCCGTGAACGGATCGCTAGCCACTTCGGGGTCACCGCCGGAGAAGTCGCGGTGGGACCCGGCAGCGTGGGCGTCCTCCAGCAGATCATCACCGGCCTGTGCGATGCCGGGGATGAAGTGATCTTCGCGTGGCGCTCCTTCGAGGCGTACCCCATCCTGGTGGAGCTGGCCGGCGCCCGGCCGGTCCGCGTTCCGCTGGACACCTTTGAAGGCCACGACCTCGATGCCATGGCCGCAGCCGTCACCGCCCGCACGAAGGTGATCCTGCTCTGCACCCCCAACAACCCCACCGGCGTGCCGATCAGCCATGAGCGCATCGAGGCCTTCCTGCGCTCTGTCCGTTCCGACATTCTCGTGGTGATCGACGAGGCCTATGTGGAGTACGCCGAAGCGGGCAGCGGCCCCGATTCCCTGTCGCTCTACCGCCAGTACCCGAACGTCTGCATCCTGCGCACCTTCTCGAAGGCCTACGGACTGGCCGGCCTGCGGGTGGGCTACGCCGTGGCGGCGCCGTCCATCGCCGAGGGGCTGCGCCGGACCGCCCTTCCCTTCGCCGTGAGCGCGCTGGCCCAGAAGGCTGCCATCGCGTCGCTGGACGCCGGGGAGGAGATGGAAACCCGGGTGGCCGCGGTCAGGCAGGAGCGCGCCCGGATGGCCGCGCAGCTCGAAGCCCAGGGCTGGAAGCTGCCGCCGAGCCAGGGCAACTTCCTGTGGATCCGTGCGGATGAGAGCCTCCAGGCAGGGCTCGTGGAGGCGTTTGACCGCGCGGGCATCATGGTCCGGGCCTACCAAGGTGACGGGGTGCGGATCACCGTTGCCGGCCCCGCCGCCAACGACCGCGTGCTCCGGGTTATGGAAGCCCACACAGCCTAGGAACTTTCTGACCCTTATCCATCCGTTCCACAACCAGAGGACTCCCCATGGAACAACAGACAAAGACGTCTGGCCGCCCGCTCGGCACCACACTCAAACCCCGCCAGCTCACGATGATGGGCCTGGGAAGCGCCATCGGTGCGGGCCTCTTTATCGGCTCCGGGGCCGGCATCCAGGCCGCCGGCCCGGCCGTGCTGATCTCCTACCTCGTGGCCGGCACCCTCATCATCCTGGTGATGTGGGCCCTCGGCGAGATGGCCGCCGCCAACCCGGACAGCGGAGCCTTCTCCGTCTATACCGCCAGGGCCTACGGGCCGGTGGCCGGTGCCACGGTGGGCTGGCTCTGGTGGCTGCAGCTCGTGGTGGTCATCGCCGCCGAAGCGCTCGGCGCGGCAGCCCTGCTGGCCACCATCTTCCCGGCCCTGCCGGTGTGGCTGATGGCCTTCGTGTTCATCGTGCTGCTCACCGCCGTGAACCTCACCAGTGTCAAGAACTTCGGCGAGTTCGAGTTCTGGTTCGCCCTGCTCAAGGTGGCAGCAATCGTCGGGTTCCTCCTGGTGGGCGCAGCCCTGCTCCTCGGCTGGCTGCCGGGAGTGCAGTCGCCGGGCCTGTCCAACTTCACCGGTGCCGGATTCGCACCCAGCGGTTTCGCCGGGATTGCCACAGCCCTATTCGTGGTGGCCTTCGCGTTCGGCGGCACCGAGATTGTCTCCGTGGCGGCAGCTGAGACCGCCGAGCCGGCCCGCAGCGTGAAGAAAGCGGTCCGCACGGTGCTGTGGCGCATCCTGGTTTTCTACATCGGTTCCATCTTCATTATTGCGGCCGTGGTTCCCGTGGGTTCGGCGGGGCTGAAGAGCCCGTTCGCGGCGGTACTGGACGCCGCCGGCATGCCCGGCGCAGCCACCGCCATCACCCTGGTGGCCGTGGCGGCACTGCTCTCGGCCCTCAACGCCAACCTCTACGGTGCGTCACGGATGGCGTTCTCCCTCGCCGAGCGCGGCGACGCGCCGCGCCTGCTCGCCTCGGTGTCCAAGGCACGGGTCCCGGTTATCGCAGTCCTGGCCAGCGTCGCCTTCGGCGTTGTCACGGTCGGGCTGGAGCTGGCTTTCCCCGAGATGGTCCTTCCCGTCCTGCTCAACATTGTGGGCTCGACCTGCCTGCTGGTGTGGACGTCCGCGCTCCTGGCCCAGCTCGCGCTGCGGCTCCGCGCCGACCGCGAGGGGACGGAGCTTCCCCTGCGGATGCCAGGCTTCCCGTGGCTGACGGGCTTTGGCCTGCTCATCCTCGCGGCCATCTTCACGGTGGGCTTCATCGGCGAGGACTCACGCCCCCAGCTGCTGAGCACTTTCTCGCTTGTGGCGCTGCTGGCGGTGGCGAACTGGCTGCACCAGCGGAGGAAGGTTCCGGTTTTTGTTGGCGCTTCAGAGGATCATAAGCAGCCGGCGCTCGTCGACTAGTTCACTCGCCTGAACCGGCTCCCGGCTTCGGGGCACTGAAGGGCGCGTCCGGTCTTGGCGGGCGCGCCCCTTTGCAGTCTCGGCGGTACTGTCCGCGGACGTGTTCTCCACGCTGATGACCCCGGGCTGCCGCTCCTCCTGTTCCTGCTGCTGGTAGCCGGCGCCGCACTAGGCCTTGTAGTCATAGTGCTGCGAGCGTTGCTCTGGCAGGCAACCGACCTGCGCACCGACATGGAAGCGGTCATCTTATGCCCATCGTGGTGCGCATCAACGTCGAACTGGCCAAACAAGAAATGAGTGTGGGGGAGTTCGCTGACCGCGGAGGCCTCACGCCGGCCAACGTGGCGGTGCTGAAGAACGGGCGGGCCAAGGCAGTCCGCTTCAGCACCCTTGAAGCAATGTGCCGAGTCCTCAACTGCCAGCCCGGTGACCTGCTGGAGTTCGTCGAGGAATGATCAAGTCGGCGGCTTGATCAGTTCCTGTTGAGGCCGAATTGGCGTGTCATGAGCGCTGCCTTGTAGTGGGACTCGGCTGAGTTGAGCTCTGAGGAGGGTGTACTGGGACCGAACACGCGCAGGAGGCTGAAAACGAAGTGACGTGCATGGTCCGTCTTCATTCCCGCACTTCCTCCCGCTGCGCTCTGATCGGCTAGCTCGCGGAGGGCTACGTTACCGCCGTGGCCGTCACGCGCGTACGCTGTCCACCGGCCGAGAATTCGTTCGGCACCATCCGCTTTGCCGACGTACTGTTTGCCGTTGGTGGAGTCCGTGATGAGATAGATTCCCTGGACCTCTGACAGGGCGATACGCCAGTCGGCGTAGCGGGGATCATCCACCAAGTCGCGCAGCTGGTGGTAGGTAAGTAGCACGCCGTCGAAGCCTGGGAAGTGGACCTTGTCCCGGTCGGCGATCTCCAGAACGGGCATACGCGCGCCTGTGACCGAGCCGGCGCTCCGGTGCCAGCTGCGGGGGTTGTCCCACTCGATTACGAGCCGGTCGTTGAGGGGTGCAAGGAATTCTGTCGGGCGAAGGTCGAAGCATCTGTACTTCTTGGTGGACATTGTTGCCACCTCGCCGTGGTTCTCGTAGGTACCCCAGAGACGGGAGCGACGCCCACCATCGGCAATGAGGATCACCCAGTATCGGGGAGGATTCGCGGGGAAGCGGGGCGGAATGTCTTGCTCTCTGGTGTAGGCCAGGACCCGTTCCTGGGTCAAATCCTCCGGCCCACGCAGCGCCTCGGGATCACTCGGCTTAAAAGTGTGGCGGATGACGTGTATGTCCTCCAGCGGGACCCTTGGGGCATGGTCCGCGCCTATGCCACTAAGCACATGACCCAGGGTAAGGGTTGCGCGGGGAGCAGGCTCTTCAGAGACCATTGTCTCCGCAGGCACGTAGAGGGCAGGGGTTCGCAGATCAGACACCGGAACACCTTATGCCACTGAATCATGCGTCCTACTCGGACGAAGCCCTTTTGCGCAAATTTGTTGGACTCGCTTCGTTTCCCCGGTGCGAAGTGTGGATGAAGTTGTTCTACATATACTGAGTCCGTCTCGCTCCGGTCAAGGGCTCACCGAACTTATCAGTGATCACTGCGGCGCTCTGCGATTGCACCTAGCTCTCGAATTCCCAAGCCCCGGGACGGCAACGTTTACTCCCGGCATCTTTACCCCATCCGGGGGACTCTTACGTGCTCCCTAAGGCGCTGCAGAAGTTTTTTGGAAGGGCCGGGGCAAAGCTCAGACTTAGTTCCCAGCCAATACTCAGGTTTCCCGTCTTTATGGCTATAGTTCGTCTCGGGGGGATTGATCTGTCTGATCTGACACAGGGCTATATCTCAGTGACACCGCATGGCGGAGAAGCCACCCAGAGAATCAGCCAAACAAGTAAGACAGGAATTGCCATGACAGAGAACACAACGTTGCCGGACGCCAAGCGTGAGGGCAAGGCCCATGCCGCAGCGGAAAAGGCATATCGCAAGGCATCGCGGCCTTGGTTCAAGAAGAAGCGCTTTCTCATTCCTCTCATCATTGTCGCAATCATCATAATCGTGAATGTCTCTAACCCCGATTTTTCATGATGCTCGTTGATGGCCGCTGATTTGTGGCCGCGGCTGATG
>NZ_JASBQY010000001.1:0-21540 GCF_029960645.1 Arthrobacter sp. AL12
TGGTTTACTGATAACCAATTGACCTCGGGTGTTGCATCGACCCCTTGAATCCGCCCTGGGGACGGTTGCGCGTCGCCGCTAGTGGGCAGATCAGGGCGGATGCGGGGAGCGAATGCGCCCTGATCTGCCCACGGGGCACCGATCACGGGCCCGGGCCCGGGCCCGGGAACGGGGAACCATTGAAACCGCAGGTGGCCGGGAATAGTCTCTCTGTGTCTTCACCACCCGAATAAATCCGTCGGCCTGCCGGCACGCCCCCGGGCCGCAGAGCAGAGAAGGAGCCCACTATGCCTACACCGGACCACACCAACGGCGCGCCATGCTGGATCGACCTCATGACCTCCGACACCGGAAAGGCCAAAGCCTTCTATGGGGAGCTCTTTGGCTGGACCTTCGAGACGGGCGACCAGGAGAAGTACGGCGGGTACATCATGGCGGCGAAGGACGGCAAGCCCGTTGCCGGCATGATGCAAAAGGACGGGACCATGGCGGGCATGCCGGACATCTGGAGCACGTACCTGCGCTCGGATGACGCGGCGGCCACCGTGCAGGCCGCGGCCCGGCACGGTGGACAGGTCTATCTGGAGCCCATGGACGTCCCTGACCAGGGCCGCATGGCGATGATCGCCGATGCCACCGGGGCATCCATCGGCGTGTGGCAGCCCGGCGAAATGAAGGGCTACGGGCTCGCGGCCGAACCGGGCACCCCTGCATGGCATGAACTGCACACCAAGGACTACGGCACCGCTGTGAAGTTCTACCAGGACGTGTTCGGCTGGGACACGGACGTCATGAGTGACACCCCTGATTTCCGGTACACCACCCTGGGCGCCGGAGATGATGCCAAGGCCGGGATCATGGACGCCGCGGGCTACCTCCCGGCCGAGGTCCCGTCGAACTGGCAGGTCTACTTCGCGGTGGCCGACGCTGACGCCGCCGTCGAGAAGGCCGTGGCCACGGGCGCCCGGGTCGTCGACGGGCCGGAGGACAGCCCGTTCGGGCGGCTGGCCACGCTGGCCGACCCCACCGGCGCGATGTTCAAAATCATCGAAGATACCGCGACGTCAGGTGCCGCCGCCAGGCCGCAGGGAACCTGAGCACCCGGGCGAACCCCAGCAACACCTGAAGAAAAACTTCGGGAAATCCTTCCGTAAAACTGCCCCCGGGAATACCGGCCAGCCGCTTCACAGGCGATTACTGGCCGGTATTCTTTTTGCCATGCCCGCCGCCTCCGCGCCGGGCAGGCCCGAACTGACGCAGGTCAGAAGCTGCACCAACTCCGTCGCTGGGGCGCACCGTTGGTGGCCCGTGACGGCTGTGACGCGTTCCGCTGGGGGACGTCTCGCCGAATGCACATGCAAGACATGCAGTGTTCATTCACCCCTGTTTTGATGTGCCGGGACCTGCTTGACCAGGAGCAGGGACCGGCGGCCCGCCGCATCACTCGGGCACCTTCCACCAGCCCCTACCCGGGCACCTAATGAGAGTTAGAGCGGATGAAACACATACCTTGGAAGACCGCGCTGGGCACAGCCCTGTCCGCGGGGCTCATCGCAGCCCCGCTGGCGGCCGTGCCGGCGTTCGCCGTGGAGGCCACCCCGGCCGCGGCTGGCAGCTCGCCGGTGATCATCAACGAGGCGTACCTCAGCGGCGGCAGCGCCGGAGCCGCCTTCAAGAACAAGTTCGTCGAGCTGTACAACACCTCCGACGCCCCGGTCCCGCTGGACGGCTGGTCCCTCCAGTACCGCAACGCGACGGGCACCGGCGTTCCCGGAAACGTCGTCCCGCTGACCGGCAGCATCGCCGCCAAGAGCTTCTACCTGATCAAGGCGACCGGCAACAATCCCACGACGTCGACGGCGCCGGAACTCCCTGCGGCCGATCTGGACGCAGGCTCCAGGTTCGCGCCCAGCGGCACCACCGGCACCATCCTGCTGGCCAAGCAGGCGACAGCCGTCAACCCGCTGGCCACCGGCTCGGTCATCGAGCCCGCCAACGTCGCTGATCTGGTCGGTTACGGGACCTCCAACACCTTCGAGACCGGTGCAGCCACCGCGCCGACAAGCAATGCCGACGTCAAGAGCTTCAACCGCAGCAACGGCGTTGACAGCAACAACAACTCCGCGGACTTCACGCTGAACGGCACCATCACCCCCAAGGCCCCGAACGGTGCAGCCACCCCGGCCGATCCTCCCGTCGACCCCGGCCCCGTCACTCCCCCGGCAGCCAGGACCATCGCCGAAATCCAGGGCGCCGGCACCGCGAGCCCGCTCGTCGGGACCTCGGTCATCACCCGCGGCAAGGTCACCGCGGCCTTCCCCACCGGCGGCTTCGCCGGCTACTACATCCAGACCCCCGGCACCGGTGGAGACCTCACCCCGGCCAACCACTCGGCGTCGGACGCCCTCTTCGTCTTCTCGGCCGCCACGGCCGGTTCCGTGCAGATCGGCGACTACGTCGAGGTGACCGGCGCGGTCAGCGAGTACTTCGGCATGACCCAGGTGAGCGTTGCCGCCGCGGCGGACCTGAAGAAGCTCACCGAGGCCGCACCCGAGGTCAAGGCCACCGGCTTCGCCCTCCCGGCGGAGGAGGCCTTCCACGAGGCGCTCGAAGGCATGCTGCTGACCCCGCAGGGACCGGTCACGGTCACGGACAACTACTCGCTGAACCAGTACGGCGAAATCGGCCTGGCGGGCGGCACTACCCCGCTGGAGCAGCCCACCGCCGTCGCGCCCTACGGCTCCGCCGAATACACCGCCACCCTCGCCGCCAATGCCGCCCGCGGCATCAAGCTCGACGACGGCGCCACCACCAACTTCCTCAAGGACGCCGGCACCAAGGCCCTGGAGTTGCCGTACCTGACCACCGCGGACCCCGTCCGCGTGGGCGCACCGGTGAATTTCAAGACCAACGTGGTGCTCAACTTCGCGAACGGCTCCTGGAAGTTCCAGCCGCTGACCCATCTGACCCCCGCCAATGCAGAGGCCGTCCAGCCCGTCAGCTTCGGCGCGACCACCCGCACGGAGGCCCCTGCGGCCGTGGGAGGCAACCTCAAGATCGCCTCGTTCAACGTGCTCAACTACTTCCCCACCACGGGTGACCAGCTCACCGGATGCACCTACTACACGGACCGCGCCGGCAACCCGATCACCGTCCGCGGCGGCTGCGACGCCCGCGGCGCGGCCAACGCCGACAACCTCCAGCGCCAGCAGGACAAGATCGTCGCCGCCATCACCAAGTCCGGCGCGGACGTCGTGTCCCTCATGGAGATCGAGAACTCGGCGCAGTTCGGCAAGAACCGTGACGACGCCCTGGCCAAGCTGGTCGATGCCCTGAACATCGCCACGCCGGGGATCTGGGACTACGTCCGCACTCCTGCCAACGCACCCCCGCTGGCCGACGAGGACATGATCCGCACCGCCTTCATCTTCAAGAAGTCCGCAGCGGAACCGGTGGGCGAGTCCATCATCCACAACGACACCGCCGCGTTCGCGAATGCCCGCAAGCCGCTGGCCCAGGTCTTCAAGCCGGTCGGCGCCGCCGAGGACAAGAAGTTCATCGCGATCGCCAACCACTTCAAGTCCAAGGGCTCAGCCGCCACCCCGGAGGACACCGACAAGGGCCAGGGCGCCTCGAACCTCGCCCGCACGGCGCAAGCCCGGTCCCTCCTCGCGTTTTCCAACGAGCTGCAGACCGCCAAGGGCACCGACAAGGTCTTCCTGATCGGTGACTTCAACGCCTACGCCAAGGAAGACCCGATCAACGTCTTCACGGGGGCGGGCTACGTCAACCAGGACGAAAAGGCCCGGAACGCCGATGGTTCCGCCAAGCACTCCTACCTGTTCGGCGGCCTGGTGGGCTCGCTGGACCACATCCTCGCCTCACCGGGCGCCAATGCCGTCGTCACCGGCGCGGACATCTGGAACATCAACTCCGTAGAGTCCGTGGCCCTGGAGTACAGCCGCTACAACAACAACGTGACCGACTACTACGCGCCGGACCAGTTCCGGGCCAGCGACCACGATCCGGTGGTGGTGGGGCTTGATCTGCCCGCCACTCCCGCCAGCGTTGAGCTGAACTTCCTGGGCATCAACGACTTCCACGGCCGTACCGATTCCAACACCGTGTTCTTTGCGGGAACGATCGAGAAGCTGAGGGCCGCTGCTGCCCCCGGTGCCACGGCATTCCTCTCCGCCGGGGACAACATCGGCGCTTCGCTGTTCGCTTCGGCCGTCGCCAAGGACCAGCCGACCATCGACGTGCTGAACGCCCTGGAGCTGCGGACCTCCGCCGTGGGCAACCACGAGTTCGACGGCGGCTGGGCCGACCTGCGCGACCGCGTCATCGCGGGCGGCAGTAACGCCAAGTTCCCGTACCTGGGCGCCAACGTCTACCGGAAGGGCACCACCGAGCCGGTCCTGCCGGAATACACCGTGCTGGACATGAAGGGCGTCAAGGTCGCCGTGATCGGCACGGTCACGCAGGAAACGCCGTCCCTGGTCACCCCTGCCGGCATTGCAGACCTTGAGTTCGGCGACCCAGTCGACGCCATCAACCGCGTCGCCGCGAAGATCAAGGCGGACAACCTGGCCGACGTGATCATCGTGGAAAACCACGACGGCGCCGGTTCCGGTGCGCCCGAAGGCTCCACCCTGGAGCAGGAAGTCGCCGCCGGCGGCCCCTTCGCCAGGATGGTCACCGAGGTCACCCCGGATGTCGCCGCGATCTTCAACGGCCACACCCACAAGCAGTACGCGTGGGACGCCCCGGTTCCCGGCGCTGAGGGCAAGACCCGCCCGATCGTCCAGACTGGCAACTACGGCGAGTTCATCGGCCAGATCCGGCTGACCATCGACACGGCAACCATGGCGGTCACCGGCTACACGGCCGGCAACGTCAAGCGCACCACCTCGGCCGACCAGCCGGCGGACGACCTCGTGGCCGCCTACCCGCGGGTCGCCGCCGTCAAGACCATCGTTGACAAGGCCCTGGCCGGCGCGGCAGTGGTCGGCAACCAGCCGGTCGGCTCGGTGAGCGCGGATATCACCACCGCATTCACGCCCGCCACCGCCACCACCCCGGCAACACGCGATGACCGTGCCAGCGAGTCCACCTTGGGCAACCTGGTCGCGGATTCCCTGGTGGATTCGCTCCAGACACCGGAACTGGGCGGCGCCGAGATCGGCGTCGTCAACCCGGGAGGCCTGCGCAACGAGCTGTACTACGCGCCGGACGGAACCATCACCTACGCCGAGGCCAACGCGGTCCTGCCGTTCGTAAACAACCTGTGGACCACCTCGCTGACCGGCGCGCAGTTCAAGACGCTCCTGGAACAGCAGTGGCAGACCAACCCGGACGGTACGGTTCCCAGCCGTGCCTACCAGCAGCTCGGCCTGTCCAAGAACGTCAACTACACCTACGACGCCGCCCGCGCCGCCGGCGACCGGATCACCTCGATCCGGGTCAACGGCGCGCTGATCGACCCGTCACAGTCCTACCGGATCGGAACGTTCAGCTTCCTTGCAACGGGCGGGGACAACTTCCGCATCTTCAAGTCCGGATCCAACACCAAGGACTCCGGACTGGTGGACCGCGACGCGTGGATCAAGTACCTGCAGGCCCAGAGCCCGGTCTCGCCGGACTTCGCCCGCCGATCCGTTTCCGTGGTCAACACCACAGCGGCCGAGGTCAAGGGCGGGGAAGCCATCACACTTGCCGTCTCCAAGCTGGACCTGACCTCGCTGGGCAGCCCTGTGAACACCTCGCTGCGCGCCGAGTTCACGGATGCGAACGGCACCGTCACCGCCCTGGGCACGGTCCCGGTTTCCGCCGGTGCCGCCACGGTGGATCTGAAGGTTCCCGCCGGCGCCGCGGCCGGTCCGGGCACCCTGGTGCTTACCGCCGTCGAATCCGGAACCGTGGTGAAGACCGCCGTCCTGGTGGCAGCCAGCGTCCCGGTCCCGCCGAAGTGCACCGCGCCGGTTCCGCCGACGAAGTGGTACGACTTCAAGGGCTGGATCAGGTACACGGTTGCCTGGCTCCAGTACCAGAAGTGCCTTGGGGGCTAGCGTCCCGGCCCTGACCCAGTGAGCATGCCCTCCCCCGGGCTGCAGCACTGGACATATAGCCCACATGTCCATTGCCCAGCCCGGACGGAGGGCATGCTCATTTCTTGTGGACCCGGACGGAGGGCATGCTCATTTTTCGGGGCGTGCGGGGCGCGCCCACCTAGCGTCCGAGGATGGCCCGGGCAATCTCGTCCGCGTCCCGCAGCGTTCGCTGGCCGCTGCGGTACACCGGTCCGCTCTTCTGCCGGGCCTCGGCCGCGATGGCGGTTCCCCACTGCACGGCGGACAGCTGCAGTCCCAGCACATACAGGCCCTCGGTCACCGAGCCGTTGGCGCCCAGCGGCCGGTAGGGATGCGCCGCCACGTCAAGCCCGGACGTCGGCACCGGCGCCCCCTCCACCGTCATCATGTGCCGCGGGCGGACCAGGCCTTCGGCGAGCAACTGCTCCAGCAGGGGCGACTCGTTGACGGGGACTTTATTGGCTGGCGCCAGCGCCTCGATCATGGCCACGGCCTGCACGACTTCCCCGGGACCGTCTTCCGCGCTGTTCCCGACCCATGGCGAGACCGCCGTGAAGGTCCCCGCCTTGCGGTCCACGCCGAACTTCGGGTCCGGGCCGACGAACCGGACGACGCCGGCGCTGACCAGGGCCGCGAGCTGTTCGGCCCGCAGCGCCGGCGGACCACTGGCCAGGCCTTCCACAAAGGATTCAAACCAGCCGCGCAGGCCCGCGACCCACGATCCATCGGTGATCCCGCCGTCCGCGACGGCGGTCTTCAGCACGGCCCGGCCGTGGTGCAGGGCGCCGATGGTCATCTTCACCGGGTCGTCCTCGCCGAGGGCGGAACGCCGGGCGTCGTCGAGCAGATACTCCACGACGGCGTTGTCCAGTTCCGCGCGGGAGGCGAACGACCTTCCGGCCAGCGGTGCCGCGAGTCCCAGCAGGTTGAGCCGGTGCGCGGGACGGACGTGGATGTCCAGCACGTCCCCGAGCAGGTCGTCCCATTTCGCGGCGGAGTGCGCGTGCGGGTGCAGGGCTTCCTCCAGCGCCGGCAGGAACTCCTTCGGATCGGTCAGGATGGCGCCGGGCTGCGAGCGCGCCAGCGTCGTGTAGTAGGCCCAGAGGGCGTCGCGGTGCAGGAGGGGCCAGAGGTCATGGTCGAACGCAGGCCGGATGCCCGCCTCCGCGAATTTTGCCACGGCGCTTTCGGTGCAGTACCTCAGCGTTACGGCCTCGGGGTAGTAGCCGGCGAGGGTCGCCTTGGCCCGGTACGGGGTGCCGCGCCGGGAGGCCGCGATGATGAGCGGTTCACGGCCGGAGGGAAGGTAGCTGAGTCCGCCGTCCTCTCCGGGCAGGAATTGTCCGCCGCGGCCTTCGGTCAGCTGGCCCATCGCATCGAAGAAGTTCAGGCCCATGCCGCGCACCAGCACGGGCTTGACCGCCGGCACCAGCGCCCAGTCGACGTCGGCCGGAGCCGCCGGCGGCAGGTACAGCAGCCCGAACTCTTTCGCCGCGGCCCGGAGTTCGCGTTGTTCGGGGTTGAGCCGCGATTCCAGGTGGCCGAGGGCCAGGACCACGGAATCGACGGTGAGGACCGCGCCGTCGGCCAGGCCGACGGCGAACCGCACTCGCCCGTCGTCCCCCGGCCCGGGCACGGCCGCGTGGCGGACGGAGGTCGCCGTCGTGTTGTGGAAGTCCACGGTGGCGCCGGCCGGGAGGCGGGACAGCAGCTCTTCCAGGGTGGAGCGCAGGTAGCGCCCGTACAGGGCCCGGCTGGGGAAGTCCGCGGACCCCAGCCCGGAGAGTTCGTCGCGGTCCTCGGCGGTGAGGGAGGGATGGGGCTGGTGCTGCTGCAGTTCCCGCCAGCGGTCGAAGGTGTGGCCGGCGAGCGGCCGCGCGAGGTCGGGGTCCTCGGGGATGACGGTGGGATAGAACGACTGCGTGTTCATCAGGTACAGCCGGGACTGGCCGGGCTGCCAGACGTGTCCCGGCCCCGCGGGATAGGGGTCGATGACATCAATGTGCAAGGTGGAGTCCGGCCCGGCGGGCACCCAGTTGGCGAGCAGCCGCTCCAGCGCGCTCGTGCCCCGGGGGCCGGCGCCAATCACTGCCGTCCGGATGCTCTGCGATATGCCCACGGCATCCAGCGTATCCGCTACCGGCACACGGCCCGGACCTGCCCGATGTCCCCGGCACCGGTTCCGCGGGGCTTCGGCTTGACTTGCTACTGGCGCGTTGATGTTGCTTGGATGGAAAAATGACCACCACCGAAGCTGCTCCCCCGCCCGAGTCCGACCGTCCCGCCGCGGACACCGCGAGCGCCACGCCCGAACCCGTTGACGAGAACATCTGGCTTGAGGAGATCTACGGCGAGGAACAGCTGGCCTGGGTCCGGGAGCAGAACGCCCGGACCGAGGAGCTGCTGGAGGACGCGGAGTACACCGCGCTGGAAGGCAGCATCCTGGAGGTGCTGGACTCCACCGACCGGATCGCCATGGTGGGCAAGCACGGCGACTGGTACTACAACTTCTGGAAGGACCGGGACAACCCGAAGGGCCTGTGGCGGCGGACCAGCTGGGACAGCTACCGCAGCGGGGCTCCGGAATGGGACGTCCTGCTGGACGTGGATGCGCTGTCTGCGGCGGAAGGCCAGGAATGGGTCTTCCACGGCGCCAACTTCCTGCGCCCGGCCGCGGGTGAACCGCACCGGCTGGCGCTGCTGGCGCTCTCCCCCGACGGCGGCGACGCTAACCGCTACCGCGAGTTCGACGTCGAGTCCCGCCACTTTGTGGATCCGGCCGCCGGCGGCTTCGACCTGCCGACGGCGAAGGGCAACGCCTCCTGGCTGGACGCCGACACCCTGTTGGTCTCCTCCACGGCCGAGGGGCTGCCCGCCACCACGTCCTCCTACGCCCGGACCGGCGTCAGGCTGCGCCGCGGCGAAACCCTGGCCACGGCGGAACGGCTGTTCGAAATCCCCGAGGACCACATGATGGCCCTCGTGGCGCACGACTCCACCCCGGGGTTCGAGCGGACCTTTGCCGTGGACTGGATCAGCTTCTTCGAGCGGACCACCTCGGTGCTGCGCGGCGGCCGGTGGGTGCAGCTCGACGTCCCCGTGGACGTCAACCTCAGCGCCCACCGCGACTGGCTGCTGTTCCGGCCGCAAAAGGACTGGACCGTCGGCGCCGCGACCCATCCGGCAGGATCCCTGCTCGCGGCACCCTTCGAGGATTTCCTCGCCGGCAGCCGGGAACCGTCCGTGCTGTTCGCCCCGGATGCGCACACCTCCCTGCAGTCCTGGAGCTGGACGCGGGACTTCCTGCTGCTGAACCTGCTCCGCGATGTCTCCTCGGAGATCCGGGTCCTCGATCCGCAGGTGCCCGGGACGGACACCGCGTGGGCCTCCACGGTGCTGGATGCCTGCCCGCCGCTGCACGACGTCAACGCCTACGCCGTCGACGACGAGGACAACGCCAGCGGCTCGGATGACGACACGGACGATGACGGTACCGACGGAGTAGGCCCGGTCGCCGACCAGGAGGCTCCCGGCGCGGGGAACGACTTCTGGCTGGTGGCCACCGGATTCACCACGCCCAGCACCCTCACCCGCGGCACCCTCAAGCGCGCCGCCCGGGGCGGCGTGGACAGCACGCACGAAGTGATCCGGACCTCGCCGTCGTTCTTCAACGAAGACGCCTACGAGGTCCAGCAGCACTTTGCTGTGTCCAAGGACGGCACCCGCGTTCCGTATTTCCAGGTGGCCTCCAGGGACCTGGTGCTGGACGGCCAGAACCCCACCCAGCTCTCCGGCTACGGCGGCTTCGAGATCTCCCGGACCCCCGCCTACAGCGGCGCGGTCGGCCGCGCCTGGCTGGAACGCCGCACCCGGGAAACCGCCGGGCACGAGGGGGATGCCCCGCCCACCCGCGGCGGCGTCTACGTCGTGGCCAACATCCGCGGCGGCGGCGAATACGGCCCCGCGTGGCACCGCGCGGCGCTGCAGGAGAAGCGGCACCGGGCGTACGAGGATTTCGCCGCCGTGGCCGCGGACCTGATCTCCCGCGGAGTGACCTCCCGCGAGCGGCTCGGCTGTGTCGGCGGATCCAACGGCGGTCTGCTGGTGGGGAACATGTTGACCGCGTATCCGGAGCTCTTCGGGGCGGTCTCCTGCGGGGTCCCGCTGCTGGACATGCGCCGCTACTCCAAGCTGTCCGCCGGGTACTCCTGGATTGCCGAATACGGCGATCCTGACGTTCCCGAACAGTGGGACTTCATCAAGACGTTCTCCCCGTACCACCTGCTCAGGGACGGGGTGGACTACCCGGAGACGTTCATCTGGACGGCCACCTCTGACGACCGCGTGGGCCCGGTCCAGGCACGGAAAATGGCCGCCCGCATGCAGGCGATGGGCATCCCCAACGTCTGGTTCCACGAGGCGCTGGAAGGCGGCCATGCCGGCGCGTCGGACAACCGGCAAGCCGCGGCGCTGCAGAGCCGCAGCCAGCACTTCCTCTGGCGGGCCCTGGCCGGGCGCGGCGCCTGAGCCGCCCTCCTCCCCCGAAGAGCAACGCGGGGTCACTCCGCGCCCATGCGCCGCCCCCACATCGGCCGGAAAAGACCCCGCGTTGCTCGTTTTGCACTGCATGGCCCCTTCTGCGTATCCTTGGTTGGCTAGTTAATAGCAAATGGAGACGTGCCAGAGCGGCCGAATGGGCTTCACTGCTAATGAAGTGTGGGGCACAACTCCACCGGGGGTTCAAATCCCCCCGTCTCCGCGTTTGGCCCCGGTCCCTGGACCGGGGCCTTTTGCGTACCCGGGCGCGTCCGTGTGCCGGACACCGGACGCCTTTCCCGCCGCCCGGATGGCAGGATTACCCCATGTCGAGCAACAACGCGTTTGACGCGATCATCGTAGGCGGCGGCCACAACGGCCTGGCCGCGGCCGCATATCTGTCCAAAGCCGGCCGGAAGGTCCTGCTGCTGGAGAAGCTGGACCACCCGGGCGGTGCCGCGGTGTCCGCCCAGGCGTTCGACGGCGTCGAGGCGCGGCTCTCGCGGTATTCCTACCTCGTGAGCCTGCTCCCGCAGCAGGTCATCGACGACCTGGGGCTGCGCATCCGGCTGGCCCGGCGCCGGTATTCGTCCTACACCCCCGACCCGCACGACGGCGGGAGCGCCCTGCTGATCGACAACGGCGATGCCGCGGCCACCGCGGCGTCCTTTGCCGCCGTCGGGGCTCCCGCCGGCGAATTCCGCGCCTTCACCGAGTTCTACGCCGGCTGCCGCCGCCTCACCGAGGCCCTCTGGCCGACCATGACGGCGCCGCTGCCGACCCGCTCCGAGGCCAGGGCCTTCGCGGCCGGGGCCGGGGCGGCGGAGGCGTGGGATGCCATGATCGAACGGCCCCTCGGGGATTCCATCGCCCGGTCGCTGCAGCACGACCTGGTCCGCGGCGTGGTGCTGACCGACGCGCTGATCGGCACCTTTGCCCGGGCCGGCGACGCGGACCTGCAGCAGAACATCTGCTTCCTGTACCACCTGGTCGGCGGCGGGACGGGCGACTGGGACGTTCCGGTGGGCGGGATGGGCGCGGTGTCCGGGGAACTGGAACGCTCCGCCCGGGAGGCCGGGGCGACCATCCTGACGTCCGCGGAGGTCACCGCCGTCCGCCCGGGAGGTGTGGTCAGCTACCGGCACCACGGGGCAGAGCACACGGCCGCCGCGTCCTGGGTCCTCGCCAACGTGGCCCCGGTGGTGCTGGACCGGCTCAGGAGCTCCGGGGCCCCCGACGGCACCGCACCGCACACCACACACAACCCGAACCACCTCCGGGAGGGCGCCCAGGTCAAGGTCAACCTGCTGCTCAAACGGCTCCCCCGGCTGCTGGACCCGAACGTCAGCCCGGAAGCAGCCTTCGGCGGGACCTTCCACATCAACGAGACCTGGTCGCAGCTCGACGCCGCCTACCTCGCCGCCGCGGCCGGAACCGTCCCGGACCCGCTGCCCTGCGAGATCTACTGCCATTCCCTCACAGACCCCAGCATCCTGTCCCCGGAACTGCAGGCCGCCGGGGCGCAGACCCTCACCGTGTTCGGCCTGCACGTCCCGGACCGGCTGATCACAGCGGAAAACAATGACCGGCGCCGGGCGGAACTGCAGGCCGCGGTCCTGAAGTCCCTGAACTCGGTCTTGGCCGAACCCATCGAGGAGCTGCTGCTGTCCGGTCCGGACGGGCAGCCCTGCATCGAAACCAAAACCACCCTGGACATTGAACGCGCGGTCGGCATGCCGCGGGGCAATATCTTCCACGGCGGCCTCGACTGGCCCTTCGTCGAGGACGGCGCACCGCTGGAGACCCCGGCGCAGCGCTGGGGCGTCGCAACGGATGATCCGCAGCTGCTGCTCTGCGGCTCCGGTGCCCGGCGCGGCGGTGCCGTCAGCGCCATCGGCGGGCACAACGCGGCCATGGCAGTGCTGGAATCCGGGCCGCGGGACCCCGGGCCGCGGAAATCAGGCCCGCTGGAGTCCGGGCCGCGGAACTCCGGCCGTGCCCCGCAGGGCTGAACCTGGCACCGCGGCGGCCCGCGCAGGAGCCAGCCCGCGCCGCCTGCCGGCACACCGGCGGAGCAGTGAAGTCCACGCCTGGCCCTGCTCGTCGCGGCGACGTTTTTTATGAGTTCCTGGACGGCACAGTCCTGACCACCGCGATCCCCAGCATCGCGGTGGTCTCGCTGCTGTGCGCGCTCAGCCCGGACCTGACCACGCTGACCCTGAGCCGGCTGCTGCAGGGCGCGGGCCGCGCCATGATGGTCCCGGTGGGCACCCTCGTGGTGCTCCGCGGAACGGCCAAGAAGGACCTGCTCCGCGCCACCGCCTACCTGGTGTGGCCCGGGCTGCTGGCGCAGGTCCTCGCTCCGCTGGTGGGAGGCGCGCTCACCACGTTCCAGTCCTGGCACTGGATCTTCCCTAATCAACCTCCCGCTGGGGTTCGAGGCGTTCCTCGCGGCGCTGCGGCTGGTCACGGCCGTCTGGTGGATGCGGCGGGCCCCGCTACCCCCTGTCCGACCTCGGGGTCTTTTCCGCCCGGACGTTCCGCGCCACGGCGACCGGCGGCTTCATCCACCGCCTCACCATCAGCGCCGCGCCCTTCCTGCTGCCGCTGATGTTCCAGAACGGCTTCGGCTGGGATCCGCTGCGCGCAGGGGTTCTCGTCGCGGCGGTGTTCATCAGCAACATCGGGATCAAACCGGCCACGACCCCGCTGATCAGGGTGTACGGAGCCGGCGGCCCGCTGCTGGGCGGGGCGGGGCCGCCGTCGGGGATCCGGTGGCACCGTACCGGGCGGCGTTCCTGGTGCTGGCCGTGGTCATGCTCCTGAGCACTTTGGACAGCCCGATGCTGCCCCGCCACGCCGGGGCCGAGGTCAGCCGGCCTGGCCAAGCACCAGCGGCAGCACCGCGCCGGCGCCGGCGAGCCTGAGGGCCCGGCCGGCGACGGTTACGGTCCAGCGGCTGTCGACCAGATCGTCGATCAGCATCACGCTCTGGCCCTGGATCCCGGCCAGGGCCGCTTCCAGGTCCGGCCCGACCACGAGGCGGTCCCAGACCCCGGCAAGCCGGTAGGCGCTGTTGCCGCCGCGTCCGCCGGTCGGTCCGCCGTGCTCGAGCTGCAGCTGCCCCAGGTAAGGGATCCGGCCGATCTCCGAGATGCCCCGGGCCAGCGAGTCCACCAGCGCGGGCTTGCCGCGGGACGGGACGCCGATGATGGCGGCGGGCCGGCCGGCACCGCTCCAGCCGGGAGTGCGGGGGTCGCCGGCGCCCCACTCGCGCAGTACCTGGACGCAGGCCTGCAGCATGCCGGGGTCCACGGTGCGGTCGGGGGCTCCGGCCGCGAAGGCCTCGCGCAGTGCGCCGCCCCAGCCCAGGTCGGTAAGCCGGGCCAGCGCACGGCCGGCCGCGACGCTTTCCTCGGGCTTGATCTTGCCCTTGACGGGCACGCCGAGCCGGTCCATCCCGCTGGGCCACTGCAGCCGGGGTTCCAGCGGGACACCGGCGCGGCTGAGCGTCTGCCCGGCGGCTTCGGTGGCCGCGGCGGCAATGTCCGCCGGGAACCACTGTCCGGCGCAGTTGTCGCAGCGGCCGCAGGCGCGGGCGGTCTCGTCGTCCAGGACCGAGGTGATGTATTCCATCCGGCAGCCGGCGGTGTCCTGGTAGATGACCATGGAATCCTGCTCGTCCACCCGGGCCTCCGCGATCCGGCTGTACCGCTCGGCGTCGTAGGTCCACGGCTGGCCGGTGGAACGCCAGCCGCCGCCTACCCGCTCCACGGCGCCGTCGACCGCCAGGACCTTCAACAGCAGCTCCAGCGGGGTCCGGCGCAGATCCACGCGGGCCTCCAGCGCCACGGTGGACACGGCGGTCCCCGCTTCGGCGAGCGCCGTCAGCACCGCGCCGGCCTTCTCCTCCGACGGCATGGACGCGGTGGCGAAGTACTGCCAGATGTCCCGGTCTTCGGAACCGGGCAGCAGCAGCACGTCGGCGTTGGCGGCCCCACGTCCGGCACGGCCGACCTGCTGGTAGTAGGCCACGGGCGAGGACGGCGCCCCGAGGTGCACGACGAACCCGAGATCCGGCTTGTCAAAGCCCATGCCGAGGGCGGAGGTGGCCACAAGGGCCTTGACCTGGTTGTCCTTGAGCAGCTGCTCGGCGCGTTCCCGGTCCGCGGGATCGGTGCGTCCGGTGTAGGCGAGCACCTCGTGGCCGGCTTCGGCGAGGAGCCGTGCGGTGTCCTCGGCGGCGGAGACCGTCAGGGTGTAGATGATGCCGCTGCCGGGCAGGTCTTTGAGGTGCGTGAGCAGCCAGCCGAGCCGGTCGCGGGAGTCCGGCAGCCTCAGCACGCCGAGCCGCAGCGATTCACGGCCCAGGGCGCCGCGGATGGTCAGCACGCCGGCGCCGAGCTGCTCCTCGATATCGTGGACCACCCGCGAGTTGGCGGTGGCGGTGGTGGCCAGCACCGGAACCGACTCCGGCAGCTGGGTGATCAGGTCCGCGATCCGCCGGTAGTCGGGACGGAAGTCGTGGCCCCAGTCCGAGATGCAGTGGGCCTCATCGATGACCAGCAGCCCGGTGCGGCGGATCAGCTCGGGGAGCTGGTTCTCCCGGAACGAGGGGTTGGTCAGCCGCTCGGGCGAGACCAGGAGGACATCGACCTCATCGGCCGCGAGCTGTTCGCGGACGGTGTCCCATTCCAGCTGGTTGGCGGAGTTGATGGCCACGGCCCGGACCCCGGCCCGTGCCGCGGCGGCGACCTGGTCACGCATGAGAGCCAGCAGCGGGGAGACAATCAGGGTGGGCCCGGCGCCGCGGCGCCGGAGCAGCAGGGACGAGACAAAGTAAACGGCCGACTTTCCCCAGCCGGTGCGCTGCACGACGAGGGCCCGCCGGCCGCCGTCGACCAGGGCCTCGATCGCCTCAAACTGGCCGTCATGGAACTCCGCGGCCGGGTGCCCGACCAGCTCGCGCAGCACTTCCTGGGCCTGCTCCCGGGTCCCGGCGTCCGCAGCGGCACCGGCGGAGCCGGCGCCTCCGGAAGGACCAGCGGAAGCGGAAAGGACTGCAGCGTTCTGGTTATTGGCCATTGGTTCAGTATCCCAGCCCCCTCCGACAGCAGCGAAGCCGCGGGCGCCGCTATGTGGACAATCACAGCGGATCCGCCCGCGGTCCGGCGGCCGGAACGCCCCACGGACGCCCCGTCACGGCAGGATCCGCCCGTCCACGTAAGATTCGGCGGTCCACGTAAGATAAGACGCGTGACTATGGACCAGACAAAGAATTTTGACCTCTCGGCCTCCTTCAAGGCCTACGACGTGCGCGGCATTGTCGGCGAATCGATCACCGCCGAAATCGTCGAGGCGGTGGGCGCGGCGTTCGTCGACGTCCTGGCGCTGGAGGGCGAAACGGTGCTGGTGGGCGGCGACATGCGCCCGTCCTCCCCCGAGTTCAGCAAGGCCTTTGCCAACGGCGCCGCCCGGCGCGGGGCCAACGTCCAGCTGCTCGACCTGATCTCCACCGATGAGCTCTACTACGCCTGCGGCTCGCTCAACGCGGCCGGTGCCACCTTCACCGCCAGCCACAACCCGGCGGAGTACAACGGCATCAAGATGTCCAAGGCCGGTGCCGAGCCGATCTCCTCTGAATCCGGGCTCAAGGAAATCCAGGCCCGCGCCGAGGAATACCTCAACGCCGGGTCCATCCCCGCCGCCCCCGTGCGCGGCCTGATCGGCGTGCACGACGTCCTGAAGGGCTACTCCGAGTACCTGCGCAGCCTCGTGGACCTCCGCGGCACCCGTCCGCTGAAGGTCGTCGTCGACGCCGGCAACGGCATGGCGGGCCTGACCACCCCCGCGGTGCTCGGCGACGCCCTGCTGCCCAAGCTCCCCCTTGAGATCATCCCGCTGTACTTCGAGCTCGACGGCTCCTTCCCGAACCACCCCGCCAACCCGCTGGAGCCGGAGAACCTGCGCGACCTGCAGGCCGCCGTCGTCGAGCACGGGGCTGACATTGGACTGGCGTTCGACGGCGACGCCGACCGCTGCTTCGTTATCGACGAAAAGGGCGAACCCGTCTCACCGTCCGCGATCACCGGCATGGTGGCCCGCCGCGAGATCGGCCGCGCGCAGGGGCTCGGCGAGGCCAACCCCACCGTCATCCACAACCTGCTGACCTCCCGCGCCGTCCCGGAACTGGTGGAACGCAACGGCGGCCGGGCAGTGCGCACCCGGGTGGGCCACTCCTTCATCAAAGCGGTGATGGCCGCAGAGGGCGCCATCTTCGGCGGCGAACATTCCGCCCACTTCTACTTCCGCGACTTCTGGAACGCAGATACCGGCATGCTCGCCGCCATGCACGTCCTGGCCGCACTCGGCGAACAGGACGGCCCGCTGTCCGAACTCGGCCGCGAATACGAGCCGTACATGTCCTCGGGCGAGATCAACTCGGAAATCGAAGACAAGGCCGGCGCTGTGGAACGGGTCCACCTCGACTTCCATGCCGAGGACGTCGAGGTGGACTACCTGGACGGCAGCACCTTCATCGCCACGGACGGCAGCTACTGGTTCAACCTGCGGCCCTCCAACACCGAGCCGTTCCTCCGCCTGAACGTCGAGGCAACGGACCGGGCCACGATGGAGCGTGTCCGCGACCGCGTCCTGGCACTGGTCCGGGGCTAGAACCGTGTCGGAACGACAGGCGGCCCCCGCCGCTGAGACACCTTCTGCGACCGCCTCTGCCACCGCTGGCGAGACCGCCGGGTCCTGGCGCGGCAGCGTCCCGGAGTCCAGCGCCACCGACCTGGAGAACCTGCTCGGCACCGGAGTCGGCGCCGCGCAGGAGCAACTGGAGCGCAACGGCGGCTTCCTGCCGTTCGCCCTGGTGGTCGAGAACGACGGCGAGGTGCGGCTGGTAGCCGTCACCCCCGCCGACGCACGCGAGGGAACGGACGCGGATTTCGACGCCGACTCGATGATCAGCGACCTCACCGAACTGCTGCGCCAGCACCGGGACGAGTTCCGCGCGGCCGCCGTCGTGTGTGACATCACCCTGCTGGAGGAAGCCTCAGACGCCATCCACGTCGCCGCGGAGCACCGGGACGGTTCCCTCTTCGCCGCTGTCCTGCCGTACGCCGCGAACCCCGCGACCCGTGAGCTGGAATTCGGCGAGCTCTCCGCTGATACGAACGAGCCCGGCGTCTGGGTGGACTAGACCGCCCGTAAACTGGTGTCATGAAGATCAACGCCTTCGCGGATGTGAGCCTGCGCGCCATGATGGTGCTCGCAGCCGCCCCCGACGGCGGCCTCCTCACCACGCAGAGCATCGCCGACGCCGTCGCGACGCCGTACAACCATGTCAGCAAGGCAATGGCGAAACTGCGCGAGCTGGGAATGATCGACGTCGAACGGGGCCGGCACGGCGGCTCCCGGCTCAGCAGCGCCGGCCGCGCCGCCACCGTTGGCCAACTGCTGCGCCGGCTGGACACCCGCACGGACCCGGCCGACTGCGTCGCGGCCGACCGGGCATGTCCGCTGATCAACGAATGCCGCCTCCGCGGAGCCCTCTCCCGGGCCCGCGAGGCTTTCTACCGCGAACTGGACGACATCGTCGTCGCGTCCCTGCCGACGTCCCGGCAGATGGAACCGGTCTTCCAGGCGATCGGCCTGCGCCCCGGCCTCTGAGCCAGCGCCCACGCCGCCTCAGCTCCGTCGCCCAGACTGCGCCGCCCGCACACTGTCGCCCGGCCCGCCACGCCCGGGAATCCCCTCGATTTGAACATGCGTTCTACGCCCTGTAGAACTGAGGTACAAATACTTGCATTTCAAATGCATGTATTTTCGACGGTCCGGTTCAGACCCCGGGCCACTATCTCAGGAGTCAACATGCTCTCGGACAAGTCCTTCCCGGTCATCGAGGCCACCCTCCCGCTGGTCGGTTCCCGGATCGGTGAAATCACCCCCAAGTTCTACGCCCGCCTCTTCGCGGCGCACCCCGAACTGCTGGACGGGCTCTTCAGCCGCTCCAACCAGCGCAACGGCAACCAGCAGCAGGCCCTGGCCGGAAGCATCGCCGCTTTCGCCACCCACCTGGTGAACAACCCCGGCACGCTGCCGGAGACCGTACTCGCCCGCATCGCCCACCGCCACACCTCCCTCGGCATCACCGAACCGCAGTACCAGGTGGTCTACGAGCACCTCTTCGCCGCCATCGCCGAGGACCTGGCCGAGGTCATCACCCCCGAAATCGCCGAAGCCTGGACCGAGGTCTACTGGCTCATGGCGGACGCCCTGATCAAGCTCGAAAAGGGCCTCTACGCCGCACAGGCCAACAGCGTGATGTGGAGCCCGTGGCGGGTCGCCGCCAAGACCCCCGCCGGCACCGGTTCCATGACCTTCACCCTGGAACCGGCCGACGACACCCCCATCACCCCCGCCCTCGCGGGCCAGTACGTCAGCGTCAAGGTCACAGTCCCGGACGGACTGCGCCAGGTCCGCCAGTACTCGCTCTCCGGCGACGCCGGCACGAGCCGCACTTTCACCACCAAGATGGACGACGGCGGCGAAGTCTCCCCGGTCCTGCACAACACCGTCCAGGTGGGCGACATCCTCGAGATCTCCAACCCCTACGGTGAGATCACCCTCAAGGAAGGCGACGGCCCCGTGATCCTGGCCTCCGCCGGCATCGGCTGCACACCGACCGCATCCATCCTGCGCTCCCTCGCAGACTCCGGCTCGGAGCGCCAGGTCCTGGTCCTGCACGCGGAAAGCGACCTGGAGTCCTGGGCGCTGCGCAGCCAGATGACGGACGACGTCGAACGCCTCGACGGCGCCGACCTCGAGCTCTGGCTCGAGCAGCCGGTCGCCGGAACCAAGGAGGGCTTCATGTCACTTCGCGAAGTCGACCTCCCGGCCAACGCCTCGCTCTATCTCTGCGGTCCGCTGCCGTTCATGAAGAGCATCCGCAACGAGGCCATCAACGCCGGCATCCCGGCCACGAAGATCCACTACGAGGTCTTCGGCCCGGATATCTGGCTCGCCAGCTAGTTCTCCCACCCCCGGTGGGCAGTTCGGGGCGCATGCAGGCCCGCCATCCGCCCTGAACTGCCCGCGAGGCGCGCTCCCTGGAGGAATCCGGAAGACACCGACGGCGGCCCCGCACCTTTTTCAGCAAAGGTGCGGGGCCGCCGTCGTCGTGAGGTGTGCTGCGCGAAGACAACCGCGCGGAGTGTCAGGTCGCCGACGGCACTCCGGTGATTGTGTGGCCGAAGCGCAGGAGGTTGCCCGGGTCGTAGCTGGACTTTGCGGCCCTCATCCGTTCGTAGACCGCGGGCGACCAGGCCCTCGCCCGGTCAGTTTCGTCACCGGGCTCGCCGTGGAAGTTGACCAGCGTGTACCCCGTGGAGTGCGGAGCCATCTCAGCCAGGACCCCGCGGATGGAGCCGGCGACCGCCTCGGCGACGGGCGGCATCTTGAACCCGAGCAGGAACAGCAGGAACGCCGCGTCACGGCCGGACACGGCGTCCGGCAGCGCCCCGGCCCGGGCCAGGGCCCCGCCGAGCGGCCGGATCTCGACGAGGAGCAGCGGACAGTCCGAGCCGTCGCCGGTGAGTTTTAGCAGGTCCGCGGCGGTCTCCTCGCCGAGGTCTTTCAGCAGCGCTCCGCCGGCCGTGAACGGGAGCGGATCCGCCGGGTCCATATGGATCTGGTCAACGTCGAGATAGCTCATGGGCCCGGCCGTGTCCATCAACGGCGACGAGACCGCCCGCATCGGGGCCAGCAGTACGTCGCCGTCCTCACGGGTCCCCAGGAAGGCGAACCGCAGATGCACCACGAACTGGCCCCGCAGCGGCGCGGGGACAAAATCCATCTCCGGAAGCCGGAGCAGGGAGATGGAGGGCGAGGCGATGTCCGGCAGCGTGGGCAGCCACTCCCGGAACGCGGCCAGGATGTCGGCCGCATCCGCCCCGGGGTAGATGATCCCGCCGCCGTAGAACTCACCCAGCGGAAAGAGGCTGAACTCAAGTTCGGTCACGATGCCGAAGTTGCCCTTGCCTCCGCGCATAAGCGCGAACAGTTCGGCTTCGGCCTCGGCGTCGATCCGGCGCAGCGCGCCGTCGGCGGTCACGACCTCCATGCTGCGGACATGGTCCGCCGCAAACCCGTGGGCTCGGCCCAGCACGGGCAGGCCGCCGCCGAGGGTGTAGCCCACGACGCCGACGTCGGTGCTTGAGCCGTGCAGTCCGACCAGCCCGAGCGGCACGCTCGCTGCCAGGACACTGCGCCACTTCACCCCGGCCCCAACGCGTGCGGTGCGCTCGACCGGATCGATCTGCAGTTCCTGCAGGCGCCGCGTGTTGATGAGCAGGCCACCCTCCACCACCGAGTCAGCGCCGTGGCCGGTGGACTGGACCGCAACCGGGAGCCGCCGTTCCGCCGCCCATTTCACTCCGGCTGCGACGTCCTGTGCGTTCTCTGCCCCCAGGACAACGTCGGGCCGGTGGACCGTGGCGGCGTTGAACGCGCGCGTCTCGGCCGCGAATTCGGGGCTGTCCGGCAAGGTGACCGGGCCGCTGACAGCCTTGGACAGGGCGTGGATGTCGTCGGTGACAAGCATGCTGGGCTCCTGTGCGCCCGCTTGGTGCGAGCAGGTTGGGGGCACGGCAGCGCACGCGTGGAATTACCCCAGCACCCTCTCCAGTCGGCGGACGGCCCGGCTGATGAATGCATTTGAGACTAGGGTCCCCTCCGGATGCGGTCTAGGGACCTAAGTCCCGGCGCCCGGCTCCTCCGGGAAGAACCTGGACAAAACTATGCCGGGGAAAGCACTTCGCAGCCCGCCCGGCGGGCAGATCGGGGCGAACGCGCGCCCCCGGCGGGCAGATCAGGGCGCACACGCGCCCCCGGCGGGCAGATCAGGGCG
>NZ_JASBQY010000001.1:21640-568311 GCF_029960645.1 Arthrobacter sp. AL12
GCCCCCGGCGGGCAGATCAGGGCGCACACGCGCCCCCGGCGGGCAGATCAGGGCGAACGCGCGCCCCCGGCGGGCAGATCAGGGCGCATGAAGGCCCGCCAACCGCCCTGATCTGCCCGCGCGCGGATCGCCTGCCGGCGAGGCGCTCCGCACGGCTTGACCTGATCCGACGACGGCGGCCCCGCACCTTTCGAAAGGCGCGGGGCCGCCGTAGTCGGATCTGCCCGCTGTTAGTGCTCTGCCATGCGTTCCTTCAGGCCCTCAAGCTCTGAGCGCAGGGCGTCGGGCAGGGAGTCACCGAATTTGGCGTACCACTCCTCGATGGAGGCGAGCTCGGTATCCCACTCCCCGCGGTCCACGCGGACGGCGTCTTCCACGTGGGCGTGCGTTAGGTCCAGGCCGCTGAGGTCCAGCGAGTTCCCGGCCGGCACGAAGCCGATGGGGGTCTCGACGGCGTCCGCCTTGCCTTCGATGCGCTCGATGGCCCACTTCAGGACGCGTGCGTTGTCGCCGAAACCGGGCCAGGCGAAGCCGCCGTCGGCCGTGCGCCGGAACCAGTTCACCAGGAAGATGTGCGGCAGGCGTTCCGGGTTGGCCTTGCCGGAGACACTGATCCAGTGCTTCAGGTAGTCGCCCGCGTCGTAGCCGATGAACGGCAGCATGGCCATCGGGTCGCGGCGCAGCACGCCGACCTGGCCGGCGGCAGCGGCCGTCGTCTCGGAGGAGAGCGTGGAGCCCATGAAGATGCCGTTGGTCCAGCTGCGGGCCTGGGTGACCAGCGGGATCGTGGTCTTGCGGCGTCCGCCGAAGAGGATCGCGGAGAGCTCCACGCCGTCGGGGCTGAAGTATTCCTCGGCCAGCATGTCGACCTGCGAGATCGGAGTGCAGAAGCGGGAATTCGGGTGGGCTGCGGGCTGGTCCGAGTCGGGAGTCCAGGAGTTGCCCTGCCAGTCGGTCAGGTGCGCGGGAACCTCGTCGGTCATGCCCTCCCACCAGACGCCGCCGTCGTCCGTCAGGGCGACGTTGGTGAAGATGCTGTGGCCCTTGGCGATGGCGCGCATGGCATTGGGGTTGGTGCCCCAGCCGGTGCCCGGGGCAACACCGAACAGGCCGGCCTCCGGGTTGGTGGCGCGCAGTTCGCCTTCCTTGCCGATCCGCATCCAGGTGATGTCGTCGCCGAGGGTTTCGACCTTCCAGCCCTCGATCGTCGGGTCCAGCAGGGCAAGGTTGGTCTTGCCGCAGGCCGACGGGAAGGCAGCGGAGATGTAGTAGTTCTTCTTCTCCGGCGAGGTCAGCTTGAGGATGAGCATGTGCTCGGCGAGCCAGCCCTCGTCCCGGGCCATCACAGAGGCGATGCGCAGGGCGTAACACTTCTTGCCCAGCAGCGCGTTGCCGCCGTAGCCGGAGCCGAAGGACCAGATGGAGCGCTCTTCAGGGAAATGCACGATCCACTTGTCCGGGTTGCAGGGCCAGACGACGTCGGCCTGGCCGGGGGCCAGCGGTGCGCCCAGGGAGTGCAGTGCGGGAACAAAGAACGCGTTGGTCGCGGTGATCTTGTCCAGGACCTCGGTGCCGATCGTGGCCATGATGCGCATGGAGGCGACAACATAGGCGCTGTCCGTAATCTCCACGCCAAATTTGGGGTCCTCGGCGTCAAGGTGGCCCATGACGAACGGGATGACGTACAGGGTGCGGCCGCGCATGGAGCCGCGGAACAGGCCGTGCAGCTTCTCCTTCATCTCCGCCGGAGCCATCCAGTTGTTGGTGAAGCCGGCATCGCGTTCCTTCTCGGAGCAGATGAAGGTCTGCTCTTCGACGCGGGCCACATCGGCGGGGTCGGAGAATGCCGCGAAGGACTTGGGGAACAGCTCCTCGTTCAGGCGGGTCAGAGTGCCCGCGGCAACGAGTTCATCCGTGAGCCGGGTGTTCTCTTCTTCGGAGCCGTCTACCCAGTGGATCCGCTCCGGCTGGGTCAGTTCAGCTACCTCTTCAACCCATGCCAGCAGGCCAGCATGTGTGGTGGGTGCTTTTTCAAGCAACGGCAGTCGCGCCAAATCTCCCATTACGGTTCCCTTCCTCGGGTTCAGTCGTGTGTCCTAAATGTAGGGCTAGATCACCCCCCGAAATCGGGGACAGATGTGGGATGTCCGGGGGCGTGGAAATCAAAAACCGCAGAAATACAAGGAATAGATGGTACGAAGTGGCCCTATTTTGTGACTAAGGTCACGTAGACCGGTCTAGTCGGCCAGATTACACCTGTTTCGATTTGTCACTACGGCCACACCTCGCGTAAAGTAATTCGAGGTTCGGGGGCAAGAAGTTCCAGGAACCGAAGATGCGCCCATAGCTCAGCTGGATAGAGCGCCTGTCTACGGAACAGGAGGCCGGGGGTTCGAATCCCTCTGGGCGCACAGAGAAAATGATCCGCACCGGTCCGCCGGTGCGGATCATTTGTTTAACGCCCGACGCCGGGTGGCCCCGGTGCGTCGCACCGTAGGGACTCCCCGGCGCGCCGCGACGGCGGGACGCCAAGGTGCGCCCTACGGTGCGACGGCCCGGCTGATCCGGAGCCGGATACCGTCGAAGTGGCCGTTGAGCCGCTGCGCCGCGAGAACCTTGTCGCCGGCCGAGACGGCGTCGTAGATCCCGCGGTGCAGGGCCGCTGTCTCCAGCAGATCGACGTCCTCGGCTCCGCCCAGCTCCACGTGGAGCCGCCGGTACACCTGCCAGAAGACACCCAGCAGGCTGACCAGCAGCGCGTTGTTCAGTGGCTCGAACAGCCGGCAGTGGAAGTCGGCGTCCGCTTCGACGAAGTTCGCCCCGGCGCCGGCCAGCCCCTCCATCCGGAGCACGGTTTCCTGGACCGCCGCCAGCTGCTCCGGGGTCATCAGGTCCATGGCGGCCGCAATCAGACCGGCCTCCAAGGCCTGCCGGACGTCCACCAGCTGCAGGGCCTCCTCTCCGTGATGCCGCAGCGACAACCGGCCCCGGAACGTGAGGCCGTCGGTGAGGGCGTCAAAATTGCTCGGCGCCACGAACATGCCGAAGCCGTGGCGGATCTCAATAACTCCCAGGGCTTGGAGCACCTTCAGCGATTCCCGCAGGGTGTTCCGGCCAACACCCAGCGCGGCGGAGAGCTCATGCTCGGTCGGCAGCGGATCCCCGGCATCCAGCTCACGCTCCAGGATCAGCTCCATTATGTCCGCCTGCAGTGCCCGGAGCCGGGCTTGCGCGCTGAACCTCGCCGGTGGCATGGGCCCGGCTCCGGTGACGCCCACCGCTCCCAGGCTCCGCGGGCCGCCCGCTCCATGGCCGCCCGCCCTGCCCGCGCCTCCGGCGGTCGCGTTTTCTTCCGACATGGCCCTGCCCTCCCCCAAGTATGTTCCCAACAGTAGCGGTGGTCCCACGTCCTGCAAAGGGCGTTCCTCACGGGTCTGCGGCCCTGCACCGGGCGTAGGCTTTTGCCATGACGGCACAGCTTGAACAAGAATTTGATGTCATTGTGATCGGTGGCGGCGCCGTGGGCGAAAACGTGGCGGACCGCGTCGTGCAGGGCGGGCTGACCGCAGTGATCATTGAGGCAGAACTGGTGGGCGGCGAGTGCTCCTACTGGGCCTGCATGCCCTCCAAGGCACTGCTGCGCCCCGGCACCGCCCTTCACGGCGCCCAGACCGTGCCCGGCGCCGAAGAAGCCATCACCCGGACCCTGGACACAGCCGCCGTCCTGAAACGCCGCGACTACTTCACGTCCAACTGGCAGGACGACGGCCAGGTCAAGTGGCTCCAGGACACCGGCATCGAGTTGATCCGCGGCCACGGCTGGATCACTGGCCCCCGAAAGGTTGAAGTCGCGGGTCTGGACGGCAACAGCTACGTGCTCTCGGCACGGCACGCCGTTGTGGTGGCCACCGGGTCCTCGCCCACGGTGCCGCCCGTCGAAGGATTGTCCGACGTGGACTACTGGACCACCCGGGAGGCGACTTCCGCGCATCAGATCCCGCGCCGGCTGGCGGTGCTGGGCGGCGGTGTCGCCGGCACCGAACTCGCCCAGGCCTTCGCCCGGCTGGGCTCCTCGGTGACCCTGGTGGCCCGCGGCGGCCTGCTGCGGGCCTTCCCGGAGGAGGCAGCCGCGCTGGTCGCCGCCGGGCTGCGGGCGGACGGCGTCAGCCTCCACCTGCACACCGGAACCGACAGCGTCCGCGAGAACGACGACGGCTCCCTCACCCTCGAGCTGGCGGGCGGCGGCGCCGTGACGGCGGACAAGCTCCTGGTCACCACCGGACGGCATCCCGCCCTCGAAGGGACCGGTCTGGAGAGCGTCGGACTCGCCGCCGCGGACGGCCGGGAACTGCGGCTCAGCACAGACTCCACCGGTCTGGTGTCGGGCGGCACCGGGAACGACGCCGAACCGTGGCTGTACGCCGCGGGCGACGCCGCCGGGAGGGTCATGCTGACCCATCAGGGCAAGTACGGTGCGCGGGCCACGGGTGACGCCATTGCCGCCCGGGCCAGGGGCGAGCTCGGCGGCGAGGCCGCGCCGTGGAGCCGGTACGCCCGGACCGCGGACGACCATGCGGTGCCCAATGTGGTGTTCACCGATCCGGAACTGGCCAATGTGGGACGGACCGTGCAGCAGGCGGAACGGGAGGGCTTCAGCGTCTCCTCCGTGGAACTGCCGATCCAGGTGGCCGGATCCTCACTGCATTCCGAACGGTACGAGGGCTGGGCGCAGCTGGTGGTCGACGAGGACCGGAAGGTGCTGCTGGGAGCCACCTTTGCCGGCCCGGATGTGGCCGAACTGCTGCACGCCGCCACGATCGCGATCGTCGGCGAGGTCCCGCTGGACCGGCTGTGGCACGCCGTGCCGGCCTATCCCACGATCAGCGAGGTCTGGCTGCGGCTGCTTGAGGAATACGGCCTCTGATCCGCAGAGGGGCGACTGCACGCTCTGATCCGCCGAGGTGTCACTTCGCGCCGATGTTTCGCCCAGACATCGGCGCCAAGTATGACCTCGGCGGGGCGCCCGGCTCTGATCCGCCGAAGTGTCACTTCGCGCCGATGTTTCCCGCGGACATCGGCGCGAAGTCTGACCTCGGCGGAACGATTCGGCGGCAACGATTCGCCCGGCCGGCCCCGCAACTGTTTAATCACACTTCCCTGATCGTATTTGAACTGACCGGTCAGTTCGGTTAGCCTTGGTGTAGACATTTTTCTGCGAAAGGCTCCCCTTGCTCCGCGTGCACCAACTCTCCGTGAACGGCAGACGGGACGTGCTGCTTCCGGCCACGTCCCTTCAGGTCCGGCGCGGCGAACTCCTGCTGGTTTCGGCCAGCCGCCAGGACCAGCGCACCGCCCTGGCCCTGGCCCTGACCGGACGCCTCAAGCCCTCCGGCGGCCACTTCGAATGGGACGGCGCGGAGTGGGACGGCGGGGCCCGCATCAGGACCCTGCGGCAGGCGAGTGCCGTGGTGGACTCCCCCGGAGTTAACGAACCCGAGCAGCACCTCAGCGTCCGTGACCTCGTCACCGAGGACCTGGCCCTGGTCCCGCGCCGTTACCGGGGCTCACTGCTCAGCAAACCCTGGCTCAAGGTCAACCGCTTCGAGGACGTCGCCGGGCTGTGGACCGAACAGCTGCCTCCGGCACGCCGGATCGGGCTGCTCACGGCCCTGGCCCTGGCGAATCCGCACACCGATCTGCTCGTCGTGGACTCACCGGACCGCCACGGGGACCCGGAGGACTGGCTGCCGCGGCTGGAGGAGCTGGCCTACGACGCCGGACGTCCGCTCGCCGTCGTCGCCACCGTTATCCGCGTCCCGGACCGCTGGACCGGGCCGGTCGCAGCGATCGGCAACGCGTGCCCCGCCGCCGGCCGGGACCCTTCCCTGGACGTTCCTGCAACGTCCGGCACCCTCGGAATGGTCGGCGCACTCGACTTGGAGGACGCACAGTGACGGTGCTGCGGCTGGCCCGCTCCGAACTCAAGCGCATGACAGGCGGACTGCTGCCCAAACTCACCATCCTGGCGCTGACCATGGTGCCCCTGCTCTACGGCGCCGTCTACCTCTACGCCAACTGGGATCCCTACGGAAACCTCAACCAGATCGATGCGGCCCTCGTGGTGGAGGACACCGGTGCCACGTCCGCCGACGGCACCCGGCTCGAGGCCGGCCGGAAGGTCGCCGAGAGCCTCGCGGACGGGCACGTCTTCAACTGGCAGACCGTCTCCGGCACGGAGGAGGCGGACCAGGGCGTGAGCACCGGCAAGTACGCCTTCGCCCTGAAGATTCCGCGGGACTTCTCGGCGAACCTGGTCTCTCCCGGCAGCTTCGACGCCGCCAACCAGGCCATGCTCAACGTCACCACCAACGATGCGAACAACTACCTGCTGAGCACCATCGTGGACAAGCTCACCACCGCCGTGCACACCACGGTGGCCGCCGAGGTCGGCGAGGAAACCGCCAACCAGCTCCTCACCGGCTTCGGGACCATCCACACCCAGATGCTCAAGGCTTCCGACGGCGCAGGGCAGCTCGCCGGCGGCGTCGCCGGCCTGCACGACGGCACGGTCACCCTCCACCAGGGCACGGGCGGGCTCCGGACCGGCACGGCGGAGCTCTACGCCGGCCAGCTCAAGCTCCGGGACGGCGCCAACTCCCTGAATTCGGGGGCGGCCCAGCTCAGCGGCGGACTGTCCCAGCTCAAGGACAAAACCGCCACGCTGCCTGCCGATACCCGGGCACTCGCGGACGGCGCCGCCCGGGTATCGGCCGGCAACGCCGCGCTCGGGGCCAAGGTCCAGGGCCTGGCCGGCCAGCTGGCCGCCTCCGAAAAGGCAGCCGCACAGGCAACCGCCCAGGCAGAACGCAGCCGGGTGGCCGCGTCCAACAGCCGGCTCGTGGCAGCGGGGGCCCTCACGCCGGCTCAGGCGGAGGCCATCCTCGCGGACTTCGATGCCCACCCGGCCCCGCCGGCCCCGCCCGGGCCCGCGGGGCCCGCGGGGCCCGCGGCGACCCTCACTGCCGCAGCTGCGCAGATCCAGCAACTGGCGGACGGGTCCGCCGCGGTCAGCGCGGGGGCAACGAAGCTGGCGGCGGCCACCCCCGCCCTCGGCGGCGCCATCACCCAGGCATCCACCGGGGCGGACCAGCTGGCCAGCGGCGCCGCCACCCTCGCCGCCGGTCAGCAGGGCGCCCTCGACGGTGCCGCGAAGCTCTCCGAGGGCGCGCAAAAGCTCGACGACGGCGCGGCGAAGCTGGAAAGCGGGGCGGCCACGGCCTCCGACGGCGCCGGGACCCTCGCGGCCGAACTCGCCCGGGGCGCCGGCCAGGTCCCCAACCCCACCGACACCCAGAAGGACAGCCTTGCCAAGGTGATGGCCGATCCGGTCGCCGTCAGCAACGTCTCGCAGGCCAAGGCCGGCTCCTACGGCGCGGGCCTCGCACCGTTCTTCCTCACCCTGGCCCTGTGGATCGGCGTCTTTATGCTGATCCAGGCGATGCGGCCAGTCACCCAGCGGGCTCTGGCGTCGAACGCCCCGGCGTGGAAAATCGCCGTCGGCGGGTGGCTGCCGTTCCTGGCCGTCTCGGCGGTCCAGGCGAGCCTGCTGACCCTGGTGGTCGATGTGGGCCTGGGCCTCAGCCCCGCCCACCCCTGGCTGATGTGGTTCCTGATGCTGGCTGCCGCGATGGCGTTCAGCGCGATCATCCAGGGCGTCGTGGCGTTGCTCGGCTCCCCCGGCAAGCTCGTGGTGCTCATCCTGCTGGTGCTGCAGCTGGTCTCCTCGGGGGGCACCTTCCCCTGGCAGACCACGCCCCAGCCGCTCCACGTCGTGCACCAGCTCCTGCCGATGGGGTACGTCGTCAACGGCATGCGGCACCTGATCTACGGCGCTGACCTGGCAGTCATCCTGCCCACGATGCTGGGGCTGCTTGGCTACACTTTGCTGGGCACGGCCCTGTCCACCCTGGCCGTAAGGAAGCACAAGTACTGGACCTTGAAGACCCTGAAACCGGAGATCGCCGTATGAGCAGCCGCACGGACAGCAGCATGGCGCCTTCCGTCGGGGCAGCGCCATCCGGGGTCAGGGCCCCTTCCGGCGCCGCGGCGCCGTCCGGGGGCAGGGCGGCTTCCGCGGTTCCCGCCCAAAGCACGGGGACCGCGAAAAAGCTCCGGCCGGCCCGCACCAACGCGACCAGGCAGAAGCTGTTCGAGGCCTCGATGGACCTAATTGGCGAGCGCGGAGTGGCAGGGGTGACAGTCGATGAGATCGCGGCGGCGGCCGGGGTCTCCAAGGGCACCGTGTACTACAACTTCGGCAGCAAGTCGGACCTGATCGCCCAGCTGCTGCGCCACGGCGTGGACATCCTGCTGGCACGGCTGCTGAGCGTCAGTGACGATTCGGCCGACCCTCTGGCGGCGATGGACGAGATGATCGGCCAGGCGATGGACTTCATGGATGAATACCCGTCCTTTGCCCGGCTGTGGGTCAGCGAGAACTGGCGGACCCCCAGCGAGTGGCAGGAGACCTTCACCGAGCTCCGGGAACGGCTGTTCACCGTGGTCCGCGCAGCGATCGATGCGGTGGCCGCCGTCTACCCGGTGGATCCGGCGGTGTCCCGGGGCAGCCTGGAGACGGCCATCTTCGGGGCCTGCTTCGTGGTGGGCCTGGACCGGCAGACCTACAACCCGGAGCGGACCCGCGAGCAAAGTGTCACCGCGATCATGGCGTCCATGCGCGGCTACGTCAGGAAGTAGTCCCTCTCGGGGATGATTGACCACATGGGTCACATGGGTCACAACACCAAGATCGCCATCGGCGCGTTTTTCGCCGCACTGGGGCTGTTGGCGCTGGCCGGCATCACCCTCCACGAAACCGTGTTCCTGTGGTTCCTGGCGGCCTGCGCGGCGGCCTACGTCGCCTGCGTCTCCGAGGTGATTATCCGCCGCCGGCACCGGACCCTGGCAGCCAGCGGGATCGGGAGCATCCTGTTTATTGCGTTCAGCATCGCCTTCCTGCGGCAGTGGGGACTGGCCTTCACCACCGATCCGGACGCGATGTCGACGCCGGTGGATTCCGAGCACCCGGACCTGTACTTCTACCTCGCGGCAGCCGCCGGCGCCGCCACCCTGCTGCTGCTGGTGGCCGGCACCGTCCTTCCCGGCAGGAACCGGCGTCCGCGCGCCGCCGGACATGCACCGCGGCGGCGACCGGCGTCAGGCGCGAGGGGTCCGGCGTCCCGGCCGGCACCCGCCCGGCGCGCACCGTCCAGGACCGCACCAACCCGGACGGCACCGTCCCGGACCGCACCAACCCGGACCGCTGCCCCTCGTCCGGCGCCCAGGTCCGCGGCCGGAACCAGGACCGGAACGAAGGCCCAGGCCGCCAAGCCTCAGCCGGCCCGGGTTCCCGCCCCTCGGCCGGCATCCCCCGGCCTCCCCCGGCCGGCGTCTTCGGCCGGGGGAACCGCCGCGGCCAGGTCCCCCACCCAGTCCCCTGCCACATCCTCGGCGAGGACCTCGGCACGGACCTCGCCCGGCCGCTGAGCGCGCGGACGCGACTCCCGCCGTCGGAGCTTCCAGGGGCGCAGCACCGCTGTCGCCACGCCGGCGAGCAGCAGGAGCCCGCCGGTCACCTCGGCGGCGGTCGGCACCTCGCCCAGGACGAGCCACGCCGTCGTCATCCCGACCACCGGAACCAGGAGGGTGAACGGGACCACCGCGGAGGACGGGTACAGCCCCAGCAGCCTGTTCCAGACGCCGTAGCCCACCAGGGAACCGAAGACGGCGGTGTACAGGGCACTCACCAGGGTGACGGGCTGAACTTCCAGCAGGGCCGTCGACACGGTCCCCGGCCCGTCCACCAGCAACGACAAGCCCAGCAGGGGCAGCGGCACCACGGCCCCCGACCACACCACGAGTCCCAGCCCGGACGCCGCCTTCGCCTTGCGGGCCACGATGTTGCCGGCGGCCCAGGACAGCGCCGCGGCGAGCACGATCATCAGCGGCAGCACCGGGGCGACCAGGCTGCGGCCGATGGCCACCACGGCGAGTCCGGCCACGCCCAAGACCACACCGGCGAACTGCCGCCGGCTCGGCCGCTCGCCGAGGAAACCGGCGGCCAGGAGCACGGTCAGCAGCACCTGCGCCTGCAGGACCAGCGAGGCCAGGCCCGCGGGCATGCCCAGCGCCATGGCCAGGTACAGGAGGCCGAACTGTCCGGCGCTCATGAACAGCCCGACGCCGATGATCGCCTTCCAGCTCACCTCGGGCTTGCGGATGAAGAAGATGCAGGGAAAGACCACCAGGGTGAACCGCATGGCGACGAAGAGCAGCGGCGGCATCTCCGCTCCGTCCGGGTGCAGGCCGAGGTCGATCGCGACGAAGTTGACGCCCCACAGGACGGCGACGAGCAGGGCCAGAGCGGAATGACGAGGGTTCACCCTGCCACTATGCCGGTTCCGTCCGGCGCCGGGGCCGGATCGGGCCTGCGGGCCGGAGATTAAGTGCGGTGTGAATGGTTAGAGGTTCCGGGGGTTGTCACCGCGGGGCTCGTCGGTGCGGACCGGTTCTCGGGGTGCAGTCCCGGGGGGAACCTGGCTGCCGGGGGCCTGACCGCCGCCTGTGGTGCTACCCGGAGTGCCGCCCGGAGTGGCGGCCTGTTCGGCGGTGGAAGGGTTCCGGTCACTGCGGTCCCGGCGCAGCTCCTCGGTGCCGGCGGCTTCCCGGGGCGCCTGGTCCCGGCTCTGGGCATCGCGTTCGGTGGTGACGACGTCGGGGTCCAGCTCGTCAGCCTTTCGCAGCTGGTCCTGCGCGCCGGCGCGGACCTTCTCGGCCTCTTGCTGCCGTGCGCTGGCTTCCTCCCTGAGCCGTTCGGCCTCGACCTCTGCCTGCTTGGCGTCCGCTTCGGCCCGGGCAGCCTGCGCCTCGCGCTCCCTGGCGCCGATCTCTTCGGTCCTGGCCTCTTCACGCATTTCCACCGCCTTGTTGCGGTTCGCCTCCACCTTGCGCTTGCGGCTGAGCATGGTTACCACCACGACGATCGCGATCACCACAACGACGCCGATGATGATCCCTATGAGCTGTCCTGAATCCACGATGATTCCCCTTATTCTCCCGATCGGCATAAGTCCACGAGTAAACAGCATCAGTAAACCGCAGAATCACCTGCATGACCATGGAACCGGGAAACGGACAATGCGCGCCGGGCCGTGGCGCTATTTGGCCCGGGGAACCTTGAAGTGCGTGAGCCTTGCGTCCTGGCCGTCCAGCTCGTCCCAGGACTTCTCCGTCTCCATGACGGTCAGCGCGCTCGTGGGCCACCGCGTGGCGGCGTCCATGTAGGCGTCGTGGTTGGAATCGCGGGAGGCAAGGTGCATGGCGAGGTCCTGCACCCCGGGCATGTGCGAGATCACCATGAGGGTGGTCACGGTGTCCGGGACGTGGTTAATGACGGTCAGCATCCGCTTCGCCGAGGCCGCGTAGAGCCCGTCCTCGAGTTTCGGCGTCGGAGCCTTGTCGCCGAGTTCACTGCACACCCAGGTGCACGTCTGCCGGGTGCGCAGGGCGCTGGAGCAGAGGATGAAGTCGGGGACCACACCATGCTTCAACAGCCATTTTCCGGCCTGCGGGGCATCGCGGTGGCCGCGCTCTTCGAGCGGCCGGTCGTGATCCGCGACGCCGCCGGGCCAATCCGACTTGGCATGCCGCATGATCACCAGCCGTTTGATGTGATGCGCGCTCATGGATCAATCCTAGTGGGGCGGCTGATCCCCGAGCACGCATCCCGCCAGCGCCCGCTTAGTCATCAAGGACAAACGTTACTTCCAGCACAACGTGCCAGGCCACGACGGCGCCGTCGCTGATTTCAACCTTCTGTTCCTTCACCCACGCCCCCGTGACATTGCGCAAGGTCTTGTTCGCCCGGTCGACGCCCTCCTTGATGGCTGCATCAAACGAGGTCTTGGAGTTCGCGCTCAGGGTAGTAATCCGTGCAACAGACATGTCTTCCTCCCAATAATCGGCTCAACGGGTCCGAGACTACGCCCCACCACCGAAACGCAAAAGAGTCCAACAGCCACTCGTGAAGCTTCCGGAGACAGCAAAGCGCCCGCCCCAGTTCAGGGACGGGCGCTTTGCTGGCCTAAGCCTAGATCGAGTATTCCGGAGCGGCCCAGACAACAACTTCGGGGTGCTCGTAGAAGCGGTAGCCCTGGCCGCGGACCGTCCGCACGGTGTTGGCGAGGCGGCCGAGCTTGGAGCGCAGGCGGCGGATGTGCACGTCGATGGTCCGCTCGTTGGGCACCTCTTCGGCATTGCGCCACAGGCCCTCTAGCAGCTCGTCGCGGCCCACGGTGCGGGTGCCGTTCTCGACGAGGTAGTTGAGGAGTTCGAACTCCTTGAACGTGAGGTTCAGGGATTCGCCGTCGAGCGCCACCTCGCGGCGGGCAAGGTCGATCAGCACGCCGGAAGGACGCGGTTCCTGCGGCTGCTGCAGGCGGGCGGCGTCGGACCGCTGGCGGGCGCCGACAGTGGGGTCACCGAAGGTGGAACGGACGACGTCGAGCGCGGAGCCCGGGGCGCTGGCCGGGGCGACGGCGACGGCAGCGTAGCTTTCGGCGCCGGAGACCAGCGACTGGGCGTAGGCCCGGATTTCCTGGGCCAGTTTGGCAATGGACGTCCCGGCGGCCGCGGCCGTTTCCTCGTCGATCCCCATGTAAAGGACGAATCCGCGGGCGACGTTGTCGTTCGGGACGGGACGGACGGGGCTGCCGTCGCCCGGGGCAATCACAGGAGTCGGGGCCGTGGCCGGTGCCGGCGGGACAGCGCGGAGCTGTCCGTAGGAGTTGGGGTTGTAGCCCTGCGGGGCATAGCCCGGGGCGGGGAAGCTGTTGCCGGATCCGGCGGGGGCGAAGGATGCCCGGCCGCCGAAGCCCTGGCGGATACCGGAGGCCTGGCCGGCCTTGCTGGCGTTTCGGACGGAGATGTGGACGTATCCGGATGCAACTGACATGGATTGCTTACCTCAATGTGAATGGCCGTCATCGCGGCTCGAATGCTGTTTGTCCCCGCAATGAAAACTGGGGAGGGCGCCCGACGCTGGGCTGGGGGCGAATGCCTAGAAACCTTTGGGGTGTAAAAGTTAGGCGTGCATTCGACAACAGGGCTTCTCGGTATCAGCTGGTGCGCTGATCCAGGAAACTGCGGCTGCAGGTGCTGTTGAGTTCTTGTTCACAATTGAAGTGTGCAACGTAACAATGAAAACTTGCAAGTAACAATGGACGCGGAAGTCCACGATATGAGACATAACGCGGGAATGTAGTGCAGATCACAATTCTCCGCCGTCAATAAAATAACAAGCATACTGGTCAGTGCATGCAGATTTTGCCCTTCTCGCCGAACTTAATTCGAACCGACCCTCCGGTTGGCCGGAATCATTCACGGTAAGCCGGGCCGAGCAAACCCTTCGCCTACTTATCATTGGAAGTCCAGCGTTCCACAGAGTGGTCACCCCGGGGCAACGAAAAGTGCCGCCCTGCCGGCCGCCCCCGGGGATGTCCAGCTCGCTAGGCTGGGATTCACAGGCGCCACACAGGGTCCCCAAAGCCGCACCTAACCGGCAGAACGGAGAGTTGTCCCATGGCCACTTCGCACTCCATGACCAATAACCTGCCCCAGCTCACCCATCCGGATGGCTCCCCCATCCGCGCACTGGTCGTGGACGACGAGCCCAGCCTCTCCGAGCTCATGAGCATGGGGCTGCGCATGGCGGGATGGTCGGTTGCCGTCGCCGCCGACGGCCCCGAAGCGTTGAAGCTTGCCAAGGAATTCCGCCCCGACGTGCTGGTGCTCGACGTGATGCTCCCCGGATTCGACGGCGTCGAGCTGCTGGGCAGGATCCGCGGCTTCGCACCGGAAGTGCCGGCCTTGTTCCTGACAGCGAAGGACGCTGTCCCGGACCGCATCACCGGGCTGGCCGCGGGCGGGGACGACTACGTAACCAAGCCCTTCAGCATGGAGGAAGTGCTGCTGCGGCTGCACCGGCTGGTCCAGCGCTCCGGAGTGGCTGCGATGGATACGGCCGAACTCGTCGTCGGTGACCTGGTCCTGAACATCGACACGAGAGAGGTCCGGCGCGCGGGCGAGGAACTGCACCTCACGGCCACCCAGTTCGAGTTGCTGCGCTATCTCATGGAGAACCCGAAGCGGGTAGTCAGCAAGGCCCAGATCCTGGACCGGGTCTGGGACTACGACTTCGGCGGGCAGGCAAACATCGTGGAGCTCTACATTTCCTACCTCCGCAAGAAGGTCGACGCTAACCGCCTACCCATGATCCACACGGTGCGGGGCGCCGGTTACGTCCTGAAACCGGCGGACTGAACCGTGCCTAAACGCTCCGCCAGGATCCGGCCCTCGGGGCTCAACTGGCGCCACCCGTCCACCTGGCACCTCCGCACCCGGCTTGTCCTCGTCACCATGGCCCTGCTCGTGGCGATCTGCGGGGCCGTCGGTATCGTCAGCTATGCCTCGATGGACTTCTTCCTGGCCAGGCAGCTCGACACCCAGCTGGAGCAGGCCGCGGTCCGCGCCCGCGAGTTCGGCCGTCCCGGCCGCGCCGACCCCCTCGAGGCGCGGGGACAGGCCATCGGCACCCTCAACGCGAGAATCGAAAACGATTCAGTCCGCAGCGCCGGTTTCCTCGCCGGGGATGCCACCCGGAAATCCCTCACCGGCGAAGACGACGAGGCGCTTCTGGGGCTCACCCCGTGGGGCGAGCCGGTGGACCGGACCCTGTCCGCCGGAGCCTACCGGCTGGTCGCCGCCGGGGCCCCGGGCGGCGACGTGATCGTGACCGGCCTCCCGCTCGCAGAGAAGCAGAACACCCTGGCCACCATGGTCTGGACCATGGTGGTCGTCTCCGCGGGCGGACTCCTGGTCATCGGACTGGCCGGGACGGCACTGATCCGCCGGACCATGAAACCGCTCGATCAGCTCTCCGAGGTGGCGACGCAGGTCTCCCGGCTGCCGCTCGACGCCGGAGAAGTGGGGCTTGCCGTTCGCGTGCCGGCGTCCGCAGCGCATCCGGGCACCGAAGTGGGAAGTGTTGGCCATGCCCTGAACATGATGCTGGATAACGTCTCCAATGCCCTGGAAGCCCGGCAGACAAGCGAGATGAAGGTCCGCCAGTTCGTCGCGGATGCCTCGCATGAGCTGCGTACGCCCCTGACCGCCATCCGCGGCTACACCGAGTTGATGCGAATGACCGAACACTTCACCCCTGACGGCCAGAGGTCCCTGGCCCGGGTGCAGAGCCAGTCCGAACGCATGACCGCCCTGGTGGAGGACCTGCTTCTGCTCGCCCGACTGGATGAGGGCCAGCCGCTCAGGCTCAGCGAGGTGGACCTCACCCAACTGGCCATCGAGACGGTCAGCGACGAGAAGGTCATGGCCCCGGACCGGGTCTGGCGCCTGGAGCTCCCGGCAGAGCCTGTGGTGGTCCGCGGTGACGCGCCCCAACTGCATCAGGTGCTGGCCAACCTGCTGTCCAACGCGCGCAAACACACCGGCCCCGGCACCACGGTGGTGACCGGCGTGAAGCGGTCCGCAGACGGACATGCCGTGGTGACCGTGACGGACAACGGCCCCGGGATTGCTCCCGAGTTCGTGGACCGGGTCTTTGCACGCTTCACACGCGCGGACGCTTCCCGCAGGAATCCGGCAGCCCTCGCGACGCCGGCAACCGGCAGGGGGTCCCTTCCGCGGCGTCCGCTACACCCAGAGCGGTCGTCCGAGGCAGCCGCCGGAGTCGCCGTAGTCGCCACCACAACGGCCCCCGCTCCGAGCGCTTCCGCCGAGGGAACCAGCGGGCTGGGCCTGTCGATCGTGCAGTCGATTGTCGGCGCCCATGGCGGGACCGTCAGTGTGACCTCCGTGCCCGGACGGACCGAGTTCACCGTTCGGCTGCCGGAGGCTCCGCCCGCGGCCTGACTAACGATAGTCGCCGTTCAGAGCGCAAGCCGACCCGCCGCGGCCGGGACTCCTGTTACCGAAATGTGACTTCGCCTTCCAACTCCTGTACGGTTTCTAGGGTGCGGCCATCTCTAGGGCCGCATATCCGGATGTACGCCAAGCTCTGCCGCCTCCCGGATTCCGCTGGACAGGCAGAGGCGGGGGACCCAGAGTTCCCGGGCATTTTTGCGCATTGCGCCCTTGGGGTGAAGCCGACACGTGAGTTTCCGTGCGGCCGGGTGACCTCACCCGAACCCGACAGCTAACTCCGCAGGCGTTGAGAGGCATTCATGACTGAATCCAAGGCCCAACCGCGCCCTGACGGCACCGCAAACTCCACCAGCTCCAAGCTGTCGCGCCACCGCGCCGCCGGACCGGCGAAGCCGGCATCAGCGCTGGCACGGCTGGCCCGCCACGCCGGCTCGACCGGACGCCGGGCAGCCGTTGTTGTTGCCGCCTGCGCGGTGCTCGTGGGGGCCGGCGCGGCCGGCCAGGCGTCCGAGACGGCCGCCCGCCATGCCGACGCGGTCAGTGCCACGCAGGCAGCCGCCACGGCGGATCCGCTGACGCACCTTGATTTTGAACGCGTCCGGGTCGAGAACCAGGCCGCCACCCGCACGGAAGCTCCGGCCCCGCCGGCCGCGGTGGCTCCTGCCGAAGCACCCGCGCCTGCACCGCCCGCTGCACCGCCGGCTGCCCCGGCCCCCGCACCGGCGCCTGCCCCGGCACCCGCGCCTGCACCGGCCCCCGTTGCCGTCAATGATCCTGCCGGCGCCCAGGCGTTCGCGGCTGGCCAGCTGGGATCCTATGGCTGGGCCCCGAGCCAGATGCCCTGCCTGATGAAGCTCTGGACCAAGGAATCGGACTGGAAAACGACCGCCACGAACCCGAGCAGCGGTGCCTACGGCGTGGTCCAGTCGCTGCCGGCCGAGAAGATGGCCAGCGCGGGCGCCGACTACCGGACCAACTACCGGACCCAGATCAACTGGGGCCTGGAGTACGTCAAGGATCGCTACGGCTCACCGTGTGGTGCCCTGAACTTCCACCACGCCAACAACTGGTACTAAACACCCGGCCCGGCCAGACCAGCCTGCCTAGCCGGTGGGACGGTTGGGGATGTACTGCACCGCCCATTTGTTGCCGTCTGGGTCGGCGAAGTAGACAAAATGCCCCCAGTCCTGCGCGTCGACGTCACTGACGTCCACGCCGTGGTCCTTGAGCTGCCGGTGGGCGGACTGGATGTCGCTGACCACGAGCTGGAGGCTGGGGGCGGTGCCCGGCGGGGCGTCCGTGAGGCCTTCGCCAATGGCGATCGAGCAGCCGGAGCCCGGCGGGGTCAGCTGGACGAATCGGATGCCGTCCATGGGCCGCTCGTCGAAGTCGGCATGGAAGCCCACCTTGTTGACGTAGAAATCCTTAGCGCGGTCCACGTCGGACACGGGAACATAAACAAGTTCTAGTTTCCAGTCCATGGGCTCAGGGTAGTACCGGGCGGTGCAATCGGGTAGGCCGGCCCGCTTACGCGGAGCCTGCCTCTGGACCCGCCCGCGAGGGCGGGTCCAACGCCGGCCGGCTGGGTCAGCCGGCCACGCCGTAGAGGCGGTCGCCCGCGTCGCCCAGGCCCGGCACGATGTAGGACTTCTCGTTGAGCTTCTCATCGATCGAGGCGAGCACAATCGTCACGTTGGCGTCCGCGAGCTCTTCTTCCAGCTTCGCGAGGCCTTCCGGGGCGGCGAGCAGGCAGATGCAGGTGACGTCGGAAGCGCCGCGCTTGAACAGGAACTTGATGGCCTCGCGCAGCGTGCCGCCGGTGGCGAGCATGGGGTCCAGGACGAAGATCTGGCGGTCGGTGAGGTCCTCGGGCAGACGCTCCGCGTACGTGATGATGTCCAGCGTCTCTTCATCGCGGGCCATGCCCAGGAATCCGACCTCGGCCGTGGGGACCAGCTTGGTCATGCCCTCAAGCATGCCGAGCCCGGCACGGAGGATGGGGACCACCAGCGGCGTGGGCTTGGTGAAAGCCGTGCCGATGGTGGTGCTGACTGGCGTCTCAATGGTCACCGGCTCGGTGCGCACTTCACGGGTGGCCTCGTACGCCAGGAGCGTGACGAGTTCCTCGGTGAGCTGGCGGAAGACCGGGGACGGCGTGTTCTTGTCCCGCAGAACAGTGAGCTTATGGGCGACCAGCGGGTGGTCCACAACGAGAGTGCGCATGGGTCAAAACTATCACCCGGCGGCCGGGGGCCTTCCCGCGGGACCGGGGGCGCCGACGTCGTCCCCGTCCTCCGGGGCACCCCCGCCCGCACCCCCGCCCGCGGCACCGTCGCGCAGGTGCGCAGGGTGGTCGAACGTGGGCGCGGGACCGGCGTGCTCGCGGTGCCGGATCGCGTGGAAGAGCCGGTGCGCCAGGATCACGATGCCCACCCAGGCCAGGCCCAGCACCCACCCGATGATCACATCGGTCATCCAGTGGTGGCCCAGATAGACCCTGCTCATGCCCATCGCGAAGATGAAGGACCCGCCGGCCACTATCAGGCCGGCCCGGGCGGCGGTGCTCTGGATCTGCAGACAGGCGAGGTAGACCACGAGCCCGATCACCACCGTGGTGTTGAGCGTGTGGCCGCTCGGAAACGACGGGGAATTTTCGTAGGGCGGGACGGCGTCGGAGTGGTCCGGGCGGGCCCTGCCGATCAGTGTCTTGCCCAGCGAGGTGGCGGTCACGGAGACCGCTGCGGCGCCTCCGATCAGGATCAGCGGCCGCCAGGTCCGGCTGGTCCAGATGAGCCAGGCGGTGAGGATACTGGCAAGGATGGGCATCCCGATCCCGCCCCCGATGTTGGTGAATCCCGTGACGAAGGCATCGAGTCCGGGACTGCGGAGCTGTTCCATCATTCCCAGTGTGGGCTTGTCCAGGTTCGCCAGGCCTGCGTCGTCCACCACGTCGTCATAGACCTCGGCACTCAGCAGCGCCAGGACCACTACGACGACGCCGCCGATCAGCATGGTGACCCACAGCGCTGCGTAGGGCACCACCCATTTGCCCCACCGGCGCGCCCACCAGCTCAGTGTTCCGGTGTTCACGGTTTCTCCCGAATGTTGTTGCCGGGCAGCCTGCCTGCACAGCTTGCTCACCATCGAAACTATCATTGAGCAATGACTTCCCCCCAGCCCCGCCATGCCGAATGGATGGGTCTTGCCCTGACCGAGGCGCGTGCCGCGCTGGCCACGGCGGACGTGCCGATCGGCGCCGTCGTCATCGGACCCGACGGCACGGTGCTCGGGAGCGGGAGCAACGAACGGGAGGCCCTCGGGGACCCGACGGCGCACGCTGAGATGGTGGCCATCCGCGCGGCGGCTGCACGTCTGCAGGAATTCAGCGCCCGCGACGGGAGCGCCGGCGACGGCTGGCGGCTGGCGGACTGCACGCTGGTGGTGACCCTGGAGCCCTGCGCCATGTGCGCCGGGGCGGTGGTACTGGCCAGGATCCCACGGGTGGTGTTCGGCGCCTGGGACGAGAAGGCCGGGGCCGCCGGCTCCGTGTTCGACATCCTCCGCGAGCGCCGGCTCAACCACTGGGTGGAAGTGTACGGCGGCATCAGGGAGCAGGAATGCGCGGCGCTGCTGCAGGACTTCTTCGCCGGTCACCGCGGCGCCTGAGCCCTGGCCACCGCCGCTCGCCCGTGCCCGTGGCTTCCGGCGCTAACTGGCCGCGGCGGAGCCTGTCGCTGCGGCCGCCAGGTTGTTGATCCGTTTTTGCCGGGTGGCCGGTGAGTCGAGGCTGAAGGCCCGGAAGTCACCCAGGTCCTCGCGGATCCAGTCCTCGACTTCGGAGATCCGCCGGGTCACCGCCGGCGTGGGGCCATGGAACACCCAGGGCACGATCCGCTCCGTGCCCGGATCGTACTGCCACAGCCCGATGATCTGGCCCCGGTCGAAGATGGGATGGTCCGGGAGGTCCGCCTGCAACGCCAGCGAACCCAGCGTATTCGTGTGCCGGTCCTCCTCGGCCAGCAGTTCCGCGGCATTGCGCCGCAGCAGCGCGAGGGAGTCCGTTCCGGCGAGGAGCTGGATCTGCTCTTCGGCCGGCTCCTGGAACGCGGCGAGTTGTTCGACGTCGTCGGGCAGCATCCACAGCGTCTCCCCGGCGGCGGTGGGAACCTCCACCGCGGTGACGGCGGCCAGCGCCGCCTTGCTCTGGGCCACCGTGAAAGCGGTGAACCACTGCGACTGTTTGAAGGTGGCACCTCCGGTCCAGCCCAGGTAGCGGCGGACGAGTTCGGTGCGGGCCTGGTCGTCATCGAGCGGGCTGGACGGCAGGTTCCACAGTTCGTAGGCGTAGCGCTGCTGGTCCAGGCCGCCGTTGGCGGGGACCCGGCGGATCCGCCCCTGGGACTGCAGGATGCCCAGGGCCGTGGGCAGCGTGGTGGTGGCGCCCTTCTTCTTGCCTTCCTCGCCGAGGTTCCGCACGGATTCGCCGAGTTCCTCCTTGAGCTGCCGCGGATCCATCGGGACGGCGGCCTCGGCGAGCGTGTGCAGCACCTGCTCCTCCAGGAGGGTGATTTCGCCGCGGTCCACGCCGAGCCTGCCCACCACTTTGACGGTCGCCTCCGCGGCGTCAAGCCCGAGCCGCAGCGCCCAGGCGAAGTCGTCCCGGCCCAGAACGTAGGTGCAGCCGCGCGCCGTCGGGAGTTCGAGGATCCGGCGTGCCAGGACGTCGGCGTCCACCTGTTCACGGCGGATCCCGGCGCGGGCGAAAAGCGTCAGGTAGGGGTTGGCGCCGCCCACGGAACGGGCCCAGCCGGCGCGGGCGAACACCTGCTCGGCGGTGCAGCCGGCCAGCGAACCGTCCAGGCCCTGTTTGTGCCAGGCCCAGGCGCGGAGCCGCTCCGGGGTGAGGGTCCGGGCCGGCGGCGCGTTCGCCATCAGGGGCTGCGTGGTCAGGGGCTGCGGCGTCATGGGGTCATTGTCCACCCGCTGGCGCGGCAGGGGAATCTTCCGCGGGCGGCTTTTCCGGCGGCGCATCCCACGGGGCAGCCCACGGAGCAGCCCGGGGCTGCACGGCGGGGCGCTCCGGGTCCGGGTGATCCGGAACGGAATGCTGCGGGTCCAGGTGATCCTGAACGGAATGCTGCGGGTCCAGGGCTGCCAGCACGGCCCGTGCCGTGGCGTCCCAGCCGGGCAGACGGTCCCGGGCGTCAACCGCCGCGGCCCGCCAGCGGGTGCGGAGGCCGGGTTCGGACAGCCAGCGCCGCAGCGCGCGCGTGAGGGGCGCCGGATCTGCGCCGAGGGCGACGGCGGTTCCCGGCACGGCCGCTTCCGGAGTGCCGGCAGCGAGTGCCTCGACGGCGCCGGTGCAGGCCCGGACCACCACCGGCACCCCCCGTGCAATCGACTCCGTCACCACCAGCCCAAAGGTTTCGGCCCGCGAGATGAGCAGGCTGAGGTCGGCCGTGGCCCATTCCGCCTCCAGCGCCCCGCCCCGCAGCTCCCCCGGGATCCTGACGCGATCCTGCAGCCCCAGCCGGTTCACCGTGTCCCGGATGCGCGCGGCGTAGGCCGGATCCGCGGTGTCGGATCCGACCAGGGAAGCGGTCCACGGCAGGTCTGTCAGGTCCGACAGTGCGGCGAGGAGCAGCGACTGATCCTTGTTCGGCAGCAGGGCGGCCAGGGCCAGGAGGTGCGGCGGCTCCGATCCGGCGGCCAGTGCGGCAGGGTCACTGCCGGGCAGGGCGGTCCGGACACCGTCCGGCCCGTGCCTGGCCCGGACCCCGGCCGCCGCCGAAGTGCTGGTGCAGATCACCCCGGCCGCGGCCCGCAGCGCCCTGCGTTCCAGCCCGGCTTCGCCGTGCCCGGTGTCGTCGAGCGGCATGTGCAGCAGGATCCAGGCGGGCTGGCCGGCGGCCGTGGCCGCCGCCAGTTCCTCCGGCGCCCCGCAGGCGAGGAGCCCGTCGACGAGCGTGACCCGGCGATCGGCGGCGGAATGGTCGTTGGTGCCGCCGGCGTCGTCGACCCCGCCATCGACATGGTGGGCGGCGTCATGGTCGTTGGCGGCACCGCTGTCGCCGCCGCGCAGGAGGGCAGCCAAGCGCCGCCGGTCCTCCGGGCTGCCCACCGGCCAACCGCCGTCGAGCGGGCGGATGTCCACGTCCGCCCCCAGCGCGGCAAGCTCCCGGGCGAGGGCGGTGTTGTAGACGTTGCCGCCCGAGTTGTGGCGCACGTTGCCGGGCACCACGAGGCGGATGCGGAGCCCGGCCGGCTGCACCGTGTTCCCCGCCGGCGCGGTGTTCCCCGCCGGCGAGGTCTTCCCGGCTGGCACCGGAGTCCTAGCTGGCCTCGAAGTCGAGCGAGTAGCTGGCCCACGCGTCGGGCGTTTCGCGCAGCGTGACGTCCAGTCCGGCCAGCGTCCGGCCGTCCGCGCCGGTGCGGATCTTCGCCGCAACGGCGTCGGCGACGTACTGGGCCAGGGCCTCGGTGGTGCTGAGTTTGCCGGCGAAGTCCGGGTGCTCGTCCAGGTTTTTGAAGTTCAGGCCTTCGAGGATGGCATCCAGCACCTCGCCGGCCTCGCCGATGTCCAGGACGATCGAGTCGGCGTTCAGAGTCCGGCGGCGGAAGGTCACTTCCGTGACGAAGGTGGCGCCGTGCATGCCCTGGGCCGGGCCGAAGACCGGGCGCGGGAGGCTGTGGGCGATCATGAAGTTGCGGCGGACGGTCAGGTTGAACACAAATTACCTCGTGGCTTCTGTGGGGGCGGATTCGGTGGCATGGTTTGCGCGGACCGGGTGTGTGGGGACAGCGTCAGCGCCGGCCGGGTACTCGATGACGTGGCAGAGGGCGTCCAGCGCGCCGTCGGAAAGCCGCTGGACGACGTCGGGCAGTCCGGTGAGGGGGGACGAACCGGTGAGGAACACGTCGAACCCGGGATCCCTCAGCAGCGAGACGGCGAGCCGGAGCCGGTCGGCGTTGGTGCGCCGGTGGCGGCGTGCGCGGGCCACGACGCCGACCTGGCTGGCGCGGATGGACAGCCGGCGGGCGTGGAAGTCTTCGCCGAGCGGCACCGTGACTTTGCGGTCGGCGTACCAGGACATTTCGATGACGTCACCGTCGTCGCCCGCGAGCTGCAGGGCCCGCTCCAGGCCTGCCTCCGACGCGGAGCAGTGGATCACGATGTCGCAGTCCGGCAGGGCGTCGTCGGGGTGGCTGAACTCGACGCCGAGGGTATCGGCGAACGCCCGTTTGGCGGGGTCGACGTCGACCAGCTGCAGCCGTGCCAGCGGGAACGAGGCCAGGAGCTTGGCGACCATGCCGCCGACGAGTCCGGCGCCGATCACGGCGACGCGGTCCCCGAGCCGGGGCCCGGCCTCCCAAATTCCGTTGATCGCGGTCTCGACGGTGCCGGTCAGGACGGCGCGGCGGGCGGGGACATCGTCCGGGACCACGGTGAGCTTACCCACCGGCACGACGTAGCGGTCCTGGTGCGGGTAGAGGCAGAAGACGGTTGTGCCCAGCCACTCCGCCGGTCCGTCCTCGACGATGCCGACGGAGAGGTAGCCGAACTTCACCGGGGACGGGAAGGAGCCCTCCTGGTTCGGGGCGGCCATCTCCTGAGCCACGCATTCCGGGACGCGGGCGTTGTGCACGACAAGTTCGGTGCCCTTGCTGATGCCCGTGAACAGGGTGCGGACGAGCGCCTCGCCGGGGCCGGGGGCGGGCAGGTCCTCGCGCCGGAGCTCCCCCTTCCCGGGGCCGACGGTCCAGTAGGCGGTGGCGGTAGCGGGCTGTTGGTCTGAGTGAGTCATCTTGCTGACGAATCTAGTCCCCTGCCCATGCGCGGGGAAGTCCCGGAGGTCCGGGCGCGCCGCGGTGGGCGGTCTGCCCTTCGCTGCGTTCGGTGCCCCGGACCCGCCGTTTTGTGGATGAGTGCTTTGCTCCGGTACCCTAGTCAGGTTGGTGACGTGTCCGAGCGGCCGAAGGTGCAACACTCGAAATGTTGTTTGGTGAAAGCCAACGTGGGTTCAAATCCCACCGTCACCGCGAAACAGAACGGCCCCGCATCCCTTTATTTGCAAGGGATGCGGGGCCTTTCTCTTGTCCGAAATCAGCCCCGTGGGCACATTTTGGGCACATTCGCCAGAGAGACGGCATGATCCAGAGCGTCTGAAACGGCGTCCAGGTCCGAGTCAAACAGGTCCGCGTAAATATCCAACGTCATGGCCGCCGAGCTGTGCCCCAGCATCTTTTGGACCACCTTGACGTTAGCGCCGGCCGACACGGCGAAGCTCGCGGCCGAGTGCCTCAAGTCGTGGGGAGTGATCCGCGGGACGCCGGCCCGCTTCACCGCTCCGGCAAACCAGCTCATATTGTCCGCATGCACCCGCGCCAGCCGTAAGTGGTGCCCGTTTTCCCCAGGGAACACCAGATCATCCCGGCCCTTGCCCTCGCATTGGTGCGCCAGCTGCTCCACCAGGAACCGCGGGAAGGGCACTGTCCGCTTCTTATGGTTCTTCGGAGTGCCAACCTCGATCACAGATCCGACCTGCACCGCGTTTTCCTCGATCATCAGCCGGCGCCGCAGCATGTCCAGATGCTTGACCCGCAGCGCCGTCGCCTCACCCCACCGGATACCGCAGTAGGCCAGCACCAGCACCAAGCCCGGATACTTGCTCGCGGCCGCCAGTGCGTGCACCTGCTCATGGCTCAGGTAGACGTGGGGCTTCTTCACCTTCCGAGGCAGCGAGACGCCACGCGCCGGATTGCTGAGGGTACGCCGATCGCTCACGGCGTCGTCCAGGACGGCGGCAAGCACTCCGTAGGCCCGGATAACCAGCGTCGCCCCTTTGGGCTTCCTCGGCGGCGTCGCGTCCGGATCTCCAACCGTCAATTCGGACACCCACTGCTGCACAGCGGTTCTCCGCACATCGGCCACGGCCACACTCCCCCACGCTGGCAGCACATGGACTCTCCAGGCAGATTCAATCGGCCTGTACGCGGACGGCTTCAAATGGGTCTGCCGAGCCAGCCACGCGGCCCCCAGCGGCCCTATCAGCGCCTTGGCAGCGGTAGCGTCGATGAACTCCCCGCGGGCCTTAGAGACCTCCACCGACGCCAGGAACAACTCAGCGTCGCGCTTGGTCCGGAAACCCCGCTTCTTGGTTTGGGTCCGATCCGGCTTCCGGTAGCGGACCTGATACCGCTTGCCCGCCGTAGTGTCGTAGGGCTCAATCGTCGCCAACGTCGCGCACCCTTTCGGCCACGGACTGGACCTCGTGAGAAAGGGTCTCCATCCGGTCCAGCAGCTCCCTCAGTTCCGGGCTGCCAGCTCCAGGGAAAGCAGGCCGCGACCGTGCTCGCCGTTCCGCTCGCTGCCCGGCCGTCTCCGTATCAGCGCCATGAAGGGGCATGATGCCGTCTGCCCAATGCCAGAGCTCCTGAAAATCGACTTCCCCCACGGCGGTGGCCGGCGGCGCTTCCCCAGGATCAACATGCGGGAGCAGGAGGCTATTCGGCGGTACTCCTAGCGCTACGGCCAGCGCCATAAGGTCATCGGCGTCAACCCTCCGCTCGCCCGCCTCGATCCGGCGCAACCCAAGAGGGGGTATCGGCCGGCCAAGCTCCCCCAGCTGTTCCGATAGCTCTTTGTACTGCATGCGGCCACGCAACCGCGCGACGTTTTCACGCACGTATTCTCCCGTGGGCCCCAGGGGATTCTTCTTCTCTGCCATGCCCACATTCTGACAGATCAAAATGATCTATCAAAGATCTACTTGTTTCAAACACTCCGGCCGTGTATCTTGATTCTCAGGCGATCAAAACGATCGCTGAGATATCAAGGAGATCGCCATGGATGAACTGTTGACCCCGTCCCAGCTGGCCCTGAAGCTGCACAAGCCGGCCGCTTCACTGGCGCAGTGGCGCTACAAGGGCATTGGCCCCAAGTTCGTCAAGATTGGCAGCGCGGTCCGCTACCGTGCCAGCGACGTAGAGGCATGGCTGGACGCGCAGACGCAGACCCAGACCGGCCAGGCACTCGCCAGTGCCTAGACGCAGACCGCCGGCAGCTGCCCGCAGACAAAGAAAGAGCGCCCCCGGTGTTGTCGCCAAACAACCCACCGGAAGCGCTCGCAGATCCACTACCCACCAAGAGCAAGGAATCGCTATGAAGGACTCTAGCACCACCGCCCAGGGAACCACAGAGGCCCACGAGGACCGCATCCAGCGCGTGTACCTCGACACCACCCGCGACGCCAACTTCTACGGCGGCCACGTCTGGAAAATGGAGTACTCCCAGGCCTACTCCCACGCTGACCGCTGGTTCACCACCCCGCAGGCAGCCGACGAATACGCAGCCGAGCAGGAGGGCTTCCGCCTCGCGCTCGCCGCCAGGCAGGAACCGCCGGCAGGCTTTGTCCCTGACTCCGGATGCGGGATCTGTAGCCCTTGCGACTGCCCCCAGACGTTTTCCGGCCCGCACCTGTACGCCCAGGATGGCTCCATGGGCATCACCACGGCGTGGAGCGCCGCTGACGGCGTGGAGTTCTACATCGACCAGCGCCCGGGCGCGCGCCTCGACCTCGCCGCCGCCAAAGCCCTCCACCAGCTGCTAGGCGCAACCATCCTCGAAGTTGAGGACGTGACCGCATGAGCGAGACACTGACCACCGCCCCGGCGCTCGCCGGTCTCGATCCAGCCAGCGCCGAGGTACTGGAGGAATGGACCTACAGCATGCAGGCCCAGGACCTGAGCCCCAAGACCATACGAGAGCGTCTGATCCTCATGCGGACGGTAGGGCGGGAGGTTGGGCCTCTGCTGACGCTGACGAAAAGGGAGCTTGTCCGGTGGATGGCCGGCAAGACGTGGGCCAGCTCGACGCGGGCCCAGCGTCGCGCAGACTTCCACACGTTCTTTACCTGGCTGCAGGATGAGGACCACCGCGTGGATAACCCGGCGGCCAAGCTCCCCAGGGTAGCGACGCGCTCTGTCGCCCCGAACCCGTTCACGGTGGACGAAATCAACACCCTGCTGAATGGCGGCATCTACCGCCGGACTCGCGCCATGGTTGCGCTGCACTACTACCTAGGCCTGAGGGTCTCGGAAATAGCTCGAGTCCACGGCCGCGATATCAACCGCGCTACCCGCACCCTGAAGACCATCGGCAAGGGACGGAAGGAAGTAACGCTGCCTATCCCTGATCCGCTGTGGGAGCTTGCCCAGTCCATGCCTGAGGACGGCTATTGGTTCCCGAACTACGTTGCCAACAAGCTCTTTGCCGCAGGCGAAGGGCACGTCATGGGCAACTCAATCTCCGGTGTTCTCAGCGACGCAATCAAGCGCGCCGGCCTCGACCACCGGCCCCACCAGCTGAGGGCGGCCACGGCCACGGAAATGCACCGTGCCGGCGTGAGCGCTTTCACGATCCAGAACGGAATGAGGCACTCCATGATGCAGACGACGACCAAGTATCTGTTGGTTGAGCCGGAGCAGATCCGCGCCGGCCTCGACCTGCTGCCCGCCGTCGCTATCCCGTCCAGGTCCTCGCGTGGGCATGGGCCCCGGTGAGCTGGCAGGCCCAGACGTGGGCAATCGAGAAGGGCAAGGCTTACGAGCTGGAGCCCAGCCATCGGTGGATGCTGACCATCCTGGCGAACTACGCCGACCCGGAAGGCAATGACATCTTTCCGAGCATCGCCACGCTGATGGCTGACACCGGCTTTGGGGAGAACACCATCCGCCGCCACATCAAGCACCTGATCGCCTGTGGACTGATGGACTACGGCAACCAGGCCGCGGCGCTCAAGTACCGCGCCGGCAACCGCCCCAAGGTCTACAAACTCCTGATGGCTCCGCCAATTGACCCCCGCCATGCTGGGGGGTCCCATGCTGAGGGGTCCCAAATGTTGCCTTTGGGGGGTCCCAAGAGGGGTGCCACCGTGGCACCCAATCCTTTTAACCCAAAAGAAAAACCCAGCGCCCCGCCGGACGCCGAGTGCAGGCAGTGCGAACGGGCACGGCCGGAGTCCGAGCTGAGCGCGTCGGGCATCTGCGCTGACTGCTTGGGCATCGGCCAGCATGCAGCAGCTGAGGGAGCGTCCTACCGGGAACAGATCCGGCTGAGACGACTGGCCCACAGCGTCGGAGCTGTCCCGTAACGTCCGCCAGGAACACACCCACCCCACCAGCCAAGGAAGGAGGAAACACGATGATCAGACTCATAGCAGTCCTAGCGACGTTGATCGCGGCCATATGGCCGGCGAACCGACGCCAGGACTCCCCAGACACTGCCAAGGCCAACGGCCCGCAGGCTCTCCCCGCTGTTGAGCTGCCCCGCCAGACAGCTCCAGCCACATCACGCGCAACGGAAGCACCATCCGGCCAGATCCGCAGAGCCAGCACCCCGGACCACAGCAGCCAACCACACGGCCTAGGACTCGCCCGGGCGCCGCCAGGGCAACAGCCCCACCAGCAGCGCCGCAGGGCGGCTGCCAGTCTCGCCAGCACAGCTGACGCAGGGACGCAGCAAGCCCGCCGCTAATCAGGCCCAGGGATCAGCCTGATATCAGAACAGAATCAGCCCTGATATCAGAGCAAAAAGGTATCCCCGCGGGCGCGCGTACGGGCACGCGCCCAGGCAGGGCAGGGCAGGGCAGGGTAACGCTTGTAGATACAAGACCAGCCACCGATCAACCACCGAATCCAATCCGGATCCAGGTCAGAGGTATCCCGGATCCAGATTCGTCGGGACGGGTAGGGACGGGTCGGGTCGGTAGTCGGTAAGGGTATCCGCCTGATTCCAGTAGATCCCGGCAGATCACCTTCCCACCGGATCTAGATTTGTCGGGTCGGGTCTTGGGTCGGGACGGGTCGGGAAGCACTGGGCAGTGAGCCCACCACACACACCAGGGAGAGAGCATGAGCACCACAGCAGACAGCCGGCTATCCGAACAGGAAGCGCTCGCAGTTACCAAGGCATTGATGGAAGACAGGGACTCTGACGCTTTCCTGATGATCACTGGCAGCACCAACCCCCGGGCGCTGGCCCTCGTGGCCTGTGGCCTCGCAGCTGCAGCCCTGACCCATGGCGGCATCGACGGGGCCCGCTGGCTCGCGGAGAGACAGCAAGCGATCGCCGCCGAGAATTAGAGCCCGATTTTTTAGGAATCGGGCATGCGGGCGACCCGCGCATGTTCCATTTTATTTCCCCTCGCAGAACCCCGGGTAGCGCCCTTTTTAGTAGGGAAACCCTCTAGATCTAGGGGAAGTTGGGCCTACACGAAACCCCGGGTAGCGACCCTACAGACCATAAAGACCCACCGGAAGGACCCACCACCATGGCAAAACCACCAACCCGTTACCAGCTTGACCAGGCGCTCGCCGCTATTCGCCAGGTCTCCGGATTTCTCACTGACGGCGGACTCGATCCCGAGGGCAGTAAGGCGGCATCTCTCGGAGCCGCCGCAGAGTCGCTGGAGCTGGTTCGGAAGCACTGGACGACGGATGCCCGCCGGAAGCCCGAGAGGGCCGCAGAATCGAACACAGCCGGTTCCCTTGACGAATTGTCCGCCGATCCTGTTACGCTAATTTCAGAAGGCCAGGACAAGCCGGCAGCGCGAAACGCACCGGACCCGGAACGGCTGACTGAAACTCTCCCGGCAGAGGCGGCAGCGCGAAACGCACCGCAGAGCAGGAACTGATAACCGCATACCGCCGCTGGCAGCGCTAACCGCACCAGCTGAAGCGCCATTTCCCCAGGCGCGGCGACGTAGCAGCATCAAATTCCCCTTTGTAGCCCCCTCTCAGCGCATCCCGCGCTAACTTCAGGAGTTGATTCCTTTGTCCAAGCACCTCATTGCACTGCTGGCCGAGAAGCGAAAAACCGCTCACGCCAAGGCAACCGCCCTGCTGAACGTAGCCGAGTCCGAGACTCGGAGCCTCACGCCGGAAGAGGTCCAGACTTTCGATGGCCTCACGGCCGAGCTCGACAGCTACCGCAGCCAGGAAGGCCGGCTGAAATCCTTCGAGGACGACGTACGCAGCGCTGAGCAGTCGCTCTCTCGCATCCCCGGCGCTCCCGGCAGCTCTGAGGCCCGCGGCGTCGACCAGTCCGCCCAGTGGGTCCGGACTGAGACCATGGCCCCCGCGGCGCTGCGCTCCGGCCAGCGGTTCGCTGAGCATGATGTGGCACAGACCTACTCGCAGCGCTCCGCAGGCTCTGAGGCGGCCGCGCTGTCCCAGTTCGAGGGACTTGGGGACATGATCCGCGCCCTGGCCACCACTGGCGGCGGCTCAGCCACCATTCCCACCGCATGGAGCAGCCAGCTCATCGACCTGGCCCGGAACACCTCCGCTGTGCTGAAGGCCGGCGCGTCGATCGTTCCCATGGATGCCAAGACCGTCAACATTGGCCGCATTACCGGCGACCCCACGGCCACCTTCCGCGCTGAGGGCAGCCTGATCACAGCGTCAGACCCCACGTTCGACAATGTGACGCTGGACGCCAAGACCATGTCTTCGCAGGTCATCGCCTCCATGGAGTGGTTCCAGGACACCGACAACGGCCAAAGCCTCGTTGTCAACGCCCTGGCCAGCGCCCTGGCGCAGCGCATCGACCTCGTTGCCCTCTACGGCGGCATCGTGGCCGGTGCCGGCGCGATCAACCTGCCCACCCCGCCGAACCCCCGCGGCGTGCTGGCTGCACTGAACGCCGGCCGTCCGGCCAACGTGCTGGGAGCAGCCGCCAACGGCACGACCCAGACCGCGGCCACCTACTGGGGCGAAGTTCTGGACGCCATCTACACGGTCCGCGACTCGAACGAAGAGCCCACCGGCCTGATTTGGAACACGAAGATTGGCCGGCAGTACGCCAAGGCCACCGACACCACCGGACAGCCGCTCCAGATCCCCGCCGCCGTCGAGGATATCCCCCGGTACAGCTCCAACCAGATCCCTTCCTACACCCAGGGCACGATGGCCGGCCGCGCGACGGACCTCTTCGTAGGCGATTGGTCCCAGCTCCTGATCGGCCAGCGCCTTGGAGTCACCATCCAGGTACTCACGGAGCGCTACGCCGAAACCGGCCAGATCAGCATCATTGCTCACTGGCGCGGCGACGTTCAGCCGGCACGACTCGGAGCGTTCTCCGTCTTCAAGTCCATCCAGGGCGCAGTATGAGCACCTCTCTGACCGTGGAGCAGCTCGTCGAGGAGCTGGGCATCGACCGCGAAGAGGCCCGCAGCGTCGCCGTATCGGAAGCCCCCGCGCCGAGCAGGCGCACCAGCGCCAACCGCGTGTGTGTGGGCTACCTCAACACCACGCACCCGGACACCGGCCTCGCCGTCGTCTTCGTGCCCGGTGAGGCCCTGCCAGATTGGGCGCTCGCCGTCCAGGATGAGCGGAACGCCCCCACGGGCCCGGGAGAGGTGACGCTGGCTCACAAGCCCCTCAGGGCGACCAAGCCGGCACCAGCTCCGGCCAAGGAGAAGGCCTAACAGACCAGGCGTCAACGTCACCCGGTAGCGCTTTTGCGAGCACCTACCAGCAAAGGGAACGATGGCAGGTGCGGGGGACTTTTCACCCCCCGTTGCCCCTGCCAGCGCCGCCAGCAGAGGCCCGGACTCCCAGAGTCCGGGCCTCTGCTGTCGCAAATGACAGTGAGGATTAGATGAGCTTTCTGGAAGATTACACTGGCGCAGCGCGTGCGGCCGGCAGGCCCTGGGTTTGGTCCACGGGTATGACCGATTGGGCCCGCGACCCTGAGCTATGGCCCGGATTCCTTGAATTCGTACCACCGAACTCTCGTGTGTGGTGCGCAGGTATCGCTACCGGAGAGGAAGTGATCACACTGGCAGCCAGGACGCCTGAGTCTGTGTCCATCATCGCCACCGACATCAGGCCCGACGCCCTGGAGGCGTGCGAGGCAGGTAAGTACCCCAAAGCCATGGTTGACGCCGCTATCGCTGACGGCGACTTCACCCAGGAGGACGCCCGCAGGGCCTTTCTCCCGTCCCGCGCATCCGACGCGTGGCTGCAGGTGACTCCGGCCATCCTGGAGCGCATTACGTGGGCACGAGGGGACCTCATACGGGACCTCTATCCGGAAGTTGAACTCATCTTCTGCCGCAACACCCTGCACATGATCCCTGCAGAGGACCGGGCCTCTGTCGTCCGCCGGTTGGCGCATACCCGGACGCCGGTGATCATCGGGAAGTCAGACTTCCAGCACATGCATCAGTATTGGGCGGAGGAGTTTCAACTGGTCCCCTCGCTCATACTCTCTTAGGCGCTCGCCGTGGGCACACTTTGGGCACATTTTGGGCACATCATCCCTGAAAACGGGTGATTTGGGATGATGGAAAACCCCGAATTCTAGCGGTTTTCCGTGCCAGCTAGGGCGCGGGAGAGGTTTCAAATCCCACCGTCACCGCGGATGAGAAAGGCCCTGCTCCCCTTGTAAAAAAGGGAAGCAGGGCCTTTTGCTTTTCCGGGAGAAGACAGCGGCAACGCAGCAGTAATAAACTTCCCGCAGCGCTCCGTCTTCAGCCTCGCCGGGGCAACGCGCGTGCCGCCGCAGCAGGGCTGAGCCCCAGATCTCCCAACGTCTCATGTTGCGGAGCACTCTGGTCTTAGTGGTCATCGGCTGAGGCCATGACGCGCTTCTGCGTTTGCTTCTGTTTCGACTGCTTCGACTTGGGTCGACGATTGCCCGGCGCCGGCTTGGACCGATGATCGGCGGCCGCGGCTCGCCGAGCGGGGGACCGGCCCAGTACCGTCCGCCTAGCAAGATGCCGGCGAGGACGCCGTACGCCCTCGCATGGGGAAGGGCCAACGGGTCTGTGAGCGCGCACGCTCCATTGATCAGTGCGAGGCGCCGCCCACCGGTGAACCTGGCGTCGGCGTCGGGCCGACTGGTGCGGTTTTGCATGCGCGCTGACCAGGGCACCATCGACGTGGAGCGAGATCAACGTCCAGTAGTTCAGTAGGAACGTTCAGAGCATCACCGTGAACGCCCCGGAATGATTGTGAGACGACGCGAACCACGAGAAATGTGTAGACCACCCCTACCGCAAGGAACACCGACGCCTTAAGGAGAAGGGCACCGTCCGCACGACCGGATATCCCGGCAGTTTTGGATTACCGGTGGCCAGCCATTCCCTAGCAGGCGTAGCGACCCTAAGCTTCAAACCGGGACAGCTGCCTTTCATCAAAACCGGGGGAAAAATGCCAGATGCATGGACGTGCGACCACTGCGGCGCCAGGACAACCAACCGAAAAGTGGAATCCACCTCGCTGGGTGATCGGGCGAAGCAATTCATCACGGTCCCCTTCAAGTGCAGCGATCCACAGTGTCCCAACAGTGACCATCGGCAGCCCGGTTTGGAGTGGTGCAGTCCCGCCTGAGGCGGGAACGGTGCGCAGCTTCTCATCGGAGGGTTCGGTGGAAGGCCCCGCCGGGTCCGAAAATTCCCGCAGCTGGCTCCATCGTTTTGAGACCATGGAGCCAGCCTTTGCGGAATCCGACTCGATCGGAACACCGATGTGGTCTCTCCCCAGAAAGATGCCCGGGCCAGATCCCAACGTCAGGCTAAACGGCTTGGCTTTGACAGGCAATAGGGTTCAATTTGACTTGAAAATTCCGTCCTACTGTGGTTTATGCGACCACGCTTTTAGAATTACGTGCGCGTGCCAGCGAAATTCGCGGCAGCACTTAACCCGCCGGGATCACCACGTCCTCCAGCACCGTCCGGTCGAAAAAGCGGATCTCCCCGGTGTCCGGAAAGAACACGGGAACGACAGACGTGCTCGGGTCTTTCGAAGTTTCGTAAATTTCGGGCGCACCGCCATGCCGGCGGGCAATGGTGCCGATCAGGTCCGTGCCGCGGACGCTGACGGTTCGGTATTTGTAGCTCATTTGGGCTCCTTTAGTGACGTGGGACACAGCCTACTCCCCGCAGTCCAGCCCGCACCGGGCGCCCGGCGGTGCGTCATGGAAGACCGAGCAGCCCGCACTGGTGCACAATGCGTTCATGACCAATGACGCTCCCCGCCCGGTCTACTTCCTTTCGGACAGTACGGGCATCACCGCAGAAACGCTCGGCAACACCCTGCTGACGCAGTTCCCCGCGACCGAGTTTGACCGCATCACCATCCCCTTCATCACCACCGCCGACCAGGCCCGGGCGGTGGTCAAGGTGATCGACCACCGCGCCGCCACCGGCCTGCAGCCGATCGTCTTCTCCACCGCCGTCGGCAGCGACATCCGCCAGACCCTGGGCACCTGCGACGGGATCATCGTGGACCTGATCGGGACCCACGTCGGCCTGTTGGAGCGGGCGCTGGGAACGGAGGCCAGCGGGGAACCGGGCCGTGCCCACGGGTTGGGCAACGCCGCCCGCTACCAGTCCCGGATGGCCGCCGTCGAGTACGCCATGGAGCACGACGACGGCCAGAGCCTGCGCGCGCTCGAAAAGGCCCAGGTCATCCTGGTGGCCCCGTCCCGCTGCGGCAAGACCCCCACCACCATGTACCTGGCGCTGCAGCACGGCATCTTCGCCGCGAACTTCCCGCTGGTGGACGAGGACTTTGAGCGCGAAGGGCTCCCCCGGCCGCTGCGGCCGTTTGTTTCAAAGTGTTTCGGCCTCACCACCAATCCCCTGCGCCTGAGCCAGGTCCGCACCGAACGCCGCCGAGGCTCGCCCTACGCATCGCTGCGCCAGTGCGGTTTTGAGCTCCGCAGCGCCGAGCGGCTGTACGTGTCCCACGGGATACCTTACCTCAATTCGGCCAGCGTCTCGGTGGAGGAAATGGCCGCCACCATCCTCCAAAAAATGAACCTCAAGCACTAGGACAACAGGTCCACGAGTGTTGCGTGGACCACATCATGTGGAAACACCGGCCTAGACCTGTCACTGTGGACAAGACTTGCGCCTTCAAAACGGCGATCGCCCCACGCGGGGCAGCGATACCCCATGCCACCATCTGCAAAGGAGCAGCAACCATGACGACAGACATCCTGTGGTTCTCAGAACTCGGTCTCAAGGACCTGGATCGGGTGGGCGGCAAGAACGCCTCCCTCGGCGAGATGGTGCAGAACCTGACTTCTGCCGGCGTCCAGGTGCCTGACGGCTTCGCTACGACAGCCGACGCCTACCGCGTCTTCCTGGCCGATTCCGGCCTGGACCAGAAGATCGCCGACCGGCTGGTCGGGCTGGACACCGACGACGTCACGGCCCTGGCGGCCGCGGGCAAGGAAATCCGCGCGCTGATGCGCGAGACGCCCTTCCTGCCGGACTTTGAAGCGCAGATCCGCGCCTCCTACCAGAAGCTGGTGGACAAGCACGGCGGCTCCGAAGATCTCTCCTGGGCCGTGCGCTCCAGCGCGACGGCGGAAGATCTCCCCGATGCCTCCTTCGCGGGGCAGCAGGAAACCTTCCTGAACGTCCGCGGGATCGAGAATATCCTGGTGGCCATCAAGGACGTCTTCGCGTCCCTCTACAACGACCGGGCCATCGCCTACCGGGTGCACCACAAGTTCGAGCACGCCGAGGTGGCGCTCTCGGCGGGCGTCCAGCGTATGGTACGTTCCGACGTCGGCGCCTCCGGCGTCATGTTCACCATGGACACCGAATCCGGGTTCCAGGACGCCGTCTTCGTCACCTCCTCCTACGGACTGGGCGAGGCCGTCGTCCAGGGCGCCGTCAACCCGGACGAGTTCTACGTCTATAAGCCCGCACTGGAGGCCGGCCGCCCGGCCATCCTCAAGCGCGGACTGGGCGAAAAAGCCCTCCAGATGACTTACACGAGCAACCGCGAAATCGGCCACACCATCGACTTCGTGCCTGTGGAGGCGTCCCTCCGGAACCGCTTCAGCCTCACGGATGACGACGTCGAGCAGCTCGCCCGCCACGCCGTCGCCATCGAGAACCACTACGGACGCCCGATGGACATCGAATGGGGCAAGGACGGGATCGACGGCGGCCTGTACATTCTGCAGGCACGCCCGGAAACCGTGCAGTCCCGCAGGACCTCCGGCAGCCTGAGCCGCTTCCGCCTCAACGGGACCGGCAAAGTCCTGGTCGAAGGCCGCGCCATCGGCCAGCGCATCGGCGCCGGCAAGGTCCGGATCCTCACCTCCATTGACCAGATGGCCGCGTTCAAGACCGGCGACGTCCTCGTCGCGGACATGACCGACCCCGACTGGGAACCGATCATGAAGCGCGCCTCCGCCATTGTGACCAACCGTGGCGGACGCACCTGCCACGCGGCGATCATCGCCCGGGAACTGGGGATTCCCGCCGTCGTCGGCACCGGCGCCGCCACCGATGTGCTCTCCGACGGGCTCGAGGTGACCGTCTCCTGCGCCGACGGCGAGACCGGCGTCATCTACGAGGGCCTCCTGGACTTCAGCGTCGAGGAAACCGAAATCACCCAGCTGCCCGAGGCCCCGGTGAAGGTCATGATGAACGTCGGCACCCCCGAGCAGGCCTTCACGTTCGCCCAGCTTCCCAACCACGGCGTGGGCCTGGCCCGGCTGGAATTCATCATCAACCGGCAGATCGGCATCCACCCCAAGGCACTGCTGAACCTGGACGAGCAGCCGGACGAGGTCATTGTGGAAATCCGGGAGCGGATCGCGGCCTACGCCAGCCCGCGCGAGTACTACATCAAGCGCCTGGCAGAGGGCGTGGCGACCATCGCCGCGGCGTTCGCGCCGGAGCCGGTGATTGTGCGGATGTCTGACTTCAAGTCCAACGAGTACGCCAACCTCATCGGCGGGCCCGCCTACGAGCCGCACGAAGAGAACCCGATGATCGGCTTCCGCGGCGCCTCCCGGTACCTGGAGCCGTCCTTCCGGGACTGCTTCGACCTGGAGTGCGAGGCCCTGTCCTTCGTCCGCAACGAGATGGGCCTGACCAACGTCAAGCTGATGATCCCGTTCGTGCGCACCCTGGACGAGGCCAGCGGCGTGATCGACCTGCTCGCCGAGAACGGACTTCGCCGCGGCGAAAACGGCCTCGAGGTCATCATGATGTGCGAACTGCCGTCCAACGCCCTGCTGGCCGACGAGTTCCTGGACTACTTCGACGGCTTCTCCATCGGCTCCAATGACATGACCCAGCTGACCCTGGGCCTGGACCGGGATTCGGCCATCGTCGCGAACAGCTTCGACGAGCGCAACCCGGCCGTCAAGAAGCTCCTGAGCATGGCCATCAAGGCCTGCAAGGCGCGCGGCAAGTACGTGGGCATCTGCGGCCAGGGGCCCAGCGACCACGCGGACTTCGCCGAATGGCTGGTCGAGGAGGGCATCGACTCCGTCTCGCTGAACCCCGACACCGTGGTGGACACCTGGCTCCGGCTCGCCGGCGCGGCAGCCAGCTGACGTTGTCACCACGCACCGCCGGCTGACACGGTTGAGAGACACGCTCAACTGACACGCTGTCGGCGCAGAGAGACACCCCGGTCATAGGACCGGGGTGTCTCTTTGTGCCCGGCCGCCCTCCGCCGCCACGGCGCCGCGCGGCGGGCCGCCGGAATCCCGGAACAGCTGCTGGACTGCTGCACAAGACCGACCCGGCGCCGCCGTCAATTAGTCCATTGAGCGACGGCCCCCGCCCACGGTTAGCTAAGATCCATCAGCGTTCCGCACCAATGACGTTCAGGACACCACATGACTTTGCAGCAGGATCGGGCCATCGGCGCCCCCGGACTTTGGCCCGACGTACGGACCGGCGACCGTCTTGAAGACCTCCCGGCAGACGCACCGTGCCCGGACGACTGCCACTTCTGCTCGGGCCCCGAGACCGACTGACCCCTTCCGGGATGCTTTTCGCAGCCCGGTAGAACTCGCCGGTAGAATCAGGGTACAGCCCGCAGCCGGTAGCGTCCGCGGGAGCAACCATGGCCGCCGCTGGTGAAGGGAGTGTCCCGTGCGCACAGCCGCCAGAGCACCTTTCCACGCCCTGCGCTCGGCCATGGGCGCACTGACCGTCCTGTCCCTGGCGGCCGGCGCGCACACGCTCGCCGGCGGACAGCTGCCGTCACCCGGCATCCTGTTGGCCCTGCTGGCTCTGACCGGGCTGGCTGCCACCACCGCCACCCGGCTGAAGCTGAACCTCCCGGCCGTGGCAGGGCTGCTCGGCGCGGGACAACTCGTGCTGCACGAGGCCTTCACCGCCTTCGGCGCCCCTGCACTTTCCTCCGCACGCTCCGGCGCCGCAGCCGGACCGGCGGGCGACCTCGCGCACCACGCCGGGCCCTTGTCGTTCCCGACCGGCCTTGACAGCCCGCTCGCGGCGTCAGGACTGGATTCCGGACTTTCCGTGATGATGCTGGCCGGCCACGCCCTCGCAACGCTCCTCTGCGCCTTCCTCCTCGCCCGGGGCGAGTCGGCCCTGTGGGCCCTGGCGGCCTGGCTCCGCCCGCTGCTCCGGCTCCCGGCTGCGGTGACGCCCGGCGCCGTCGCGGTGCCGGCAGCCACCGGCTGGCCGACGAGGTCCGTACCGCTGCCGTGGCGGAACCTCCGGCGCGACTGCCGCCGCGGGCCGCCCGCCGCCGTCGTCCGTTCCTGACTCCTTTCCCGGCCGCGGCCGCCCCTGTGCCCTGCCGTCCTGTGCCTTCTGCTCGGGCCCGGACCATCCGCCTCGCCGCCGCGCCACCCTCCCCATTTTGTGCGCCCGCCGCTGGGCAGCGCACGCCTGAAAGGCAACCCCTGTGCAAACTGCATCCCCCTCCGTCCTGCGCCGCACCCTCACCGCCACGGCCGTGGCTGGCGGCACCGCTGCCCTGATGCTCGCCGGAATGACCGGCGCCTCGGCGCACGTCGGTGTCACCCCGGACAAAACCACGGCGAACTCCTACTCCCTGCTGACCTTCGGGATCCCGCACGGCTGCGGGGAGTCCGCCACGACGAAGGTGACCATCACCCTCCCCGCCGAACTCAACGACGCGCAGCCCACGGTCAACCCCAGCTGGACCGCCGCGAAAGTAACGGAACAGCTAGCCGAACCAAAGAAACTTCCGGACGGGACCTCCATCACCAAGCGGACCCGCCAGATCGTCTACACCGCCAAGACGCCGCTGGAACCCGCGCTCCGCGATGCCCTGGTGCTCTCGGTGAAACTGCCCGACGCCGCAGGGAAGACCCTGTTCTTCCCGACGCTGCAGAACTGCGAAGCCGGTCAGACCGACTGGTCCGAACTCCCTGCCGAAGGTCAGGACCCGCACTCCCTCAAAGCGCCGGCGCCCTCCGTGACGGTTACGGCGGCCGCTGCTGCGGCTGACGGACACGGCGCCCATGCCGCCAGCACGCCGGACACCACTCCGGAGACGGTCCAGGCCGCTGCGGTGAACGACGGCGGAGCCCAGGCCCGCAGCTGGGCCGGGCTGGTGGCCGGCGTCGGCGGTCTCGCCCTCGGCGGCCTCGCGCTGGTCCGCAACCGGGGCAACACGCCTGCGCCGGTGCGTGTCCCTGCACCCACCTCCGGGCGCAACGCTGGACCCAACTCCGGGCCCAAGGAGTAGCTGACCTCGATTGATGCCCGGAAATCACAATCCGGGCATCAATCCGGCCCCGCCGTCGTGGCGTCGTTGACTCAGGCCACAACGAAGGTGAAGGTTGTGCCATGACGGCTCAGCGAACCAACACACGACTGGTATTCACGACGGCGGCAGCCGCGGCGGCGCTCCTCCTTGCCGGCTGCGGCACCGGCACGCCGCAGGCCCAGACGTCGAGCGCCCCGGCGTCGTCCCCCGCCGGCTCCGCGAGCCAGCCCGCCGCCACCGGCGCGGCCACCGCCCTGGCTTCTTCAGGCCCCGGCTCGCCGGCCCCCGCGCCGGCGGCGTCCACGCCCGCCGGACCCGGACTGTGCAAAGCCGCCGGCCTGACGGGCACCATCGATTCCACCGGCGGCGGCGCAGCCGGCAGCGTCTACATGACGCTGATCCTGACGAATTCCGGCGCCGAGCCGTGTGTGCTGAAGGGCTTCGCAGGCGTCTCCCTCACCGCCGACGCCAACGGTGCCCCGATCGGCGCCCCCGCAGCCCGCGACGAGTCCACACCGGCCGCCGACATCCTGCTCGCGCCGGGGCAGGCCGGTGCCGCCACACTGCGCTACAGCCAGGCGGCGAACCACCCCGACTGCAAAATGGCCCCCGCCGCCGGGTTCCGCATCTACCCGCCCGAAGACACCGCCTCGCTATTCATCGCCCAGCCCCGGGATGCCTGCAGCGACGCCGAAACCCGGCTGCTCACCATCGGCGTTTTCCAGGCCCGGTAGCCACGCAGACGCCGAGGTGAGATTTCCCGCCGATGTCCGTCCGGATCATGGGCGCAAAGTCTCACCTCCCGGGGGTGATTCCGCCCCGATTGCCGCCCGGCATTTCCTGTCGGCGGGGTAAGGCATGATGGAGGAATGAAGGGGCAGGAGCTCGCCGGCGGCACACTTGCGGCCGAGGCCATGGACCGGTTCAGCCGGCCGACCCGGGACTGGTTCCTGGGCGCGTTCGCTGCGCCCACCCCCGCCCAGAACGGTGCCTGGAACGCAATTTCCTCCGGCGCCCACGCGCTCGTGGTCGCCCCCACCGGTTCCGGCAAAACGCTCGCGGCCTTCCTCTGGGCGCTCGACCGGCTGCTCGTCTCAGCCCCCGCCGAACCCGAGGAACTCCCCGTCCGGGACACCGCGAAGGGCACCCGGCGGAAGGCCCCCAAACGCAACACCCGGGTGCTGTACATCTCGCCGCTCAAGGCGCTCGGCGTCGACGTCGAACGCAATCTGCGCGCCCCGCTGATCGGCATCACCCAGACCGCCAAACGACTGGACCTGCCCGCCCCGCTGATCACCGTGGGCGTCCGTTCCGGTGACACCCCGGCGTCGGACCGCCGCTCGCTGCTCAGCCACCCGCCGGACATCCTCATCACCACGCCCGAGTCGCTCTTCCTGATGCTCACCTCAAAGGCGCGGGAGACGCTGAGCGAGGTGGACACCATCATCATCGACGAGGTCCACGCCGTCGCGGGCACCAAACGCGGCGCCCACCTGGCCGTGTCCCTGGAACGGCTCGACGCGCTGCTCCCGAAACCCGCCCAGCGGATCGGGCTCTCGGCCACCGTGGAGCCCAAGGAGCTGGTGGCGCAGTTCCTCGCCGGCTCAGCGCCGGTGGAAATCGTGGCCCCGCCCTCGAAGAAGACCTGGGACCTGACGGTCTCGGTCCCGGTGGAGGACATGTCCGATCTGCAGGGCGCGGCCGGCGCGTTCGACTCCGGCCCGGCCTCCGGGCTGCAGCCGCAGGCGTCGATCTGGCCGCACGTGGAGGAGAAGATCGTGGACCTGGTGCTGGCGAACCAGTCCACCATCGTGTTCGCCAATTCCCGCCGCCTCGCCGAACGCCTGACTGCCCGGCTCAACGAGATCTACGCCGAGCGGCAGATGATGACCGCAGGCGGCTGGGACGGGTCCGGTGCGGGGGCTCCCGACTTCGAGCCCGCGGGAGCACCGGCCGGCGGCACTCCCGCCGCGCCAGCCTCCGCTGCGGTACCCTCCTCCACCGCGACACCGGCGCACATGATGGCGCAGGCCGGCAGCACCGCCGGGGCCGATCCGGTGCTGGCCCGGGCCCACCACGGCTCGGTCTCCAAGGACCAGCGGGCCCTGATCGAGGACGACCTGAAATCCGGCCGGCTGCGCTGCGTCGTGGCCACCTCCTCGCTGGAACTCGGCATCGACATGGGCGCCGTCGACCTGGTGGTGCAGGTGGAATCCCCGCCGTCGGTGGCCAGCGGGCTGCAGCGGGTGGGCCGCGCCGGTCACCAGGTCGGCGAGATCTCCCAGGGCGTCCTGTTCCCCAAACACCGCGCCGACCTGGTGCACACCACCATCACCGTGGAACGGATGCTTGCAGGCAAAATTGAGCGGCTCTTCGTCCCCGCGAACCCGCTGGACATCCTGGCCCAGCAGACCGTGGCCGCCACGGCGCTGGGCTCCATCGACGTGGAGGAATGGTTCGCCACGGTGCGCCGGTCCGCGCCGTTCGCCTCCCTCCCCCGCTCCGCCTTCGAGGCCACCCTGGACCTGCTCGCCGGCCGCTACCCGTCCGACGAATTCGCCGAACTGCGGCCCCGCATCATCTGGGACCGCAACGCGGGCACCATCGAGGGCCGCCCCGGCGCCCAGCGGCTGGCGGTCACCTCCGGCGGCACCATCCCGGACCGCGGGCTCTTCGGCGTCTACATCATCGGCACCGAGACGGAAGGGACCGGTTCCTCCGGATCCCCGGGCTCCGCCAGCGGCGACGGCCGGGCGGCCAGTCCGGCCGCCGCTGCGGCCAAGGGCGGCCGCCGGGTCGGCGAGCTCGACGAGGAAATGGTCTACGAATCCCGGGTCGGTGACGTGTTCGCCCTCGGCGCCACCAGCTGGAAGATCGAGGACATCACCCACGACCGGGTCCTGGTCTCCCCCGCGTTCGGCCAGCCGGGGAAGCTCCCGTTCTGGAAGGGCGACTCCCTCGGCCGCCCGGTGGACCTCGGCCGCGCCCTGGGCGCGTTCGTGCGCGAACTGTCCGCGTCCGACGTCGGGCCGGCCATGGAACGCTGCAAGGCCAGCGGCCTGGACGATTTCGCCGCGAACAACCTAATCCAGTACCTTGCCGAGCAGAAGCTGGCCACCGAGGTGGTCCCCAGCGACACCACCCTGGTGGTGGAGCGCTTCCACGACGAACTCGGCGACTGGCGGGTGGTGCTGCACAGCCCGTTCGGCATGCCGGTGCACGCGCCGTGGGCCCTCGCCGTCGGTCAGCGGCTGCACCAGCGCTACGGGATGGACGGCTCCGCGATGGCCGCCGACGACGGCATTGTGCTGCGTGTGCCCATGATGGAGGACGAGCCGCCCGGGGCCGAGCTCTTCCTTTTCGATCCGGAAGAACTCGAACAGATCGTGACGGCGGAAGTCGGCGGCAGCGCCCTCTTCGCCTCCCGTTTCCGCGAGTGCGCCGCCCGGGCCCTGCTGCTCCCCCGCCAGAACCCGGGCAAACGGCAACCCCTGTGGCAGCAGCGGCAGCGCTCCGCCCAGCTGCTGGACGTCGCGCGGAAGTACCCCACTTTCCCGATCGTCCTCGAGACCGTCCGCGAATGCCTGCAGGATGTCTACGACCTTCCGGCGCTCAAAGACATCGCGGCGTCCATCGAGCGCCGGGAGCTGCGGATCCTGCAGACCACCACCCAGCAGCCCTCGCCGTTCGCCAAGTCCCTGCTGTTCGGCTACGTCGCGCAATTCCTCTACGAGGGCGATTCGCCCCTCGCCGAGCGCCGGGCCGCCGCGCTGGCGCTGGACTCGACCCTGCTCAACGAGCTCCTCGGCCGGGTCGAGCTGCGCGAGCTGCTCGACGCCAAGGTCATCGACGCCACCGAGCGGGAGCTGCAGCGGCTCGCGCCGGACCGGAAGGTGCGCGGGCTGGAGGGTGTCGCGGACCTGCTGCGCCTGCTGGGCCCGCTGACCCCGGAGGACGTCGCCGCCCGGCTCGAACCGGCTGCCGGGATTAGTCCGGCGGCCGGGCCCGGACCTGAGGTAGCCCTTGGCGACGAGGCTGGGCTGGTCGAGGCTCCGGAAACGGAACCGGCGGTCGAGGTCGTGCCTCCCATCGCCGATGCCACCGCGCATCTGGTGGCGCTCCAGCGCGCCAACCGCGCGATCAGGGTCAACATCGGCGGCGCCGAACGCTACGCCGCGGTGGAGGACGCCGCACGGCTGCGCGATGCCCTCGGCGTCCCGTTGCCGATGGGTGTGCCGCTGGCCTTCATCGAGCCGGTCGCTGATCCGCTGGGGGACCTCGTCTCACGCTATGCCCGCACCCACGGGCCGTTCACCTCCGCGGAGGCCGCCGCCCGGCTGGGACTCGGCGTCGCCGTCGTCGGCACCGCGCTGAAGCGGCTCGCCGCGGACGGACGGGTGGTGGAAGGCGAGTTCCGCCCGCACGCCGCACCTCCGCAAGCCCCGGCCGCTGCGCTAGCTCCCGGAGCCGACGACGGCGACGGCGACGCGGGCTCCGGCGGGACCCTGGCCACCGCGCCCACGGCCCCTTCGCTGGCGGGCGTCAGTGAATGGTGCGATGCCGAGGTCCTGCGCAAGCTCCGGCGCCGCTCGCTCGCCGCGCTCCGTGCCGAGGTCGAGCCCGTGGATGCCGCCGCGTACGGCCGCTTCCTGCCGGCCTGGCAGAACGTCCGGGTCCCGGGCAAGCGCGGGCAGTCGGCCCTGCGGGGACTGGACGGGATCATCACGGCCGTCGACCAGCTGTCCGGTGTGCCCATTCCGGCCTCCGCATGGGAGCCCTTGGTCCTCGCCAGCCGGGTGTCCGACTACCAGCCCGCCATGCTCGATGAGCTGATGGCCGCCGGTGAGGTGCTCTGGTCCGGCGCCGGCGCGCTCCCCGGCAACGACGGCTGGGTCAGCCTGCACCTGGCCGATTCGGCCGAGCTGACCCTGAACCCGGCCATCGACTTCGAACCCGGCGACGCGCAGCAGCGGCTGCTGGACCACCTGCGCAACAACGGCGGCGGCTACTTCTTCCGGCAGCTGACCGACGTAGCCGGCGGCATGGATTCCGTACTCAGCGACCAGGACGTCGTCTCCGCGCTCTGGGACCTCGCCTGGGCGGGCCGGATCACGGGCGATACCTTCGCCCCGGTCCGGGCCATGATTGCCGGCGGCCACACCGCGCACCGTCAGGTCGCCCGCGCCCCGCGGGCCCGGGCCCCCCGGCTGAGCAGGCTGGGCCGCGCCCACGGGACCGGTCTGCTCGGATCCCCCGGGCTCACCGGCGGCCGGTACGGCTCCGCGAGCGGCGCGGCAGCCACTCCCCCGCTGGCCGCCGGCCGCTGGTCCGCGCTGCCCGCCCCCGAACTCGATGCCACCATCCACGCCCGGGCCACCGCGGAACTCCTGCTGGACCGGTACGGCGTGGTCACCCGCGGGTCGGTCATGGCCGAGAACATCCTGGGCGGCTTCGGGCTGATGTACAAGGTCCTGGCCCGGCTGGAGGAGGCCGGACGGTGCCGCCGTGGCTACTTCATCGAGCACCTCGGCGCGGCACAGTTCGCCGTCCCCGCGACCGTGGACCGGCTGCGTTCCTACGCCGAAGACACCCAACTCCACAAACCCGACCCGGTGGCCCTGGCCCTGGCCGCGACGGACCCCGCCAACCCCTACGGCGCCGCCCTTCCCTGGCCTGCCCTGAACGTCGAGGCGGGAACCGGACACCGTCCGGGCCGGAAGGCCGGCGCCCTGGTGGTGCTGGTCGACGGCGCCCTGGCCCTTTACGTGGAACGCGGCGGCAAGACCCTGCTGGCCTTCAGCGAGGACACCGAAGTCCTGGCCGCGGCCGGGGCCGCCCTGGTCGGAGTGGTCACCCGGGGCGCGGTGGACAAACTCATCATGGAAAAGGTCAACGGCCACGGCATTCTCGACACGCCCGTCGCCGCCGCACTGGCCCACGCCGGCGCCTACTCCACGCCCAAGGGACTGAGGATCCGTGCCTGAGGGCGATTCGGTGTTCCGCGCCGCCGCCCAGTTGCATGCCGCGCTGGCGGGCCAGCAGCTCATCTCCTCAGACTTCCGCGTGCCGCGGTTCGCCACGCTCAAACTGGGCGGCTGGACCGTCACCGAGGTGGTCCCGCGGGGCAAACACCTGCTCATGCGGCTCGAGGGACCGGCCCGGGCCGGTGGCGGCGGGAGCCACGAGGCGCCGGACCGGCTGACGATCCACTCCCACCTCAAGATGGAAGGCACCTGGCAGGTCTACCCGCCCGGCGGCCGCTGGCGGAAGCCCGGGTTCACCGCTCGCTGCGTGCTGCGCACTGCGGCGGCAGACGCCGTCGGGTTCTCGCTGGGCATCCTCGAGGTGGTGCGCACCTCGGAGGAAGATTCCGTGGTCGGCCACCTCGGTCCCGATCTGCTGGGTCCGGACTGGGACCTGGCCGAGGCGGAGCGGCGGATCCGCGCGGCGCCGGACGTCCCGATCGGCGTCGCACTGCTGGACCAGCGGAACCTCGCCGGGATCGGCAACATCTATCGCTGCGAGGCCTGCTTCCTCTCCGGCGTGCACCCGGCGGCGCCCGTCTCGGCGGTGCCTGACGTGGCGGCAATGATCACCGACGCCAAGGTGCTGCTGGAGGCCAACCTGGGAGCCGGGCGCCGGACCACCGTCCTGAACCAGCGCGGCGCTGTGGTCGGCCGGAGCTTCGGGCTGCCCGGCTACTGGGTCTACCGGCGTGAAAACCAGCCATGCCTGAAATGCCGGACCCCGGTAAGGCGCGGAGTCCTCGCCAAAGCCACCGGCACCGAAGAGCGGGACATCTACTGGTGCCCGACATGCCAGCCGCTGCCGGGGCCCGCGTAGTTCCACTCCGCGGTTCGTACCGCGGCGGCCTGGCCGGCAGCGCCAGGCTGCGGCGGCCCGGCGCTAGGCTGCTGCGGACTGGCGCGCGGCGCCTTAAGGTGCAGCACTTTAGGTGCGGCGCCTAAGGTGCTGCGACCGCGGGATCGGCTGCCGCCGGCAGCCCGGACTCCTTCGACTCCGGCACGGTGAACCGCGGCAGCAGGAGCTGCACCAGCGGGCCGATGGCCAGGGCGTAGAGCACGGTCCCGATGCCCACGGAGCCGCCGAGCAGCCAGCCCGCGGCGAGGACAACAATCTCAATACCGGTCCGGGACGTCCGGACCGACCAGCCGGTCCGGCGGGCGAGTCCGGTCATCAGGCCATCCCGCGCACCGGGACCCAGCCGGGCACCGATATAGCAGGCGGAGGCGATCCCGTTGAGCACGATGGCGCCCGCGAGCATGCCGGCCTGCCCGCCAAGGTGGGAGAACTCGGGGATCAGCGCCAGCCCGACGTCGGCGAAGACGCCCACCAGCACGGCATTGCACAAGGTGCCGAAGCCGGGCCACTGCCGCAGCGGAATCCACAGGAGCAGCACCAGGAAACTCACGATCACCACGACCGTGCCAATACTCAGCCCGGTCTTGACCGCGAGGCCCTGGTGGAACACGTCCCACGGGTCCAGGCCGAGGCCGGCGCGGATGAACATGGCCAGGGATATGCCGTACATGGCGAGGCCGATAAGGAGCTGAAGGAGCCTGCGGGTCATCATGCACCCCATCCTCCCGGACAACTGGCCTTGCATTCCATAGCCAGTTTGAAATACTGGCCCTATGTCCGGATCCCTGAACCCCAGTTCGCTCACCCGACTGCTCGGCGAGTGGAACCTCGGCGCGGCCCCCGCCTACCGGGAGCTCGCCGACGTCGTCCGCCTTCTGGTCCTCGACGGCCGGGTGCCGCTGCATGTCGCGCTGCCCAGCGAACGGGCCCTGGCCGCAACACTCGGCATCAGCCGGACGACCGTCACCGCCGCCTACGCCCTGCTGCGCGAGCAGGGCTTCCTCAGCAGCGGCCAAGGCAGCCGGGGCCGGACGTGCATCCCGCAGTCCGGTCCGCCGGGCAACGGCGGCGGCGGCGGGGCGGATCTCAGCGGCGCTCCCGGCCTGGCCGTTCCGGACGGAATCCTCGATCTCGCCTATGCCTCGCTGCCGGCCAGCGGCGAGGTGGTGCACCGGGCGTTCGCCTCCGCGCTGACCGAGCTGCCGGCGCTGCTGCCCGGCTTCGGCTATGACGCGCTCGGCGTGAACCCGCTGAGGGAGGCCATCGCCCGGCACTATTCCGCGGCCGGGGTGCCCACCACCGCGCGGCAGATTCTCGTGACGTCCGGCGCGCAGCACGCGCTGAACATCGTGCTCCGCACCCTGACCAGCTGGTCCGACAAGGTCCTGGTGGAGCATCCCAGCTACCCGAATGCGCTCGACGCCATTCGGGCCGCGGGCTGCCGGCTGGTGCCGGTGGCCATGCCCGCCGCCCACCCGCACCCCCGATCCGGGGCCTCCGGCGTCCGGCCGGGCTGGGACCTGGAAGCGATCGAGACCGCGCTGAGGCAGCAGCGGCCCGCCATGGCCTATATGGTCCCGGATTTCCACAACCCCACCGGGCGGCTGATGCCGGATTCCCAGCGGCGCCGGCTGGTGCGTGCCGCCGCTGCAGCCGGCACCGTCCTCCTCGTGGACGAGACGCTCCGGGAGTTGAACCTCGACGGCGTCGCCTCCGCACCGCTGGCCGCGTTCAGCCCCGCCGTCGTCTCCATCGGCTCACTCAGCAAGTCGCACTGGGCCGGGCTGCGGACCGGCTGGATCCGGGCCGAGGAGCCCCTCATCCAGCGGTTCGCCGCAGCCCGCACCACCATGGACCTCGGCGGCCCGGTGGTGGAACAGCTCGCGGCGGCACACCTGGTCAACGCCCTCGCCGAACCCCTCCCGGCACGCCTGGCCTCCCTGCGGGACAACCGGGACGCACTGCTGGAGCTCATCGCCGGACGGTTGCCGGGCTGGCAGAGCGAACGGCCCGACGGCGGCTTGTCCGTGTGGTGCCGACTGCCGGCCCCGATCAGCACAGCCCTCGCCGTGGTGGCCCCGGACTTCGGCATCCGGCTGGCGGCCGGACCCCGCTTCGGCACGGGCGGCGCCTTCGAGCGCTATCTCCGGGTGCCGTTTACGCTCCCACCGGGGCACCTAGAGACCGCGGTGGCGGCGCTGCGGTCCGCCCAGGACAAACTGGAGGCGTCCCCGCAGTTGCGGCGCAGCCTCGGAGCCCCGCCCGCGGCAGCCATCGCCTGACACCCGCCGCTTTTACGACCCGGCTCGGCGACGCTGCCCTGCCGGGGACGGCACCGGGAGGTGCGGACGGGCTAGGCGTAGACCTTCTCGAGGAACCCGCCCCACGCCTTCGCCGTGGGTTCGGAATCCCCGCCGCCGCTGAAGTCGTGGACGGTCATGCCGACCGTGGCACCGAAGGCATTGCGGCCGAAGAACCGGTACAGTGTGTCCGCGGTGCGCAGACCGAGGAAGTTCTCGTTCGCGAAGTCCACCTCCCCCGAGAGCCGGCCGATGCCGTCGAGCTCCAGCTCCACGGTACTGCCGGGCTCCGCGCCGTCAACACCCAGGGCCTTCTTGAGCCGCACGAAGCCGTCCGGCGCCGCCGAGGCGGGCGGGGCCTGGATGTCCGTGAACACCACCGGCCGGCCGTCAAAGTACTTCAGGTACTGGCCGAGGGTGTGCAGGTAGAACTCGGTGTGCTTGCTGGCACCGTCGTACTGCTGGTCCCAGTTCTCGGTGAAGACGCCGCTGTGGACGTAGTGCAGCCGGGCGCGGCCGCCGTCGAGCGGCTCCAGCACGTGCTCCAGCTGGTTGAACCAGCCGGCCGGTCCCTCCATCCGGGACACCAAGTGGCGGGGGTAGTCCTCTACGGGCCGCACGGCCGGCCACTCGTCGGTGGGGAACATCCAGCCGGCTTCATTCTTGGTGACTGCCTCCCAGACGCGCTCCGGGGTGGCGGGCAGTTCCGTGTCTACGACGATTTCGAAGTTGCGCTTGTCAGTCATTGTCCTGTTCCTTAGCTGGCGGGTTTGTGGGTGGTGCCTTGGGTGTTGCCGTATTCAGTGTCGGGTGAAGCGCGACGACGAGGCGGTGCTTGCGTCCGCCGCCTGCGGTGGCGCCGTCCGCCGGGGCCCCCGGTCCGCCGTCGTGATATTTGTCCACGAGCCGGGTCACCGCGATGCCCAGCTCCTCGGCGAAGGCGGCCCGGTCCGCGGCCGTGCGGAAGGTGATCGCGCCGTCGATGGCAAAGGTGGCGAGGGGCTGCTTGGCCGCGGCGGCGCCCGTGATGAGCTGTCCCATCTCCTGGACCATGCGGCCGGCGAGCGCCAGCAGCCAGAACGCCGAAAAACGGTCGGAGAACCGGTGCGGGTCCGGTGCCACGGAGGCCAGCGCCGCCGGGGAAATCAGGTACGAGGCGGCGCTGGCCTGCAGGATACGCTCCGTGACGTTGCCCTTGCGGCGCTCCGCCACGAGCTCCACCAGCCCGCGGCGTTCCAGGGCCCTGAGGTGGTAATTGACCTTCTGGCGCGGCAGACCCACCTTCGCGGCGAGCTGCGTGGCCGAGCCGGGCTCGGCGAGTTCCATCAGGATGCGGGTCCGGATCGGGTCCAGCGAGGCCTCCGCCGCGGCCGGGTCTTCGATCACTTCGATGTCCAACATGCCTCCAGTCTGGCTACCGACAGTTTTAATTGTCAAGAACTTTTTTACCGTCGGAGGGACGATGCGCCGAGTTCGCCGGAGGCGTGCCCGATCGCCGGTAGCTTACGGCGAAGCCAGCAGGTTCCGGCGATCTCGCCGCCCGGGAGCACTACGCGGCGAGCCCACGCCTCGGCGGGCTGGCACCGAGGCGCACCCACGCGCAAGCGCGGCGGCACCGGAACAGAGCGGCGGGGCCGGCAAAGTAGAATGGACCGGTGATGCAATCCCCCCTGCCCGTGCGCGACGGCGTCAATGCGACCCGCCTTCGCCTCCCCGACGAGGGCCCCTGGGACACCGCGATGGACTACATGATGCACCGCTGGGGCCATATCGACCCCCAGGGCATCGAGGACCGCTTCGACGCCGGAGAGATCGTGGGCGAGGCCGGCATCCCCCTGGACCGCGCCACCCCACTGCGGAAACACACCTTCATTTGGTACTACCGCACGCTGCCGCCGGAGCTCCGGATCCCGGTGGAACTGAAGATCCTGCACCAGGACGACCACCTTCTCGTAGTGGACAAGCCGCATTTCCTGCCCACCACCCCCGGCGGCACCTACATCCAGGAGTCCGCGCTGGTGCGGCTCCGGAACCAGCTGAATCTGCCGGACCTCATTCCCATGCACCGGCTGGACCGCATGACCGCCGGGATCCTGCTGCTCTCCACGAATCCGGAAACCCGCGGCAGGTACCAGGTGCTCTTCGAGAAACGCCAGATCCAGAAGGAATACGAGTGTGTGGCGGCTGCCGAGCCGGCGCCCGGGCACCCCGCCGCCGACTTCCCCCTGGTGGTCCGGAACCGGATGACGAAGTCCCGCAGCTACCTGCTCGCCGAGGTGATCGACGGCGAACCCAACGCCGAAACCCGGATCGAACGGCTGCAGACCTTCCCCGACCCCGACGCAGCAAACGACGACCCCGGCCCGGAAACTCCCGCCGGCCACCTCGCCGGCAGCGCGGCCGACGGCGCCACCCGGCGCCGTGCGCTGTACCTGCTGGAGCCGCACTCAGGCAAGACCCACCAGCTCCGCGTGCACATGGCGTCCCTGGGGCTAGGGATCGTCAACGACGCCTTTTACCCGGAACTGCTGGACAAGGCGCCGGACGATTACACCAAACCGCTCCAGCTGCTCGCGCGCGGGATCCGGTTCACCGACCCGATGACCGGCAAGCCGGTAGCGTACCGCAGCGGGCTGGAGCTCAGCGAAGCGCGCTCATCGGCGGCAGGAAGCTGACCCCACCTGGGAACAGTCCCGAGCCGGCCGCCACGTCACTTCACGGACGGGCGCCGGCCCGGAAATGCGGTAACTTGTGCCCATGGACTTCGGCAGCGCAGACGGCTGGCGGGATGCGATCTATTTCTGGATCATCCCGGTTGTTATGGGCGATGCCATTTTTCCGCCCCTCCCTTCGGAAATGGTGGTCATCACCGGCGGCGCGCTGTCCGCCGTCGGACGCGCCAACGCCTTCCTGGTGGTGCTCCTTGCCGCCGCAGCGTCCTGGCTTGGCGACATCCTCGTGTTCCAGCTCTTCAAACGGCGCCTGAGCCACACCCTGGACCGCTGGCGCTGGGGCCGGTCGTTCCATCAGGCCGTGCACACCGCCATCGCGAAAGCCGGCCGCTCCACCACCTATGGGGCGATCATCGGGGTCCGCTTCATGCCGGGCGGACGGCTGGCGACAACTGCCGCCGCCGGCATCGCCAACGTCTCCACGCGCGGATTCAGCCTCTGCGCGGCCCTCGGCGGCTTGCTCTGGGCCGTCTGGTCCGTCGGTCTCGGTTATGTCACCGGCGCAGCCACCGGGCTGCCGTTCTGGGCGAGCTCCCTGATCGGAGTCGGCGTCGGCGTCCTGGTCGGGGTCGTCCTCGGCGTGATCGTCACGCGGAGGCGCGGTAATCGCTCCCCCGTCGTGGACGGACCCGACGAGGAACTCGACTTCTGAGGCGGGCGGAACCCGCCTAGACGGGCGCCCAGCGGCCGCGGTTGCGGCGGAGCACCATCAGGTGGCCGGTCACCGCAACGCGTTCGACGGAGTCGCGCATCATCGCGGCCGACTCCAGCGCTTGGCGGTTCTCGCCGCTGTACGAGGTGGGTTCGACCAGGAAGCGCAGGTTCAGCTGCGGAACCCCGCCGGCCAGGTCCAGCTGGTTCGCCTCGACGTGGTGCCGGGTCTCCAGGGCTTCGACGGCCGCGGCCATCACGGCCTCCGGCGGGTTGCCCGGCTTAAGCCCGGTGATCTTCAGTCTGGTCTGGAACGACGGCATGGAACAACCCTAGCGGGACGGGCCGCCCGCCCCGCACCGGTTCAGCCGGTGTTGCGCAGGCCCGCTGCAACGCCGTTGACCGTGATCAGCATGGCGCGCTGGAGCCGTTCGTCGATCTCGCCGTTGGGCATGCTCCCTGCGGCGGCCTCGGAACGGATCCGGCGCAGCAGTTCCACCTGGAGGTAGCTGATCGGATCGAGGTACTGGTCCCGGATCTCCAGGGAACGCTTCAGGACGGGCTGCGCGTCGAGCAGCAGGTCCTCGCCGGTCAGCTTCTGGATCTCGGTAACGGTCAGCTCGTATTCTGCCCGGATGGTGCGGAACAGGTGGTGGAGTTCCGCCGGCACGAGGGTGGAGACGTAGTAGCCGGCGATGTCCATATCCGTCTTCGCCAGCGTCATTTCCACGTTGGAGAGCACCGAGCGGAAGAAGTGCCAGCTCTCCATCATCTCCACCAGCTGGGCCGAGTGGCCGGCCTCGCGGGCGGCCTTGAGCCCGGAGCCGACGCCGAACCAGCCCGGAACGATCTGCCGGGACTGCGTCCAGCCGAACACCCAAGGGATGGCCCGCAGGCCTTCAAGGCCCGCGCCGGAATCGGGCCGCTTGGACGGCCGGGACCCGATGTTGAGGGATCCCAGCTGTTCCACCGGGGTGGACGCCATGAAGTAGGCCGGCAGGTCCGGGTCATCGATCAGCGTCCGGTACCGGGCGAAGGCGGCGTCCGAGATGGTCTCCATCACGTGGCCGTAGCGTTCGCGCTGGTCCTCCGAGGTGCGCGGTGTGCGGTGCAGCGCGGAGCCCTGCATGACCGCCGCGAGCGAGAGTTCCAGGTTCTCGCGGGCGAGTTCGGGCAGCGAGTACTTGTCCGAAATGACCTCACCCTGTTCGGTGAACTTGATCTCGCCTTCCAGCACCCCGTTCGGCTGGGCCATGATGGCGTCGTAGGTCGGCCCGCCGCCGCGGCCCACGGAGCCGCCGCGGCCGTGGAAGAGGCGCACCCGGACCCCGTGCTTCGCCGCGATGTCCCGGAGCTTGCGCTGGGTCTTGTGGATTTCCCACTGGCTGGTCATCACGCCGGATTCCTTGTTGGAGTCCGAGTAGCCGAGCATGATTTCCTGGATGTCGCCGCGCAGCCGGACCAGCTCGCGGTAGGAGGAATCGGAGAGGAGCCGGTCCACGATCTCGGCCGAGGCCCGCAATTCCTCCACGGTTTCCAGGAGCGGGGCGAAGCCGATCCTGGCATACGGGGCCGCGCCGAAGAGACTGACCAGGCCGGCCTCGCGGGCCAGCACCGCCGCGGCAAGGACATCGTCCGCGCCGCGGGTCATCGAGACGATGTACGTCTCGATCACGTCCGGGCCGTAGGTGCGCAGGGCCCGCCGGATCTCGCGGAAGACGTCATAGGTGCCGTCGGCGACGCCGTCGAGCTTGATCGGGTGGCCGGAGAGCGGGCGGCGGGAGGCGAGCTCGGACCCGAGCACCTCGAGCCGCTCGGAACGGCTGAGTTCCGCGTACCGGACGCCAGGCCCGCCGAGGCGGTCCATCAGCTGCCCGACGGCGTCGTGGTGGTGGTCGGCGTGCTCACGGATGTCCAGGGTGGCCAGGTGCAGGCCAAAGGAGGCGATGGCGCGCCGGACCCGGGCCAGGGCGCCGTCGGCGGCGAGGGCGGCGTGGTGGTTGCGCAGCGAGCGCTCCAGCAGGCCCAGCTCGGCGAGGAGCTCCGCGGTGGCGGTGTAGTCGCGGCCGGGTTCGTGCGTCGATCCGGCCGCCACGCGACGGCCCGTGTTGAGCAGCTTGGCCTTGATGCAGGTGAGTTTGAGCCGGTACGGCTCCTGGGCGTTCAGTTCCAGGACCCGGCGGTCCAGGCCCGGGAGGTTCTTGAGGTCGACGTCGATCGAGTCCAGCAGCTCCTGGTCCGCCCCGGCAAGGGCCGTCGAGTTGGACAAGATGGAGATCAGCCCGTCGATCAGGCCGATGCTGATCCGGATGGCGTGCTGGTTCTGGATCTGCAGGATTTCGCGGGTGACGGCAGCGGTGACGTTGGGGTTGCCGTCCCGGTCGCCGCCGATCCAGGAGCCGAACCGGATCGGCGCCTTCTCCACGGGGAGGCTGACTCCGTGTTCGGCGAGCAGTTCGGAGAGGTCCGAGAGCATCTCCGGCATGGCGTCGCCGAGGATGCCGGTGAGGTAGTAGATCGCGTTCCGGGCCTCGTCCACCGGGGTGGGCCGGACCTGGCGGAGCTCGTCCGTCTGCCACATCTGGTCGATCACTTCTGCGAGCTGGCGGTCCTGGCGGCGGCGCGCGGAGGTCCCCTCGGGGGTGGATTCGGCAAGGATGTCCGAGAGCCGGCGGACCTTGTCCAGCACGGATCGGCGGGAGGCTTCGGTGGGGTGTGCGGTGAAGATCGGCCGGACGTCGAGTTCGTTCACGACCTCCTGCAGCACGGACGCGCCGGCCTGGCCCGCGATCTCGTCCACTGCTTTGGCCAGCCAGCCGTCCTTCTCCTGGCGGGTGCGCAGCCCGCGGACGCGGTGGACTTGCTCGGCGGCGTTGGCCAGGTGGAAGTAGAAGGCGAACGCGCGGACCAGATCGGTGGCCTGATCCAGGGGCAGGGAGCCGAGCAGTTCACGGACCTGCGCGACGACGTCGTGCGAACTCCACGGCCCGGTGGCATCCGCACCGCCCCGGGCGGCCTCCTTGGATTCCTTGGTCAGCAGGCGTACCTGCTCCACCAGGTCCAGGAGTTCTGGCCCGTGCTGGCGGACCAGGGATTCGCCAAGGAGGGTGGAGACCCGGCGGACGTCCGCGCGCAGTTCGGAGGCGAGATCTGTGCCGGTATTCATTGCAGTGTCAGCCATGTCAACAGTCTTTCGAGGGGTCGGCGAGGCTCGTACACTGCGCTGGATACTGTGAGCCGGGTTACGTGTTCCTATGGGATGTTACCCGCAGCGTCGGCAGCTTGGGAATCCGTCTCAGCTAGTGTCAGCCCGGCGACGGGGATCCCTCGCCCGGGCATTGGAGGCGGGCCTTCAGGCCGGGGGAACGGCGATCCGGCCGGCGGAGTCGACCCGCACTGTACCCGCCGGCCCGTTGCCCAACCAGGTCCATCTGTGGTTGTGTAACTCCGTGGAGGGGAGTATCCCCACGTTGTTCCGTCGTCAGTCCGGCCCTTGAGCGGCCCGGCGGGCAAGCCCCCTGTGGCGGGAAAGACCTCCGGTTGGTATTAACTGACTGGAAGCGGGTTCCCCCTGATGAATGTTCCCTTTTGGGCCTGGTTGGCCGTCCTTGGCGTCATCGTTCTGATGCTTGCTGTGGACCTGTTCGCGCATCGCCACACACATGTGATCGGTGTCCGTGAAGCGGCGCTATGGTCTGCTGCATGGGTTGCCTTAGGAGTTGGTTTCGGCGCCCCGGTATGGCAGGTTTACGGGGCAGAGTTCGGCCAGCAGTATTTCGCCGGATACCTTATCGAGAAGTCGCTGGCCGTCGATCATGAGTTCATTTGGGCGATCATCCTCACGTACTTCGCGGTGCCCCGCGAATTCCAGCATCGGGTGCTGTTCTTCGGCGTTCTCGGCGCCTGGGTGTTTCGCGGTGTCTTCATCGCCGCCGGCGCCGCGATAATCGCCAGCGCGGAGTGGGTGCTCTACCTCTTTGCGGCGTTCCTGCTGCTGACCGGCTACCGGATGATCCGCCACCGCAACGAGCAACTGGACGCGGAGGAGTCCAAGGTCCTCGGCTTCTTCCGCCGGCGCGTGCCCATGACACAGGACTTCCACGGTCAACGCTTCCTGATCCGCAAGAACGGCGCCTTGCTTGCGCGCGGCGGGCATCGATACGATCATCACCGAATCCGGCGTCGCGAAGGCCACGTCCTACAAGTACTTTCCGGCCAAGGACGATCTGATCCTCGCCTACCTGGAAAAGGTGGACGGCGTCTGGACCGGCCAGCTCCACGCCGCCGCCGAGGCCGCCGGGCCGGACCCCGCAGACCAGCTCGCGGGACTCTTCGACGCCCTCGCCACAGCCTGCCGGCGGGACGGCTACCGCGGCTGCGCCTTCATCAACGCCGCCGCCGAGGCCGCCGCCGGCACGCGTGTGCACGCGCGTACCGTGGCGCATAAACAGCACGTCCTGGCATGGATCCGGGGGCTGGCCGAACAGGCCGGCGCCCGGGATCCGGACCGGCTCGCACGCAGCCTCACCCTGCTGCTCGACGGCGGACTGGCCAGCGGGGTCCTCGACGCCGACCCCGCAGCCGCCTCAGCCGCCCGCTCCACCGCGGCGGAGCTCGTGGCCGCCAGCCTCAGCCGCCACGCGGCACCCTCACCGCACCGGCCTTAACGGCACCGGCCCTCACGGCAACGCCGGGGCAGGTCAAGTCCATTCGCGTGGTGTAACGCGGTTGTCGCGTGTTTCTTGATTTTGGTTAGGCGCTGAGCGCCAGTTCGGGTTGGGGCCCTCGTGTTCGGTGGTTGCTGCGGGAATGGCGCCGTCGGTCTGTGATTGTTGGATGAGGCCCAGTCTGAGGTGGCGGCGGGCTTCGATCCGTTCATCGTGCTGTTCGGCGGGGACGGCGCCGACGAGCCGGATCAGCGCGGCCCTGCCCGGGAAGATCCCGACGACGTCGGTGCGGCGCCGGATTTCCCGGTTGAGGCGTTCCTGCGGGTTGTTGACCAGACTTGTCGCCAGAGGCCTTTGGGGAAGGGCGTGAACGCGAGGATTTCTTCTCGGGCGGCTTCGAGGTGGTCCGCGACGCGGGGCAGCTTCTCGGCGAGGGCGACGAACACGCCGTCGGTCGCCACGATTTACGCGTACCGCGCTGCCACGTCCGGGGCCTCCTCCGGTTGGGGTTTCGACCGGGCGAAGATCATGGCATCACTCGACATCGTCGCCAACAGGTGTTCCTCCACTGTGCCGGAGGAGACGCCGACGAAGACATCCGCACCGGCGAGAGCCGGCGCCGGATACCACGACGCGGAGTGACGAGTGTTCCCTACCGAGCACTTTGGCACCGTTTGGTGAGCGCAGCCAGGACCAAGACGGCCGTGCCGTGCTGGTCGTCATGCATTACCTGGTCAGTTTCCGGAGGGATACTCAGCCATGGACTTGAAAACCCGCTCCGTTGCGCCTTCGAGAGGATCGTCCTATACTGACTAGTCGGTACAAAAGTGCTGACGAGAGAGGAATGACGTGCAGACGACACTGGTGGCGGATGACCTGACCGTGAGTCACAAAAGAGGCGCGGTCTACGGCCCGGTGAGTTTCAGAGCCGACGATGGCCTGACAGTGATCTGCGGTCCGGCGGGCAGCGGCCGCACCAGCCTGCTGCTCACCCTTGCCGGCCGGATGAAGCCCAGTACCGGCACGCTCTCCGTACTAGGCGAGGAGCTGCCACGGCACGCCCGCCGCATTCAGCGCAGCACCGGAGTCTCTGGGTTCCACGGCATCGACACGCTCGAGGATTCGGTCAGCGTGGGCGCGGCCATCCGCGAGCGCCACGCCTGGCTTGCACCGTGGTGGGCCTTCATCCGCGCCGTCGACGACGCCGAGGTCGCCCGCGTCTGCGGCCCGATCTTCGGCGATATCCCGATTCCGGCCGCAAGCACCATGATCTGGGATCTCGACGAGGTCGGAATGGTGCTGTTGCGTGCCTCACTGGCCATGATGAGCCGGCCCCGGATGCTTTTCTTCGACCAGGTGGAACAGGTGCACTCTGCCGACGCTCGCCGGCAGCTCTGGGACCGGCTCGGCGCCATTGTGGCCGCCGGCACCCCCGTGGTGGCCTCGGCCATCGCACCCGACTTTGAAATGTGGGCGGATCTGGGTATCAGCCCGTCTGTCCAGTACATGAACCAGGAGATCCGCTAGATGTTCGCCTTCCTCTCAACCGGCACGGAGCTGCGCCGCTTCGGTAAGGGCACGCTGCCCAAGATCGCGCTTGTCGTTTTGATGTTCATCCCCCTGATCTACGGCGCCCTCTATCTCTGGGCGTTCTGGGCACCCGACAAGGAGCTCAGCCACCTCCCCGTCGCCCTGGTCAACTCCGACACCGGCGCCATGCGCGACGGCAAAGCTGTCACCGCCGGAGATGACCTGGTCGACAAGCTCATCGAAGGCAACGATCTGGGTTGGGTCGAAACCAGTGCGGCCGACGCCGCAACCGGAGTCAACAACGGCGACTATTACTTCTCCGTCACCATCCCCGCCGATTTCTCCACGGATGCCGTCTCTGCCGGCACCGACACCCCCGCCCCGGCTGAAGTGCAGGTCGACTACAACGACAGCAACAGCTTCCTGGCCTCAACCATGGGCAAGCAGGCCATGGTTCAGCTGCGTGACGCAGTATCCCTGAACATCGGCGACCAGACCGTCAACGCAATGCTCGTGGCCGTGAACGAAGCCGGTGACGGCATCCGCAGCGCCGCAGAGGGCGCGGGTACCCTTGCCGACGGCCTCACGACAGCCGAGACCGGCACGGGCAGGCTCGTCGACGGGCTGGGCGAGCTGTCCAGTGGCGCAGTGACCCTCGACAACGGGGCGGCTAAGTTGGCCGACGGTTCGTCAACACTGGCCACCGGAATCGGGACGCTGTCCAACGGCGCCAGCACCCTCTCCAGCTCATCCGTTCAACTGGCGGATGGCGCTCAGCAAGTCTCCGGAGGCACCCAGCAGGTGTCAGATGGAATGGCCGCCGCCGCCGCAGGGGCAGCCACTCTTGCGGGCTCGTCAGACCAACTTGCTGCCGGGGCCGCCAGCATTTCCTCCGGCACCAAACAGCTCGCTACGGGAACTGCATCACTCTCGGGAGGCCTGAGCGACCTCGCGGCCGCCATGGCTGCTGCACCGGCCGGAACCCCGGCGTCCGCCTTCCTGCCCTCCGTGACGAAACTCTCCGACGGCGCGCTCACGCTCGACACCCAGACCCAGGGTGCGGCAGGCCAGACTGCCAGCTATGCCACGTCAAGCGGCCAATTCGCTGCCGGCGTCACCACGCTCTCGGATGCCCTCACGGCCGGTGCCCCCGGTGCCGCCCAGGTCGCCTCCGGTGCCTCCGATGTCGCCGCCGGCGCCAGCGCGCTCTCCGCCGGAACGGGCCAACTCGCCAGCGGTGCAGCCACGGCCGCAACCGGAGCGAACACCCTCGCAGACGGCAGCTCGGCCCTGTCCGCCGGGACCGGCTCGCTCGTCGAGGGCAGCAACCAACTCGTCGACGGCGGTACCGCCCTTCAGGACGGCACGGTGCAGCTCGCCGACGGCAGCCGCACTCTCGCCGATGGCCTCCGGGACGGTGCGGCAGCCGCACCGGACGACAGTGATGCGCAGATCGCCGCCAAGGCCTCGGTCATCTCGAACCCGGTCGACCTCAACCAGACCTGGGAGAATGCCTCCAGCAGCTTCGGTGAGGGCTTCGCTCCGTTCTTCATCGCCCTGGCCACCTTCGTTGGTGCGCTGATCACTTGGCTGATCCTTCGGGCTCTGCCCACCAGGGCACTGGCGAGCGCCGCCTCCGGTCTGCGTGCCACCATGACGGGTTTCCTTCCTGCCATGGCGATCGGCCTCAGCCAGGTCGTTATTATGGTTCTGGTGCTCGTTTACGGCATCGGCCTCACCCCGGCGCACTGGCTGGGTATGTCGGCGTTCATCTACCTCACGACTCTGGCGTTCCTGGCGCTGCAGCAGATGTTCATCATCCTGCTCGGCACCGCGGCCGGCCGCGTGGTCAGTCTGGTGCTGCTGATGCTGCAGCTGAGCTCCTCAGGCGGCACCTATCCGGTGGAGACGACCCCGGTCTTCTTCCAGGTCATGCACCCGTGGATGCCCGCCTCATACGTGGTCTCCGGACTGCGGCAGCTCATCACGGGCGGGATCGACTCTAGACTGTGGCTGTCCGTGCTCGTGCTCGTGGGCATCCTGGTCGGCTCCATCGCCATCAGCGCCTGGAGCGCGTCCCGTCAGCGGATGTGGACCATCACCCGGCTGCACCCCGAGCTGTCCATCTAGGCCTTGGGCCCGCAGCAACACCGACGAAAGGACTGGCAATGCCCCGGGCGACAGGAACAAAACGGGCCATTCTGGATGCCGCGCTTGAACTGGCCGCCACCCGGGGTATCACCGGCACCACGATGGACGACGTCGCCGAGCGCGCCGGTGTGGCCAAAGGCAGTCTGTATTACAACTTCAGCTCCAAGGACAAGCTCTTCGAGGCTCTGTTGCAGGAGGGGGTCGGCGCGCTCGCCGACTCCCTCCAGGCGGCGCGGATCGGCCTGTACGGCCGTGCCGCTCTGGAGGCATTGATCATCGTGCTGCTCGATCGCATCGAGGCCAATGCCGGTCTGGCCAAGCTCATGGCGGCCGAGATCTTTCGGACCGACCGGGCCTGGCAGAAGACCCTGTTCGCTCTCCGGCACGACGCACTCGCGGTCTTCGCCGCGGCGATCGCCGAGTCCCGGCCGGCTACTTCGGCGGCCGGCACGAGCGGCCTGATGGCGTCGAGCGTCTTCGGGGCCGTGCTGATGGCGGGCCTGGAGTGGCTCGTCTTCGAACCGGAGCGCCACCGCGACGAGGTGTCAGCCACCATCCTGGAGTCCCTCTCCGGTCGCCTGCTCGCCTAATCCCGTGATTCGCCGGTGCCCCGACCGGTCCGCGACGCAGGATATTGCGACCGTGATGGCCGCGCATCCCAAGTCCTCGCTGGCCCGGTCGGCTTCGGCCGACTACGCGCACAGCCAGGGTCACCTGCTAGAGGAATCCCACTGCATCGCCGGAGGCGCTAGGCGTAGTCACTGGCCACGGCGCGGGCGGAGGCGCTTCAGCTCGCTCTGCAGCCGTGCGTTGACCGCTTCCAGCTCCAGCACCTTGGCCACGCCGGCCAGATTGAGCCCCTCCTCCAGTAGCTCGCTGATCCGCCGCAGCACTTTGAGGTCCGAGTCGCTGTCCTGCCGCGTGCCCCCGGCGGTGCGGTCCGGCGTCAGCAGTCCCTTCCGCTGGTAGAGCCTGATGTTCTGCTGCCCGGGCCCGGGCAGCTGGGCCACGACGGAGACCTGGGGCTTCGAGAGCCGGGTGATGCCCAGGGTTTCGACGAGTTTTTCCATCCGCCTGGTGGAGACCCCGAGCAGGCAGCAGGTCGAGACCACGGTCGTCAGGGCGGCTTCGGCACGGCGGCGGCGCTCCAGCAGCCAGTCCGGGAAGTAGGAGCCGTGAGGCACTGTTGAACGGCGCCCTAAGCGCCGCCTAACATCCGGGAAATCTCCGGGCTCTCCGGCCTGCCGGTGCTTCCGGGCAACTCTATATTGACATATCTTGAGGTTTTGTTGACAACTTCTGTCAATACACGCTGCCGTCACTCTGGCGGTCAGCCTGCCTCAAGGAGCCCCCCGTGAATACCGCCCCGCCTCCCCCCGCCCTGCCCGCCCGCCCGGGATGGCCACCGGCCGACGCAACCAGGCTCAGGCCGCTGATCGCCGTCGCCCTCGTCCTCAGCCTGCTGTTCGCCGGACTTGTGGGGCAGTCCGCGTCTGCACCCCGATCGCACGCTGCCGCGCCGCTCACCGTTGCCCAGGCCATTGCGACCCAGAACGGCTCGGCGGCCGCGGTGACCGGCTACGTTGTGGGCCAGCCGACGTCGGCCACCACCGTACTGCGCAGCGGTTTCACTGCGGACACGGCCCTAGCGATCGCCGACTCGGCTGCCGAGACGAGCACGGCGAAGATGCTCTATGTCCAAATCACGACGGCGTACCGCACGCCGTTCGGGCTGCAGAGCACCCCGTCCCTGATGGGCAAGAAGATAGATGTCACCGGATTACTGACGGCCTACTTCTCGCACGCCGGGTTGAAGAGCCCCACCAGCATGGCGCTGTCGGCGGCACCGACGCCCACCCCGACGCCCACCCCGACCCCGACGTCCGATGGCTACTACGCTCCGGCTGCCGGAAAGACCGGCCTGGCCCTGAAAAGCAGCCTGCACCAGATCATCTCCGCGCAGCAGAAACTCAGCTACGACCAGGTCTGGGCTGCACTGAAGGACACGGACCAGGACCCGTCCAACAGCAACAACGTAATCCTGCTGTACACGGGACGCTCGCAGTCCAAGCTCACCAACGGCGGCGGCGTGGATGATTGGAACCGGGAACACGTCTGGGCCAAGTCGCACGGGGACTTCGGCACGGCCACCGGCCCGGGAACGGATGTGCACCACCTGCGCCCCACCGACGTCACCGTCAACTCCGAACGCGGCAACAAGGACTTCGACCTTGGCGGGGCACAGTCCGCCGAGGCGCCGGGCAACTACACCGACGCGGATTCCTGGGAGCCCCGCAACGCGGTCAAAGGCGATGTGGCCCGCATGATCATGTACATGGCGGTCCGGTACGAGGGCGGTGACGGCTTCGCCGATCTGGAGATGAACAACCTTGTCAACAACGGCACGGCCCCCTACATGGGGAAGATGAGCGTGCTGCTGGACTGGAACCGGATCGATCCGCCGGACGCCTTCGAGCAACGCCGCAACCAGCGAATCTACGAGCAGTGGCAGGGCAACCGCAACCCGTTCGTGGACCACCCGGAGTACGCCGAAGCCATCTGGAACTGACCGCGTTCCCCGCCCCGGCACCTAGCGGCCAGCCGGGGCGGGGCCTAGGGTTGTAGCCAACGCCGTGTACCGTCTGGGAGGAACCCGTGAACACCACGCACCCTGATCTTGAAGCCCAGTTAGCCCGCTGGCAGCGTTTCCGGAACAGCCGTGACACGGCCCTCGCCAGCGACTACGGCTGGCTGACCCTGACCTCGTTCCAGTGGCTTGAGGGCGCGCCGGCCGCCGTCGAACTCGTCCCCGGCCTGTGGTCCACGGACGGCCCGACGGCGATCCTCACCGCCGCCGCGGCCGACGGCCTGACGCTGGTGGAGACCGGCGAGCCCGTGGACGGCACGATCAGCGCGGCGCTGGCCAATGAGGAATCGCTGCTGTGGGTCCAGTACGGCGGCGCGGACGGCCGACGGGTCGTGGTGGAACTCGCCAGGCGCGCCGACAAGTACGCGGTGCGCACCCGGGATTCGGCGTCGCCGGTGTTCACCGGGTTCGACGGCGTTCCCACCTTTGACTACCGGCCGGACCTGGTGGTCGAGGCCACCTTCCACCCCTATCCAGAGCCGGTCGAGGTCCCGATCGGCACCGCCAACCCGCTGGTCGACGGGGTCCACCGGTCCGTCGGCGAACTGGTGTTCCGGCTCCCCGGCGAGGACCACGAGTTCCACCTGCAGGCCGAGGAGGAGAAGCTTGGCGCGCTGACGGTGACGTTCCACGATGAGACCAATGGCGAAAGTACGGATGAGTGGCGGAAGGTCTCCACGGCCCGGCCGCGCGTCGACCCGCAGGGAAACCGCACCGTGGTCCTGGACTTCAACCGGGCGATCAACTACCCGAGCGCCTTCACCCCGTACGGCACGTGCCCGATGCCGGTGAAAAACAACAGCCTGGACTACCGGATCGAGGCCGGGGAGAAGGAGCCCGCGCTGTTCTAGACGACCGGGTCTAGACGATCGCGGACACGCCGGTCACGGCCCGGCCCACGATCAGCGTGTTGATCTCGAACGAGCCCTCGTAGGTGTAGATCGCCTCGGCGTCGGCGAAGATCTTGGCCATCCGGTAGTCGGTGACGATGCCGTTGCCGCCCAGCAGGGACCGGCCCATCCCCACGGTCTCCCGCATCCGGGCGCTCACGTAGGACTTCGCCAGCGCCACCTGCGGCATGTCCGCGGCGCCCTGGTCCTGCAGCTGGGCGATCCGGACCATCATGCCCATGCTCGCCACGGCATTGCCGAGCATTGTGACCAGCTGCTGCTGGACCAGCTGGAATTTCGCCAGCGGCCGCCCGAACTGCCGGCGTTCGACGGCGTACTGCCGGGCGACGTCGAACGCCGCCAGCTGCTGGCCAACACCCTGCCAGGCGACCATGATCCGCGAACCGCGCAGCAGCTCATTGGTGTCCTCGAAGCTGTTGATTCCGGCGAAGCGGTCCGACTCGGCCACCTGAACGTCCTTGAAGACGATGTCCGCGTTCTGCACCGTGCGCAGCGCGATCTTGTTCTCGATCCTGCTCCGGCTCACCCCCGGCAGGGTGGCGTCGACGATGAAGCCGCGGACGCCACCGTCGGCCTCGTCACGAGCCCACACCAGCATGTAGTCGCAGAACGTCCCGTTGCCGATCCAGCGCTTGGCGCCGTTGAGCACCCAGCTGTCGCCGCCGTCGGGCGCCCCGCCTGGCACACGCCGGGCGACGGTCTCCATGCCGCCGGCCACGTCGGAGCCATGGCCGGGTTCGGTCAGCGCGAATGCGCCGGTGGTCCGGAGGCTGGCGGCGTCCTCGAGCAGGCGCGCCTTTTGCTCCTCGGAGCCGAAGCCGTAGAGCGATTCAACAAAGAGGTCGTGGTGGACCAGGAAGAACGTCGCCAGCGAGGTGTCGACGCGGGTCATCTCGGCAATGACCAGACCGGCGAACAGGTTGCTGTATCCGCGCTGGGCCGGGGCGCTGAGTTCCAGGGCCGCGAGCTTGGGCAGGATGTGGGCGGGGAACTCGGCCTTGTTCCACCACTCGCCCGCGAACGGTGCCACCTCGCGGGCCAGGAACACCCGCAGTTCTGCCAGCTTCGCCTGTTCACGGGCGTTGAGCATCGACTCGAAGTCGAAGAAATCGGCGGTCGGCAGCCCCGCGACGGAATCCGCGGGAGCGGGGGAAGTGGCGAGCCCGGCAGGCATCATTTCGGCCCCATCCGGATGGCGCCGTCGAGGCGGATGGTCTCGCCGTTGAGCATGGCGTTTTCCACGATGTGCGCGGCGAGGTGTGCGTACTCGGCCGGCCGGCCCAGCCGGGAGGGGTGCGGCACCTGCTGGCCGAGGGAGTCCTGGGCTTCCTGCGGCAGTCCGGCCATCATGGGCGTCTCGAAGATGCCCGGCGCGATTGTGACCACCCGGACCAGCGAGCGCGCCAGTTCGCGGGCAATCGGCAGTGTCATCGCGTGCACCGCACCCTTGGAGGCGGCATAGGCCGGCTGGCCGATCTGGCCGTCGAACGCGGCGACGGAGGCGGTGTTGATGATGACGCCGCGCTCCGGCCCGCCGAGCTCGGTCACGGCCGGCTCGGTGGCCACCATCGCGGCCGCCGAGAGGCGGATGACGTTGAAGGTGCCCACGAGGTTGATCTGGATGACGCGGTTGAACTTCTCCAGCGGCAACACGCCCTCCCGGCCCAGCACCTTGCCGGGGGTGGCGATCCCTGCACAGTTGACCACGATCCGCAGCGGACCGAGGGCGACGGCGGCGTCGACGGCGGCCTGGATCTGGTCCTCGCTGGTGACGTCGGCGGGAACGAAGACCGCCCGGTTACCCGGCTGCATCGCGCTGCCGGCTTCGGGGGCCGCCGTACGGACAGTGCCCCCGGCGTTCAGCTCGGCGGCGAAGGCCGCGCCGGCGGAGCCTGGCAGGTCCACCAGGACCACCGAGGCGCCGGCGTCGAACAGGCGACGCGCCGTCGCGGCCCCCAGACCGGAGGCTCCGCCCGTAATCAGCGCAACAGTACCTTTGATGTCCATGCATCCTCCTTGATGTGGAACCCAAGCCCGCCGCGACACTGTGGGCAGCGTCACGAACTACCGCGAACATTAGTTAGTGAATGTTAACTGGAATGCGGGCTTTCTGCACCTTTACCCTGCCGCCACTAGGCTGGGACCATGACCCCGGCTGACATTTCCACCTGCCCCGACTGGTCCTTCCGGGCCGACGAAGCCGCCCGCTCGGTGACCAGGCTGTTCGGGCAGCGGCTCTTTTTCCTGCCGGGAACCCACATCGCAGCGATCGTCCGGCCCTCGGGCCGGCTCAAGAACCTGGCCCGGCCCTGGCACTACTGGTGGCAGGCGCACTACGTGGACTGCCTGGTGGACACCGGACGCCGCGAACTCGGCACGGACGGACGGCCCGGGGCTCGGTTCGACGGCGCGGACCGGCCCAGCGCCGGCCGGCTCGCCTCCCGGCTCGTCACCGGGATCCGGCTCCGCAACGTCCTCACCGTGGTCAACAACTACTACGACGACATGGCCTGGCTGGCGCTGTCCACGCTGCGGCTGGAACACCTCGCCAGGGACAGCCGCACGGAAGCCGGCCGCCGCCGCAACGCCAGGGTCCTGCAGCGCCTCACGCTGCAGTTCGATTCCGCCTCCACGGACGACCTCGGGGGCGGCACCTTCTGGAGCAAGAAGCGGGATTTCAAGAACACCCCGGCCACGGCACCGGTGGCGCTCCACTACGCGCGCACCGGCCAAACGGCGAAGGCACAGGCCCTGCTGGACTGGCTGGACGCCCGGCTGTTCGACTCCGAACAGGGCCTGTACCGGGACGGCCTGCGGATGGCCCCCGGCGGCGGCGTGGTGCTCGAAAGCGCCATCTACACCTACAACCAGGGCCCCGTCCTCGGCGCCCTGCTGGAGCTCGGCGGCGCGGCCAACCTGGCCCGCGCGGCCTCCCTCGTGGCGTCGGTGGCCCGCAGCCTCACCCTCGCCGCACCCCTGCCGGGGCGCAGCGCCGCGGTACTGCGCGCCGAGGGCACCGGCGACGGCGGCCTCTTCACCGGCATCCTCGCCCGGTACCTGGCGCTCGCGGCGGTTGACGGGCGGCTTCCCGCCGCGACCCGGGCGACGGCAGCGGCGCTCGTCAACGACACGGCAGAGGCCTTCTGGGAGGGCCGGCGCCTGGTGCCGGCCGGGGACCCGCTCGCCCGGCGGGGCGGCAGGATCGTGTTCTCCACCGGCCCGGAACTTCCCGCGCTGGACACCTACCCGGCGGGCGCCGCCGTCGAACTCTCTACCCAACTGCAGGCCTGGATGGTGCTGGAAGCGGCCGCCGCCATCGCCGCCGGGAATTAAGTCACGCAATAGTTGCGTAATTGATGTGATCCTCATCACTTAAGGCGTTCTCAGCTTGGTTGCTTAGGTTTGGCTAACCTACAGTTTTTCGTAGTGAGCATGCCCTAACTTCCCCGCTCACAGGGGGCTAGGGCTCCTACGACCTTCCTCCAGAAAGCAGCCCCATGAAGATCCGCAAGAACGCGCTGGCAGGTATCGCACTTGCCGCCACCGCCACTCTCGGCCTGGCCGCCTGCGGCGCCGGAGCCGCCACCGCCCCGAGCAGCAGCGCCGCCGCTGGCGGGGCGGTCTCCGGTGAAATCACGGTCTACAACGCCCAGCACGAGTCCCTGACCAAGGAATGGGTGGACGCGTTCACCGCGGAAACCGGCATCAAGGTCACCATGCGGCAGGGCTCCGACACCGAGATGTCCAACCAGATCATCCAGGAAGGCCAGGCCTCCCCCGCCGACGTCTTCCTCACCGAAAACTCCCCGGCCATGGCGCAGGTGGAAAACGCCGGGCTCTTCGCCGACGTCGACAAGGCCACCGTCGACCAGGTGCCCGCCGAATTCCGTCCCTCCACCAACAAGTGGACCGGCATCGCAGCCCGCTCCACCGTCCTGGTGTACGACAAGGCCAAGCTGAGCGAAGGCCAGCTGCCCAAGTCCATGCTGGACCTGGCCAACCCGGAGTGGAAGGGCAAGTGGGCCGCCTCGCCATCCGGCGCCGACTTCCAGGCCATCGTCGCGTCTCTGCTTGAGCTCAAGGGCGAAGCCGCCACCGAGGCCTGGCTCCAGGGCATGAAGGAGAACTTCAAGGCCTACAAGGGCAACAGCACGGCCATGAAGGCCGTCAACGCCGGCGAAGTCGATGCCGCCCTGATCTACCACTACTACTACTACGGCGACCAGGCGAAGACGGGCGAGAACTCCAAGAACGTCACGCCGTACTACTTCAAGAACCAGGACCCGGGCGCGTTCGTGTCCGTCTCCGGCGGCGGCGTGCTGAATTCCTCGAAGAACGCGGCGGCGGCCCAAGCCTTCGTCAAGTTCATCACCGGCAAGAAAGGCCAGGAAGTCCTGCAGAAGGGCACCTCCTTCGAGTACGCCATCGCCTCCGGCGTCCCGGCCAACGAGAAGCTCGTCCCGCTGGCGGAACTGCAGGCACCGACGGTGGACCCGGCCAAGCTGAACTCCGCCAAGGTCACCGAGCTGATGACCAAGGCAGGACTGCTCTAACCACGTGACAACCAAGCTGGCGGCTCCCGGAACACCCGGAAGCACGATGACGGCGGGCCGGGGCAAGCGCCCCCGCCCGCCTTTCGGCGTATCCATTGTTGCCGTGCTGGCGGTCCTGATCGCCCTGTTCGCGCTGATTCCGCTGGGCTACGTCATCGTCATGACGGCCGCCACCGGCTGGGACACCGCCGTGGGCCTGATCTTCCGGGCCCGTGTGGGCGAGCTGCTGCTCAACACCGTGCTGCTGATGCTGGTCACCGTGCCGCTGTGCCTGGTCCTCGGCGTGGGCGGCGCCTGGCTGGTGGAACGAACCCAGCTCCGCGGTCACAAATGGTGGGCGGTGCTGCTCGCCGCCCCGCTGGCCATCCCCGCCTTCGTCAACAGCTACGCCTGGGTCTCCGCGGTGCCGTCGCTTGAGGGTCTGTGGTCCGGGGTGCTGATCGCCACGCTGTCCTATTTCCCGCTCGTCTACATCCCGGCCGCCGCCACACTCAGCCGGCTGGACCCGGCCATCGAACAGTCCGCCGCGTCCCTGGGCCTGGGCGCGTGGCGCACCTTCTTCCGCGTGGTGCTGCCGCAGCTGCGCATCGCGATGACCGGCGGGGCGCTGCTCGTCTCCCTGCACCTGCTGGCCGAGTACGGCGCCTTCGCGATGATCCGGTTCGACACCTTCACCACCGCGATCATGGTGCAGTACCAGTCCACCTTCAACGGCACCGCCGGGAACATGCTCGCCAGCGTGCTCGTGTTCCTGTGCCTGATCCTGCTGCTGGTGGAAGTCCGCAGCCGCGGCAGCGCCCGCTACGCCAAGATCGGCTCCGGCGCCCAGGCCCGCGCCCTGCGCCTTCCGCTGCACGCCCACCAGCTCCCGGCCCAGCTGTTCCTCATCGCGCTCACCGGGCTGGCCTTCGGTCTGCCGCTGACCTTCGTGCTGCGCTGGATCATCGCCGGCGGCCCGGACATCTGGGCCGCCGACGAGTTCCTGCCGGCCCTGCTGCAGACCCTGATGTACGGCCTCGCCGGCGCCCTGGCCACCACCGTGGTGGCGTTCCCGATGGCGTATCTGGCCGTGCGGCACCCCAGCTGGTTCAGCAAGGCCCTGGAGCTGTCCAACTACATCACCAGCTCCATGCCCGGCATCGTGGTGGGCCTGGCCTTCGTGACGGTCAGCATCAAGGCGGCGCCGAGCCTCTACCAGACCTCCGCGTTGCTGATCGCGGCCTACGTGCTGCTGTTCCTGCCGCGCGCCCTGGTCAACATCCGATCCGGCCTGGCCCAGGCACCGAAGGAACTCGACGAGGCCGCCCAGGCGCTCGGCAAGCCGCCGCTGCTGGCCTTCCTCCGGGTGACGCTGCGGCTCACCGCCCCCGCCGCCGCGGGCGGCGCCGCGCTGGTGTTTCTGGCGATCGTGAACGAACTGACCGCGACGCTGCTGCTCTCCCCCAACGGCACCACCACGCTCGCCACCGAGTTCTGGAGCAAAAGCAGCGAAATCGACTACGCCGGCGCCGCGCCGTACGCCCTGCTGATGATCCTGATATCGGCGCCGATGACCTACCTCCTCTTCCAGCAGTCCAAGAAAGCAGCGGGACAGTGACCCAGTACAGCCCTTCCCGGCTCCCGCAACCGCGGGTCGCCGCCTCTGTGGCCACCAGCACCAACAACCACCTGGAAATCGACGCCGTCACCAAGAACTTCGGCCCCCAGGCCGTCCTCATGGGCGTCAACCTGTCGGTGGCCAAGGGCGGCACAACGGCGATCGTGGGGCCCTCCGGCTCCGGCAAGACCACGCTGCTGCGGCTGATCGCCGGGTTCGAGCACCCGGACACCGGCAGCATTCTGCTCAACGGCACCAAGGTGGCCGGCGATGGCGTCTGGGTGCCCGCGCACAAGCGCCAGGTGGGCTACGTGGCGCAGGACGGCGCACTCTTCCCGCACCTGAGCGTCGGGCAGAACATCTCGTTCGGCCTCGATGCCGGCAAGCTCCCCGGCGGGCACCGCGGCGTCAAGGCCCGGGTCGCCGAGCTGCTGGACATGGTCTCTCTGGACTCCACCATGGCCAAGCGGCGCCCGCACGAGCTCTCCGGCGGCCAGCAGCAGCGGGTCGCCCTGGCCCGCGCCCTCGCTCGCGAGCCGGAGCTGATGCTGCTGGACGAGCCGTTCTCCGCCCTGGACGCCGGCCTGCGCGTGGCGACCCGCCGCGCGGTGGGCAAGGTGCTCCAGGACGCCGGTGTCACCACCATCCTGGTCACCCATGACCAGGGCGAGGCGCTGTCGTTTGCGGATCAGGTCGCGGTGATGCGCGGCGGACGGCTGGCGCAGATCGGCAACCCGTTCATCGTCTACACCCGCCCCGCGGACCGCGCCACCGCGGAATTCCTGGGCGACGCCGTCATCCTCGACGCCTGGATGGAAGGCTCCCTCGCCACCTGTTCCCTGGGCGGAATCCCGGTGCGCCGGCCCCCGGCACAGGGACGGGTCCAGCTCATGCTGCGGCCGGAACAGATCAGGATCGCCGAGGATGGCCCCATCCGCGGCGTTGTGGTGGACACCGACTATTTCGGACCCGAAACCACTGTGCGGCTCAAGCTCGCCGTCCCGCCCGTCCTCGCGGAGGGGGCCGTGGCGGACCACCGCTACCCCGGCGGCGGCGAAATCATCACCATCCGGCACTGGAACGCCTCGATCGCCCGCCCGGGCACCGAACTGTGCCTCCGTGTCGTCGGCGAAGCGGTGGCCTTCCCGATGGAAGACCTGCCCCCGGAATAGCCTCCGCGGGGCGGCCCCGTCGTTGAGCCGGTCCGGCTCCCGGCATAGGGTGGGGCGCATGACTGTTCAGCCAGCGCTCCACCGCCAGCACTGCTCCGTTGCCGCCCCCACCCAGTTGTGGCTCGACGCCGAGGGGCGGCTCGCCAGCGGCCACGGCTCCGCCGACGCCCACGGCTCCGCCGGCGCCGCGGGGGGCGGCTGGTTCACCGGCCTGCTGCACGGGGACACCCGGATGCTGTCCCGGGCCGAGGTGCGCGTGAACGGCCTTGAGCCGGAGCCCGCCACGGTGGAGGCCGAGGCCGGCGGCGTGCTGCGGGTGCGGGGGCTGGTCCGCGGCATCGCCGGGCCCACCGAGGACCCCGCCGTCGAACTATTCCAGACCTGGACGGTCACGCCCGGCGTCGTCCGGCACTCCCTCCGGCTGAGCACGTCCCTCGAGGCACTCGACGTGGAAATTGAAGTCCAGCTCGCCGCGGACTTCACCGACATGGCCGCGATCCGGCTCAGCCGCTTCCGGGAACCCTCCGAGCCGTTCTTCGCGGACGATTCGACGCTGCGCTGGCGCGATGGCGCACGGACCCTGACCGTCGCCGCTCCGGGCAGCGTCGTGTCCGGCGAACGGCTCCTCTGGCGCGGCAAAGCAGGACGCGGCCGCGCGTTCGAGGTGGAATGGCAGGCCGTCTTGGCCGACAGCGAGGACGCCGTGGTGGCGGCCCCGCCGCCCTCCTCGCGCCGGGTCCGCGCCGAACCGTCCGGCTCCCTGGGCCTGCTGCTGGACAATGCCCTTGATGAGCTCGCCGGGCTCCGCCTGGCCACCCGGGCGCTGCCGGACGCGCCGTTCGCTGCCGCCGGGGCGCCCTGGTACTTCACCCTGTTCGGCCGCGATTCACTCTGGACCGCCCGGCTGCTCCTGCCGCTCGATGCCGGGCTCGCCACCGGCACACTGCGCGCCCTGGCGGCATTCCAGGGATCGAAGCAGGATCCGGGTGCCGCGGAGGAACCCGGAAAGATCCTGCACGAACTCCGGGCCAAGGAACTTGTCCTGGAGAGCCAGGGCCTGCGCCTGCCCCCGGTGTACTACGGCGCCGTGGATTCCACCCCGCTGTGGCTGTGCCTTCTGGCCGAGCTCGGCCAGGCCGGCCAGGACGACGCCGCCGTCCGCTCACTGCTGCCCAACGCCGCCCGGGCCGTGGAATGGCTGCTGGCCGCCGCCGGCGCGCCGGGAAGCACGAACGGCGGGTTCCTCAGCTACCAGGACGCGACCGGCCACGGGCTCAGCAACCAGGGCTGGAAGGACTCCGGGGACGCCATGCAGTTCCGCGACGGCCGGCAGGCCGACGGCCCGATCGCGCTCTCCGAGGTGCAGGGCTACGCCTACCAGGCCGCCGTGGACACCGCCGATCTTTTCGACGCCTACGGCGAGCCGGGCGCCCAGGCGCTGCGGGACTTTGCCGAGGTGCTGCAACAGAACTTCCGCGAGCGATTCTGGGTCGAGGACGACGACGGCCCCTTCCCCGCGATGGCCCTCGACGGGCACGGCGAGCCTCTGGACGTCCCGGGATCCAACATGGGGCACCTGCTCGGCACCGGCATCCTTGACGCCTCGGAAGCCCGGCTCGTGGCGGACCGGCTGCTCAGCCCCGAGCTGTTCTCCGGCTACGGGGTGCACACGATTTCCCGGCGCGCCGCCGGTTTCTGGCCGTTCAGCTACCACTGCGGTTCGGTCTGGAGCCATGACACGGCGATTGCGGTCCGGGGGCTGCTTGCCGAGGGGTTCCTCGCCGAAGCCCGGACCATAGCCGAAGGCCTGCTGGCCGCGTCCGGCTCCTTCGGACACCGCCTGCCGGAACTGTTCGCCGGCATCACCGCCGAGGAGTCCGGCCACGCGGTGCCCTATCCGGCGTCGTGCCATCCGCAGGCGTGGTCCTCGGCGTCTGCCGTGGTGATCGCCCAGGCCATGGGCGTCGGGTTCTAGGGGCAGACCGGGCTTCCCCTGCGCAGGGGCCGGAAGGGGCCGTGCCGGTCAGGGGGCAGGCGGCCGTTTGTTCTGCGGGTAGGGCGTTTCGTGCCGCGCGAGCATCTCAACGAATCCCGCGATCTTCCTCGCCCTCGTGGTGGCCTGTTTGACGGCGTTGGTCCGGTAAATCAGGGCGTACCTGTTCACCGAGGTCAGGACGTCGAACATCGCCTGCGCCCGGGGCTCGGCGGCGATGGCCGCGGCCAGGTCCTCGGGCACTTCCGCCGTCGCCGGGCCGGAGTAGGCGGCTTCCCAGCGGCCGTCGGCCTTGGCGCTCTCGACGGCGGCGCGCCCGGCGGGCGCCATCCTGCCGGCGGCCTCGAGGCGACCGATCCGCTCCACATTCCGGGCCGACCACATACTCTTCGGGCCGCGGCGGGTCATCCGTTGGAACGAGCTATGCTCATCGCGCCGCCGGCCCTGGCCGTCGATCCAGCCGAAGCACAGGGCCTCCTGCAGGGCGGCCTCGTAGTCCAGCTCCGTCACCGAGCCGCCTTTCTTGTGCAGCACCAGCCACACGCCGGGGCTCTGGGCGTGGTGGCGCTCCAGCCACGCCCGCCACTCGGCGGCATCCTTCACCAGCAGTTCCTCTAGTTCACCAGCCATGGCACCATTCTGCTCCGCACTGACCACGGACACCCATTTGGTGGGACTATATCCCTGAGAGCCGAAAACCGTCACCACCTTGAGGAGCAAAGATGCTGCGTGTCCGCCCGATCCACTTCACCTCCCGCCTTGATGAATGGGAGCGGCTGCTCACCGGACTTGGCATGGTCAAGACCGTCGACGAGCCCACCTGGCGGGAGTTCGACGCCGGCTCCGGCCGGCTCGCCCTCCATTTTGTCGAGCAGGGCTCGGCCGAGGACGGCACCACATCCCTCGGAGTCGAGGTGGGCGACCTGAAGGAATTCGCCCGGCGGACGAAGGAGTCCGGCGCCGCCGAAGGGGGCACCGCCGCGGAACTCATCGACGCGGACCACGGGCAGTCCTGCCGGATCACGGCCGCGGACGGCTTCAGTTTCCTCGCCGACCCGGCCGCCCGGGCCGCGGACGGAAGCTGGGGCGGGTCCGCCGAAGCGGACCCGGGCATCGCCGTCGTCGGGGTCTGGTTCTCCGAGGACGCCGTGGCGGCCGCCCGGACGCTGCGTGACATCGGCGCCGAGCCTCGCCCGCTGCCGGGCAGCGGAGCCGTCGGCAGCGCCGACATGAACACTGCCGAATCCGAGGCCTTTGTGGCGAAGAACGGCGGGATCCTGATGGTCGGCGCCGGCTCCGGGACCGGGAGCGCCGGCCTGGGCTTCGAATACGCCGGCGATCTGGCCGCACTCCGTGGGCGTCTGAACGAGGCCGGGAACGAGGCCGCGATCATCGAGGAAGCCGCCATCCCCACCCTGCACGTGGCCAACCCCGACGCCGACGGCATCGCCGCCCACCCGCCACTCTGGATCTCCGCGGCGCCGTCCGCCGGGTGAGCGGGACCACGCCCCAGCCGCAGGTATGGGGTAGAACTTAACCATGAACGTTCGCACTCCTGACCCGAACCCCGGCTGGCTCTCCGACGAAGATTTGTTCGAGGCGCGCGGCCGGCTGCCCATGGTCTACGTCGAGGCCGTCCCGGTCCGGCTGGATCCGCTCGGGTTCGTGAACGAGGTCGGCACCCTCCTGCAGGCCGACGAGGACGGCACGATGGTCCGCTCCCTGGTGTCCGGCCGGGTGCTGTACCGCGAGACCATCCGCGCGGCCCTGCTGCGGCATATGGAGAAGGACCTCGGCCCGCTGGCCTTCCCGCAGCTGCCGATCAGCCCGGTGCCGTTCACGGTCGCCGAATACTTCCCGTCCCCGTCCCACACCGGGTTCACCGACGACCGCCAGCACGCCGTCGCCCTGGCGTACATCATCCCCGTTACCGGCGACTGCTCGCCGCGGCAGGACGCGCTGGAACTGACCTGGATGACCCCGCAGGAAGTCATGAGCTCGGATGTCCAGCTGGAATTCAGCGGCGGCCGCGGTGCCCTGATCCGCCAGGCCCTGGCCTTCGCCGGCGTCGGGAACTGACCGACGGCGGCTGCGTCCCCGACTTCCCGCGCGCGCCTTTGTAGACTGTTGGGCGGACCGCAAAAGAATTTAAGGACTGCAATGACCCACCCCCCGGCCGCCCCGAACTACATCGAACAGCAGGCTGGATATCTGCAGAGCGGCGATCATCTGCTTTTGCCCGACGGCAACCGCTCCGCCGAAATCCAGCGCATTGACGTCGAAACCGACGATTTCGGCACCCCTGCCATGGTCCTGGCGACCCTCACAGGAGGCGGCGGACTCCGGATCGCGGCGTCCTCCACCGTCCTGATCGTCGCCGCTACCGCCACGACTGAAGAACCCACCGTCGAGGATGCCGGCTCCCCGCTGCCGCCCGAACCGGCCCGCGATGCGTCCGGCGTCCCGGCCGGCGATGCGTCCGAGGCAAAGGGCGGCGCCCGCGGGCAGGACCGGACCAGGCATGACCGGACCAGGCAGGACGAGGGCGCGGAAGCCGCGGCTCCCGCCGTCGTCGTCCCTCCGCTGCCGCCCGTGCCGCCGGCGGCGAGCGGCCCCAGCGAAGAGGACCTGGCGCTCATCCCTGCCCTGGAGGGCACGCCGGAGTCCGTGGTGCAGGCTGTGGCCGAGGCCCACCCGAATTCGACTGGGGTGCTGCTGCTCAGCGAACGGCTGGCCAAGGGCATCAACACGAAGTCCGGCAGCTGCCTCAAGGACCTCAGCGACCTCGCGCAGGAGCTTTTCATCATCCTCAAGGACGCCGAAAGCGCCCTCGCCGTCGCGGACCTGCTCAATGTGCTGCCCTTCGACGGCAACCGCGGCCGCTGGGCCTCGGTGGAGGCCTCCCTCGCCCTCTCCAGCTACATCTGCCGCCAGCTCGGCCAGGAGGAACGCGCAGCTGTCTACGAGAAGTTCCTGCGCGCCCCCGATGCCATGGAAACGGATCCGTTCAAGGCCCGGATCAACACCAAGGTCCGCCAGCGCTCGCTCAACGAACCGAACCTGTACGACAAGGAAATCTTCCGCTCGATGGACAACTCGAATCCGGATGCGGAACGCGAGTGGCGGCTCCTGCGGCTCGAGGCGCTGCTCTTCCTGCGCGCCCACGGCGGCTCGGAAACCATCGGCGCCCCGGAGCTGGACCGCCGGATCGGCAACGAACTCGAGTCCGTCCGTTCCTGAGGGATTTGACCCCTACCCCCTTCCGGCCGGGCGTTGTAGATTCACCACATGACGAACAATCTGAGCGTTGTGATCAACTCCGACGCGCAGCAGGTCTGGACAATGCTGCGCGAGCCCACCAAGGTAGCCCAGTGGCACGGCTGGGACGCCGACGACCAGGCGGCCGAGATCAATGAGATCTACTTCAGCCCCAAAGTCATCGAAGGCGCCGACCACACGTCCCTGGTGGTCGACGGCGGGGACGTGTTCACCTTAAAACCGGTCCCGGGCGGCACGGAGGTCAGTGTCACGCGGGCCGCGGTGGACCACAATTCCGAGTGGGCCGCCTGGGACGAGGACATCACCCAGGGCTGGCTGACCTTCATCCAGCAGCTCCGCTTTGCCCTCGAACGGCATCCGCACGGCAAACGCCGGACCTTCTTCTTCTCCGTCCCGGGGAACGAAGGTTCCGCGATCGAAAAGCTGGGCCTGTCCGACGTCCCCAAGCCCGGCGAACCGTACTCGCTGACCCTGGCCACGGGCGAGGAGGTCTCCGGCAAGGTCTGGTTCCGCAGCAACCACCAGGTGGGGCTCACGGTCCACCACTACGCGGAACACGGCGAAGGCCTGGTGATCGTGGCGGACCAGCCGGTTATCAAGGACATCCGTCCCGAGGGCGGATCCCTGGTCATCGTCTCCACCTATGACCTCGGGGCGCACCAGCTGGAGTCCATCCGCAACTACTGGGACAAGTGGCGGGCTGAGAACTACCCCACATCCGATCCGCTGCACTAAGGGTTGGCGGCTGTTAGCTGGCACACTTGAACCGTGCCAGCCAATCCTGAATCACCCGTGTCATCGCTCCTGCCGGCCCAGCAGTCCGAGTTTTCCTTCCGCGTGGGCAAACGCCTGAGCGAAAGCTGCTCGCCGTCGGCGGCCCAGGTCAGCGCCAATGGCGGGGACTTCCTCGGCCGCACCGGCACCATCACCACACCGCACGGCGAGATCCAGACCCCGGCGTTCATCGCGGTCGGCACGAAGGCCACGGTCAAATCCGTCCTCCCGGAGTCAGTCGCCGAGCTGGGCGCGCAGGCCGTGCTGGCCAACGCCTACCACCTGTACCTGCAGCCGGGCGCAGACATTTTGGACGCGGCCGGCGGGCTGGGTACCTTCATGAACTGGCGCGGGCCCACGTTCACGGATTCCGGCGGGTTCCAGGTGATGAGCCTGGGCTCGGGGTTCAAAAAGGTCATCGACATGAAAACTGCGCCTGTTGCGGACACCGCAGTCCCCGACGACGCCGTCGCCCCCGGCAAGGAACGCCTGGCCCACGTGGACGAGGAAGGCGTGTGGTTCAAGAGCCACCTCAACGGCGACCGGCACCGCTTCAGCCCGGAGATCTCCATGAACGTCCAGCACCAGATCGGCGCGGACATCATGTTCGCGTTCGACGAGCTCACCACGCTGCAGAACTCCCGCGGCTACCAGGAGGAATCCCTGGAGCGCACCCGGCGCTGGGCCGAGCGCTGCATCACCGAGCATTTCCGGCTGACGTCCGAGCGTCCCGGCAAGACCTACCAGGCGCTCTTCGGGGTCATCCAGGGCGCCCAGTACGAGGACCTGCGCCGCAAGGCCTGCCGCGACCTCGGCGCGATGAACTTTGACGGCTTCGGCATCGGCGGGGCCCTGGAGAAGGAGAACCTGGGCACGATCGTGCGCTGGTGCAACGAGGAACTGCCGGAGAACAAGCCCCGGCACCTCCTTGGCATCTCCGAGCCGGACGACATCTTCACCGCGATCGAAAACGGCGCGGACACCTTCGACTGTGTCTCCCCGACCCGGGTGGCCCGGAATTCGGCGTTCTACCACCCCACCGGGCGCTACAACCTCTCCGGCGCCATGTACAAGCGCGACTTCGGGCCGTTGCAGGAAGGCTGCGACTGCTACGCCTGCCTGAATTACTCCCGGGCCTACATCCACCACCTGTTCAAGGCCAAGGAAATGGTCTCCGCCACCCTGATCTCGATCCACAACGAGCGCTTCGTGGTGAAAATGGTCGACGACGCCAGGCTGGCCATCGAGGCTGGCAACTTCTTCGAGTTCAAGGCCGAGACCCTGGGGCAGTACTACTCCTAGGGGCGCGCCCGACCCCTGGGCGCCGCCCAGCTCCCCGGTGCCGCCCACCGCATGGGCGCCGCCCGCCGTCGCCCGCCCTCGAACTCGCCGGAAGCGTTCCAGATCGCCGGAACGTCCCGGCGACCCCGCACCTTTCCGGCGACCTCGCGCGTTCTGCACGGACGACGGCGGTGCGCTGCGCCAGTCGGCGTCGAGGGACCTCCAGGGTCCGCACCCCTTCGGCGGCAGGCACCGGTCCGGGTCCCCCCGTCCCGGACCGAGGGGTGGGGGCTGACAAGGGGCGCTCCGGCATCGAAGTCGCCGGAAGCGTGCCCGATCGCCGTAAGTTTCCGGCGACCCCGCAGCGTTCCGGCGACTCGGCGTCGAAGTGGGTTGCCGGGCCGTCAGTTCGTGAGATGCAGCGACGACGAGGGCGGCCGCGTCGTCGTCGCGCAGGGGTCCCCGCCGCGGCAAGTCTGATCACAATTGACGACGACGAGGGCGGCCGCCTGGGCGCGGACCACCTGTTGGAGCTCGGCCACACGCGGATTGGGCACCTTTCGGGCTCCGGCGGCGCCGCCGCCCACCGCCGCGAAGGGTTCCGTAGCCGCATCGCTGAGGCCGGCGTCGAGGTCCGGATTGCCGGCGAAGCCCAGGGGACCTCTAAGGAGGACGGCTACGCGGCCGCCTGCTGGATTCTCGACCACCGCCCCGACACCACAGCCCTGTTCGCGGCCAATGACACTATGGCCCGGGTGCCCTCGCCGCCGCCAGGGCACCCGGGCTCTCCGTCCCGGGGGACTTCTCTGTAATCGGCTACGACAACTCCCAGCTGACCAAGTCGCGGTACCTAAACATGTCGTTCGTGGACAAACCGCACCGACCTTGTCGGCGTCGATGTCGCCCAGACACTGCTGGCACGGATCCAGGACCCGACGCTTGAGCCCGAGCGCAAGCTGATCGAGCCGGTCCTTGTAGTCCGCGGCACCACAGCCCGGGTTTCCCGCTGACAGCCACCACCGGCCGCAGAACTGCCCGCCACGGCCAGTGGTCCCAGCCGTCGAACTCGCCGGTTGCACTCGAAACCGCCGAAAACTTACGGCGAACGGGCGACTATCCGGCGATCTCGGGCCACACCAGCGCGGCAATGACTCCGGCTACACCGACGTCGCCGGTTGCCGCCGAAACCGCCGAAAACTTACGGCGATCGGGCGACCATCCGGCGATCTCGGGTTTTCCACATAGCGAAGTCAGAGCCTGCCGCCCGCGCGCTTGGGAGTTGAAGCTGGTCGTATGACGATCCACCCACTTGAGTTGCCGCCGACGGGCAACCTCTGGCGCACCGAGCAACTGTTGGACCTCGGTTATGGCTCACGGGCCATCCGTTCACTCCTGGAGTCGGGCACGCTCGTCCGGCTCCGACACGGCTGCTACGTCCGGGCCAGCGTGTGGCTCGCCCAGACCCCGAGTGCCCGGAGCAGGCAGCTCATCTATGCGCATGCCCACGGAACGCGGACGACGTCGACTGGCCGCTTCCTCTATAGCCACACGTCCGCAGCGCGCCTCCGCCGGCTTCACCTGTGGGACGTGGATGACGCAATCCATGTCCTCCAGAAGGTACGACCGTCGAACGAGCGCCACGGGAGGGACGTCCGCTGCCACACGCGTCCCTTCGCCGATGACGACGTCGCCGTTGTCAACGGACTACGGACAACATCCCTGGAGCGCACCGTTGCTGACTGCGCCATGATGCTGCACTTCAGGCAGGCACTGATCCTCACGGACCACGCGCTCCGGCTGGGCGCGGACCAATCCGCACTGCAGGCCTTGGCAGACTCGCTGGACGGCCGTCGGGGGATCCGGACGTTCCGCCGCGTGCTGGCCACGGCCGACCCGCGGTCCGAATCTCCCGGCGAAAGCCTGAGCCGAGAGCTGATTCTCCGCCTACGGATCAGGCCCCCGGTGCCGCAGTTTGAAGTGTCAAGCCGCGCCGGACGGCATCGCCTGGACTTTGCGTGGAAGGAGGAGATGGTCGCTCTCGAGTTCGATGGCAGAACCAAGTACTTCGACTACAGACCCACACCCGAGGTGATCTTTGAGGAACGGCGCCGGGAGAAAGCCCTCGAGGAAGAGGGATGGCGGTTTGTTCGCGTTGAGTGGAAGGACCTCTTCCGGGAGCAGGAATTCAAGAACCGCATTCTTCGCGCGTTGGCTGGCCGCCCAACGCCCTGAGCCGCTGGCCGCCGCCCTACGCGCCGTAGCTCGGTTCGCGCCTCTTGATCCAGCCGATCGAGGCCGCGGTGACCGGGACGAAGAGGAACTCCACGAGGGTCTTGTAGAGGAAACCCACGACGACATAGTTCACGAACGTGCCGACGTCGGTGATCCCAATCACGGAAGCGGCGATGCTGCAGAAGATCAGCGTGTCCACGAACTCGCCGGCGACCGAGGACCCCATGATGCGCGCCCAAAGGGACTTCTCCCCCGTGCGTGCCTTCATCTTCACGAGGATCCAGGCGTTGATGGTCTGCCCGGCCAGGAACGCCAGCAGGGAGGCCAGCACGATCAGCGGAACCGGGCCCAGCGCGCCTTCCAGAGCGGTCTGCTTGGCGACACCGAAGTCGTCGTCGAAGCCCGGCAAGGCGATGATGATCCAGTAACAGAGCGATGCAAAGACGGAGAGCGCGAAGGCGGTAATGATGGCCTTGCGGGCCACCTTGAAGCCATAAACCTCGCTGATGACGTCCCCGAGGATGTAGGCCAGCGGGAAGAGGAAGAAGCCGCCGTCGGTGATGACCGGGCCGATCGCCACGCCCTTCGATGCCCCGATGTTGGACAGAATCAGCACGACCGCCATGACGGCCAGCAGGATGCCGAAGTAGGAGGAACCAATGGAGGCGAACTTTGGCGGCGCAGCGGCCGGGAACGTCTGGGCGGAAGTCATGGGTATTCCATTCATAGTGGTTCGCTCGGCGTCCTGGGTCCTCGGGGAGAACCTCGCTGGCCAGCCGGCTGTATTAGCACTGGACGGGTCCGGAGAACTGGCTGCCGGAACCGTCTACCATTCTCTCACCCGCGGTCTGGAGTTGTTGTTGGAGTTGCGGCACGGGCCCGCCTCCCGTCTGCAGGCACGCCGACCGGCCTGGCTTTCGCGGCGGCCTCCCATCCGGCTACCCTCTCAACGACGACGGCGGGCCACCGGCCGCCGGAGCAAAGTCCCGGAGCCGGCAACCCGCCGTCGTCGTACTCACCGCCGGTTCGGCGGTCCACAAACGCTAGCGGCGCGAGGAGTCGACGAGGTCCTTGTCATCGTCCCTGCGGCCGTCGCCGGAAACTGCCGGTCCGGCAGCGGGCTCCCACGCGTGGCCTTGTTCGTGGTCCAGGTGGGTGGACTTCTTATTCTTCAGCGCGAAGATGTAGACCACCAGCGAGATGGCGATGGCCACGGTGACGTAGGTGAAGAACAGGTCCACGCGCTCGGCCTTCTGGAACGCCGCACCCAGCAGCGGAACCGTTCCGCCGAACAGCGAGTTCGCGATCGCGTAGCCAAGGCCGACGCCGAGGGCGCGGATGGAGGCCGGGAACAGCTCGGCCTTCACCAGTGCATTGATCGAGGTGTAGCCGCCGACGATCAGCAGGCCGCCCATCATGAGCAGGAACGCGGTGAACGGATCCTTGGTGCCGGCCAGGGTGGAGAGCAGCGGCCAGGTGAACAGGACACCGGTGATGCCGAACCAGAGCAGCAGCGGCCGGCGCCCGACCTTGTCCGAGATGATCCCGTAGACCGGCTGGAGCAGCATGAAGATGAACAGCGCCCAGAAGTTGATCACGGAGGTGTCGGTCTTGGCGATCCCGGAGGTATCGTTCATGAACTTCAGGATGAAGTTGGTGTACGTGTAGAACGCCACGGTGCCGCCGAGGGTGACGCCGATGCAGATCAGCAGCGGCTTCCAGTGCTGGGTGAACAGCAGCTTCATGGTGCCGGGCTGCGCAACGCCGGCCACGGCCGGAACCTTGGCGGCCTCGACCTGCTCGGCGGACACGGTTTCTTCCATCGAGCGCCGCAGCCACAGGACTACGAGCGCGGCCACGCCGCCAATAGCGAACGGGATACGCCAGCCCCACTCGGTCAGGGCGCCCTTGTCCATGGTGTTCTGCAGGATGACGAGGACCAGCAGGGCCAGCATCTGGCCGCCGATCAGGGTGACGTACTGGAAGCTGGAGAAGAATCCGCGACGCTTGGACGTGGCGGCCTCGGACATGTAGGTGGCGCTGGTGCCGTATTCGCCGCCCACGGAGAAGCCCTGGACCAGCCGCACCACGATCAACAGAATCAGTGCCCAGACGCCGATCTGCTGGGTCGTCGGAAGGATGGCGATGGCGAAGGAACCGGCGGACATGATCGTCACGCTGAGCGTCAGGGCCGCCTTGCGTCCCTTGCGGTCGGCATAGCGGCCGAAGAACCAGGCGCCGACCGGGCGCATCAGGAACGACGTAGAGAAGACGGCCATGGCCTCAAGGCCCGCCTGCAGCTCGTCCTTGGAATTGAAGAAATGCGACTGGAAATATGCCGCGAAAACTGTGTAAACGTAGAGGTCGTACCACTCCACGAGGTTGCCGGCAGAGCCTTTGAGAATATTGCTGACGGCTCTTCTCGTCTGCGCCGATTCGGACAGCTGGGTGCTCATCAATGAACCTTCCTGGATCCGGCGCCGCAAGAGGCAACACCGTCCGCCACCCTATTCCCCGTGATCCGTGACACGTGGGTTATGTTCATATTGGTCATACGCACAATGCGGCGGGTTTTCCTGGAATGGCAGGATAGGTCCATGACTTCCAACGCCACTGACTCCGCCACGCCGGCTGTTTCCGGCACCGCCCCCGACGCCGCCGCGGCCACCCCCGCCGTTGTCCTGACCATCGCCGGCTCCGAAGCGACCGGCGGCGCCGGCGCGCAGGCTGACTTGAAGACCTTCCAGGAACTCGGCGTCTTCGGCATCGCCAACCTGACATGCATCGTTTCCTTCGATCCGCAGGACAACTGGAACCACCGCTTCGTTCCGATCGACCAGCAGGTCATCGCCGACCAGCTCGAGGCGACGACGGCGGCCTACGGTGCCGCGTCCGGCGCGCCGTCCATGCTGGATACCGTGAAGATCGGCATGCTGGGCAGTCCCGCGACGATATCGACGGTCGCCGCGGCGCTGGCCGGCGCTGCGTTCAGGAACGTGGTGCTGGATCCGGTGCTGATCTGCAAGGGCCAGGAGCCCGGCCACGCGCTGGATACGGACCAGGCCCTCAAAGCTCAGATCCTGCCGCTGGCCACGTTTGTCACGCCGAACCACTTCGAGGCCGAATCCCTCTCCGGCCTCGAAATCACCGACCTCGAATCGCTCCAGGCTGCCGCCGTCCGGATCCACGAGCTCAGCGGCGCCGCGGTGCTCGCCAAGGGCGGCGTGCGCCTGGCCGGACCCGACGCCGTCGACGTCTACTACGACGGCGAGACGCTGGAAGTCCTGTCGGCCCCGAAGGTGGGCGAAGTGGCAGTCTCCGGTGCCGGCTGCTCGCTGGCCGCCGCCGTGACGGCCGAGCTCGCCAAGGGCGCGACGCCGCTGGAGGCAGCGAGGACAGCCAAGGCCTTTGTGACCGCCGGGATCCGGAACCGGGTGGCCTCGGGAGCGCCGTTCGACGCCCTCTGGCAGGGCGGCCCGCGCTAGCCGTACATACAACGCCCCCTCACGTCCGGCAGCTCCCGTCCGGAGGCCCCCTCACGTCCTGAGGAAGCGTCCGGTCTTTGCTTGCAGAATCAGAGGGAGCGTCTCATGATGGGCGGGGATCGGACACCCTGCCGATGAACAGCGGCAGCCCGGTCTCGACGTGGACGATTTCGTACTGGAACGGCCGGTCGAAGCGGACCACGTTCTTCGCGGCCACACCGCTGACGGCCCGCGCGTTGATCTGGGTGACGGCCGCGGCGATTGTGCCCTTTTCCGCCACCGTGATGTTGGCGGACTGGGCGGCCTCTTGGAGCTTAAGGCCGCGCTGGATTGAGTCGAAGCCGGCCCCGGTGTGCAGCATTTCCCGCAGCCCCAATGCGGTGAACACCTTGCGGAGCTCACAGTTGCTCTGCTGGTCCCACCTCGGCAGGAAGATTTGCGTTGGAGACGGGGCGGCCGTTTCAAGGTCCCGGGCAACGTCGGCAAGATCCTGCGCGCCCGGCCAGGAAGCCCCGGGGCCGGGCAGCACCAGCCGCATCACAAAGCCCTCCGCATAGGGCAGGTCCACTGCCTGCCAGCCCGCGCCCCCGGCAAAGGCAAGATCCTGCACGCCCGACATGGTGGGGACCGAAACCTGCCCGCCCTCGGGCGTCGTGAACGGCAACTCGGCGGTATCTGCCGGGTCGAAGGGGGTCTTCCACGCCGCGGCGAAGTACACCGCGTTGAGCATGCTGAAAGTGTTCCTACGGTCATACTTCGCGGGTGCCTTTTTGATCCGTCCGCCGGTGTTCTCGTTCACCCAGGCGTCGATCGCCGGCTTGGTGGCGGCCTCGTCCTGGAAGTCCACTGGGTACACTCCGGTCCCGTAATGCCGGGCCAGGGACTGCAGGTAGCCCTCCCCGGTGGGCTCGCCTGTGTCCACAAACAAGCCGTTTGCGGTGTGCAGGACCGGCTGGCGCGGAGGGTCCTTTTCGTCCACCGAGCCGGGGTCGCCGTCGAAGGCTTCCAGGGATGCCAACAGCGCGTTGACCGCTTCGTCCCGGTGCTCGGCGGGGAGTCCCAGCACGCTGTCCATCTCGGCAGCCGTCGCGCCGGACGCTCCGGCCCGCAGCATGGCCAGGGCAATCAGCAGGCTGCCCGGGGACGAAACCATGTTTCCTTTTCGGGCGTCCCCGCCGTCTGCCAGCAGCGCGGCGCCCAGCTTCCGCGCCGATGCCCGGAGCTGGGCCAGCTCCGCCGGGTAGGCGGACTGTTCCGCCGAAACGCGTTTGACGCCGTCGGCCATCAGCAGCGCTGGCGGCGAGACTGAGCAAGCCGTGATCGCCAGCGCCACGGCCGCCGCCCCGGAACCGATCCTCGCCAACGCCTTCTGCTTCATCATGCCCCAGGGCCCGCCTTACGGTGACAGTGGAACGGCGGCGCTCCACCTAGGGCCAGTAAACCAGCGAGTCGGACCGAAGGCGACGGCGTCCGGGTCACGATTTGCCCTCCATTTGATTGGCGCACCGCCGCGGAGCCGGTTCAGCGCCGTGGGATGTTGCGGAGATTGCTGCGCGCCATGCTGACGGCCTCGCCGGCGCCTTGGACATTGCCGTGGCGAATCCCAGGACCTGGGCGCCCTTGATCTTCGGCGGTAGGGAGAGCGCCTTGGGGTCGGTGATCAGCTCCACCAGGGACGGGCCAGGATGGGCGAAGGCCTGCCGGTAGGCGGCCTCGATGCGGGTCGGGTCCGTGACGCGGACGGCGTGGAACCCCAGCGCCCGGGCCACCGTGGCGTAGTTGGCGTCCGGCACGTCGACGCCGAAGTCCGGGAGCCCGTCCACCAGCATCTCGAGTTTGACCATGCCCAGGGTGGAATTGTTGAAGACCACCACGTTCACGGGAAGCCGGTGTGCGGCCACCGTGATCAGCTCCCCCAGCAGCATCGACAGACCTCCGTCGCCCGATACACGACCTGGCGCCCCGGGTAGGCGAGCTGGGCGCCAATGGCGTGCGGAAGCGCGCTCGCCATCGACCCGTGCAGGTACGAGCCGATCAGGCGGCGGGTGCCGAGCGGGTTGATGTACCGGGCGGTCCAGACGTTGCACATGCCGGTGTCGGCGGTGAAGATCGCGTCCTTCGCCGCTACCTGGTCCAGCACCGACGCGGCGTATTCGGGGTGGATCGGCTCCTTGGTCTCCACCTTGCGGGTGTAGGCGCCGACCGCCTTGTTCATCAGCCGGTCGTGCTTCTTCAGCATCGCATTCAGGAAGCGGCGGTTCTTCTTTGGTTGAAGCAAGGGTGTCAGTTTCAGAAGTCGTGTGCACTGGATCCCGGGGAAGTACGGGGCGAGTGCAGAGGACTGTTGACATCGGGCTGTCAGAAGTCCCGTGCACCGACATGTAAATCGTCAGAAGTCGCGTGCACCAACGGTCAGGCTGATAAAACCAATGCCGCTGTCGCTTAACCCGCCGGCGAAGTCCAGCAGGTCTTTCACGCTCCGCCCGAGGCGGTCCAGCTTCCATACGACGAGGGTGTCACCGTTGCGTAGTTGGTCCAGTGCCTGGGCGAGTCCGGGGCGCGTGGCTTTGGTTCCGCTGATGGTGTCCTCATAGATGCGGTGGCATCCTGCAGCCCGCAGCGCACCGCGCTGGAGGTCAAGGTTCTGGTCCCGTGTGGAGACTCTGGCGTATCCGATGCGGTGAGTAGTCATGCGGGCATGGTCGGCGGCTGTCATCGCAAGGGCGGTTTTCCACGGAACGGCGCCGGTGTTTAGCAGTGCGCGGCGGGCACCACCATTCTCGAATCAACCTGTTCTTGAAATCCTTCGGTATAGAGAATTCCTTACACGCGGCGAATGAGGGGGACCGGCCGGAGTAGCATAGGTGCATAGCAATGCACATATGCACTTAATGGAGTTGGACTGATGCTGTCGATTTTGCGGAATGTGACCTACAGGCGACTGTTCGCCGCCCAGATCGTGGCCCTGATTGGGACCGGGCTGCTGACGGTCGCCCTCGGGCTGCTGGCGTACGACCTGGCGGGCCGCAACGCGGGTGCGGTCTTGGGCACGGCGCTGACGATCAAGATGCTGGCCTACGTGGGTCTGGCGCCGGTGATCACTGCCCTGGTGGCGCGGCTGCCGAAAAGGCCGGTGCTGATCGGCGCGGACCTGGTCAGGGCGGCTATGGCTTTGTGCCTGCCCTTCATCACGGAGACGTGGCAGATCTATGTGGTGATTTTCCTGCTGCAGTCCGCCTCCGCAACTTTCACGCCGGCTTTCCAGTCGCTGATCCCCACGATCCTGAAGGACCAGCGGGACTACACACACGCACTCTCGCTGTCCCGCCTGGCCTATGACATGGAGGCACTCGTCAGCCCGGCCGCCGCGGCGCTGCTTCTGACCGTTCTCAGCTACAACAAGCTGTTCCTTGGCACGGTAGCCGGCTTCCTGTTCTCGGCGTTCATGGTCGCCATCACGGTTCTGCCCCGGGTCGCTGCGCCGGCCGGGCCGCAATCGTCCGTGTGGCACAGGACGACTCTGGGCGCGCGGATCTTCTGGATCGACCGGCGGCTGCGGTCTCTGCTGGCCCTGAACCTGGTCGTCGCCGCCCCGACTGCCCTGGTGCTGGTCAATACCGTGATTTACGTCCGCGACGTGCTGCGCCGTCCCGACGCTGATCTTGCCCTGGCTCTGGCGTGTTTCGGTATCGGGTCGATGCTCGTCGCTTTGTCCGCGCCGCGGATACTCGACCGGTTCGGGGACCGCGCAGTGATGCTCACCGGTGCCGCCGTGATCCCGCTGGCTCTTGCCGGCGTAACAGCCGTGACATTCCTGGCAACCCCGGACGCCGGGTGGTGGCTGCTGCTGGCACTGTGGATCCTGCTCGGGGCCGCAAATTCAACGATCCTCACCCCGTCGGCGCGCCTCTTGCGCGAAGCCTCCGATGAGCACACCCGCCCGTATGTATTCACGGCCCAGTTCTCCCTGTCCCACGCCTGCTACATCCTGACCTACCCCCTCGCGGGCTGGGTCGGCGCGCAGGCCGGACTGGGCTGGGCCGCGCTGGCCCTGGCAATCATTGCGATAATCGGCAGTGCAGGAGCATTCCTGTCCTGGCCACGGCACTCACCCATGCCGATCACCGCATCCGCCACACCGAAGGAATCCGTTGAGCACAGCCGATGAACAGCCGTCCCTGGTCCATCCGGTCACCCCCGGACCGGAACATCTGGCAGCGGCCAGCGAAACGCTGCGGATGCTCGCCGAACCCACCCGCCTCCATCTGCTGTGGCAACTGAGTGCGGGCCCGCGGACCGTCACGGAGCTGACGGAAGGTTCCGGGGTGCCCCGCACCGTGGTCAGCCAGCACTTGGCAAAGCTCCGCCTCGGCGGTCTGGTTGATACCCGCAAAGATGGCCGGCATATCATCTATTCCCTCCGCGACGGGCACCTCATCCGGCTCATTCACGAAGCCATCAACCACGCAGACCACATCGTCACCGGCGAGGCCCGTCACGGATGAGCAGCCAGGCACTGCCATGATGAATCCGTGACTATCGCAAAAACCATCCTGCTGTTCGTCCTGGCCGCGGCGGCCGAGATCGGCGGGGCGTGGCTCGTGTGGCAGGCAGTCCGCGAGGGCAAGGAATGGTGGTGGGCCGGACTCGGGGTCCTCGCCCTGGGCATCTACGGCTTCGCCGCGACCCTGCAGCCTGACGCCCACTTCGGCCGGATCCTCGCCGCCTACGGCGGCGTGTTCGTCGCCGGCTCCCTCGCCTGGGGAATGATCTTCGACGGCTTCCGGCCAGACCGGTGGGACATCACGGGTTCGGTGATCTGCCTGCTCGGCGTGGCCGTGATCATGTTCGCTCCGCGCGACGCCGGCTGATCCCCGGTTCCAGTACACAATTGCATGAATACACGCGTGGATGTACTTTTGCTGTATGGAAACCCTCACGCACGCCCCGGTGCTGGCACGGTTCGGCTACGCGGTCTCGGATCCCACCCGGGCCCGGATTCTCCTGGCGCTGGCCACCGAATCTGCCTACCCGTCGAACCTGGCCGATTCCCTCGGGGTCTCACGGCAGAGCATGTCCAATCACCTGACCTGTCTTCGCGGCTGCGGCCTGGTCGTGGCTGTCCCGGATGGCCGGCGGACCCGGTATGAGCTCGCCGACGCCCGGTTGGGTCACGCCATCACGGACCTGCTCGGTGTGGTGCTGGCCGTTGACCCGGCCTGCTGCGCACCGGACGGGACGTGCCTGGCGTGACCACGACGATTCAGCTTGCGCCGACGGCCGTCCGCCGTGCCGTTCTGAGCCGGCGGATCCGGCTGTTCGCGGCCGCGACCATCACCTACAACATCCTCGAGGCCGCCGTTGCGCTCTGGGCGGGCAACATGGCTGATTCCTCAGCACTGATCGGTTTCGGACTCGACTCGGTGATCGAGGTCGCGTCCGCCCTCGCCCTGTCCTGGCAGTTTTCGGCCAAGGACCCTGAACAGCGCGAACACCTGACCCTGCGGATCATCGCGTTCTCCTTCTTCGCCCTCGCCGCGTTCGTCACCGTGGACTCGGTCCGGTCCCTGACCGGCGGCGGCGAAGCCCAGCACTCGACACCGGGCATCGTGATCGCGGCCCTGTCCCTGGCCATCATGCCGGTCCTGTCCTGGCTTCAGCGCCGGGCCGGCCGGGAACTGGGCTCCAGGACCGCGGTGGCAGATTCCAAACAGACACTGCTGTGCACGTACCTCTCCGCGGTCCTGCTGGTGGGACTGGTGCTGAACAGCACGCTGGGCTGGTGGTGGGCCGACGCCGGCGCAGCCCTCGTCATCGCCGCGATCGCCGTCCGCGAGGGCATCAACGCCTGGCGCGGAGACCTCTGCTGCACCGTCCCGCACACCGAAGATGCCCCCGACGCCGAAACGGACGATTGCTGCTCCGCCCCTGAAATGGGCGCGGACGGGCTCCACGTCGGCGGCCGGGCTGATTCGGACGCACCCCTCACATCGAAGAGGGACGCTGAGGAATCCGGGGCCACGGGCTGCTGCGAAGGCTGTGGTTCCAGTCCTGAACCGAAGACTCTCGGTCTGTCCCTGCGCCCCGGGAACGGCTGAGCCATGGACTACGAACTGCGTACCATCCAGGGTTGCCCGAACAGCGGTCCGGCCCTGGATCTGTTCCGTCAAGCACTGGCAGCCGAAGGAAAAGACACCGGACGCGTAACGGTCCGTGAGGTAGCTTCCGAGGACGAGGCGCAGGCGCTGCGTTTCCACGGTTCACCGTCGTTCATCGCGGACGGACGGGACTTGTTTCCTGCCGGGTCCACACCCGCCCTGAGCTGCCGCGTTTATCGCTCGGAGGACAAAATGGCGGGGCTTCCCTCCGCCGAGATGTTGCGCGCCGCCGTGCGTGGTGTCGGCCCGGACGCATGAGCGGTCGGCAGTCCAGGCTGGACTGTCCAACCGGTCAGCAGGTTTTGCCCCGGCACTCGCACCCCGGAGGTGCCCACGGGCGGATATGACCGCACGCCACCGGCAGCACCCGGGCTGATCGTTCCCTGCGTTTGGCCCGCCTACCGCGGCGGAGGACTGGGACTCAACTGTCGGGCGTGGAAGTCGAAGTGAAGTGTGGGGTAGGCGTAGACGTCATTGAGTGTCATGGTCGGGGCGAAGAACGGATCCCAGCGGTCAGGGAATGGCATAGATCTTGAAAGCGACGTGGGGCTCTCGCGTTCAAGTCTGCGGGTGATCGCGGTGAAGGTCTTGTCGAGTTTCCGGCCCATCCGTTGCCTGTTGTAGACCAGGGCAGCGGCCCGGGAGCCCCAATAATTCACGACGTCGAACGGACGTGTTCCCGCGTTGAGGACGGCGGCGAAGACCTTACCGACGGGCTTGGGAAGCCTGCTGATGACATGGACCATCGGAAGCAGGGCGCGCACAATCATGTATCCGAAAACCATGTGGAACAGCAGCTCCTCGTTGGTCCACCGGGTTCCGTTGCTCCTGCGTCGAAGATCCGCGGCCGACGCGCTCTCCAGCCAGGCGTCGAGGGCATGGCGCGCGCGGCAGTATCCGGCCAGGATGTCCGCCTTGGATGGTTCCACGTCGTGCCGTCCCCTTCTTCAGGCCTGGATCCGGATGAGGTCCGGCAGGTCCGAAATGCGTTGTCTCTGGCCTCATTATGGGTCGTGACAGGGCGACGCCGGAGCGTTTGACAGCAATAGGGGCATAGACGGTAGCCGGCGGGTGCAGACGACTTCTGACATTCCGTGCAGACGACTTCTGAAACTGACAAAGGGTATCAGCGCGGCGAGGGTCGGCAGCACGTCGCCGTGGACTGCGATGTCGACGTCGGTGCGCCGGCCCAGTTTATGGGCCGCCCGTTCCACCTGCGCGGTAGGGGTTTCGGGCAGGAACTGGTCATAGGGAAAGTCGGTGCCGAGGAGGACCAGCAGATCCGCGTCCTCGATCCCCTCGGCGGCAGCGCCGTAGCCCAGCAGCCCGGTCATGCCGATGTCGTACGGATTGTCGTACTGCATAAAGTCCTTGCCGCGGAGCGAATGCCCGATCGGTGCGTTGACGGCTTCCGCCAGGGCAATCACCTCGTCGTGGGCGCCCTGGACACCGGCGCCGGCGAAGATCGCCACTTTTTCGGCTGCGTTGATGGCATCGGCAAGTTCCTGAACGCTGGCGGGATCCGGCGTCAGCGACGCCGGCCGGAAAGCGGCAGGGACCGGGGTGGGAGCCGTTGCCGCCAGCCCGGCAATGTCCCCGGGCAGGGTGACGACGGCGACGCCCCGGAGGGCGACCGCGTGCTGGATGGCACTGTGCATGACCCGGGGGGCCTGTTCGGCGGTGCTGACCAGCTCGGAATACACCGAGCACTCGTTGAACAGCCGGCCTGGGTGCGTCTCCTGGAAGAAGCTGCTGCCAATTTGCTTGCTGGGGATGTGCGATGCGATGGCCAGCACCGGTGCTCCGGAGCGGTTGGCGTCATACAGGCCGTTGATCAGGTGCAGGTTTCCTGGCCCGCAGGATCCTGCGCAGACGGCCAGACGTCCGGTCCGCTGTGCCCCCGCGGCCGCCGCGAACGAATCCATTAGCTGACACCGCCCAATATAGTCCGGCCACCCGCACAGAACCCGAGGGAGCGTCACGGCAAAACGCGCAAAAACGTGAAGGAGCGTCAGGTGTCAGCTCCCCGAGTGGGCCTGAAGAAAGCTGTAGACCTCGGTCTCGTCCACGCCGGGGAACGCGCCCGGCGGCATCGCGGCGAGCAGGTGCGAATGCGCCCGCGCCGAGGGCCAGGCGTTGCCGGCCCACTCCGAGGTCAGCGCCGCCGGCGGGCGCCGGCAGCAGCTTTCGTCCGGGCAGGTCGATTTGGACCGCTCCGCGGTGTCCCGGCCGCGGAACCACTTCACCTGGGCGTACGGGACGCCGACCGAAAGCGAGAACTCGCCGTTCGCGGAGCGCTCGGTCCGCGCCGTGCACCAGAACGTCCCGGCCGGGGTATCCGTGTACTGGTTGTACGCGGAGAACTTGTCCGGCACGTCGAAGACCACCCGGGAGGTCCAGTTCTTGCAGGACGGCTGGCCCTCGATGGCGCCGGTGTGGTCCTGCGGGAACGTCACGCCGTCGTTCTCGTAGGCCTTGTAGATGATGCCGCTCTTGTGGGTCTTCTGGAAGTGCGTCCGCAGGTCCAGGTGCTGGGTGGCGAGGTTGGTGAAGCGGTGCGCGGCGGTCTCGTAGGACACCGCGAAGGCGTCCCGGATGTCCTCCACCGCGATCTCCTTGGCCTGCTTGGCTTTCTGCAGGAACTCCACGGTGGCCTGCTCCGGCAGCAGGAGCGCGGCGGCGAAGTAGTTCGTGGCCACGCGCTGCATCAGGAAGTCGCCATAGTTGGTGGGCGTCTGGTGCCCCAGCACGTAGTGGCCCAGCGCCTGCAACAGCACCGAACGCGGGTCGTGGTCGCTGCGCGCGTTCTGGGTGAGATAAATCCGGCGGTTCTTCAGGTCGGTCACCGAACGGGTTGAGTGCGGCAGGTCGCCCACGTGGTGGAGGGTAAACCCGAGATGCCCGGCGATATCCGCGATGACGTGATGGGACAGCGGGCCGCTGGTGTGCCCGACGGAGGCCAGCACCTTCTGCGCCTCGGCCTCGTACTCCGGGAAGTAATTGTTCCGCTCACGCATCATGGCACGCAGTTCCCCGTTCGCGCGGCGGGCCTCTTCCGGCGTCGCGACCTGCTCGTTGAGCCGGCGCTCCAGCTCGTGCTGCAGCCCCACCATGGACTCCAGCACATCCATCGGGAGCCGGGAGCTGATGCGGATCTTGGGCAGCTTGAGGGACTCGTAGATGGGGCTGCGCTGGTAGCGCTCCAGCTCAATCTCCAGCGCGGCGCGCCGGTTGGGCGGCTCCGCGCCCAGCAGCTCGTCGATGCTCACGCCGAGTGCCCCGGCGAGCTGCTGGAGCAGTCCGAGCTTGGGCTCGCGTTTTCCGTTCTCGATCAGGCTCAGCTGGCTGGGGGCCGTTCCCACCGTGGCGCTCAGGTCATCGAGCGTGAGCCCGGCGGCCTTGCGGAGGTGGCGGACACGGCGGCCCATGCTGATGACGTCCACCTCCGGGACGGCGGGCGAGGCGGCGGAGGCGGGACGATTCCAGCTGGCGGGGTGCATTTATTGAGAATACGCGAAGAAGTGCATTTCTTTCCACTCTTTTCATCTAGAAAGCCGGTTGAAAGTACAGAAAAGTAGGTCTTACGGAAAAGTTACACCGCACCGGATCATCCAGTCGCACTGCGAGGAAGCAGTAAGACCGGCCCGGGCCCCACTAAGGAGACAAAGATGACTGCAGCATTTGAGCCCACCCAGACGCCCGAACAGCAGGCCACCGCACTGGAGCTCGAGTGGGCTGCCAACCCGCGCTGGGAAGGTGTCACTCGGGACTACAAGGCCTCCGACGTCGTCCGCCTCCGCGGCCGCGTCTCCGAGGAACACACCCTGGCCCGCCGCGGCTCCGAGAAGCTGTGGAAGCAGCTCACCGAGGAGAAAAAAGAGGGCAAGTACACTAACGCCCTCGGCGCCCTGACCGGAAACCAGGCCGTGCAGCAGGTCAAGGCCGGCCTCCGCGCCATCTACCTCTCCGGCTGGCAGGTCGCCGCCGATGCCAACAACTCCGGCCACACCTACCCGGACCAGTCCCTGTACCCGGCCAACTCGGTTCCGACCGTGGTCCGCCGCATCAACAATGCCCTGCTGCGCGCCGACCAGATCGAGTTCTCCGAGGGCATCCAGACCGTCGAGGACTGGATGGTCCCGATCGTCGCCGACGCCGAGGCCGGCTTCGGCGGCCCCCTCAACGCCTACGAGCTGATGAAGTCCATGATCCAGGCCGGCGCCTCGGGCGTGCACTGGGAAGACCAGCTCGCCTCGGAGAAGAAGTGCGGCCACCTCGGCGGCAAGGTCCTGATCCCCAGCCAGCAGCACGTCCGAACCCTGAACGCCGCCCGCCTGGCCGCCGACGTCGCGGGCACCCCGTCCGTCATCATCGCCCGCACCGACGCCGAGGCAGCCACCCTGATCACCTCCGACGTCGACGAGCGCGACCAGGAATTCGTCACCGGCGAGCGCACCGCGGAGGGCTTCTACAAGGTCCGCAACGGGATCGAACCCTGCATCGCCCGGGCCAAGGCCTACGCCCCCTACTCCGACCTCATCTGGATGGAGACGGGCACCCCGGACCTGGAGCTGGCCCGCAAGTTCGCCGAAGCCGTCAAGGCCGACTTCCCGGACCAGATGCTTTCCTACAACTGCTCCCCGTCGTTCAACTGGAAGAAGCACCTCGACGACGCCACGATCGCCAAGTTCCAGCGCGAACTCGGCGCCATGGGCTTCACCTTCCAGTTCATTACCCTGGCCGGGTTCCACGCACTGAACTACTCGATGTTCGATCTCGCCCACGGTTACGCCCGTGAAGGCATGAGCGCCTACGTCGAGCTGCAGGAGAAGGAATTCGCCTCCGAATCCCGCGGCTACACCGCGACCAAGCACCAGCGCGAAGTCGGCACCGGCTACTTCGACGACATCGCAACCGCGCTCAACCCGAACGCATCCACCCTGGCTCTGGTGGGATCCACCGAAGAAGGCCAGTTCCACTAAACCCCAGCTTTTCCCGCCAGTTGCCCTATCACTTTTGGTCCCCATCGGCCTCCCTTGGAGACCAAAAGTGATAGGGCAACGGCGGACATTCAAGGAGCAACAACCATGAACAGCTTCACTGACGACTACACCATCAACGGCGTTACGTTGACCGCACAGCCGATCTGCCGGCAGAGCGAGGTCCTGACTCCTGATGCCTTGGCATTTGTTGCCAAGCTGCACAAGGCAACCAAGGGTCGGCGCCTGGAGCTGTTGCAGGCCCGCCGGGACCGCCGCCAGCAGATCGGCAAGGGCCAGGACCCGCGGTTCCTCCGCGAGACCGAGTCCGTGCGGAACGACCCGAACTGGCGCGTTGCTCCCCCGGCCCCGGGCCTGACGGACCGCCGCGTGGAGATCACCGGTCCGGTGGACAAGAAGATGACCATCAACGCGCTGAACTCAGGCGCCAAGGTGTGGCTCGCGGACATGGAGGACGCTTCCACCCCGTCGTGGCGCAACGTCATCCAAGGCCAGCTCAACCTCACTGACGCCCTTGAGCGCCGGATCGACTTCACCACCCCCGAGGGCAAGGAGTACAAGCTCCGCCCCGCCGGGGAGCTGCCCACAATTGTGGTCCGGCCCCGAGGCTTGCACCTGCCGGAAAAGCACATGCTCATTGACGGCACCCCGATCGCCGGCGGGATCGTGGACTTCGGCCTGTACTTCTTCCACAACGCCCGCCGCCTGATCGCCCAGGGCAAGGGCCCGTACTTTTACCTGCCGAAGATCGAGAACCACCTCGAAGCCCGCCTCTGGAACGACATCTTCGTCCTCGCCCAGGACCTGCTCGGCATCCCGCAGGGCACCATCCGCGCCACCGTGCTGATCGAAACCATCACGGCCGCGTTCGAAATGGAGGAGATCCTCTACGAACTGCGCGATCACGCCGCGGGCCTGAATGCCGGCCGCTGGGATTACATTTTCTCGCTGATCAAGAACTTCCGCACCCGCGGACCGCGCTTCGTCCTGCCGGACCGCAGCCAGGTCACCATGACCCAGCCGTTCATGCGCGCCTACACCGAACAGCTGGTCCGGGCCTGCCACAAGCGCGGCGCCATGGCGATCGGCGGAATGGCCGCAGCCGTCCCCAACCGCAAGGACGCCGGGGCCAACGCAATCGCCCTCGAGAAGGTCCGCATCGACAAGACCCGCGACGCCGCCGACGGCTTCGACGGCTCCTGGGTGGCCCACCCGGACCTGGTTCCGGTCTGCCGCGAGGTGTTCGACGGTGTCCTCGGGAACCGTCCGAACCAACTGGACCGCCTCCGCGAGGACGTCACCCCGGATGACCGCGCGCTGCTCGACATCGCCTCCACCACCGGCACCATCACCGAACAGGGCATCCGGAACAACATCGAGGTCGGCATCCGCTACATCGAGTCCTGGCTCCGCGGCAATGGCGCCGTCACCATCCACAACCTGATGGAGGACGCCGCCACCGCGGAGATCTCCCGCTCGCAGCTGTGGCAGTGGATCTTCTCCCGCGCCATCACGGACCAGGGCGAGGTCATCACCCGCGAATGGGTCGAGGACATGCTGGACGAGGAGTTCGTCAGGCTGGAACGCTTCGAAGGCGACCGCTTCGCCGATTCGCGGGAAATCTTCGAGGAAGTCACCCTCACCGCGGCGTTCCCCGCCTTCCTGACACTTCCGGCCTACGACAGGTTCCTGCATGAAGCGAGCGACGGCGGCCACCTCCCCACGGAGGATTCCGCCCTCGTCGCCGCCTAAGGCCAGGAGCACACCGGAAGGTACAGATTTCCGTCTGCTGGGCTGCCATGCCCTTCGCAACAGGCACCCCCGAGATCCGGGGCGGTGGCCCAGCGACGGAAGACCCCTCGGGGACTCGACAACGGCGTCGAGGTGACAGTTAAGGCCCATGTTCGCCATGAACATGGGCCTTAACTGTCACCTCGGCGCGTGGGACCTCGGCGCGGCAGCCCAGGCAGTCCGGGGGGACAGCGCGGGGCAGCGCGGGCAGGGGGGCCCGCGGGTCAGTGCGCCTTCGGGACGTGCCGGAGGGACAGCGCGGTCCCGAGGATGAACATCGCGACCGAGCCGAGCACCATCAGCAGCGGCCCGGTCCACGAGCCCGAGACCCCGTTGGCATAGCCCAGCAGGGTCGGCGCCAGGGCACCGAAGGAGTAGCCCACACCCTGCACGACGGCGGACATCCGGCCGGCCGAGGCCTGGTCCCGGGCAAGCCGGATGATGGCGATGAAGATGAGCGTGATGCCGCCGCCCTGGGCGATGCCGCCCAAGGAGGACCACAGCCACCACAGCTCCGGCGCCAGCAACAGGCCCACCGGGACGGTCACCCACAACAGCCCCAGAGTGAGCCCCACCGTCGTCGTGCTGGCGAAACGGGCCACGAGCGGCACGCCCAGGCCGCCCACGATGGCGAGGATCTGGAACAGAGAGGAGCCTGCGCCCGCCTCCGCGGCCGTCATGCCGAGTTCGTCCGCGAGGATGCTGGGCAGCCATGCGGTCACACCGTAATAGGAGAACGCCTGCCCGGCGAATCCTGCGGTCAGCCCGACCGTGATCCAGCGCGACGCGCGCTTGATTCCGGCACGGGCCGGCTCCGGGGCGGGAACCGGTTCGGGCCGGAACGCCCGGCTGCGGAAGGCGAGCACCCAAACAATGAGGGCCGCGACGGCGAAGAGCCCGCAGGCGGCGAGGGCCAGCCGCCAGCCAAGAAGCTCGGCCAGCGGCGCCATCACCATGGCGGTGACAAAGGAGCCGATGTTGAGGGCCGCGGTATAGATGCCCATCGCCGTGCCCTGCCGGGCGGGGGCAAAGTCGCGCCGGATGATCAGCGGCACCACGATGTTGCCGATCGTGATGGCGACGCCGAGAATCACCGTGCCGAGCATAACGACGGCGCCATTGCCGGCCGACCGCACGATCACGCCCAGCAGGACACCCAGCAGGGTGAGCGTGATGGCGACTTCCGCGCCGAGCCTGCGTCCGGTCAGGGCGGCGAGCGGCGCGGCGAGGGCGAAGCACAGCACCGGGATGCCGGTCAGGAGACCCAGTTCCACCGGGGAAAAGCCCAGTTCCGCCTGCATGAGGCCGACCACCGGCGCCACGGCCACGAACGGGCCGCGCATGTTCAGGGCGATGAGCCCGATGGCTGCCAGCAGGATCCAGCTGCGGGGCACGTTCGCCAGGACGTTGGCGCTCATGGGTGCCGCGGCTCGGCCGGCGGGCAGAAATATGCTTTCATCAGTCCCATTGCTATCACGGGCCCCGGCCGGACCCGGCGATTGTGACACCCGCGCGGATCTCCGGCGTCAGCCCGTCGCCTGCAGGGTCGCCTCGATCACGGCCGGCGAGAGCACATACTGGGTGACCATCTGGCTGGCACCAAGGATCGCGGACTGGTCCCCCGCGATGGACAGCCCGATCCGCAGGTGGGTGGTGGCCAGCGGCAGCGAGCGCCGGTAGACCACCTCGCGGACCCCCGCCATGAGGTGTTCGCCGGCCTGGCCGAGGCTGCCGCCGATCACGATGACGGACGGATTGAGCAGGTTCACGACGGTCGCGAGCACGTCGCCCAGGTCGCGGCCCGCCTGGCGCAGGGCCTGGATCGCCCGCAGGTTTCCCTCTGCCACGAGCCGCAGCACGTCGCCCCCGTTGTCGGCCTCCAGTCCCTGCAGGGTGAGGGCATGCGCGACGGCGGGGCCGGAGGCGAGCGCCTCAAGGCAGCCGTAGTTGCCGCAACGGCAGAGCACGTCGTCGCCGCGCGGCACCCGGACGTGGCCGAGGTCCCCGGCCGTGCCGTTCGCACCGCGCTGGAGCTGGCCGCTGCTGATGATGCCGGCGCCGATTCCCGTGGCGACCTTGATGAAAAGGAAGTTCTCGTGTTCCGGCCAGTAGGCGGTCCGCTCCCCCAGCGCCATGATGTTCACGTCGTTGTCCACCAGCACCGGGACCGGCAGCGAGCGCTGGACGTGCCGGACGACGTCGAACCCGTCCCAGCCGGGCATGATCGGCGGTTTCACCGGCATCCCGGTGGCATGCTCCACCGGGCCGGGCAGGCCGATGCCGATGCCGGCGAGGCCGTCCTTGCCGCGTCCGGCCTGGCCCAGCAGCTTGATGCCTTCCGACACCACCCGGTCCAGCACGGCCTCCGGGCCGTCGGCGACATCCTGGGCCAGCCGGCACTCCGCCAGCACCGTCCCGCCCAGGTCCGTCACGGCGATGATGACGTGGGTGGCCCCGACGTCGACCGCCAGAACCACACGGGCGGCGGGGTTGAAGGCAAAGCGCGACGGCGGCCGGCCGCCGCTCGAGCTGGCCTCGCCTGCCGGGCCGACCAGTCCGGAGTGCATCAGGGCGTCGATGCGGGACGCGACGGTGGAACGCGCCAGCCCGGTGGTGAGAGCCAGTTCGGCGCGGGTGCGGGCTTTGCCGTCGCGGAGGAGCTGGAACAGGTCCCCGGCACGGGACAGACTGCCGGCGACCTGTAGCGCTGAGCTGCCACTGGTACCTTCCCGGACGGGACCTGAGACCGCGCTTCGATTCATACCAGAATGAATAGCACGGATGCTTATGAGTGTCACAACCCGATATGCTGTCGCTGCTGTCGTGACTTTTGATTGACGTCTGGCAAAAGTACTTCTAGCTTGGAGAAGATGCAGCACCAGCCCACAGCCAGCGGCTACAAATCCAGGAGAACCATGTCCTACTCACTCCAGCTTTACACCCTCCGCAACGCCATCCAGGCGGACCTTCCCGGCACCATCAGACGAGTCGCCGAGATCGGTTTCACCCAGGTTGAGCCCTACAACTTCGTGGCCACGGCCAAGGAACTCGGTGCCGCACTGAAGGAGAACGGCCTCACCGCACCGTCCGGCCACGCCCCGCTGCTGGGCCAGGACCAGGACGAAATCTTCGCCGCCGCCAAAGAACTGGGTATCAGCACCGTCATCGATCCGTTCCTGCCCGCCGAGCACTGGCAGAAGGCCGAGGACATCCAGGCCACCGCCGCGAAGCTCAATGCAGCCGCGAAAAAGGGCGCCGAATACGGCATCCGGGTCGGCTACCACAACCATGCCTGGGAGCTCGAGTCCACCATCGAGGGCCGCACGGCACTGGAATACTTCGCGGATCTCCTGGACCCCGAACTGGTCCTGGAAGTGGACACCTACTGGGTTGCCGTAGGCGGCCAGGACCCCGTCGACATCCTGACCAAACTCGGCGACCGGGTAAAGTTCATCCACATCAAGGACGGCCCGCTGACCGCCGAAACCAAGGCGCAGCAGCCGGCTGGCCAGGGCAAAATCGCCGTCTGGGACGTTGTCGGCGCCGCCAAGTCACTGGAAGTCGGCGTGGTGGAGTTTGACGACTACGCGGGCGACATCTTCGAAGGCATTGCCGAGAGCCTCACATACCTGCAGAGCGGTTCCGCCAGCACCCAGGGCGCGAACGCATGAGCGCCGCAGCGAACCGTGCCGCAGCGAACCAGGCAACCGGACGCGGCCCCGTGGGCGTCGCCGTCATCGGCGCCGGCAACATCAGCAAGCAGTACCTGGACAACCTGACAGTCTTCCCGGACCTCAAGGTCCACGTCATCGCCGACCTCTTTGAGGACGCCGCCCAGGCGCGCGCCAAGGAATACGGCATCGCCGAGTGGGGCGGTGTGGACGCGGCCTTGAACCACCCCGACGTCGAGATCATCGTGAACCTGACCATCCCGGCCGCGCACGTCGAGGTGGCCACCGCGGCCGTCAAAGCGGGCAAACACGTCTGGACTGAAAAGCCGTTCTCCCTGGACCGCGACTCGGGACTCGGGCTGCTCAAGGCCGCCGACGCCGCCGGCATCCGGCTGGGCTGCGCCCCCGACACGTTCCTGGGCGCCGGGCTCCAGACCGCACGGCGGCTGATCGAACGCGGCGACATCGGCACCCCGCTGACCGCCATGACCACGTTCCAGACCCCCGGGCCGGAATCCTGGCACCCGAACCCTGCGTTCCTGTTCCAGTACGGCGCCGGGCCGCTGTTCGACATGGGACCGTACTACCTCACCGCCCTGGTGCAGACCTTCGGTTCTATCCGGAAGGTCGCTGCCGTCGGCTCCAAGTCCAAGGAGATCCGCGTGATCGGGTCCGGGCCGAAGGCCGGGGAGGAATTCACCGTCGAGGTTCCCACCCATGTGTCCGCGATGGCCCAGTTCGAGAACGGCCGGTCCTCCCACAGCGTCTTTTCCTTCGAATCCCCCCGGCAGCGGATGGGGTTCGTCGAGATCACCGGGACCGAGGCGACCATCTCCCTGCCTGACCCCAACCATTTCACCGGCGAGGTGCGCCTCTGGCGTGCCGGCGACGAGGAGTGGACGGTCATCCCGGCAACCGGACCGAGCCAAGGCCGCGGGATGGGTGTGCTGGACATGGCTCGCTCCCTCCGCGCCGGGGTCCCGCACCGCGCCACCGGCAACCTCGCATACCACGTGCTGGACACCATGGTCTCGATCTCCGAGTCGATGGAATCCGGCACCTTCATCGACGTCGACAGCTCCGCCCCCGCGTCCGCAGCCCTCCCCGAGGACTGGGACCCCACCGCCTCCACCCTCTAGGAACCCAGTCATGACTTCCCAAGATTCCGCGGCCCCCCATGCCCCGCCCGGCCCGCCCGCCGGGACCGGTTCACCGCTGGGCGTGGCCATGATCGGCTACGCGTTCATGGGCAAGGCCCACTCGAACGCCTGGCGCAATGTGGCCAGCTACTTCGATGTCCCGGCCTTCGAGCAGCGCGTCCTGGTCGGGCGCGAAGCAGCCGGGGTCGCCGAAGCCGCCGCCAAGTACGGCTGGGCGGAGTCCTCCACGGAGTGGCGCGAGGTGATCGCCCGCGACGACATCCAGATCGTGGACATCTGCGCCCCCGGCTTTATGCACGCTGAGATCGCCGTCGCCGCGCTCGCCGCCGGGAAACACGTGCTGGTGGAAAAACCGCTCGCCAACACCCTGGCGGAGGCCGAGTCCATGGCCGCGGCGGCCCAGTCGGCCCGCAGCCAGGGCGTCCAGTCCATGGTCGGCTTCAATTACCGGCGCATCCCCGCCCTGGCCCTGGCCCGGGAACTGATCGGCGAGGGCCGGCTGGGCGCGATCCGGCATGTCCGGGCGGCCTATCTGCAGGACTGGCTCGTGGACCCGGAGTCGCCGATGACGTGGCGGTTGAACAGGGAAACCGCAGGCTCCGGGGCGCTGGGTGACATTGCCTCCCACGCCATCGACCAGGTGCTTTTCCTGCTCGGCGACCAGGTCACCGAGGTCTCCGGCCGGCTGCACACCTTCACCACCCAGCGGCCGGGCGCCCACGGCCTGGAAAAGGTGACGGTCGACGACGCCGCCTGGGCGACGCTCTCCCTCGCGTCCGGGGCGGTCGCCTCGGTGGAGGTCTCCCGGATGGCCACCGGCCAGAAGAACTCGCTCAAACTGGAGATCTACGGCGAGAAGGGTTCGATCCTGTTCGACCTGGAGGACCTGAACGAACTGGGCTTCCTGGACGCCACCGTCCCGGTCCGGGAACAGGGCTTCCGGCGCATCCTGGTCAACGAACCGGTTCACCCGTACGCGGCCGCCTGGTGGCCGCAGGGCCACGTGATCGGCTGGGAGCACACCTTCACCCATCAAATCCGTGACTTCCTCGTCGCTATCGGCAGCGGCAGCCAGCCCTCGCCGTCGTTCGAGGACGGTCTGACCGTCCAGCGTATTCTGGCCGCAGTCGAGGAAAGCGCGGCGGCCAAGAGCGCCATCATCCAACTGGCCTCCGGCCCCGCCACCATTCCGCCAACTGAAGGAGCCTGACATGGCCCGCCCGTACACCCTGTTCACCGGCCAGTGGGCCGACCTGCCCTTCGAGGAAGTCGCGCGTTTGGCCGCTGGCTGGGGCTACGACGGCCTGGAAATCGCCGTCTCCGGTGACCACCTGGACGCCTGGCGCTGGGACGAACCCGGCTACGTCGAGGCCAAACTCGCCGTCCTGGAGAAGTACAACCTGAAGGTCTGGGCCATCTCCAACCACCTCAAGGGCCAGGCCGTCTGCGATGACCCGATCGACTTCCGGCACGAGGCCATCGTCGGCGCCAGGGTCTGGGGCGACGGCGACCCCGAAGGCGTCCGCACCCGCGCCGCCGAGGAAATGCAGCACACCGCCCGGCTCGCCCGCGCGTTGGGCGTGGACACCGTCGTCGGCTTCACCGGCTCCTCCATCTGGCAGTACGTCGCCATGTTCCCGCCCGTTCCGGAGAAGGTGATCGAGGCCGGCTACCAGGACTTCGCCGACCGCTGGAATCCCATCCTGGACGTCTTCGACGAATGCGGCGTCCGCTTCGCCCACGAGGTCCACCCCTCCGAGATCGCCTACGACTACTGGACCACGGTCCGCACCCTTGAGGCGATCGGCCACCGGGAGGCCTTCGGGCTGAACTGGGACCCGTCCCACTTCATGTGGCAGGGCATCGACCCGGTCTCCTTCATCTGGGACTTCAAGGACCGGATCTATCACGTGGACTGCAAGGACACGAAGCTGCGGCCCACCGGACGGAACACCGTGATGGGTTCGCACCTGCCCTGGGGCGACCCGCGCCGGGGCTGGGACTTCGTCTCCGCCGGCCGCGGCGACGTGCCCTGGGAATCGTCCTTCCGCGCCCTGGCCGCGATCGGCTATGACGGCCCCATCTCGATCGAATGGGAGGACGCCGGCATGGACCGGCTCCACGGCGCCCCCGAAGCACTCGCCGCGCTCAAGAAGTACGACTTCCCGGCGTCGAACACCTCCTTCGACGCGGCGTTCAAGCAGTAACCGCACGCCGCGCGCCCAGGATCCGCTACGGTTCCGGACACCCGCGACGCAACCGGTCCGGCGCATCGTGGATCCGCGCTGCGCCGGACCTTTTCGGACGCCCAGGGCCGATTTGGTAGCGGAATCTTCGGGCAATCGTCACACACGCCACCGTCCACAGTTGTCATCGTCAGGAGCCTCGTCATGCCGGATGGCCCGCACACGTCCGTCCCGCGCACAACCGCCGCGAGATCCAGCATCGCGCCGCGCCGGCTCCGGCGGACGGCACCGGCATCTGCCTTTCGGCGAACGACGGCCACATCTACCGTGCGGCCCTTGACGGCGGTGCGGCAACGCGCATCACCGACGACGATGGGAGCTTCCACTTCCTGCACGGAGTGAGCCCGGACGGACAGGAACTGGCCTACGTGGGGATCCAGGCCGGCGATTTCACCCAGCCCGGCAGGCTCATCACCATCCCGGCCGGGGGCGGCGCCGCCACCGGGCCGAACATCGATGGCCACTGCGACGGACCCGAGTACTCCCCGGACGGCGAATGGCTCTACTTCAACACCGAAGCCTTCACCATCCAACCCGGCCACGCACAACTCGAACGGCTGAACCGGGCCAGCGGCGGGGCCCCGGACGGTGCGGTAGCCGAGCGGCTGCTGGAGAGCGAAACGGCCGATTGGTTCCCGCACTTGTCCCCTGACGGCCGCCTGGCCAGCTACATCCGATTCCCCGGCGGAACCGTGGGCCACCCCGCTGACCTGCCGGTCGACGTCGTGCTTGTCTCTACCGGCGACTGGGCCGCACCCCTGCACACCTGGCCGCTCTTTGGCGGCCAGGGCACACTGAACGTCAACAGCTGGTCCCCTGATTCCACCCGATTCGCGTACGTCGCCTACCCGCTTGACAGTTTCCTGACAACAAAGGACCAATGACGTGACCAACCCCAAACCTGGAACCTCCGACGGACAGATCCGCTGGGGAATCCTCGGCACCGGTTTCATCGCCGGGCTGCAGACGCAGGACCTGATCGACAACGGATTCACGGTGCAGGCCGTCGGTTCCCGCACGCTGGAATCAAGCAAAGTGTTCAGCGGCAAGTTCAGCATTCCCACCGCCAATGACAGCTACGAAGCACTGGTCACGGACCCGGCCGTCGACGTCGTGTACGTCGCCACGCCGCACACCTTCCACCACGCCCACGCACTGCTCGCCTTGAATGCCGGGAAACACGTGCTGATCGAGAAGCCGTTCACCATCAATGCCCGCGAAGCCCGGGAAATCGTCGAACTGGCCGAATCCAAGGGGCTGGTGGCACTTGAGGCCATGTGGAGCCGCTTCCTGCCGCACATGGTCCGGATCCGCGAGATCATCCATGACGGCACGCTCGGCGAGATCCGGAAGATCGTTGCCAGCCACAACCAAAACCTTCCCAAGGACCCCGCCCACCGGCTGAACGACCCTGCCCTGGGCGGCGGAGCGCTGCTGGACCTCGGCATCTACCCGGTCTCCTTCGCTTTTGATGTCCTTGGCGTTCCGGAGATCATCCGGGCCAGCGCCTCCATGACGGCAACAGGGGTGGACCGCCAGACGGCGGCGATCTTCGAATACCCACAAGGACAGCAGGCCCTCGTGGACTGCGCGCTGGATGCCGACGGAGCCACCCGGGCAGTCGTCATCGGGACGGAAGGCTGGATCGACATCGAACCCATCTGGTCCAATCCCACGCCGTTCACCCGGTTCGACACGCACGGAAACGTCCTGGAGAGGTTTGACGAGCCGGTCAAGGGCAGAGGGATGCAATTCCAGGCAGCCGAGATGGAACGCCTCATCCACGCGGGAGCCACCGCCGGCACGGTTCTTCCGCCCAGCGAGAGCGTGGCCGTCATGGCCGCCATGGACGAGATCCGCCGGCAGATCGGCCTCAGCTACGAAGCCGACGCCACGCCGGAAGGGGCCCCGAATCACTGATACCGCCGCACCCCGGAGCACCGACCTGCGGCATCACGAGGCGGAGCCGGTCTTCCGGGCCCAGGGGTTCGTGCGCAGCCCGGGAGCTGCGTCGGCTACGTCCGGGGCTAGGGTTTTAGCTATGACGCACCAGATCCGGACAGCAACAGCGGACGACGCCGGGAGGCTGGCTGCTCTTGCTGCCGTCACCTTCCCGCTCGCATGTCCGCCGGAGTCCCGGCCTGAGGACATCGCGGCGCACCTGGCCAACACCCTCAGCGAGGCCCACTTCCGGGCCTATCTGGCCGACCCTGACGTCACCATCCTGGTCATCGACGCTGGCGGCGAGCTGCGCGGCTACAGCCTGCTGGTGGCCCGTCCCGCCGGCGGCCCGGACGTGGCCTCGGTCCTGACCGAACTGCCGTCCACCGAACTCAGCAAGTGCTACGTCCACCCCGACCACCACGGGCTCGGCGCCGCAGCCGAACTTATGCACGCCAGCATCGGCGCGGCGGCGGGCGGCGGCGCCCGCGGGCTCTGGCTCGGCGTGAACAGCCAGAACGCCCGGGCCATCCGGTTTTACGAGAAGTCCGGCTTCCGCAAGGTCGGCACCAAGTCCTTCACGCTCGGCAACACCGTGGAACACGACTTCGTCATGGAGCGCCGGATCACCTTGGGAGCGGGTGCGTGAACGCGCGCATGCCGGGCCGCCTCCCCCCAGCCTGACCCGCCCGTGACCAACCCGACAGTCCGCCGGGGAATGGAGCCGCCCCCGTCGGGGTTGTGGCGAGCATGAAGATTGAGATCTGGTCCGACGTCGCCTGCCCTTGGTGCTACATCGGCAAACGCCGCTTTGAAACCGCGCTGGCGGCCTTCCCGCACCGCGAGGCCGTGGAGGTGACGTGGCGCAGCTACCAGCTGGACCCGTCGCTGCCCGACCACTACGACGGCACCGAACTGGACTACCTGAGCACCCGCAAGGGCCTGGCTCCGGCGCAGGTCGCCGGAATGTTCGCGCATGTGGCGGAGCAGGCACGGGGTGAGGGCCTCAATTACCGTTTCGACGACGTCGTGGTCGCCAACAGCTTCACGGCCCACCGGCTGATCCACCTCGCCGCCACGCACGGGCAGCAGGACGCCGCCAAGGAACGCCTGCTCAGCGACCACTTCGAGCGGGGCCTGGACATCGGCAGCCGGGACTACCTGACCTCACTGGGACTGGATCTGGGGATCCCCGCGGCCGCGCTGGCGGAACTGTTCACCACGGACAAATACGCCGACGACGTCCGGCTGGACTTCGAGGAAGGCCGCGCCCTGGGCGTCACCGGCGTCCCGTTCTTCGTGATCGACCGGAAATTCGGGCTCTCCGGCGCCCAGCCCGCCGAAACCTTCACGGCCGCCCTCGAGCAGGCGTGGCAGGAGAGCCGCCCGCTGGAAATGGTCGGCGCCGCCGGCGGCGGGGACGCCCACGGAGCCGACGACGCCTGCGGCCCGGAAGGCTGCGCCGCCGAAGGCGGATTGGACAGTTCGCGAGCCAGCTGACGTTGTCGTGCTGAACTTTCCGCGAGTCCGTGCGCCGCGGCCATGAGCCGTGCCCTTGTTGTTGCATAGTGGACCCAGGCAGTCGATTGACTCCATGTTCCGACGATCGATTCCTGTCCTTGAATGGCGACGACAGGCGACCAACAAGATGGAGATCGATGACTACCGAAGAGCCCGCTGGCCGGCGGGGATTCCCCGCGATTGACGGGCGTCATTCCCGGGTCTGGATCCTCGGACTCCTTGCCGTGGCCGCGGCCTTTTCGGCCGGCCTAGCCTTTCGTTCGGCTGAAGAGTTCAGCCCGCTGGTCGACGGTCTCCTTGCCCTGCTCACGGTTTGGGTTCCCGCCGCGGTCGGATGGCTGGTAGTGCACCGCACCGGGCGCCGGCGACTGGAAATCATCCTCGCCGCGGGCGCATTGTCCTGCCAGGCTGCCGGGGAAACCTATTACGTGTTGAAGTCTGCCACCGGCGAGGACGTGCCGCTGCCTTCGGCGGCCGACGTGGGCTACACAGGGTTCTATGTGTTCATGCTGGCCACCCTGGCCGTGGTCATCCGCCGCCGCCTGCCTGACATGACTTGGCCCGTCGTCCTCGACAGCGCCGTCGGCGCCCTTGGGGCCTCCGCGATGCTCGCGGTCGTTCTGGACCCCATCCTGAACACGGTCCTCGATGGCCCGCGCTCGCTGGCCATGGCTCTCGGCGCCGCCTATCCCTTGCTGGACCTCGTTTTGGTGGCCGCGGTGATTGGCATCGCAGCGACCACGGGGCGCAACATCGGACGGGGATGGGGTCTGCTGGTCCTGGGCCTGCTCACTTTTGCCGGCGCCGACATCGGCTATGCCCTGCTGGAGCTGAACAGTGTCTACGCCGTTGGAACCCCCTTGGACGCCTCCTGGGCGCTGGGCATCGCCCTGATAGGCGCATGGGTCGTCATGCAGGGCCGCACTGACGATGCCCCCGGCGCCGAGGCAAGGGCCCTGCCGTCCCAGGCAGTTCCTGCCCTGGCAACGCTGGCGAGTTTGTTCGTCTTGATTTTGGGTACGCAGGTGCGAGTGCTCGTCCTCGCTGTGGTTTTGGCCAGCCTGACTCTGGCGCTGGCGGCGCTGCCGCTGGTTTTCCGGCAACGGATCCGGCTCGCGGACGTGCAGCGTCAGGCGCGGACTGATGAGCTGACAGGGCTTCCCAACAGGCGGGCCCTCTACACGGACGTGCCCAAGCGTCTTGCCGCAAACGGCCGGCGGCGCAGTGCGGTGCTGCTGCTGGACCTCGACAAGTTCAAGGAGATCAACGACAGTCTCGGCCACGATGTCGGCGACGCCCTCCTCAGCCAGGTGTCCGCGCGCCTGGCTGGACAGCTTCGGCCCACGGACCTGCTGGCACGAATGGGCGGCGACGAGTTTGTTCTGCATGTCGAAAACGTCGGAGCCGGGGAAGCACAGGCCGTGGCCCTGAAGTTGAGGTCTGCACTGGCTGAACCCTTCGATCTGGGCAGCGTCACTGTCCACGTAAACGCCAGCATTGGAATTTCGTGCTACCCGGACCAGGGGCAAGACCTGACGATGTTGCTGCGCAGGGCAGACCTGGCGATGTACACGGCAAAATCGACGCACAGCGGCCACTTCGTCTACGACGGCGGTGAGATCATTTTCGACCCACGCCAGGCCCACACCGTGCAGACGCTCAAAGAGGCCGTGTGCGGGGACCAACTACTCCTGCATTTCCAACCAAAGGTCGATCTCGCCACGGGAGACGTCCGGGGCGTGGAGGCCCTGGTCCGTTGGCAACATCCGGACTTGGGCCTTCTACAGCCAGACGACTTCCTGAAACGGTTCGAGGAAGCCGGACTCATGCCGGCCTTGACGGGCATCGTCCTGGGCAAGGCCCTGGACCAGGCCGCAGCCTGGGCAGCCAAGGGCCGGGACCTGACCGTGGCCGTGAACCTTTCCGCGCCCTCAATCATCGACTCCGGCCTGCCGGCCCAAATTGGCACCATGACCTCGGCGCGCGGGTTGTCCCCCTCCGTCCTCGTACTGGAGATCACCGAAGACGTCCTCGTCGCCGACCGCGACCGGGCCCGCACGGTACTGACCACGCTGCGAGATCTTGGCGTCCGGATCGCCGTCGACGATTTCGGCAAGGGATACAGTTCCCTTTCCTACCTGCGGGAACTTCCCATCGACGAGCTCAAACTCGACAAATCGTTCATATTGTCCATGACGGACGACTCCCGCGCCACGGCACTGGTGGTTTCAACGATAGATTTGGCGCACAGCCTGGGATTGGACATGACCGCCGAAGGCGTGGAAAGCGCCGGCGCATACCGCGCACTCAGCGACTACGGCTGCGACCTGGCGCAAGGCTACTTCATGTCAAAGCCACTCCCTGCCGCGGAACTGGACGCATGGCTCACAGAACGCGGCCAACAAACGCAGCCGGCCCCCTTCTCGGATCTCCACCCAGGCCCGGCGGCTGTAGTGGCGCGTCCCTGACAGGCACGCCAGCCGGGGGTCGCTTCAGGCAATGAACGCCGGTTTACTGACAGATCGCGCTAAAGTGTCCGTATGCCCAGGATTTCGGCCGCGAGCAACGCCGCCCAACGAGCCGAGACCCAGCACCGCATCCTGACCGCGTTCGGTGAGCTCCTCTTCACGCATGGGCTCCCGGGGCTGACCATGACCGACGTCGCACGCCACGCCCGGATCGGCCGCACCGCCGTGTACAACTACTACGCGGACATCGAAGAGCTGCTGATCGCCTACGCGCTGGACGAGACCGAACGGTTCCTGGTCGACCTGCGCGATTCCCTGGCTGCGCTGGAGAACCCGGTGGACCGCCTGGCCCTGTACGTCCGCGCCCAGGTCGAGGACCTCAGCCGGCGGCACCTGCCGCCGGGCCCCGCGATGGGGGCCGTGCTCTCGCCGGCGTCGTTCGCGAAGCTGGCGGACCACGTCGGGGAGCTCAGCGTGCTCCTGCAGGGCATTCTCCGGGACGGCATTGCCCAGGGCTACCTGCCCGAGTCGGACATCACCCAGCTCGCGCAGCTCATCCACGGCACCCTGTCCTCCAGCGCGGCCCGCGGTGACGGCGCCGGCCAGGACGCCGAGGCGGAGGCCCGGGTTGCCCGGACCGTGCGGTTCGTCCAGCTCGGCGCCGGGGCCCGGTTCGACGACGACGGCAGGCCCCTCCGCGCGCCCTCCTGACGTCCGGGCCCGGCTCCCCGCGCTACCCGGCCGACGGCGTCGGCGTCACGGGCAACCCGGATTCGTCCACGATCCGCCGGTCCTCGCGCGGGCAGCTGAGTTGGCCCGGGGTCTGGTCGACGAGTTCCGGTTTCGTCAGTTGCTGGAAGTCTCCGGTCAGGATGACGTCCACGCTCGGGTCCGTCCGGCCGTCCTGGAAGTAATCCGAGCCCGGCAGGTTCCGCTGCACACTGAACGCCGCGGACTGTCCCGCGGCGCCGGAGACGACCAACGCCACCCCGCGGTAGCTCGAGGTCGTATTGGCAACGGCCCCGACGATGAACTTGCGGGCCGCGAACTCATCGGCCACGGAGCGGGCCAGTCCCGGGCGGGAGGTCGAGTTGAAGACATTGAGGTTGATCGTCTCCGGCGGCGTGTAGTCGAAGCGCGCTTCCGGGCAGACGGACGCGGCCGCCTGCCTGCGCTCCGCCGTCGGAATCTTGATCTGGCCGTTCATGATCGCCAGCGCAACCACAATGGCGGCGGCCACCAGCCCGACGAGCAGCACCAGAACTACTCCGTGCAGGATGCGTCGTCGCATCCTGACGGGATTGTTGTGCATCTCGTCATCCTCCACGAAGGTGGCCCGCAGATCCGAGCCGGTAATGACCTGGTGCCCGTGCAGGACGGTGACGTCCTTCGGCTTCCTAGCCATTTATCACCAGCACACGCGCGTGGATCGCTGTGCGCTGGTGCAGCGCCGTTCGAACGGCCCGGTGCAGGCCGTCCTCCAGGTACAGGACGCCGCGGTACTCCACCACGTGCGGGAACAGGTCGCCGAAGAACGTCGAGTCCTCCGCCAGCAGCGCCTCGAGGTCCAGCGTGCGCTTGGTGGTCACCAGCTCATCCAGCCGGACCGGCCGCGGCGGCAGCGTTGCCCAGTCCTTGGGCGTGCTGTAACCATGGTCGGGGTACGGGCGTCCCTCGCCCACGGCTTTGAATATCACCCTGCAAGACTAGGGAACTTGGACCGACAAGGGAATCCACGACTCCCGGTGCCGGGAGGTTGTAGCCAAACAGTAACCATGTGTCACACCGCAAGGCCCTTGCTGCCACAGTCAACACCTTGCCGGCGGTACGGTCCACAACACATGCAAAGATGCCCGGCTGCTGGGAGAATGGGGCCATGACAATTCCCGAGACCTCAGCGTCCCTCTCGCCGTCGGCTCCCCCGCTGGCCCTGCTGCTCGACGTCGACGGTCCCGTGGCGAGCCCCGTGACCCGTGCGGTTCAGCCGGTGATCATCGCGGACCTGCTGGCACTGGCCGCGGCGGGGATCCCGGTCGTCTTCAACACCGGCCGATCGGCTGCTTTCATCCGCGAACAGGTGATGGAGCCGATGATCGCCGCCGGAATGCCGGACGGAACCCTTATCCATGCCGTGTGCGAGAAGGGTGCCGTCTGGTTCAGCTACACCTCCGCCGGACCCGGGCCGGACCATGTCGATCACGAGTTAGCCATCCCGCGGACCTTCGGCGACGACGTCCGGCGCCTGGTGGCCGAGGATTACGCCGGCCACATGTTCTTCGACGAGACCAAGCTGGCCATGGTCTCCGTGGAGCAGCACATCGCCGTCGAGAACTCCGACTACCGCGCCGAGCAGCAATTGTTCGACGCCGATGCCATGGAGCTGATGGGCCGGCACGGCCTCGGCGTGGTGCGGCTGGACCACCATGCCCCGGACTCCGATGACCGGATCGATTACCGGGTGGATCCGACCATCATCTCCACCGACATCGAGTCGGTCCGGCTCGGCAAGGACCTTGGCGCGAGCCGGGCCGTGGAGCTGCTGGCGGCGCAGGGCGTCACCCCGCAGGCCTGGCGCACGGTGGGCGATTCCCGCACCGACTACGCCATGGCCGACTGGCTGCACCACAACGACCATCCGGTGAAGCACGTCGACGTGCGGCCCGCCGACGGCGTCCCGGTGAAACCGTACGAGGTACTCACCGCGGCGGATCTGGGGCTCGGAGAGGATGTCATCCACGACGATGCCGGGGCTGCTTTTCTGCGCAGCTGGCGCGCGGCCCTGCTGGGCTGAACCAGCGGGCTGCAGCACTCCCGGACCCGGGATTCCGAGGGCGGGCGGGGGCTCCCGCGGCCGCCGCTGGCGGCGTTTCAGCCGCGGAAATTCGGGTCGATTTTGGGGCGGGCGTTATTATGCAAGTAGGGACACATTCACGCAAACAATCACGGAGAACTGAAATTACAGACGCATTGGTCCAGGACGAAATCTACTACGGCAGCCAGGCATCGGTAGACGCCCATGATGAGGTCACCTCCGCGGCTGCCGTCGCGAGATTCCGGGCGCGCCAGGATGTTGTCCGCCGCCGGGGCCGGTACGGCCTGATCAACGAGAACCGCACGCCGTACCAGGCCATGGTCGAGGACCTGATGTTCATCCGCTCGGTGCTGGACGGCGCCGGCCTGGACTACCTTCTGGTCCGCGGCAACACCGACCGGCCCGTTATCGCGGTGGACTGGAAGGACCGGAAGGAACTCCGCGCCGCGCTCGTCAAGGCCTGCCACGATGAGCCCTTCTACTCGATGAGCGTCGACGCCAAGAAGAAGTCCTCGGTGCTGGTCGCCGACGGCGAGCTCTCCCCGAACCGGCAGTCGCGGATCTTCCGGCTGTACCGTCCCCGGGTCGAACCGGAAGGCGGCTTCGAGTTCGGCGCCTCAGCCGGGGTGCAGCTTGAACTGTGGAGTTTCGACGGCGACGAGCTGATCCTCCCGATCGAGAACTCGCTGACCCGCCGGACGCTGCTGGCCCAGGACGCCGTCCGCGGCACCGTGGAGCGGTACGGCCACACCTGGCCCACCATCGAGAACATGTTCGCGGACCACGCCAGTGACATCAGCTTCGACATCGATCTTGTGTTTTCCTGGGTGGACGGCAGCTCCCCGGAGTACATTGCGGCGCGGCGCGCACGGATGGCCGGCGTCGTCGTGGGCGAAGGTGACGACCACGAGGCCCGCTTCCGCCAGATCGACGAACTCAAGTACGCGCTGCGCTCGATCTATATGTTCGCTCCCTGGATCCGCCGCATCTTCATTGCCACGGACTCCCACGCGCCCTCCTGGCTGGCGGACCACCCGGGTGTCACGATCGTCCGAAGCGAGGAGTTCTTCGCGGACCCCTCCGTGCTGCCCACCCACAACTCGCAGGCAGTGGAGTGCCAGCTCCACCACATCGAGGGCCTGTCCGAGCACTTCCTGTACTCCAACGACGACATGTTCTTCGGCCGCGCCGTCGGACCGGACATGTTCTTCACCCCCGGCGGCATCACGAAGTTCATCGAGGCGGAAACCCGGATCGGGCTCGGGGACAACGACACGGAACGCAGCGGGTTCGAGAACGCAGCCCGGGTGAACCGGAAGCTGCTCTGGGACCGTTTCGGCCGGATCACCACCCGGCACCTGGAGCACACGGCTGCGCCGCTGCGGCGCAGCGTCGTCGCCCAGATGGAGCAGGAGTTTCCGGCGGAATTCGCCAAGACGGCGGCCAGCACGTTCCGCGCCGCGGACAACATCTCGGTGACCAACTCGTTCTACCACTACTACGCGCTGCTCACCGGCCGCGCCGTCACCCAGACGGCGGCTAAGGTGCGCTACGTGGACACCACCGCACGGGCAGGACTCAACTACCTGCCCAAGCTTCTCGCCAAGCGGAACATGGACTTCTTCTGCCTCAACGACGGCAGTTTCCCGGAGGTCCCGGCCGCTGAACGGGCCGAACTCGTGACGGACTTCCTGGAGAAGTACTACCCCATCAAGGCTCCCTGGGAGAAGTAGGGGTCAGTTGCTGGCCGTCAGCCGGCGGTGGCCAGGCGTCCTGGCCGGGTCTTCGAGCTTCGCCTTGACCGGGATGCGGATCCCTGCAGCGGTGATCCGCCGCTGGGCTTCCGCGGCCGAGACGAGTTCGCCCACTGCCGGAGTGTCGCCGAGCAGGACCACGGAGTGCACGATCGTGTGCTCGTAGACGTGGACCAGGTTGAAGGCCTGCCCGCCGTCGCGTCCCCGGGTTCCGCCGACCGGAACGTTGAGGTCCTGCGTGTAGCAGGTGGCCGATGCCACGGACACCGGGATCCCCGCGAACGTCGCCGTCGTCGAATAGTGCAGGTGGCCGCCCAGAATCGAACGGACGTCGGAGTTCCGCAGGACACCGGCCAATGCCGTCTGGTTCCGAAGCTCCACCAGGACGGCGAGGTCCAGTACCGAGGGCACCGGCGGGTGGTGCAGGGCAAGGATGGTTCCGTCCGGGGCGGGAGTGGCGAGCTCGGCCGCGAGCCACTCCAGCTGATCGGGGCTCAGCTCGCCGTGGTGAAAACCGGGGACTGACGTGTCGAGGGTGATGATCCGCAGACCGTTGATGAAGTACGTGTGGTCCACGGGGGCGTCGTCGGCCGGCAGGTCCAGCAGGCCGGCACGGAAGTGGGCCCGGTTGTCGTGGTTGCCCATCGCCCAGATGACTTTCGCGCCCATGGCCTTGCAGGCGGGCTCTGCGATGGCCCGCAACTTGGCATAGGCCTCGGGTTCTCCCCGGTCGGCGAGGTCGCCGGTGAAAATGACCGCTTCGGGGCGCGCTCCGGAAGCCCGGACTTCGTCAAAGAGTTGCTGGAGCAGGGCGTCGCTGTCAACCACACCATGCAATGGTGCCGAACCTCCCAGCAGGTGGGGGTCACTCAGATGGAGTAAGAAATGACGTGGCCGGGGGTGCTCGGCCTCGATGAGCTCCATTGCTACCTTCCTGGTTGGGTGGAAGCGGTTGCCTCCAGCGTCCCTCTCAGTAATGTCTATCCAACCAGACATTCGGCCAACAATGTGCAAACTCCAGTAGGCATGTTCGAAAAGAGGCAATAACCGAGTAATCCGGCGGACACATACCTGACCTGCCAAGGGCCGGCCGTGCCCGCCGGATTATCACTACTCGGATTCCGTGCGGTTAGCTCAGGTATCCGTTCGGATTCAGCACGTACTTTGTGGCTGCGCCGGCGTCGAACTCCGCGTAACCCCTCGGTGCGTCTTCCAGGGAGATTGCCTTGGCGTTGACGTTCTTGGCAATGTGGACCTTGTCATGCAGGATCGCCATCATCAGCTGGCGGTTGTACTTCATCACCGGACACTGGCCGGTGGTGAAGCTCAGCGACTTGGCCCAGCCGGTGCCGAGGCTGAGCGAGAGAGCGCCCTTCTTGGCGGCCTCGTCGATGCCGCCCGGGTCCCCGGTGACGTAGAGTCCCGGAATACCCAGCGCACCGCCGGCGGCCGTGATATCCATCAGCGAGTTGAGGACCGTGGCCGGAGCTTCCTTGGCGTCGTGGCCATGCCCCCTGGCTTCGAAACCGACGGCGTCGACACCGCAGTCGACTTCCGGAATGCCCAGGATCTGTTCAATCTGCTCGGCCGGCCCGCCTTCGGTCAGATCGATGGTTTCGCAGCCGAAGCTGCGTGCCCGGGCAAGGCGGTCGGCGTTCAGGTCGCCGACTATCACGACGGCGGCACCCAGCAGATGCGCGCTGGTGGCCGCGGCCAGCCCGACCGGACCGGCGCCGGCGATGTAGACCGTAGAGCCAACGCCCACGCCGGCGCTGACGGCGCCATGGAAGCCCGTCGGGAAGATATCCGACAGCATTGTCAGGTCCATCATCTTCTCGAGGGCCTGGTCCCTGTCCGGGAACTTCAGCAGGTTCCAGTCTGCGTACGGCACCAGGACGTAATTGGCCTGGCCGCCGACCCAGCCACCCATGTCCACGTACCCGTAGGCGGCACCCGGCCGGGCGGGGTTGACGTTGAGGCAAATGCCGGTCTTCCGCTCTTTGCAGTTGCGGCAGCGGCCGCAGGCGATATTGAAGGGGACCGAGCAGATGTCCCCCACCTTGATGAACTCAACGTCCGGTCCGACTTCCACGACCTCGCCGGTGATTTCGTGGCCCAGCACCAGGTCAGTGGGGGCTGTGGTGCGGCCTCGAACCATGTGCTGGTCGGAGCCGCAAATGTTCGTGGCAACGGTTTTAAGGATCACGCCATGGCGCACCGAACGGCCCACGTTGGCGGGGTTGACCCCCGGGCCGTCTTTGAGTTCGAAGCTGGGGTAGTCAATGTCGATCAGTTCGACCTTGCCCGGCCCCTTGTAGGCAACGGCTTTGTTCCCTGTCATCACTTTCCTCCTGGTTTCACGGACCCCCAATATGAGTGTCCAGTTGTGATTCACGAAGCGTGCTGATGCACCGTCCCCGGGCCCGTGACGGCAGGGCCGCCAGCTCACACACGCGTGTCTGCGCCGTGCGTGTGCCCGGTTGATTTGGAAGGTCCGGCCAGTCTAGGCGGTAAGCATACTTAGGGATAGGGGTCATTGTCCCCTTGTGCTCTGGGAGCCGGCTCTCAGGCAAGGGCGGACTGTACGGCTTCAATAATCTCTGGTGAGTCGGGCTCCACGGTGGGGGCGAAACGCGCCACCACCTCGCCGTCGCGGTTCACCAGGAACTTCTCAAAGTTCCATTTCACCAATCCCGGCAGAAAGCTGTTCTTGAATTTGGTGAGCTCGGCGTAGAGCGGGTGCTGGCTCTTGCCGCGGACGTCGGCTTTGGTGGTGAGCGGGAAGGTCACGCCGAAATTCCGTTCGCAGAATTCAGCGATCTCGGAGTCGGCGGCGGGTTCCTGGCCCGCGAACTGGTTGCAGGGCACACCGAGCACCTGGAAGCCCTGCCCGCGGAACTTGTTGTGCAGCGCCTCGAGGCCGGCGTACTGCGGCGTGAATCCGCACTGTGAAGCAACGTTCACGACCAGCACCACTTCTCCCTTGAAGCGGCCAAAATCGCTGTCTGTGCCGTCGATGAGTGTGAGCGGAATGCTGTGGAGAGAGGTCATGAGAAGGTTCCTCGCGAAGTGGTCATGAAGTTCGTGTCCGGAGCGGCGCTCCGGAAGTCGTCACGACTGTCATTCGATACCAACGCGTGGAGGTATGGGTTTGTGCCGGCTACGGGCCAGGGGTCAGCGACGGGTCCGTGGTCGCCGACGGTTCAGCGGTCGGGGTGGGCGCGGGCGGTGCAGGTTCCTCGGTGGGCGCGGGCGGTGCAGGTTCCTCGGTGGGCGCGGGCGGGGGCGGCGGCGGAGCCACCACCGGTGGCGGTGCGGGCGCCACGACCGGCGGAGGCGGAGGTGGCGGTGCGGGCGCCACGACCGGCGGAGGCGGAGGCGCAGGCGCCGCGGTGGTCTCCGGCGGCGGAGGAGGCGGTGGAGGAGGCGGTGGGGTGGTCTCAGACGGCGGCGGGGGCGCGGTGGTCTCCGACGGTGGCGGGGGCGCGGTGGTCTCCGACGGTGGCGGGGGCGCGGTGCTCGGCTCCGAGGGAGGCGGCGGTGCGGTGGTCTCCGACGGTGGCGGCGCGGGCGCGGTACTCGGATCCGACGGAGGCGGCGTGTTGGTCGGCGTCGACGGAGGCGGGCTGGTCGGCGTCGGTGTGCCCGCCGTCGTCGTGGTCCCGCTCGGGGACCCGCTCGGCGGCTGGCTGGGTTCGAGCGTTGGCGTGTCCGAGCGCGTCTTGGTCGGCGACAGCCCGTCCCAGATGGACGGTGTGGGCGCGGGGGCCGGGGAAGAGGCGAACGGCGTTCCCGGCAGCGCTGCGGCGGGAACTTCCTGGCTGCCGCCAGCAACTACGTGCGTCCTGTCTTCAGAGACCGGGATCGCCCAGCCAAGGGAATTGTTGGAGGACTTGCCGGCGTCTGGTCCGTAGCTGACCATCTCAAGGGCGCTCAGCTCGTCCGTCTGCACGATCGGAAGAAGGATCCAGTCATGCGGATTCTTGTGGGAGCCGTTCAGGATGGTCTCAAAATGCAGGTGGCAGCCGGTGGAGGATCCCGTCGTTCCCACCCGGGCAATGACCTCGCCAACCCGCACCGAGTCGCCCTTCTTGACGGCGATCGCTTCAAGATGGTTGTAGGTGGTGATGAGACCGTTGCCGTGGTCGATTTCCACGCGGTTCCCGCCGCCCCACGGGTGCCAGCCGACAGCCCGCACGACGCCGGCGTCGGCCGAGTAGACACGGGTACCGCACGGCGCGGCATAGTCCTGGCCCCAGTGAAATTCCCCGGATGACCCCGAGATGGGGCTGGTTCGCAGCCCGAAGGGCGAAGACTCCCGAAGTGATTCGAGTGGGGCCATCAGGAACCCTTCGGCGGGGCGTTTCAGTCCGGCAGACGCCACGTTGAGTTCCCCTGGAACGCCGTCCTTGGAGGTTGTCTCGACCGTTGACCGGGTGTAGGCAACGAGCGCAAGGGCATCCGCTGTGAAGGCTACCGGCGCCAGGGGGTCGGCGGCCGGAACGGTGCGGGCCCCAGCTGTGCCCGGGGTGTCCGGATCCAGCGTGCCCGGTCCCACCACGCCGTATGCCAGCGAGGGGGCCGGGACAACGGCGGTGCCGCTTCCCGACAGTCCCTGGACCCCGAAAGTCAGGACCGCAAGAGAGAGGCAAAAGCCGCCGGACAAACAGCGCACGGCAATTGTTCGCGTTCTGACTGCTCGCTCACTCGATGAGTTTCCCCAGTGTTTTCCCACGATGTGACTCCCGCATCCTGTTCGCCGGTCCCCAATTTTCGCGGACTCAGGTTCTTATGGGACCACAATCAGAGGGACCTGGGAACCGTAAAAACTACCCCATTCCAACTACAGGTGGTGGACCAGTAGTACTCGTGATGCGGGCAGGTACCGGGCGGCGCAGCGGTGGGTGAGAATGGAGTATGCGCAACCTCCTCAAGGAATGGCAGGCCGAACTCAAGCAGACGTTCACCGGGACCCGGGACGCCGTGCCGGACTGGGTTCCGCGCCTGGCGGAAGGCGACGACCCCGGCTACCACTTGCCAGGGTCCGCGGTCTGGGCCGTCCATGGGGACATGGCGACGATCGTGGCGGGAATACGCGCCCTGCTCATGCAGGCTCTGCACCCCGGTGCTCTGGCGGGCGTCCATGACCACTCCCGCTTCCGCGAGGACCCGCTGGGCCGGCTTGCCGGAACGATCCGATGGATCTTTACGGTTTCCTACGGTTCAACGGCCGCGGCCCGGGCAGCCTCCGACTGGGTGCTGGGTCTCCATGGATCGGTGCGCGGGGATTACGTGGACGGACATGGCGTCTCTCGGAGCTACGCGGCCAACGATCCGGAGCTGCTCCGCTGGGTGCACATTGCCTTCACCGACGCCTTCCTCTCGGCGCACAAGATCTGGGGCAGGCCGATTCCCGGCGGCCCCGACGCCTACGTGCGTGAGTGGGCGCAGGCCGGCCAGCTCATGGGAGTGGAGTCCCCGCCACTCAGCGAGGCGGAAATGCGCCGGCAGCTGGACCAGTGGCACGACGCCGGCGAGCTCCGTTCCGACGAAAGGGTCGCCGAGACGGTGGCATTCATCCGCAATCCGCCGCTCCATCCAGTGCTCAGGCCAGGCTACCGGGTGCTGTTCGCAGCGGCGGTGGCAAGTCTCGAACCCAAGTACCGCGACCTGTTGGGCCTGCGGACCGCGCGGCTGGGCCCCATCCCGCTGCCGGTGAGGCTGGCCACGAGCGTAGCGCTCGGTGTCGTCCATCTTGCCCTGGGTCGGGTGGGTCCCAGCGAACAGGCCGCCCGCGCCCGCCTTCGCCGGCTGGGCCTCGCGGGGTGAGGCCGGACCGGACAAGGCCAGCGGCCTAAAAGCTGGTACGTTTCGGCCGCTGACCCGGGACCCGGGTTCCGGCGCCGGGAACACGTTGCCCGCTAACCCGCCGCTAACCCCAGCGCGGGACCACTCAGCGGACCACTCGGCGGATTCCGGGATTCCGGAGGACGCAAAAGGCCCCGGTCCAAGGGACCGGGGCCGACCGCGGAGAATGGGGGATTTGAACCCCCGAGGGCATTAACCCAACACGCGTTCCAGGCGTGCGCCATAGGCCGCTAGGCGAATTCTCCAGTAGCTTCTGAATCAAAAGCAGATACTAGAATACCTGAACTTCCCGGCATCGCCCAATTGGCCCCTCGGCCCCCGCCCCACGGGACATGCCCCACCCTCCCCCCGGCCACTGGACATAAGCCCGAAATGTCCACTCAGAGCCGCGAAGACTGGGCATGTCCACACGCACACTCCCCCCGCCCCACGGGGCATGCCCCACCCTCCCCCCGGCCACTGGACATAGCCCGGCATGCCCACTCAGAGCCGCGGAAAATGGGCATGTCCCGCGGGATTTTTCGGCCGCGAGGAACGCGATTCGGGGCACACTCAATCGTCGGGTAAACTTGCTGACGGCCCCTCATGTGGCGTCATCCTGTTGAACTCCCCCAGGACCGGAAGGTAGCAAGGGTAGATGGGCTCTGGCGGGTGCATGGGGGGTCTTTTATGTCTGTGCCGATTGGTAGGGTTTATCTGTGACTGTTACAACCGCCCTTTACCGCAGATACCGCCCCGATTCGTTCGCGGACGTTATCGGGCAGGAACACGTCACCGAGCCGCTGATGACGGCTCTGCGCAAGAACCGCGTCAACCACGCCTACCTCTTCTCGGGCCCTCGCGGCTGCGGAAAGACCACGTCCGCGCGCATCCTGGCCCGCTGCCTGAACTGCGCCGAGGGCCCCACGGACACCCCCTGCGGCAAGTGTCCCAGCTGCGTTGAACTCGCCCGCGGCGGCTCCGGGTCACTCGACGTCATAGAAATTGACGCCGCCAGCCACGGCGGCGTCGACGACGCCCGTGACCTGCGCGAACGGGCCACGTACGCCCCCGTCCGCGACCGCTACAAGATTTTCATCATCGACGAGGCCCATATGGTCACCTCTGCCGGCTTCAACGCCCTGCTCAAGATCGTCGAAGAGCCGCCGGAACACATCAAGTTCATCTTCGCCACCACGGAGCCGGACAAGGTCATCGGCACCATCCGCTCCCGCACGCACCACTACCCGTTCCGGCTCGTGCCGCCCGAACCGCTCATGGCGTACCTCGAACTGCTATGCACACAGGAGAACGTCCCGGTGGCGCCCGGCGTGCTCTCGCTCGTCATCCGCGCCGGCGGCGGTTCGGTGCGTGACTCGCTCTCCGTGCTGGACCAGCTCATGGCGGGCGCCGGACCCAACGGCCTGGACTACGAACTCGCCGTCGCGCTGCTCGGCTACACCCATGCTTCCCTGCTCGACGACGTCGTCGAGGCCGTCGCAGCGTCCGACGCCGCCACTGTGTTCCGGGCCGTGGACCGTGTCATCCAGACCGGGCATGACCCCCGCCGTTTCGTGGAGGACCTGCTCGAGCGCTTCCGTGACCTCATCATTGTCCAGGCCATGCCGGAGAGCGCCCACTCGATCCTCCGCGGCATGCCCGCGGACCAGATCGCGCGTCTGCAGAACCAGTCCCACAACCTGGGCGCGGCCGAGCTGTCGCGCGCGGCTGACGTCACCAACACGGCCCTCACCGAAATGACCGGCGCCACGTCGCCGCGGCTCCACCTGGAGCTGCTCTGCGCCCGCATCCTGCTCCCGTCCTCCGAGCAGACCGAGCGCGGCATTGCCGCCCGGATCGACAGGGTGGAACGCCGCCTGAATTACGCCGGCAACGACGTCGGGGCTCCCGCCGCCGCCGCGCCGGCGATCCCGGCCACAGCCGCTCCCGCCGTAGCCGTCCCGGCCCCCCTGGCACCGGTTCCTGCAACTGCAGCGCCGGCCGCCGCGGTCCCCGCAGCCCCGGCAGAATCCGCACCTGCCGCCGTACCCGCAGCCGCGGCAGAATCCGCACCTGCCGCGGTACCCGGGCGCGATGCCGAACCGGCCAGGGAAACACTCACCCCGCCGCGCGTCAGCACCGGAGACTGGCCCGTCGACGAGTCCGACGCGGTCAACCGCGCCGAGCCCGGGCAGTCCCGCGCACCCCGGACGGCCGCGCCGGTGCAGCCGGCACCCCCGGTCCCGTCCACCCCGGCACCGGCCATACCGGCCCCATCCGCAGTAGCCCAGAACCAGCCGTCCCCCGCCGCTCCCGCACCCGCGCGCGCCGCGGCCACCGGCTCCGGGCCCGACGTCGAAGTCCTCCGCCGCGCCTGGCCGGAGATCCTGCAGACGCTGACAAAAATCAAGCGGAGCACCTGGGCCCTGGTCGAGCCGAACGCCCAGGTGGGCCACTTCGAAGACCATGTCCTGACGCTCGCCTTCACCACCTCGGGCCTGGCCGGCGCGTTCGGCCGGGCGGATCACTCCGAGAATCTGCGGCAGGCGATCCACAAGACCATAGGCATCGAATGCCAGATCAATGCAGTGGCCAGCGGAAGCAACAGCGCAGCGAGCTCTGAACCAAACCCAAAAGCACCCGTTAGCCGGGACGTTCCGGCCACGTCCACCGACGCGGACTGGGGTCTGGCCCCGGCCGCCGCTCCGGCTCCTTCCGGGGCAGCAGGGGGCGTCACTGCCGGGCCGGATTCTGCGCAGGCTGAAGCGGCACCGGGAACCGGTCCAGTCACACCGGCCGCTCCAGCCCAGACACCTGTCACTCAGGCCGCTCCGGTCCAGACATCCGACTCCGCACCCACCTCGCCTGCTTTGGCGCCGACGCCCGTTCCGGCACCTGTTGCCCGCGAGGAACCGCCGGCCGATGTTCCGGCAGCCGAGGCCGCAGGCGAACAGCCGGGATCCTCCCCGGAGGCCGCCGGATCTTACGCCTACCCCGACGATGACTGGGGCCCGCCGCGGGACGAGGACGCTCCGCCGCTGGACGAGGAACCGCCCATGGACTGGGACCCCGCGTCCCCCGTCGTGGCGCGCGCCGCCCAGCCGGCCCTCGCCCAGCAGTCCGCCGCGCCCGCCCGCAAAAGGGCTGCTTCGCCGGCGCGCTCGGCCGCTGCTGCCGCGACTCCCCCGGCCGTCACTCCGGCAGCGCCGGTGCCGGACACCGCCAACGACCCGTGGGCCCGCGCCGTCGAGCAGGCCCCCGGAATCTGGACGATCGGCTCGGACTCCAACGTCGGAAGCTACGCTCCCGGGACGCCCGTGACCCCCGAACCGGAGCCGGAACCGGAACCGCCGCACTACGCACCTGCGGCGGCCCAGGTCCCCCACTACGCCGCAGCGGTGCCTGCTACCGCCGTCTACGAGCCAGTCGACTCCTCGTCATCCAACGGATGGGGAGACTCCGCGGAGTTGGTGGCGGTCGGCGCCCCATCCCTTTCAGCCTCAGCAAACTCCGCGCCGACGGCTGCGCACGCGTCCTCAGCAGCCGCCGCGCCGACCGCTGCGCGGACACCGCCCACCCCGTCACCGGCTGTGGCCACGGCAGCCCCGGCGGCGCCACCTTCGACGGGCCGGCAGAGCCTCTATCAACGGCTCTCCAACAGCCCGGAGGCCGAAGCCGGCCGCGCCAAAGCCCCTGCCCGGGCCGCTGCCGCCACGACCACCTACGTCCAGGACGTCCCCAGCGCGGATGACGAAACGATCGAGGAATCAGGCGTCTTCGGGCGGGCCGCCGTCGAGCGCATCCTGGGCGGAAAACTTGTTGAAGAGCGGTCACTGGACGGAAGCCCGCTGCCGCCGCGCTCCTAGCCGCACCGCCGGGTCCACGACCCGCCACCACCCCAAACGAACGAGGACACAGTGTATGAAGGTGCAGTTCAAGAGCTGATCGACGAGCTCGGACGCCTTCCCGGAGTCGGGCCCAAGTCCGCCCAGCGGCTGGCCTTCCACATCCTCGAGGCCGACCCGCAGGACATGAAACGACTTGTCGACGCCATCACCAGCGTCAAGGAACGCGTCAAATTCTGCACCGCGTGCGGCAACGTCACGGAACAGGAGCTGTGCAACATCTGCCGCGACCCCCGCCGGGACCCCTCGATCATCTGCGTTGTCGAGGAATCCAAGGACGTTCTCGCGGTGGAGCGCACACGCTCCTTCCGGGGCCGGTACCACGTGCTCGGCGGGGCGATCAACCCCATAGCGGGCATCGGGCCCGAGCAGCTCCGGATCCGGGAACTCCTCACCCGCCTCAACGACGGCGCCATCCAGGAAATCATCATCGCCACCGACCCCAACCTGGAGGGCGAGGCCACAGCGACCTACCTTGCGCGGATGCTCAAATCGATTGGCATCGCCGTGACCCGGCTGGCCTCCGGCCTGCCCGTGGGCGGTGATCTTGAATACGCCGATGAAGTGACCCTCGGCCGCGCCTTCGAGGGCCGCCGCAACGCCCTGGGCTGATCGGAGGCGGGCCCGTCATGTCTCCACCGGCCCCAATCCGCACCGAACGCCTGGTGCTGCGTCCGCTGGCAATCGAAGATGCGGCGGCGGTCCTTCGGTTCCGCGGTGACCCCATTGCGACGCAGTATCTGTCCCACGGCCCCCTGAGTCCAGACGAGAACACCGCCAGACTCCGGCAGCTGGTCGAAGCCGCTGGCTCGTCCGGGCTGGATTGGTTCAATTTCGGCTGGGCCATTGAGCTCCGCGAGACGGGCGAGGTCATTGGTGATGGCCGGACGTGGAACTCGGCAGAGCCGCCGGCGCCGGGCAACATACCCGCCGACTGCGGGAGCCTCGGGTACATTCTCCATCCCGGACACCACGGTCGCGGCCTGGGCCGCGAGGCGGCAGGAGCCCTGGTCGGCTGGCTTTTCGAACAACGCGGAATGCATGCGGTGTTCGCCGGCGTGTATGAATCCAATCTCCCCTCCAGACGGCTTTTGGCGCGCCTGGGCTTCCGGCAGGACCGCCATTTCACCTCCTCGCAGGACACTACGGGCAAGAACCTTCCGTCCTGGCGCTACAGGCTGGACCGGAACTCGTATGAAACTGGCCCCCGGCCGGCCACGAAACCGGGCCCTTAGCCCTCCGGATCCAGCCCAGGGCGGGCATGCCCAGCCTCCGCGCCCACGGATGGACATAGGGCCAACATGCCCATCACCCGGCCGCGCCGGAGGGCATGTCCACAACGGGCGGGAGCACATGCCCGCCCCCTGCCCGCAGCGGAGGGCATGTCCAGCGGGCCGGACGCAGGCCTGTCTGGCATGCGGTCACAATTCAGCAACCAAGGGCTCCCGGCGATAAACTGGGCTGAGAAGTTACGCCGTCGCGCCGTTTGGTTGCTTGGCCCAGACCCGATAATCCAGTGAGGGTGCGCGCATGAGTTTGCCCACTACCGAAGTCCACCCCGGACCGCAGCCACAGGAACTGCCCGCTGCTGCCGCCATGACGAAGCACCTTGTGGTGAAGAAGTTCGGCGGCTCCTCCGTGGCGGACGCCGAGGGCATCAAGCGCGTGGCCCGCCGGATCGTGGATGCCCAGAACGCCGGCGACGAAGTGGTCGTGGTTGTCTCCGCCATGGGCGACACCACCGATGAGCTGCTCGATCTCGCGGCCCAGGTCACCGACTCCGCACCGGCCCGTGAAATGGACATGCTCCTTTCCGCCGGCGAGCGCATCTCGATGGCACTGCTCGCCATGGCCATCAACAAGTTCGGCGCGTCCGCCCAGTCCTTCACCGGCTCCCAGGCCGGCATGATCACCGATGGCATCCACGGCAAGGCCCGGATCATCGACGTCGACCCGCACCGCATCCGCACCGCCCTGGACAAGGGCCACATTGCGATCGTCGCGGGCTTCCAGGGCATGAGCCGCACCACGAACGAAATCACCACCCTGGGCCGCGGCGGCTCGGACACGACGGCGGTGGCGCTGGCCGCCGCCCTCGACGCGGACGTGTGCGAGATCTTCACCGACGTCGACGGGATCTACACCGCCGATCCGCGCGTCGTGCCGTCCGCCCGCAAAATCGACCGGATCTCCAGCGAGGAAATGCTGGAACTGGCGGCGTCCGGCGCAAAGATCCTGCACCTGCGCTGCGTCGAGTACGCCCGCCGTTTCGGCGTCCCGCTGCACGTCCGTTCGTCATTCAGCCAGAACGAAGGCACCTGGGTCATGCCCAGCGCCGACGACAAAATCACAACCCAAGAGGGAGTTGCCTTGGAGCAGCCAATCATCTCCGGTGTTGCACATGACCGTTCCGAAGCGAAGGTCACGGTTGTCGGTGTTCCCGATATCCCGGGCAAGGCCGCGGCGATCTTCCAGGTCATTGCCGATGCGCACTCGAACATCGACATGATCGTCCAGAACGTTTCCACCCATGGCACGGGCCGGACCGACATCTCCTTCACGCTGCCGATCGTCGAGGGCGCCGACGCCCTGGCCGCCCTGCACGCCGCGCAGGACCGGATCGGTTTCGAGAGCATCGAGTACAACGAGAAGATCGGCAAGCTGTCGCTGATCGGCGCCGGCATGCGTTCCCACCCGGGCGTCTCGGCACGGTTCTTCGCGGCGCTGTCCGAGGCCGGGATCAACATCAACATGATCTCCACCTCGGAAATCCGGATTTCCGTCGTCACGCACGCGGACCTGCTCGACGACGCCGTGCGCGTCATCCACAAGGCCTTCGACCTGGACAGCGAGGATGAGGCGACGGTGCACGGCGGTACCGGCCGCTGAGCCCACCGCCGGGATCAGCCCGGAACGAAATAACGAAGGGAGCGGCGACTGCCGCTCCCTTCGTTATGCCCTCGCGGGGCGCTGCTCAGACCTGCTCTTTCGGGAGGTCTTCCTTCCGGACAGCGTAGTGATGTCCGTGAGCGTCGGTCTCCACTTCGAAACCGGCGAGCTCCGCCTCAGAGGCCGTCTCGAAGTCGTCATGCCTGTGAACGACCGGTGCGGAGTAATCCCCCCGTGAGGCAGGGCCGAAAAGGAAGCGTGCCCAATACGACGGGTGCAGGTGCTGCCCCAAGGCAGCCTTCCTCAGTGGAAGTGCCACAATTCCCACCTCCTCTCCCGCGTCCGGGCCACGGGGAACGGCCGCGGCCAGTGCTGGTGCCAGTGACCTCATTTTACGCCCGACGCCGGTGAAAGGCATGGGTGCCGACGTCCGGAAAAGGCGTGTGGCCGGCCCGGCAACTTCGCCGGGAAACGCCCGGAACGCACGGCCGGGGGCGCACCCCCGGCGGCGGCCTTGGCTTACCGCAGGGACTTGTCCCCGGGGTTGCGCGGCACGACGTAGCTGCTGCCGTCGGGGCGGTGAAGGGTCTCCCACTGCTGGGTTTCGGCTTCGCGCCGGGCCAGCAGCTCACGGTTCTGCTCTGTCATCTCGTGTCCCAGGGCGCTGCGGTTGGCAGGTCCGAAAATCATCCGGAGTTTGCCCGTGGCGCGCATGAACCTCTGCGAGGCGTTTTCGGCTTTTTCCTTGGCCATCACTATCCACTCCTAAGAACGAGACGTTCCCACCAGTGTACGCTGATGATTAGTGCACTAACTATTTCGGGAGGGCCCACGTGGCGGATGTGACCGACGGAACCCAGGACGACCTTCTGCTGGAGCACCAGCTCTGCTTCGCCCTCACGGTGGCCTCCCGCAGCGTCGTCGGCGCGTACAAGCCCGTGCTGGACAGGCTGGGGCTGACCCACCCCCAGTACCTGGTGATGCTGTGCCTCTGGGAATCCAGCCCACGCTCCCTGCGGGACATCAGTGAGGCCCTCGCGCAGGAACCGGCAACGATTTCGCCCCTGCTGCGCCGCCTGGAAGCGGCCGGTTTCATCACGCGCCAGCGGGTTCCGGGCGACGAAAGGACCCTTGCCGTGGGACTGACCCCGCAAGGAGCCGCGCTGCGGCAGCAGGCCACCGCAGTGCCCGGCACCATGATGGACCGGCTGGGCCTGACCCGCGAACAGGTCAGCCAACTGCACGCCGCCATGATGGACCTGATTGCGGCCACGAGGTCTGGTCCCAACGGCCCGCCCCGGCGGTAGACTGTGCAAAACACAGGAGGACTGCTGATGCGCAAGCAACTGAGCCACGCGGCGCTCGTTCTGATGGCGGTTGCCGGACTGGCTGCCTGCTCGCCGGGCGGCGGAACACCGTCGCCGTCGGCCACGTCCCCCGGTTCGACGGGGGCAAGCGCGACGGCCACCCCCTCGCCGGACACCGAAACGAAGACCCCTGCCCCCTCGCCGTCTGCCGCCCCCGCCACCTCCGGCCCAGGGCAAGGCAACGCCGAACTCGCGATCATGGTCAAGCCGTCCGCGACAGGTACACCCGCGAACTTCACCCTCGTCTGCGTGGACGGGGTCCCGGCCGCCGAGAGCCAGCATCCCGACGCTGCCGCGGCCTGCCTGGCCGTAAAGAACAACGCGGCGCTGCTCAGTCCCGCGCCCCGGCCAACGGACCAGGCCTGCACCATGCAGTACGGCGGCCCGCAGGAGGCCACGGTCACGGGCGTGGTGGACGGCCGGCCGGTCGAAACGACCTTCACGCTGCGCGACGGCTGCGAGATCGCGGCCTGGAATGCCGCCAAGGACGTCCTTGGCTCCACCGGAGGGGCTGTCTAAGCTGCACTGCCTCCCGCAGGGAGCCTGGCTGGAGCGCCAGGCCGCTTATCAGGCGCGAGTCCGCCGCTATGCCGATCCCTATCTCGCCCGTCGGTCCGCCGGCCGGAAGCACCCGGTCGAGGACTTCCTCTTCACCTACTACACCCAGAAGCCGGGCCAGCTGCTGCGCTGGCACCCGGGTGCCGGCGTCGTCCTTTCCGGCCCCGCGGCGGCAGAGCGCACCGGCTGGAAGTACTACCGCACGCCCGACGACGGCGAACTCGCCGCCACCGGCCTGCCCCCGGGCAGCGCGGCCGTCACGGTCGACGTCGAGACGTTTGTCCGGGACCGGCGTGAGGCGCTGCAGTTCGCCGGGACCATCCTGGCCGGGACGGCGGCGCGGCCGGCGCAGTTCGGCTGCTTCGGGCTGCACGAGTGGGCGATGGTCTACCGGCAGGACAAATTCCGGCTCCGGCACGAGTACCTCCAGCTCCGCCTTGGTTCCGGTCGGACCGACGAGGTGGTGGAGGAGAACCGGATCCGCTGCTCGCACTTCGATGCCTTCCGCTTCTACACGCCCGACGCCGTGCCGCTGAACAGCCTGACGCCGAGCCGGGAGAACCAGCGCAGCATGGAGCAGCCGGGGTGCCTGCACGCCAACATGGACCTGTACAAGTGGGCCTACAAACTCGCTCCGCTGCTGCCCAGCGAGCTGGTGATGGACTGCTTCGAACTTTCCTGGCGGATCAGGGCAATGGACATGCAGGCGTCACCCTACGACTTGAAGGAATGGGGCTATCCCGCCATCCTGATCGAAACGGCCGAAGGAAAGGCCGAGTACGTTGAACAGCAGCGGGCCTTTTCCGACGAATCGCAGGAGCTGCGGCACCGGCTGCTGCGGGAGCTCACGCCCCTGCTTCAGTCCGTGGGTTCCGGCCCCGGCCCTGCCCCCGAAACCACGAAAGGACGGCAATGACCGCCACCCACGAAATTGAACTCACCATCCACCTGACCGAGGCCCCCGGCGCCCCGGAACACGTCTTCCGGCTGGAGACCAGCCGCGGCGTCCTCGCCGAGGGGTGCACCCTGCCGGATTCCGCCGCCGCCCTCGCGGCTGTCACGGAGCACGGGGAGGACATATTCTTCCCCAAGCCGGGCCCGCCGAAGCTGTGCACCCAGCAGTACGGCGGCCCGCAGGTCGCCGTGGTGACGGGCTGGTTCCTGGGCCGGGAAGTCAGCAGCCGGTTCAGCCGCACCGACGGCTGCGAGATCGCCCGCTGGCGCGCCATGGCGCCGCTGCTGGGTGGGGTTGCGGGTTCGACCGGCGCCATCTGAACCGCCGCCGCGGAACGTTAGTGCTGGCCTCGCCGGAAGTCTGAATGGCAGGTTAACGGCCAGGGGCCGGCGGTGGGAACCGCCGGCCCCTGGTCATTGCTGTCAGGGTTGGACTCCGCCTACTAGATGGCGTTGTTCGGGCGGTCCAGCTCCGGGTTCAGGAACTTGGACTGCTCCTGCTTCACCTTCTTGCCCTTATCCTTCTTTTCCTTCTTCGTGCCGTCGTCGCCGCTGGCACCGGGACCGACATTGCTGCCCTGGTCCTCGGACGTCGGTGGAACCACGACGGCGCCGGCCGGCGTCACCAGCACGCTGACGAACGTCGGATCACTGGCCCCGGCGAAGGTCACGCGTCCGATGTACGAGCCAACAGCCAGAGCCGTCCAGTTCAACGTGACCACGCCGGACTGGCCGTTGGCGAGCCGCAGCGGGTTAGGCGTCAGGCTCGCGTTTCCCACATTCGGAACGAGGACCGATGCGTCCACACTGCCCTTGGTCAGCCGCCCGTTGGGGCTGGCGTAGAGGTTCGCGTAAATCGTATACGTCCCGGCTTCCGGGTTGGGCAGGGATACTGACTCACTCGCCGAGGAGGTCGCCACCGTGAGCGGGCCACTGGGCGTCATGACGAACATGTCGAAATCAGCGTTTTCGTCCGAGGAAAGGACCGAGAACTTGGCCAGCGGGCTGCCGGCCGGTACCTCAACGGTCTTGACGAAGTTCGAGGCATCCGACTCGCCCGTAAACGGACCCGGAACGAGCTCCACGGCGGAGGTGTCCGCTTTGGAAAGACCATCAAGGGTCATCTTGATCGGGGCATTGGTGCCGGAAACCACCTTGATGTCACCGGAACCGGTGCCGCCCTCCGACGTGAAGGCAACGTCCTTGGACGCGACCACCGACTGCGGGCGGACCGCGATCGGTGACGCGACGCTCTTGTTGGCACCCTGCCAGGTCAGCGAGCCCATGGCGAACTTGCCGAGGGCCGCGCTCCGGTTTTCGAAGGACACCTTGAAGGTCTTCTTCTCACCGGCCGTGCCGAACGTCAGGATGGACGGAGTCACGGTGACCTTGACGCCCGGAACGTCGGCCTTGACCCGGTAGGTGCCAGGGGTCAGTGCCGTCAGTGTGCGGGTTACCTCGATCTTGCCGGTCAGGTTACCCAGCGAGAAGGACGGGACGTTCATGTCGCGGGCCTTGGTGGTGCCCAGACCCGGCATCCCGAGGTTGACCCCGGTGCCCTGGATGAACTTCAGGTAGTCCTCTTCGCTGGCGTCGTAGACCAGGCCCGGATCCAGCACGCGGGCCGGGTCGACCTGGCCTGCGCCGGTGGCGAGGACGTCGGTGTTCTTGCTGCCGTCCGCGTTCTTGACATCGCCGGCGGTGGTCATCATCGCGGACTTGACAGTCGCCGGAGACCATTTAGGGCTCTTGCCCAGGATCAGGGCGCCGAAGCCCGCCACGTGCGGAGCGGCCATGGAGGTACCGGACAAAAAGCCAAAGTTGTCCCCGCCCGTGCCGATCGGCGATACGCCGGCCAGAACTGCGACGCCGGGGGCGGCAACGTCGGGCTTCAGCAGGTCGGATTCGGTGGCCAGCAGCGGGCCGCGGGAAGAGAATCCTGCGATCTGCGGCTGGGCCTCAAGCGGCAGGCCGGTGGTGTCCTTGTTGACCAGGGACACGGTGATGGCCGGGGTGGCGGTGACCTTGGCCTTGATGGTTTCGGTGGCCGGAGGGTTCACGTGGACGGTAGGAACGGAGTGCTTGTCGGTGTCCAGGGAGGAATTGCTGAGGTTCACCAGGATCATGCCGACGCCGCCGGCATTCTTGACTTCGGCGCTCTTGGCGACGCGGTCAAAGACGCCGCGGTCGCACACCACGACCTTGCCCGCAACCTTGGCGCGGTCCAGTGTGCCCGGACCGCACCGTGCAGCGTTGGCGTTTCCGGCCGTGATGGCCGCCTTGGCGGCCAGTACGACGCCGGCGCCCGTGACCTCGCGGTTCATGATGCTGGCGCCGCGGAACTTGCTGCCGTCAGAGAACTCAACGGTGCCCTGGAGCTCCTGGGAGAAGCTGCTGGCGGCAACCGTGGTGACCCACGGTGCGCCGTGGTTGACGGTGCTTGCGGTCGGGCCGGAGTTTCCTGCCGAGGCCGCGACGAAGATGCCAGCGGAGGCTGCGGAAAGGAACGCCATGGAGACCGGATCGGTGGTGGTGGTCGTTGAGCCGGAGATCGAGTAGTTCAGGACGTCGACGCCGTCGTAGATGGCCTGGTCGATTGCGGCAACCGAGGAGGAGCTGTAGCAGCCGCCGGTGTTGGGGTCGGTGTCCTCCCAGCAGACCTTGTAGACGGAGAGCTTCGCCGCGGGGGCGATGCCGCTCGTCAGTCCGAAACTGCGTCCGTCGACGAAGGTCTCGACGTTGGCGTTGCCCACGGCAGTGCTGCCGGTGTGGGTGCCGTGGCTGTCGACGTCGACCGGGGAGATCTTCTCGATCGGGGATCGGTTGCCCGCCGGAACATACGTGAGGAAATCGTCGGCAAAGTAGTGCGCGGCGAGGACCTTGGAGTTGCAGGCGGAGCCGTCGAAGTCCTGGCCCGTCTGGCACTCGCCGACGAAGGTGTCGCCGTCGGACTTGAGCATCGCAATCTTGCCGTCGTCCGTGCGGTAAGGGACTCCGACGACGGGATTGCCAACGAGCGGCTTGACCTGTTCGCCGGCGAAGAAGGGGCTGGAGGGCGTGTACCCGGTGTCAATGACGCCGACGACGACGCCCTTGCCCGCCGCGTCCTGGCCACCGAACTTTGTGTTCCAGGTGCCGTTGGGGCCGCTGAGTTTCAGGAAATCGGTGCTGGAGTAGTCGGGAGCGTTTTCCGTGTCCGGCGCGACAACCAGCACGCCGGGGTCCTTGGCCAGCTTGATGGCCTGATCCGCTGTCAGGTTAGCGCTGAAGCCGTTGACAGCCGCCGTGAACTGCCGCTTCATCTGGACGTTTTGCTGCCCTGCAACCGCTGCCTGCTTCTGCTCTAGGTGTGCCTCGTATTTCTGGACTTCGGCACGCTTGGTATCGAGCTTCTTGCCCGATTCCGGCTTGGTTGAAGCGAGTCCGGGCGTCCCGCCGTCGTAGGTCGCCGCCGGCTTCTCGGCCAGGACAACGATGTAGCGGCCGTCCTTGAAGCTGCTCGGATCCATCTTCTTTTGTGCGACTCCCGCAACGGTGGATCCCGGTACCGCGGTGGCGGGCGCGATCGCGACTGTTGACAAGAGAACCGGCAAGCCCAGGGTCAGTGCCACGGCCCTCCGGAGTCCCCCGCTTCGAAGGAAGCTCTTTCCTGGTGATTTCACGTGTGGTTGAACCTTTCATAAGGAACGGTCCCGACGGTGGTGCCGGGTCAACGGACTGGCCGGACAGAAAGAGCTGAGACTCTCACGGCCCGACGGATACCAGCCGATTCATACAGTACAGACTGAGAGCCAGATATGACATAGCCCACAAAGGGCAAATCCAAATTTGTCAATCAATTCGACAAGACCCGGCGGATCGGCCGTGTCCAGGTGCGCGGGAGGGGCGCCGAAGAGTCGCCGGAGGGCGCGGTGGGGCGCGGGTGGGGCGCGGACGGCCCTGCCGGGCCGGCCGCGGGAATCGCCGAACTCCGGCGCCCGCTACTGGCGGGGGGTTCTGACCACTTCGCTGATCCACGCGCGCGTCTTGTCATCCAGCGGCCCGGCGACATTGCTGTCCCGGGCTTTGCGGTCCGCCTTGATCTTCTGCAGCACCATCCGGCCCAGGCCGGCGAAAACGGCGGCAGCGACGACGGGCAGGACCATGGATTTCGATTTCTCGGACATGCGCACATCCTACTGACCGCGCACCGTGGTGACCAGAGATCGGCGCAGACCGCGCCGGGCCACAGCGCCCCTCGCCGGACGTGTCCGCCGCCCACCGTCCCGGCGTCCGGGCGGGCAGCGTTCACACTCCCCGCCCGAATGCGGCCGGACGCGCCGCGGCCGGTAGAATGGGCATGCAAGCTCGCGGAGCGCTCTGTCACGTTGTCCTCACCACACAGCGGATTGGCGTGAGACGGCATCACTCCGCTGCGCCCTTACCCAATGCTCACGCACAGGAGTTGCCGGATGCCCCGGATCGTTGTCGACGTCATGCCCAAGCCCGAGATTCTCGACCCGCAGGGGAAGGCCATCGTGGGTGCACTGCCCCGCCTGGGCTTCACCGCGTTTAGCTCTGTCCGCCAGGGAAAGCGCTTTGAACTCACGGTCGATGGCGAGGTGACGGAGGAGATCCTGGCCCAGGCCCGGAACGCCGCCGAGACCCTGCTGTCCAACCCGGTCATCGAGGACGTCGTCAACGTCGAGGTCGTCGAGGCCTGAGATGACTGAACTCCCCCTAATCGGCGAGGCCGTCGCCGCGCCCGCCCAGCTCATAGGTGCGAAGATCGGCGTCGTCACCTTCCCCGGCACCCTGGACGACCGCGACGCCGTCCGTGCGATCCGCCTGGCCGGCGCCACCGCGGTGCCCCTCTGGCACGCCGACACCACCCTCGGCGACGTCGACGCCGTCGTGATTCCCGGCGGATTCTCCTACGGCGATTACCTGCGCGCGGGCGCCATCTCCCGGTTCGCGCCCCTCATGGCCAGGATCATCGACGCCGCCCACTCGGACGCCAGGCTGCCAGTCCTGGGCATCTGCAACGGCTTCCAGATCCTCACCGAATCGCACCTGCTGCCCGGCTCGATGATCAAGAACGATCACCTGAAATTCATGTGCCGCGACCAGGTCCTGCGCGTGGAGAACAACACCACCGACTGGACCCGGGACTACGCCGTCGGCCAGGAAATCACCGTGCCGCTGAAGAACCAGGACGGCCAGTACATCGCGGACGAAAAGACCCTCGATGCCCTGGAGGCGGAGGGGCGCGTGGTGTTCCGCTACGTCGGCTTCAACCCGAACGGCTCCCGCCGCGACATCGCCGGCATCTCCAACGCCACGGGCAACGTGGTGGGCCTCATGCCGCACCCGGAGCACGCCGTGGAGGCAGGGTTTGGACCCGAAAACGGCTCCGGCACCGAGGGCCTGGGCTTCTTCACCTCTGTACTGAACAAGATCGTGGGAGACACCAAATGACGGAGACGTCGACTGGCCGGACGGCCGGCACCGCCACCGAGACCAAGAAGTTCAACATCGACACCGTCGAGAACGCGGCCAAGACCCCGGACGTCGAACTCCCCTGGGCCGAGCTGGGCCTGAAGCAGAACGAGTTCGACGAGGTCGTCAAGGTCCTGGGCCGCCGCCCGACCGGCGCCGAACTCGCCATGTACTCCGTGATGTGGAGCGAGCACTGCTCCTACAAGTCCTCGAAGAACCACTTGCGCCAGTTCGGCGAAAAGGTCACCGACGAGATGAAGAAAGACATGCTGGTGGGCATCGGCGAAAACGCCGGTGTGACCAACCTGGGCGATGGCTGGGCCGTGACGTTCAAGATCGAGTCCCACAACTCGCCGTCGTTCGTGGAGCCGTACCAGGGCGCCGCGACCGGCATCGGCGGCATTGTCCGCGACATCATCTCGATGGGCGCCCGCCCGGTGGCCGTTATGGACCCGCTGCGGTTCGGTGCCATTGACCACCCGGACACGGCCCGCGTCATGCACGGCGCCGTGGCCGGCATCGGCGGCTACGGGAACTCCCTGGGCCTGCCGAACATCGGTGGCGAAATGGTTTTCGATTCCGTGTACCAGGGCAACCCGCTGGTCAACGCCCTCGCCGTCGGCGTCATGCGGCACGAGGACATCCGCCTCGCCAACGCCTCCGGCAAGGGCAATAAGGTGGTGCTCTTCGGCGCCCGCACCGGCGGCGACGGCATCGGCGGCGCCTCCGTGCTGGCCTCGGAGTCCTTCGACGACACCAAGCCGTCCAAGCGCCCCGCCGTCCAGGTCGGCGACCCCTTCGCCGAGAAGGTCCTGATCGAATGCTGCCTCGAGCTGTTCAAGGGCTCCCTGGTGGACGGCATCCAGGACCTCGGCGCCGCCGGCATCTCCTGCGCCACGTCCGAGCTCGCCTCCAACGGCGACGGCGGCATGGAAGTGGAGCTGACCTCCGTCCTGCTCCGCGATCCGACCCTGACCCCGGGCGAAATCCTGATGTCCGAGTCGCAGGAACGCATGATGGCCGTCGTCACCCCGGAGAACGTCGCCGCCTTTGAAGCGGTCATGCACAAGTGGGCCGTGGAGCACTCCTGGCTCGGCGAGGTGACGGACACCGGCCGCCTCATCATCACCTGGGAAGGCGACGTGATCGTCGACGTCGACCCGCGCACCGTGGCCCACGACGGTCCGGTCTACGACCGTCCGTACGCGCGCCCCGAATGGCAGGACGCCGTGCAGGCCGATGCCTTCACCGGGTCCGTGCAGGATGCCGGCCGCCCGTCCGCCCCCGCGGAACTGGCCGCCGCCATCACCGAACTCGTCGCCTCACCAAACATGTGCGACAAGTCCTGGATCACCAACCAGTACGACCGCTACGTCGGCGGCAACACCGCCATGGCGTTTCCGGACGACGCCGGCGTGGTCCGGGTGGACGAGGAAACCGGTCTGGGCGTGGCCCTGGCCACCGACGCCAACGGCCGCTACACCTACCTCGACCCGTACCACGGCGCGCAGCTGGCGCTGGCCGAGGCGTACCGCAACGTGGCCACCTCCGGTGCCGTGCCGATGGCGGTCAGCGACTGCCTGAACTTCGGCTCCCCAGAGGACCCCGATGTGATGTGGCAGCTGGCTGAAGCCATCCGCGGTCTGTCGGACGCCTGCATGGTGCTCGGCATCCCGGTTACCGGCGGCAACGTCTCGCTCTACAACCAGACCGGCAGTACCCCCATCCACCCCTCCCCCGTGGTCGCCGTGCTCGGCAAGTTCGACGACGTCGCCCGCCGCACGCCGTCGGGCTGGAAGGAAGACGGCCAGGCCATCTACCTGCTCGGCACGACGGAGGCGGAACTGGACGGCTCTGAATGGTCCAACATGCGCGGACACCTCGGCGGCCTGCCGCCGAAGGTTGACCTCGACGCCGAGCGGGCCCTGGGCGAGATCCTGATCAACGCCTCCCGCGACGGCATGGTGGACTCCGCGCACGACCTCTCCGAAGGCGGCCTCGCGGCGGCCCTCGTGGAGTCCTCGCTGCGCTACGGGGTGGGGGCCCGGGTCGCGCTCCAGGATGTCCTGGACCGCGACGGCGTGGACCTGTTCACGGCACTGTTCTCCGAGACCCAGGGCCGCGCCATTGTGGCTGTGCCCCGCTCCGAGGAGATCCGCTTCACGGACATGTGCACCGCCCGCGGCTTCCCGCATCTGCGGATCGGCGTCGTGGACGCTGAGGGCGGCACGCTGGAGATCACCGGCGTCGAGACCATGAACCTCGAATCCCTCCGCGAGGCCCACGAGGCCACCCTGCCGAAGTACTTCGGCTAGCCCCACCGCCCCACCCGCTGCCACCACCATCGACTGCTCCGCAACGGCCCTTTTGAACCCTCAGAACGGCGGTTTCGGAGCAGTCGATGTGGCTTAACGGCCCGGACGCCAGCCAGCCTGGACCAGCGCGGACCGGACCTCGGTCCAGCCGAGAGCCGTGTACCGCTCGGATCGGGCGATGTCCCTGACGATCTGTCCCTCTTCACCGTGTTGCTCGCCCTCGTACTCGATGCCGATCCTGTATTTCCGATACGACAAGTCGGGTTCGTGGTGCCGCGTTCCTGCGGCGTCGACGATCGGCACATTCAGTTCCGGTTCCGGAAGACCGCCCCGGACAATGGCAAGTCTCAGCAGTGACTCCTGCGGCGAATCCGAGCCCACCCGTATGAGTTTTATGGCCTCCCGCGCCTTGCGGATTCCACGCTTTCCCCGGTGGCGGTCGATCATCCGCTGTAGGTCCGCGAGGCTGCATAACGGCATGTCCCTGCCCTCGAACTCGAGCCGGGGGACGCGGACGCAGCTGTCGCCGGCCACAACAAGTTCGTCCACGGTCAGCATTTCGGCGAGATCAAGCCAAGTTCGCTCCGGCGTGGTGAGGGGAATCCCGTCCAGGAGCGTGATCTCGTCGTCGTAGAGCTTCATCCGGTGAACGATGACATGCGGACGGTTGAGATGGGCTGCACCCTCGGGCCTGATCACGTGATACATCGGCGGTCCCTCCTTCTGACGCCGCGCCGGAAGCGAACCAAGCTCCGCCGCGGTGAGGTGCGACGCGGCGCATCGCTCATTGACCTCAATGAATGGCCGCACCCTCACGCTTAACGGAATCCCCGGCGTCGGGCTCTGGGAACGAATCCCCCTCCCCAGCGCTGAGAGGGAGCGGTGGCGGAGCCGCTTGGGCGACACTCCGGCCTCGGCGGCTTCCACAACGGTGAAGGGGCGTCCACGGAAATCGTCCGGCAGCGGGCGTGCGGTTTTCATGGCTTCATGAGACCAGAACCGCGGGAAACCCGCAGAAGTTATCCACACCACCCAATCCGCTGCTCCATAGGTGCCGTTATGACGCCTCAAAAGGGCACCTGCGGAGCAACCGATGGATTCAGTCGTCGCTGCGGAGCTCGCGCTGGCGGGCGCTGAGAAGTTCCAGTTCCGGCCGTGCCGCGACAAAGCGTTCGACGGCGGCCAGCACCTCGACGAGGTGCGCCCGGTCCGCGGCGACCAGCCCGACGCCGATCACGGTGCGGCGGTACTGGTCCTGCAGTCCGGCCTCGGTCACGGAAACGTCGAAGCGGCGCTTGAGCTCGGCGAGCACCGGGCGCACCACGGAGCGCTTCTCCTTCAGGCTGTGGACGTCGCCGAGGAGGACATCGAATTCGATCCAGCCGATCCACATGCATTTATCCTAGCGAGTGCTCCGTAACTGCCGTTTTGGGGTGCCAAAAGGGCGGTTACGGAGCACTCGACGGGGGGGGTTAGATGGTGAGCTCGCCCATCCGGTCCCAGCCCTCGCCGTCGAACTGGCGGCTGATGATTTGGGGCGTCTCCCGCAGGGCCTGGGGCATATCCGCCATGGCCTGCTTGAAGTGTGCGCTGTTGACGTGGTCCCCGGCGGCATCGTCCTTGAAGGCCTCGACCAGGACGAATTCGTTGGGGTCCTCCACACTGCGGGACCAGTCAAACCACAGGTTGCCCGGTTCCTGGCGGGTCGCCTGGGTGAAGTCCTGCACGAGGCCGAGCCAGCGGTCAGACCAGTCGGGCTTGACCTTGAATTTAACGACAATGAAGATCACGGGAACTGCCTTTCGATGCGGCGGAACGGGCGGGACAGTGTTCCATTCTTGCAACAGGACAACGCGGGGTCACACCGGGCCCATTGCGTGGGCATTGATGGGCCGGCAGTGACCCCGCGTTGGAGTAGGAGGGACGGGGGTCAGCAGGACTCGATCGCCTCGCGGGCCAGTTCCTGCTGCCGCGGAGTGCCGATGCGTTCCGCCCACTGCGCGGCGAGCTGGAACTCCACCATCGCCTCGGTGCAGCGCCCGGCGTCGTGGGCCGAATCGGCGATGGCGAGCATGTGCAGGGCATCCACGGCCAGGAATTCCTCGCCCAGGGGGTCCGCGAGTTCGGCGGCGTGTTCAAAGAGCGGCACGGCCGTCTCCGCGTGCCCGCTGGAGTTCAGCACCGGCCGCGTTCCAGCAGCACCCGGACGGCCACGGTGGGTTCGTCGCCGTCGCCCGCGTCCAGCAGCGCGTCCGCTTCCTCGAACCGGCCCTGCAGGCCGATGGCACGGCCAAGCTGGGTGGTCAGCTCGGCGCGTTCGTCGGCGTCGTAGGCCGGATCGGCCGCGGCCGCCCGAAAACGGGCTTCCGAGGCCTGCGGGTCCTCAAAATTCCAGAGGTCATCAAGGGTGGCTTGGTTCAGCATTGCCTGCTCCTGATCAGCTCTCACCTGCAGCCAGTTGATGTGCACTGTCAATGTATCGGGAAGTGACGAGTCTTTGGGCGGCCTTGGCCACTGCCCCGCCGGCGGCGTAGAACCAGTTGGAGTGCCGGCTGAAGGCGGTGATGGTGAAGATGACGGCGCCGGCTGCATCGATGGAGACCTCAAATGCCTCCTCGCCGCGCTCCGGGTGGCCGGGGAGCGTGCCGTAGCCGAACCCTGCCGACTGCGCCGAGGTTCCGGGGGCCGGGGGCCGGACCCACACGACCTCGCACGGCGCGTTGATCCGGAAGGGCCCGATGCCGAATCCGCTGACAATCCGGGAGCCGGACTCCACCGCCTCGGTTTCGGTCCGGACCCGCAGCCCGGACCGGCGCTGGATCTGCCAGTTGAGGATCCCGTCGGCGACTCGGCGGTAGGTTTCGAAGCCCTCGCCCACATGGGCACTGGCCCGGGACCGGGCGAAGCCCTCCGGCGACCGGCCCTCGCTGGTGAACCCGATGCCGGGATAGTTGAGTTCGCCCCGGGCGATCCGCGCGGTCATGCCCGGCCGCCGTCGGCCAGCCGCGCCCAGCCCAGCTGCTCCTGCTGGCGGCGGCTCAGCGAGGCCACCACCAGGTCGTAGGAATCCTCGACCATGTCCCGCACCATCGCATCGGGCAGGGCCCCGTCCAGGCGCACCCCGTTCCAGTGCTTCTTGTTCATGTGCCACGCGCCGGTGATCTCCGGGTGCGCCGCGCGCAGCTGTTCGGCCAGGGCGGGCTCGCACTTCAGGCTGACGGAGAAGTCGGCCGCCGCCAGGGCGGAGAGGGCGAACATCTTGGCGTCGTGGCGGGCGCCGCCGGCCACCGCGGCGCGCACCTTGAAGACCGACGTCTCCGGCCCGAACGGGAAGTCCTCGAAGGCGCCCGGAAAACTCAGGCAGATTCCCCGGAGTGCAGCTGCATCCATGCTCCGAGCCTACTGGCCGGGCCGGACATTGTGCAGGCGCCCTTGCCGTCGGCCCCCGGCCGCGCCGGCACGGCGCCTCTCCACCGCCGCAGCTCCAGCGCCGGCAGCTCCAGCCCAGCGGAAGTTCAGTCAGAGGCCGAAGCGCCTGGCGTCCTGGGCCGGGCAGGCGTTCATGATGACGTCGAGCCCGGCGGCCTTCGCCCGGGCCGCGGCCGCTTCGTCGATGACACCGAGCTGCATCCAGACAGCCTTCGCGCCGACGGCGATCGCCTGATCCACCACGGCCCCCACCTTCCGGGAATTCACAAAGCAGTCGACGACGTCGATCGGCCGCTTCTCGGCGGGGATGTCGGCGAGCGCGGCGTAGCCGGTTTCCCCGTGCACGGGATCGGCCGGCAGATTCACCGGGATGATTTCCATCCCGAGCCGGTCCCGGATGAACAGGGACGTGTCATAGGCGGCACGCCACTGGTTTGTGGACAGGCCGACAATGGCCCACCGCCCCTTGGTGCGCATGAGCTTTTCGAGGACTGCCGGATCGTTGACTTGGGCCATGAGCACAGCCTAACCGCCCCCGTGCCGCCGGGGCGGCAAGGACCCCGCACGCCCGGCGGGCAGCCGCCGGACCGCCGCCGGCCACGGACCGGTCGAGGTACCCGGTGCGAATAATCGACCGGCGCATGGCCTGCGGGCTGGGCAAGACCGAATATTACGCCGGACAACCAGCCCCGTTTGGGAAAAAGCGCCGATTCCGTTTTAGTGGGAAGCGACCATCCCGAGCGGCCGAGAGACCTGGATCGATGAAGCCGCAGCAACCCTGGTCGCCGTTATCCGTCCCTGGATGCCGGCGATAGCAAGGTATGGAGCCAAGGGAACCGCCGGACTGACCACCCGGTACAAAGGCTCATTCCGTAGGGTGCTACTGCCAGGACCGATGGAGTATCCCTATGACTGCTGTCCTGTCCCCCTCCGCGCCTGAGCCGTCCCTGGACTCCCGCGCCGGATCCGCCACCCGCACCCCCGCCCTGCCGGTTGCCTTCCGTGGCCTGCGCCGGACCTTCGGCACCGGTGCAGGGGCCCACAACGTGCTGCGCGACGTTGACTTCGAGATCCGCGCCGGGGAGGTCCTGGCTATCCTCGGCACCTCCGGCTGCGGCAAGTCCACGCTGCTCCGGGCCGCCGCCGGACTCGACTCCCCCACCGCGGGCAGCGTTGATATCGACGGCACCCCCGTCCAGGGCATTGACTCCCGGTGCGCCTTCGCCTTCCAGGAACCGCGCCTCCTGCCGTGGCACACCCTGCAGGCCAACATCGCGATCGGCCTGCCCACCGGCATCAGCGCCCGGGACGGCAAGGCGAAGGTGGCCCGGCTGCTCGACCTCGTCGGGCTCACGGACTTCGCCAAGCACCGCCCCCGGGAAATTTCCGGCGGCATGGCCCAGCGCGCCTCGCTGGCCCGGGCCCTCGCCCGCAACCCCGGCGTCCTGCTCCTCGATGAACCGTTCGGCGCGCTCGACGCGCTCACCCGGATCAGGATGCAGGACCTGCTGCTGGACATCCACCGGGCCGAGCCCACCACGGTCCTGCTGGTCACCCACGACGTCGACGAGGCCCTCCAGCTTGCCGACCGCATCATCGTCCTGGGCAAGGACGCTTCCGCCGGCGCAGGAGCCTCCGCGGCCGGTGCGACGATCGTCCGCACCGTGGCCGTGCCCGGCGAGCGCCCCCGGGACCGCGGTTCCGTGGACCTCGCCCGGCTGCGCGCCTCCCTCCTGGCGACCCTCGGCGTCGACGGCCACTAGCCGCCGCGCCGACCCGGTCTCCCCGGGTTGGCCCCGCCGCGGACGCCGCCGCCGCGTCCGCCTGCCTGCTCCACCGTCACTCCCGTTCGCTTCAATCGCTTCAATCGCTTCAATCGCTTCATACCCCAGAGGATCCCCATGTCATTCGCCCGCACAGCCACCCGCCGATCCGTTCTCGGTGCCGCCGCCGTCTCCGCCGCTCTCGTCCTCACGGGTTGCGTCCCAGGGGAAGGGTCCGGCGGGTCCCCCGCCGCGAACGCCGCCGTCGAGAGCGGCACGCTTAACATCGATTTCGCCACCTACAACCCGCTGAGCCTGGTCATCAAGGAGAAGGGCTGGCTTGAGGCCTCCCTCAAGGACCAGGGCGGCACCGTCAACTGGGTCCAGTCCGCCGGGTCCAACAAGGCCAACGAGGCGCTGCGCTCCGGCGCGATCGACATCGGTTCCACCGCCGGGTCCGCCGCGCTGCTGGCCCGCGCCAACGGTTCCCCGATCAAGACCATCGACATCTACTCGCAGCCGGAATGGGCCGCCCTGGTGGCGAAGGAGTCCTCGGGCATCACCACCGTGGCGGACCTCAAGGGCAAGTCCGTGGCCGCGACGAAGGGCACCGACCCGTACTTCTTCCTGCTGCAGTCGCTCTCCGACGCCGGGATCTCCGCCAAGGACGTCACGGTGCAGAACCTGCAGCACGCGGACGGCCGGGCCGCGCTGGAAAACGGCTCGGTGGATGCCTGGTCGGGGCTGGACCCGATCATGGCCGGCGCGGAGCAGAAGGGCGCCAAACTCTTCTACCGGAACCTCTCGTTCAACACCTACGGCTTCCTCAACGCCACGGAATCCTTCCTGAAGGCCAGGCCGCAGCAGGCGCAGGCCGTCGTCAACGCCTACGAGAAGGCACGCGCCTGGGCCGCCGCCAACCCGGACGAGACGGCCCGGATCCTCGCCGACGTCGCCGGCCTGGACCTGGCCGTCGCGAAGACCGTGGTGCTGGAGCGCAGCAACCTGGACGTGGATCCGGCACCGGGCGAGGCCCAGCGGCAGGTCCTGGCGAAGATCGGCCCCACGTTCGTGGAGACCGGCGACGTCGCCAGCCAGCAGCAGATCGACGACGCCGTCGCCTCCCTTCTTGATGACTCGCTGGTGAGGAAGGCGGACACATCCGCCATCAAGGTTTCCTGATGACACAGCTAAGGACATCCGCCGCCACCGGTACTAATGTTGCAGACGGGCGCGCTGCAGCCAACGGCTGGGCGCGTCTGCTCCTTGGGTTGATCATTCCCGCCGCGGTGCTGGCCGCCTGGCAGCTGTCCACCGCTGCCGGGGTTTTCAGCGTGGTCCAGCTCCCCCCGCCGGCCATGGTGCTGGAGGCCGCAGCCGACCTCCTGCAGCGCGGGCAGCTCGGCCAGCACATCGCGATCTCCACCCAGCGGGCACTGATTGGCTTCGCCGCCGGCGCGGCCCTGGGACTGGTGTTCGGCGCGCTGGTGGGCCTGTCCAGGTTCGCCGACGCCCTGCTCGCGCCGACCATCGGCGCCCTCCGCGCCGTCCCCTCGCTGGCGTGGGTGCCGCTGCTGATTTTGTGGATGAGGATCGGCGAGGACTCCAAGATCACGCTGATCCTGATCGGCGCGTTCTTCCCGGTATTCACCACCGTCTCCCTGGCCCTGCGCCATGTGGACCGGAACCTGGTGGAAGCGGCACGCGCGTTCGGTCTCAGGGGCGTCAGGCTGCTGACCACGGTGCAGCTGCCGGCCGTGGTGCCGGCCGTTTTCTCCGGCCTCCGGCTGGCGCTGGCCCAAGCCTGGCTGTTCCTCGTGGCCGCCGAACTGATCGCCTCCTCGATGGGGCTCGGCTTCCTGCTCACGGATTCGCAGAACAACGGCCGCACGGACCGGCTCCTGCTGGCCATCGTGTTGCTCGCCGTCATCGGAAAAATCACCGACGCCCTGCTGGGCCTTGCCGAGAAATGGGCGGTCAAACGATGGGCCTAACCACACAGACGGACCCGACCAGCCACCCGGTCACGGAGGACGAGCGCCTCTCCTTCTGGGAGGAAGCGGCCCTCCGGCTCGACTGGGAGGACGTTCCCGGGCAGGACAAGGCCTGGCACACCACCCACCGCCGGGTCCCGGCCGACGTCAGCGCCGGCACCGGCCCGAACATCACCTGGTTCGACGGCGGCCGGCTCAACGTCGCCTACAACTGCGTCGACCGCCATGTCGCGGCGGGACGCGGGGACAAAGTGGCCCTGCACTTCGAGGGCGAGCCGGGCGACCGCCGCACCATCACCTACGCCGGACTACAGCGCGAGGTCTCCCGGGCCGCCAACGCCCTGCTGGAGCTCGGCATCACCAAGGGCGACCGGGTGGTCATCTACCTTCCGGTCATCCCGGAAACCGTGATCATCACCCTGGCCGTGGCCCGCATCGGCGCCATCCACTCGCTCGTCTTCGGCGGATTCTCCGCCGAGGCACTCAGGTTCCGGGTGGAGGACACCGGCGCCAAACTGCTCGTCACCACCGACGGGCAGTTCCGCCGCGGCGTCCCCGTGCCGGTCAAGGACAACGCGGACGCTGCCGTCGCCGGGGACAACGCGATCGAGCATGTCCTGGTGGTCAACCGCACCACCGCACCGGAGGACCTGGACACCGTCCCGATGACCGCGGGCCGGGACGTCTGGTGGCATGACGCCGTCGGGCAGGCCTCCGCGGACCACACGCCGGAAGCGTTCGACGCCGAGACGCCGCTGTTCATCATGTACACCTCCGGCACCACCGGCAAGCCCAAGGGCCTGGTCCACACTTCCGGCGGCTACCTCACCCAGGCGTCCTGGAGCTTCGAGCACCTCTTCAGCAACCCGGATCCGGCCCTCCGCGACGGCGATGTCCACTGGTGCACGGCCGACCTCGCCTGGGTCACGGCCCACACCTACGAGCTGTACGGCCCGCTCTCCAACGGCGCCACCCAGGTGATCTTTGAGGGCACGCCCAACACCCCGCACCCGGGCCGGCACTTCGAAATCATCGAACGCTACGGCGTCACGCAGTACTACACCGCTCCCACCCTGATCCGCTCGCTGATGGGCTGGTTCCCCGACGGCGTCCCGGCCGGCTACGACCTCTCCTCCATCCGCCTGCTCGGCACGGTCGGCGAGGCCGTCAACCCCGAGGCGTGGCGCTGGTTCCGGAAGAACGTCGGGTCCGGCACGGCTCCGGTGGTGGACACCTGGTGGCAATCCGAAACCGGGGCCACCATCCTCTCCCCCGCACCAACTGACACCGAGTTCAAGCCCGGCTGCGCTGCCCGCCCGCTGCCCGGTGTCAGTACCCGGATCGTGGACGCCGCCGGCAACACGGTCCCGCCGGGCGTCCAGGGCTTCATTGTGGTGGACGGCCCCGGCCCCGCCATCGCCCGCACCGTCTGGGGCAACCCGCAACGCTATTTCGACTCGTACTGGCGCCAGTACGCCGAGCAGGGCTGGTTCCTCGCCGGTGACGGCGCCAAGTACGACGACGACGGCGACATCTGGATCCTCGGGCGGGTGGACGACACCCTGAACGTCTCCGGTCACCTGCTCTCCACGATCGAGATCGAATCGGCCCTCGTCTCGCACCCGGACGTCGTGGAGGCCGGCGTCTGCCCGGTCGCGGACCCGAAGTCCGGCCACGCCGTCGTCGCGTTCGTGGTGCTGAAGTGTTCGGCGGCCACCGAGGACATCGCGTCCGCATTGAAGGCGCACGTCGCGAGGGAGATCGGACCGATCGCTAAGCCGCGCGACGTCGTCGTCGTTGCTGATGTCCCGAAGACCCGCAGCGGCAAGATCATGCGCCGGCTGTTGACCCAGCTGTTCGAAGGAACCACGCTGGGCGACACGACCTCGCTGCAGAACGAACCGTCGATCGCCGGCATCCAGACCGTCCTGCGTGAACGCAATGACACACCCGAAACACCCAGAAGTAAGGAACATCCATGACTGAAATCAGCAACGTCGCCCGTCTTTCCGATCCGCTCAAGTTCGCCTACTGGGTTCCGAATGTCTCCGGCGGCCTCGTGGTCTCCACCATCGAACAGCGCACCGGCTGGGACTTCGAGTACAACAAGAAACTGGCCCGGATCGCGGAGAACTCCGGCTTCGAATACGCCCTCACCCAGACCCGCTACGCCGCCTCCTACGGCGCGGACAAGCAGCACGAGGCCACCTCGTTCAGCCTCGCGCTGCTGGCCGCCACCGAACGGCTCAAGGTGATCTCCGCCGTCCACCCTGGCATGTGGCACCCCGGCGTGCTGGCGAAGTTCATCATCACCGCGGACCACATCTCCAACGGCCGCGCCGCCGTGAACATCGTCTCCGGCTGGCTCAAGGCGGAGTTCGAGAACTTCGGCCTCGAATGGCTCGAGCACGACGAACGCTACGTCCGCACCGAGGAGTTCATCAAGGTCCTCCGCGGGCTCTGGACCGAGCAGGACTTCAGCCAGTCCGGCAAGTACTACAACATCGCCGACTTCACCCTCCAGCCGGCCCCGGTGGACGTGCCGGGCCGTGCGCACCCGGAGATCTTCTTCGGCGGCAACTCCACCGCAGCGCAGGCCACGGCCGGCCGGGTGGCGGACTGGTACTTCTCCAACGGCAAGGACCTCGAAGGCTTCAAGGAGAACATCGCCGGCGTGGTCGCCGCGGCCGGCGAGACCCGCCGCGGGACCGAGGGTGCGCTCCCGGCCGCGTTATCCTCCCACCTCCCCGCACTCCCCGCACCTAGGTTTGGCCTGAACGGTTTCGTGATCGCCCGCGACTCCGAGAAGGAAGCCCGGGACACCCTCCGCGAGATCGTCGCGAAGGCGCACAAGCCCGCCGTCGAGGGTTTCCGTGCCGCGGTTCAGGAAGCCGGGGCGTCCACCAAGGACGGCAAGGGCATGTGGGCCGACTCCAGCTTCGAGGACCTGGTCCAGTACAACGACGGTTTCAAGACCCAGCTGATCGGCACCCCGGAGCAGATCGCCGAGCGGATCGTGGAGTTCAAGAAGATCGGCGTGAACCTGTTCCTCACCGGCTACCTGCACTTCCAGGAGGAGGTCGCGGCCTTCGGCCAGGACATCCTGCCGATCGTCCGCGATCTCGAAGCGGACCTAGCACGCAAGAACGGCACGGAACTGAACCTGTCCGGCACCCCGGCGGCCAACGCCGGCTCAACCAGCGGGCTGGTGAACGCGTAATGGCCGACCGCAAGTTCGGCTTCCGCACCCGCGCCCTGCACGCCGGCGGAACGCCCGACGCCGAGCACGGCGCCCGGGCCGTGCCGATCTACCAGACCACCTCCTTCGTGTTCAAGGACACCCAGGACGCCGCCAACCTCTTCGCGCTGCAGAAATACGGCAACATCTACTCCCGGATCGGCAACCCCACGGTCGCCGCGTTCGAGGAACGCATTGCCTCCCTGGAGGGCGGCATCGGCGCGGTGGCCACGTCCTCGGGCATGGCCGCGGAGTTCATCACCTTCGCTGCGCTCACCCAGACCGGCGACCACATCGTCGCCGCCTCCCAGCTTTACGGCGGCACCGTCACCCAGCTGGACGTCACGCTGCGCCGCTTCGGGGTGGACACCACGTTCGTGCCCGGCACCGACCCGGCGGACTACGCCGCGGCGGTCCGCGAGAATACCAAGGCGATTTTCGTCGAGGTGGTGGCCAACCCGTCCTCGGAAGTCCAGGACCTGGAGGGTCTCGCTAAAGCAGCGCACGACGCCGGCATCCCCCTCGTCGTCGACGCCACCCTGAGCACGCCCTACCTCGTGCGGCCGATCGAACACGGGGCCGACATTGTGATCCACTCGGCCACCAAGTTCCTCGGCGGACACGGCACCACCCTGGGCGGCGTGATTGTCGAAAGCGGGCGCTTCAACTGGGGCAACGGCAAGTTCCCCACGATGACCGAACCGGTGGCGTCCTACGGCAACGTCTCCTGGTGGGAGAACTTCGGCGAGTACGGCTTCCTGACCAAGCTCCGCTGCGAGCAGCTGCGCGACATCGGACCCGCACTGTCGCCGATGTCCGCGTTCCAGCTCCTGCAGGGCGTGGAAACCCTCCCGCAACGCCTGGACGAACACCTCAAGAACGCCCAGGCCGTCGCGGAATGGCTCGAGGCGGACGAGCGTGTGGCCTACGTGAACTTCTCCGGCCTGCCCTCGCACCCGCACTTCGAGCGGGCGAAGAAGTACCTGCCGCTCGGACCGGGCTCGGTGTTTTCCTTCGGGGTGAAGGGCGGCCGGGCCGCGGGCCAGAAGTTCATCGAGTCCCTGCAGCTGGCCTCGCACCTGGCCAACGTCGGCGACTCACGGACCCTGGTGATCCACCCCGGCTCCACCACACACCAGCAGCTCAGCCCCGAACAGCTCGAATCCGCCGGTATCCCCGAGGACCTGATCCGGATTTCGATCGGGCTGGAAGACATCGAGGACATCCTCTGGGACCTTGACCAGGCCCTGGACGTTGCCTCCGTCGGCGAGGCAGCCTCGGACGCGTCCGCACGCGGCTTAGACACACCGCCTCGTTCCTCGGCGGCGCGATGCGCCGCTTCCGCGGACGCATCAGAGGCTGACACCTGCACGATCGGAGCACTGTCTTGAGCAGCGAAGAAACCCGCACCTGGGCCGGACCGTCGGCGCCGGAACGGCTGAACCTGCTGCGGCAGGCGAAATCGATCGCGATTGTGGGCGCCTCGGACAAGCCGTCCCGGGCGAGCTACTTTGTGGCGACCTACCTGCAGTCCTCCACGCGCTACAAGGTGTACTTCGTGAACCCGGTGGTCAAACAGATCCTGGGCGAGCCGACGTACGCCTCCCTCGCGGACCTGCCGGAGAGCCCGGACATCGTGGACGTGTTCCGCAAGCACGATGACCTGCCGGGCGTCCTGGACGAGGCCATCGCCGCGGGCGCCAGGACGCTCTGGCTGCAGCTCGGCTCCTGGCACGAGGACGTCGCGAAGGAAGCGGAAGCCGCCGGGCTCGACGTCGTGATGGACCGCTGCGTGAAGATTGAGCATGCCCGGTTCCACGGCGGCCTGCACCTGGCCGGCTTCGACACCGGGGTCATTTCCTCCAAGCGGCAGATCCTGGCCTAGCGCCTCCCGCGGGTCCGGACGCCGGTCCTGGCCCGCGGGTCCGGACGCCGAAATCGCGGGTAACCTGCGGGCTCGCCGTAACGAAACGGCGAGCCCGCACGTTACCCGCGACCGCGGGCGGACCGCCAAAGGATTAGGGCTGGCCGGGAACCACGGGCAGCACGCCGGGAAACGTCGGGGCCGGCAGCGGAACCGCGGGAATGCCTCGGTCCCCGCTAGAGCCGGGGAGCCGGAGTGTCTCCGGCGTGACCGTACGCTGGGAGGGCGTCGGAAGGACTCTGTCGGGTACCGCAGCAGGCGGAGTGGCAGCAGCGCCGGGCTCCGCGGGAACGACAGGAACGGGTCCCGGTGCCGCGGGATCATCGGCGGCCGCGGGAGCAGTCGTGTCGCCAGGCGCCTTCGACGGCACGGGGGCTGCCGGAATGTCCGCCGGCGACGGGCGGGCAGGCTTCGGAGCCGTATCAGCCGTCACGGCGGGCGGCTGGAAGATGGTACCCACGGTGTGGCCCACGTTTTCGCGGAAGGCCTCGCTGGATGCGGCCACAGCACCGGCCCCAAGTGTCATCGCACCCAGGACGGCGCCGCTGACGACAGCCAGCCTGCGCTTGCGTCCGCGGCGCTCGGCGAGGCTCGTAACGCCCGCCGGAAGGGGCTCTTCGCCGGAAGCCGGCACTGACGGTAGAGCGAGCAGCGCAGCGAGGTCGGCGCGGGGCGCGGGGGCCCGATCCGGGACCACGGCGCTGAGCTCTTCCAGGCAGCGGCGGAGTTCCGTGGAAGCCTCAAGGCCGGCATCATGGAGCATCGCCTGGATGGGGCCCTCCTGCTGGGGTTCGCGTGTGCCGGTCATGATGCTGCGTGGTCCTTTTCGGTGACGAGTTCGCGCAGGGCGCTGAGCCCGCGTCGTTGAAGCTGTTTGATGGCACCCGGCGACTTGTCCATGATGCGGGCCACCTGTTCGATAGAGAGGTCTGCGACGATCCGCAGGACCAGCACTTCCCGTTGCTCCTCGTTGAGCCGGGAGAGTGAATCCGCAATGCCGCCCAGCGAGCTGAGCATCTCGTCCTCGGCGGAGGGGAAGTACCGCGAGTCATCCCGGGGGTCGTACTCTGCCAGGTACGGGGTGCGTTCTGCCCGCCGGTGGTAGTCCACCAGACGGGCATGGGCGACGGAGAAAATGAAGGTCCGCAGCCCGGTATGGCCGCCGGTGACGTTGGCCAGTTTCGGCAGGACGTCGACAAAGACATCCTGGGTGAGCGCCTCGGCGTCGTCCACCCCGCGGGCCCGGAAATAGCCCAGCACCGCCGGTGAAATGACCGAGTAGACCGCGCCAAAACCTGATGGGTCGCCAGCCAAGGCTGCTGACAATTCATCATCGTTTAGCTGCTCTGCCAAGAGAGGCTGTCCTTCCGGTTACTGCTGGGGTGCGGCCCCGGCAAGTGTAGCGGCCGCACCCCGGGATGCCTCCAAGGGAGGCGTTTGATGCCTACTTGTTGAGCTCGGGAAGCTCGTCCGACGGCAGGGTGGGAACGGCCGGCACGGCCGCGACAGCGGGGACAGCCTTGGCGCCGGGAAGGGCAGGAACAGCGACGGTCACGTCTGCGTGGGCTTCGGCCTCGGCAGCGCCCCTGGCATTTGCTGCACCCTCGACGGAGGCCCCGCCCTTGTCAGCGGCAACGGATGCTTCGGCGCCCGCAACGCTGGTGTCGCCCTCGGCAGAGCCGTCGACGGACGGGGACGCCGGAACCGCGGGGACAGCCGGGACGGCGGGAAGTTCTGGGGTCCCCGGAACCGCGGGGACGGCGGGGACAGCCGGAATGGCGGGGGTTGCCGGGACGGCGGGAGTAGCGGGGGACACTTCAGCCTGCTGGGTGTTCGAAACCTGGGCCGCGTTGGCCAGGCCGACTCCTGAGAATCCTCCAACAGCGAGAATCGCGGCGCCGACAGCAATCTTGGTGGTCTTGCTAACACTCTTCATAAGAAACGTACATCCTTTGTTTTTTGTGTGAAGGCCGGCTGCGGCCAGATGGGCAGCCAACAGCCCGCGCCTTCGGTGGAAGGCCGGCCAGCGCCTCATGGGGGCGGACGCCGGTCTGCACTTGCAGTGGAAGGCCAGCCCGAGTCTTATGGGTCCATCCTCCGGAGGCGCTTACAAAGGGGTAATCGCCGGGGCGCCCCAAAAGGTTACGCACCGGGCGGAAGTTTCTGTTTTTTCTTGCCGGGCCGACAGCTCCCGGCACCCAAAAAGTCTTAACGACGGCGGCGGGCCACCTTCCCAGGTGACCCGCCGCCGTCGTGCGTCTGCTGTCGAAGTGTCAGACAGTGTCAGTCAAGGATCAAATCGTTGATCACGATCGTCTGGTCGCGGTCCGGGCCGACGCCGATCGCCGAGAAGCGCGTGCCGGAGAGCTTCTCGAGGGCCAGCACGTAGTTCTTGGCGTTCTCCGGGAGGTCCTCCAGGGTGCGGGCGCCGGTGATGTCCTCGGTCCAGCCTTCGAAATGCTCGAAGATCGGCTTGGCGTGGTGGAACTCGGTCTGCGTCATTGGCATTTCATCGTGCCGGACGCCGTCGACGTCGTAGGCCACGCAGACCGGGATCTGCTCGATGCCCGTGAGCACGTCCAGCTTGGTGACGAAGTAGTCCGTGAACCCGTTGACGCGCGAGGCATGGCGCGCCAGCACGGCGTCGTACCAGCCGCAGCGGCGCGGCCGGCCGGTGTTGACGCCGAACTCGCCGCCCGTCTTCTGCAGGTACATGCCCATCTCGTCGAACAGCTCCGTGGGGAAGGGGCCTGCGCCCACCCGTGTGGTGTACGCCTTGATGATGCCGATGGAGCGCGAGATGCGGGTGGGGCCGATGCCGGAGCCCACGGAGGCGCCGCCGGCCGTCGGGTTCGAGGAGGTCACGAAGGGGTAGGTGCCATGGTCGACGTCCAGGAACGTGGCCTGGCCGCCCTCCATGAGGACCACCTTGCCCTCGTCCAGGGCGGTGTTCAGGACATAGGTGCTGTCGATGACCAGCGGGCGGAGCCGCTCGGCGAAGGACAGGAAGTACTCCACGATCTCGTCCACCTCGATGTCGCGGCGGTTGTACACCTTGACCAGGAGTTCGTTCTTCTGCCGCAGCGACCCTTCGACCTTCTGGCGCAGGATGGAGGCGTCAAAGACGTCCTGGACGCGGATGCCGAGGCGGGCCACCTTGTCCATGTACGCCGGGCCGATGCCGCGGCCGGTGGTGCCGATGGCGCGGGAGCCGAGGAACCGCTCGGTGACCTTGTCCAGGACCTGGTGATAGGGCGCCACGAGGTGGGCGTTGGCGGAGACCCGCAGCTTGGACGTGTCGGCGCCGCGGGCCTCCAGCCCGTCGATCTCCTGGAACAGGGCTTCCAGGTTCACCACGCAGCCGTTGCCGATGATCGGAATCGCGTTGGGGCTCAGGATGCCGGCCGGAAGGAGCTTGAGCTCATACTTCTCACCGCCTACGACGACGGTGTGCCCGGCGTTGTTGCCGCCATTGGGCTTGACGACGTAGTCGACTCGGCCACCAAGCAGGTCAGTGGCCTTACCTTTGCCTTCGTCGCCCCATTGGGCTCCGACGATCACGATTGCTGGCATGGGATCCTCCCCCATTCGTTCGGGCCGAAGTCCGCATGACCCACCAGGGTGGTCAGCGGAACTCAGCGCCGTTCATGAGAATGCCCCGAATCTACCGCTGTTGCTCTTACCATCAACGCCAGAGTCCGGGGCTCTTACCACCCAAGTTTAGCCGATCACGGTCGCGGCAGTTCATTTGACCATCCAATGGACTTCCCGCCGGCCGCGGCCCGCGGCCCGGCGTCCAGCCCGCGGAACTTCGGCGCACGCACTTGCGCCGGCCGGCCGGGTGGAATTAGGTGAGAGTTGACCATCCCGAGCGGCCGAGGGACCTGGACCGTTGACGCCGCAGCAACCCTGCCCGGACAGGACCTAGTGACGGCAAGGGTGCTACCGCCAGGACCGATGGAAAGGAAGCGCCACATGCGCCAGAAGGACCTCGGCATCGATATCCCCAACGACGGCGAATACGGGCCCGTCCTCCGGGATCCTGGCGCACTGCAAGAGTGTCACGCAGCCAAAGATTGCCGGCCCGCTGCACTACACCGGGCAGGCCCTCGTGGGCTCGGACATCGCCAACCTCAAAACCGGCCTGGCCGCCGCCGGACTGGCAGAGGGCTTCGTAGCGTCCCTCTCCCCCGGCTCCTGCGCCCGCGTCGCCAACGAGTACTACAAGACCGATGAGGAACTCCTCTGCGCCTGCGCGGACGCCATGCGCGAGGAGTACAAGGCCATCATCGACGCCGGACTCACCATCCAGCTCGACGATCCGTCGCTGGCCGAAAGCTGGGACCAGATCAACCCGGAACCGAGCCTGACGGACTACCTCACATTCATCCAGCTCAGGGTCGAAGCCACCAACTGGGCCCTGCTCGGCCTCCCCCAGGAGCAGATCAGGCTGCACGTCTGCTGGGGCTCCTGGCACGGCCCGCACACCACGGACATCCCCTTCGCGGACATCATCGGCTCCGTGCTGCAGATCAATGCCGGCGGCTACTCCTTCGAGGCCGCCCACGTCCGCCACGAGCACGAATGGCGCGTCTGGGAGGACACCAGGCTCCCCGATGGAAAGGTCATCATCCCCGGCGTCGTGTCCCATGCCACCAACGTCGTAGAACACCCCGATCTGGTGGCGGACCGGATCGTGCGCTTCGCCAACTTGGTGGGCCGGGAAAATGTGATTGCTTCCACAGACTGCGGCCTCGGCGGCCGAGTGCACCCGCAAATCGCCTTCGCCAAGCTGGAATCCCTGGGGGAAGGCGCCCGCCGCGCCACCGCACGGCTCTGGTAACCGGCCTCGACAGAAACGTCATTTCCCAGGGCTTGATAGACTAATAAGGATCGACCAGGAATCGGTCCACACCACATTTTCAAACCACACCGTAACTTGGCATGCCCCGGTGCCCGGCATGCCGAGTAGGGTCTGGCAGCTTTACCAATCCCGCAGGAGACTCAGCAATATATGACAGCCTTGGCCACTGAAAATTCACGCGAACAGCTTCTGAGCCGCCGCTACGAACCTAGCGTTGCAGCCGTCAACGAACTGTGCGACACGCTGCAGGCAACCAAAGCTGGCACGAACGTCCCGTATGTGGACCCGCTGCACGACGTCGACGAGTGCCGGATCATCAGCCTCTTCTCGAACATCGGAACCGAGGACGAGTCCGGGTTCATCACTGCCGGTGACGAGGAAGCGGCCACCCGCCTGCTCGGCGTCCAGTGGAAGCTCGGCCTGCGGCCCGAGTACGTGATGCCCTGGAACGTCCACCCCTGGTACGTGCCGGGCGAGCCCAACGGCAAGTTCACGCCGGACCAGATTTCCGCAGGCTTGAAGCCGCTGCTGAAGTTCCTCGCCGTCGTGCCCCGCGCCTCGGTGATCGTCGCTCACGGCACCGAAGCCAACCGCCTCGCGAACCTGCTCCTGAAGACTGAGGTGCCGATGATCTGGCGCCGCGGCCTCAAGACCTACAAGGTCCGCTCGCTCAGCGGCCGCGCCTTCGCCGGCACCCCGGCCCGCCAGGAGCAGTACCTCGACGAGATGGGCACCGTCTACGCGGATGCCATGGCCCGCACCGGCTTGGCCAAGACCAGCTAGTTTCCCGCAACAACGACGGCGGGCGCCCACCTCACTGGTGGACGCCCGCCGTCGCACTTTAACCAACAACGCGGGGCTTAACGAACAACGCGGGGTCACTCCCGGTCCATCCCAGGGTGCGGGATGGGCCGGGAGTGACCCCGCGTTGTGGTTGGTGGTTAGCGCTTTTCGGCTTCGATGGCTGCCTTGGCGGAGGGGTCCGAGTCGTTAAGGAACTTCTCGATCCGCTCCGGCTCCTCGGCCTCCCCGATCGCAGCGGAGGCCCGGCCCAGCGAATACAGGGCACGGAGGAAGCCGCGGTTCGGTTCGTGCTCCCACGGGATGGGTCCGACGCCGCGCCAGCCGTTGCGGCGCAGCGAATCCAGGCCGCGGTGGTAGCCGACGCGGGAGTAGGCGTAGGAATCGATGGTCCGTCCCTCGCTCCACGCTTCCTCGGCCAGCACGGCCCAGAGCAGCGAGGACGTCGGGTGCTTTTCCACCAGGTCCAGGGCTTCCTGGCCCGCGTCCAGCGCCGCGTAGACCGCGGTCTCGGCGGGCAGGAGCGTGGGCTCGGGACCCATCAGGTTCTTGCGGAACTCTTCCGACATGCCTAGAACGTCTTGCCGGTGGAGCCGAGCTGCTGGGCAGCCTCGACAACGCGGGCCGCGAGGCCGGCCTCGGCGGAGGCGCCCCAGACGCGCGGGTCGTACAGCTTCTTGTTGCCGACCTCGCCGTCGACCTTCAGCACGCCGTCGTAGTTGCGGAACATGTGGTCCGCCACGGGGCGCGTGTAGGCGTACTGCGTGTCGGTGTCGATGTTCATCTTGATCACACCGTAGGAGACGGCGTCGGCGATCTCCTTCTCGGAGGAGCCGGAGCCGCCGTGGAAGACCAGGTCGAACGGGTTGGCCTTGCCGATTTTGGCGCCGACCTGCTCCTGGATGTCCTTGAGGATCTCCGGGCGGAGCTTGACACCGCCGGGCTTGTAGACGCCGTGCACGTTGCCGAAGGTCAGCGCCGTGATGTAGCGGCCGTTCTCGCCGGCGCCGAGGGCGTCGATGGTGGCGAGGGCGTCCTCGACCGTGGTGTACAGCTTGTCGTTGATGGCGTTCTCGACGCCGTCTTCCTCGCCGCCGACGGTGCCGATCTCGACCTCAAGGATCATCCGGGCTGCAGCGGTGCGCTCCAGCAGTTCACGGGCGATCCGCAGGTTTTCCGGCAGGGTCTCGGCGGAGCCGTCCCACATGTGGGAGTTGAAGAGCGGGTTGCGCCCGGCCTTGACCTCGGCTTCGGAGGCCGCCAGCAGCGGCAGGACGAAACCGTCGAGCTTGTCCTTGGGGCAGTGGTCCGTGTGCAGGGCGATGTTGACGCCGTAGTTCTTGGCGACTTCGCGGGCAAACGCGGCGAAGCCGAGCGAACCGGCCACCATGTCCTTGGTGGAGGCACCGGACCAGTAGGCGGCGCCGCCGGTGGAGACCTGGACGATGCCGTCGGACTCGGCCTCGGCGAAGCCGCGGAGGGCCGCGTTGAGGGTCTGGGAGGACGTGACGTTGACGGCGGGGAACGCGAAGCCACCCGTCTTAGCGCGGTCGATCATCTCGGAGTAGATCTCTGGGGTTGCAATGGGCATGCTGACTCCTAAAGTGAGTTTCGTCTGCGGGCTGGGCTCACCCTGGAGTGAACCTCGTCGGCTAGGAACCATCCTAGCCATTCCTTCGCCCGGGCAGTGGTTACGGTCACTCGGGCCTGTAATACTCGCCGCGCGGAATCACGTTCGCACAACTTCCACCTCACGCAGGCCCTGCCGCTACCCCGGGAGCTGGTTGAACACGTGCCGGCGGATCCATGCGTGCATCGCGATGGCCGCGGCCGAGGCGGCATTGATCGAGCGGGTGGAGCCGAACTGCTCGATCGACAGGGTGTCCACCGCCGCTTCGTGGACCTCGGGGGACAGCCCCGGGCCTTCCTGGCCGAACACCAGCACGCAGTCCCGGGGCAGTTCATAGGTTTCCAGCGGGACGGAGTCCGGGAAGATGTCGATGCCGATGATCGCCAGGCCCTCCCCCTGCGCCCACGCCACGAAGTCCGCGACGGTCGGGTGGTGCCGGATGTGCTGGTACCGGTCGGTGACCATGGCCCCGCGGCGGTTCCACCGGCGTCGCCCGATGATGTGGACTTCCTTGGCCAGAAAAGCATTGGCGCTGCGCACGACAGTGCCGATGTTCATGTCGTGCTGCCAGTTTTCGATCGCGATATGGAAGTTGTGCCGCTTGGAGTCCAGGTCCGCGACAATCGCCTCGTGCTTCCAGTAGCGGTATTTGTCCACCACGTTGCGGCGGTCCCCGTCCGCCAGGAGGTCCGCGTCCCAGTGCGCGCCTTCCGGCAGTTCCCCCTCCCAGGGCCCGACGCCGACCTCGGCCTTAGGCTCCGCCGCCGGCTCCCGGCTGCCCTCTCCTGCGGTCAAGCTGCCGGAAAGGGTTTCGCTGGGGGTCTCGGGTTCAGTCACGACTCAACACTAGACTGGGACTGGCATCGGCACCCTATCAGCGGAGGACAGCATGGCGGAGCAGCAGGCAGAGCACAGCGACGACGCGGACCACGTGCGTTCATTCAAGTCCGTGTACCGCAGCGGCCAGGAGATCGAGTGCTGGCTGACCGACATGGACGGTGTCCTGGTCCACGAAAACCAGCCCATCCCCGGCGCCGCGGAACTCATCCAGCGCTGGGTGGACACGTCCCGGCGCTTCCTCGTGCTGACCAATAACTCGATCTTCACACCCCGGGACCTCGCCGCCCGGCTGAAGAGCTCGGGCCTGGAAATCCCCGAAGAGAACATCTGGACCTCGGCCCTGGCCACCGCCCAGTTCCTCAAGGACCAGGTGCGCGGCTCGGATTCCGGCAACCGCGCCTACACGATCGGCGAGGCGGGCCTGACGACGGCGCTGCACGAGGCCGGCTTCATCCTCACCGACCAGGACCCGGACTTCGTGGTGCTCGGCGAAACCCGGACCTACTCCTTTGAAGCCATCACCATGGCCATCCGGCTAATCCTGGGCGGGGCGCGGTTCATCGCCACGAACCCGGACGCCACCGGCCCCTCGAAGGACGGCCCCATGCCGGCCACCGGGGCGATCGCGGCGCTCATCACGAAGGCCACCGGCCGGGAACCCTACATTGTGGGCAAGCCGAATCCGATGATGTTCCGCTCGGCCATGAACCAGATCGACGCGCATTCAGAAACCACGGCCATGATCGGTGACCGGATGGACACTGACATCATCGCGGGGATGGAAGCGGGGCTGCACACGGTGCTGGTGCTCAGCGGCATCACCCACAAGGACGACATCGCCGCCTACCCGTTCCGTCCCAACCAGATCCTGAACTCCGTGGCCGACCTGAAGAACCAGATCTGAGTCCTGTCCCCTAGAAGGCGGTCTTCTTGCCTCCGCCGGAGGGAAGCGGGAGGATCTGGTCCTGCAGCTCCTCGATGACCGGCCGGTAGATGAACGGGTTCCAGCCCGGGCTGGCGTGCGCCGGCTGGGCGCCGTCGGTCCGCAGCGAGTCCGCGGCCATGTTGGCTTTGAAGGTCAGCGACCACGAGTCACGGGCCGTCTCGTAGTCGACCGTCCGGTCCCGCGGGTTGCCGATGAAGGCCATCCGGGTCCCGCCGAGTTTTCCGGCGAAGCGGGTCGCGTCGTAGTGGTAGATGTAGGCGGACTCGGACTGGATCAGCACGCTGGAGGGTGCAATCGGCGAGAGCTGTTCCAGGGTCTGGTCCACGACCTGACCCCAGCTGCGCTCGTCCTTGTGCATCATCCGCTCACCAAGTTCGTAACCGCCGCGCAGCACCGAGGGGAACCGGAAGCCGCTCTCGTAGAGGAACACAACCCCCTCGAACCAGCTCTGGTCCAGCACGTCGTATTTGCTGTACGGGCTGGAGTCCAGCAGGATAAACGCCACTTCAATCCCGTGCAGTTCCCGGAGCCGGGCGGCGACCTGGGTGGCCACCATGCCGCCGAAGCTGTGGCCGTAGAAGTAGAACGTGGACAGTTGATGCGCCCTCGCGTGCTCGACCACGGCGATCACGATCTGGTCGATGTCGAGGCCCACATTGGAATAGCCGACGGCGGCGAGCTGGCCGCGCTTGTTCAGCGCACCACGCAGCGCGTTCAGGATCCACAGGGCTTCCTCCCAGCTCGTCTTGTAGCCGGGAAAGAGGAACCAGCTGGCGTTGGGAAAGTACCGTTCGGCGGTCTCGTCCGGGACCGGGAGTATCCTGTGAACGCGTCGTTCGGCCTGCACACGCCGGGTCAGCAGCATATCAGCCGCCAGCACGGAGGCGGCGCCGGCACCGGTCAGAAAGCCCCGCCGGGAGAACCGCCGGAGTTCGGCGGCGTGCCGAAGCACACGGGCGTCGGCATCGCCGGCCCCGCCCACATCCTCAACTTCGGGCTCACTCGGCACATCTCTACCGTAGCCACCGGGGAACGCGGATCAGCAACAGCACCGGATAACAGCTCCGTTACAGCCTGGTCCTGCCGGCGCCGCCTACACCGGTTCCGGTTCCCGGCCCATCCCGGGGCGGCTGATTTCGAGCCCGACGTCGAGGCCGACGGTTTCCAGTCCGGCCTGCCGGCGGCTGATTTCGAGGCCGATCTCGTCGTAAGTCGCGAGGAGCTGCGACCGGGCCATGTCCGCCGGATTGTCCAGCAGGCCGAACACAGAGTCGCTCGCGGCGAGCAGTTCGGCATCGGAGAAAACGTTCAGCGGCCGGGTCCCGGAGGTGTCAATGGATGCGGTGAAATCCGCTGAGAGGTCGAGGGACGGCAGCGCGGTGACGTCGGTACGCAGGGACGGACTCAGCTCAAGGGACACGCCGGCGGAGCTCGGCAGGGCTCCGCCGGCGTGTCCGAGCGCGGCGGCGCCGTCGATCGTGTTCAGGTCTTTGCGGAGGCCTGCCAGGGCCGAGGATTCCACGAAGGCTGCGTGCCCGAGATTCACCCGGATATGGGATGTGATGCCCATCCGGCGGACGCGCTGGATCAGCTGCATCAAAGCGGGGCGGGAGTGCTGCGTCAGGCTGCCCCGGACATCGATCCGGAGAACATCCGAGGCGATGTCCAGCTTGGCGTGGGCGTTCAACGAGGTGTCCATAGGTACTCCAAAAAAGGGTGTCTACGGCCGACGGCTCAACCTCGATCAGCGTATCGGGCAGCCGGAGGGGCGCACAAGTCATACGCCGGTACCGGTTAGCCGGTTTCTCTCCGGCCGGGCTCCTCGAAGTGGGTACGCGATGCGGTGCCGCCCACAGTCTGGACCAGGGATGCGGCGATGTCACGCAGCTTGACGTTGCCGTTGCTGGACGCGTCGGTGAGGATCCGGACGGCTGTCTCCTGGTTGCAGCGGTTCTGCGCCATGACGATCCCGATGGCCGTGTCGATCACGGTGCGGGACTCGAGGGTGGCCCGGAGGTTAGTCGCACTGTCAGTGTGCAGCGAGAAGCGGACCGCGAGCCGGAGGGCCTGCGAGATCTCGCGGGTGTACCCGCGCGCCCGGGCGGCAACGTCGCCGTCGAACTTGTGCGGCACGTCGGAGTACAGGTTCAGCGCCGCCTGGGCCTCGCCCTGCAGGTGGAACGGGACCGAAAGCACCGAGCGAAGGCCGTGCGACGCGACGGCGTTGGCATAGTCCGGACCCCAGCGGTCCTCATCGAACAGGTCCGGAACGTAGACTTCCCGTTCCTCCTGGGCCGCCGTCAGGCACGGGCCCTGCGAGAGCCGGTACTGGATTTCGTCCACTTCGCGGGCGGAGTCGCTGCTCCAGCCGATGGTCGCGGCCTTGCGGTCGCGCAGCAGGGTGATGCCGCACAGGGCATCGTCGCCGGTGCCGGCGACCTGGTGGGCAGAGAAACGAGCGAGTTCGTTGAGGAAGTCCTCAAAATCGGCGCTGTCCAGGATGAGGTTCTGGATCTGGTCGACGGTGCTGAGGGGCTCAGATTCGAGGATTTCTTCGGGCAGGAGCATGGCGCTTGGTCTCCGGAGGGTGGGGTGGATATCTGAAAATGATAATTCACGGTCAATCCGCCGTCCACACGCGTCCGCTGACGGGTGGACCCCTAGCTTAGGCCGAGTTCGTCCTTGCCGTAGGCGAAGAGGTAGGGAACTCCGGCCTCTGCCTCGATCTTTTCCTTGGCACCCGTGTCGCGGTCCACGATCACGGCGACGGCGACCACGTTGCCGCCGGCCCGGCGGACGCCCTCGACGGCGGTCAGCGCGGAGCCTCCGGTCGTGGAGGTGTCCTCCAGCACCAGCACCCTGCGGCCATCGACCGAGGGGCCCTCCACCTGGCGGCCCATGCCATAGGACTTCTGCGCCTTGCGGACCACGAACGCGTCCACAGGGCGTCCGGCGTCGACGGCGGCGTGCATCACGGCGGTGCCCACCGGGTCGGCACCCATGGTGAGTCCACCGGCGCACTCGAAGTCGATGCCGGCGTCGTCCAGCATCGACAGCATGACCTGGCCGACAAGCCTGGAGGCCTCGTGGTGGAGCGTGATCCGGCGCAGGTCGATGTAGTAATCGGCCTCGGCGCCGCTGGAGAGGATGACCTTGCCGCGCACGACGGCCAGCTCCTTGATGAGTTCAAGCAGGCGGGCACGGGCGGCAGCGGTGTCAGCTTCGAGAGCACTGTTGGCAGTCATGGGACCCAGTTTAGTGGCTGGCCGGCACCGGATCCCCAGCCGGACACTTTGATGTCGGACCCGCCGCCCGACGGTGCGCTGAGACCGCGGGGCGCTCGGGCTACGAGTGCTGCGCGGCGCGGCGGGCGAATGAGGGCGCGTGCTCCGGCCGCGGTCCGAACGCGATGAAGCGCGGCATCACCCTGCCAATGGCCGGGATGCGCCTGCCCAGGAACAGCAGGACGGCCGGCGCCCCCGCCCGCTTTCCGGTCATGATCGGACCGAAAATCAGGCGGTGCATGATCCGCTGTACGGTCTGGACAATCACCGTGGGTCTCTGACGCCGCCGTTGGACCTTGGCCAATTCGGCGCGTGGCACCTGACCGCGGAGCAGCGCAGGGGCAAGGATATCCGCGGTGGCCACGGCGTCCTGGACGGCAAGGTTGATCCCGACTCCGCCCGCCGGGGACATGGCATGGGCGGCGTCGCCGATGCAGAGCAATCCGTTGATGTGCCATTGGCGGAGCCGGTCCAGGCGCACGTCCAGCCAGCGCAGATCCTCCAGCGACGCGATGGCGTCCACTCGGTCGGCGAGGTCCGGGCGGAGCGCTGCGATCCGGCGTCGGAAGCCCTCAATGCCCTCGGCGCGGATCCGGGCGTCCGTTCCCTTCGGTGCCAGATACCCCATCTGGTAGTAGTCGGTGCGGTTGAGCGCCACGAGGGCCTCACCCCGGCCGAAGGCGGGAACGATCCCCGCCACGGCGCCAGGCTCGGAGGCGTAGCGCGGCAGGCGGAACCACCAGGCGTCGAACGGCACGGGATACTCTTTCGGGGCCAGACCCGCCGCGGCGCGCAGTGCGGAATGGCGCCCGTCCGTCGCCACCACCACATCCGCCCTGATCTCTCCCCCGGCCCCGTCAGCGGTCCGGTAGCGGACCCCCATGACCCGGCCGCCGTTGCGGACCAGCGACGTTCCCTTGTGGCCCATCCGCAGGCTGAAGGACGGTTCCTCGGCGGCGGCGTCGGCCAGGAAGTTCAGGAAGTCCCATTGCGGCATCATGGCCACGTAGTTGTAGGGCGGCGGGAGCGTATCGAAGTTGCCCACGGTCACGGGCGGACCGCCGGGCACCGGGAAGGCGACGTTGCTCAGCCGGCTTTGCGGCAGCCGGCGGAACTCCTCGCCCAGGCCCAGCTCATCGATCAACCGGATCGTGGAGGCATGGACGGTGTCGCCGCGGAAGTCCCGGAAGAAATCATTGTGCTTCTCCAGCACAGTGACCTGCACACCGGCCCGCGCCAGCAGCAGTCCCAGCATCATGCCCGCCGGCCCGCCGCCGACCACCACACATCCGGTCTTCTCCATGGCCATACGCTACGCCTGCGCACGGTGAAGAGGGAGGGGTTTTCGCGGCGGTTTCAGACCGGCGCGGCCGTTTCAGACCGGCGCGGCCGTTTCAGACCGGCGCGGCCGAGATCCGCGTAGCGCCGGTCCGAAAGCGCAGCGCCGCCCGAAATCCACAGCGCCAGCCGGACGGACACAGTTGAGCGCGGTTGACACTGCTGGCTAGGCTTTGAGTCATGCGTGAACTCCAGGCGAAGATCATCGAAGAAATGGGCGTGCTGCCCCGGATAGACCCCGCCGGGGAGGTGCGTAAACGCGTCACGTTCCTCAAGGATTACCTGAAGGCGACCCACACCAAGGGCTTCGTCCTCGGAATCTCCGGGGGGCTGGACTCCTCCCTCGCCGGCAGGCTGGCCCAGCTGGCCGTCGAAGAGCTCGCGGCCGAAGGTGTGGAGGCGAACTTTGTCGCCGTCCGGCTCCCCTATGGTGTGCAGCACGACGAGCACGACGCCCAGGCGGCCTTGGACTTCATCCAGGCCAAGACCGAGTGGACGTTCAACATCTCCGCGGCCGTGGATGGCTTTGAGGACGAATTCGAGAAGACCGTGGGCAACGGGATCTCCGACTTCCACAAGGGCAACACCAAAGCCCGCACCCGCATGATCGCGCAGTACGCCCTCGCCGGCGAGCACAATTATCTGGTCATCGGCACCGACCACGGCGCGGAATCGGTCACCGGCTTCTTCACCAAGTACGGCGACGGCGGCGCGGACATCCTCCCGCTGTTCGGGCTGAACAAGCGCCAGAACCGTGCCCTACTTGCCGAACTGGGCGCCCCGGCCCGGATCTGGGAGAAAGTGCCCACGGCCGATCTCCTCGACGGCCAGCCCGGCCGCACCGACGAGGACGAACTGGGCCTCAGCTACGACACGATCGATGACTACCTTGAGGGCCGCGACATCCCGGTGGCCGCAGCCGAGCTCATCGAAGAAAAATACCTCCGCACCCGGCACAAGCGCACCGTCCCGGTCACCATCTTCGACACCTGGTGGACGTAGCCGGCCCCAGCTAGTCAGCGGTCCGTCCGTCCGGGGGCACTTTGAGCCCTGGCCGGACGGCTTCGGACGCCAGGGCCGGCGTATCCGTGCCAATGTGCCCCCGGACGTCCGAAGGCCAGTAACGCCCGACGTCGGGACTCACGTTGCCGGGCCCGCAAGGGTCCCGCAGGCGACCGGGCCAGGCGGCCGGGGCCCAGATGGTGCCTTGCGACTAGGTGGTGCCCTGCAGCCGCGTGGAAACCCGGTGCGCTTCTTCCATCAGCAGGCGGCCCAACATCGCCTGGCGCTCTCCCTTGAAACGCGGCTCGATGCCGGTCAGTGACAGCGCCCAGGCCGGCCGGCCGCGCGGGTCGAACACGGCCGCCCCCATCCCCCAGCTGCCTTCCAGCACCAGCCCCGGATTCACCGAATAGCCGGTCTGGCTCGTCGCAGCCAGGTTGGCGCGGACCCGGGCCTCGGTGTGTGCTGCCGCGAAACTGCCCGCGTGCGCGGCCCAGCCCGCCAGCAGTTCTTCCTGCTCCGCCTCGGGCAGGAACGCCATGATGGCGGTCCCGGCCGAGGCGACCCCCAGCGGGAAGCGGACGCCCTCGTGCAGCACAAAGGACCGCACCGGGAAGCTGCCCTCCTCCCGGAGCAGGCACACCGTTTCGGCGCCGCGCCGGATGGAGAAGAACGCACTTTCGCCGGTCTCCTCGGCGAGCCGGCGGAGGCTGGGCCGGGCGAGGTCCTCCAGCGGAAACCGCGCCGAGGCCACCGAACCCATCAGCAGGATCTCCGGTCCCAGCACCCAGTTGCCGCTGGCCGGGTCCTGGTCCAGTAACCCCTCGGCGGCCAGCGAACTGAGCAGGCGGTGCACGGTGGGGCGAGTGAGTCCGGATTCTTTGACGAGTTCCACGAGCGGGGAGCCCTCCGGCTTGCGACCGACAATGCGCAGCAGGGACGCGACGCGGCTAACGACTTGGGCGCCCTGGACCGGTGGTGAAGTCACAATTCCTCAAAACCTGATGTTAATGTTCCTGGATTATCCACATTGTGGATAGTCCACAGCCTACCGTCCACACTGTAATATCGGCACCTTTGAAGCCAAAATCATCCATTGACAGTCCGTATTTCGGCACCGTAGGCTCCAACACCAGAGGAACAGTCCACAAAGTGGATTGCGTCAAGAGCTCAATGAGGAGATGCGATGTCAAAGCTGAAATCCGGAGCGGCCGCCGCGCTGCAGGACGTTCTGCGGGACGGCATGACGCTCGCCGTCGGAGGCTTTGGCCTCAGCGGCATCCCGGCCGATCTGATCGAGGCAGTGCGCGATTCGGGCGTCAAGGACCTCACCGTGGTGTCCAACAACATGGGCGTGGACGGCAAGGGCCTCGGCGTGCTGATTGAAGCCGGCCAGGTCCGCAAGGTCATCGCCTCCTACGTGGGCGAGAACAAGCTCTTCGCCGAGCAGTACCTCGCCGGCAAGCTGGAGGTGGAGTTCACACCCCAGGGCACCCTGGCAGAACGCCTCCGCGCCGGCGGCGCCGGCATCCCGGCGTTCTACACCAAGACCGGCGTCGGGACCCTGGTCGCTGAAGGCAAACCGCTCGCGGAGTTCGACGGCGAGACTTTCGTCCTGGAACGTGCCATCAAGGCCGACGTTTCCCTGGTGCACGCGCACACCGCCGACACCGACGGCAACCTGATCTACCGCTACACCGCGCAGAACTTCAACCCCGTCGTCGCGGCTGCCGGCGCCGTGACCGTCGCGGAGGCCGAGGTCATCGTCGAGCCCGGCGCCCTGGACCCCAACCACATCACCACCCCCGGCGTTTTCGTCCAGCGCCTGGTCCAGGCCAGCGGCCGGGTCAAGGACATCGAACAGCGCACGGTCCGCTCCCGCACCGAGGCCGCCGACACCGCCGCCGCTTCCGTTCCGGCCTAAGCGCCGCCCCTACTTTCTTCAGGAGAAACATCATGGCTTGGACCCGGAATGAAATGGCTGCCATCGCGGCCGAAGAGCTCAACGACGGCGACTACGTCAACCTCGGCATCGGCATCCCCACGCTGGTCGCCAACAACCTGCGCGAGGGCGTCCGCGTCGTGCTGCAGAGCGAGAACGGCCTGCTCGGCATGGGGCCGTTCCCCTACGAGGGCGAGGAGGACGCCGACCTCATCAACGCCGGCAAGCAGACCGTCACCGTCCTGCCCGGCGGCAGCATCTTCGACTCCGCCGCCTCCTTCGGCATGATCCGCGGCGGGCACGTCAAGGTCGCCATCCTCGGCGCCATGCAGGTATCCGGCGACGGCGACCTCGCCAACTGGACCATCCCCGGGAAGATGGTCAAGGGCATGGGCGGGGCCATGGACCTCGTCGCCGGCACCCCGCGCGTCGTGGTCCTCACCGAGCACAACGCCAAGGACGGTACCGCCAAGATCGTCAAGGAATGCACCCTGCCCCTCACGGGGCTGAGCTGCGTGGACCGCATCATCAGCGACCTCGCGGTGTTCGACCTTGTGAAGAATGAACACGTTGCAGGCGGCGTCCGGCAGCTCACGCTGACCCGCCTCGCCCCGGGCGTCACCGTGGAGGAACTCCGCGGGAAGACCGAGGCCCGGTTCGACGTCGCCCCCTCCCTGGACACCCCCACCCTTGAAGCCAGCACCCTGGAAGGGGCAACCGCATGAGCCTGCGCGAACAGTTCGGCAAAGACGTCCTGCTGACCGGCTGGGGCCACAGCCGCTTCGGCAAACTCACGGACGAAACCCTTGAGTCCCTGATCGTCAAGGTCGCCACGGAGGCGATCGGCAACGCCGGGATCGAGCCGGGCCAGATCGACGAGATCTACCTCGGCCAGTTCAACTCCGGCATGATGCCGCTGGCGTTCCCGTCCTCGCTGGCCCTGCAGGTCTCGGAGCAGCTGGCCAACGTCCCGTCCACCCGGGTCGAGAACGCCTGCGCCTCCGGATCGGCCGCCTTCCAGCAGGGCACCAAGTCGCTGCTGGCCGGTACCGCGAAGACCGTCCTCGTGATCGGCGCCGAAAAGATGACCCACGCCGGGGCCGACGTCGTCGGGGCCGCCCTGCTCGGCGCCGACTACGACATGGCCGGCAAGGCCTCCAGCACCGGCTTCACCGGGCTCTTCGCCGAGGTCGCCAAGCATTACGAGAAGCGCTATGGCGCTGGCGCAGGGAACCTGTCGGACGTCCTGGGCACCATCGCCGCGAAGAACCACCGCAATGGCGTGGACAACCCCTACGCCCAGCTCCGCAAGGACCTCGGCGAGGAGTTCTGCCGCACCGTCTCGGACAAGAACCCGATGGTCGCCGACCCGCTGCGCCGCACCGACTGCTCGCCCGTGTCCGACGGCGCCGCCGCCGTCGTGCTCAGCGTCGCCCCGACGGGCGGCGCCACCGCCCCGGTCCGGCTTGCCGGGTTCGGCCACGCGAACGATTTCTTCCCCACCGAGCGCCGCGACCCCACCGCCTTCACCGCGACGCGCGCCTCCTGGCAGCGCGCGCTGGGGATGGCCGGCGTCGGGCTCGATGAGCTGGACTTCGCCGAGGTCCACGACTGCTTCACCATCGCCGAACTGCTCATGTACGAGGCCATGGGACTGACCGAACCGGGCCAGGGCTCCCGTGCCATCAAGGAAGGCTGGGTCTTCAAGGACGGCAAGCTGCCCGTCAACGTCTCCGGCGGGCTCAAGGCCAAGGGCCACCCCGTGGGTGCGACCGGCGTCTCGCAGCACGTCATCGCCGCGATGCAGCTCACCGGCACTGCCGGCGCGATGCAGCTGCCGAACCCGCGCCGGGGGGCCGTGCAGAACATGGGCGGGGTCGGCATCGCCAACTACGTCAGCGTGCTTGAAGCCGTCTAGGAAAGCCACCGCGGGGTCAGTTACGGCCGTTGCCGGGCGGCTTTATGGGCCGTGCCTGACCCCGCGTTGCTTGGGGGCCGTGGGTCTGGGAGGACCAGCAGCGGCTCGCCCTTGATCGCCTGGAGCGAAAGCATCAAGGCGATGCGCCGGCCCAGTGTTCCCCCGCCGACGACGGTCATGGGCGGGTCCTCGATGTTGGCGGGCGGGCCGGCGGGCCGGGAGGACTAAACTCGGTCCTAGCCCGCCCACCACTCTTCCGAGGAGCCCCCATGCGCGCCACAATCATCCACGCCCCCGGCGACATCCGGGTCGAAGACCGCGACTATCCCACGGTCCAGTTGCCCACCGACGCTGTCGTGAAGGTCACCGCCTCCTGCGTCTGCGGCTCGGATCTGTGGCCCTACCGGGGCGTGCGGCCCACCCGCCGGCCCACCGCGATCGGCCACGAGTTCATCGGCACCGTGGAGAGCATCGGCTCCGGCATCATCGGACTGGCCGTCGGTGACCTCGTGATCGCACCGTTCGTGATCAGCTGCGGGGCCTGCCCCCAGTGCCTCAACGGCGTTACCGTGGCCTGTGACCATCTGGCCGGCTGGGGCGGCAAGGACGACACGGGCTTGAGCGTCGACGGCGGCCAGGGCCAGGCGGTCCGCGTCCCGCTGGCCGACTCCACCCTGGTCAAGGTTCCCGGCATCACCGAGCCGGATGACGCCCTCCGGAAAAGCCTGCTCACGCTGTCCGACGTGATGGCCACCGGCCACCACGCGGCCCTCGCTGCGAAAGCCGGTCCGGGCCGCACCGTCGTGGTGGTGGGCGACGGCGCCGTCGGACTCTGCGGGGTGCTGGCCGCCAAGCGGCTCGGGGCGGAACGGATCATCGCGATGTCGCGCCACGCCGACCGCCAGGCGATCGCCCGCGAATTCGGGGCCACCGACATCGTGGCGGAGCGCGGGGACGACGGCGTCGCCAGGGTCCGTGAACTCCTCGGCGGTGTGCTGGCCGACTCCGTGCTTGAGTGTGTCGGGACCAAGGAATCCATGGACCAGGCGCTGAACTGCACCCGCCCGGGCGGGGCGCTGGGGTTTGTCGGGGTCCCCACCGGCGGCAGCGAGGTCCCCCTGCGCTACCTCTTCGACACAAACATCTCCATCGGCGGCGGTATGGCCCCGGCGCGCACCTACATCCCGGAACTGCTGGCGGACGTCCTCGACGGCACGATTAACCCGGGCCGCGTCTTCGACGTCGTCATGCCGCTCGAGGAGGCCGCGGAGGCCTACCGCGCGATGGACGAACGGCGCGCCATCAAGGTCCTGCTGACCCCATAGGGAAGCGCCCTCTTTCTGACCCTTGTTCTACCGAGGGGACCGGGTCTACCGTGAGCGCATCAGCATCCGCCGCCGTCGAGGAGCCGTCATGGCCAGGTTTGTGCAGATCATCGAGTTCCAGACCTCCCGCATCGAGGAAATTGAGGCGCTGGGCCGGCCGTCGAGGACCGAGGGAAGCACCCCGCCCACCTTCCGCCGGATCCTGGCCACCGCGGACCGCGACCGCCCCGGAACCTATCTCACCCTGGTCGAATTCGATTCCTACGACTCGGCCATGGAGAACTCCGCGCGGCCGGAGACCTCCGACTTCGCCGCCCAGATGGCGGCCCTCTGCGATGGGCCGCCGGTGTTCCGGAACCTGGACGTGATGTGGGAGGATACCGACAGTCCAACGGACGTGCCCTAGGGGCCCGCCGTGGATGCTGTACGTCCTGACACGCCGCCCGGCAGTTCCCCCGCAGGACCCCTCGTGCTGGACCTCAGCGGGACCGGCACGGCGCCCCTGAAGTTCGTGGGCGGCAAAGCCCTGAACCTCGGCAAACTCCTGGCCGCCGGCCTGCCGGTGCCTCAGGGGTTCTGCCTGACCACCGTCGCCTACGAACTGGCGGAACCACCCGGACTCGCTGCCCTCGCAGCCGAGCTCGACGCACCGCGACCGGGGGCGGGAACAGCGGCATCCGGGGCAGCGCGGGGCACTGGAACGCCAGTCACCGCAGCGCCGGTCACGGCGGCCGGGCGGGCCAGGGCACTGATCGAGGACGCGCCGATCCCGCCCGCGGTGGATGCCGCCGTCCGCACCGCCTACGCGGACATGGGCGGCACCCTGGCAGTGGCCGTCAGGTCCTCCGCCACAGCGGAGGATCTGCCCTTCGCCAGTTTCGCCGGCCAGCAGGACTCCTACCTCGACGTCGTCGGCGCCGACGCCGTGGTCGAGGCGGTCCGGCGCTGCTGGGCGTCCCTCTGGAGCGACCGGGCGGTGGCGTACCGGTCCGCCAACGGGTTCAGCAACAGCGACGTGGGACTCGCCGTCGTCATTCAGGCCATGGTCGACGCCGCCACGGCCGGGGTGCTGTTCACCGCCAACCCTGTCACCGGAACCCGGACCGAGACGGTCATCAACGCGAGCCCGGGCTCGGGGCAGGCCGTGGTCTCGGGAGCGGTCAACCCGGACCAGTTCGTGCTGGACACGGCGGCCGGCGCGGTCAGGCTTCGAACGCCGGGAGGGACGGTCCCCGGCCGCGGCCCGGTCCTGGACGAGCCCCGGCTGCGAGAACTCACGGCGCTGGGAGACCGCGTCCAGCGACTCCTCGGGGCGCCCCAGGATATCGAATGGGCGGTCGACACCGCCGGCAGGATCTGGCTCACCCAGTCACGACCGATCACCACACTGTATCCGCTGCCCGAGCCCGCGCCCGAAGACGTCGCCGCCGGCGCCGCCGCGCCCACCCGGGTTTACCTGTGCGGCACCCTGTTCCAGGGGCTGACCCGGCCGATCACGCCGATGGGGCTGGCCGTCCTCGAGATGATGCGCAACAGCAAAGGGCCCTGGCGGTACGTCAATCCGGGCCTGCGGATGTACGTTGACCTCACGGCGGTGGCCCGCAACAAGTCCGGCCGCGCCTACCTGCTGCGGGTACTCCCCCTGGCGGACGGCAGATCCGGTGCCGTGATGCCGGCCCTGCTTGAGGACCCCAGGTTCAGCCTCATCGAGCACCCCTTCCGGGCCCGCCTGCGCAGGGGCGGGCCCGCGCGCCGCGTCCCGCCGCCGCGGCGCACCGGCAGCACCGGCAGCACCGAGAAATCGGCCAGCCTTGGCCTCATCCTGGGGCTCATTCCTGGGATGATCCGCCCCGCGCTTTGGCCCGCCGCCGAGCTGCGGCGAGCCAAAAACTACGGCAGGGGGCTCGAGGCCGAGCTCCGGCTGGCCGAACCCGCGACCTCCGCCACGCGGCTCGAATACGCCGAGCAGATCCTTGGCCGGACGGTTGACGGGCTGATCCGGGCCACGCTGCCGGGCCCGTCCGTGGGCTACATCATGCTGGCCGTAGCCCGGCGGCTGCTGCGCGGCATCGCCCCGCCCCGGGAGCTGGAAGCTGTCTTGCGCGGCCTCCCCCACAACATCACGACCGAAATGGACCTGGAGCTCTGGCAGCTCGCCGTTTCCATCGGCGACGACCCGGTGTCGCGCGGGGAGTTCCTGGCGAAACGCCCTGAGGAGCTGTCCGCCGAATATCTCGCCGGCTCACTGCCGCCCCAGGCCCAGGCCGGGGTGCGCGGCTTCCTCGCCCGCTACGGCCACCGCGCCGTGGCGGAAATAGACCTCGGCATGCCCCGCTGGTCCGAACAGCCCGACCATATCCTCGGCATGATCTCGAACTACCTCCGGGTCGAGGATCCGGAGCAGGCTCCCGACCGCCAGTTTGCCCGGGCCGCCGAGCATGCGGAGGACCGGATCCGCAGCCTGGTGGAGCGGGCGCGGGTCCGGGGCCCCTGGCGCGCCCGGGCGGTGGAGCTCTGTCTGCGCCGTGTGCGGCAACTGGCGGGGCTGCGGGAACTGCCCAAGTTCTACATCGTGCTTGTGCTCGGCGAGATGCACGGGCAGCTGCTGCGGATCGGTGCGGACATGGCATCGGCCGGCATGATCGCAGCCGCCGAGGACGTGTTCTTCCTCGACTTCGACGAGATCCGCGTGGGCCTGCGCGGCGCGGACCTGCAGGGAATCGTCGAGGCCGCCATGATGGCGAAGTCTCCGCCGTCCGGGGCCCTGACCGGGACACCGGCGTCGGCCGGCACCGCCACCGGACGGGTCAGGGTGATCATGGACCCGGTGGGCGCTCATCTGGAGCCCGGCGACATCCTGGTCGCCCCCTCGACAGACCCCGGCTGGACGCCGCTGTTCCTGACCGCCGGCGCGCTCGTCATGGAAATGGGCGGCGTCATATCCCACGGGGCCGTGGTGGCCCGCGAGTACGGCATCCCGGCCGTCGTCGGCGTCCCGGACGCCACCACCCGGCTGCGGGACGGCCAGAGAGTCACCGTCGACGGCGCGGCGGGCACCATCCGCGAGGAGCCGTGACTCGGGCTGGCGGTACCGTGAACCGGGCCTGCAATGCCGCAGCCTGCACCGTGCTGCGGCCCAGGGCAGGCTGCCCTCACGGCAATAGCACAGGTGTGCCAGATAGAATCAGATGATGACCACACCGGCCCACCAGCCAACGCACCACCAGCCGTCCTTTCAGTTGTCCCGGCAACGGCCGCAACCCTCCCGTGGCTCGTTCGCCCTGGCCCGCAGGGCGAGGACCGTCCTGCAGCGGGTTCCGGTGTGGACGTGGCGGGTGCTGATGCACTCGGTGAAGACCAGCGAGAACTCCCGCTTCAACGTCGACCCGATCACCGGCGTCGACTACTTCCATGACATCGACTTCGTGGGCGACAGCATCCGGGCGCACCGCCTCGACGTCATCACCCCGCAGCTTCCCGCCGGCACACCAGCAGCCGGCGCCGGCTCGCCGGGGGCGTTGCCCGTCTACGTGTACTTCCATGGCGGCGGCTGGACGTCCGGGGACAAGGCGTCGCTGACCAAGTACTGCGCCAGCCAGGCCGAGGGCGGCATGGTGGTGGTCAACGTCAACTACCGGAAGGCTCCGCGTTTCCAGATGGCCCACGTGCTGGCGGACGCCAACGCCGCGCTGGCCTGGGTGCGGGAGAACATCGCCGGCTACGGCGGCGACGGATCGCGCATCGTGCTCGGCGGCGACTCCGCCGGCGGGCAGATCGCGGCACTCCTGACCGCAGCCAGTTTCCGGCCGGAACTGGCAAGGCACCACGGCTTCACACCCGCCGTCCCGGCGTCCGATTTCAAGGGGCTGGTCCAGCACTGCAGCGTCGTGGACTTTTCCGTTTTCTTCGAAAAGGGCTTCGTACTCAGCCTGAACTTCATCCGCATGCTGCTTCCCTGCCTCCCTTCCGGCGGCCGGAACCGCGGCATCGGCGGGGGCATGCGCAGCGGCCTTGGCAGCAGGTTCGCCGGCGTCGGCCCCAGCCGGCGCGAGGCCCTTCGCAAGGGCGCCGGGTTCCTCTCCCCGATCGAATGGCTGGACTCGCGCTTCCCGCCGGTGTTCGTGACCACGTCGGAACGGGACTTTTTCTACGCCGCCAACATGAACTTCATTGCCCGGCTGCGCGAACATTCCGTCCCCGTGGACAGCCTCATCTACGACTGGGACAACTCCAACACCGAGCACACCTGGCAACAGGACTTCCGCTACCCGGAATCGCAGGAAGTGTACCGCCGGCTGCACGCTTTCGTGCGCAACGTGGCCTGAAGGCTGCTGCTCCGCCCGACCGGGTCCCGTCAGCCGCCGCTCGGGGCTATGTTAAGTCCATGGTGTCTGCCGATAGCAACGCACAGGGCGACCGGGATCCTGAGGGATTCGGATCGGCGCTGGTTGACGAAGCCGCCCGCCGGGATGCCGCCCTGGGCGACGTGGACTGGACAGCCCTGCCCGAGGGTGCAATCCGGGGCATCTTCCGGGCCCCCAGCGGCCCGCTCGCCACCCTCTCCATGGGCACCCCCGGCAACCCCCGGGTGCTCCTGATCCCCGGGGCCACAGGGTCCAAGGAAGACTTCGTCCTGATGCTGCCCGAGCTCGCCGCTGCCGGGTATTTCGTCCTGAGCTGCGACATTGCCGGCCAGTACGAATCCGCCGCTGCGGGCCCGGAAAACCTCGTGCCGCCCCGGGCGCACTACGATTTCGAGCTGTTCACCGACGACCTGCTCGCCATGCTCGACGCCGACGACGGGGCCGCTCACGTCATCGGGTATTCCTTCGCAGCGATCGTCGCCCAGGCGGCCTTCGCCCGGCGGCCGGAAAAATTCCGCAGCCTCACCCTGCTCAGCTGCCCGCCCGAGCCCGGCCAGAGCTTCCGCGGCGTCCAGCGCATCGGACGGTTCAGCGGCTGGGTCGGCCCGAGGGTCGGCGCCGCGCTGATGATCTGGGGCATCCGCCTCAACGTCGCGCGCGTACCGCCCAACCGGATTCGGTTCGTGAATCACCGGTTCCGTTTCACCCGCCGGAGTTCGGTGCGCGACATCGTCGGACTGATGCAGCACGCGCCGGATCTGAGGTGCGTACTGGCGGTGGCGTCGCTGCCGAAGTTCGTCGCCGTCGGGGAACACGACCTCTGGCCGCTGGCGCTGCACCGCCGCTTCGCGCAGGCCATCGGCGCGCGCATCGCGGTGTACCGGGGCGGGCACAGCCCCAGTGAGACCTCGCCGCACCAGATGAGCCGGGACCTGATCGCGCTCTACGGATCCGCCTAGGAATCCAGCTTTAGGTCTTCTGCTGCGGCGGCACGAAGGCGATGATTGAATGACCGACCTCCGCCGGCTCGATTCGATCGGAGAAGACCATGCTCAAGGCCTGGCTGTGCAAGCTGAACATCCGGCACGATTGGCATCTTGAACACGCTGACGACGGCGCCTTATACAAGCGCTGTAAACGTTGCGGCAAAGACGACGACCGCGGAGGCGGCGGCCCCGGCGCGTGGGCCGGGCCGGTTGGGATGGGCTAGCTGTCACCGCAGCCGGTTGACGTCGGCCGACCGTTCGTGGATGACCTCGTCGCCATGACCGATCTCGAAGTCGCGGACGTCCTTAACCTCGGAGGGCGGTCACGGCAACTTACCCCAGCGCGGGTGGTCGCGTTCCTAGCGCGGGTGCTCGCGTTCCCATTGACGACGGCGGCGCCGCCGCCGGAACGGGCCCTCCTGCCGGAACTCGATACCGAAAGTGGTCCACGCCATCGACAGCCGACGCCGGACGGAGTGCCAGCTCGCCAGCGGCCGCGCGGAGACCTGCACGCGAAGGGTGGGGTCGGCGATCACCATCACCTCGGGTGGGATCTGGTACGAAATGTCCAGATCATCGTGCACCGCCGGGAGGCCCCGATGCACCGATCTCCGGATCCGGTCCCAGACGTCCGAGCGCAGGGCGAAGTTCGAGCCAAACAGCGGAGGATGACCCAGCAGCCACCCGATCGCCCAGAAATACCCGGGAATGTAGACGCGCGTACCCACCCACCGGGCGAGCTGGGTTTCGCCGTAGAAGTCGCCGGGACCGGAAACTGCGGACAACGGACCCGCCTGTTCCAGGATGGCTTCGAGCCGTTCTAGCCAGTCCGCCGGCGGGATCGAGTCCGTGTCCAGCCGGGCAATCAGCTCGCAGCGTGCCGCGTCGAATCCGTACGCGGTGCACGCTGCGATACCCGGGAGTTCGACGACGATCCGCCGGGCCCCGGCGGCGGCGCAGACCTCCGCGGTGTTGTCCGTGCTGGTGTTGTCTATAACGACGATTTCATCAGCCGGCCGGGTCTGCAGGGCGAGTGCCGCGAGGCACTCGCCGAGCATGTCAGCGTCGTTCCGGGTCGGGATAACCACCGAGACTGTTGTCATATTGCCCCGACTATAGTCCGGGAACGGGACGAAATACCCCCGTTGGGCCCTTGCACCGCGGCCCCCGGCCCCGTAGGTTGAGCAACAGCGGACGAATGTCTCCGCAGCCGTTGGCCCCCGGGCCGCCGGAGATCAGCAGCATTTCAGAAGGATATGGCATGGCTACAGGCACAGTTAAATGGTTCAACGCCGAAAAGGGTTTTGGCTTCATTGCCCCGGATGACGGGTCAGCCGACGTTTTCGCCCACTACTCGGCAATCGCCAGCAGCGGCTACCGCTCGCTGGACGAGAACCAGAAGGTCGAGTTCGACGTCACCCAGGGTCCGAAGGGCCCGCAGGCCGAGAACATCCGCCCGCTCTAAATACTCCGGATAGCAGCACCGGCCAGCCGGCCGCCATGCTTTCCCCAAGACCACAGACGCCCCGCCCGAGGTTTCTCGGACGGGGCGTCTGTCGTTGCGGGGGCGCCGTGCTGTCAGCCGACGTGGACCCACGGCCATCTGGTCACCTCCGGCTCAGCAGGCGTCCGCCTCAGCGTTCAGGTCCCGGCCGCGGGTTTCGGGTGCGAAGAACCCGGCCACCCAACCGATGGCTGCGTAGCTCATGAGGATCGCTGCCACCGGGATCCAACCAGGGCCGGTGGCAGCCACCACAGCGGCGGCCATTATCGGACCCAGCCCGCCGGACAGCACTGATCCCACTTCTTTGACTGTGGTCATAAATGAGAACCTGCGCTTGGAACCGAACATCTCCACCAGCCAAGTGGACTCAACACCGTACATGTTGGGGATGGGGCCGCCAATATAGATCACGAACACCAGTGCCACCAACACCGGGTTCCGGGTTTCGATGAGGAGCATGGCCGGAATCGTGAATGCAAACTGGAACGCTGAAAGCCACAGCCATACTATTCTGCGGCCGAACCTGTCCGTGAGCTTGCCTGTGAGCAGGACTGTGGCGATACCCATTATCGAACCGAGCATGACACCCGTGGTAACCACGTTGGCATCCATCTTGACCACGGACACGGTCCATCCGATCAGGAAACCCTTCACCAGGTACACCGAGCCGTTCTCACCCAGCTTGATGCCCAGGGAAACGAGGAACGGCTTCTTGGCATCAGCTACATCCCGCCACACGCTCTGCTGCTTCGCTTCCGCACGCAGCGCCGCCCGGCGTTCCTTGATCTGCTCGAAGACCGGGGATTCGCTGATGGAGCGCCTCAGATACAAGGCCACCAGGGTGGTGACAATGCTTAGCAGGAACGGAATGCGCCAGCCCCAGCTCAGGAACTGGTCTTTGGGAAGTTGTGAAAGTAGCAGCCACATAGTGCTGGCCAGCAGGACGCCCGTGGCCGTCCCCATGGCCACCACCGCGCCGTAGAAGCCGCGGCGTCCGTGGGGCGAGGACTCCACCAGCAGCAGCGAAGCGCCTGAGAGCTCCGCGCCGGCACCAAACCCCTGGATCAACCGCAGCAGCACCAGCATGATCGGCGCCGCCACGCCGATCTGGGCGTACGTTGGCAGCAGGCCCATGCCCAGGGTGGCCACCCCCATCATGGCCAGCGTGATGATGAGGACATGCTTCCGGCCGTACGTGTCACCCAGGTAGCCGAAGTAGATCCCGCCCAGGGGCCGGACCAGAAAACCTGAACCGTAGGCTGCGAAGCTGGCCAGTAGCGCCATGGCCGGGTCCGCGTTCGGAAAGAACAGCGGCCCGAAGACCAGTGCGGCCGCCAGCGTGTAAAGCGTAAAGTCCATGTATTCCAGCGCCGAGCCGAGCCAGGATGAGATCGAGGTCCGGCGCAGTTCCGCCGGCGAAACCTCCGGATCGGACGCAACGCTCGCTGGTCCCGCCTCTGCGTATTTCACGTTCATGTTTTCAGTAACCACGGGGTGTCTCCCTAGTGAGGAGCCTGCAGGCAGGCTCGGCCGTAACGTCGTTGTTCGGATGCGGTGAAAGGTTGCAGCGGAACCCGTTCAGCTCCGGAGCAGGGAAACGGTCTCCGCGATACAGGCCGGCTTTTCCGAGCCTTCCAGCTCGATCAGGTGGTGGAACTGCAACTGCTGGCCGTTGGCAGTGTCGGTCACCGAATTCAGTGTCAGCCGGTCCCTGATGCGCGAGTTCACCCTGGCCGGCGCCGGAAACCTAACCCTGTTCAGGCCGTAGTTGATGATCATCGCCGCCCCGTGGACCCGGTAAATCTGACTGGCGAGGTACGGAAGCATCGACAGGCTGAGATAGCCGTGGGCCACCGTTGCGCCGAACGGCCCGGCGAGGGCCCGTTCCGGGTCGGTGTGGATCCACTGCTGGTCCAAGGTTGCATCGGCGAAGGCCTGGATCTGGGTTTGATCCACGGTGTGCCAACTGCTCACCCCGATTTCCTGCCCTGTCATGCTTGCCAGCTCGGCGGCGTCTTCGAACAGTCTCATTTAAACCCTTTCCAGCAGCATGGCCACGCCTTGGCCAAGCCCGACGCACATCGTGGCCAGGCCCCGGGAGGCGCCTTCGCGTTCCATCCGGCCCAGCAGTGTCACCACGATCCTTGATCCGGAGGAACCCAGCGGATGTCCAAGGGCGATTGCGCCGCCGTCGTTGTTGACCGTACCGGCATCCATCCCGAGCCGCCGCATGCAGGCCAGCGACTGCGCGGCAAAGGCCTCGTTGAGCTCGACCGCGCCCACATCGTCCAGGCTCCAGCCCGCCTTGGCCAGCGCCTTCCGGGTGGCCGGGACCGGGCCGATGCCCATCACTTCCGGGGCGACGCCGGCTGCCTGGCTTGTGACGATGCGCGCCCGAGGCGTCAGGCCATAGCGTGCCACTGCCTCGCCACTGGCGACCACCAATGCGGAGGCGCCGTCGTTGAGGGAACTGGAGTTGCCTGCGGTGACGACCCCGCCGGGCTTCACGATCGGCCGGAGGCCGGCCAGGGCTTCGGCGGTTGACCCGCGCCGGGGCCCCTCGTCGGTGTCCACGAGCGTTACTTCACCGCGCCGGCCAGTGACCGAGACGGGGACGATTTCGTCGCTGAAGCGGCCCGCGTCGATCGCTGCCAGGGCCAGTTCGTGCGAACGCAGTGCGAAGCTGTCCGCGTCGGCGCGGGAGATCCCTTCGCGGCTGGCCACTTCTTCGGCGGTTTCGGGCATCGAGTACCGGGCGCTGGCGCCCATCCGCGGGTTCACGAACCGCGCACCAATCGAAGTGTCCGCCAGTTCCCCGGGTTTGGCGAAGGGCTTCTCCGGCTTAGCCAGCACCCAGGGCGCGCGGGTCATGGACTCGACACCGCCGGCAACCACAAGGTCGGCGTCGCCATTGCGCACCGACTGCGCCGCCATGCTGATGGCTGTCAGACCGGAGGCGCACAACCGGTTGACTGTGACAGCCGGAATGGCGTCGGGCAGCCCGGCCAGGAGCACCGCCATCCGGGCAATGTTCCGGTTGTCCTCCCCGGCCTGGTTCACGCAGCCCAGGATGACCTCGTCAAGGCTCCCAGGGTCGACACCGGCCCGGGCCACGGCAGCCTGCAGCACCAGCGCGGCCAGATCGTCGGGCCGAACCGTGGCGAGCGCGCCCCCGTGACGGCCCACCGGGGTGCGAACGCCGCCGACCAGGAATGCCTCGCGCATCAGCGGGCCCCGCCGTTGATGTAGAGGGTCTGGCCGGAGACGTACGAGGAGTCGTCGCTGGCGAAGAAGGCCACGGCGGCGGCCACTTCCTCCGGCTGCCCCACGCGGCCCAGCGGGGTGCGGGCCGCCACCGCCTCCTGGTGTTCGGCCGCGCTGCTGCCCACGCGCTCGGCCGTAGCCGCGGTCATCGAGGTGGCGATATAGCCTGGGGCCACGGCATTCACCGTGATGTTGAACGGGCCAAGTTCAATGGCAAGCGTCGCCGTCAGGCCCTGGATGCCGGCCTTCGCGGCGGCATAGTTGGCCTGACCCCGGTTGCCCAGGGCGCTGCGGCTGCTCAGCGAGACGATCTTCCCGTACTTCGCCGGGACCATGTACCGTTGAGCGGCTCGGGAGCACAGGTAGGCGCTCGTGAGGTTGGTGGTCAGGACCGAGTCCCAGTCCGGCCGATCCATCTTGAAGAACAGGTTATCTCGGGTGATGCCCGCATTGTTGACCAGGATGTCCAGCCGCCCGAACTCCCGGTAAATTTCATCGAAGACGCGGTCCACGGCCTCCTCATCCGTGACGTCGCAGGCAACAGACGCGGCCTTGCCGCCGGCCGCGAGCACGTGCTGGTGCTCCGAAATCCACTGCGCGGTGTCCTTGGCGCCGTCCTCGTTGAGGTCCAGGACGACGACGGTGGCGCCTCCGGCGGCCAGCTTCAATGCGGTGGCGGCGCCGATCCCTTGTGCGCCACCGGTGACAACTGCCACCCGGTTGATGAAATTGCTCATGGTGTTTCCTTCGCTTGCATGGAATTTGACTGTTGCCTGTGTGGCGCTTGCCTGTTGCCTGCGCGGCCTCGCCCGGCCGGGACCTAGCTGAAAGCGGAGAGACCGGTGATCTCGCGACCGACGAGCAGGGACTGGATGGAGTCGGTGCCCTCGTAGGTCGAGACGACCTCCATGTCGGTCATGTGCCGGGCGACGTGATGCTCCAGCAGGACGCCGTTGCCGCCGAGCATGTCCCGTGCCTCGGAACAGATCCACCGGGCTTTCTGGGCCGTGTGCATCTTGGCCAGCGAGGCCATCGGCCCGGTCATCCGGCCGTTCTCGGCCAGGGCCGCCAGCCGGAAGCAGATGAGTTGCATGGCCGTCAGCTCGGCGAGCATGTTGGCCAGTTTGTTCTGCACGAGCTGGAAACTGCCGATCGGTTTGCCGAACTGCTGCCGGGTCTTCGCGTAGTCCACCGCGATTTCGTACGCAGCCATGGCGTGGCCGAGGGATTCCCAGGACGCTCCGCTACGGGTGGACGTCAGGACCCGGGTAACGTCCTTGAATGAGTGGCATTCGGTGAGCCGGTTGGCCGCCGGCACCCTGAGGTTGTGGAGGGTGATGTCCGGCTGGAGGATCGCCCGCTTGCCGATCTTGCCTGTGATGACGTCGGTGGAGTACCCCTCCGGGTAGCTGCCGTCGTCGTTGCGCTCCATCACGAAGGCCTTGACCTTGGCGTCCGCTTCGTCGCGGGCGAAGAGGATGACGACGTCGGCCATGCTGGCGTTGCCAATCCAGCGCTTGCGCCCGTTGATGATGTAGCTGTCGCCGTCCCGCCGCGCGCTCGTCTCCAAGGCCACGGAATCTGACCCGTGTTCAGGTTCGGTCAGAGCAAAGGCGCCGATCTTCTCCAGCGTCGCCATCGCGGGGAGCCAGCGCTTTTTCTGTTCCCCGCTGCCCAGCATGTTGATGGTCCCCATCGCCAAACCGGATTGGACACCGAGGAAAGTGTTTACGGAACCGTCGCCGCGGGAGACTTCTGCAGCGACAATCCCGGCCGCGAGCCGGCTCAGCCCGGGGCAGCCGAAGCCCGTGATAGTGGTTCCCACGATGCCGAGGGCGGCGAGTTTGGGAATCAGCTCGAAGGGGAACTCGGCCCGTTCCCAGTAGCCGTTGATGACGGGCAGCAGGTCTTTGTCAACGAAGCTGCGGACCTTCAGCCGGAGGGCCCGGTCCTCAGCGGTGAGGAAATCGTCCATGAGGTAGAAGTCCGTGGTTTGTTCGGTCGTTTGCGGTGTCACTGGGTCAGCTCCAGGTGTGGTCGATGGGGGATCAGCGGTTCACGGGGTTCCGTGCTTGCTTGCGTGGGCTGGTATCCGGCGAGCCATCGCCGTTCTTGTTCCGCAAGGGGCCTGGCCTTGCCGGTCTCCGGCCAGACTGAAACAAGCACGGTCCTGCCGTCTACGGCGGCTGCGCCGTTCTGAGCGCCGGTGAATTCGAGGCTGAAGGAGCTCCTGCCGATCCTGCCGACCGTGAGTTCGATATCAAGGTCTTCGCCGTGGTGGATCGGCCGCCGATAGTTCAGTTCGAGGGCAGCCACCACCGTGGGGGTCGCTTCGGCCGGGCGGATTCCCGGCATCGCGGCCCGCCACTTGATCCTCGACTCCTCCAGAAGTGTCACGACGGCGGCGTGATTGACGTGTCCGTTCAGGTCTTGGTCCGACCACCGCGGGGAGACGCTGGTCCGGTACACCTCAGGCATGGGCCAGCGCTTTCTGGTGCAGCAGCCAGCTTCGGACCAGCTCGGAACTTTCGTTCAGCTCGGGAGGGGCGAGGGAGTAATCCACCGGCGTGCGGGAGTACTCAACGGGATGCCGCACGGTAGGAATCTTTCGCTCGCCTTTTCCGGCCAGCACGACGGGTTGCAGTCCCAGCTGTTGCGCGAACTCGACGCCGCCGCGGACGTCCTGGATCGGCGCGCACGGTAGCCCGGCCGCGGAGAGTTCGCTGAACCACTGCGCGGCGGACTGAGTGGCCAGCGTCGCGTGAAGAATTTTCCGGAGTTCGTCCCGGTGTTCGTTGCGTTGCAGGGTCTTGGAGAACTTCGGATCCCGGGCGACCGCCGGAAGGCCAAGCGCCTCGCAGAGCCGCACGAACTGGGCATCATTGCCGGTCGCAACGATGAGCATGCCGTCGCCTGTTTGCATCGGAGCGTACGGGTACATGCTGGGGTGTTCGTTACCCATGCGGGTCGGCACCACACCGCCGGTCACGTAAGCCGCGGACTGGTTAACCATGCCGGACAAGGCCGAGGTCAGGAGGTTCAACTCCACCAACTGGCCCTCGCCGGTCTGGTCCTTATGGTGCAGGGCGCCGAGGACGCCTATGGCCGCGTGCAGGCCGGTGATGACGTCAAAGAGGGCGATTCCGGCCCGGTACGGCTGCGTGTCCTGGTCCCCGGTCAGGCTCATCATCCCCGAGGCGGCCTGCACGAGGAGGTCATAACCCGGGATGTGCGCACCGGCGCCGGTGCCGAACCCGGTGATGGAAGCGTAGATGATATCCGGTTTCAGCTCCGCGGCGGCCGCGTAGTCCAAACCTAGCCGAGCCATGTTGCCTGGTTTGAAGTTTTCGATCATGACATCCGCGGAGCGAATCAGCGAACGGGCCACGTCGAGATCCTGCGGGTCCTTCAGATCCAAGGCAATGGAGTGCTTGTTCCTGTTCACCGCCAGGAAGAACGTGGCCTCACCGTCGCGGACCGGGGGCATGTAGGTGCGGGTATCGTCGCCGTCGGGGCCCTCAACCTTGATCACGGTGGCGCCCATGTCAGCCAACAGCATGGTGGCGTAAGGCCCAGCCAATACCCGGCTGAAGTCTGCGATGACGACGCCCGCGAGGGGGCCGGTGCCTTCGCGGCCCAGTGCGTCCACGCCCGGCCGGCCCCCCTCTTGGGCCGGACGATTGCGGACGCCGGGTGCCGTTTGACTGCTCGGGTGTGTCATTTAGTTCCTCCGGTGTGTGGTCTGCATCACCTACCCTTGCAAGCGGATTGGTTCGCGTCCAATGCGCATTGGGTGCGGAATTGATACCCGCAGGGGATCAGTGACGATTTCGCCTTGTTGGGTATCTTGGGCGTATGAACAATGACGTTTACCCGAGCGGGAGCTGACCGGGGTGGAACTACAACAGATCCGGGCCTTCCTGGCTGTGGCCGAGGAGCTGCACTTCGGCAGGGCCGCGCTTCGGCTCCACATGGCCCAGCCGCCCCTGAGCCGGTCCATCCAGCGGCTTGAGCACGAACTGAAGGCGCCGCTCTTTGTCCGCAGCACCCGCACGGTCCAACTGACGGCAGAAGGGCAGGCGCTGCTGGCGCCGGCCCGGGAAATCCTGGAGGCTTGCCGGCGCTCGCGACTGGCGGTCGCCTCAGTGGGCCGCGGCGAAACCGGGCGTGTGCGGGTCGCCTTCGCTGGTGTGTCCTCGCATGTCATGGTGGGAAAGCTCGCCAAGCGCGTCAGGGAGACGCATCCCGGCATCGACTTCGAGCTGTCCAGCTCCAACTTCGCCCTGCCGGCCATGGACAAGGTCCTCAGCGGCGCCATGGAAGTTGGCCTGGGCCGCTGGAACTTCATCCCGGCGGCTCTGGACTCACGGGTGGTGGCCAACGAGCGACTTGTGGTCGCCCTGTACGAGACCCATCCCCTGCGTGGCCGATCTTCGCTGCGCGCCTCCGACCTCGCGGACCAGTCATTCGTGACCCTGCCCGAGCATCCTGGCTCGATCCTCCATGACCACCTCCGGAGGCTGTCCGGGGCGGCCGGATACGCCGCCGAAATTGTGCAGGTGGCCCCGGATTCCCAGACGCTCATGGCCCTCGTGGCGGCCGAAATAGGTGTCGCCCTGACGGTGTCATCCGTCCCGGAAAACTTCAGCCATCCCGGGGTCATATTCCTGCCGCTGGAAGACACGGTCGATGTCATTCAGCTGCGACTTGTCTGGCGGAAAGACAACGCCAGCCCGGCGCTGAGGGAGGTCCTTCGGCTTTCCGAAGACGTCTTGCCGTCGCCCGCCGATACAGATTCTTGATACCCCTCGGGTATTATTCGAGGCCTAATTTGGTATTGGATCTGGCGTAATCCAGCTGGCACAGTGGTCGGAGACCCCCGGCCCCAAGCCGGCCCGCCGCTGACCAGCGGCATGACACGCCAGGAGAATAAAGCCGTGACCGTAAACGAACTCACACTGGTCCCCCAAGACGTTCTAAACCTGGACGGCCTCCTGAGCCCTGAAGAGTTGCTGCTGCGCGGCACCGTCCGGGACTTCGTGAACGAACGCATCCGCCCCAACATCGCCACTTGGTACGAGGACGCCCATTTTCCGCTGGAGCTCGTTCCTGAACTCGGAAAATTGGGAGTCCTCGGGATGCATTTGAAGGGCTACGGCTGCCCGGGCCGCAGCGCCGTCGAATATGGTCTCGCCGCCATGGAACTGGAGGCCGGAGATTCGGGGCTTCGGACCTTCATCAGCGTCCAGGGGTCCCTGGCCATGAGCGCCATCCACAAGTGGGGGTCCGAGGAGCAAAAGAACGAGCACCTGCCGGCGATGGCGCGTGGCGAAAAGATTGGCTGTTTCGGGTTGACCGAACCTACCGCCGGCTCCGATCCCTCCAGCATGGCGACCTTCGCGGAGCCGGACGGCGACGGCGGCTGGGTCATAAACGGCGCAAAGCGCTGGATCGGACTCGCTTCCGTTGCCCAGATCGCGATCATCTGGGCCAACACCCAAGAAGGCGTCCGCGGGTTCATCGTGCCGACGGACACACCCGGTTTCGTCGCGACACCCATCGGCTCAAAGCTGTCCATGCGGGCCTCGATCCAATGCGACATCAGGCTCGACACTGTCCGCCTGCCAGCTACCGCGCTGCTTCCGGGCGCTCGTGGACTCAGCGGCCCGTTCGCCTGCCTCAATGAAGCCCGCTACGGGATCATCTGGGGCGCCATGGGCGCGGCCAGGGACTCTTATGAAACCGCACTTGAGTATTCCAAAGAGCGGCTCCAGTTCGGCAAGCCGCTGGCCGGCTACCAGCTCACCCAGGAGAAGCTGGTTAATATGCTCCTGGAGATCCAGAAAGGAACCTTGCTGGCGCTCCATACGGGCCGGCTGAAGGATGCCGGTGCGCTCGAGCCGGTCCACGTCTCCGTGGGGAAGCTCAACAACGTCCGCGAGGCCATCGATATCTGCCGCGAAGCCCGCACCATCCTGGGCGGCAACGGCATCACCTTGGACTATTCGCCGCTGCGTCACGCCAACAACCTCGAATCCGTGCGCACCTATGAGGGCACGGACGAGGTCCACACCCTCATACTGGGACAGCACATCACTGGTATCTCAGCGTTCCGCCAGGGCTAGCGCCCTACACGGCGACGCACGCCTGGCGCCATTGCGGCCGACGCTGTGAGATGGCAGCCACGGGAGCCGCGGCCCCGCGGGAGCCGCGGCCCCGCGGGAGCCGCGGGCCCGGCCTTCCCTACACGAACGCGGACTTGCCCGTCACGGCCCGGGCCACGATCAGTGAGTTGATCTCGTAGCTGCCCTCATAGGTGTACAGGATCTCGGCATCACCAAAAAGCTTGCCCATCTCGTAGTCGCTGCTGATCCCGTTGCCGCCCATCAGCGAGCGCCCCATCGCCACCGATGCCCGGGCCAGCCGGGTGGTGGTGGACTTGGCCATCGCGGCCTGGGCCATCTCGAGCTTGCCGTCCTCCTGGATCCTGGACAGCTGCGCCATCAGCGACAACGACGCCGAGGCGTTGCCCAGAATCTCGGCCAGCTGCTGCTGGATCAGCTGGAAGCGCGCCAGTTCCTTGCCGAACTGCTTCCGCTCCAGTGAATAGGCCCGCGCGACGTCGAACGCGGCCAGCTGGATACCGGCGGCCTGCCAGCCCACCCAGGCGCGCGAATCGCGCAGCAGCTCATTGGCCTTGGAGAAGTCCGTGGCCCCGGGGAGCAGGTTGGACTTCGGGATGCGGACCTCGTCGAGCACGATATCGGCGTTCTGCATGATCCGCAGACCGATTTTGTTCGCGATCTTGGTGGCGGTGTAGCCGGGGCGGTCTGTCTCCACGATGAAGCCTTTGATCTGCTGGTCCGCGACGTCCCGCGCCCACACCACGGCGAAGTCCGCAATGGTGCCGGCGCCGATCCAGCGCTTGGCGCCGTTGATGACCCACTCCCCGCCGTCCAGCCGTGCCGTGGCGGCCAGGCCGCCCGCGATGTCCGAGCCGTGCTCCGGTTCGGTCAGGGCGAAGGCGCCAATCTGCGTCAGGGCCGTAAGCCCCGGCAGCCAGCGCGCCTTCTGCTCCTCTGAGCCGAGCTGGTCGATCATGCCGACGATCAGCTCATTGTGGATCCCCACGAGGGCAGAGAGGGACACATCTGCGCGGGCCACCTCGACGTACATCAGGCCCTTGAACAGCTTGGACGTCCCATCCGTCTGCAGGGCGCCCAGGCCGTACTTGCCGAGCTCGGCGACCAGCCCGAAGGGAAATTCCTCACGGTTCCAGTACTCGATCGAGGCCGCCCGGATCCGGGACTGGAGGAAGCCTCGGATTTCCTGGTAGCGGGACTGCTCCTCCGGGGAAAGCAGGTCGACGATGTACATCAGGTCGGCGTCCGGGAACGGCGGCGCCGCCATACCGGCCGCGCTCTCCGCTGCTGACGCGGCGGGCTGCCGCTGTCTGGGCTCTGCTGTGAGGGTCGGTCCGCTGGCACGTCCTTGTGGCTGCACGGGCAGGTATCCCTTCGTAGTGATCCGGTCCTGAACCGGGTCGGCTCTTCCAAACCCTTGGATGTCCTAGTATATTGCATAGTGATGGTGATCACTGGGCAACCCCGTGATCACCGGGCAACGGCGCCGGGCTTGAAACGGCTGCGCCACCAGACTTCGAAAGGTGCACCATGACAGTCACTGAGGAATTCCGCGTAGCACGCGACCGCATGCTTGACCTCCGGAAGGACTACGAGGCGGCGCGCAGCGAATTCCAGTGGCCGCGCTTTGAGCACTTCAATTTCGCCCTCGACTGGTTCGACCAGATCGCGGCAGACCCGGCCAAGGCGAACAACCCGGCCCTCGTCATCGTCGAGCAGGACGGCTCCGCCACGCGGCGCAGCTACGCGGACCTGTCCCGGCGCTCGGCCCAGTTGGCCAACTGGCTCCGTAGCCAGGGTGTGCGGCGCGGTGACCGGATGATCATCATGCTCGGCAACCAGGTGGAACTCTGGGAACTGATGCTCGCCGGCATCAAGCTGGGCATCGTCATGATCCCCACCACCACCCTGATGGGGCCCGCGGACCTCAAGGACCGGGTGGAGCGCGGCGGCGCGAACTGGGCCGCCGTCGGGAGCGCCAATATCGGCAAGTTCGCCGAGGTCCCAGGCGACTACACCCTGATCGAAATCGGCGGCGGCGGCGGCGGCGACGCCGGCATAGACACGGCCGCCCTGCAGTACACGGAGTCCTCCGGCGCACCGGAGGCCTTCACCCCGGACGCTCCGACCCGGGCCGACGAGACACTGCTGCTCTACTTCACCTCGGGCACCACCTCCAAGGCCAAGCTGGTCGAGCACACGCACACCTCCTACCCGGTGGGCCACCTGTCCACCATGTTCTGGATCGGGATGGAACCCGGCGATGTGCACCTCAACGTGGCCTCGCCCGGCTGGGCCAAGCACGCCTGGTCCAACGTCTTCACGCCCTGGATCGCCGAAGCCTGCGTGTTCATCTACAACTACGAACGCTTCGACGCCAAGGCACTCATGGAGCAGATGGACCGCGAGTCGGTGACGAGCTTCTGCGCCCCTCCCACGGTCTGGCGCATGCTCATCCAGGCCGACCTGACCCTGCTGAAGAACCCGCCCACCAAGGTGGTCTCCGCCGGCGAGCCGCTCAACGCCGAGGTGATCGACCAGGTCCAGCGCGCCTGGGGACAGACCATCCGCGACGGCTTCGGCCAGACCGAATCCACGGTGCAGATCGCCAACACCCCCGGCCAGCCGATCAAGATCGGCGCCATGGGCAAGCCGCTGCCCGGCTACGACGTCGTGCTCGTGGACCCGGCGACGGGAGACGAGGGCGACGACGGCGAGCTCTGCCTGCGCCTTGACCCCCGCCCGGTCGGGCTGATGAAGGCGTACTACGGTGATCCCGAAAAGACGGCGGAGGCATTCCGCGACGGCTACTACCACACCGGCGACATGGCCAGCCGGGACGAGCGCGGCATCATCACCTATGTGGGCCGCGGCGACGACGTCTTCAAGTCCTCCGATTACCGGCTGTCACCGTTCGAGCTGGAAAGCGTGCTGATCGAGCACCCGGCGGTGGCCGAGGCCGCCGTCGTCCCCTCCCCGGACCCGCTCAAGCTCTCGGTGCCCAAGGCGTTTGTGGTCCTGGCCGCCGGGCACGTGGCCGGCCCGGAACTTGCCGAGGACATCCTGCGGTACTGCCGGGACCATCTGGCCCCGTTCAAGCGGATCCGCCGGCTGGAGTTCGCGGAACTGCCCAAGACCATCTCGGGCAAGATCCGGCGTGTGGAGCTGCGGCACAGCGAAGAACTGCGCCACGGCGGCGGGACGGTCCCGGCCGGGCTCGGCACGGAATACTCCGAAGCCGACTTCCCCGGTCTGAAAAGCCCCGCCGAAAAGCTAGGCTGAACCGTATGAGATTCGGGACGAGACGCTGGGGGTGCCGTGGCAACGCCGCTGCCGCGTGATCCGATCGCCGACGCCCGGCTGAACTGGGAGCGGCACGGCTGGTCCGACGTCGCCGCACCGATGGCGGCCATCACCGCCATCATGCGGACCCAGCAGATCCTGCTGGCCCGGATCGAGGGTGTCCTGAAGCCGTTCGGGCTGACGTTTGCCCGCTACGAGCTGCTCGCCCTGCTGAGCTTCGCCCGCAGCGGCGCGCTGCCCATGAACAAGGCGAGCGCGCTGCTGCAGGTCCATCCCACCTCGGTGACCAACGCCGTCGACCGGCTGCAGGGCGCGGGGCTGGTGATCCGCTCTCCGCATCCCACGGACGGGCGCACCACCCTGATTGAACTCACGCAGGAAGGGCGTACGCTGGCTAAAAGAGCGACGGCGGCACTGAACTCCGACGTGTTCGCCCAGTCCGGGTTCGCGGAGCAGGATGTCGACCAGCTGATCCGGATCCTTGGCACCTTCCGCCGCAACGCCGGCGATTTCAGCGAATAACCCCGGCCGGAGGGCCCCAACAGAACTGACTTCCCGTCACAATGCAGTGACGGGTTCCGCGGCACCAGGAGACGACTCATGCAGCCGAACGCCTATTCCCGCCCCGATGACCGGGAGCTGCTCCGGGCCTCCCTGCGCCTGCTCTCCGGCAGGTTCCGGCCCGCCGTGCTTTTCGCCGGGCTGGCCAGCGGTGAGCTGCTGCAGCTGACAGACTTCCTTGGCACCGCCACATCCAGCCTGCAACAGCTGGTCGTCGTCCCCGGCGCGGGCCTCGGCGGCCGCGTCTTCACCCAGCGGCGGCCTTACCTCGTCGAGGACTACATCGCCTCCGAGGGAATTACCCATGAGTACGACCTCGCCGTCCGGCGGGAACGCCTGACCTCTATGGCGGCCGTTCCCGTGGTGGTCCAGGGACGGTCGCGGGCGGTGCTGTACATCGCCAGCAGGGACAGCGCCCCGCTGGGCGAAAACGCCGTGTGCGAGGCGATGGAGGCGGCCGCCGAAATCGCCGCCGAACTGCGGATCCGGGACGAGGTGGACCGCAGGGTCTCGATCATCGATACCGCCAGGGCCGCGCCCGCCCTCGTCCAGGACCGCAGCTGGCTCGAGCACGTCCGGGAAGCCCACGCCGAGCTGCGGTCCCTGGCCGGCACGGTGTCAGATCCCCATCTGGCGCGGCAGCTGGACATCATCGGCAGCCATCTGGCGCCGCCGTCCGCCGTCGGCATCCATCCGACGGCCCGGCTGGCCCGCCGTGAGCTCGATGTGCTGGCGCAGGTGGCGCTGGGCTGTTCGTACCAGGAAACCGCCGAACGCCTCGGCTTGAAGGCCGTGACGGTCAAGAGCTACCTGCAGAACGCCATGTCCAAATTATCTGCGCACAACCGGCTCGAGGCCGTGTCCGCGGCCCGCCGGCTGGGGCTCATCCCGTAGGGCGGGACTAATCCCAACAGGGCGGGGCTGCCGGTTTTCACCGGCTGCCCCGCCCTTCCCGCGGATCCCCCAACGAACGGAATCCGCAGGCCCGATTGGCTCGGGGCAGGTCCCTAGGGACCTGCGACGGGCGCGATAAATGCGGCGTCGTCCACATGCTTCGAGGAGGTGTGCGGACCGCCGTCTTCCAGCCCCTGCTTTTCGCGGTTGGGCAGAGCCAGGGTGCAGAGCACACTGAATACGCCGATCCCGGCGAGCAGGATCCCGATGGACCACGCACCGGACGTGACGGCAAGCTGCGCTGCCACCAGCGGGACGATGCCTCCGCCGACGACGCCGGCCAGGTTGTAGCCCATGCCGGCGCCGGTGTAGCGGTAGCGGGTCTCAAAGAGCTCCGGCAGCAGTGCCCCGGCAGGGCCGTAGGCGATGGCGAAGATCACCAGGGTGACCGTGAGGCCGAAGCCGAAGGCGAACACGGTGTTCGCGCTGAGGATCGGGAACAGCATGAGCGACCACGGCACAGCGAGAATGCACGAGGTGGCGATGACCTTTTTGCGGCCGAAGCGGTCCGAGAGAACGCCGGAGGCCAGGGTGGCGGCGGCGACAAAGAGCGAGGAGACCATGCCCGTGCTCAGCACTTCAACGCGGCTCAGTCCCATGCCGGTGGGGCTCGTGGCAAAGCTGGTGAGGTAGGCGGTGCCAACGTAGAAGAAGGCGAACAGGAGAGTCAGGGAGCCGCCGGCGAGGAGGATTTCGCGCGGCTGGCGCTTGACGGACTCGAGGATGGGCAGCTTGGTGCCGGTATCGGTAACCTTGGCGGCGTTCTTGAATACCGGCGTCTCCTCGATGCTCAGCCGCACCCACAGGCCCACGAGGACCAGCACTGCGCTGAGGATGAACGGAACCCGCCATCCGATCGTGATGAATGCCTCGGACTTGTCCCCCAGCGTCAGGTTGGTGAGGAGGAACGTGCCACTGGCCAGGGCGAAGGCAACCGACGGGCCGAGTTGCGGGAAGGAGCCGAACAGCCCGCGCTTTCCCACGGGAGCATATTCGGCTACGAGGAGCGTGGCGCCGGCCCATTCCCCGCCAACGGCGAGGCCCTGCACGAAGCGGAGCACCACCAGCAGGATGGGGGCGGCCACGCCGATGGTGCTGGCGTCCGGAATCAGGCCGATCATCACGGTGGCGATGCCCATCATGAGCAGCGTGGTGATGAGGGTTTTCTTCCGCCCGATCCGGTCTCCGAAGTGGCCGAAGATGATCGCACCGACGGGACGGGCGAAGAAGGCGACGGCGAACGTGCCGAAGGAGGCAATGGTGCCGGCTGCGGCGCCCAGAGCCGGGAAGAACACGACCGGGAAGACCAGGGCGGCAGCGGTGCCGTAGATGAAGAAGTCGTAGAACTCGATGGTGGTTCCGGCGGCGCTGGCGAAGGCAACCTTGCGCAGCGTCTTCTTGCTGGGCGGCGCTTGCAGCCCGGCCGGCGAAGTCGGTGAAACTGAAGTCATGGCAATCTCCTTTGATGTCTGCCTCGATGCGCGGCTTTGTGACTTAGCTCACCGTAGTCAAAAGCGTGGACATCCAACTACCTCCCAAAAGAGGTAGTTCCGAAAGCGCGGGACCTCAAGGGCAGTCCCCCTAGACTTCGGAAAGAAACCAACCCTGAACCTGAGGAGCGCGATGATCCCGGAGATCAACATCTGGGCGGTACTGCTGGCCACCCTGTCCAGCATGGTGGTGGGGTCCGTCTGGTACACACCGAAGGTGTTCGGCAACTACTGGATGCGCGTCGCCAAGGTCACCCCGAGCGGGGACGCCAAGGACGCCGTCAAACCGATCCTGATCACCCTGGTGGTCAGCTTCGTCAGCGCGTGGGTGCTGGCCGGGTCCGCCGCCATCTCGCAGCACTTCTACGGCGGGAATTTCCTGGTCAACACCCTGGTCACCGCACTGATCCTGTGGGCGGGGTTCACGGCGGCGCGCTTCATCACGCACGATGCCTTCGAAGGCCGCCCGGCCGGACTCACGGTACTGAACTGCGCGCACGAACTCGTGACCCTGATGGTGATGGCCCTCATCATCGGCCTGTTCGGCATCAGCGCGGCCTGATGTCCCGAGTGCGTCGGCAGCCCCGCGCGGCGGGTCCGGCCTGGCGACACGCCAAAGCCCTGGCGCTTCCGGAATACGGCAGCGTCAGGGCTTTGGCGCGTCATGGGACGGTTCCCGCGTCGCAGCAACGTCCGCAGGTGTTAGCGGTGCATGAAGTCCGGCTCGCGCTTCTCGGTGAAGGCTGCCATACCTTCCTTCTGGTCCTCGGTGGCGAACAGCGAATGGAAAACCCGCCGTTCAAACAGCACACCCTGGGCCAGCCCGGTCTCAAACGCGGCGTTGACAGCTTCCTTGGCCACCATCGCGACCGGCTTGGACTTGGAGGCAATCACCGCGGCGGCCGTGAGGGCCTCGTCCACCACGTCCGCGGCCGGCACCACTCGGGACACGAGACCGGCTCGTTCGGCTTCCCCTGCGTCCATGAAGCGTCCGGTCAGGATCATGTCCATCGCCTTGGATTTGCCCACCGCCCGGGTGAGGCGCTGCGAGCCGCCCATGCCCGGCAGCACGCCCAGGTTGATTTCCGGCTGGCCGAACTTGGCGTTGTCCCCGGCAATGATGAAATCGCACATCATCGCGAGCTCACAGCCGCCGCCCAGGGCGAACCCGGACACCGCCGCGACCACCGGGATGCGCAGCCTTGTGAAGTCCTCCCAGCCGCGGAACCAGTCCGCCGCATACATGTCCATGTAGCCCTTGGACTGCATTTCCTTGATGTCCGCCCCGGCCGCGAAGGCCTTGGCGGAGCCGGTCAGCACGACCGCTCCCACCTCGGGGTCGGCATCCATGGCCGACACTGCGGCCACGAGTTCGTCCATGGTGGCCTTGTTGAGGGCGTTCAGCGCCTCGGGCCGGTTGAGCGTCACGAGCCCCACCCGGCCACGACGCTCCACCAGAATGTTTGTGTACTGCTCTCTCATGCCTGTCCCCTCAGCTGTTCAGAAAATGTCTTGGCATCCGGCCGGTCGGTCTTCAGACCCGGCTAGTGTTCGGATCTGTCCCGGATGTCAGTGATGATGCCGGAGAAGTCCCGGCCCGCCCCGCCTTCTGCGGCAAAGCTATCGTAGATTTCGGAAGCGAGCGGACCCAGCCGTGCGGCGACGCCGGTGCTTTGGAGCGCGTTCAGCGCCAGCTTGAGGTCCTTCGCCATCAGGGCTCCGGCGAAGCCGGGCTGGTAGTCGCGGTTGGCGGGGCTCGTGGGCACCGGCCCCGGCACGGGGCAGTTGGTGGTCAGCGCCCAGCACTGGCCTGAGGCCGCGGAGGCGACGTCGAACAGCGCCTGGTGGGTCAGGCCCAGCTTCTCGCCGAGCACAAAGGCCTCGCTGACGGCGATCATCGAGACGCCGAGGATCATGTTGTTGCAGATCTTCGCGGCCTGTCCGGCACCATGTTCCCCGCAGTGGACCACTCGCTTGCCCATCACCTCGAGCATCGGCCTGACCGCCTCGAAATCCTCCGGAAGCGCCCCCACCATAAAGGTCAGAGTGCCCGCCTCGGCGCCCACGACGCCGCCGGAAACCGGGGCGTCCACGGCCCGGTGCCCCGCCGCCACGGCGAGCTCGGCCGCTTCGCGGGCCTCGTCGACATTGATCGTGGAGCAGTCCAGGAACAAGGTGCCGGGGGCTGCGGTGGCGAGCAGGCCCGGCTGGCCGGGCTGTCCCGCCTGGCTCTGCTGTCCCGGCTGGCTCTGCTGTCCCGGCTGGCTCTGCTGTCCCGGGGTGCCGCGGTAGGCGTCCAGCAGGTGCTTGCCGCTGGGCAGCATGGTGAGGACAACGGCGGCCCCGGCCACGGCCTCGGCGGCGGTGCCAGCGGTGGCGATGCCGTGCGCCCGGGCAGTCTCCAGCGCGGCCGGCACCAGGTCGAAGCCGGTCACGGTGTAGCCGGCCTTGACCAGGTTGATGGCCATCGGCCCGCCCATGTGGCCCAGACCGAGGAAGGCGATCGGGCCGGCCTGCGCCCCGGGCAGGCCGGATTCAAGCGTCGATGGTTCAGACATTGTCGCGCTCCTTCGAAAGCATCAGTTCACGGTCGCCCAGCGGCGCAAAATAGGATTCGACGTCGCCGCGGCTGACCTCCGCCAGCGTCGCGGGCCGCCAGCGCGGGTTGCGGTCCTTGTCCACGACCTGGGCTCGGATGCCTTCGCGGAAATCGGGACCGGCAAGGAACCGCAGCCCCACCCGGTATTCCTGTTCCAGGGCTTCCTCGAGGCCCAGTCCCCTGACCCGGCGCAGTGATTCCAGCGCCACTTTCACGGCGGTCGGCGACTTGGCCTCAATGGTGTCGGCGGCGTCGGAGGCTTCCCCGCCCACTGCCCGCAGCCGGCGCACGATCTCCACGGCGTCGCCGCTTGAATAGCAGGCGTCAATCCATTCCTGCTGCGCTGCGAGGACGGAGGGTGGGGCCTCCTCGGCGAAGCGCGCGACGGCGTCGTCCGCTGCCTCGTTCTCCAGCGCCTCGGCAAGTGCCGCGAGCTTCGCGGACGGGACGAAGCGGTCCGCGAGCCCCAGGAACAGGGCGTCGGCGCCGCTCAGGTGCGCGCCGGTGAGGGCCGCATGGGTTCCGGACTCCCCCGGTGAGCGGGAGAGCAGCAGGGTGCCGCCGACGTCGGGCACGAACCCGATGGTGGTCTCCGGCATGCCCATCCGGGTGCGTTCGGTGACGATCCGGACCGAGCCGTGTGCGGAGATCCCCACTCCGCCGCCGAGGACCAAGCCGTCCATGAACGCCACGTACGGCTTCGGGTAGCCCGAAATGAGCGCGTTCATCCGGTATTCCTCGGCCCAGAAGTCCGCCGTGGCGTCGCCGCCGTCGAGCATGTCCTTGTAGATGGCCACGATGTCGCCGCCGGCGCACAGGCCCCGGTCACCGGCGCCGTGGACCAGCACCGCCGCCACGGCGTCGTCGTCTGCCCAGAGGGTGAGCTGCTCCAGCACGGCTGAGGCCATGCCCGCGGTGAGCGCGTTGACGGCCTGGGGCCGGTTGAGCGTGACCACGCCCAGCCGGCCGCGCCGTTCGAACAGCACCTCCGCCGTTGCGGCGTCGGAGGAATGCTTCCCCGCCATCAGCTGCCTTCCGGCATCACGAAGCTGGCACCGGTGCGGATGCCGGAGGGCCAGCGGGTGGTGACCGTCTTGGTCTTGGTGTAGAAGCGGAAGGCGTCGGTGCCGTGCTGGTTGAGGTCGCCAAAGCCGGAAGCCTTCCAGCCGCCGAAGGTGTAGTAGGCAATCGGCACCGGAATCGGGACGTTGATGCCCACCATGCCCACCTGGACCCGGCTGGCGAAGTCGCGGGCGGAGTCGCCGTCGCGGGTGTAGATGGCCACCCCGTTGCCGAACTCATGCTCGCTGCACAGGCGCAGGGCCTCGTCGTAGTCCTCCGCGCGGAGCACGCTCAGCACCGGGCCGAAGATCTCTTCCTTGTAGATCGTCATGTCCTTCGTGACGTTGTCGAAGAGGGTGGGGCCGACCCAGAAGCCGCCCTCGTAGCCCTCGACCTTGAGGCCGCGGCCGTCGGTGATCAGGGTGGCGCCCTCGTCGACGCCGGCCTGGATGTAGCCTTCGATCCGTTCCTTGGCGGAGGCCGCCACAACCGGGCCGAAGTCCGAGTCCTTGGCCAGGCTGTGGCCGACCTTGAGGTCCGCGATCCGCTCCTCCAGCTTCGCGACGAGCGCGTCGCCGGTGGCCTTGCCGACCGGCACGGCCACCGAGATGGCCATGCAGCGTTCGCCGGCGGAGCCGAAGCCGGCGCCCATTAGGGCGTCCGCGGCCATGTCCAGGTCCGCGTCCGGCATGATCACCATGTGGTTCTTGGCCCCGCCGAAGCACTGGGCGCGCTTGCCGTTCGCGGCGGCCGTGGCGTAGATGTACTGCGCGATCGGCGTGGAGCCGACGAAGCCGATGGCCTGGACGCGGGGGTCCTCCAGCAGCGCATCGACCGCTTCCTTGTCGCCGTTGACGACGTTGAAGACACCGGCGGGCAGGCCTGCCTCGGTGAAGAGCTCCGCGAGCCGCAGCGGCACGGAGGGGTCCCGTTCGGACGGCTTGAGAATGAAGGAGTTGCCCGCGGCGAGCGCCGGGCCTGACTTCCAGAGCGGGATCATGGCCGGGAAGTTGAACGGCGTGATTCCGGCGACGACGCCGAGCGGCTGGCGGAGCGAGTGCACGTCGATGCCGGTTCCGGCGTTGTCCGAGAACTCGCCTTTGAGCAGGTGCGGGGCGCCTGCGGCGAATTCCACGACCTCGATGCCGCGCTGGATGTCACCCTTCGCGTCGAGGAAGGTCTTGCCGTGCTCCGAGGACAGCAGGGTGGCGAGTTCGTCCAGGTTCTGGTTGACCAGGTCGACGAACTTGAGCAGGATCCGCCCGCGGCGCTGCGGGTTCATGGCCGCCCATTCGAGCTGGCCCTTCTCCGCGTTGGAGACCACGTTGCGGACTTCCTCGGTACTGGCCAACGGCACCCTGGCCTGGACCTCGCCGGTGCACGGATCGTAGACATCGCTGAAGCGCCCCGAGGTGCCTTCAACATGCTGTCCGTCAATGTAATGGGATAGTTCGCGAACCATGATGGAATGCTCCTTTGCACCGTGTGATTGCCGAAGTGACGGCCGGGCCATGTGACCCACGACATCTTCTGCTCCCGAATATACTCGGACTTCCTACTAAATTCCAGAGGGCGTGGTCGGACCGCCGCTTCGTCCGGCAGTCAAGTTCGGTAAGTTAGGGATTGTGAAGATAGCTACCTGGAATGTGAACTCGCTCCGTGCCCGTGCCGACCGTGTGGAAGCCTGGCTCCAGCGCATCGACTGTGATGTCCTGGCCATCCAGGAAACCAAATGCAAGGACGACAACTTCCCCTGGGAGCTGTTCGAGAACCTGGGCTACGAGGTGGCGCACTTTGGCCTGAGCCAGTGGAACGGCGTGGCGATCGCCTCCCGGGTGGGGCTCGCCGACGTCGAACGCACTTTCCTGGACCAGCCCGCCTTCGGCAAGAGCGGCAAGGATGCCGTGCAGGAGGCCCGCGCCATCGGCGCCACCTGCGGCGGGATCAGGGTCTGGAGCCTCTATGTTCCCAATGGCCGGGCCCTCGACGATGAACACATGCCCTACAAGCTCAGCTGGCTGGATACCCTGCGGACCCACGCCGAGGGCTGGCTCCGGAAGGACCCCGCAGCGCAGATTGCCCTGATGGGCGACTGGAACATTGCCCCGCAGGACGACGACGTCTGGGACGTCGATTACTTCCGCACCGAGGGCCTCACGCACGTCAGCGAACCGGAACGCGCGGCCTTCCACGCCTTTGAGAACGCCGGGTTCCAGGACGTGGTCCGCCCGCACACCCCCGGTCCCGGTGTCTACACGTACTGGGACTACACCCAGCTGCGCTTCCCGAAAAAGGAAGGCATGCGGATCGACTTCGTCCTGGCCTCCCCGGCTCTGGCTGCCCGGGTCACCGGCGCCGCCATCGACCGCGAGGAACGCAAGGGCAAGGGCGCCTCGGACCACGCCCCCGTGATCGTGGAGCTGGGCGACTGATGGGCACAGCCCAGGGAAGTGACGTGGTGCGATGACGGGAAACCTCTACCGCGGCCAGGCCGGGCTGCCGTTCTCGTCCGCGCTGCGCGTCTACGAACCCCTGGAGGCGTTCCCGGAGGAGCAGCAGGGCGCCCTGCGCGCGGCGGGGGCCCGGAGCGCTTCCCGGGCCGCCGTTGAAAACGCCGAGCTGCTGGCCTCACTCGGCCGCATCACCCGCCCGGGCGGGGACCCGTTCCCCACCGGGGCGACGGATCTGGTCAGGATCCTTGCCGTCCCGCGGAGACCCGACACCGGGGCCCCGGACGCCGGCACTCCCGACACCCGGGCGCCGGAGCGGCTGCTGTACTGCCCCAGCCAGCTGGTGCTCCGGGCCGGGCTGGCGGCCAACGCCCTGATGGAGGGCATCCACGGGCCGCTGGCCCAGCTGCTTATCCCGGAGGAGCAGCGGGACCGGCACCAGGGGCGCATCGATGAAGTGCGGGCGCATTCCGGGCTGGGCCGGGTGCACACCCGGGCGTCCACCTGGGGCATCCCCTTCAGCTGGTTCTGCCTGTTCAAGGAATCGGACCCCACGGACGTGGTGGAATCCGAGGGTCGGATCGTCACCGTGCGCATCCGCACGACGATCGGCGAGTCCCTCGAGCGGGTCCGCTACGCCGTGGCCCATCTGGCCCTGGCCGCCCCGGATCTGGACATGCTCGAGGACCTCACCCAGCTCACCGAATGGCTGGAACTCTTCCACCCGGGGTCCATGGTGGAACTGGACTACGGCGCCGTGGCGGACAAGGTCTACCCGGACGACTCGCCCATGGACGTCCGGCTGGGCATTGAGTGCCTCGCCGAAGGGGACATGACCGGGGCCGCCGCGGCCTACCGCCGGCTGGCGTCCCGCTGGATCCCGATCCGGCAGCTGGCCCGGGCGTCCTGACTGGACCGCCGGCGGTCGGGCGGTTCGTGCTAACGGCCGCTGCCAGCGGGTGCTAAACGCTGCCGGCGCTAGGGCGGCCGGCGCTACGGGCGGCTGGCCTGGGGGGTGGGAGTTCCCGGCGCGGCGCCTTTCCGGGCGCGGCCTCCGCATCCGCGGGCGGCGCCGTCGTGCTCCGAACAATCAGCTGGTGCGGGGCAACCGTCGAGCGCACCGACCCGGCGATCCCGTCGAGCTCGTCCAGCAGCATCTTTGTGGCCAGTTCGGCCTGCTCGTCCGGGCGCTGCCGGACCGTGGTGAGCCCCATGGCCTCCGAAAAGTCGTGGTCGTCGATCCCGATAACAGAGAGGTCCTCAGGGACCTTCACCCCGGCCCGGTTGGCCTCAAAGATGATCCCCATGGCCATCTCATCCGAGGCGCAGAAGATTGCCGTGGGCTTGGGTCCGGGCCTGTCCCAGAGCCGGTGGAAGGCGTCCTGGCCGCTGCGGACCGTGAAGTCGCCCCATTCGTCCCATTCCTGCCGCGCGTTCAGGCCGGCTTCGGCCATGACATCCCGGAAGCCCTGGATCCTGACCCGGGGGACGTCGAAGTTAAGGTCGGTTTCGTCGTCGCCGTGCAGCAGGGCGATCTCCGTGTGGCCGAGGTCGATCAGGTGCCGCACGGCCGTGGCGGCGGCGGCGTAGTCGTCGATCCCGATGTAGGGGCATTCCTCTACGTGGCCGCCGACGACGACCAGCGGGATGTCGATCTTCTGCAGGTGCTCGATTTCCTCATGGGTCAGTGCCATACACAGCACCAGCAGCGCATCGATCTGTTTATAGACCATGGTCTTGCTGAACAGCCGCTCACGGTTGCTGCCGTGGCCGCCCAGGTTGAAGAGCGAGAGGTTGTACTGGCGGGCGTGCAGTTCACGGTCGGCGCCCTCGATGGCCTTGGAGAAGAACCAGCGGCTGACGAAGGGGGCCAACACGCCAATGGTCTTGGTGCGCCCGGTGGCCAGCCCGGACGCCGAGGAGGAGGCGACGTAGCCCAGGTCTGCGGCGATGCCCAGGATTTTCTCCCGGGTGGCGGGCGAAACCCTGGGCAGGCCGCGGACGGCGCGGGACACGGTGGCGGTGGACACTCCGGCGGCGGCGGCCACGTCTTCGATGCTGACCCCGGAGTGGCCGCCGCGCTGTGCCCTGTCTGTTGTCCTTGCCACCGTGTCCCCTTGTCGACTGGCCTCGGAGGCAACCCGCGGCCTCCGAAGTACTCCATTAGCCTGCCTCGCCCACGGCAACAAATGCCCCTCCCAAGCAACGTGGGGTCACTTGCCGCCCATAAACCCCCTCGGGATGGGCGCTAGGTGACCCCGCGTTCACTTGCGCCGGGACGCCGTCCTTTCCGGCAGGCGCCGGCGCAGCCGGATCAATCCGTACAAGGCGAGCACCATGGCCAGCAGGCCCAGGGCCCAGCCCAGCGCGGGCTGGCCGGTGACCTCCATCCAGACGGTGATGATAAGCAGCACAAGTCCCCAGAACCCGAGGAGCCCAATAATGATGTCGAAATCCTCCCCGGAACGGACATGGCGGTATTCGCTGCGCACCAGACCACCGCTGGACTTGCCCTTCATCGCCAAGCCGTCACTTCACGGCGCCGGCGGTGAGGCCCGCGACGATCTTACGTTGGAAGACCAGCACCAGGATCACCAGCGGAATTGTGACGATCGTTCCGGCGGCCATGATGGCCGTGTAGGGAATCTGCTGCGGCTGGGCCCCGGCGAAGTTGGCAATGGCCACCGTCACCGGCTGGGTCGCATCGTTGGAGAGCTGGCTGGCGATCAGGAACTCATTCCATGAGGAGATGAACGCCAGGATTGCTGTCGTGAAGATGGCCGGTGCCGCCAGCGGCATGATGACCCGCCGGAACGCCTGCCCCTGGGTGCAGCCATCGACCCGCGCGGCTTCCTCAAGCTCCCACGGCATTTCCCGGAAGAACGACGTCATCGTGTAGACAGTCAACGGGAGGACGAAGGAGATGTTCGGAATGATCAGCGCCTGGTAGGTGCCGATCCAGCCGATATTGGTGAACAGCTGGAACAGCGGGGTGATGAGGGCGACCCCGGGGAACATGGACGCCCCCAGGATGAAGCCCAGCACCAGGTACTTGAACCGGAAGTTCAGCCGGGCCAGCGCGTAGGCTGCGAAAACGCCGACCACCAGCGAGATCACGGTTACCGTGACGCCGATGAACAGACTGTTCAGCAGCGCCTGGCCGAACCTGTTGCCGAACGATGTATCGAAGGCTGTTTTGAAGTTGTCAAGCGTCACGTGGGTGGGCAGGAGCGAGGTGTCGTAGGTGTAGCCCACGTCTCGGAATGCCGTGACCACCATCCAGTACGCCGGTGCAAGGCACCAGAACAGGATGACTGCCGCACTGACATACGTACGGACGCTCGCCCACTTCTCGCGATTCTGCGCCACTTTGCGGCCCCGGTCCTGCCGGGCTCGTAGTTCGGTCGCGGCGGTCATTTCTTCCCCTTACCTGCGCCGGTCTGCTGCTCCACGACATTTGCTCCGAGGAAGCGAACGAAGATGAAGGCCACAATGAAGATGATGATGAACGTGATGGTGGACAGGGCTGCGGCGGAGTTGAAGCCTTGCCTGATTTGGTTGACCACCAGGATGGAGAGCGTGGTGGTGTTGTTGGAGCCCTCCGTCAGGATGTACGGGAGGTCGAACATCCGCAGGGCATCCAGCGTACGGAAGAGGATCGCTACCATGAGGGCCGGCTTCACCAGCGGCAGGGTAATCATCCGGAACCGCTGCCACGCGGATGCCCCGTCGACCTTGGCCGCTTCGTAGACCTCGGCCGGAATCATCTGCAGCCCGGCCAGGATCAGCAGCGCCATGAACGGCGTCGTCTTCCAGGTATCGGCGATGATGACGGCCCACCGGGCCGGGATTTCGCTGCCCGTCCACAGGATCGTCGTGTTGAACAGCTTGTTGCCGATGCCCTCAAAGGCGAAGATGAACAGCCACAGCTGGGCCGTAACAGCCGTGGGAATGGCCCACGGCACCAGCACGGCCGCGCGGACCAGGCTGCGTCCGCGGAACGTACGCGCCATAATGATCGCCATCCAGAAGCCGAGGATCGTCTCCAGCGTCACAGTGATGATGGTGAAGTAGAAGGTCGTACCGGTGGCGGACCAGAACTGAGCGCCGAGGGTACCTGGCGGGCACGCTACGGTTCCGCCGTCCGGGGCGGCGCACTGCTGGAAAATCCAGTTCGTGTAATTCGAGAATCCAGCCGGGCCGCCTTCGGTGAAGAGCCCCGTGGCGGGGTCAAGGCCGGCGTCCTTCTGGAACGACATCACGATGGCGCTGATGATCGGGTAAACGATCACAATCGCCAGTGCGAAGATGGTCGGAGCCAGGAGCCATGCGGCCCACTTGCCCTGGCTCGCAATCGCGTTGTCCTCCCCGACGCCCTTAGGCTTGTGGTGGATCGGGGCACCGCCCGACGCCGGTTCCTTGACCGGCGTCGGGCCCAATTCGGTTGCCATGGTTAGCTACTGTCCCGCGCTAGCGGACTCGATGGACTTCTGCATATCGGACAAAGCCGCGTCCACGGTCTTCTCACCCTTGATGGCCGAGTATGCATTTTCCTGGATGGCCTTGGTGACGGCCGGGTAGAACGGGGTGACAGGACGCGGCACGGCGTTCTCGATCGAGGTCTTCAGCACCGGAAGGTACGGCAGCTTGGCTACGAGTTCCTTGTCTTCGTACAAGGCCTCGATAACGGGGGCCAGTGAGCCCTGGGTGGCGAAGAACTTTTGGTTCTCTTCATTGACGAGGAACTTTACGAAGTCCAGGGCCGTGGCCTTGTTCTTGGAGTAGACGCTGACGGCCGCGCTGTGTCCGCCCAGCGTTGAGGCGCCGGGGCCATCCTTGCCGGGGAGCGCCGTCATGCCGAGAACGTCCTTGACCTTGGAGGAACCTTCCGTCACGGCCAGGTTGTAGACGTAGGGCCAGTTGCGGTGGAACAGGAGCTTGCCGTCCTGGAAGGCCTGGCGGCCCTGTTCCTCCTGGAAGGTGATGCCCTCCTTGGGGATGTTGCCGTCGGCGTAGGCCGTGGCGAGGTTTTGGAGGCCTTCCTTGGCCTCGGGGGTGTTCAGGTTCGGCTTGCCGTCCGCGTTGAGCACGGAACCGCCGGCGGAGTTGATGGCCTCGGAGGCGTTCACCGTGAGGCCCTCGTACTTGGCGTACTGGCCGGCGAAACAGCCGATGCCGTTCTCCTTGGCGATGGAGCACATGCCCATCATCTCGTCCCAGGTCTTGGGAGCCGTGGGGACGAGGTCAGAGCGGTAGTAAAGAATGCCGCCATCGGACGACACCGGAGCCGCGTAGAGCGTCCCCTTGTAAGAGCCAGCTTCAACGGTGGGCTTCAACATGCCCGCCGTGTCTACTGCCATCTTGTCCTTCAACGGCTGCAGCCAGCCCTTCGCGGCGAACTCTGCAGTCCACACGACGTCGACACTCGCGACATCGTAGTTGGGGTTCTTGGCCTGGTAGTTCTGCACAAGGTCGTCGTGCTGCTGGTCGGCCTGGTCGGTCTGTTCCTTGAACGTGACCTTCTCGTTCGGGTGGGCCGCATTCCACTTTTCGATCAGCGGCCGGACAACGTTGCTGTTGTCCTTGCCCTGGACGTAGGTGATGGGGCCGCGCGCATCCAGGCCGTTCGCGGCGTCGCCACCGCCGGTGGCGGTGGCGCCCCCTCCTCCGCCGCCACAGGCGGAGAGCGTCAGGGCTAGAGCGCCTGCTGCGGCGACGGGAAGTAGGAACTTCGGTGTTTTCATACTGTGGGGCTCCTCGCTGAGTACCGGTCAAAAACGGCGGTGCGTTCGTATGGTGCCCATCACACTAATCACCACGCGGTGAGGAATGCAAGCGTTTACATAGAACCTTTACAGAAAGGAGACCCTTGTTCCGGAGCCTTTTCTGTGAGCCGGTCCGCGCCGATTCAACGGACTCCGGCCACGCGGCGCCTCCAGCGTGCCGGCAGAAGATGTTGGCGAAAGCTCACAGCGGTCAGCGGACCCGTTCGGCCCGGCCAAACCTCGACCGGGCACCCGAGGCGATGTGGATGAGCACCAGGGTGCGTTTTCCGAGCGCGACGTCGAGCGCCTCCACGAGGCCGGACACCTCGGCTGCGAGCCGGTGCGGTGCCACGCCATGGCGCGGCTGGATCCTGACTCTAAGGGCCGGTTCGCCGCGGAATTCGTAGGTCGCAACAGTCGTGCCGGTCAGGTCCGGCCGGTCTGCCAGGGCGGCCCGGAGTGCCTGCTCGGCCACTCCGCTGCCGATCCTGACGTTGCCGGGCACCTCGCCGGGATCCTCTTCGGACAGGAGCGTGTTGGCCCGGCCCTTGCCCTGCTGGGCAACCCAGGCCACCATGGCACCGATTACGAGGAGCAGCAACAGGACCATCACGATCCAGAGCCAGCTCTCGGCGCGGCCGGGGAAGCGTGTGCGCTCGAAGAGATCCCGCCAGATGCTCCAGACGCCGGCGGCCCAGCCCTGCCACCAGGCGGCGACCGCCGGCACTGTCGCCAGGAGGATGAGCATTACTCCGATGGCGAGCAGCTTGAGGCCGAGGATCCCGATCAGGATGCGGTTGAGGGTTCGGGGGGTGCCGTTCATGCGCCGACCACCCCGGCCGAGGCCACGTTGATCCGGACCTCCGGCGCCGGGGACAACCCCATCTCCCGGAGCTCATCCTGGACGGCCGCGAGGACGGCACCCCGGCTCAACGGCACGCCGGAGGTAGGCCGGACGTTGACCTCGATCTGCTGCCGGGACACCGTCACGATCACCTGTTCCTGGCTCACATTGGCGGCCAGCCGCGCACGCCGTGCCAGCGCGGAAGCGATCACTTCGTCGTCCACGACGACGGCGGCGCGGCGGTCCAGCAGGACGTGGCGGGCCCGGTGTCCCGGCAGTACCGCGTTCAGGAAGAAGTACAGCCCGGCCATGACCAGCACCGCGCCAACGACGCCGAGCAGGAGCGGCGGAACCCCGCTCGGGAGTGCCACCACCTTCTCCGCGGCAGTCTGTGGGTCCACCAGCCAGGGCGGCTGGCCGACGGCCCGGACCGCGGTTTCCAGCAGCGCATAGAGGCACAGGGCAATGACGAGCACGGCGGCGATGATCGAGGCCGTAGCCCTGGAGGAGTGCGTCTCGCGCTTGAGGGTCTGTTCCACGCCCGCGGCACCCGTCCCGGCAGCTGCCGGGTTCGCGGTGTACGGTGCGGCGCTGGGAGCGGGCGGGACGTGGCGTCCCTCGCTGGAATGACGGTCGGTGGTGTGGCTCAATGGACCCGCCCTCCCTCTCTCACGCTGGCGCCGCTGATCCGGATATCGACCCGGCTCAGCCGGGCGCCGCTCAGTTCGGTCACGCGGCGCAGGATGTCGGCCTTGGCGGCCACGGCCCGGTCCCACACGGAGCCGCCGGAGCCCGCGACGCGTCCGGGGTCCCGCAGGACTGCGGCCAGCGGCGGGAGGGTGATGGGCGAGACGAGGGACAGCGCCAGCAGCCCGTCGTCGTCGGACCACTCGGCCCGCACGTCATGCGGCGGAACGCCGAGGGCTTCTGCCGCGGCAGCCCGGGCCACGCTGGTGAGCGCCTGGGTGCTGATCCTGGTGTGTCCAGCCATCGCTGCGGCGCGGACCGCACCAGCTGTCGCGCTCATGAGGAGGAACGCCGGCCCGTCAGGGCATCCAGCACGCTGCGCAGGTCCAGTTTCCCTTCCGCGGCTCGGCCCAGCAGGGCACCGATTCCCATGAACAGCAGGGCACCCAGGAAACCCCAGACGCCGAACTGGAAGGACATGAACGCGACGAAGGCGCCCATTGCGATCCCCACAACCGTCAGATTCACTGGATTGCCTCCCTTGATGGCCGGGCCTCGGCCGGGGTGCCGGGCTTCGCCGGGCCGGGCACGTAGACGTCGTTGATCTCGATATTGACTTCGATGACCTGGAGGCCGACGAGTTCCTCGACCGCCGCGTACACGGCGGCGCGGATCTGGTCCGCCAGGGCGTGCAGGGGTGTGCCGTACAGCGCCACCAGGTCAATGTCGACGGCGACCTGGGTTTCACCGACCTCCGCGCGGACACCGGCGGCGTGGTCCGAGCTGCCGACGGCGTCCCGGAACGCGCCGAGCGCGCGGGACGGGCCGCTGCCCAGGGAGTACACGCCGGGAACGGAGCGGGCGGCGATGCCCGCGACCTTCGCGACGGCGGTTTCGGAAATGACGGTGCGGCCTGCGCCGGGCAGCGGCAGCTCGGCGGCGAACCCGGGCACCGGGGCCGCTGCGGGCTGGGAATTCTGGTATTCCATAAGGCACTCCCCCTTCTCTTTGTGACCACCCTAGTACCTGCCAACGACAAGGTGGCCGCTTGGGGCGTGATTGGCCGCCGTCGCCGCCGTCGACCTTTGATCGATTGCTCCAGCACTGCCCTTTTGCCCCGCCAGAAGGGCAGTTGCGGAGCAACCGATGGGGTTAAAGAAGAAAAGCACCAGTTCCGAAGAACTGATGCTTCCCAGTGGTGGCTCCGACCGGCGTCGATCCGGTGACCTTTCGATTTTCAGTCGAACGCTCTACCAACTGAGCTACAGAGCCTAGGTGACACGTCACCATGAGAGCCGGAATTTCTTCTGGCAATCAGAGCGACCCTGACGGGACTTGAACCCGCGACCTCCGCCGTGACAGGGCGGCGCGCTAACCAACTGCGCTACAGGGCCTTGCTGTTTTCTTGCTTCTCTGCAGTATCGCTACTGCAATTTTTCAAGGCCTTTAGCCTACCAGACTTTCACACCCGGCCTGACCAGTTCCTTGCGTACCCCCAACGGGATTCGAACCCGTGCCGCCGCCGTGAAAGGGCGGTGTCCTAGGCCGCTAGACGATGGGGGCCAGAACGCCATTCGGATAAAACCGCTGAAACAAAGACAAAAATTAAGGGCCGAGGCCTCTCGTTTTTGTCCTTTCGGGTTCCTCCGAACTGGACTATAAAACTATAAGGGCAGACCCCCGGATTATCCAAAATCGCCGGTTGTTGCCGTCCGGGGCGCCTAACGACGCCGGCCCGGTTCCTGCTGCGCCCGCTCCACGTCGCCGGCCGCCGCCGACTCGCCCTTGGCCCGCAGGCCCGCGATGACGCCGTCGACATCAGCCGCCGGCCGGTTCTGGCTCAGCTTCCGCTTCGCCTCCACCCGCTCGATGACAAGTTCGACGCCGACAATCGCCCGGAGCTGCCCGGCGGTGAAACGCGCGGGTGCATCGTCGACGGTCCACGGCTCCGCCGAGGACGCCTCGTGCAGTGTGGTCAGCCGCCGGACCAGGTTTTCCACCCAGGCCGGGTCGTCGTGGATGACCAGCCGGCCGTACACGTGCGCCGTGGTGTAGTTCCACGTGGGCACCACCCGGCCGTGTTCTGCCTTGGACGGGTACCACGACGGGGAAATGTACGCGTCGGGGCGCTGGATGATCACCAGGGATTCCCCCGATGCCGGCAAGAGCCACTGGTCGTTGTTGCGGGCGAGGTGGCCCAGCAGCGCCCCGTGCTCGCCGGCCTCCGGATCATAGACAAACGGCAGCAGCGTCGCGAGCAGTCCGCGCTCCGTGGAGGTCACCAGGTTGGCCGCGCCCGGATTGGAGAGCAGTTCGTTGACGGCTTCCTGGTCGGCGGCGAAGTGCGAGGGGACGTACATGGTGGCTTCCTTTGTCGGTTGTGTTGTGCGGAGTGGTGCTGGCCGGCTGACGAGCTCAGACTACGAGCATGACAGCCAGGGTGACCATAACCAGGGCAATGCCGCCGTCGAGCACCCGCCAGCTGCCCGGCTGGGCGAACACCGGCGCGAGGAACCGGGCACCGGCGCCGAGGGCGGCGAACCACACGACGCTTCCCAGGCCGGCCCCGCCGGCAAACCACCACCGCCCGTCCGGGCCGTGGGTGCCGGCCAGGGACCCCAGCAGCAGGACGGTGTCCAGGTAGACGTGCGGGTTGAGCCAGGTCAGCGCGAGGCAGGTCCCCAGCGCGGCCGCCCACGTTCCCTTTTGCCCGGTCACCGGCTGGGACGCCTGCATTCCGCGGATGGCCCGCGCTGCGGCCATGCCGCCGTAGGCCAGAAGGAAGGCGGCTCCGGCCCAGCGCGCCACCTCGAGAACGCCGGGTGCCTGCTCGATCAGGACGCCGACCCCGGCCACGCCCAGGACGATCAGCACGAGGTCGGAGAGGGCACACACGGCAACAACCAGCAGAACGTGCGAGCGCTGGACGCCCTGGCGGAGCACGAAGGCGTTCTGGGCGCCGATGGCGACGATGAGGGAGAGCCCGCTTGCCAGGCCCGAAAAGAGAGGGAGGATCACGGGTTCCACGGTAGAGGTCCCTCGAACATGAAACCAGTTAATAGTTCTTGGTCAACATAAGATGAGCTAATGATCGACATCCATCCGGACCAGGCCCGGACCCTCGCGGCCATCGTGGCCCACGGAAGCTTCGAGGCAGCCGCCAGCCACCTGGGCGTCACAGCGTCGGCGGTGAGCCAGCGCGTACGCGCCCTTGAGGTGGCCGTCGGCCGGCCGGTGCTGAAGCGGACCCGCCCCGTAGAACTCACGTCCTCCGGCCACGCGGTGGTGCGCTTCGCCCGGCAGCTGGACATGCTCTCCGCCGATCTGGCCGAAGAGCTGCAGCCCGGCGCGCAGCCCGCCAGCGTCCGGCTGACCCTGGTCATCAACAGCGATTCCCTGCACACCTGGGCGCTGCCCGGGCTGGCGGCCGTGGCGGACACGGTCCAGCTGGAGATCCTGCGCGAGGACCAGGACTACTCGCTGGAGCTCCTCCGCAGCGGCGCCGCAGCCGCGGCCATCACCACCACGGCCAAGGCGGCACCAGGCTGTTCATCGCGGCGGCTGGGCGTCATGCGCTACCTGCCGGTGTGCACGCCGGCCTTCGCCGCCCGGTGGTTCCCCGCCGGGGCAGCGGCGGAAACGCTCGCCGCCGCCCCCGTCATCAACTTCGACCGCAAGGACGACCTGCAGGACCGGTACCTGCGATCAGTGAGCCGCCCCGCACTCCAGCCGCCCCGGCACTATGTCCCGGCGGCCCACGAGTTCGGCGAAGCCATCCGCTGGGGGATGGGTTGGGGGCTACTCCCCGAGATCGAAGTGTCGGAGGAACTCAAGCGCAACACGCTGGTCTCCCTGGACCCCGCCGCGCACGTCGACGTTCCGCTCCACTGGCAGCAGTGGCGGCACGGATCGGCGGCCCTCGATGAGGTCGCAGCGGCAATCCAGGCCGCCGCCCGCCCCCTCCGGTGAGCCGCCGGGCGCGGCTGCGCCCCGGCTGGCAGGAACTCGACTAGACATGGCCGATTTCCGCCAGCCCCGGGGCCGCCGCGCGGACTAGATTGGCAGCATGGCCACAACCGCCCAGACAGGCTCCCCCCAGCCGGACAGCACCCACCCCAACGGCACCCACGAAGTGCCGCCGCGCGCTCCCGCCCCCGCTCCCCCGTCCAAGACCCTGCAGCCGGGCCAGATCAGCCGGCTCGGCATCGCCGCCGTCGTGGTCACTGTGGTGCTGTGGGCGTCCGCCTTTGTGGGCATCCGCGCCGTGGGACCGAGCTTCTCCCCCGGCTCCCTGACCCTGGGCCGGCTGGCGATTGCCGCCGTCGTGCTGGGCCTGGTGGTGCTGCCGCGGCTCCTGAAGACCCGCAACCTCCCCCGCGGCCGCGAATGGTGGCCCATCCTGGCCTACGGCGTCATGTGGTTCGGCGGCTACAACGTGGCGCTGAACGCGGCGGAGCACCTCCTCGACGCCGGCACGGCCGCCCTGCTGATCAACGTCAACCCGATCCTGGTCGCCATCATGGCCGGCGTGATCCTCAAGGAGGGCTTCCCGCGCTGGCTGATCATCGGCAGCCTCGTCGCGTTCGGCGGGGTCGCGGTGATCGCCCTGGGTTCCGGCCAGCGGTCGACGGCGGACGTCGCCGGCGTGCTGCTGTGCCTGCTGGCGGCGGCCCTCGCCGCGGTGAGTGTGATCGTGCAGAAGCCGGTGCTGCGGAAGTTCCCCGCCGCCGAGGCCACCTGGTTCGGCATCATGGTCGGTGCCATCTGCTGCCTGCCCTTCAGCGGCCAGCTGATCTCCGAACTGCAGGCGGCCCCGCTGCCGGCCACCCTGGGCCTCGTCTACCTCGGCGTTTTCCCCACCGCGATCGCCTTCACCACCTGGGCCTATGCACTGTCGCTGATCGACGCCGGCCGGCTCGCCGCCACCACCTACCTGGTGCCCGGCACCACGATCCTGATCTCCTGGCTGGTGCTCGGCGAGATCCCCACCATCTGGGGCCTGGTCGGCGGCGGCATCTGCCTCGTGGGGGTGGGGTTGACGCGACGGCGGTCCCGCTGATTCGGCGCTAGAGTTTCAGCTATGCCCGCTTCCCTGCCGCCAGGCCTCCCGATCATTCCGGACAGCCCGGACGACGGCGGAAAGGGCGGCGGCCGCGACCACGCGCCGTTCCCGATGTCCGAGACCGACTTCGAAGCCGCGGTGAGCGACGCCCTGGACCGGATCCCGCCGGACCTGGCCAAGACCATGAACAACGTGGCCATCTTCATCGAGGACGACTACACCCCGCAGCCCGGCGAGGATCCGGACACCGTGCTGCTGGGTCTCTACGAGGGCGTGCCCCTGACCGAACGGGACTCGTGGTGGGACGCCGGCTCGCTGCCGGACCGCATCACCATCTACCGCCAGCCGATCCTGGAGATCTGCGAAACACGCGAGGACGTCATCGACGAGGTGACGGTCACCGTGGTCCACGAGATCGCACACCACTTCGGCATCAGCGACGATCGCCTGCACGAGCTCGGCTGGGGATAGCCTTGTAGGCATGGGACACGACCACAGCCACACACACGGCCTTACCGGAACGGCCAAGCACCGGAAGCGCCTGGTCGCCGTCCTGGCCATCACCCTCGCCGTCGTCCTGATCCAGATCGTCGGCGCGCTGGTTTCCGGCTCCCTGGCCCTGCTGGCCGACGCCGGGCACATGCTGTCCGACGCGGCCGGGGTCTTCATCGCCCTGCTGGCCGCCTGGATCGCCGCCCGGCCGGCGAGCGAGCAGCGCACCTACGGCTACCAGCGCGCCGAGGTGCTGGCCGCCCTGGCCAACGCCCTTGTCCTGATCGTGATCTCGGTGGTCATCTTCACGGAGGCGATCCGGCGGCTTGGCTCCGCCCCCGAGGTGCAGACCGACGTCATGCTTTATGCGGCCGTCCTCGGCGCCGTCGCCAACCTCGTGTCCCTGCTGATCCTCCGCGGCGCCCAGAAGGAGAGCCTCAACGTCCGCGGCGCCTACCTGGAGGTCCTGGGCGACCTGCTCGGTTCCTTCGCCGTCATCGCCGCCGCCGTGGTCATCATGGTCACGGGCTTCCAGACGGCGGACACCGTCGCCTCGATCGTCATCGCGCTGATGATCCTGCCGCGGGCCTGGCACCTGCTCCGCGACGTCGTGGACGTGCTGCTCGAGGCGACCCCCAAGGGCGTGGAAGTCCAGATGATCCGCGAGCACATCCTTGCCGTGGAGGGGGTGGTGTCCGTGCACGACATCCACATCTGGACCATCACCTCCGGCGTGCCGGTGTTTTCCGCCCACGTGGTGGTGGAGGATGCGGCCCTGGGCGCCCGCGGCGCCGACCAGATCCTGGACAAGCTCGTTAGCTGCCTGGGCTCGCACTTCGACACCGATCACTGCACGTTCCAGCTGGAACCGGTCTCCCACGCGGAGCACGAATCCCACCAGCACGCCTGAGCACCGGACCCGCACTACTGGCCGCAGGCCGCTGTCAGGAGAGCACGTCCTTGGTGACGAACCGGCCGTAGGCGAGCGCCCCGAAGACGGCCACGTAGCCGCCCTGCAGCAGTGCATTGGTGAGGAACGACTCCCAGGCGATGGGCTGGCGGAGCAGGTCCGCGAAGTCCAGCCAGTAGTGGCTGAACAGCCACGGGTGCAGCCATTCCAGCTGCGGCAGCGCGTCGAGGACCTGCGAGACCACCGAGAGCACCACCGTGGACGCCATCGCACCCACGGGGACGTCCGTGAGGGTGGACATAAAGAGCCCGATCGCAGACAGCCCCATCAGCGACACGGCAAGGTACGCGGCAATCAGCAACAGCCGCTGCAGTGCCTCCGCTGCCCCGATCGAATCCCCGGAGAGCAGCGTGACCGGCCCCACGGGAAAGAGCGCCGCACCGATGCCGGCCCCGACCAACGCCACCACGAGCGGCGCCGCGACGGCGAAGGCCACGGCCCCGGCGTATTTCACGAGCAGCAGCCGTACCCGGCCCGCCGGCGCCACCAGCAGGTACCGCAGCGTCCCCAGCCCGGCCTCGCCGGCCACGGTATCGCCTGCCACCACCCCCACGGTCAGCGGCAGGAACAGCGGGACGGAAACCAGCATGGCGGTCACGCCAACAAACAGGCCGTTCTGCGTAATGCGGTCCAGGAACGCCGGTCCCCGGCCCGGCGGCACGGAAGAGGACAGCCGCACCGCCACGGCGATCAGGATCGGAATGGCCGCCAAGGCGCACAGCATGGCCCAGGTCCGGCGGCGGCGGAAAAGCACCCCTAGCTCGGAGGCGAGCAGACCGCGGCCCCACTGCCCCCGCGGCGTGGACGCAGATTCTCTACTGGACAACGTCGAAGCCCTCCCCCGTCAGCGCCACAAAGCGGTCTTCCAGGCTGACCTGCTCGATGGCGAAGCCCCGGACCCGGACGCCTGCCGCCACCAGGGCGGCCACCACCGCCTCCGGTGCCGCCTCTCCGTTGCCGGCCGCCCCCGGAAGCGGCGCGTAGAGCACCCCGCCGCCGCCGGGGGCTGCACCGCCGGGACTTGTGGCCGCACTCAGGCCCAGCCGGGAGAGCACCTCGGCCGCGGTCCCGGCGTCGGGCGTCACAACCCGGATCCGCGCCTGCCCGCCCTGGCGCAGTTCCTCCAGGGTTCCCTGCGCCACCAGCCGGCCCGCGCTCATGATGGCTGCGTGGGTGCAGATCTGTTCCACTTCGGCCAGCAGGTGGCTGGAGACAAACACGGTGGCGCCGTCGGCCGCGAGCGAGCGGACCAGGCTGCGGACCTCGCGGGTGCCCTGCGGATCCAGCCCGTTCGTGGGTTCGTCCAGGATCAGGAGGTCCCGGGGGGCGAGCAGGGCGTTGGCGATGCCGAGCCGCTGCTTCATGCCCAGCGAATAGGCCCGGACCTTTTTGTCCGCGGCATGCGTCAGCCCCACCCGCTCCAGCGCCGACCGGACCCGGGCCTTCCGCGTGGCCGCGGGCACATGCGGGTCAGCGGCGTCGAACCGGTGCAGGTTGGCCGCGCCGGAGAGGAACGGATAGAACGCCGGTCCCTCGACCAGGGCACCGACGCGGGGCAGCACCCCGTGCAGTTGCCGCGGCATGTCCTCGCCGAGGAGCCGGACGGAGCCACCGGTGGGCACGGCGAGACCGAGCATAAGCCGGATCGTGGTGGTCTTCCCCGAACCATTGGGACCCAGGAAACCGAAGACCGAGCCCTTGGGTACGGCCAGATCGACGCCGTCGACGGCCAACTGGTGGCCGAAGCGCTTGCTGAGACCGGTTGTCTCGATGCTCAGTTCCGTCGCCGGCACGGCGGCGGTCACGCGGCGGACACCAGGCCGTTCACCAAGTGGTGCACAGGGCGGTTCACCGCGGCGTGGCCGCAGCCTGCAGCCGCTCCAGCGGCACGGAACCGGCGAGGACCCGCCCGTCGTTGAGGATCAGCACATTCACCAGCGACGTCGACACGAGCCGCCCGCCAGGGACGGCGACCGCGGCCTGCTCCAGCAGGGCGGCCGCGACGGTCCGGGTTCCCTCAGGGTCCGAGGTTCCCGGCCGCAGCGGGTTGGCGGTCGCAGGGTCCGGGGCTCCGCCCTGCGCCTTGCCCGGCAGCGCCACGGCCCCGGCCGGGAATTCGAGCACCGAGGCCCACCCCGTGCCGGTGACGGTCGGCCGCTTGCCAGCCTTCGCCGCGGCAGCGTCCGACGGCGGCAGCGCGGCGGCGGCCTTGTGGTCCGGCACCGGGATTTCCTCCACGGTGGCCCCCGGCGGCGGGGTGAAGTTGAAGATGGCGGCATCCGGGGCCTCCAGGGTGAGGCTGGTGTAGGCGACGCTGAAGGCCGGCTCGGCCTGTCCCCGTGCCTTCACTTCCACGCCGAGCGGAAGCCCGGTTTCGCCGTCGACCGCGATGGCGACGGAATCCACCAGGGTGGCATCCGACGTCGGGGTCAGCAGGAGATTGTAGGCGGACCGTCCGGCGACCTGGACGTCCGTTCCGACGGTCACCTCGGTGCTCGCGTCCAGCTTGGCGAGCAGCTTGTCGGCCAGCTCCTCGGGGGTCGTCGCGGTTCCCGGGCGGGCTTCGTGGCGGCCGTCAGCATCGGCGGGCAGCTGGGCGTGGGCGGCCGTGTTGTCCTTGGAGTTGTAGAACCAGAGCTCGTCACCGTTGCGGACCGCGTTCCGTTCCGCCATCCGGTCCATGATCTGCACCCGGGCCTTCTCCGGCCCGTCCAGGTAGACCCGGGCGGTGTGCGGTCCGGTCAGCAGTTCCAGCCAGGCGGTCTCCGGGGACCCGGCACCGGCCTTCGGAAGTTCCGGCAGGCCCATCTGGGAGGTCTGTTCGAGCGTCCCGGACAGGGATTTCTCGCCGTGCTGGGCGACCATCAGCAGCACCTGCCGCGGGGTTTTCTCCGGCAGCGGGTCTCCGGCGCTCGCGGGAAGGGATCCGGACAGGACGCCGGCCGCGATCACGGCAGGGACCACTGCGGCGGGCATCCAACGCAGCCATGTGCGCGTCATCGTGACCGCGCTCCAACCTTGCAGTTCATGGTTCAACACTACGCCCGGAGCGGCCTGTTTCACCCCTTCCCGGCGGATTGGTTCGGGCGGCCCTGCCTAACGGTGCCGGCGGCGCCGTCGACCGTGATGCTGTGCCCGGTGGCGATCAGCGAGGTGGCGTCCGGAACCCCGACCACTGCCGGGATTCCGTATTCCCGGGCGACGACGGCGCCGTGCGAGTTGGGGCCTCCCATTTCCATCACCAGTCCGCCGGCGGTCAGGAACAGCGGCGTCCAGCCCGGGTCCGTGGACGGCGCCACGAGGATCTCGCCCGGCTCCAGGTGCGCACCCTGCGGCTCCAGGATGACGCGGGCCGGGGCGGTGACCGTCCCCGCCGACGCCGGAGTGCCCGTCAGCAGGCCCGCGGATCCAGCCTCCGCCCCGGCGGCGCCGGCCTGCAGCGCCTCCGGTTCCGTCCCGTCCGAGAGCAGTACCCGCGGGATGTGCCGGCGGCCCAGTTCCCGGGCGTACGCTTCGCGGCGCTGCGCCGCCACGTGGTGCAGGTCCCTTCCTGCGAGGCCTTCGCGGGCCTCGGCCAGGTCCAGGAAGAAGACGTCGTCCGCTGCCGTGATGCGGCCGGCGGCCCCGAGTTCGGCCCCGACGGACTGGAGCTGCCCGCGCACCGCGGCCAGCGCCTCGACGATGTGGTATTTCGGCAGTTCCCGCAACCCGGCAAACATCCTGGTGCGTTTCAGCGCAGCCCGCACCAGCGCTGCCCGCAGCCTGCCCCGTTCTCCCGCGGCGGCGGCAAGCCGCTCCACCTGGGTTTCGGCGTCGCGCGCCGCTTTGCTGAACAGCCGGTCCGGGGCCCGGCCGGGATCATCCAGCCGCAGATAGTTGGCCAGGACGCCGAGGATATGGGCCGGGTCGTCGGACCAGCGCGGCATCCCAAGGTCTATTTCCGCCACGGCACGGTGCCCGTAGCGGCCCAGGAAGCCGGCGAGTCCGGACTGCACGACGGCGGGCAGCTCACGGGCCCGGTAGCGCCGGACCAGCTCCGGCACCCCTGTTTCACCGAACACCGCGCCCTCGAACACGGCGGTGGCGGGGGCGTCGGCCCGGATGGCCGCGGCGAGCTGCCAGAGTGCCAGGTCCATTTCGGTGGTCACGTTGTTGGGCAGTCCCCGCAGCACCGGCTGCAGTGCCCCGGGGCCGGCGGCGGGTCCCAGCAGCCGGCCGGCGGCCGCCAGGAGGGCAAAGCCCAAGGCGGGCAGCGGCAGGATGTTCGGTACCACCGGAAAGAGCTCCTGCCCGAGGATGCGTTCCACGTGGTCCAGCCGCTGCACCGGGGTGGACCCGGCCGGCACGACGAGGGCTTCGCGGAACCGTTCGCCGAACCGTTCCGCCCGGCGCAGCGCGGCCTCGGGCCGGAACAGGGCACGCAGCAACGACTCCGGGACCCTGGCGCGCGCCGCCACCGGGCCGACGTGCCGCAGCACCCGCCAGGGGGACCTGCTGGTGACCGAAAAGCGGGGGTCCGCAAACAGCCGCCGCAGCACGGCGGCGGAGCGGGCCTCCATAACGTCGAACACCCGCGGCACGATGGCCCGTCCCACGGCGCTGCGCACCACGGGGGTCAGGTCGAAGAAGAGGCGCTGGCCGGCCTGGACGTACGGTGTCGGCCCGTCGTGCGGCACGGGAACGTCGAACCCCGCAGCCCGTGCCACGGACGAGGCAATCAGCCGCAAGCCTGCCAGCCCCATCGGGGTCAGCGGGCGGGTCAGTCCCTGGGCCAGGCTGAAGCACAGGTAGACGCGTGTCCCGTCCCGGGCTCGACGCGGTTCCGGCAGCGGGTAGAGGGTGGTGATGGGCCGCGACTGCGTCAGCCACGCTCCGCCGCCGCCGTCAATGGCCCACTCGAGGTCCTGCGGCGCGCCGAAGTGCACCTCCGCGCGCCGGCCAAGGCGCTCCAGCACCAGGAGCTGGGCATCGTCCACGCAGGGCCGGGACCCGGAACCGCGCTGCTCGATCCGTTCGGTTCCGCCACCCGGCAGTGGCCTGATGGCCACCTGTTTGCTCCCGGTCCGGCGCTCGAGGATTCGCCGCGTGGCACTGTCGATGACGAAATGGTCCGGGTTGACGGCCCCGGACACCACGGCCTCGCCCAGCCCGGGGCTGGCATCGATGACCGCCTCATGCCGGCGACCGGTCAACGGATTCGCGGTGAACAGGACACCGGCCACGGCCGCGTCCACCATCCGCTGGACCACGACGGCGAGCGACACCGTCGCGGGGCTGATCCCGTGGGTGGCGCGGTAGCTCACGGCGCGGTCCGTCCAAAGCGACGCCCAGCACTGCCGGACGGCGGCCAGGACCGCGTCGGCGCCCACGACGTTCAGGAAGGTGTCCTGCTGGCCGGCGAAACTGGCGAACGACAGGTCCTCGGCGGTCGCGGACGAGCGTACCGCCACCGGGGCGTCCGGTCCCAGTGCCGTGTAGGCGGCCCGGACGGCCCCGGCTATGTCAGCGGGGATGTCAGCGGCCAGGACCAGGGCGCGGGCGGCGGCGGCCAGCCGGGCGAGCCCCGGAAGGTCTTCCGGTGCGGTCGCGGCCAGGCCGGCGTGGATGACCTCGAGCCCGGCGGGCGCCGTGGCACGCCGGTAGGCCTGCGTGGTCAGGCAGAAACCGGCCGGAACCGGCAGGCCGGCCCGCAGCAGTTCCCCGAGGTTGGCCGCCTTGCCGCCGACGTCGGGCAGCAGCTCCGGGCCGGCCAGTTCCAGTGCGAGCACCAGCTGCGACGAATCCTGCGACGGTTCCTGCCGCGCCGCACCCTGGCTGGGGAGCTGCTCCACCTGCCTGCCCTCCCTTCAGCCAGGACGCCTTCCGTTCCGGCCGGGGTCCGGATCCGTCCCGGGTCCGGGCCGGTCGGGGCTATGAATCGCCGAGGATGGGACCGAAGTTCACGCGGTCCGCCAGCCGGGGATCATCCCGGTCCGGGACCACCATTACGGGGCCCTTCGCGTGGTGCAGAATGCCGTCCGAGGTGGATCCGAGCAGCATCCCGGCGAAGCCGCCGCGGCCGCGGGTGCCGACGACCACCAGTTCCACATGCCGGCTGGCCTCGACGAGAATGTCCACGGGCGAGCCGTCCACGAGCTGCGTTTCCACCGTGAGGCGGGGAAAATGGCTCCTGATCCAGGCGGTGCCGGCCTCAAGCTGCGCCCTGATGTCGGCGAAAAGTGCGTCCCGGTCCATCGGCGCGGGAACCCAGGCGAGCGAACCGCTGTACTGCGGGACCGCGCACACCACGCGCAGCGGTGCCGAGAGCCGCTCGGCCTGCGCCGCTGCCTCCAATACCGCCACGCGGGCCTGTTCGGAGCCGTCGACCCCCACCACCACGACGTTTTCAACCGGGACGCGACCTGACTTCGCCCGCTCCGCGAGGACATGCTTGTCGTCGGTGGTCTCGCCCAGGCGGTCGGCGCAGATCAGGGGCACGGTGACCGTGGGGCATTTGGCGTGTGCGGGGAGGGCGCTGCTGACGGAGCCCAGCAGCCGGCCGACGAAACCGCCCCGTCCCCGGGTGCCGAAGACCAGCAGTTCGGCGGTTTCGGACATTTCCAGCAGGACGCCGGAGGCATCACCGTTCTCGACGGAGGCGTCGACGTCGATCAGGTATCCGGCCACCTTGTTCACGGCCTGCTTCAGGATGGCCTCCGCGCCTTCGCGGATCACCGAATCATCAACGGTGGCGTAGCCGCCGTCGAGCCCTGACGCCGCGAAGATCGGAACCGAATAGGCGGTCACGATGTGCAGCGGACGATTGCGGCGCTCGGCTTCGCGGGCGGCCCATACCAGGGCGCACTTGCTGTGGTCTGAACCGTCGACGCCGACCACGATCCCCCGGGGAGCCGCGGACCCGCCGGGGGTATCCCCTGCCGAATCCGGATGCACCTGTTCTCGGCCCATGGGGTCCGCCTCCTCGCGATTCTTGCCTGATGTTGCGGCCATTCTGCCAGACGTGTGCGCGTGCAGCGTCCACCGGCGACGCGCCCGAAGAAACCGCGGGCCAGAACCCCTGGTTTTTACAACTATTCTCGGTTTTCGGGGAACTAGCAAGCGCCCTCGAGGGCCTCCGGACCGGCGGTCGTCACGCAGGTTTTACGGACTGTTTACACGGCTTCCGGGAGCCCCGGAGGACGCCGGAAAAAGCCCGCAGCGCCGCCGGAACAGCCCGGGAATTCCCGGAAGGGCCGATGTGGCGGCTGCTCTATCCAAGGCCGGAAATGTTAGGTAGTCTTCGAGGCGTGCTGAACCGAGACTCGTGTTTCAGAACGCGGATCCCGCTGTAGATGCGGTGAGAGCCGAGTTCGGGGCAGGAATCGGAAAGCGTCCGGGGCATCGGCCCCGCGACTGGCACCATTCGAGGAGGGACCCAGCAGTGTCGACCATGCCTATGTCCGGTGCTACCGAACGGACCTCAGCCGTCGTGATCGGCACCGGCCTGTCCGGGCTGGCGGTCGCCAGCGAGCTGCAGCGACGCGGCGTGGACTCCATCATTGTGGACGGGCTCGATCTGCTGGGCGCCGGGCAGCCGGCCAACACCTCTTCCCTGCAGCGCTGCGACGCGGCCGACGCCGGCAGCCTCCGGGAGCGCAACGAGATCCTCCGGCACCTGCGCAACTACGCCGCCAGCCACAAGCTGGACGTCCGGAACAACATCCGGGCCCTGCAACTGGACCACGTCGACGCCGGCGTCAGCGGACCCACCCAGCAATGGGCTGTCCGAACCCCCGGCGGGGTCCTCCTGGCGGACCACCTCGTCCTGACGCGCTGTGCCCACAGCCAGCTGCGCCGGATGCTCTCCGAGCTCGGCATGACCGCGGGGCAGAACCTGATGGCGGCCATGCACGCCCTCGGGATGTACCTTGTGGGCGTGGGCGGACTCATCACACCGTCGCCGAAGGAAGTGCTGCGCCAGGCGAAGGTCGTGGGCCAGGCGATCTCCGCCAAGGTCCACCCCGGCGGTTTTCCCGCCGCCCTCCCGGGCTAGCTAGCCCTCGCCGCGCCGGCCTAGCCGCAGCGCATCGTCCGGCAGGGCCTCGTCCCGCAGCGCACGTCCCGCCGCCCCCCGGAGTCCTGCGCTGCCGGATTTGCGCGGTGACCGGAAGCAACGCGGGGTCAGCTTTCGGTGCCGCTGCCGGAGTCCGATTTGAGCCGGCTCTTGGCCATCAGGGCCAGGACCACCAGGATGCCGACGGCCGTTCCGACAAAGATCACGATGCTCCAGGGGAACGGCTCCGCGGAACTGACCGGCTGCGCCGGGGCCGGCGTGATGCCCGGCTGGGCGGTTCCCATCGAGGGAACCGCGGCTGCCGCCGTCGAGCCCGCCGCTCCGGCTGTGGCCGTGAATGTGAAGCTGCCTTCGATCGGGTGGGAATCCGAACTGACGACGCGCCACAACACTGTGTAGGCCCCGGCCGGGGCGCCCGCCTTGAGCTTCTGCGAGGCGACGTTGTCCACGATCTCGACGGCGCCGTCGGACCAGTTCGTGCCGGCGGCATCGTTCACCAGGATCTGCGACCCCAGCGCCAGCGGATTCTTGTTGAGGGTGACCGAGACCTGTTCCGGGGGCGCCGCCACCGTCGCGCCGGAGGCCGGGCTGGTGGATTCGGCGGCATCGTGGGCCGAGGCCGGTGTAACCGCGCCCAGCAAGGCGGCGGCAAGGATCAGGGAGCCCAGGAGGGCACTCAAAAGCTGGCGGATGAGGCGCATGGAAAAGCTGCTCCTAGTGTTGGCTTCCTTACAGACTAGGCGAAAACGCGGGCTTGGCCGTCGGGCGCCAAATAGGATAGACACCACACATCACTCCCGGAGGACTAATGCAAGAACTAATGCTCAAGCAGGGCTCTGCACTCGACCGGTACTTCAAGATCTCCGAGCGGGGGTCGAACGTCTCGCGGGAAATCCGGGGAGGGTTCGCCACGTTCTTCGCCATGAGCTACATCGTGGTGCTGAACCCGCTGATCCTTTCCGGTCCCGATTCCTCCGGCGCCACCCTCGGCTTCCCCGCCGTGGCCGCCGTCACCGCCTTCGTGGCCGGCATCCTGACCATCCTGATGGGCGCGTGGGCCAAGCACCCCTTCGCGCTGGCAACGGGCCTGGGCGTCAACGCCTTCGTCGCCGTCACGGTGGCCACCAACCCCGGCCTGACCTGGCCGGACATGATGGGCCTCGTTATGCTCTCGGGCATCACCATGCTGATCCTGGTTCTCACCGGCTTCCGGACCGCGGTCTTCAAGGCGGTCCCGGAAGGGCTGAAGACTGCGATCGTGGTGGGCATCGGCCTGTTCATCGCCCTGATCGGCCTGGTCAACGCGGGCTTCGTGCGCCGCATCCCCGATGTTGCCGGCACCACAGTGCCGGTCGGCCTGGGCTTCGACGGTAAGCTGACGGGCTGGCCCACCCTGGTCTTCATCTTCGGCCTGATCCTCACCATCGCCCTCGTGGTCCGCAAGGTCAAGGGCGCGATCCTGATCGGCATCGTCGCCTCGACGGTCCTGTCCGTGATCCTGGAATTCACGCTGCACATCGGCCCCAGCTTCGACGGCACGACCTACAACCCGCAGGGCTGGTCCCTCGTGGCGCCGGCGTTCTCCGAATGGGCGGCCCCGGACCTGTCGCTGATCGGGCAGGCAAACCCGTTCGGCGCCTTTGAGCACCTCGGCTTTGTCGCCGCGACCCTGCTGGCGTTCGTGATCCTGCTCAGCATCTTCTTCGACGCCATGGGCACCATGGTGGGCCTGGCCACGGAGGCCGGCAGCATCGACAAGGACGGCAACATCCCCAATGTGGACCGCGTGCTGCAGGTGGACGCGCTCGGCGCGATCATCGGCGGCGGCGCCTCAGTCTCCTCGAACCAGATCTACGTCGAATCCGGCGCCGGCATCGGCGAAGGCGCCCGGACCGGCCTGGCCTCGGTCGTCACCGGCCTGCTGTTCCTCGTGGCCATGTTCTTCACCCCGCTGATCAACCTGGTGCCGTTCGAGGCGGTGGCCCCGGCGCTGGTCGTCGTCGGCTTCATGATGGTCTCCCAGGTCGGCAAGATCGACTGGCAGGACCTGGGCATCGCCATCCCGGCGTTCCTGACCTTCACGCTGATGCCGTTCACCTACTCGATCGCCAACGGCCTGGGTGCCGGCTTCATCACCTTCGTCCTGATCCGCACCTTCCAGGGCCGCGCACGCGAGGTGCACCCGCTGATGTGGGCTGTGGCCGCGGCGTTCCTGCTGTTCTTCGCGATCGGCCCCATCGAGGCCGCATTGGGAATGCACTAGGCACCTCCGCTCCCCCCGCCGCCGCCGAGGTGACACTTCGCGCCCATGTTTTGGACAAGCATGGGCGCGAAGTGTCACCTCGGCGGTGTTTAAGCGTGAATTCCGGGATTACGGACACTCCGACGGCGGCGCGGCTGGTTTTCCGGCCCGGGCTGCGGTGAGCTAGGGGCATGGTTTCCCCCGTGCCCGCCGTTGATGTCCCGCCGCAGCCCTGGACCGGACGGTTCGACGGCGACGGCCCCGAGCACCGCCGCTGGTGGCAGGCCGTCACGCCCTATGCCCAGCGCCGCGTCCAGACCGCCGCACGCCCCGCCGTGATTCTCGGCTTCGGCAGCGACGCCGGGGTGCGCCGGAACAAGGGCCGCACCGGTGCCGCCGCGGCCCCCGCCGCGATCCGTGCCGCCCTCGGTCCGCTCGCCTTCCACCTCACACGGGAGGTGCACGACGCCGGCGACGTCACCGTGGCCGGGGACGCCCTGGAGGCGGGTCAGGCGCGTGCCGGGCTCGCCATCACCGGCCTGCTCGACGCCGGGCAGCTTCCCGTGGTGCTGGGCGGCGGGCACGAGACCGCCTACGCGAGCTACCTGGGCGTGGCAGGCTCGGCGGCGGTCCGCGAGGGCCTGCGTGTGGGGGTGCTGAACCTGGACGCGCACTTCGACCTCCGCGACGAGGCCGTGCCCAGTTCCGGGACACCGTTCCTGCAGATGGCCCGCGCGGAAGCCGCCGCGGGCCGCGAACTGAGGTACGCCGTCGTCGGGATCTCCGAGCCGAACAACACCCGGGCGCTGTTCCGGACCGCCGAGGAGCTGGGAGTGGACTACCTGCTGGACGAGGACTGCTCCGCCGCGGCCGCGCGCGTGTTTGTGGCCGCGTTCCTGGCGCAGGTCGACGCCCTGTATCTGACCATTGACCTGGACGTGCTGCCGGCCTCGGTGGCGCCGGGCGTGAGCGCACCGGCCGCGTACGGCGTGCCGCTGCCGGTGATCAGCGCGGTGTGCCGGCAGGTGGCCGCGAGCGGAAAACTGCTGCACCTCGATGTCGCCGAGCTGAACCCGGAGTTCGACGTCGACGCCCGCACCGCGAGGGTGGCCGCGCGGCTGATCAACACGCTGCTGGGGTAGCCGGGCGGCCGGCGGTCACAGCGCGCGGCACCGGCAGACCGCCGGCAGCCCCCCGTCAGATCGCCGTTTTCGGCGCCTTGCCCTCGTCGCCGTACTGCCGCACGGCCTTGCGTTCGCGAAGCCGGTCCAGCCGGTTCATCACCGGTGCCGTGGTCGCCCCGTGCAGCACGATGGACATCGCCACCACCAGGCCGATGAAGGCCCACAGCTGCTCGGCCTGGGCGTCGAAGTCGCCCTTGCTCAGCGCGTAGGCGAGGTAATAGAGGGAGCCGATGCCGCGGATGCCGAAGAAGGCGATGGCGATCCTCTCCCGCGGGCCGGTCTTGCCCCGGGCCAAGCCGATCCAGCCAGCCAGCGGACGGACGACCAGCAGGAACGCCAGGGCCACCAGGATCTCCGCCCAGCCGATGCCGGCCAGCAGGCCCCGTGCGATAGCGCCGCCCAGAAGCACCAGGATGACCACCGTCATGAGCCGTTCGAGCTGCTCCACGTAGGAGTGCATCACGCGGTGGAACCCGTGCGTGCGTTCCGCGGCCCGGATGGTCACCGCGCACACAAAGACGGCGATGAACCCGTAGCCTTCCAGCATTTCCGTGACCCCGTAGGCCAGTAACGTCGCCGCCAGCGCCACGAAGCCTTCGGAGTGGCCGGACAGCCGGAGGCTGTCCCGGGCGGAGAAGAACAGCAGGCTCAACGCCTTCCCGGCCAGCCAGCCAAGGAGCACGCCCATGCCGATCCGCCAGACGACGTCGGTGGCGAACCAGGACACGAACCACTCCGACGGCGAGGGGCCCACCAGGCTGATGGCGATGGCCAGATAGACAAACGGGAAAGCCAGTCCGTCATTCAGGCCTGCCTCGGACGTGAGGCCGAAGCGGATCTCGTCCTCGCCGCGCTCGGTTTCGTCCTCGTCGTCGGCGGGCTCGCCCACCTGGACTTCCGAGGCCAGCACGGGGTCAGTCGGCGCGAGCGCGGCCGCGACCAGCAGCGCGGCTCCTAGCCCCAGCCCCAGCACCCCCAGGCCCAGCAGGGTGAGGGCAACGATGCAGATCGGCATAGCCACGCCCAGCATCCGCCAGGTCGTGGACCATTCGCGCCGGCCCACCGGGCGGTCGAGTGCGAGGCCGGCGCCCATCAGCGAGATGATGACGCAGATTTCGGTCAGGTGGGTGGTGAACTCCCCGTATTGCAGGGGGTCCGGGTCCGGCAGCGAGGGGATGAACGTGAAGGCCAGGAGACCGGCGGCCAGGAAGACCATCGGCATGGACAGCGGCGCCCTGCGCAGCAGCTTGGGCAGCAGGGCGGCGGCGAAGACGGCCAGGCCTGCGGCCGCGAAAATGATACTGGGAGCCTCAAACACTGCGTATTCCTCCTGACGGGACCCGGATGCCCGGGGATGGGTGAGGCGCCGTCCCTACGGAACGGCGCCCCCTCACCAAGATACGCGACCAAGTTACGCGCGAGCGGCGCGAAAACCGGCTTCGGCTAGCTGCGCCGCACCTCCACGCCGTCGGATTTCAAGAAAAGCTGGGTCTCGGCGGGGGCCGGCGGTACGCCCGGGACCAGCCAGAGAACGTTGCCGCTCAGTGAGACTTCTTCGACCTCACCGGCCGCCAGAACCTGGGCGTGCTTGAGGATTTCGACCCGGTCCCCCGCATTGAGGCTCCGCCAGTCGGAAACCGCACTGACCGAGGCCAGGCGCCTGGACATAACCGTCCCGCGTGCTTTCATGAACTTTTACCCCTTTGTATATGTTCCTGGTCACAACTTCGTTGGTGTGACCTTCCATTTGTACTACAGTTCCCGGGGCCCCGCCGGGCGTATTGCCCACTATTTCGGGAGCCCCGGAAAATGTTCGCCCAGACTGAATTTTGTTTTCCCTCAGGCCAGATTCCCGACGGCGGATTCGGCGGCGGCCCGGATCTTGCCGGAGGCGACGAGCAGGTCCGCCGCCTCCAGCTCCGGGGACAGGAACCGGTCGGTCCCCGGACCGTCGACGACCTCGCGCAGCGCGGCGATCACGGCGGTGCCCGCAGGACCCGGGGTGAGCTCCCCGTCCGAGAGCTGGGTGCGGATGTCGAGGGCCCGCGCCGAGGTCACGAGTTCGATCGCCAGGACGCGGCGCAGGTTCTCCACGGCACGGCGGAGCTTGCGGGCCGCGTGCCAGCCCATCGACACATGGTCCTCCTGCATCGCGGAGCTCGGGATGGAGTCCACCGACGCCGGGACGGCCAGCCGCTTGTTGTCCGAGACCAGCCCGGCCTGGGTGTACTGGGCGATCATCAGGCCGGAATCGACGCCGGGGTCCGCCGCCAGGAACGCCGGCAGCCCGTGCGAGCGGGCCGGGTCCAGCATGCGGTCGGTCCGGCGCTCGGCGATGGAGCTCAGGTCCGCGACGGCGATCGCCAGGAAGTCCAGCACGTACCCGACCGGGGCACCGTGGAAGTTGCCGTTGGAGCTGACCCGGCCATCGGGCAGGACCACCGGGTTGTCGATCGCGGCGGCCAGTTCGCGGGAGGCGACCATGGCGGCGTGGTCCACGGTGTCGCGGACGGCCCCGGCCACCTGGGGGGCACAGCGCAGCGAGTAGGCATCCTGGACCTTGGTGTCGTTGATCCGGTGCGAGGCCACGATCGGGGAGCCGGAGAGGACCCGGAGCATGTTGTCCGCGGAGGCGGCCTGGCCCGGGTGCGGGCGCAGGGCCGCGTGCAATTCGGGGAGGAACACCTGATCGGTGCCGAGCAGCGCCTCGACGCTGAGCGCGGCGGTGATGTCCGCCGTCGTGAGCAGCTGGCGGATGTCCGCGATGGCCATCAGCAGCATCCCCAGCATGCCCTCCGTGCCGTTGACGAGCGCCAGGCCTTCCTTTTCGGCCAGGGTGACCGGCTCGATCCCGTGCGCGGCGAGGAGCTCGGCGACCGGGCGGCCGTCCCTGCTGCCGTACAGTTCGCCGTCCGGGCCGGTGGCTTCGCCTTCGCCCATCAGGACGAGGGCGCAGTGGGACAGCGGGGCGAGATCGCCGGAGCAACCGAGCGAGCCGAATTCGCGGACCACCGGGGTGATGCCGGCGTTCAGGACGTCCACCATGGTCCGCAGGACCACGGGGCGGACGCCGGTACGGCCGGACGCGAGGGTCTTGGCGCGCAGGAACATGATGCCGCGGACCACCTCGCGTTCCACGGCCGGGCCCATGCCGGCGGCGTGGCTGCGGATCAGCGACTTCTGCAGCTGGGTGCGCAGCTCTGCGGGAATGTGCCGGTTGGCCAGCGCCCCGAAGCCGGTGGAGATGCCGTAGGCGGGGACCTCGCTGTGGGCCAGGCCGTCGATGTGGGCGCGGACCTTGGCGACGGCGTCGAGGGCGTCCTGGGCGATCGTCACCTTCGCGTCGTGGCGGGCGACGGCGACGACGTCCTCGGCGGTGACGCCGCTGGAGCCGAGGGTGACGGTGAGCGGTTCGTGGGTGGTGACAGTCATGGGATGTTCCTACTTATTTCTCATCGATTGCTCCGCAACGGCCCTTTTGGGAGCTCATAACGGCAGTTGCGGAGCAGTCGATGTGGGTTGGGGACTGGGTTAGCGGGATTCTGACATGGGGATGCGGACGCCGCGTTCGGCGGCGACTTCGACGGCGCGGTCGTAACCGGCGTCGACGTGGCGAATGACGCCCATGCCGGGGTCGTTGGTGAGCAGGCGCTCGAGCTTCTGCGCGGCGAGGTCGGTGCCGTCCGCGACCGAAACCTGGCCGGCGTGGATGGAGCGGCCGATGCCGACGCCGCCGCCGTGGTGGATGGAGACCCAGGTGGCGCCGGAGGCGGTGTTGAGCAGTGCGTTGAGCAGCGGCCAGTCGGCCACGGCATCCGAGCCGTCAGCCATGGCTTCGGTTTCGCGGTACGGGGATGCGACGGAGCCGGAGTCGAGGTGGTCGCGGCCGATCACGATGGGCGCCTTGACCTTGCCCTCCTTGACCAGCTGGTTGAACAGCAGTCCCGCCTTGGCGCGGTCGCCGTAGCCGAGCCAGCAGATGCGGGCCGGGAGGCCCTCGAACTCGACGCGCTCGGCGGCGGCGTCGATCCAGCGGTGCAGGTGCTTGTTCTCCGGGAAGAGTTCCTTGATGGCCCTGTCCGTGACCGCTATGTCCTCCGGGTCACCGGAGAGCGCGACCCAGCGGAACGGGCCCATGCCCTCGCAGAACAGCGGCCGGATGTAGGCCGGGACGAAGCCGGGGAACTCGAAGGCCCGGTTGTAGCCGCCCTTGCGGGCCTCGTCGCGGATTGAATTGCCGTAATCGAACACCTCGGCGCCGGCGTCCTGGAATTCGACCATGGCCTGGACGTGCTTGGCCATGGAGGCCTGGGCCCTTTTGGTGAAGCCCTCCGGGTCGGCCGCGGCCTCGCGGTGCCATTCCCCGACCGTGATGCCCTCGGGCAGGTAGCTCAGCGGGTCGTGCGCGGAAGTCTGGTCCGTGACGATGTCCACGGTGAGCTCCCCGGCATGGTGGCGGCGCAGGATCTCCGGGAAGACCTCCGCGGCGTTGCCGACGTAGCCGACGGACCAGCCGCGGCGCTCTTCCTTGGCCGCCAGCACCTTGGCGATCGCGGCGTCGAGGTCGGTCTCCACCTCGTCGAGGTAGCGCTTGCCGAGGCGGCGGCGCAGGTGGCTTTCGTCGACGTCGACGATCAGGCAGGCGCCCTCGTTCAGGGTGACGGCGAGCGGCTGCGCGCCGCCCATCCCGCCGCAGCCGCCGGTGAGGGTCAGGGTCCCGGCGAGGGTGCCGTTTTCGTCTCCGGTGAGTTTGCGGGCGATCGCGGCGAAGGTTTCAAAGGTGCCCTGCAGGATGCCCTGGGTGCCGATGTAGATCCAGGATCCGGCGGTCATCTGGCCGTACATCATCAGCCCCTCGGCCTCGAGCCGGCGGAATTCGGGCCAGTTCGCCCAGTCGCCGACGAGGTTGGAGTTGGCCAGCAGCACCCGCGGCGCCCATTCGTGGGTGCGGAAGACCCCGACCGGCTTGCCGGACTGGACCAGCAGGGTCTCGTCCTTTTCCATGGTTTCCAGGGTGCGGGTGATCGCGTCGAACGCGGCCCAGGACCGGACGGCCCGGCCGGTGCCGCCGTAGACCACCAGGTCATCGGGGCGTTCGGCGACCTCGGGGTCCAGGTTGTTCATGAGCATGCGCAGCGGGGCTTCGGTCTGCCAGCTCTTGGCGGTGAGCTCGGTGCCGCGGGCGGCTCTGACCGGGCGGGCACCGGTGGTGAAATCGGCGGGTGCCATGAGGGGCTCCTTTGTGTCTTGGTGGTTCAGGAAATGAGGTCCTGTAACAACTAAAGCCTGTCCGCGGCCGCGGAAACAGGGCCCACGAGGGGGTGCTGTCCGGGATTCCAGACCCGCCCGCCGCCTCCCCCTCTTCGTGTTGCGCTATCACTTTTGGGCCCCAAAATGCCCGCATGGGAGCCAAAAGTGATAGCGCATCGGCAGGGGCGGGCCGGTCAGCCGGGCTGCGGGCGGCCGTGGATCCGGAGGGAGAGATCGTCCGCGGCTTTCCGCACCCGGGCGGCCAGGGCAGGCCACTCCTCGGGCGGGAGTTTGTCCTCGAGGAAAGTCACGGCGACGGCGGCGGTCGGCCAGCCCACATGGTCCGTGACGGCGGCCGCGATCGAGCCGAAGCCGGGCGTGACCTCCCCGTGTTCGGTGGCGTAGCCGCGCTGCCGGACCTGGTCCAGATGCGAGGAGAGCGCCGAGTACTTCATGATCGGCGAATCCGTCTCGTGCCGGGCGGTGAAGGCGGCCGCGTTGGGGTACAGCGCCCGGACCTGCGACTTGGGCAGCGCGGCGAGGATGGCGCGCCCGCTCGCGGTCAGGTGGCTCGGCAGCCGCACCCCGACGTCGGTCACCAGCGAGGGGCGGTTCTTGGCCCGCTCCTCGACGATGTAGAGCACATCCCGGCCGTGCAGGACGGCGAGGTGGGCGCTTTCACCGATCACGTCCACCAGCGAGGCGAGCAGCGGCCGGCCCAGGCGGGAGAGCGGCTCCTGCCGCGAATACGCCGAACTGAGCTCAAAGGCACTTATCCCCAGCCCGTAGCGCTGCTCCTCGTGCAGGTGCAGCACAAAGCCGTTGGCCTCCATGACACCCAACAGGTGGTAGACGCTGGAGCGCGGCAGCCCCAGCGCGGTGGCAATGTTCGACGCCGCCATCGGCCCCCGCTTGGAGGCCAGCAGTTTGAGAATGCGCAGGGTGTTTTCCGCCGCCGGAACTTTGGAAGTCACCTTGGCCGAGGCGGCGCGGGGTGCCGCCTCGTCGGCAGGCGGCGTGGTGTTGGTGGCTGGCATGGATCCTCTTCAATCGTGCGGTGTCCGGTATCCCGTACTTAAGCATGCGCCCCGGACCCGGCCCCCGGACAGTCCCCCGCGACCTCGGAGTCTGGAATCCCGGACAAAAATGGGGATGTCCAGCCGCGGCGCTGACGAACCGGGCCACGGCGGGAGGGGCCTGCGCCCCTTGCCGCACCCCGGCGGCGGTGCTTCCATGGATGCTTCAGCCGGGAAACAGGAGGTCCGCCATGCGCTGGATTGCGGGTCTGTTCCTGATCGCGCACGGCCTGGTCCATCTGGCCATCTGGCTGCCGAAGCCGGACGGGAAGGCACCGTTCGACGTCGGGCATTCGCCGTTTGCCGGCAACGTCCGGCAGCTGGCCTCCGCACTGGCCATCGCGGCCGCCGTCGTCCTCGCACTGGGCGGCCTGGGGCTGATCGGCGGCGCGCCCTGGTGGAGTCCGGTCACGGTTGCGGGCGCCGCGGTCTCGGCTGCACTCCTCCTCCTGACCTTCAACCGCTGGTGGCTGATCGGGCTCGGGATCAACGCGGCGATCATCGTGCTCACCTTGCAGCAGCCCTGAGCGGGGCCTCCTCAGACCGTGATGACCACCTTGCCGCGGGCGTGGCCGTCGCGCATGTGCCGGATTGCTCCCGCTGCGTCGGCGAGCGGATAGCTCTTGTCGATGACGGGGGTGACGGCGCCGGCGTCGATGAGTTGGGCGAGGTAGCGGAGGTCCTCCTGGCGCTCGGTTGCCATCACGCCCGTCAGTTTCTGCCCGACGAAGGGCGAGATCAGGGCTGCCCGGAGGGAGCGTTCAAATCCTCCGGTCCAGCGGCCGCCGCCTTCGCCGCCGACAATCACGAGGGTTCCCCGGGGTTTCAGCGCCCGGCGGAGGACTGACAGCGGGCGGTTGCCGGCCGTGTCGAGGATGAGGTCGAACTGCCGCGCGCCGTCCGCGAAGTCGTCGTGCTGGTAGTCAATGACGTGGTCGGCGCCGATCGAGCGGACGAGGTCCAGCTTCGCAGTGCTGCATACGCCGGTGACCTGCGCTCCGAGCACCTTGGCGAGCTGGACGGCAAAGGAGCCCACCCCGCCGCCGGCGCCAATGATCAGGACGTCCTGCCCCGGCCGGAGTTGCCCGCTGTCGCGCAGGCCCTGCAGCGCCGTGGTGGCCGAAACGGGCACGATCGCTGCCCGCTCGAAGCTGGCATTCACCGGCTTCAGGGCAATCTTGCCCTCCTTGGCGCAGACGAATTCAGCGAAGGTTCCCTCTGCGGTCCCGAAGACCTCATCCCCCGGACGGAATCCGACGACATTCTGCCCCACCGCTTCGACCCGGCCCGCGACTTCCCTGCCCCGGATCGGGTTCTTTGGCGCCTTGAAACCAAAGAAGGCCCGGGTCAGGAACGGCAGTCCGGTCATGAGGTGCCAGACGCCCTGTTCGACGCCGGCGGCGCGGACCCGGATCAGCACATCGTCGCCGCCCGGCGCCGGGGTCTCAACGTCGCGCAGCACCAGCACATCCGCAGAGCCGTACACGTCCTGGACGATGGCTTTCATGGCGCCTCTTCTTCACGGTCGGGGGTGCTGGAACGCAGCGCCCGGCGGCACCCTGAGCGCGCGGGCGCGTGACGGCCCTGCTCAAGTGCAGGAAACGAAGGTATTCGCGACCCGGATCGGTTCTACCACGGCCGGCAGCCCCTCCGGTAGGGCACGGCCCGCCACGGGCGGGGGCCGCGGGGCTAAAATCAGTCATGGTCCCCGCCACCAACCTGCTGGCCTTTGCCCTCGCCGCCCTCCTGTTGATCGCCGTGCCTGGACCCAGCGTGCTGTTCGTGATCGGACGGACACTGGCGCTGGGCCGCCGGGGCGGGCTCCTGAGCGTGCTGGGCAACGCCGTCGGGGAACTGCTGCAGATCGCCGCGGTGGCCCTGGGTGTGGGTGTGGTGCTGGCCCAGTCCGTGCTGCTTTTCAGCGTGGTCAAGTTCGCCGGCGCGGCGTACCTCATCTACCTCGGCATCCAGGCCATCCGGCACCGCGGCAGAGGCCCGACGGCGGCGGAGCCCTCACGTCCGGCGTCGACTCTGCGGATCCTCCGGGAGGGATTCATCGTCGGTGTCACCAACCCCAAGTCGGTTGTCTTCTTCGTTGCCGTGCTGCCCCAGTTTGTGGACTACTCGGCCGGTGCCATCCCCCTGCAGCTGGCGACGCTGGGGGCGCTGTTCCTCGCGATCGCCCTGGTTTCGGACAGCGGCTGGGCGCTGGTCGCCGGTACGGCCCGCCGCTGGTTCGCCAGTTCGCCACGGCGGATCGCCGCGCTGGGCACCACCGGCGGGGCGATGATGATCGGACTGGGCGGAACCCTTGCCCTGGCCGGGAACGCGGTGGAACCGCAGCCCGGCAAGTAGTCGGCGCTGCGTCCCAAGTGGTACGCGGTCTGATAGAGCGAGAAGTTACTCGTGTGACGAATGGGACTGAGGGCTACAGTAGCTTCACGGCGGGACGAACCGGCCGGGGACGCGGGCCGGGGGCCCTCCCCAAAGCTGGGCCGGATGCCGCCGATAGTCCGAGTGGCGCGCTTTCGAAGGAGTGGTTCCGATGGAGTCCCCAGCATCTCCGCAGGCACAAGACCAACGAGCACAACACCACCGAAGCCGGGTGGCTAATTTCCTGTGGGGAACCGTGAGCCGCGCCAGGGCAACGCGCATTCCGTTCCGGATGGGACAGGTGCTGATTGGCGACGATCCGTTCAACGGCCGGCACCTCGGCACTGTGGCCGTGATCGATGCCCCCTATGTGGGTCTCCGGACAGCCGGCAGTGCTGCGGGGGACGTCACCTTCTACGACTACCGGCAACTCCGGTACCCCGACTAGTGGACGGTCCAGAAGATATGAGCTCAGCGAATTTTTCCTCCCACTTCCTGACAATCGCGGAGGTCGCTGCGGCCATGCGGGTGTCCAAAATGACGGTCTACCGGCTGGTGAAGTCACACGCCATCGCGGCCGTGCGCGTGGGCCGGTCGTTCCGGGTTCCCGAGGAGGCCGTCAACGACTACATCCGCCGCGCCACCGAGCCCGCGACCCCGGCCCCAGCCCCGGGTGACGACAAGAAAGACGAAGAGCCAGCCCAAGGTGACAATAAGAAGGACGACAAGAAGACTGACTGATCGCCGGCCCGCCACCAGGCGGACCAGCCACCAGGAACAACTCGGGGTCACCTACCGCCCATCCCGGGGCCCGGAATGGGCGCGATCTGACCCCGCGTTGCTGTGTGTGCTGACCGCCAGCCCGCTACCGGGCGGACCAGCCGCCGTCCATCGTGTAGCTCGCGCCGGTGACCATGCCGGCGTCGTCCGAGGCCAGCCAGGCCACGAGGGAGGCGACTTCCTCCGGCTCGACGAGACGCTTCACGGCGGCCTCGGTCAGCATGATCTTCGTGAGCACCTCGGACTCCGGGATCCCGTGCACCTTGGCCTGGTCGGCGATCTGCGACTCGACCAGCGGCGTCCGGACATAGCCGGGGTTGATGCAGTTGGAGGTGACGCCGTGCGCGCCGCCCTCCAGCGCAGTGACCTTGCTCAGGCCTTCCAAGCCGTGCTTCGCCGAGACATAGGCACTCTTGAACGGCGAGGCGCGGAGCCCGTGCACGGAGGACAGGTTGATGATCCGGCCGAAGTTGTTGGCGTACATGTGCGGCAGCGCGGCCCGGATGAGCAGGAACGGCGCTTCCAGCATGAGAGTGATGAGGCGGCGGAAGTCCGCCGGGTCGAAGTCCTCGATCGGGCTGATGCGCTGGATGCCGGCGTTGTTGACGAGGATGTCGCAGTCCAGGCTGACGGACTGCAGCGCCTCGACGTCGAGCAGGTTGACCACCCAGGAGGTGCCGCCGACCTCGTCGGCGAGGGCCGTGGCCGCAGCCTCGTCCATATCCGCGATCACCACCTTGGCACCGCGCGCCGCCAGGGCGCGGACGCTCGCAGCGCCGATTCCGCCGGCTCCGCCGGTCACCAGGGCCTTTCGCCCGTTCAAGCTGCTCTCCATGTCCTGCACTCCTCAAGGTTGCGGTCGTCAACAGCCCAGAGGAGGTGCGATGCACAGCGCCGAGCAGCCGTACTGAGTATTGCCGCAGAAAGTGTGCGATTCAATGGTCAAACCAGCACCGCTAGTGTGCAGAATTGCAGATATGAATGCGAACCCGGATGATCTGCTTGTTCTTCTGGCCGTCTCGCGCTCCGCGAAGTTCACGACGGCGGCGCAGTCCCTGGGGCTGAACCACACCACCGTGTCGCGCCGGATCGCCTCGCTGGAGAAGGCCCTGGGCGGCCGGGTGCTTTCCCGTGCCTCCGGCGGCTGGGAGCTTACGGAACTGGGCGCCGAAGCCGTACTGGTGGCCGAACGGGTGGAAGCGGCGATCCGGACCCTCGAACAGCCCGGCCGGGTACCGGACCCGATCACCGGCGTCGTCCGGATGACCGCGACGGACGGCTTCAGCGCCTACATCGCGGCCCCCGCGGTGGCCAGGCTGCGCCGCGACCACCCCGGTCTCAGCGTCGAGATCATCACGGTGACGCGGCGGGCGCTCCAGCAGCGTTCCGGGCTGGACATCGAGGTCGTGGTGGGCGAACCGCAGGTGCACCGGGCGGAGGCCGCCCGGCTCGGCGAGTACATGCTCGGCATGTACGCCTCCCGCGATTACCTGGCCGAGTACGGCACCCCCACGACGATCGAGGAACTCACCACCCATTCGCTGGTCTACTTCGTGGATTCCATGCTTCAGGTGGACGATCTGGATGCCCCGCGGCGCCTCGTGCCCACCATGCGGGACGGCCTGAGCTCCACCAACGTCTTCGTCCATGTGGAGGCTACCCGCGCCGGCGCCGGGATCGGCTTCCTGCCCTGCTTCGCGGCGGACCTGCATCCGGACCTGGTCCGGCTGCTGCCGGAGCAGTTCGCCGAGCTGCTGCCGTACTGGATGGTGCTGCGGCCAGATTCCATGCGCCGACCGGCCGTCGCCGCGGTGGTGCAGGCGCTGCGTGAACAGACGAAGGCCCACCGCAAGGCGCTCTTGGGGCGCGGAGGGTACGCAGCGACTGCTCCGTAGCCGCCGTTTTCGGGGCGCTAAAGGGCCGTTACGGAGCAGCCGGCGGCGCCGGCTCCACCACCGTTTCCGGGTCGCGGCGGACCGGGGCACCGGCGGCGAAGGCCCGGACCTTGGCGTCGTTCCAGATGTGGGCGGGCACGGCGCCGCCGAGCAGCCGGCGGGCCAGTCCCGGGTCGCCGTCGAACGGCAGGTCGCTGCCTGCCATGATCATGTTCCCGTAGCGCCTGCCCTTGAGCATGGCGGGGTCCGCGATGATCACGGTGTGCTTGAAGGTGTCCGCTATGGTCGCGGCGTCCTCGCGCGCGTTTCTCAGGTCCGGCGCGTCTCCGGAGTTCACCAGATAGATCCCGCCGGGGGCCAGGACTCGCTTGGCGTGCTCGTTGAACTCCCGCGTGGTGAGCGGCCGCGGCGTCAGCGAGCCGGCAAACACATCGCGGATAATCAGGTCCCGGGTCTGCGGCGTGAGGCTTTCGGTGACCTCGCGGGCCTCCCCCACCCGCAGGCGCATCAGCGGCGCCTTCGGCAGGTCGAACCAGCCCCGGACATATTCGGCCAGCTTGCCGTCGAGTTCCACCACCACCTGGCGTGCCTCCGGGTAGGCGGCGTGGAAGTAGCGCGCCAGGGAGCATGCCCCGCCACCCAGGTGAAGGGCGCGCAGCTTCGCCCGGGAGTCCCGCGGCCAGCGCGATTCCACCAGGGCCGAGATCCAGCGCATGTATTCGAAGTCGAGGAACAACGGATCAGCCAGGTCGATGTGCGAACTCATCACCCCGTTGATCCGCAGCAGCCAGCCGTTGGAGTTGTCCTGGTCGGCGATCAGTTCGCAGTCGCCGGTATCGATGTAATAGATGCCCTCCAAGGGTCCCTCGGGGCGGCTGCCCTTCGGGAACTCCACCACCCCGGCGGTCTTTTCGGTGTTGCCCCGGCCAGCAGCCCTGCCCCGATTGGCCATCAGCCGTGCACCGTTTTGCTCATGTTTCAAGCCTAGTTCACCGGCAGGGGCAGGCTTCACCCGCAGCGGAAGCCCGGGGCCGGGCCGGCTCGAGCGGCGCCCGCGTCGGCGCGGTTCGCGGCGGCCTCGTTCGTCTGCGCCTGCGTCGGCGTCGTTGCTCCGCGCGGGCAGGTTAGGGCGGCCCGGCGTCGCACATCCGCCCAGATCTGCCTACCGATGAAGACCGCGGGGAAAGGCGCCTGAACGTCCCCCCGCTAAGAGATCAACGGAAGAATTAAGCAAAGGGTACTTACTATTCTTTAGTAATCATGCTTACTATTATCTCTCCAGTTATTGCTGGTTGTGATCAGCAGCTGACCTTGAAAAGAGAGCGAAGATGACAGAGAACCAATGGCCCCAGGACGGTAACTACCGCACTCCCACGGCCACCCAGCAGACTCCCATGCGGCCGGCAACCACTTTTCCGCCGACGCCGGACGGCAGCGCCCACGGCACCTCCACCGAGAACGGTGCCTCCAAGACGGACGCCGCCCGCGACGAGGCAGCCGAGGTGAAGCGCCAGGCCGCGGATTCCGCCCAGACCGTGGCCGAGACGGCCAAAACCGAAGCCGTCAATGTCGCGGCCGAAGTGAAGACGAACGCGCGGGATCTTATGTACCAGGCCAAGTCCGACCTCACCGACCAGGCCGGCGTGCAGCAGCAGAAGGTCGCCGAGGGCCTGCGCTCCATTTCCACCGAACTGCAGACCATGGCCTCGGCCTCCGAGCAGCCCGGTGTCGCCACCGACCTCGTGCGCCAGGCGGCCGAGCGGTCTTCCGCCGTCGCCGGCTGGCTCGATGGCCGGGACCCGGGCTCGCTGCTGACCGAGGTGAAGTCCTTCGCCCGCCAGCGCCCCGGCACGTTCCTGCTGCTCGCGGCCGGCGCCGGCGTCCTGGCCGGGCGGCTCAGCCGCAGCCTGAGCGCCGGAGCGCCGGAAGCGGCCCCCGCCACGGCCACGACCCCCGTCACCAGGGTCCCGGACACCGGCATGGCGGTTCCGCCGCCGCCCGTGCAGCTGCCGGCCGAGGGCACCACGTCGGCGGGCTTCGTGGAGACCTACCCGCCGAATCCGCTCGACGCCGATCCGCTCGGCAACGGCAGCCGGCAGGACCGCTGGGCCTCCGAACCTGTCGTGACGGACCCGGCCCGGCAGGATCCGTTCCGTGATGATCCCTTTGACGGCGGCCGTCGATGACCAGCGAAATGCCCCACACCGGCGCGGCCGCCAAGGCTGACACGACGTCCCTGGGCGATCTGCTGGGCGAGGTTACGCGGGACATGTCCACCCTGATGCGGCAGGAAGTCGAGCTGGCGAAGGTCGAGGCCAAGCAGTCAGCGACCCGGGCCGGCAAGGGCGCCGGGATGCTGGCCGGCGCCGGCGTCGCCGGGCACTTCGTCCTCCTGTTCCTGTCCCTGGCGCTCTGGTGGGCGCTCGGGACCGTCATGGGGCTGGGCTGGTCCGGCGTCGTCGTCGCCCTCATTTGGGGAGTCGTCACCGCCATCCTGGCAGCCAGGGGCCGCAAGGAACTCAACGCGATCAAGGGCATGCCCCAGACCGCCGAGACGCTTCAGGAAATCCCGCCCACGCTCAAGCCCACCACCTAAATACAGCGAGGAAACACGATGAGTGAGAACCCGGATGTCATCCGAGCAGATATTGAAGCAACCCGCGCGCGGCTGGGCACGAATGTCGATGCCGTAGCGGACAAGGTCACCCCGTCCCACATCGTCCAGCGCCAGACGGACAAAGTTAAAGAAAACGTCAAAGACGCCGTCTTTGGAGTGAAGGAGAAAGTCATGGGAGCAGCCGACCACACCGCCGGCAATGTCCACTCCGCCACCGGAAGCGGCGGGGCACACCTCAGCGACGCCGGCGCAGCAATCGGGGACGCCCCCACGCAGGTCAAGACCAAGACCCAGGGCAACCCGCTGGCGGCAGGCCTGATCGCCTTCGGGGCCGGCCTGTTGGTCTCCTCCCTGATCCCGGCCAGCCAGAAGGAACGCGAAGCCGCGGACGCGCTGAAGACCGCGGCGGAACCGCTCACCACGGAACTCACCGAGGCCGCGAAGCACGTGGCCGAGGGGCTCAAGGAACCCGCCCAGGCCGCGATGGACAACGTCAAGACCACCGCCGCTGAAGCGACCGAGCACGTCAAAGCCGAAGGCCAGGGCGCCGTCGCCGACGTCAAGGACCGCACCGCCGAGGCCAAGGACAACGTCAAGCAGGCCTGATCCCGCTGGCACCCGGCCGGCCGCCCTGCGCTCGCGCGCCGGGCGGCCGGCTGACGCACTTAACATCCTGAAGGAAGAACTCCCATGTCCAAGAACCCCGCCGCGGCAGAGACCCCGGCCGACGCCGAAACGCCGGAGAGCAGCACCGCCAAGGCCCGCACCGCGCCCGCACCGGACGACGCACGCAAACCCGACAGCCCCACCGACGTCTCCAAGCCCTCGTGGAAATACGTCGCCAAGAAAACGTTGCGCGAATTCACCAAGGACCAGTGCCCCGACCTCGCCGCCGCCCTGACCTACTACTCGGTGCTCTCCATTTTCCCGGCGTTGCTGGCCCTGGTGTCCCTGCTGGGCATCTTTGGACAGCCCGAGAAAACCACCGGGGCCCTGCTGGAGATCGTCCAGGGCTTCGCCCCGGCCGACACGGTGGAGGCCATCCGCGAACCGGTCCAGCAGCTCAGCAGTAACTCCGCCGCCGGACTCACGCTGGTGCTCGGTATCCTCACCGCCCTGTGGTCCGCTTCCGGCTACGTCGGGGCGTTCGGCCGTGCCATGAACCGGATCTACGAAATCGATGAAGGCCGGCCCTTCGTCAAGCTCCGGGGCACCATGCTCGCCGTCACGATCGTCACCGTGCTGATCGTTGTGCTGCTGGCCGCCATGCTGGTACTTTCCGGCCCGGTCGCGGAGTCCGTCGGCAACGCTCTGGGCCTGGGCGGGGCGGTCCTGACCGCCTGGAACATCATCAAATGGCCCCTCATCGTGCTCCTGGTCGTGGCCGCGATCGCGATCCTCTACTACGCCACGCCGAACGTGAAGCAGCCCAAGTTCCGCTGGATGAGCCTCGGGTCCTTGATCGCCCTGGTGATCTTCCTGCTGGCCTCCCTGGCCTTCGGCTTCTACGTCGCCAACTTCAGCAGCTACAACGAGACCTACGGCACGATCGGCGGCGTCATCATTTCGCTGCTCTGGCTCTGGATCCTCAACATGTCGCTGCTGTTCGGAGCCGAATTCGATGCCGAAATGGAACGCGGCCGCCAGCTCCAGGCCGGGATCGAAGCCGAAGAAACCATCCAGTTGCCGCCCCGGGACACCAAGCAGAGCGACAAGCTGCAGGCCCGTGAAGAGGAGGACATCCAACGCGGCCGCGAACTGCGTGAACGGAGCGGCGGCACGGCCACCGGGGTCGCGGCCGGGGCAACGGCGGATTCCCGGTCCGCCCGGGACCAGGATCCCCGCACCCCGCGGGACCAAAGCCCCTAGCCCTTTCCGTGACCCCGCGTTCTACTGGGGGGCAAAGTGCCGCCCGGGGGGTGGACGTGGCTGACCGGGAGGACGCATGACGGCACCCGCCGCAGGGGACGGACGAACCACCGTGGCAGTGGGCTACGACGGGTCCGAGCCGGCGCAGGCGGCCGTCCGGTGGGCCGCGGAGTACGCGGCCGCCGGAGGGTACCGGATCCGCGTGGTACATGCCTGGATCTGGCCGGTCTTTACCAGGAAGCTCGGACCGGTCAAGGGCGTTGAAGGCAGCGGGCTGCGGCACGCGGCCGAGGTGGTTCTGGCGGAAGGTCTGGAGCTGGCCCGCGCCGCCGTCGCCGCCGCGCCCGGCCCGTCGGCCCCGGGCCCGGCCGCAACCACCGCCCCGGCATCCGGCCCCCGTGAGGCAACCGCCGCAGCACCGGGCGCCGCGGAACCCGATTCCGGCGTCGAGGGTTTCATGGAAGCCGGGCTCCCGGCCGCCGTGCTGCGCGACGCCGCCCGCAATGCCCGGCTCCTGGTGGTCAGCAGCCGCGGAATCGGCGGCGTGCTGGGGCACGTTGCCGGATCAGTCTGTCTCGACCTGGCCGGCTCCTCCCCCTGCCCTTTGATGGTCATCCGCCGGCCGCGCAGCCCCGGCCAGGCCGCCGGCCCCATCGTCGTTGGCATCGACGGGACCGACCGGAGTTCCGCGGCGCTGGCCGGGGCCGCCCGGCTGGCGGGAATGCTGGGCAGCACCCTCCAGATCGTCCACATCGACCAGTCCGGCGGAGCCCGGGACGGGCACGGACGGCACGGCCCGCTGCGCGGCCAGGAACTCCTGGATCACACTCTTGAGGAGGTCCGCAAACTCGCCCCGGAGCTGTCGGTATCCGGGGTCCTGCGGGAAGGGCACACGGCGTCCAAGGAACTGCTGGCCGCCGCCGGTGACGCCGAGGTGCTGGTCATTGGCACCCACAACCGCGAGGGCGCCCCGGGCAACACCGTTACCAGGATCCTGAACAAAGCGCGCTGCAATGTCCTGATTACGCGCTGACCCCGCTCCACCGGACCACCGCCTTCAGAGGGGAGCTGGAGGTTCTAGCAGAGGAGGACGCCCGTGCGAGCGTGGCGGGTAGGACAGCCCGGGCCGATGAGCAGCGGCCCGCTGGTTGCGGACGAGTGCCCCGACCCCCGACCGGGCCCCGGGGAGGTGCTGCTGCGGGTCCGGGTGTGCGGAGTCTGCCGCACCGACCTGCACCTGGCCGAGGGCGACCTCACGCCGCGGCGCCCCGGCGTCATTCCGGGACACGAAGTCGTCGGCGAAGTCCTCACGTGCGGGGCCCGCGCCACGCGCTTCTCCCGCGGGGAACGCGTGGGCGTGGCCTGGCTCGGCAGGACCTGCGGCACGTGCCGCTTTTGCCTGCGCGGCGCTGAGAACCTCTGCCTCTCCCCCGTGTTTACCGGCTGGGACCGCGACGGCGGCTACGCCGAACTCATCACTGTGGCCGAAAACTTCGCCTACCGGCTCCCGCCAAGGTTCTCGGACGAGGAGGCCGCACCCCTGCTGTGCGCGGGAATCATTGGCTACCGCGCCCTCTGCCGCGCCGACCTGCCCATCGGCGGACGGCTGGGGATCTACGGCTTCGGCGGCTCCGCGCACCTGGCGGCCCAGATCGCCCTCTTCCAGGGCGCCCGCGTATACGTGATGACACGGTCCGAGGAAGCACGCGCGCTCGCCCTCGAGCTGGGTGCGACCTTTGCCGGCGGCGCCGACGAGCAGCCGCCGGATCCGCTGGATTCCGCCATCCTCTTCGCCCCGGCCGGCGGCCTGGTTCCGGTGGCCCTGCGTGCCCTGGACCGGGGCGGCACGCTCGCCGTCGCAGGCATCCACCTGAGCGACATTCCGCCGCTGCACTACGCCGCGGAGCTGTTCCAGGAACGCCAGCTGCGCAGCGTCACGGCCAACACCCGGGCCGACGGCGAGGAGTTCTTCCGCGTCGCGGCGGAGATCCCGCTGCGCCCCACCACGGTGCCCTACCCGTTCTCGGCTGCGGACAAGGCCCTGTTGGACCTGTCGGAGGACCGGGTCACGGGCGCGGCGGTGCTCCGGATGGATGACCCGTAGCTGGCCGGGCGCGCCTGCCGGTTCAGCGGTCCTTGCGCAGGAATTCGTGTTCCTGCCCGGCCTTGAGGAGCACCCGCTGGGTTCCCACGCGGACCAGCACCGGGGCGGCGTCCCCAGGGGCCGCCGACACCGTCAGCCTGTCGCGTTCCAGCTGGACGGCGAGCAGCTGGTCCCGGTAGCGGACCTGGAAATCCAGGCGGCTGAGCTCGACGGGCAGCCGGGGCGCGAAGTCAAGGGCGTCGCGGGTGATCCGCAACCCGGCGAAGCTGCGCTGGACGACGTCGATCGTCCCGGCCATGGCACCCAGATGGATGCCGGAGCTGGTGGTTCCGCCCTGGGTGTCGTCCAGGTCCGCGTCCAGGGCCTCGCGGAACACCGCCCATGCCCGCTCGGGGTCCCGCTGCGCCAGCACCGAGGCGTGGGCCACCCGGCTGAGCGTGGATCCGTGCGCCGTCCTTGCCAGGTAGAAGTCCACCGTGGCGGCCATCTGCGCGGAGGTGACGGCGTAGCCCATCCGGGCCAGGAACCGGATGAGTTGATCCTCACCCAGGACGTACAGCAGCATCAGCACGTCGGCCTGTTTGGCCAGCCGGTAGTGGTTGGTGCTGTCCCCTTCCGCCTCCAGGATCAGGTCCAGCCGCTCGATGAGCCCGTAGCTGCGGCGGTAGTGCTCCCAGTCCAGTTCCCGCAGCGCAGCGTATCCGTCGAACTGGCTGATGATGCCGTCGCCGTGGAACGGGACGAACATGCGCCGGCTGAGGTGTTCCCACGCCTCGATCTCGGCGGCGGTGACCAGCAGCCGGGCGCGCAGTTCCTGCATATCGAAACCCCGGACCGAATGCATGATCCAGACGGCCTGGTCGAACACCCAGGCCGCCATGACGTTGGTGTACGCGTTGTCGTTCAGTCCGCCGCCCGGGTCGCCCGGATTCCCGGTGTGGTACTCATCCGGGCCCATGACGCCCCGGAGGTGGAAGCGGTCGTCCGCCGGGTCGAACTCCGCCATCGACGCGAACAGCCGGGCGACGTCGACGATGATTTCCGCCCCGTGCTCGGTCAGCCAGCCACGGTCCTGGGTCGCCTCGAAGTACTGCCAGGCGTTGTAGGCGACGGCTAGGCCGACATGGCGCTGGAGCCGGGAGTAGTCCGGCATCCAGTGCCCGGACCGCCGGTTGAACAGCAGTTTCGGCGTCTGTTCCGTGCCGTCGCTGCCGCTCTGCCACGGGAACAGCGCCCCCTTCAGCCCCGCCGCCCGCGCCGCGTCCCGGGCGGCGCCGAGCCGCCGCCACCGGTAGTCCACCAGCTCCCGCGCGAGGGAGGGCAGCCGCGAGTTCAGCACCGGCAGGACGAAGAGTTCATCCCAGAAAATGTGCCCCCGGTAGCCCTCGCCGTGCAGTCCGCGGGCCGGGACACCGGCGTCGAGTTCGGCGGTGTGGGTGGTGAGCGTCTGCAGCAGGTGGAAAACGTGCAGGTTCAGGATGAGCTGCGCCTGGGAGCTCGCATCGAGCTCAATGATGAACGGCTCGAGCAGGATCTCCCAGGCGGCCTCGTGCTCGGCCAGCAGGGCAGCGAAACCGCCCGGGGCGCGGGCCAGGGCGGCCCGGGCGGCCGTCAGCGGCGAGGCGATGGCGTGGTCGCGGGAGGACGCCACGGCCACCGTCTTCAGCACGGTCAGCGGCTCCCCCGCATTCACGGAAAGCTCGAAGCGGTGCGTATGCAGCCCGCCCAGCTGTTCGGGAATCCCGGACCCGGCCGGCCCGTCGGCCCCGGACACTGCGGTCCGGAGCGCCAGGGCGATCCCGATCCCGCTGGTGACGGTCCGGGCTTCCACTGTGAGGCAGGCGATGCCCGGGCCGTCCACGGAGGCGGCCGCCGTGACGGACCCCAGATGCCGGCTGGACAGCGACGCGTCCTCGGGGACATTGGAGTTGGTCACGTCCGTGTCGCAGCCGCTGCGGATGCTGATCCCCCCGCTCCAGCCGACCGGCGTAATGACGGTTTCCAGCGCGGCGAGGTTCGGCCTGGCCATGGACACGAGGCGGCGCTGCAGCAGCCTCAGCTGCCGGCCGGCGTCGTCCTCCAGGAGCGCCTCCCGGCTCAGCACCGCCCGCTTCAGGTCCAGGGTGCGCCGCTCGCTGCGCAGCGAGAGCCCGCCCGCGGACCACCAGCCGCCGTCGCCGATCCGGAGATCCAGGGGCAGCCAGTCGGGGATGTTAACCATGTGCTCGTCGTCGGATTCCTGATCCAGGACCACACTGTGCAGGCTGTTGTAGACCCCGGCGAGATAGCTTCCGGGATAGTGCACGGCCCCGGCCCGGTGCTCCGGTGCGGCTCCCCGGGTGGCCAGGTAGCCGTTGCCCACAGTGGTGAGGGCCTCGCGGTGGCCCTCGTGCGCCGGGTCGAAGCCCTCATAGACCAGCAGCCACGGGTGCGTGATGACGAGGCCGATGTCCAGCTGGCTGACGTCCTCGACGACGACGTCGGCGCCCGCCGCTTCCAGCCGATCCCGGCGCCCGTCCCGGTCGATGCCGACCACCAGACCGAAGCCGCCGCGCCGGCAGGCCTCCACCCCGGTGACGGATTCCTCGATCACCATCGCCCGGGCCGGTGGGATCTCCAGCCGGCGAACCGCCTCCAGCGGCAGCGCCGGGGCCGGTTTTCCGGCGACATCGCGGTCCAGGGCCGTCTGCCCGTCGATGACATGGTCGAAGACATCCCCAAGCCCCGCGGAGGCCAGCAGCGCGCCGGCGTTCCTGGCGGAGGTGGCTAGCACCACGGGGATCCGGCCTGCCTTGAGCCTGCCGAGCAGGTCCGCGGTGCCGGGGAAGGCCCGGACCGGGCTGGTGCTGAGCAGTTTGTCGAAGAGTTCGTTGTGGCGTGCCGCGACGCCGAAGGCGGTCCATTCCCCGGGGCCATCCAGGGGTGAGCCGTCCGGATGGCAACGCCGCGGGCGTGCAAAAAGGTGCTGACAGCGTCCTCCCAGGTCCGGCCCGCCACCAGGTCGAGGTAGTCCTCGGTGCTGAACGGGTTCCGGCGCGTCCCCGCGGGCAGCCTCGGGTCCTGGAGGACGTCGTCGAAGAGCTGCTTCCACGCCGCCGCGCGGAGCTCCGCCGTGTCCGTGACCACCCCGTCGAGGTCAAAAATCACAGCGTCGACGGGCGCCAGTGCGGCAGCGAGGGTGGGCGACTCCGTCATGCCAGCAGCGCATCGAGGGTGGTGAAGCCGTAGCCGGCCGCGCGGATCCGCTCGATCATCCCCGGCAGGGCGTCGGCATCGAGGGTGGTCCCGTCGTTGGGGTTTGAACCGATGTGCATCAGCACGATCTCCCCGGGCCGGAGCCCGGCCAGCACCCGGTCCGCCACAATCTGCGCCGTAATTCCCCCGCTGCTGCCCTTCCAGCCCAGTGTGTCCACGGTCCAGCGGACGGGCAGGTAGCCGTAGGCGTTGACCCTGGCGATGGTGCGGGCGTCGCGTTCGCCGAACGGGAACCGGAACAGCGGCCGCGGGTCCCCACCGCCGGCCCGGATGGCCTGCTCGGCTCCGGAGAGCTGGTCCCCGATCGCGGCGTCGGGGAGCCCGGTGAAGCCCGGATGGGTCATCGAATGGTTGCCCAGCCGGTGGCCGCCCGCCACGATCGCCGCGACTCCCGCCGGGTTCGCGGCGGCCCAGTTTCCGGTGAGGAAGAAGGTGCCGCGCACCCCGGTGGCGGCAAGGGTCTGCAGGATGCCGGGCAGCCCGGCCGAGTTGGCGCCGGCGTCGAACGTCAGCGCCACCACAGCCCCGGCGCCCGGAATCACCTCAAGGTCGCGGCCGGCGAGCGCCGCGGGAAACGGTGCCGCCGGGGCGGGCGGTGACGGGGCCGGCGGTTCAGGCGCCGGCGGGGGTACGGGCGGGGCGGGCGGGGCCGGGATAGTGGGCAGCGGCGCGGGCCCAGCGGGAGCCGTATCGCTGGGGGTGGGGACCGGAGCGTCCGAAGACAACGGTCCCGGCGTCGCGCTGGCCTCGGGGACAGCCGTGACCGGGATCGACGGGGACAGCGGCGCCGTGGGCGACGGTGACGGCTCGGACGGGGACGGGCCAGCCGACAGCGGGACCGTCGTCAGGGCGGCGGCCAGCACCACGGCGGCGGACAGCAGAAGCACCGCTGCCACGGCCACCAGCCACCGGCGCCGGTCGGACAGGAACGACCACATGCTTCACGGTGGCACCACCGGCCACAGCGGAACTAGGGCTGAAAGGCCCCGTACCCCACATACCTCAAGCAACGCGGGGTCACCCTGCGCCTATGTTGACCGACGGATGGGCTCGATCTGACCCGCGTAGTTAGGTTGTCAGGCGGGGGCGGAGGCGGCTGCCGGAATCAGGCGGTCGGCCCGGAGGCGGTCGAACAGGCGGGTGAAGGAGTCCTCCGTGCGGCGGTACCCGGTGAAGCCGGCCAGGCGGCTCTTGCTCATATCGGTGACGACCTCGAGGTTCCGGCCCAGATCACCGTCCGTATGCCACCAGGAGGCGAGCCGTGCGAGGTCGGGTTCGGCGAGCCCGTGGCGGGCGGCAATGTCTGCCCAGAGGCCCTCCCTGCCGAGCATCTGTTGTTCCAGCGGGCGGGGGTGGCCGGCGTACCCGACGGGTTCGACCCCGAAATAGGCGGCGAGCGCAGGCCACATGCGCCGCCAGCGGAAGCTGTCGCCGTTGACGATGTTGTAGGCCTCATCGCCCACCCCGTCGGCGGTGGCCGCCCAGATCAAGTGGTCGGCCAGCAGCCCGCTGTCCGTCATGTCCGTGAGGCTGTTCCACTGCGTCTCGGAGCCCGGGAAAATGAACGGCTGCCCGAGCTCCCGGCAGATGGATGCCTGGACGGCGAGGGTGAGACCCATGTTCATGGCATTGCCGATCGCATGCCCGATCACCGTATGCGCCCGGTGCACGGACCAGCCAAAGCCGTGCTTCCCGGCGGCGGCCCACAACTCGTCTTCCTGGGCGTAGTAGAAGTTGGGTGTCGGCAGCCTCGGCTCACTCTCGCGGAAGGGAGTGTCCGGCATCTCCCCCGCCGCATACGCTTCAAACGGACCCAGATAGTGCTTCAGCCCGGTCATGAGGGCCACATGCTTCACCGGATGGCCGCTGAGGCTTGCCAGCAGGTTCCGCAGCATGGTCGCATTGGTCTCGATGTTTTCCTGTTCCGTGTTCATCCGTGACCAAGCGGTGTAGAACACGTGGCTCGCCTCTTCGCCGGCCAGGGCTTCCCGCAGGCTCTCCACCGAGTTCAGGTCCGCACTCACATGGCGGACATCACTGCGCCGGATCGGGCGGCGGGAGAGTGCCACGACGTCCCAGCCCCCGTCCGCGAGCCGGTCGACCAGGGCGGACCCGGCAATCCCGCTGGCACCCACCACCAGGGCTGTCTTGGTCTCAACGGTGTCGGAACTGCTTCGCACGCCATTCCCCCTGATACTGTCCCACTGTTACTGTCCTGCTGACGCCGCCACCGGGCCCCAATCAATGGGCCGGTTCGGTCGAGACGGATCCTCCCCCGCCCCGCTCCAGCGTCTCATGCCCGTGAGGGACCGCCCGCCGGCGCTTCGTAACCTGTGCCCGCACAGACCTCCACGGAAGGGGTCCGCAGTAGGATGCAAATAGTGGAAGACGCGGGAAATTAACGCGAAAGCGAAGGCAGGATATCCGTGAAACTGTTGCTCCGGTATCCGCTGGTGGCGGGCACCATAACTGCCCTGCTCGCGGTGCTCATACTGCTCCTGTCCGGGCAGCCGCTGATTGCGCAGATCTCAGCCAGCATCTACGCCCTGGCCGTGGCGGCCTACCTGGCCGTCGGCATGGTCCGCCGGCTGATCGGCGGCCAGTGGGGCATCGACATCCTGGCCGTCACCGCGATCGCCAGCACGGTGCTCGTCGGCGAGTTCATCGCCTCCATGATCATTGTCCTCATGATGGCCGGCGGGACCGCCCTGGAGGACTATGCCGCCGGCCGGGCCAAGAAGGAACTGACCTCCCTGCTGGAGCGCGTCCCGCAGACGGCCCACCGGGAACGCGGCGGCAGCACCTCCGCAGCCGGAACCAACACCGACGGCACCCACTCAGCCGGCACCAGCACCGGCACCAACACAGCCGGAACCCCAACAGACGGCAGCTCCGCCGACGGCACCCACACCAACGGCCAACAGGAGGATGTCGCCGCCACAGAGGTCGAGGTCGGTGACATCCTGCTGGTGCGGCCAGGTGAGGTGGTGCCGCTGGACGGCATCCTGCTCTCCGAATCCGGCAGCTTCGACGAGTCCTCGCTCACCGGGGAAAGCCTGCCGGTGGAGCGGGTTGCCGGCGACGGGCTGATGAGCGGCTCCCTCAACGGCGAAGCCGCGGTCCGGATGCAGGTCACGGCCCGGATGGAGGATTCGCAGTACAGCCGCATCGTGGCCCTGGTTAAGGAAGCCGCGGACAGCAAGGCTCCCATGGTGCGGCTCGCGGACCGGTATGCCGTGCCTTTCACCGCCCTGGCCTACGCCCTTGGCGCGATCGGCTGGATCGTCAGCGGCAGCCCGGCCCGTTTCGCCGAGGTGCTGGTGGTGGCCACCCCGTGCCCGCTGCTGATCGCCGCGCCGGTCGCCTTCCTGGGCGGCATGAGCCGCGCCGCGCGCGGCGGCATCATCGTCAAATACGCCGGTGTTCTGGAACAACTGAGCCGGATCAGGACGGTCGCCTTCGACAAGACAGGGACCCTGACCTATGGACGCCCGTCCCTGGTCGGGGTCCGGGCCGCGGGGTCTTTCACCGAGGATGAGGTCCTGGGGCTGGCGGCGTCCGCCGAACAGTATTCCTCCCATGTGCTGGCCGCCTCGGTGATGGACGCCGCGCGCACCCGCGGGCTCGTGTTCGAGTCCGCCACGGAGGCCACCGAATTCGCCACGCACGGCGTCCGGGCCCGCTTCGACGGCCGCGACGTGGTGGTCGGCAAGCCCAACTTCGTGGCCGAAGCGGCCCCCGGCGTCGTGGAGACCGAGCTCGCCAGCGGCGAACTCGCCATCTACGTGGGTGTGGCCGGGGAATTCGCCGGGTCCCTGGTGATGAGCGACCCGATCCGCCAGGAAACCCGCCGCACCCTGGCCGAGCTCAGGGAACTCGGCGTCACCCGGACGGTCATGCTGACCGGCGATGCGCTCGCCACCGCCGAGCACATCGCGGCCGAGGCCGGGCTCACCGATGTCCGGGCCGAGTGCCTGCCGCCGGACAAGGTAGAGGCAGTCCGGGCCCTGCCGCTCCGCCCGGTCATGATGGTCGGCGACGGCGTCAACGACGCCCCCGTCCTGGCCGTCGCCGACGTTGGGATCGCGATGGGTGCCCGCGGCTCGACGGCGGCCGGCGAGTCCGCCGACGTCGTGATCATCCTCGATGACCTGTCCAAGGCGGCCTCCGCCGTGCGGATCGGGCAGCGCACCGTGAAGGTGGCGCTGCAGAGCATCTGGATCGGGATCGCGCTGAGCGTGGCCCTGATGGTTGCGGCGGCAGCCGGGTACATCCCGGCGATCGCCGGCGCCCTGTCCCAGGAACTCGTGGACCTGGCCACGATCCTCAATGCGCTGCGCGCCCTCAGCCCCGGCAGGAAGGCAACCGGAGCGAAGCCTCCGGGGCAGAAAGCCGGCGCTACCGGGCCGCTGCCTGCTTCTCGGCAGCCGCGATCCGCGGAACGGTCCTGAGGTAGCTGTCCGGGTTTAGTGAGATCGAATCGATGCCCTCGCTGACCAGGAACGCCGCGAACTCGGGGTGGTTGCTGGGACCCTGGCCGCAGATGCCGATCTTGATCCCGGCGGCGTGGGCCTTGCGGATGGCCTCGCTGATCATCGCCATGACGGCCTCGTCCCGCTCATCGAAGAGTGAGGCCAGCTGCGCCGAATCCCGGTCCACGCCCAGGACCAGCTGGGTGAGGTCATTGGAGCCGATCGAGAAGCCGTCGAACCGGGTGGCGAACTTTTCGGCGAGGACCACGTTGGACGGGATCTCGCACATCATGTAGACCTGCAGGCCGTTCCCGCCCCGGACCAGGCCGTTCTCCGCCATCACGGCCAGCACCCGGTCCGCTTCCTGCGGGGTCCGGCAGAACGGGATCATCACGATGATGTTCCCGAACCCGAGCTGCTCCCGGACCCGTTTGAGGGCCGCGCACTCGAGGGCGAACCCCTCGCGGTAACGCTCGTCGTAGTAGCGGGAGGCGCCGCGGAAGCCCAGCATGGGGTTCTCCTCCGGTTCCTCGAAGGCCGACCCGCCGATCAGGTGCGCGTATTCGTTGGTCTTGAAATCGCTGAGCCGGACGATCACCGGCCGGGGATGGTAGGGCGCGGCGATCTTGGCGATGCCGAGGGCCAGGGCGTCCACGAAGTAGTCCTTCGGGTCCGCGTAACTGCCGGTCAGGGCGCGGATCTGCTCGGCGTCGCCGGGGTCGGTGACCCGCTCGGGATGGACCAGTGCCATCGGGTGGACCCGGATCAGGGCGCTGATGATGAATTCCATCCGGGCCAGCCCGACGCCGTCGGCCGGCAGCCGCCACCACTGGAACGCGGCCGCGGGGCTGGCGATGTTGACCATGACCTTGGTGCGCGTCTCCGGCAGCTCCCCGAGGTCCACGTCCTCGGTGTTGAACGCCAGGCTGCCCCGGTAGACGCGGCCCTCATCGCCCTCGGCGCAGGAGATCGTCACGGCGAGGCCCTCCGCCAGGACGGTGGTGGCGTTGCCGGTGCCGACGACGGCGGGGACCCCGAGTTCACGGCTCACGATCGCCGCGTGGCTGGTGGGGCCGCCGTGGTCGGTCACGATGCCGGCCGCCCGTTTCATGATCGGAACCCAGTCCGGGTCGGTCATCTCGGTGACGAGGATGGCGCCGTCACGGAAGTTTTCGATGTCCGCCGCGCTCCTGATCACGCACGCGGTGCCCTGCGCGATGGAATCGCCGATCGCGGCTCCGCGGGCCAGCACGGTGCCGGTTTCCAGCAGGTGGTGGAGGGTGAACCGGGAGCCGGTCTTCTGCGACTGGACCGTCTCGGGCCGGGCCTGGACCATGAACAGCTCCCCGGTGACGCCGTCCCGGGCCCATTCCATGTCCATCGGCCGGGCGTAGTGCTCCTCCACACTCACGGCCCAGCGCGCGAGGGCGAGGATTTCGGCGTCGGCCAGGACGAAGGCGCGGCGTTCGGCGTCCGAGGTGTCGACCATTTTGGTGCGCGCGTGGCCGCCGCGGCTGTAGACCATTTTCCGGGCCTTGGAGCCGAGGGTCTTTTCGATGATTGGCGCGAACTCCGGCTCAGCCAGGAGCGGTTTGAACACAAGGTATTTGTCCGGGTTGATGGTGCCCTGGACCACGGTTTCGCCGAGGCCCCAGGCGGCGCTGACCACGGCCACGCGGGGGAAGCCGGAATCCGTGTCGATGGAGAACATCACGCCGGAGGCGCCGACGTCGGAGCGCACCATCCGCTGCACCCCGATTGAGAGCGCGACGTCGAGGTGGTCGAAGCCCTTGACCTCGCGGTAGCTGATGGCCCGGTCGGTGAAGAGCGAGGCGTAGCACCGGCGGCAGGCGTCCAGGAGTTCGCGTTCCCCGGCGATGTTCAGGAACGTCTCCTGCTGCCCGGCGAAGCTAGCGTCGGGCAGGTCCTCGGCGGTGGCGCTGCTGCGGACCGCGACCGAGAGCCGGTCCCGACCGGCTCGCTCGCCCAGTTCGCGGTAGTGGGAGCGGATGGATTCGCTGATGTCCGCCGGGAACTCACTGTCCAGGAACAGTTCCCGGATGGCTTCCCCGGTGGCGCGCAGGGAGGTGTCGCCGGAGCGGTAGGACGAGATCCGCGAGCGCATCGCGCCCTCGATCCCGTTGGCCTCGAGGAACCGGCGGTAGGCGTCGGCGGTGGTGGCGAAGCCGTCCGGCACCCGCACGCCCTTGGCTTTGAGGGACTGGATGAGTTCGCCGAGGGAGGCGTTCTTGCCGCCCACCTGCGGGACATCGCCCATGCCGATCTCGTCAAACCACAGCACCGGGGAGTCAGTCATGGACCCATCCTGTGGCGGCGGACCGTCCGGTGTCAGAGTCTTTGGACCTTGGTATCCGGTGCGGCCTTCCCGGCCCGGCGGTTGCGGGCGATCTTGTAGAGCCAGTCCGCGAGCAGCACCCCGGGAATGGCGGCGAGCGCCACGGCCAGGCCGCCGGGCGACGGCGGCGCGTGGCCCAGCAGGGCGGCCAGCGGCCCGAGGAACAGGAACACCGCCAGCAGCCCCAGTTCTGCCAGCACGGCCCAAACCAGCAGCCGGTTGGTGAACCAGCCGAGCCGCCAGGGCGGCACCGAGGCGCTGCGGCAGGCGAAGGCGTTGGCGAGCTGGGCCAGGACCACGGTGGTGAACGCGGCGCCGGAGGCGGCCATCAGCACGTCCGACGCCGGCAGTTCCGCCCCCAGGGTCCATCCGGCGCCGAGCAGGACCGCCGTGTACGCCGTCATTTCGAAGAGCGCCTCGACCGGGCCCAGCAGCCCGAACACCCGGAACATCAGTGCCCGGTCCATCAGGTGCCTGCGCTCGGGCGGGCGTTTCAGTGTTCCCTTACTCGGGGCCTCGCTGCCCAGCGCCAGTGCGGGGAGCAGGTCGGTGCCGATATCGAGGGCGAGGATCTGCAGCACGCTTAGCGCCAGCGGGAACCGCCCCCCGGAGAGCGCCCAGATCACGAAGGGCGTGAGCTCGGCGACGTTGTCCGTCAGGTGGTAGGTCAGGAAGCGCCGGATGTTCGCGTACGTGGCGCGGCCCTGCTCCACCGCGGCGATGATGGTGGCGAAGTCGTCATCCAGGAGGACGAGGTCTGCCGCATCGCGGGCCACGTCGGTTCCGCTGAGCCCCATGGCCACACCGATGTCCGCCTGTTGCAGGGCCGGGCCGTCGTTGACGCCGTCGCCGGTCATCGCCACGACGTGGCCGCGGTGCTGCAGCAGGCGGGCCACCCGGAGTTTCTGTTCCGGGGTGACCCGGCTGACCACCACGCCGTCGCGGTCCAGCAGCGCGGCCAGGACGGCGTCGTCCTCGGGCAGGTTGTGGCCCTCCAGCACCAGCTCGGGTGATCCGATCAGTCCGGTTTCCCGGGCGATGGCGGCCGCAGTGAAGGCGTGGTCGCCGGTCACCATGGCCACTTTGATGCCAGCCTCGCGGGCCGCCTCGAGTGCCACGCGGACCTCGGCCCGGGGCGGGTCGTGCAGGCCGATCAGCCCCAGCAGCGTCAGGTTGCTTTCCACTTCCTCCAGTTTGAGGCCGGCGCCGGGCTGGCCGGGCAGGGTCCGTTCGGCCACGGCCAGCACCCGCAGCCCGTGGGAGGCCATCCGGTCAACGATCTCCCGCGCCCGGGCGGCGCCTGCGGCCTCGCCGGCGTCGCCGCCGCCGTGTACGCACAGCGGAATCACGGATTCCGGGGCGCCTTTGACGTACAGCGTGGTGCCGACGATCGCGGACTCCCGCAACCGCCGGGGATCGAAGGCGAAGCGGTGCGACACCGCCGGTTCCGCGGGACCCGACCCGGGAGCCGACCCGGGATCCGGCCCGAGACGTTCAAGCCGGGCGGCCAGCGCGGCGATGGCGGCCTCCATCGGGTCGCCCTCGGCAATCCACTTGCCCTCATGGAGCGCCGCACGGCCCTCGGACGCGGCCAGTGCGGCGGTGCTGAGGTGCTGCGCCTCCCCGGTTCCCGCCCCCGTGACCTCAGCCTCCGGCCCGTACCCCGCGCCGATGATACTGAGCACCCCCGCCGGGGTCCAGACCTCGACGGCGTTCATCCGGTTCTGGGTCAGCGTGCCGGTCTTGTCCGTGCAGATGAAGGTGGTGGAGCCGAGGGTTTCCACCGCTTCGAGGTTGCGGACCAGAGCGTTTCGCTGCGCCATCCGCTGCGCCCCGACGGCCAGGGACAGCGTCACCGTGGGCAGCAGGCCCTCGGGCACCAGCGCCACCATCACGCCGATGGCAAACAGAAAGGCGTCCCGCCAGGAGATGCCGACCAGCAGGGAGAGCACGAAGAACAGCGCACCGATGCCCAGGGCCATCGCGGCGGTGATGCGGACGATGCGCTGCAGTTCCCGCGCCAGCGGGCTCGGCGGCGCCTCCACCTTGCCCGTCAGAGCCGCGATTTCGGCGAGCCGGGTCTTCCCGCCCGTTCCCGCGACCACACCTTCGGCCCGGCCGTTGACCAGGAAGGTCCCGCCAAAGACGGTGTCGCCGGGGACTTTGGCGAGCGCCTCGCTTTCACCGGTGAGCATCGACTCGTCCACCGAGCAGCCTTCAGCCAGCACCAGGCTCAGATCCGCCGGGACCCGGTCGCCGGCCACCAGCACGACGGCGTCGTCCGGCACCAGCTCCGTGGTGTGGACCTTGATCAGGCGGTTGTCCCGGCGGACCCAGACCATCGCCGGGAGCAGCTCGCGGAGCCTGGCAGCGGCATGCTGGGCGCGCTCCTGCTGAATGTAGGCGAAGATTCCATTGACCAGGATCACGACGACGATCGCGATGGCCAGCTGCGGCATGCCCGCCAGATAGGCCAGCACAGAGGCGCACCACAGCAGGATGGCGAAGAAGTGGGTCATCTCGGCAAGCAGCCGCCGCCAGCCGGGGACAGTGCCGGCCTCCGGCAGCTTGTTCGCCCCGAATTGGGTGAGCCGCTGGGCCGCCTCGGCGGAGCTCAGGCCGGAAATGCCCGGCAACGCCCCGGCACGTGGGCCCCCGGAGGGAGCCTCCGGGGTCACGAACGGCCGGGGCCGCTTAGGCGCAACACCGCAGACCGGCCCGGGTCAGGTAGCTCATGGACTGAGAGTGCGCCGCGGAGGTGCGGCCCGTTAGGGCCAAAGGTCACGGCGGGACGCCGGACACCTGCCCTGCGCCGCAGGGGCGACAGGTGATCCGGCATGGATCGGCAGCTGTGCGGCGCTCAGGGCGCGGGTTCGTATCCGATGAGCCAGTGAAGTCCGTGCCGGTCTATGACTTGCCCGTCCGAAGCGCCCCAGGGTTTCGAAGCGAGAGGGTCCACAACCCGACCGCCGACAGCGAGTTTGTCGAACCACTCATGGAGAACTGACGGTTCGGCGGTCCCCAGCAGGGAGAGCATGACACCTTCGAGCCGGACACTTTTCTGGCCTGCTGCAGTATCCGATCCCGCCATGGCGACCACGCCGTCGAGCACTCCGTGAGCGATGGCGTCCGGGGGGCCGTCGCTGCGGCTGAAGTCCTCGTAGGTGTATAAGGAAAGCTCTCCGCCGAAAACGCCTGCGTAAAAGCCGAGTGCTTCACGCGCCGTGCCGGGGAAACTGACATATAGCTGTGGGGCCGTCATGTGCACAGCATACAGACACCGCCCACGCCCAGGTCCACAACACCACATCGGCCACTGGCGGCCCGGGACAACGCCGTCCCTGCAGCGCCGCCAACCGCAAGATTTGGGACACGCCACTCCTGCGTCCGGTGCCGTGAGGTCACCCGGCACGGATGAGGCGCCACGCCGCACCGGGGGCACAGGATAAGACTGCGGCGGTCCGTCGGATCGCCAGAACCCAATCAGAAGCGGAGGTCATCAGCATGGCTGAGACATTGGATGAACTGGGGCCGGTGGACTGGCTCGTCGTGGAGTTCCCCGGGCCCGACTTCGGTAAAGGCCAGATCGCGCCGTTCCTGGAGGACCTGGTCCAGCGTGACCTCATCAGGGTGCTCGACATGGTGTTCCTGAGGAAGACCGCAGACGGCACGCTCGAGACGGCGGAGATCTCCGACCTCGACGCGAGCGAACTCGGCGAGGTGCGCATGGCCGAGGCCGACCTGGCCATGGTGCTCTCCGAGCAGGACGTCATGGACCTGGCCGAGACGATCGAGCCCGGCCACTCCGCCGCGGTGCTCGTCTGGGAGAACCAGTGGGCGGCCCCGTTCGGCGCGGCCGTCCGCAAGGCCGGCGGCCAGCTCGTGGCCAGCGGCCGGATCCCGACCCAGGCAGTCATCGCCGCCTTCCAGGCCGACGCCGAGGCCGAAGCCCAATCGCCCGAAGGAATGAAGGAAGGAGCCTGACATGCCACTGGCAGCACGACGCAGGCGCAGGACCGCCGCCGCCGTCGGCGGGGCCATTGTCGTCGCCCACGGGATTAACCGTCGCGGCGACCGCCGCGAGGACCGGAGGGACGACCGCGGTGACCGCCGCGAAGACCGCCGCGACTGACACCCTCGACTGACACCACGGAGCCGGCTCCCGGTTCCCTCAGGGGGTGCGCATGACCCTTCCGGGCCGTGCGCACCCCCTGACTATGTCAACGTGATTCAGGACCGCGATGACGGCACGGCCCGGGTCCGGTCCGCCTCAGCCAACCGCCGGCGGCCGGTGCCGGCCCAGCGTCCGGAGGTAGGCGCCGAAGCCGTGCGGCGCCCGGGCGTGGACCCGGCCCGAGGTCAGCACGCGCATGCTGTCCGTCGCCGTCACGGTGAAGGCGCGGCTGCGCAGGCTCTGCACCAGGATCCGGTCCTCGTGCGTGGAGAGCTTCGGGAAGCCCCCGGCGGCCAGGTAGGCCGAGGCCCTGACACCGAAGTTGGCCCCGTAGATGTGCGGGTGGTCCTCCTCGAAGGGATGGCGTTCCAGCCAGCGCCGGAGCAGCTCCGGGTCCATCCCGGCCGGGTCCGGCTCCACCGAGCCGAGCACGGCGTCGGCTCCCGCGTCGGCGAACTCCAGCTGCCGGACGAGCCAGCATTCCGGCACCCGCGAGTCCGCGTCCGTATTGGCAAGCCAGGTCCGGCCAGCCCACGGCGGCGGCGTCCACCGCTTGCCGGGCGCCCGGCGCCGGGCTGTGCCGATCCCGGCGGCCCGGACACCGGCCCCCCGGCTGGCTCCGGCGTTGCGGAAAGCTACTTCTACGGCGCTGAAGCGGCGGTCCGCCGCGGCGTACCGGGCGGCGATGCCCGCGGAGCCGTCGGTGCAGCTGTCCAGCACCACGGTCACCCGGACGTCCACGTCGGGCCGGACCCGGTGCAGGGCGTCGGCGGCGCGCTGCACCGCCAGCAGGGCCGCCCCAAGGTGCTCGTCCTCATTGTGGGCGGGCACCACGACGGCGATCCGGTCGATGCTGTGGCCGCGGGGCAGCGGCAGGGCATGGGCTGCCATGCCGACTAGCCTTCCTGGCCCGGCACGGGGACCGCTGCCGTCCGCGGTTCCGCGCCGGGCCCGGGTGCGATCAGGACCTCGAGGATGAAGTCGCGTTCCCGGTAGAGTCCGGCGTCGGGCCAGCCGAGGCGGCGGCGGGCGGCGGCGTGGACGGAGTCGCCGTCGAGCTCCCAGCCGGAGATCGGGTGGCGCCAGTGGCACAGGGCCAGGGTGCCGCCGGGGAGCAGGGCAGCCTCGACCCGTGCAAACAGCTCGGCCAGCTCGCCGGGAGCGAGGTAGTAGCCGACCTCGGAGACCACGATCAGGTCGAAACGGCCGTCCGGCCAGTCCTGCGGGACGGTGAGGTGGCGGGTCCGGGCCGCGGGCAGGTGCGCCAGGCGCCGGGAGGCGTGGGCCAGCGCGGCGCTGCTCGCGTCGACGGCGGTGAAGCTGGCGCAGCGCTGCGCAAGTTCCACGCTGAGCGTCCCGATCGAGCAGCCGATTTCAAGCCCTGCCGCGTAGTTCAGGCCGGGCAGGGCCGCGAGGGTGAGGGTGCGTTTGCGGTGTTCGTACCAGCTGGTGGTGTACTGCCAGGGGTCGTCGGTTCCGGTGTGGACGGCATCGAAGACGCCTTCCGCGTCGGCGGCGGCGTAGGGGCCACCGCTGCCGGCCGGACGCTGCCACGCGAACGTCTCGAACGGACGCTCAAAATGCGCCAGGAACGCCGGCGGGAGGAGCACCTCGTCCCCAGGCTGGCCGGACAGGGGACGGACCTGCGAGGTGTGGGCGGCCATCGCGGCCGCCTTGGCCTGCCGTTCGGCGGGATCCAGCGGCAGGCGCAGCCAGGACTGCCAGGTGTGGTCCGTGGCGTCCGCCCAGAGCCAGTACCAGATGGGGTATTCCAGCAGCCCGTGGCCCCCGGCGCCGGCGGCATCGGCGGCGGCGGAGCCCAGCGCCTCGTGGTCGGTGTGGCCGTCGTGCCGGTACGGGGCCACGAGGGTGATGCGCTCCGCGGGCAGCCCCGCTGCGGCAGCGTCGGCGACGGCGTGCTGCAGCGCCGCGTGCACCTCCGGCCGGTGACCGGCGAGCTTCCCGTCCGGCAGGGCGAGGAACCGCCAGTCCGGGTCTCCCAGCAGGTGCGCGAGGGCGCCGCCGAATTCCTCGAGCCGCACGGCCGCGAGCTGTTCCGGCGTCGCCGTGGGTGAGTCCGGGTGGGAGGCCTCCCCCGCCGTGCACAACAGCACCGTGACGCGCGCGCCGAGCCCCCGGAGCCGGGCCATCAGCCCGCCGGCGCCCAGGGATTCGTCGTCCGGGTGCGCGGCCAGGACGATGAACGCCTGCCCGGCGAGCTCGCCGGCGTCCAGCGGCAGCTCCGGGAGGGCGGCGAGTCCGCTGGCCGCCCAGGCGTCCTCGCCGGTTCCGGCGTCCTGATGGGTGAAGGTCACCATGGGTGGTCCCCCTTGAGCGTAAGGGCACCAAGCTGGGCGTCGTCGCGCATGGCGTGGTGCTGGCGGAGGTAGAGCGAGAGGTCGGCCATGCGCTTTCCGTAGGCGTCGTCAAAGGCGAGCGGTCCGGGCCCGAGGTTCTGGCTGACCAGCGTCTGGATGCGTTCGACGGCGGTGGCGACGGCACCGCGGACGCGCAGGGCCTCGCTCCACGCGCCGGTGTCCGAGAGTTCCCCGGCATCGATCCGCCCGGCGGTCCGGGCGAGATAGCCGGTCAGGGCGGTGAGTGTGCGGTCGATCTCGCCGAGGTGGGCGAGCGCGAGCTGGTCCGGGGCGCGGCCGCCGTCGGCCGCTTTGAGCAGGGACGCCGTGAAGCCGCGGGCCACCGCGACGGCGCCGCCCAGCCAGCAGGCCGCCACGCCCATGCCGCCCCAGGCGAAGCCGGGCCGGCGGTAATACCAGCCGGCATCGCCCAGCGGTGCGGCCGGGACGGCGTCGAAGTGCACGGTGCCGCTGGGGATTTCCCGGAGTCCCCGGCTGGTCCACTGCGGATCCTCGAAGCTGACGCCGTGGGCGTGGAGGTCGACGGCGAAGGCAGCCCGGCCGCCGTCCTCCAGATGGGCGGTCACGACGGCGTGGTCCAGCTGGGCGGCCAGGGAGCACCAGGGTTTGGCCCCGTGCAGCAGGAAGCAGCCGTCCGCCGGCTTCGCCTCCAGCCGCAGCCCGGGGGCTTCGGCGGCAAACACACCCCAGGCTCCGTCAGGGTCACCGCCGGCCCGGTCCTGGCCGTCCCCGCCGTCCGGCGCCGGCTGGCCTGCGGCCTGGGCGAGGATCGCCGAGGCGTCCAGGTGGGGTTCTAGGGCCCGTCCGGCGGCGACGTCCACGGCCGTGACGGAGGCCAGGATCTCCCAGAGGTAGGCCGTCCGGCCCCCGCCGGGCAGCGGGGCAGCTGCTGCCGCGGCTTTGGCCAGTTCCAGCAGCGCCGGGACGTCGCCGGCGGCCGCCCGGGCCGCCTCCAGCAGGGGCGTGAGGCCGGCCAGCTGCTCCGGCGCGGAACTGATCCTCACGGCGGCGGGCCGCGGGGAATCGGGAGTCCGGTTCATGTCGGTGGCCTGGTCCCTTTCGAAGTGCGTCTGGTGCTCCCGGCGTCCACGCCTGTCGGCCGGGCTACTGCTCAGTAAATGCGGGCTGCTCAGTAAATCTAAGCACACTTAGCACTTTGGGAATTCCGGTGGCTTCGGCGCCGGTGCGCGGTTCCGCCGCCGCTACAGCACCCGCGCCAGGGCGAAGCCGTCCCAGCCTTTGGAGCCCACCGTCTGGATGACAGTGCCGTCCAGCCGCGGGTCTTCGCCCAGCATGTGCAGGGCGCTGATAATGCCCGGGGCGTTGACGGCGTCCATCGCGGGTTCCAGCACGGCGCCTTCCCAGACCACGTTGTCCATCACGACGGCGGTGCCTGGCCGGCCGAGGCGGATGGCCCAGTCGAGGTAGCGCGGGTTGTTTTCCTTGTCCGCGTCGATGAAGACGAAGTCGAAGGGCTCGGCGCCCTCGTCGGCGAGGGCCTGCAGCGTCTGAAGTGCAGCCCCGACCCGGATCTCCACGAGCTGGCCCAGCCCGGCGGCGTCCACGTTGGCGCGGGCCACCGCGGCGTGTTTGGGGAGGTATTCGCACGTGAGCAGCCGGCCGCCGTCGGGCAGCCCCTGGGCCATCCAAATGGTGCTGAACCCGGCCAGCGTCCCGATCTCCAGGACCCTGCGGGCGCCGGAGAGCTGGACCAGCAGTTTGAGCAATTTGCCGGCGTTGGGGGCGACTTCGATGGGCGGCAGGCCCGCCTCAAGCGCGGTGATGACGGCGCGCTTCAGGGCGCTATCCGGACGGACCACCAGCTCGGACAGGAAGTCCTCGACTGCGACCCAGCGGGCGGTGGGCTGATGCTCGAACATGCCCCTCAGTCTTCCAGCTGGCCCGTCCCGGCGGTAGGCTCCGGACGGACCGGATCCGGCCCGGGCCGAGCGTTTCCAGCCGCGCTGGCTCCCTGCGAGCGCCGAATGTCCCGCAGCAATGCCTGGCTAGTCGCCGAGGGCCTGTTCCAGGCGGTCCAGTTTTCCGGTGAGTTCGCCGGTGAAGCCCGGCCGGATGTCCGCCTTAATGACGAGGGAGACCCTGCTGCCGTAGCGGCCCACGGCCTCGGTGGCCCGCTTCACGACGTCGAAGACTTCATCCCACTCGCCCTCGATCGTGGTGAACATCGAGTCGGTGTGGTTCGGCAGGCCGGACTCCCGGACGATCCGCACCGCTTCGGCGACGGCGTCGTGGACTGACGCCTCGTCTACCGGAACGGCAGCGGAACCGCCCGCGGAACCGGCGGGCGGGTCATCGGCCGTGCGTGCTGGACGGCCTGAGGGTGCGACAGAGAATGCTAGCAACATGGCACCAGTCTTTCACGTGCCCAAAAGCCGTGACGGCCCGAACGGAGCCCGGAGATGCCCCGCTCCGGGGCGGGGGCCCGGCCCGGAGCCTGCGGCCGCCCCGTCACATATATCAATACCCGGAAGTAACCTCCCCGCCCGGGCTCTGCGTTGCTACCCTAGGCAAATGAACCGGGTAGCAGACCGCAGGCCGCTCCGCGCCGATGCCGCGCGGAACGTGGACAAGATCATCACCGCCGCCCGCCAGTGCTTCCGGGAGCACGGCCCCGAGGTACCGCTGCAGACAATCGCCGTGACGGCCGGCGTCGGTCCGGCCACGCTTTTCAGGAACTTCGCCGACAAGGAAGAACTGGTCCTCGCGGCCCTGCACCGCCAGCTCGGCCTGCTCGTCGACCCGGTCATCGAGGAGGCCCTCGCCGGGCCGGACGCCGCGGACGGGCTCTTCCGCGTCATTGACGCGCTGATGGGCGTTGCCAGCGAAGAAGCCAACCTGCTGGGAGCCGTCGCCGGGCGGCGCGGACTCCTCACCGGCATCACGGGCGACCTGATCGAATCCGTGGCCGCGCTCCTGGGCCGGGGGCAAGGCCAGGGAACCCTGCGCAGCGACATTTCGATGACGGACCTGATCCGCCTCCTGGCCATGCTGATCGGTGTCGTGGACACCATGGAAGCCGGTTCGGATGCCTGGCGCCGTCCTGTTGCCCTGGTCGAGGACGCCATCCGCACGGAACGCCCGAACCGGCCGCTGCCGCCGCAGGCGCCGCTGCCGGGCACGGCGTTCGATTCTGTCCTCGGCTAATACCGGTGTCATGGGAAACCGCGGCGGGCGCTGTGGGCGGCGTGCTGCTGGTTTACGCCGTCCTGCTGCTCCTCCTGTGGGGTTATGCGCGCCGGCACCCGGAAACAGCCGCGATGAAGGACGCGTTGCGGCTGCTGCCGGACCTGCTGCGGCTCCTGCGGCGGCTGCTCGCTGACAGGACCCTTGGCGCCGGGGTGCGGATTCGGCTGGCCCTGCTCCTGGCCTACCTGCTCTCGCCGATTGACCTTGTGCCGGACTTCGTGCCCGTGATCGGCTACGCGGACGACGTGATCATTGTGGCCCTCGTGCTGCGCTCGGTGATCGCGCGGGCGGGCGAGGACGCGGTGCGCCGGCACTGGCCCGGAACCCCCGAGGGGCTGCAGCTCATCCTCAGGCTCGCCGGCCTCGGCGCCCCGCGGTAGGAGCTTAGGTGAGAGCTTAGGCGTTGAACGCCGTTCCGGCCGGTCCGCCGTCGAACCTGCGGAGGATCTCCTCGGCAACGACCCGGAGCTTGACGTTCCTGGTGTTGGAGACCTTGGCCAGTAGCTCGAACGCTTCGTTCTGCGAGCAGCGGCTCTGCGCCATCAGGATTCCGGTGGCCAGGTTTATCACGGTCCGCGACCGCATGGCCTGCATGAGGTCGCGGTTCAGGCCTTTGGCGGCGTCCAACCGGACAGCCAGCCGCATCACCTTGGCGGCGCGGACGGCGAGCGCCCCGCAGGCTGCCACGGCGCCGTCGTCGAACGCCTCGGGGGCCGTCGCGGAGAAGGTCAGGACGGCCGTTGCGTCCCGGTCCGCCAGCAGCGTTACCGCGAGAATGCTGCGGTTCCCGCGCTGGGCGGCGGCCCGCTGGTAGCGCCTCCACCGGGGATCCATCGTGGTGTCCGGGACCAGCACCGCCAGCCCGGTCTCCCGGGCCTCCAGTCCCGGGCCTTCCGCCACACTGTCTTGCAGACTGTCCAGCGCCAGCGCCTCCCGGCTGCTGCCGACCAGGACGGTCGGCTGGCGGAAACGGGCCAGCCGCACCGAGCACAGCACCGGGCGGCCCGTTTCGGCTGCGGCGAACTCCGCGGCCAGGGCCGACAACTGCCGGAGGAATTCCTCCAGCGCCTCGTTGTCGAGCAGGAGGTCCTGCAGTCGCTCCGAGAGCCGGGCTCGGAGCATCAATCCTCCGCCGGCTTCTCTTTGGCCTCCTGCAGGTGGTGCTGCAGCTTCTCCTCAGCCTCCCGCCGGCGCCGGGCCATTTCCCGCAGTTCCCGGGTGGACTCGGCACCCGGCGGAACGAATGGCTCATGCGGTTTGGAATGCTGGCCCTTGCCGGGCGCAGGGGTATCCGGATCCTCGTTGTCGCTCATATCCGAATGCTCCCACGGGGCCTTAGCGGCAAGTAGGGACTAAAGACCGTTACGGAGCGGTACGGCAGGAGGTAGCGGAGCTGCTAGCCCCAGCCCAGCAGCCTGAGTCCGGCTGCCGCGCCGGCCCCGGCGAGGACGACCACCAGGAACGGCGCCCGGAGCAGCAGTGCGGTGCCGGCCGCGGCCAGTGCCCCCAGGCGTGCGTCCAGCGCCAGCGTCTGGCCGGACGCCACGGTGTTCACGATCGTCAGGGATGCCAGCAGCCCGATGGTCATGGTCCCGGCGACCCGGGACATCCGGGGGTCGCGCAGCACGCTGGCCGGGACGAGGTAGCCCAGCAGTTTCCAGGCGTAGGCCAGCAGGCAGGAGAACAGCAGCCACATCCACAGGCTCATGCGGCATCCCCGGAAGGACGCCCGTGCGGATGCGGGCGCTCGGCGTAGGGGTCCATGTCCGGTTCCAGGCCTTCGTCACTGCGGCCATGGCTGAACCAGCCGATCGCTGCGGCCACCACCGCGGCGACCAGGATCGGCACCCCGGCGGGCACAAACGGTACGGCCAGCACGGTGGCCAGGGCGCAGACGACGGCGATCGCCACCGGTTCCCGGCCCTTGAGCCGTGGCCAGAGCAGGCCCAGGAACGCCGCGACGGCGGCTCCGTCCAGGCCCCACTGCTTGGGATCCCCCAGCGACGCTCCGGCCAGCGCGCCCACGGCGGTGAACAGGTTCCAGAGGACGAAGATGCCCAGCCCCGCGGTCCAGAAGCCGCGCTTCTGCTCAAGCGGGTCGGTCTGTCCCGTGCTGGTGGCGGTGGATTCGTCGATGGTGACGTGGGCGGCGGCGAACCGCAGCAAGCCGCGCGGCCGCAGCAGGGCGTTGACCTGCATGCCGTAGATCCCGTTGCGCATGCCCAGCAGGGTGGCCGCACCCATCGCGGCGACGCCGGAGCCGCCCCCGGCCACCACCCCGATGAAGGCGAACTGCGAGCCGCCGCTGAACAGCAGCAGGCTCAAAGCCATGGTCTGCCAGAAGTCGAGCCCGGAGGTGACGGAGAGCGCGCCGAAAGACACGCCATAAAGGCCGGTTGCGATGCTGATGGACAGCCCGACCCGGACGGCCGGGGACTGCAGGAGCCTCACCCGCGGACCGGGTTCCGCGGACGGCGGGTCGCCGGGATCAGGAGCCCGACGGCGGCATCCGAGGCCAGCAGGCCGCCCATCGCCGCGGTGGAGGGAATCTGGGTGTCCCGGCCGGACCAGCGAGAAGGCATGGAACAACTCAATCACAGCCCCGGGGCGCCCGCTAACCGCGGCTGCCGCGCGAAAAGACGGGACTTTCCGCAGGGGTGCCGGTCCGTCCCTCCGGCGTACCTTGGTGACTATGGGCAGTGTCGTGGAAATGACCGGCGTCGTAAAGCGTTTCGGGGCCGTAACGGCCCTGGACGGACTGGATTTCGAGGTGGCGGCCGGCGAGGTGCACGGCTTCCTCGGCCCCAACGGATCCGGCAAGTCCACGACCTTACGGCTCCTGCTGGGGCTGTTGAGGGCGAGCGCGGGGTCCATCCGGGTGCTGGGACTGGACCCCTGGCGCGAGGTGGCGACCCTGCACCGGCGGCTGGCGTATGTCCCCGGGGACGTGGCCCTCTGGCCGAACCTGACCGGCGGCGAAGTGATCGACCTGCTCGGCCGGCTGCAGGGCGGCCAGGACCGGGCGCGCCGCGGCCGGCTCCTGGAACTGTTCGAGCTGGACCCCACAAAGAAGTCACGCACCTACTCCAAGGGAAACCGGCAGAAAGTGGCCCTCGTGGCTGCCCTGGCCACGGACGCCGAGCTGTTCCTGCTGGACGAGCCGACGAGCGGCCTGGACCCGTTGATGGAGGACGCGTTCCGCGGCTGCGTCCGGGAACTGCGCGCGCAGGGGCGCACCGTGGTGCTGAGCAGCCACATCCTCAGCGAGGCCGAGGCGCTCTCGGACCGGGTCAGCATTATCCGCGCCGGCAAGGTGGTGGAAACCGGCCCGCTGGAGCAGCTGCGGCACCTCACCCGCACCTCGGTCACCGCCGACGTCGCCGCGGTGCCCCCAGGTCTCGAGCTCCTGCCCGGCGTCCACGACGTCGTCGTGACGGACCACCGGGTCAGCGCGCAGGTCGAGCCTGCCGGGCTGACCCACCTGATGCAGGCGCTGATGACGGCGGGACTGACGTCCCTCACCAGCCAGCCGCCGACGCTGGAGGACCTGTTCCTGCGCCACTACGGCGACATCGCCGCCGGGGTTCCGGCCGCGGCCATCGGCACCGCGCCCGGCGGGCCCGGCTCCCCGGGGCGGGGCGGACGGCAGGCCGGCGATGCCTGAGACCCTGGCCGGGACGGGCGTCCTGATTCGGCTCGGACTGCGGCGGGACCGCTGGCTGCTTCCGGTCTGGATCCTCGGCTTTGCCCTGATCGCCTATTCGACAGCGCTGGCCGGGGCCGAGCTGTATCCGGACACGGCGAGCCGGGTCGAGGCCTCCACCGTGCTGAACGCGACAGCCTCGATGGTGGCCCTGTTCGGGCGGATCTACGATCCGGCCTCCATCGGTGCGCTCTCGCTGATCAAATACACCGCATTTATGACCGCCATCCTCGCCATCCTCATGGTCATCCTCGCCATCCGGCACACCCGCAGCGACGAGGAGACCGGACGCTTGGAACTGCTCGGCGGCGGCCGGCTGGGCCGTGACGCCCCGCTGGCGGCCGCGCTCATCATCAGCCTCGGCGCCAATGTGGTCCTCGGCCTGCTTTCGGCGGCCGCGCTGGCGGCCGGCGGGTTGCCGGCCGTCGGCTCTCTCGCCTTCGGGTTGGGCTGGGCTGCCACGGGGATGGCTTTCAGCGCCGCGGCGGGACTGGCGGCCCAGCTGACCGCCAGTTCCCGGGCCGCGACCGGGTTCAGCATCAGCTTCGTGGCCGTCACCTATGCGCTACGCGCTGTCGGCGACCTGGCCGAACCGGGCCCCTCGGTGCTCTCCTGGCTGTCCCCCATCGGGTGGAACCAGCAGATCCGGGCGTTCGCCGGGGACCGCTGGTGGGTGCTGGTACTGCCCACGGCCCTGTGCCTCGTGCTGGTCCCGGCGGCGTTTGTGCTCCGTGCCCGGCGCGACCTTGGCGCCGGGCTCCGCCCTGAGCGCCCCGGCCCGGCGGCCGGCTCCCTCGCCGGCGTCTGGGACCTGGCCGTGCGGCTGCAGTACCGGGTGCTGCTGGCCTGGGTGGTGGCGTTCGTGGTGTTCGGCGTCGTGATCGGAACCCTCGCCAGCAACGTAGCTGAGCTGCTGGCCTCGCCGAACGCGCAGGACCTGATCAAGCTGATGGGCGGCCAGCAGGCCCTGACGGACGCCTTCCTGGCCGCGGAGATCAGCATCATGGGGGTGCTCGCGGCCGCCTATGGGGTGTCCTCCGCCAACCACCTGCGCAGCGAGGAGGCCGCGGGCCACACCGAAGCCGTGCTGGGAACGGCGGCCACCCGGGTCCGCTGGGCGAGCAGCCACTTCGTCTTTGCCCTGGCGGGGGTCGCTTCGCTGCTGCTGCTGGCGGGGGTATCGATCGGGGCCGGGGCCGCTGCCGCCGTCAGCGACCCCGCCGTGGTGGGCCGCAGCACCGTGGCCGCCCTCGCGCAGGTCCCCGCCGCCTGGGTCGTGACCAGCGTGGCGCTGGCGGTGTTTGGCTGGGCGCCGCGGCTGGCCGGAGCGGTCTGGGGTCTCCTGCTGGCCCTCGTCGCGCTGGGCGAATTCGGGGTGCTGTGGAACGCCCCCGAGTGGCTGATGGACCTCTCCCCGTTCCGGCACTCCCCGCTGCTCCCGGTGGGCGCCGCTGACATGCCGGCGCTGGTGGCCCTCACCATGGCCGCGGCGGGCCTGGCAGCGCTGGGCTATTCCGGCTGGCGCCGCCGCGATCTCGCAGCCTAGGCGTAATTTCCCCTGGCAGGGCGGGGGCCGGCTCAGCGGCGGCTCCGGGTGCGGGCCGACAGCTGGGCGAGGACCTGCGCGGGCCGGTTCGTGGTGATCTCGTGGATCCCCAGCTCCTGGCAGAGCGCGACGTCGTCTTCCGAATCCACGGTCCACACCCGGAACCGGCGGCCCGAGTTCAGCCAGCGCCGGATGGTCCGGGAATGGCCGCGGACGTAGTCGATGCCCGGACCGGCCAGCCCGGTCTCGCAGTCGTCCAGGATCCGCTCGGCCTCGGTTTGGGCCGCCTTCATGAGGTTCGCGAGCGCCCCGCCGGTAATCGCCCCGAGGCCTAGCTCCTCGCGGAGCTCCAGGACGTTGACGTCGTCCACGAGCTGGCACACAGCGGCGGACGGGACTGTTTTCAGCAGGTGCTTCACCGAATCCGGGCTGAAGCTCATGAAGGACACCGTGATGTTGCCGAGCCGTGACGTCGCCGGGTCCCAGCCCTGGTACCGGAGGACTTCCAGGACCCGGTCCTCCAGCTTGAGCTGGAAGGGACTGGGGTGCTTGAGTTCAATCGCCAGGCCGATCTGCCGGCCCGCGGACTGCAGCAGGACCAGCAGTTCCGGAAGCGTCAGCAGCTGGGTGGACCTGGCGCCGTATTCGTCCGGGATCCTGGCGCCCTTCCAGGAGGAAAAGTCCAGCTGCCGGAGCTCGTTGAGGGTCCGGTCCGCGACCGGGCCGGTCCCGTCGGAGGTGCGGTCCAGGTTGGCGTCGTGCAGGAGCACCGCGTGCTGGTCCCGGGTGAGATGGATGTCGCACTCCACGCCATCGGCGCCGTCGGCGATGGCCTGCAGGTAGGCGGCCCGGGTGTGCTCGGCGAACGCCTCGCTTGAACCGCGGTGGGCGTAGACCAGCGGACGGGTTGCGGCGGACTCGTCAGTCGTCATGCTGCCACGTTAGCCGACAGCCGCTGCCCAAGCGGGGCTAGGCTGGGCACATGCAGGTGAATACTGAGCCAAGTACCCGTCCGGAAGGCCACAGCGGCGCCGGAGCCGCCGTGGCCGGCGGTGCCGCCCGCCGCCACACCGTGTCCGCCGGCGACGCCGAGAAGGCCTCCGCGCTGCGGAAAATGAAGCTGCTGGCGCTCTCGCTGCTGGTCCTGATGGCGATCATCTTTGTGGTCGCTTTCGCCCTGCAGAAGCAGTACCCCTGGCTCGAATACGTCCGGGCCGCGGCCGAGGGCGGCATGGTCGGTGCCCTCGCGGACTGGTTCGCGGTGACGGCGCTGTTCAAGTACCCGATGGGCCTCAAAATCCCGCACACCGCCATCATCCCGCAGCGCAAGGACCAGATCGGCGCGTCGCTGGGCGAATTCGTGGAGACCAACTTCCTCTCCGAGCAGGTGGTCCAGGAAAAACTGGCCTCGGTCGACATCGCCCGGAAGGCCGGGGCCTGGCTCTCCGGGTCCGGCGGCGCCGAGCGCGTCGCCAAGGAAGGCGCCGCCGTCCTCCGCGGCGCCTTTACCGTCCTCAACGACGACGACGTCCAGGCCGTGATCGAGGGAATGGTCCGCCGGCATCTGCTCGCTCCGCCGTGGGGTCCGCCGGTGGGCCGGGTCGCCCAGCGGATCTTCGAGGACGGGCACCACCACGCCCTGGTGGACGTGCTCGTGGACCGCACCGTGGACTGGGTGCGGGACAACCAGGACACCGTCAACCGGCTGGTCACCGACCGTTCCCCGACGTGGGTGCCCTCCTTCGTGGACGGGCTCGTGGGCGACAAGGTCTACGTGGAGATCCTGAAGTTCACCCGCGCCGTGCAGTCCGACCCCCAGCACCAGGTCCGCCTGTCGATCGATAAGTACCTCAAGGACCTCGCCCAGGACCTTCAGCATGATCCGGTGATGATCGCCCGGGCCGAAGGCATCAAGGCCCAGGTCCTGGGCGATCCCGAGATCCGGGAGCTCGCCTCCCGCACCTGGGGGACCATCAAGGCCGCGCTGCTCTCCGCCGTCGACGATCCGCACAGCGAGCTGACCGTGCGGTTCAAAGCCGCAGTGCATGACTTCGGCACCCGGCTGGTGGTTGACCCCGAGCTGGCCGGCAAGGTGAACAAGTGGATCGGGGACGCCGCAGGGTACCTCGTGAAGACGTACCGCTCGGACATCGCGGGCGTGATCACCGATACCGTGGCCCGCTGGGATGCCGAGGAGACCTCGCAGAAGATCGAACTCCAGATCGGCAAGGACCTGCAGTTCATCCGGATCAACGGCACCGTCGTGGGCGCGCTCGCCGGGCTCGCGATCTTTGCGGTGGCGCATCTGGCCTTCGGCTGACCCTCCGGTGCTCCCGTCTAGGCGGCGACCTTCGCCTTGGTCCGGCCCGGGACGGCGAAGATCGTGAAGGCCAGCGCGGCGAGGGCAGTGAAAACCAGCAGCAGCAACCCGATCGAGTAGCTGTGCGTCGCGGGGTCATAGGTCGCTCCCATGATCAGCGGCGGGAAGTAGCCGCCGAGGCCGCCGGCGGCGCTGACCACGCCGCTGATGCTGCCGACTTTCCCCGGCGGGGCGAGCACGCCCACCCAGGCGAACACCCCGCCCGTCCCGAGTCCCAGCGCCGCCGCCATGGCGACGAAGGTCAGGCCGGCGGGGACCTCGCCGTCGGGCTGCAGGTTCACCACCCACCCGAGGACGGCGACACCGGCCAGTGAGGTGATCACCACGGACTTGGGGCCGAACCTGTCCGCAAGCACGCCGCCCACCGGCCGTGCCAGCACGGCTGCCAGCGCGAAGCCGGCGGTGCGGGCCCCGGCGCCGCTCGGGTCGAAGCTGTAGACGTCGCGGAGGTAGGTGGGCAGGTACGTGGCGAAGGAGACGAAGCCGCCGAAGACCACGGCGTAGAGGAAGCACATCTTCCAGGTGATCGGGGTCTTCACGGCGTCGAGCAGCTTGGGCAGGACGGGGAGGTTGTTGCGCGTCCAGCCCGGGGCTTCCTTCATCAGGAACCAAACCAGGGCCGCCATGACCGCGAGGATCCCGGCGATCAGCAGGTGCGTGGGGAAGTAGCCGATCCCGGCGACCAGCCGCGGGTTCAGGAACGCGGCCAGCGCCGTGCCGCCCATCCCGGCGCCAAAGACGCCGGTGGCGAAGCCGCGCCGGGAGGGTTCGTACCAGGCGCTGACGAAGGGGATCCCGACGGCGAAGACCGTTCCGGCGACGCCCAGCAGCAGCCCGGCCCCCAGCACCAGGGCAAAGGAACCGAGGAGCCCGCCGACCGCCACAAGCAGGATCGGGAGGATGGAGGCCAGCAGCACGAAGGTGAACATGGCCCGGCCGCCGTACCGGTCCGTCAGGGTGCCGACGACGATCCGGCCAAGCGCGCCGACGAACACGGGCATCGCCACGAGCACGCCGGTGGCGGCCGGGGTGAGTTGGAGGGTCTGTGTGTAGAAGGCGCCGAGGGTGGCCACCGAGTTCCAGGCCCAGAACCCGACCACCGACGCCGAGGTGGCGAGCACGAGGTTCAGGGTCCGCCCGGCGGGGGCGCCCGACGGAAGGGGCTCGGATCCGGCCACTGGTGGTCCTCTCAGTTCGACATCGGTGGTGCGCCGGGCTGCGGCCCGGCTCACCGGTTGCGGGTGTCCCGGTCGCGGGTTCCGACGGCGGACCAGCCGCGGCGGGCCGCGACATTGGCGGCCCGTCGCGGTGCCGGGGCTCCTGCCTTGCTGCCGCCCCGGTCCCGGTCCCGGGAGCGGTAGACGATGTAGGGACGGAACAGGTAGTGGAACGGGGCGGTAAAGGCGTGGACCAGCCTGGTGAAGGGCCAGATCATGAACAGCGCCATGCCCACGAGGGTGTGCAGGTGGAAGGAGAACGGCGCGGCCGCCATGGCCGCCAGGTCCGGCTGGAAGACGAACAGGGAGCGGAACCACGGGGCCACCGTCTCGCGGTAGTTGTGCCCGTGCCCGCCCTCGAAGACACTGGCCAGGGTGGTCCACAGGCCGAACACGATGGCGGCGGTCAGCACCACGTACATGGTCTTGTCGTTCCTGGTGGTGGCCATAAAGACCGGCCCGGTGGTGCGGCGGCGGTAGATCAGCAGCAGAATCCCGCCCAGGGTCCCCACCCCCGCAATGCCGCCCACGAACAGAGCGTTGAAGTGGTAGAAGTCCTGGCTCATGCCCACCGCCTGGGTCCAGGCCATCGGGATGACCAGGCCAAAGAAGTGACCGGCGATCACGGCGAGCAGGCCGAAGTGGAACAAGGGTGAGGCGATCCGCAGCAGCCGCGACTCGTAGAGCTGGGAGGACCGGGTGGTCCAACCGAACTGGTCATACCTGTAGCGCCAGATAAGGCCGCCGATCAGCACAACGACCATGACGTATGGCAGGACGCCCCAGAGCACGATGTCCAGGGCGGAGAGTTCGACGGCGGCTCCGGGCTCGGTTTCGGACACCAGCATTCTCAGGCCCCCTTCACGGGCAGCAGCCGCGGATCGTACGGGTCCAGGCCGACCGCTTCGGTGGGCGGACCGTAGCCGGCCATCCGCATCACGGCCTGCTCGTCGGCCGGCGATTTGCCGGGCAGCGTGGCGCAGATGGCCTGCACGATCCGGGCGTGCGGGAGCTTGTCCCGGAGCAGCCCGAACCGGAGCATCTCCAGGCTCGCCCGGAAGCGGGTCAGCAACTCGCGGCCGGCGGCGAGGTCCACGAGTGCGGCGTATTCCAGCACCATCGGCAGGTAGTCGGGCAGTTCCCCGTGGGTGTCCACCAGGATGTCACTTTGCCGGTAGGTTTTCTTGAAGTTGCCCAGGACTTCGCCGCGGCGCCGGGTGTCCCCGTCCGTCCAGTAGGACAGGTGCAGGGCGTGGCGCTTGCCGAGGTCGAACTCGCGCACGTACTGGGCCTGGCTCTCCATCGGCGGTGTTGATTCCAGTGCATCCAGCACCTCCTGGAAGTCCGCGGCGGCGCCGCGGAACTCGGCCAGCGCGGCCCGCATGAGCGGGACCTTGCCGATCAGGTCCTCGTCCGGGTAGGACAGGCACCAGGACGCCGCGAGGTAGACCACCTGCTCGCGGCGGCTCACAACCGCTCCCCCTCGGCCGGGGTGCCCCGACCGGACGGCGCGGGTCGCTTTTCCGGCAACAGCGCCTTTTCCGGGAACGCCGCCTTCTCCGGGAACAGCCCGGCGGGGGCCCCCGTCCCGTCCCAGTTCAGCAGGTTCACCCGGCCGCGCAGGGTGGTTTCGCCGGGCGCCGCGTCGGAGGTCTGCCGGTCGCGCAGTGCGTTGAAGGTCTCCACCGCCACCGGGACGGGCCGGCCGCTGGCCTCGCCGAACGGTGCGGAATCCTGCATGCCCGGTCCGCCCTCGAAGTCCAGCGAGCAGCCCATCTCCTCCAGGTCATGGGCCTGTTCCACGTGGGCCTTGGGGATGACGTACCGTTCCTCGTATTTCGCGATCGCCATCAGCCGGTACATCTCGTACATCGTCTGGCTGTCCATGCCCACGGACTCGGGGATGGAGTCGTCGGGGTCGTTGCCGAGGCTGATGCCGCGCATGAAGGAGCGCATGGCGGCGAGTTTCTTCAGCACCGCGGTGACCCGGTCCGCGTCACCGGCGGTGAAGAGTTCCGCGAGGTATTCCACCGGGATGCGCAGCGCGTCGATGGCGCCGAAGAGGTTGCCGGAGTCCTCGCCGTCGTGCCCCTGGTCGCGCAGCAGGTCCACCACGGGCGAGAGCGGCGGCACATACCAGACCATCGGCATGGTCCGGTATTCGGGGTGCAGCGGCAGGGCCACCTTGTAGACCTTGGCCAGGGCGTACACCGGCGAGCGCCGCGCGGCGTCAATCCAGTCCGCCGGGATGCCCTGGGCGCGGGCTTCGGCCTGGACGGCGGGGTCGTTCGGGTCCAGCAGCACGTCCATCTGGGCGTCATAGAGTTCCCGGGGGTCTGTGACGGACGCCGCGGCCGTGACGGCGTCGGCGTCGTACAGGAACAGCCCCAGGTACCGCAGCCGGCCCACGCAGGTCTCCGAGCAGACCGTTGGCAGTCCCACCTCCACCCGCGGGTAGCAGAAGGTGCACTTCTCGGCCTTGCCGGTCTTGTGGTTGAAGTAGATCTTCTTGTACGGGCAGCCGGTAACGCACTGCCGCCAGCCGCGGCATTTGTCCTGGTCCACCAGGACGATCCCGTCCTCCACGCGCTTGTAGATCGCGCCGGAGGGGCAGGAGGCCATACAGGAGGGGTTCAGGCAGTGTTCGCAGATCCGCGGGAGGTAGAACATGAAGGTCTGCTCGTAGGCGAACTTGATCTTGTCCTCGGATTCCCGCCGGACCTTTTCCACGATCGGATCCAGGTGCCCGTGCTCGGTGGAACCGCCCAGGTCATCGTCCCAGTTCGCCGACCAGGTGATCTTGGTGTCCTTCCCGGTGATCAGTGACTTGGGCCGGGCCACCGGGAAATCGTCGCCCAGGGGCGCGTCCACGAGGGTCTTGTAGTCGTAGGTCCAGGGCTCGTAGTAGTCCTTGAGCTCGGGCTGGACCGGGCTGGCGAAGATCCCGAAGAGCTTCTTGACCCGGCCGCCGGCCTTGAGGACCAGCTTGCCGCGTTTGTTCAGCACCCAGCCGCCCTGCCACTTGTCCTGGTCCTCGTAGCGGCGCGGATACCCCTGCCCGGGGCGGGTTTCGACGTTGTTGAACCAGACGTACTCGGTGCCCGCACGGTTGGTCCAGGCCTGCTTGCAGGTCACGGAGCAGGTGTGGCAGCCGATGCATTTGTCCAGGTTCATGACCATGCCCATTTGAGCCATAACACGCATCAGTACTGCACCTCCTGGGAACGACGGCGGACGGTGGCGACCATGTCGCGCTGGTTCCCGGTGGGGCCGAGGTAGTTGAACGCGTAGGCCTGCTGGGCGTACCCGCCGATCAGGTGCGAGGGTTTGACCAGCAGCCGGGTTACGGAATTGTGGATGCCGCCGCGGCGCCCGGTGGCCTCGGACTTCGGCACGTCGATGGTGCGTTCCTGCGCGTGGTGGACGTAGACCACCCCGGCCGGCATCCGGTGGCTGACGATTGCCCGGGCCACCAGGACGCCGTTGATGTTCAGGCACTCCACCCAGTCGTTGTCCTTGACCTGGATGGCGTCCGCGTCGGCGGGGCTCATCCAGACCGTCGGCCCGCCGCGGGAGAGCGAGAGCATCAGCAGGTTGTCCTGGTATTCGGAGTGGATGGACCACTTGGAGTGCGGCGTCAGGTAGCGGACCACGACCTCCATCGCCCCGTCCTGGCCGAGTTTGGGTTCACCGAAGAGCTTGTGCATGTCCAGCGGCGGCCGGTAGATCGGCAGGGCCTCGCCGATGTCGATCATCCAGTCGTGGTCGAGGAAGAAGTGCATCCGGCCGGTCAGGGTGTGGAAGGGCTTGAGCCGTTCGATATTGATGGTGAACGGGGCGTAGCGGCGCCCGCCGGTTTCGGAGCCGGACCATTCCGGGGAGGTGATCACCGGGACCGGGCCGGCCTGGGTCTGGGCGAAGGTGATGAATTTTTCCTCGGACCCCTCTGACAGGTCCGCCAGTTTCTGACCGGTGCGCAGTTCCAGGTCCTTGAAGCCCTGCACGGACAGCGCGCCGTTGGTGGTCCCGGAGAACGCCAGGATGGCCTCGGCCATTTTCGCGTCGGTGTCGATCGCGGGGCGGCCGTCCGCGGCGCCGCCGAGCATGACGCCGTTGGAGCGGCTGAGCCGGTCCAGGGGTCCGGCGAGTTTGTAGGTGACGTTCTTGACCGTGAATCCCAGTTTGTCGGCCAGCGGCCCGACGGCGGCCAGCTTGTCCGCGATGGCGGTGTAGTCCCGCTCCACGACGGAAAAGACGGGCATGTTCTGCCCGGGGACCGCGGGGATGGAGGTGTCCCGCCAGTCCCGGACGATCCCGCCGGGCTGGGCGAGCTGGCCCGGGGTGTCGTGCTGCAGCGGCACGCTGACCAGGTCCCGGCGCATGCCCAGGTGGGTCCTGGCCTGCCGGGAGAACTCCTGGGCCAGCAGGTGGAACATGTCGAAGTCCGTTTTGGTCTCCCACGGCGGGTCGATCGCCGGGGTGAAGGCGTGCACGAAGGGGTGCATGTCGGTGGAGGACAGATCATGCTTCTCGTACCAGGTGGCGGCCGGGAACACGACGTCGGACAGCAGGGTGGTGGAGGTCATCCGGAAGTCCGCGGAGACCAGCAGGTCCAGTTTCCCTTCGGGCGCCTGGTCGTGCCATTTCACGTCCCGGGGTTTGAGGCCTTCGGCGTGGTCCTTGCCAAGGACATTGTTGTGGGTTCCCAGCAGGTTCCGCAGGAAGTATTCGTTGCCCTTGGCGGAGGAGCCGAACAGGTTGGAGCGCCACAGCACGAGCGTCCGCGGCCAGTTCTCCGGGGCGTCGATGTCCTCGATCGCCGGGTTCAGGGTGCGGTTCTTCAGCGCGTCCGCGATGTAGCTGGGCGTGTCCGTCGCCGTGCCGGCGGCGACGGCGGCCTCCGCCTCGTCCGCGAGGTCCAGCGGGTTGCGGTCAAACTGCGGGTAGAAGGGCATCCAGCCGAGCCGGGCGGACTGCGCCAGCGCGTCCGCGGTGTGCATGCCGTCCATGGCCCCGGTGGACAGCGGGGACTTCAGCGCGTCCGCGGAGTAGCCGTCCTGCCGCCACTGGTCCGTGTGCATGTACCAGTAGCCGGTGCCGATCATGGTCCGGGGCGGTCGTGACCAGTCCAGGGCGTTGGCCAGTGAGAGCCAGCCGGTGACCGGCCGGGTCTTTTCCTGTCCCACGTAGTGCGCCCAGCCGCCGCCGTTGCGGCCCATGCAGCCGGTCAGCATCACCAGTGCCAGCACCGCCCGGTAGGTGGTGTCGCCGTGGAACCACTGGCAGATCCCGGCGCCCATGATGATCATGGACCGGCCCTTGGACTGTTCGGCGTTCCGGGCGAATTCGCGCGCCACCCGGATGCAGGCCTGCGCGGGGACGGACGTGATCTCCTCCTGCCAGGCCGGGGTGTAGGGCGTTGCGGCGTCGTCGTGGCCTGAGGCCCATTCCCCCGGCAGGCCCTCGCGGCCCACGCCGTACTGGGCCAGCATCAGGTCGAACACGGTGGTGACCAGCTGGCCCTCCACCTCGATGACGGGCACCCCGCGGCGGAGCACACTGCCGGTGCCGTCGGCTGCCTCGAAGCAGGGCAGCAGGATCTCGGCGCTCTCGGCGGAGACTTCGCGCAGCGACAGCGCCGGTTCGATGCCCTCCAGGTCCAGGTTCCATTTGCCCTCGCCGCTGCCGGAGTAGCGGAACCCCAGGGAGCCGTTGGGGACGGCGGGGCGTCCGGACTTCCTGTCGAACAGCACGGTGCGGAACGCCGCGTCCTCGGCCAGGGACTCCGCCGGGATGTCCCTGGCGGTGAGGAACTTCGACGGGGTGAGGGTGCCGTCGTCGCGCCGTTCGAGCCGGACCAGGAACGGCAGGTCCGTGTACTGGCGGACGTAGTCGGAGAAGAACGGGACCTCACGCTCGACGAAGAATTCCTTGAGCATGACGTGGCCCATCGCCATCGCCAGGGCAGCGTCGGTTCCGGCCTGGGCGGGGAGCCATTCGTCGGCGAATTTGGTGTTGTCCGCATAGTCGGGGCTGACCGTGACCACCTTGGTGCCGCGGTAGCGCACCTCGGCCATCCAGTGCGCGTCCGGCGTCCGGGTGACGGGGACATTCGAGCCCCACATCATGAGGTAACCGGCGTCCCACCAGTCGCCGGATTCCGGGACGTCGGTCTGGTCCCCGAAGACCTGCGGGCTGGCCACGGGCAGGTCCGCGTACCAGTCGTAGAAGGACGTCATCACCCCGCCGATCAGCTGGATGAAGCGGGTGCCGACCGCGTGCGAGACCATCGACATCGCGGGGATCGGCGAGAAGCCGGCGCACCGGTCCGGCCCGTAGTTCTTGATCGTGTTCACGTGGGCGGCGGCGGCGATTTCAACCGCTTCCTGCCAGGAGACCCGGACCAGGCCGCCCTTGCCGCGGGCCAGCTGGTATCGGCGGCGCCGCTCCGGGTCCCCCACGATGTCGGCGAAGGCCAGCACCGGGTCGCCCAGCCGGGCCTTGGACTCGCGGTACATCTCGACCAGGACGCCCCGGGCGTAGGGGAACCGGACGCGGGTGGGCGAGTAGGTGTACCAGGAAAAGGCCGCCCCGCGGGGGCAGCCTCTCGGTTCGTATTCCGGACTGTCCGGACCCACTGAGGGGTAGTCCGTCTGCTGGGATTCCCAGGTGATGATGCCGTCCTTGACGTACACCTTCCAGGAGCACGAGCCGGTGCAGTTCACCCCGTGGGTGGAGCGGACCACCTTGTCGTGGCTCCACCGGTCCCGGTAGAAGATGTCGCCCTTGCGGCCGCCTTCCCGGAACACGGCCCTGCCGTCGTCGGTCTGGTCCCATTTCGTGAAGAATCGGCCCAGCTTCAACATTGCATCCGAGGCGGGTCCGTCCAACCCCGCGGAGCCTCCGGCAGTCATGACCCCAAGCTAGGGTGCCGTTTCCGGCCCGGATAGGGCCTTACGGCACTGGGCAGACCCCGGCCGGGGTCAGAAATTGATCCCTTTGACGAAGGTGATGAGCTTGTCCTTGATCTGCTCGGCCGGAGGACCGTCCGGGGAGATCAGGATCTGCACGGTGAAAATGGCCATGTTCTGGCCGCGTGCGACCATGAGGGACATGTACGTGAGAGGTACGTCGCTCGGCGGTCGGAGGGCCTTCGGTCCGCCGGGGTCCGTCCGGACGATCAGGATCGCCCTGTCTCCGACCCCCTCGATCTCCTGGCCGTCCGGCACCGGACGGGACAACAATGAAGCACCGCCCTGATGGAATTCGATGGAAAACAGGAGCGAGTCCGGTCCGGGCGCGCCCAAGGCGCCGAAGGTGTACCGGCAGTCGCCGTCCGGGACGGGGATCCCGGAAGCCATCGGTGGCGCCGCCACGAATCGCAGGTCGAGTGATTCGTTGCCGCGGACCGCCTTGAGGATCGTGTTGGCCGACGCCCCGCCGGCCTCGCCGCGGAACCACCCCGTCCATTGGAAGCACGCGAAGTCGCCAATGCCCGCTGCGGGCGAGCAGTCCGGCGTCTTCTTCGCCTCGGCGATCTCTGCCGCCGACGCGGGCGAGGTCAATGCCACGGACAGTGCGTTCATGCCCTGGTCCGATTTGCTCATGTAGCTACACAGGTAGGCGGGACTCCCCGGAGGTTTGGCGGCCTGGTTCTGGCCCACGCCGGCGAAACCCGGGTCCATCTTGGCTGCAATCCCCGGTGTGATGAGATCGCAGGCCGGATTGCCTGAACCTGACGCCGGCGGCCCGGTGGACGGCGGCGTACCCCCTTGTGCGCATGCCCCGAGGAGAAGCACAAGCGCCGCGGGGAGCGCCAGGCACAGTCGAAAAGCACGGATCCGATGAACGCGCATGGTTTTCCCCAGTCCCGGGAAACCGCCCCCTCCTATTCGAGGGCGGCTCCGATGAGACCAACGCTAGGGTCTAGTGGGTTGTACGAACAGGGCCGACCGGCCCCGGGGGGGTGACACGGCAGCTTCTAGGCGAAGGACTCCAGTTCGACGCCTGCCTTCTCCAGCGCGGCGCGGACGGCGGCGGCCACCGACACTGAGCCCGGGGTGTCGCCGTGCAGGCACAGGGAATGCGGCGTGAGCGTGACCACCGTGCCATCGACCGCCAGGACTTCACCCTTGAGCGCCAGACGGAGCGCCCGCCCGACGATCTGCTCGGGGTCTTCAATCACGGATTCCTCCTCCATGCGCGGCACCAGCGTGCCGTCCGGGAGGTAGGCGCGGTCGGCGAAGGCTTCATGGAACACCGGGTTGCCCGCGTCCCGGGCGATCCCCAGCAGGGCTGAACCCTCCAGGCCCAAGATAGGAAGTCCCGGATCGTAGGCCTGGATGGCGGCGACCACGGCGGAGGCCTGCTCGGCGTCGCGGACTGTCCGGTCGTACAGCGCCCCGTGCAGTTTGACGTAGTCCACCGAGGCGCCGACGGCGTGCGCCACCCCGTCCAGCGCGCCGAGCTGGTACAGCACGGCGCCGAAGAGGTCATCGAAGGTGATGTCCATGGTCCGGAGGCCGAAGCCGGCGAGGTCCGGGTAGCCCAGGTGCGCGCCGACCCGGACGTCGAGCTCGTAGGCGGCCCGGCAGGTGTCCAGCATGGTCACCGGATCCCCGGCGTGCAGCCCGCAGGCCACGCTGGCGCTGGTGACCAGCGGGAACATCGCGGCGTCATCGCCCATGGTCCAGGTCCCGTAGGACTCCCCCAGGTCAGCGTTCAGATCCAAAACGTGCCGCCGTTCTGCGCGGCTTTGCCCTGGCCGCCAGGCACTGCTGCCGGGCTGGCGGCTACTGCCGCCGGGCCTGTGGGTGCTGCCGGGCCTGCGGGTGCCGGGCCTGCAGCTGCGGCACCTGCGGGTGCCGGGCCTGCAGCTGCGGGTGCCGAGGGGCCGCTCAGTTCGCCGGGGATGACGAGCGGCATCGGGCCGAACGCTTCCTTGGCGGTCGCGACGACCGCGCGCCCCATCATCCGGTTGCCCACGCCGCCGACGACGGCGCCGATGCCGAACGGCAACGCCCGTCCCAGCAGGGCCGTGCCCTGCTGTTTGAGCAGGGTCCGGAGGAACATTGTCTGAATCCGTGCCCGCACCGTGCCGAAGCCGGAGAGCGGAACCCGGCGGGAGAAGAGGGATCCCCAAGCCTGGGTGGGGCCCTTGCCCTGTCCCGCGGCCTGCCCGCTGAGCGAGCTCAACAGGGCGGTGCCCTCCTCGCCCAGCATGATGGCCATGACCAGGGTGCTGGCCTTCTCCGGGTCCAGCAGCCTCACGCCGTGGAGTTCGGCGAGGGAGGTGGAGAAAAGTGCGGTGGCTTCGAGGAAACCGATGGTCGCGGCGGCCGAGAGGCCCAGGGCGGCGGCCGTCCCGACGCCGGGAATCACCGCTGCGCCGCCCACCAGCGCGCCGCCGCCGGTGACGGCGATAAGGTAGTCCCGTTCCAGGGTCGCGGCGAGCTGCGCCGCCGTGGCCTGCGGATTCCTCCGCTGGAGCCGGCGGAGGTTCGCCAGGACGAGCGGGCGCTGGACTTCCACAGCCCGCAGGAGCACGTTGTGGACACCCGGCTTGGGTTTGCCCTCGGCGTCGAACATCGCGCTGTGTGCTGACTTCTGGGCAATTGTTACTGCCGGGTTCCTGCGCTTGGCCATCGTCGCCTCTCCGTGAACTGTAAGGGTGCTGAGTTTCGTCTGGTGTTAACACTAGGCCACAGCTGACACAGCGTCGGGGTATCCGGGCCGCGGCGCGGGCAGTTGGGGGCGGATGGGCGGCGCGCATTCGCCCTCAACTGCCCGCAGGGCCGGCGGGTCTAGCGCGGGGTGCGGATGAGCTTCTTGTTGACGAACTCATTCATGCCGAACCGTGCCAGCTCGCGCCCGACGCCGGAGCGCTTCACCCCGCCGAAGGGCAGGTCCGCCTGGGTTTCAGCCACGGAATTGATGAACACCATGCCGGTGTCCAGCTGGTCTGCCACGTCCTTGGCCTTCTCGGCGTCGGCGCTGAAGACCGCGCCGCCGAGGCCGTACGGGGAACCGTTCGCCAGCTCGATGGCCTCCTCCACCGTGGCGACCTTGTAGATGACCGCGGCCGGGCCGAAGAGCTCTTCGGAGAATGCCCGCATCCCGGGGGTCACGCCGGTCAGCACGGTGGGCTCGACGTAGGCGCCGGGGCCCTCGACGTGGTGTCCGCCGGTCTGCAGGGTGGCGCCCTTGTCCACGGCGTCCTGGATCTGCTCTATGAGGCTGTCCGCGGCACCCTGCGAGGAGAGCGGGCCGAACCGGGTGTCGGCCAGCAGAGGGTCGCCCGGCTTAATCGCGGACATTCTGGCGGTGAATTTCTCCACGAACGCCTCGTATAGGTCCTCGAGGATGATGAAGCGCTTTGAGGCGGTGCAGGCCTGCCCGGCGTTCCCCATCCGTCCGCTGACCGCGGCTTTGACGGTGGCGTCGAGGTCCCCGGAGTCGAGGACGATGAAGGGGTCGCTGCCGCCGAGTTCCAGGACGTACTTCTTCAGGTTCCGGCCGGCCACTTCGGCAACGGCCGAGCCTGCCCGCTCGCTGCCGGTCAGCGAGACACCCTGGACGCGGTCATCGGCGATGACCTCCGCAACCTGGTCGTTACTCAGAAACAGGTTGATGTAGGCCCCTTCGGGGAGCCCTGCGTCCTTGAAGATCTGCTCGATGGCGAGGGCCGACTGGGGGCAGCTGCCGGCGTGCTTGAGGAGGATGGTGTTGCCGAGGACCAGGTTGGGGGCGGCGAACCGCGCCACTTGGTAGTAGGGGTAGTTCCAGGGCATGATCCCCAGCAGCGGCCCGACCGGCGCGGAGCGGACGATGGCCTCGCCGCCGCCCTTGACGTCAAGGATTTCGTCCTGAAGGAAGGACGGGCCCTCGTCCGCGTAGTAGGCGTAGATGTCAGCCACGAGGCCTACTTCGCCGCGGGACTGGGCCAGGGGCTTGCCCATCTCCGTGGCAATGAGCCGGGCCAGCTCGTCCCGGCGCTCCCGGTACAGCTCGGCCACCCGGGCAATCACCTTCGCGCGGGCCTCCACCGGCGCCGATTGCCAGTCCCGGAAGGCAGCCTTCGAGTCCGCCAGCGCGTGCTCCACCTCGGCCGCGGTGGCGAGCGGGAATTCCTTCAACGTTTCTCCGGTCGCGGGGTTCACTGTCTTGTAGGCAGTCATTAATCCACCATCTCCGTTTCTGAGTAGTCCAGTTCAACCGGGCCCGTGCCGCCGCCGCGTTGTTGAGGCAGGGCGGCCGTCCGGGTCCAGTACGTCGGAACGGGATGACCCGATAAGGTCGCCCGTCCCATTAGGCGGCAACCCGGGCACCCGTCCAGCTATTCCATCCGGTCTCCGGGGGAGGCACCCGTCCGACGGGCTGGGACGGGCCCGGACCCGCCCTCTAGACTGGAGCCATGCGCTCACTGAGGGCCCTCCGCCCGTTCGCGCACCGGGAATACCGTGTGCTGATTGCGGCCCTGGCCATCTCCATTTTCGGCTCCGGAATGTGGGCCGTGGCAATGGTCTATGAGGTGATCCACCTGGGCGGCGGACCGCTGGAACTCTCACTCGTGGCAGCAGCGGGCAGCGTGGGCCTCGTCGCGTTTGTGCTCGCGGGCGGCATCGCGGCGGACCGGTTCCCGCAGCGGCTCCTGATCATCGCGGTGGAGGGTGCCAACCTTGCCGTCATCGCCGTCATCAGCGGGCTGGCCCTGCTGGGCTGGCTGCAGCTCTGGCATCTTGCGCTCGGCGGATTTGTCCTGGGCGTCGGGGCCGCGTTCTTCTTCCCGGCCTACTCCGCCATCCTTCCCCGGATCCTGCCGCCCGAGGACCTGCTCGCGGCCAATGGCATGGAGGGGACCATGCGTCCGATGCTGCAGCAGGCCGCCGGTCCTGCCGTCGCTGGCATCCTGGTCGCCGCGCTGTCCCCCGCGCACGCCGTGACGGGCGTGGCCGTGTGCCACCTGCTGGCTTTTTCCGTCCTCAACCTACTCCACCGCCAGCCCCGGCCGGGGGCGGAGCGCGGGGCGGGGCCGGAGCCCGCCGCCGGGTCCGGCGGACCCGCCAGGACGTCCGTGCTGCACGACCTCCGCGAGGGGGTCAGCTATACGGTCCGCACGCCCTGGCTGCTGTGGACCCTGCTGTGGGCCTGCATCTCCGTGTTGTTCCTGATCGGACCGATTGAAGTGCTTCTGCCGTTCGTGGTCCGCGACCAGCTCGGCGGCGACTCGCGCATGTTCGGCTTCCTGCTCGCGATCGCAGGCGTCGGCGGCGCGGCCGCGTCGCTGGCCACGGCCTCGTTCCCGCTGCCGCGCCGCTACCTCAGCGTCATGATGGTGGGCTGGGGCGCGGGCAGCCTGCCGCTGGCAGCCGTTGGCATCATGGAAAGCTTCTGGGCGCTGGCTGCCGCGCTGTTCATCTTCGGTGCCACCGGCGGCATGGGCATGGTCATCTGGGGGACGCTGCTACAGCGCCGGGTGCCGCCGCACCTGCTGGGCCGCGTGTCCAGCCTGGATTTCTTCGTCTCGCTGGCCCTGATGCCGGTCTCCATGGCCCTCGCCGGACCTGTCGCGGAGGTGCTGCCCACCTGGCTCATCTTCCTGGTCGCCGGGACGGTGTGCCCGGTGATGGCCGCCGTCGCGATGGCCGCGGCCCGGATGCCGGCCGACGAACTCGCCCACCCGCTGGACGACCGCGACCTACACGACCTGGACGGCCGCGATCTGGACGGCCGACGGGAGAACGGCGTCGAAGTAAAAGGCCTCGAGCTGGAAGGCCTCGCCGACGCCGCGGCCCTCGCCGAAGCCTCCGGACCCGGGCAGCCCGTCCCGAAGCAACGCGGGGTCAGCTAGCGCCTATTCCGGTGGGGAACATCGGCGAGCCATGACCCCGCGTTGCTTTGGCGGGGCTTAGACCGCCGCGCGCACGATCGGGATCGACGCCGTCGGCAGTCCGCTCGGGAAGATCGTGGGCTCCGGAGCCGCGACCGGGGCCAGCGGAACCCGCACCGTGTCGCCGTCGACCGTGAACCGCTCGCCGCGCACGTCGACCTCCAGCGGTGCGCCCTCGCGCACGGTCAGGCTGATGGACCCCTGTCCCAGTTCGAGCCGCAGCAGCCGGCCCTGGATCTTCAGGTGGAAGGACAGCCCGTCCCATCCGGCGGGCAGCCGCGGGTCGAAGTACGGCACCGCACCCTGGTCGCGCAGGCCCGCGAAGCCGCTGACCAGCGAACTCCACACACCGCCGGTGGAGGCGATGTGCACACCGTCGATGGTGTTGCCGTGGGTGTCGTCGAGGTCGATGAACAGCGCGTGCGTGAAGTGCTCCAGCGCCGCGTCGGCGTAGCCGACCTCGGCCGCCATGATGCCCTGCACGCAGGCGGACAGGGTGGAGTCGCCGGTGGTGATCGGGTCGTAGAAGTCGAAGGCGCGGCGCTTCTCCTCGGCGGTGAAGTCCTGCCACTGCAGGAACATGGCCAGCACGCTGTCGGCCTGCTTGAGGACCTGGTGGCGGTAGATCACCAAGGGGTGGAAGTGCAGCAGCAACGGGTACTTGGCCCGGGGCGTGGACCAGTCCCACGGCTCCAGGGTCATGAAGTCGTTGTCCTGTGAGTGGACCTGGAGGTCCTCGTCGTAGGGCAGCAGCATCCGGGTGGCGGCCTGTTCCCAGAGCTGGCGTTCGGCGTCGCCGATCTCCGCATGGTCCAGCGCCGCCGCGGCGCGCAGGTTAAACCGGGCCATGACGTTGGTGTACAGGTTGTCATTGACGACGGCGGTGTACTCGTCCGGGCCGGTGACGCCGTGGATGTGGAAGAGCCCGTCCTTGCCGAAGAAGCCCAGCGAAACCCACATCCGGGCGGTCTCGATCAGCAGTTCGGAGCCGAGGGTCTCCTGGAACGCCTGGTCGCCGCTGGCCCAGATGTAGCGGTTGGTGGCGAAGGCGATGGCGGCTGCGATGTGGAACTGGGCCGTGCCGGCGGCGTAGTAGGCGCTCGCCTCGAGCCCGTTGATGGTGCGCCACGGGAAGAGGGCGCCGTCCACGCTGAGCTCCTTAGCGCGGATCTTGGCCTCGGGGAGCATGTCGTGGCGGAACTCGAGGACCTGGCGGGCGTTGCCCGGGCTGGTGTACGTCAGGTACGGCATCAGGTACACCTCCTGGTCCCAGAAGTAGTGGCCGTCGTAGCCGGACCCGCTGACGCCCTTGGCCGGGATCCCGGCGACGTCCGCGCAGGCCGTGGCCTGGGCCAGCTGGAAGAGGTTCCAGCGGACGGCCTGCTGGAGTTCTGTCTGGCCGGCGAGGACGATGTCGCTTGTGGTCCAGTACTCCCGGTAGTGCGCGGCGCTCTCGGCGAAGATCTCCGCGAGCGGCCTGAGGCCTGCCTCCGCGTCGTCGGCCAGGTCCGCGGAGGTCTGCCCGACGGCGTAGCTGACGCTCTTTTCCAGCACGAATGGCGCATCGGCGCCGACGGCCAGGACGTAGCGCACGCTGCTGTCGTCCTCGTGCACCTGGGTGTCGAAGGGCTGCACCCCGGCGTTCGTCCAGTGGTCCACGGCCAGTCCGATGCGCTGCTTGGATTCGGCGGTCTCCCAGGACAGCCGCAGCGAGCCGTCGCCGCCGTCGAGCCGCACGGGAAGCAGCACCCGCCCGGCGTGCCGGCCGGCGCGGCGCGGGTCATGGGAGGAGTGGTCCTCGACCGGCTGGTCCTGGCGGTTGATCACCGAGGAGGTCACGTCCGCGGAGATGTCCCGGTCCGCGGCCAGTTCCAGCGAGATGCCGAGGGTGCCGCGGGACTCGTAGCCGACGGCGCGGCGTTCGGTGGTGGTCACGGTGGCGCCGGAGCGGCACTGCCAGGTGATCCGGCAGTCGTACACACCGGTGGCGAAGTCGACGCTCCGCCGGTAGTCCAGCACGGTGGATTCGTCCAGGCTCAGGGTTTCGCCGTCGATGACCACGGTGAAGTTGTTGGCGTCCGGGATGTACAGGATCCGCTGGCCGGTGCGGGCGAAACCGTAGGCGTTCTCCGCGTGCTTGATGTCCCAGGTCTCGTGGAAGCCGTTGATGAAGCTGCCCGGCAGATCGGCGTCGGGGGCTGACCAGTGGGCGCCGCGGATGCCGAGGTGGCCGTTGCCCAGGCTGAAGAGAGTCTCGAGCGTGCCGGCGTTGCCGGGCAGGTGGACGGTCTCGACCAGCTGCCAGGGGTCGTTGGGGAACCGTGCGCGGTCCGAAGTGATGAGGGCCATGGATTTTCCTTCAGGCGGTAAAGAGTCAGGTGATGAAAGTCGGCGCGGGCCCTGCCGCGCGGAAACGGGGGCGGAAGCGGAGGCGGAAGCGGAGGCGGAAGCGGAGGCTAGAGGAGCTCTTCGAGGTCGTTGACCACGAGGGTGGCGCCGGCGGCCAGCAGGGTCTGCCGGCCGGCGCCGCGGTCCACGCCGATCACCGAGTGGAAGTTTCCCGCGTGCCCGGCCTGGACCCCGGAGACGGCGTCCTCGACGACGACGCACTCCTCGCTGGGCAGGCCAAGCAGCCGGGCGGCGTACTCGTAGGTCGCCGGGCTGGGCTTGCCGGGCAGGCCTTCGGCGACGGCGACGACGCCGTCGACCACCACCGGGAAGTAGTCGGAGAGGCCGGCGGCCTTCAGCACTGCCGGGGCGTTGCGGGAGGAGGAGACGACGGCGACCTTGAGCCCGCGGGCCAACGCGGCGTCGATGAAGCGCACGGAGCCTTCGTAGGGCTTGACGCCGCCGGCCTCGACGATGTCGTTGAAGACCTTGTTCTTGCGGTTGCCCAGCCCGTGGACGGTGTTGTGCGCCGGGTCGTCATCCAGCGGGCCCTCGGGCAGGACGATATTGCGGGAGGCCAGGAAGTCGCGGACGCCGTCGAAGCGCGGCTTGCCGTCGATGTGGTCGAAGTAGTCGCTTTCACGGTAGCCGGGCGCCTCGGGCACGGTCTCGAGGAAGCCGTCGAAGAGTTCCTGCCAGGCGCGTTCGTGCACGATCGCGGTGGGGGTCAGGACGCCGTCGAGGTCAAAGAGGATGGCGGAGGCCCCGGTCCAGCTCGAAGGGGTGCTGTTGGAAAGCTCAGTCATGGATCGTTGTCCTTTCAGACGGCGGTAACAAACTTGGTGCGCGGGCCATTCGAGCGCTAGGCCCTTCGGGCGGAGGCCATTCGACGGGCCGGCAGTGGACAACGCCATCGGCGGGCGCCGTCGGCGGGAACCCCCGTGGGTGGGTAAACGCCGGACGGTGAACGCCCGGGAGCAAACGCTGGAGGAGTCAGGCCGCCGGGCTCAGCGCCGGTGGCGGCTGCTCCTGCCCGCAATCACTATGATCGCCAGCGCGTGGCTGGTCGGGGGGTTCGGTAGTCCGGAGCGGTGGAGTCTGTCAATCAGCAGGTTGGACGCAAACGCGCCAGTGTCCGCTACCGGCTGGGAGATGGTGCAGATGGAAAGGTCGGCGTCGTCCTGGTTGGTGACGCGCGGCGTCCTAACCTGCAGCACGGGGCTCAGCCCTTTCTTCCCCCTGAAGTTAGTGGGCCGTAAACATGGCCGATGTCGAGTGTAAACGCTTACAAAATTGGCGCGCAACTGGATAAATGAATATGGGTCGTTTATCCCGGCGGCGCGCGGGCTAGCTGGCGCTCTGCGCCCCGCCGTCCGGGCGCAGCACGTAGTGGCGGAGGAACGCACTGACGTCCACGAGTTCCGCCGCCGAGATCGAGTGGCCCATTCCGGGGTACGTCCGCGCCGTTAGCTGCGTGTGCTCGTGGAGCCATGCCTCGGTGAGCTCCGTGGCGTCGTCGTTGATCACCACGTCGTCCCGGTCCCGGCCCCAGAAGAAAGGCGGGCGGGACTCGAACGATTCGCTCATCGCCAGGAGTTCGTTTTCCAGGACAAAACCGGACAGCCCGACGACGGCCCGGAACTGCGCGGGCCGCAGCCGCAGCAGGGTGGTGGCCATGGCCATGCCCTGCGAGTAGCCGAACAGGCTGATGCTGCTGTGCCGGGCTTTGACGGATTCGATCCAGCTGAAGACGGCATTGGTGGAGGAGATGACGTCGGCGAAGTCATGGGTCAGGAAGTAGTCCAGCAGGAACCAGCCGTAGCCGTCCCCGATCTCCTTGGGACCGCGCAGCGCGGCGCAGGTGAACTCGGACGGCAGGCTCTCAAAGAGCTTCGCCATCCGGGTTTCGTCCCGGCCGTAGCCGTGCAGCATCACCAGCAGCGGCGTGCCGGCCCGTTCGGGTTCCGGTTTGGACCAGACGACTGTCTCCATCGGAACAGCCTAGCTTTCGGTGATCACCAGCGCGGTGCTGTGCCCGCCGAATCCGAACGCGTTCGCGATGCCCGCCCTGGCCGGCTGGCCTGAAACGGAGTCGCGGAGGAGGTTCAGGTCGATCCCGTCGTCGGGCTGGTCCAGGTTGCCGGTGCCGGGGAATTCCCCGGTCTTTAAGGACTGGACCAGCACGATGGCTCCGAGCGCGCCGGCCCCGCCGAGGAGGTGACCGGTGAGGGATTTCGTGGACGTGACGGGAACCTGGTTTCCGAGCACGGCCCTGATCGCTCCGGCTTCCAGGCGGTCGCCGACCGGGGTGGACGTCGCGTGAGCGTGGACCAGGCCGATGTCCCCGGCGCCGAGGCCGGCGGCCGCGATTGCCTTTTCCATCACCCGGCGCTGCATGGCCGGATCGGCCGCAACGATGTCGACGGCGTCGGACGTGACGGCGGTTCCGGCCACGACGCCCAGGATTTCCGCCCCGCGGGCCCGGGCGTGGTCCTCACGTTCCAAGACCAAAATCGCGGCGCCTTCGGCCATCACGAATCCGTCCCGGTCCCGGTCGAAGGGCCGCGAGGCGGACTGCGGGTCACCGTTGCGGGTGGACAGGGCGCGGATCTGCGCGAAGCCGCTGATGATCAGGCCGTTAATGCAGGCATCCACGCCGCCCGCGACGACCACGTCCGCCGCGCCGGCCCGGATCATGTCGGCGGCCTGGGAGATGGCTTCCGCCCCGGAGGCGCATGCGCTCACCGGGGTGCGCGCCCCTCCCCTGGCACCGACATCGATGGAGACCCAGGCCGCGGGGGCGTTGGTCATGATCCGGGTGAGGGTATGGGGGGAAACCCTGCGCGGGCCACTGGAATCCAGCGTCCGGGTCTGCTCCAGCGTGGTGTCCAGGCCGCCGTAACCGGAACCGATCACCACGGCGAGGCGCTCAGGATCGGCCACCGGGCGGCCGGCCTGCTCCCACGCTTCCCGGGCGGCGATTATCGCCAGGTGTCCGCACCGGTCCATTCTCTTGTATTCGGGGGTAGTGAGCAGCGATGCGACGTCAATCTTCACCTGGCCGGCCATGCGGACGGGCAGCGCCTGCGCCCAGTCCTCCTCAAGCACTCCGATTCCGGAGCGCCCGGCCAGCAGCGCCGCCCGGGTCTCGGCGGCGGTTCCGCCTACGGGGGTCACGGCGCCCAGTCCGGTGACAACGACTCTGGGGAAAGCTTCAGGCATGGGTACCGGCATTTCTGTGGAGCCGCCGTGGGACCCGCGGCGGTGCGGGGCAGGTGGGCGGGCGTAGCGGGGTCAAGCGGGGGCGGCACGCATGGGGGCTGCCGCGATGCACCCTTTAAGAGTACGTGCGATCCCCTGCCCCGGGCCGCCCCGGTTTTCCCTGCTGCCGGTCTGTTACGGAATAGGACAACCGTGCACCGGCCGCGCCGCCGCTGTCCGGAGCCCGCGGGCCTGGCACGGCGCCGGGCGAAAACTGGCCGGAGCGGCGCCGCGCGGTTCGTTGAAACATCACTTACCGGGCTGTAGCCTGACGCTGGACAGCATGCTTAGCAGTACCTATCCGTCCCACCGGACACAAGGAGCAAGTCATGAGAATCGGTTCCTCCATCTTCCTCATTGCCCTCGGCGCCATCCTGGCCTGGGCCATCACCCCCGGGCTGATCCCCAACGTTGACCAGACCATGATCGGCTACATCCTGATGGCGGTGGGTGTCATCGGGCTGATCGCGTCCCTGGTGCTGGCGTCCCCGGGCCGCAGCCGCACCCGCCGGGTCAGCGAAACCCGCTCCGTCGTCGACCCCAACACCGGCGAGACCATCACCCGCAACGAGAGCCGCGACGCCGGCATCTAGCCCCAGGGCGCCACGGCGCGCCGCATGAACGACCCGCACGCCGGGCCGGACCCAAGGTCTGGCCCGGCGTCCGGCGTTTCCGGGCCGCCCGCCGCCCCGCCGCCCCGCGGGTCATGCCCAGCGTGCGGGGCCACCAATGGACATGATCCCAATATGCCCACTCCCACCGCGAAGACTGGACATGTCCCCGTCCGGGGTCCCCCAGAATGCGCATGCTCCCCCGGTTCGCCAACTCCCAGTTGGGACATGCCCAGCCTGCGGGGCCACCAATGGACATGATCCCAATATGCCCACTCCCCACCGCGAAGACTGGACATGTCCCGCGGCTCACCGGTCCGCAGACCCCGCATGCCCAGCGTGCGGGGCCACCAATGGACATGATCCCAATATGCCCACTCCCCACCGCGAAGACTGGACATGTCCCCGTCCGGGGTCCCCCAGAATGCGCATGCTCCCCCGGTTCGCCAACTCCCAGTTGGGACATGCCCAGCCTGCGGGGCCACCAATGGACATGATCCCAATATGCCCACTCTTCGGCACAAAGACTGGGCATGTCCCCCCGGGAGGCGGGGTGAGCATTCTGCGTTCATGTTGTTTTCCATTGACAAAGCCACAGATTCAAAGATAAAGTCAATCAAACCCACCAGCTGTGATGGTCATCACGGAAGTGGCGGGAAGGTCCGCTGCACTGACGCAAGGGAGAGCCAGTGTTCGCCGAGGAACGCCAACAGCTGATCGTTGGGCTCATTACTGCCAGCGGCCGCGCCAGCGTCACGGACCTTGCCGAGCGTTTCAGCATCACCACCGAGACGGTCCGCCGGGACCTTGCCGCCCTAGAAGCCGCCGGCAGTGTTCGCCGGGTCCACGGCGGCGCGGTGTCCCCGGACCGCTTCAGCACCAACGAGGAGAGCATCCTGGTCCGCACCGACCAGCGGCAGCCGGAAAAGACCCGGATTGCCGAGGCCGCCCTGGCGCTCATCCCGCAGGACCGCACCGGCAGCATCCTGATCGACGCCGGATCCACCACGGAGGCCCTCGCGGAACTCCTGGCCGCCCGGACGGCAGCCACCACCGCCGTCTCGGGGCCCGCTACGGAACTCGTGGTCATTACCCACTCGCTGCCCGTCGCGGCAAAGTTGTCCGGGCAACCCGGCATCGCCCTGCACCTGCTGGGCGGGAAGGTCCGCGGAATCACGCAGGCCGCCGTTGGCCATTCCACCGTGGAAGCCGCCCGCCGGCTCCGCCCGGACATCGCCTTCATCGGCACCAACGGCATCCATGCAGCCTTCGGGCTGAGCACTCCCGATCCTGAAGAAGCCGCTGTCAAGGCCGCGTTCGTCCAATCGGCGCGCCGCATTGTGGTGCTGGCTGATGCCTCCAAGCTGGATGCCGAAACCCTGGTCCAGTTCGCCTCGTTGAAAGATCTGGACACCTTGATCACTGACACGAAACCCAGCCTGGACCTGGCTGACGCACTCGCGGACGCCGGAGTGGAGGTGGTGGTCGCGTGATTGTCACCCTGACCGCCAACCCGAGCCTGGACCGTACCGTGGCGCTGCCGGGCCCCCTGCTCCGCGGCGAAGTCCAGCGGGCCGTCTCCGTCCGGCAGGAATCCGGCGGCAAGGGCGTCAATGTCTCCCGCGCCCTCGTCGCCTCCGGCCTGACGACGGTCGCGGTGCTGCCCGGCGCCGAGTCGGACCCCGTCCTCGCCGGCCTCCGGGATGGCGACGTCCCGTTCGCCGCGCTCCCGATCGGCGAGCCGCTGCGCAGCAATGTGACGCTCACCGAACCGGGCGGCGTCACTACCAAGATCAACGAACCCGGCCCGGTGCTGAGTGCGGACCAGCAGGAGGCCCTGATCGGGCTCCTCCTGGACCGCGCCCGCGGAGCCAGCTGGGTCGTCCTGGCCGGATCACTCCCACCCGGGGTGCCGGCCGACTTCTACGCCACCGTCACCCGGCGGCTGCGCTCCATGGATCACGGCAACGAGGCCCCCCTCATCGCCGTTGACTCCTCCGGCGAACCGCTCGCCGCCGCGATCTCCGGCGACGCGCTGGGGAAACCGGATCTCCTGAAACCCAACGCCGAGGAACTGGTGGAACTGGCTGCCGCAGCCGGGTTCGCCACGCACAAGTCCGCCGAGGAACTCGAAGCGGATCCGGAGGCCGCCGCAGTGGCCGCCGCCGCCGTCGTGCGTTCCGGGGTGGGCGCCGTGCTCGCAACACTCGGTTCCAAGGGTGCGGTACTTGTGACGGCCGACGGCGCGTGGTTGGCCACGCACCCGCCGGTCACTGCGGTGAGCACGGTGGGTGCCGGTGATTCCTCGCTGGCCGGCTACCTGCTCGCCTCCAGCCAGGGCGCCGCCCCGGCCGATTGTCTCCGTCAGGCCGTGGCCCATGGTGCCGCCGCCGCTTCGCTGCCGGGCTCCACAGTCCCGGCAGTCCACCAAACCACCCCTGATGCCGTAACCATCACGGCCTTGAAGAAGGATTGTCAGTGACTCAGCTCATTACGACCGAACTGGTCGAGCTCGACCAGAACTTGGGCAGCACGCCCGAGGACGTTATCCGGCACCTAGCAGGCAAAGTTGCAGCCAACGGACGCGCCACCGAAGTTGAGGGCCTCTTTGCCGACGCCTTCGCCCGGGAATCCAAGACCGCCACCGGCGTCCCCGGCGGCATCGCCATCCCGCACTGCCGTTCGACGGCGGTCACCGAACCGACGCTGGTCATGGCCCGGCTCTCCCAGCCGGTCGACTTCGGCGCCAAAGACGGACCCGCGGACCTGATCTTCTTCATCGCCGCCCCCGAAGGCGCTGACCAGGAGCACCTCAAGCTGCTCTCCCGGCTGGCCCGTTCCCTGATCAAGAAGGACTTCACCGCGTCCCTGCGCGCCGCCGGCTCGGAGGCCGAGGTCGTCGAGCTCGTCGAGGGCGCCCTCGCGGACAAGCCCGCCGCCGCAGCCACCGCTGCCGGCTCGGCCGCGGCCGTCTCGTCCGCCGCGCCTGCACCGGCCGGCGCACCCCGCCCCAAGCGACTCGTCGCTGTGACCGCCTGCCCCACCGGCATCGCCCACACCTACATGGCCGCCGATTCGCTCGTGGCCGCGGCCAAGGAGGTTGGCGTCGACCTTCAGGTGGAGACGCAGGGCTCCTCCGGTGCCAAGGCCCTTGACCCGGCGGTGATCGCGGCCGCCGACGCCGTGATCTTCGCCGTGGACGTGGACGTGCGCGGCAAGGAGCGCTTCGCCGGCATGCCTGTCGTCAACGCCCCGGTCAAGCGCGGCATCGACGAGCCCGGCAAGATGGTCCAGGAAGCCCTCGCCGCCGCGGACAACCCGAACGCCCGCCGCGTCCCGCACTTTGGTGAGGACCAGGCCGAGCAGGAGGCCGAGGAAAAGGGCGAGCACTTCGGCACGAAGCTGAAAAAGGCCCTCCTCACGGGCGTCAGCTACATGATCCCGTTCGTGGCAGGCGGGGGTCTGCTGATCGCCCTCGGCTTCCTGTTGGGCGGCTACGACATCACTTCCTTCGCTGACAAGATCCTGGCGGAGAACAGCCTCTTCAACCTGCCCACCGAATATCCGGAAATCGCCTGGGGCCCGCTGGGCGCGTACCTGGGTGCTGTGATGTTCAAGATCGGCGCCCTGTCCCTGGGCTTCCTCGTGCCCGCACTGGCCGGCTACATCGCCTACGCCATCGCTGACCGGCCCGGCATCGCCCCGGGCTTCGTTGCCGGTGCCGTTGCCGTCTTCATGGGTGCAGGCTTCCTCGGCGGCATCGTCGGCGGCCTGATCGCCGGCTACGTTGCCCATGCGATCGGCAAGCTCAACGTGGCCCGCTGGCTGCGCGGCCTGATGCCCGTGGTCATTATCCCGCTCGTCGCATCGCTCGTGGCATCGGGGCTGCTGTTCGTATTCCTGGGCGCCTACATCGCGCAGATCACCGTTGGACTCAACAACTTCCTGTCCGGTCTGACCGGCGCCAGCGCCGTCGCCCTGGGCGTCATCCTCGGCCTGATGATGTGCTTCGACCTCGGCGGTCCGGTCAACAAGGTTGCGTACTCCTTCGCCGTCGCCGGCCTGGGCGCCGCCTCCGTCACCAACCAGGCCCCGTGGCAGATCATGGCGGCAGTAATGGCCGCCGGCATGGTCCCGCCGCTGGGCATGGCACTCGCCTCCACCCTGCTGAACAAGAGACTCTTCAGCCTCGCGGAACAGGAAAACGGCAAGGCCGCCTGGCTGCTGGGAGCCTCGTTCATCACCGAGGGCGCCATCCCGTTCGCCGCCGCCGACCCGCTCCGCGTCATCCCCGCCAGCATGCTCGGGGGCGCCGTGACCGGTGCCATCTCGATGGCAGCCGGGGTGGGATCGAAGGCCCCGCACGGCGGCATCTTCGTCTTCTTCGCCATCGACAACTTCCTGATGTTCGTGGTCGCCATCGCGGCCGGTACCGTCGTCACGGCCTTCGCCATCATCGGGCTCAAGCGCTACGCAGTAAAGAAGCCGGTTGATACGGTGGAAAAGGTTCCCGTAGCCGCCTGAGCCGTCCACGAAGACCACCACCCGGCTGATATTCCCCAAGCTGAACCCAAGGAGCAAAAAATGACCGAACGTAACGCCACCATTGCCAGCCGTGTCGGGCTGCACGCCCGCCCGGCCGCCATCTTTGCCGAGGCTGCAGGCGAGTTCGATCTCGAAATCACCATTGCCCGCCTGGGCGAACCCGTCGACGAGGCCATGGATGCCGCCAGCATCCTGTCCCTGATGAGCCTGGGTGCGTCGCACGGCGAAGTTGTGGTCCTGCGCGCCGAGGGCGACGGCGCCGACGCCGCCCTCGAACGCCTGGTCCAGATCCTCGAAACGGACCACGACGCCGAATAGCGTCACCGTCCGGCGGGACCGCCGCCGCGTCAGAGGCCCGGACGCACCCCGAACAGGGGGTGCGTCCGGGCCTCTGCGTTTCCTGGGCTCCCGGAAGATCCCTCAGCAGACTTAGTAAGCGCTTGTCACGGCCCGGCGGCGCCGTTAGTTTGGAATCCGCGGCACCACTCACGGGCGGACCGCCGCAGGACGATTTCGTACCAGGAGCCGAGGTAGCCATGCCGACGAAGAAGAATGCCCCGCGGGGCGCCGAGAGCCCCAGCATCAAGGATCCGGAACTCTACGAGGAGCTGCTGGAAGACGGCGCGTCGAGGCAGAAGGCCGCCCGCATCTCCAATGCCGCAGCCAGAAACGGCCGGTCCGCCGTGGGCCGCAAGGGCGGGAGGGCCGGCGATTACGCGGACTGGACGGTCCCCCAGCTCAAGAAACGCGCCAAGGAGATCGGACTCAAGGGCTACTCGGCCAAGAAGAAAAGCGAGCTCATTTCCTCGCTCCGGAACTCCTGATCCCGGTGGCCGCGGGCCGGACAGCCGACCGCTCAGGCTTCCTTCCGCGCGCTCCGGGCGGCCGTCTTCGGGGCGGCGCTCTTCGAGGCGGCGGTCTTGGGCGCCGCCTTGACGCCCGTTCGGGCAGCCGTCTTCGGCGCAGTCTTCGCCGCCGCAGTCTTGGCCGCCGTGGACTTGGCGGCGGACTTGCCGGGTTCGTCCGCCGAGGCTGCCCCGCCGCCGCGCTTCTTCTCCAGACTCCGCTTGAGTGCCTCCATCAGATCGATCACCTCGCCGCTGCCGGCCTCGGCCGCCGGAACGCCGAAGGTCTCCTCGGTGTCGAAGGACTCGCCCTTCTCCAGCTTCGCCTCGATGAGCTGGCGCAGCTGCAGCTGGTAATCGTCGGTGAATTGGTCCGGTTCGAAGTCCGCCGCCATCGACTCGACGAGCGCGGCGGACATCTCACGCTCCTGGGCGGAGATCCGGATCGTTGTTTCGAGCGAGGGGAAGCTGGCCTCCCGCACCTCGTCGGCCCACAGCAGGGCCTGCAGCACCAGCACGTCGCCGCGGATCCGCAGGGCTCCCAGCCGGGTCTTGTCCCGCAGGGCGAACTGGACGACGGCCACCCGGTCGGTGTCCTCGAGCGCCCGGCGCAGCAGGACATAGGCCTTGGGCGACTTGGAGTCCGGCTCGAGGTAGTAGCTCTTCTCGAACATCATGGGGTCCAGCTGCTCGGCCGGCACAAACTGCACCACATCGATCTCGTGGCTGTTCTCGGCCGGAATGGACTTCAGCTCCTCCCGGCTGAGGACCACCGTGCGGCCGTCGTCCTCGTAGGCCTTGTCGATGTCCTCGTAGTCCACGATCTTGCTGCAGACCTCACAGCGGCGCTGGTAGCGGATCCGTCCGCCGTCGGCGTTGTGGACCTGGTGCAGGCTGATGTCGTGGTCCTCGGTCGCGCTGTAGACCTTGACGGGCACGTTGACCAGCCCGAACGCTATCGCGCCTTTCCAGATGGCTCTCATGGAACAAGTGAACATCACAGTTGCGTGGAGGTGAAGCCCCTTGGCTGAACGGACCTCCGGCAACAGCAGGGAGCGGGTCCGGGTGGGGGGCCGCGAGCTGGTCGTCACCAACCTGGAGAAGGTGATGTATCCGGAGACCGGCACCACCAAGGCCGATGTGCTGGCGTACTATGCTGCGGTGGCGCCCGTCCTGATCCCGGCCGCCGCGAACCGCCCGGCGACCCGGAAACGGTGGGTGCACGGCGTCGGGACGGCCGATGCCCCCGGCGAGATGTTCTTCCAGAAAAACCTGGACCATTCGACGCCGGGGTGGGTGCCGCGGGCCTCCATCACGCACAAGGAACGGACCATCCAGTACCCGCTGGTCAACGACCCGGCCACGCTCGCCTGGCTCGCGCAGATCGCGGCCCTGGAGATCCATGTGCCGCAGTGGCGCGTCGACTCACACGGCAACGCCCTGCCGCCGGACCGGCTGGTGCTCGACCTGGATCCCGGCGAGGGGGCAGGGCTGGCCGAGTGCGTGGAGGTCGCCAAGCTCGCCCGCGCCATCCTGCAGGACGTGGGCCTTGACCCTGTGCCCGTGACCAGCGGCAGCAAGGGCCTCCACCTGTACGCCGCACTCGACGGCACGCAGAGCTCCGAGCAGATCTCCGAGTTCGCCCACGAACTTGCACGCTCGCTGGAAGCCGATCACCCGGTGCTGGCCGTGAGTGACATGAAGAAGACACTGCGCACCGGCAAGGTCCTGGTGGACTGGAGCCAGAACAGCGCCGCAAAAACCACCATCGTCCCCTATTCCCTGCGCGGCCGGCTCCGGCCCACCGTCGCGGCGCCCCGGACCTGGCGTGAACTCAGCTCCCCCTCGCTTCACCAGCTCCACTACCAGGAGGTCCTGAAACGGGTGAAGTCCGGCAAGGATCCCTTCGCCGTCATCTCCGGCAGGGGGCGGCCGGGGGCAGCGCCGGACGGCCATCCGCACGGCCCAGCCGGAGAGGCGCCCGGCGGCGACACCGACCCGCGGCTGGAGAAGTACCGTGCCAAGCGGGACGCGGCCTCGACCCCGGAGCCGTTCACGGCGGAACGCCACCGCGCGGGGAGTGAAAGTGCGGGGACAGAAAGCGCGGGGACGGCAGACGGCACCCTCCGGGAGAAGTTCGTCATCCAGGAACACCACGCCAGCCGGCTGCACCATGACTTCCGGCTGGAGCGCGACGGAGTGCTGGTGTCCTGGGCGCTGCCCAAGGGTGTCCCGACCAGCAAGGCGCAGAACCGCCTGGCGGTCCAGACCGAGGACCACCCGATGGACTACGCGGACTTCGAAGGCACCATTCCCGCAGGCCAGTACGGCGCCGGGACCATCAGCATCTGGGACCGCGGCTATTACGAGTGCGAGAAGTGGATTGCCGGCAAAGAGGTCATCGCCACCCTCACCGGCCAGGACGACGGCGGTCTGGGCGGCGCGCGGCGGTTCGCGCTGATCCACACCGGCCGGGGTGACGACCAATGGCTCATCCACCTGATGGACCCGCCGGGCTCGAAGAAGGGCCAGCCTCCCCGGCCCGCGTCGGAGGAGCCTGCGTCGGAGGTGCCGGAACCGGCGGCGGCGCAGGAATCCGGTGCCGCAGCGCCGGAACGTGAACACGCGGCGGCCCCGGACAACTCAGCTTTCACGCCGATGCTCGCCAGTGCCGGAACCTCCGCCGACCTGCCGGACAAGGACTGGCAGTTTGAAATTAAATGGGACGGGGTGCGGGCCCTGATCGTCGGGGACGCGACGACGGTCCGCCTGATCAGCCGCAACGGCAACGACATGTCCGCGGTGTATCCGGAGCTGACGGACCGTTTGTGCTGGCCGAAGCAGGCTTTCGTCGCCGACGGTGAGATCATCGCCGTCGGCCCATCGGGGCGGCCCGACTTCGGGCTGCTGCAGGGGCGGATGAAGCTCACCAAGGCTGCCGACGTCGCGAAAGCGCAGTCATCGACGCCCGTGCGGCTGATGCTTTTCGACCTCCTGTCCGAGGACGGCACCGACCTGCGCCGCCTGCCGCTCAGCAGGCGGCGGACCCGGCTTGAGGCGTTCTTCACCACGTCAGGCTGCCCGGTGGAACTGTCCCCGCTGGTCGACGGCGATGTCCGGCACATCCTGGAAAGCGCCGAGGAGCTGGGGCTCGAGGGCGTGATGGCCAAGCGCACAGACGGCCGCTACGTCGGACAGCGCAGCAGGTCCTGGCTCAAGCTCAAGTTCGAACGCACCCAGGAGGTGGTGGTCGGCGGCTGGCGGCCGGGCAAAGGCGAGCGCGGGGAATCCGTCGGCTCACTCCTGCTGGGGATCCCGGCCGGTTCGAAGCTGCGTTACGTCGGGCGCGTCGGCAGTGGCTTCAGCGCCCGGGAGCTCAAGGAACTGCGCCAGCAGCTCGATGCCCTGCCCCGGAAGACCTCACCGTTCGAGGAGGTGCCGGCGGCCGACGCCTCGGACGCGCACTGGGTCAGCGCCAAGCTTGTTGGGGAAGTCACCTTCGGGGAATGGACCGGCAGCGGCAAGCTCCGGCACCCGGTCTGGCGCGGCTGGCGGCTGGACAAGAGCCCGGCGGACGTGGTGGTGGAGTCGGAGTGACCGCAGTAGAAAGCCCGGGACCGCCTGCAGGCCGTTCCGGGCTCCTTGACGGCGGCGCCCGGGGCGCCCCGACGGAGGTTCAGGAGGAGTGTGGTGTGTCCGGCGGAGTGATCCGGTGGACTGCGTTCACCGCGGCCTCGTGTCCCGCCCGGCCATGCTGGACGTCGTGCTCCTTGGGATGGCGGTGTTTTCCGCTGCCGTCCGGCCACTGCTTCCCGTCGGCTGCGGTGGGCGGGGCTGGGCGTTTCGTTTCCGGACCGGGCGCCTCGTCCATGGACTCCGCCATATGACTGGCAACCTCAGGCTTGATCTCGTCTCCGAACTGGTGTTCCGCCATTGCTCTTCCTTCCGCTCTCGATTTACTGGTCGACTTTCATCGTCGAAATAAGCTGTGAAACGAAGTGTCCAACCATCGTAGGTCGGCCGGGGTGCGATGTCTGCAGGGCTACCAGCGGACCTTCTTCTCGGCCGGGCCCTGCTTGCCGCTGACGTGGGTGGGCTTGTGGCTGTGGCCGACGCTCTGTGAGGCGGCACCGCCCCGGGACTTGCTCTCCAGCATCTCCCGCTGGGCGTCAGTGAGGCGCGATTTGATGCCTTTCCCCTGATTGGCCTGGGACTTCCCGCCCGCCTCGGCCCCGCTGTTGCCGCTCTTTTTGGTCTCTTTGCCCGTCATGGACTGTTCTCCTTGGGTGGCTCGTGGTCAGCACTGCGCTGATGTCAACCCTAAGCGCATTCCCGAGCCCTGGGGTACCCCCTTTTCTAAGGGGCGGCCGGCTTCCCAAAGCGCGGATCATGCGGGCCGCAACAGTGCCATTTGACCCGGATTTCCGGTCTCCGGCGGTCCCGCGGCGAAAAAGTTTCCGCAGCACCCGGCGCGGACCGGGGTTTCCCTGCAACGGCGCGGTGAAACCGCGGAAAAGAAAACCGCCAACAGGACCCCGATCCGGGCCGAAACCCCGGATCATACGGCACCAAACTCGGAAACACCATGGAAATCGCGTAAAATTGAAGGTCTGCCCAGAGCGGGGCAGCTACAAGTCGCAAGCAAATGACCTCCCTAGGAGCGGCCCAAATGCCCAAAGACCGAAGCACGACCGACTCTTCAGCAGGCGTTATGAACGCCAGCGGAACCTACCCAGTCGCACCCACCGGTGCGAAGAAACCAAGGCTACGGACGCGCCGTCGACTCAAAGAGTCCGACGTCAACGTCGTCAACAAGCCGATGCTTAAAAAGGCCCTCGGCGGCACCATCGTGGGTAACACCATGGAATGGTACGACGTCGGCGTGTTCGGCTACCTGATCACCACCATGGGGCCGGTATTCCTGCCTGATGCGGACAAGTCCGTGCAGACCCTGTTCCTGCTGGGTACCTTCGCCGCCACCTTCATTGCCCGCCCGCTGGGCGGAGTCATCTTCGGCTGGCTCGGCGACAAGGTGGGCCGCCAGAAGGTCCTCGCCTGGACCCTGATGCTGATGGCCGCGAGCACGTTCGCCGTCGGCCTGCTGCCCGGCTACGCGCAGATCGGCATGTGGGCTGCTGCCCTGCTGGTGCTGCTCAAGGTAGTCCAGGGCTTCTCCACCGGCGGCGAGTACGCCGGTGCCACGACCTTCGTGAGCGAATACTCCCCGGACAAGCGCCGCGGCTTCTTCGCCAGCTTCCTGGACATGGGCAGCTACCTCGGCTTCGCCCTCGGTGCCGCCCTCGTCTCGGTTCTGCAGCTGACCCTCGGCCAGAGCGCCATGGAGGAGTGGGGCTGGCGGATCCCGTTCCTCATTGCCGGCCCGCTGGGCCTGATCGCGGTCTACTTCCGAAACAAAATCGAGGAATCCCCGCAGTTCCAGGCCACCCTGGACGCCCAGGAGGCGAACGCGAAGGACGCCACGTCTGCCGACGTCACCGCCTCCAAGGGCCCCGTCGGCATCGTCAAGGCCTACTGGCGTTCACTCATCGTCGCCATGATCCTGGTCGCTGCCGCGAACACCGCAGGCTACGCCCTGACGTCCTACATGCCGACGTACCTCACCGAGTCCAAGGGTTACGATCCCGTGCACGGCACCCTGCTGACCATCCCCGTGCTGGTCATCATGAGCCTGTGCATCCCGCTGACCGGCAAGCTCTCCGACCGGATCGGCCGCCGCCCCGTGCTGTGGATCGGCGCCGGCAGCACCATTGTGCTGGTCGTGCCCGCCTTTATGCTGATCGGCGTCGGAGAAATCTGGTCCACCCTCTTGGGTCTCGCCCTCGTCGCCTTCCCGGTCACGTTCTACGTGGCCAACCTGGCCTCGGCCCTGCCGGCACAGTTCCCGACGGCGAGCCGTTACGGCGCCATGGGCATCGCGTACAACTTCTCCGTGGCCATTTTCGGCGGCACCACTCCCTTCATCGTTGCCGCCCTCATCGGCGCCACCGGGGATGACATGATGCCGGCCTACTACCTGATGGCCACCTCGGCGATCGGTGCCGTTGCGATCTACTTCCTCAAGGAATCGGCCAACCGGCCCCTGCCGGGCTCCATGCCCAGCGTGGACACCCAGGCCGAGGCCAGGGAAATCGTCGCGAACCAGGACGAGAACCCGCTGATTGACCTGGTGGAAATGGACATGCCGTTTACCACGGGGCCGGCAGATTCAGTTGCCGGTTCGACGGCGGCCCGAGACACCGAAAAGGTTCCCGCCGGAGCCTGAGCTTGCCCTCTGGCAGCCCGGCCGGGTTCATCCTGAGTCCAGCCGGCTAATCCGGATTATGTAGCAAAGCCCCGCCCATTGAGGCCTGCCGTGCGTGATTACCCGTTGGGGGAAACACGCAGGGCAGGCCTTAGGCGTGTCCGGCGCACTGACCGGCATGTACGGCCGGAACGAGCCGCATCAGCTGCGGCTCCGGCATCAGGGCCAGGCGGCCCTCCTGCTGGTCGGCGGGCTGGCCGTCGGTGTGTTCCTCTCGGTAAACCAGCTCCATTCCTGGTTTCTCGTCATCACCGAAACGCTTCTTGCGGCAGCGGGGTCACTGTTCGCGGACAAGGTGGCGCTGAAGCCCAACGGCCCGTTCTTCGGCATCCTGGCCCTGGGCGCGTGCGCCTCCATCCCTACCAGTCTGCACTGGCACACGGCGGTCCTGATCGGTGCGCTGTCCGCCGCCTTTTCCATGCTGGTGGGCTTTGGCGCTGGGTGCGGGGCCGGGCCTGGGAACGCGGCGCGGGACGGGATACCCCGCCGCTGCGCGGGGCCGAGGCCGGGCCGCCTGGATCCATGCCGCCCGGTACCTAACCGCCGTCGGGGCAGCGGGCTCCTAGCGGGTGCTCAGCGGAAGCGGGCACCCGCACTGGGCCATGGCAGCCGCCGCGGTGCCCCTGGCGGGGGCGGATATGCCCAGCAGCGTGCACCGCGGCCTGCACCGGATTGTTGGCACCCTGGTGGGCCTTGTGGTGGTTGCCGTGGTGCTGTTTCCCTGGGCTTTCTCGCCTCTCCGGCTGTTTCCCCGCCACACGGCAGCCGCCCTGGCACTGCCGGTGATTGTCCTGCAGTTCACAACGGAGCTGTTCATGACCAGGCACTACGGGCTGGCCATGGTGTCCTTCACTCCCGTGATCCTGCTGATGACGCAGCTCGCTGCCCCTGCCGACCCGCACGTGTTGGTGACCGAGCGCGCCGTCGAGACCATCATGGGAGCCGGACTGGGCATCCTTGTCGTGGTCCTGATCCGCCGACGCCGGCCACCGGCCCGCCCGCACTGATTTGGGCCGCCCGCACTGACGGTTTATTTGCCGCGGCGGGGCGGCCCGGCCACGAGCCGGGGCGGCAAGATGCGGGCGGCCGCGGTCAGCAGCTTGTAGCGCTTGGTCGGGATGGACACGGCCTTGCCATTTGCGTTGTCAGCGAGCCCTTCACGCACCACGCGCTCCGCCTGCAGCCATAGCCAGCGCGGGGTCACCGACTTGTCCATGCCCATCCGGTCGTGGAACTCGGTGTGGGTGAACCCTGGGCAGACCGCCGTCACGTTCACACCCCGCCGGGAATAGGCGAGGTTGGACGAGCGGGAGAAGCTGACCAGCCACGCCTTCGCCGCCGAGTAGCTTCCCCGGGGCAGGAACGCGGCCACGCTGGCGACGTTGATAATCCTGCCGGAGCGCCGGCTGAGCATGCCCTGCAGGGCGGCATGCGTCAACCGCATGGCCGTTTCGACGTGCAGCCTGAGGTGCCTGGCCTCCTCCGCTATGTCGTTCTCCTCGAAGGGTCGCAGCAGGCCCATCCCGGCGTTGTTGACCAGGATGTCCACCGGGCGGGCCGGGTCCGTCAGCCGGGCGACGACGACCGCCACCCCGGCGTCGTCGGCGAGATCCGCGGAGAGAACCTCGGCGCGAACGCCGTACCGGTTCTTCAGTTGCTGCGCCGTGGCCTGAAGCCGGGCGGTGTCGCGGGCCACGAGGACCACGTTGTGGCCCTGCCCGGCAAGCTGCCGGGCGAATTCCGCACCGATGCCTGCGCTTGCTCCGGTGATCAGGGCGGTGGTGCCGGCCGGGGTCGCGGCTTGTTCAGTCATGGCGCCAGCTTAGCCCCGCACGCCCCGCGTCAGGCCAGGCCCGCGGCCAGTTCACCTTCCGCGGGATCGCCTGCGCCGCCCAGGTGGCGGTTCTGCAGCTCTTCGGCGGCGAGCTCGTACCAGGTGTGCGCGCCGAAGGACGGGCTGCTGGTGTCGAGGTGCCGGTACAGGGCATCGGCCAGCTGGCACAGGGCCGCGTCGGACAGTGCCCGGACGGTGGCGGCAGGGTCCAGGGCTCCCTCGAAGTATTCGGCGAGCTCCTGGCCGTTGACGGCGTTGAGCTCGGCGGGAAGCGGGCTGCAGGCATCGTCCAGTCCGGCGGGGACTCCGCCCTCCGAGCCCACGTGCAGCAGGCAGATCGGCAGGTCCGCCGGTTCCGCCAGCGCCACCCGGATGGGCTGTTTTTCGGCAGCAGTCCCGGCCCGGGCCGCCCCGCCGGGCCCGGCGGACGCGCTGCCATCCGCGATGGACCGCAGCTGCAGGAGGGTTTCCGGGTCCAGATGGGAGGAACCGTGAAGGTCGACGATGACACCGGTCCCTGCGCCGAGACGTCCGGCCCGCCGCATGATGTGCAGCAGGGAGGGAAAGTCTGATTGGGTCAGGCAGCCGGTGACTTCGAGGGTCACGAGTCCGGGATCGGCATCCACACGGACAAGCACACGCAGTTTATGGTTCACGGGGTACTCCAAAGGGACACGTCCAAGAGCCAGCTGCATAACTCTGCTGAAACTTTACGAGGTTGCGGCCCCGGTCACAAGCGGTTCCGCCGACCAGGCCGCTGCCCGTCCGTTTTCAGGCTCCGGCCGGGGGCTGCTCCGGCCAGTCGATGTACTGGGTGTAGGAGTCGTGCCGGCGCAGGTAACGGTACATGAACGGGCAGTTCGGGATAATCCTCTTGCCGGACGCGACCACGTCGTCGAGCGCGAAGTGGGCCAGCACCTTGGCGAGTCCCTGGCCCTGGAACTGCTCCGCCGTGTCGGTGTGGATAAAGTCGATATGGCCGGGCTCGTCGATGAAGCGGATCTGGACGGCCAGTTTGTCGCCGACGTGGAGCTCGTAGCGGTGCAGCTCATCATTCCGGGTGGTGGCTACGTTCGGGCTGAACGTGTCTTCAGTGGCTGCCGAGTTCTCCGTCATGGTTCGACATTGGCACTTAAAGGCGGGCGTGGCAATGGCGGGCCCGATCCGCCGGAGCCCGGATCTGCCAGGAACCGGGCCGGGATCCGCCCCAGCAGCAGGACGGCGAGCGCGAAGCAGGCCGCGCCGCCGCCGAGCAGTCCCAGCGTCAGTCCGTTCAGTGCGGCGTCGGCTACCGGAACGTAGACGACGACGGCGGCCATCAGCACGGCGGCGGCCGGGCGGGCCCGGGAAGTGGCGGGCGCCGTCGGGTGTTCTTCGAGCCGGCCGAAGAGCACCAGCACGGGCAGCAGCAGGCCGATCAACGCCAGCAGCACGAGCGGACGCCCCCACCACCAGGCGGCCGTTCCCCCCGCAGGCTGCGGAAAGTCGGTCAGCAGCAGGAGCCCGGACATCGCGGCGAGCAGGGGCAAATGCCAGAGATAGACGGTCATCGACCGCCGTCCGGCGACCCCAATGAACTGCCGCACCCGCCGCCGGGACGCGAGTCTTGAGAGCACGGGCCGCAACAGCTGCAGGGCGGCGGCCTGCGAGACCCCCAGCAGCAGCAGGGTCAGGTTGGGCGGGTTGAGGTTCACCAGCATGTTCCCGGAGTACAGTCCCAGCCACACGAGCAGGCCCAGGACCAGGTTGCTGCCCACGATGATGGCCGCCAGCGCGGGGCGCCCGAGTGCCAGCGGTCCGCCGTCGGCGAGGAAGAATCCCAGCTGCTGCACGGCGCACCAGAGGAAGACCATGTTCAGGTACGCGAGCGCCGGGATCGTCCCGCGCAGGCAGTCCACCGCCACCACCAGCGAGGTTAGGCCTGCCAGGGTCAGCCAGGGCGCCCAAGCGTGCAGGCGTGCCAGCGGCGGAAGATTCAGCTGCGCCGCGAGATAGGCGGCCAGGAACCACAGCGGCATGCCCGCCCCGGACACCAGCAGCTCGACGACCTGGGGGTCCACCCCGCCCAGCCGCGCCGCCCAGAGACCGGTGAACATCATCGCGAGCAGGACGGCGGCAGGGCGAAGGAGCCGCAGCATCCGCGCCTGCATGAAGTCGAAAGTATTGCCGCCCCGGGCGCGCAGGCGGCGCCAGGACTGCAGCCCGGTCATGCCCCCGGCGACGAAAAAGAGCGGCATGACCTGCAGGACCCAGACCACCGGTTCGAACCACTTCTCGTTGCCGAGCGTGTTGTAGTAGGTCACGGTGCCGTCCGGGTGCAGCACCGGGCTGACCATCATTGTGTGCGCCACGACCACGAGCGCAAGGCAGAAGAATCTGGCGAGATCAATCACCAGGTCGCGGTCCGGACTCGGGGTTGGGCCGACCCCTTCATGCTGCCGCGGAACCATGGAGCCCCCTCGGGACCTGCCGACGCACCCGCCAAGGCTGTTGAGCGTCAACGATGCTGTGTGTTTGCCCCCCATTGTCGGCCTTGTCCGGGCCTGCGGCCAGTGCCCTCGGTCCCGGTCGGGGCCCCGGACATGGACCTGCAAGTGCAGAGGGAAGGCCAGGATCATCGCCGGATCCTGGACTCCCCCGTTGTCCGGGTTGTCCGCGGTCAGCGCGCGAGCGTCACCAACGCCGTGGCCGCAAAAGTCCGGGCCGCGGCGTCCCAGTCGGCCAGCAGCCCCTGGAGGTTCTCGCCGTCGGTCCGGTGCGCCGCCGTGCGGGCCTCGAGGGTTTCAAGGACGCCGGTACGCAGCTCGGTGTTGAAATTGACCTTGCCCACGTTCATGGCGGCCGCCTTCACAAGCTCGGCGGCAGGGATCCCGGAGGCCCCGTGCAGCACCAGGGGAACGCGGGTCCGCACCGCAATGTCCTGCAGCACGTCCCAGCGCAGCTCCGGCACGCCCTTGTACTTGCCGTGGACGTTGCCCACGGCCACGGCCAGCAGCTGGGCGCCGGTCCGTGCCACGAAGTCCTCCACCTGGGCGGAGTCGGTGAGCCCGGCCGTGCCGGCCGCCGGGGCGTTGCCTGCGGCGTCGGATCCGAAAGCCCGGTCCTCGTTGCCGGCCAGGCCGCCGAGTTCGGCCTCGATCACGACCTCCGTGCCCGCGCAGTCCGCGGCCAGCACGTCCAGGGAGCCGCGTGCGGCCCGGACCAGGGCAATGTTGTCCTCGTAGTCCAGCGAGGATCCGTCCACCAGGACGGAGTCCACCCCGGCGGCCACGGCGTCGGCAATCACGCGGAGGTCCGAGGCGTGGTCGAGCTGCACGGCGACCGGAACGCCGGCGCCGTCGGCCAGGCCGCGCAGCGCCGCGATCAGCCGGAGGCCGTTCGGTGTGGCCGCGGTGCTGGGCGAGACGAGCAGGATGGCGCCGCGGCCGGTTTCCTCCGCCGCCGCCACGACGGCGAGCGCCGTGGTGAAGTCGTAGCAGGTGAAGGCCGGGACGGCCGATCCCTGCTGGAGGGCGGCGCTGACCAGGGTGTCGAGTCGGGTACGCATCAGGCGCTCAGGCCTCCCACCAGGATCCAGGCCACGAAGGTCAGGGCGAATCCCGCCAGTCCCAGCACGGTGGTGAGCACGGTCCAGGTCTTGAGGCCGTCCGCGACGGTCAGGCCGTAGTACCGAACGACCACCCAGAAGCCGGCGTCGGTCACGTGGGAAAGTCCGAGCGCGCCGAAGCCGATGGCGATCACGATCACGGCAATCTGGGCCGGCGTGTAGCCGCCGCCGGCGACGGCGGAGGAAAGTAGGCCGGCGGTGGTGACGATTGCGACCGTCGCCGAGCCCTGGGCGGCGCGGAGGGCGAGCGAGATGATGAAGCCAAGCAGCAGCAACGGCACACCCAGGGTGTCGAGGGATTCGGAAAGCGCCTTGCCGATTCCGCTCACCTGCAGGACGCTGCCAAAGACGCCGCCAGCCGCAACCACCAGGAGGATGGAGGCGATCGGCGGCAGGGCGCCTTCGAAGATTTCGCCGGTTTCCGTCAGCGACCACTGGCGGCGGACGGCCAGGAGGAAGAAGGAGAGCGCAACGGCCACCAGGAGGGCGAAGACGGGGTTGCCAACGAAGGCAGCGACGCCGTACCAGAAGTCGTTCTTGTCGATCACCAGGGTGCCGACGGTGCCCAGGAGGATCAGCGCGATGGGGGTGGCGATGAGGAAGATGATCAGGCCGGGACGGGGCGGGGCCACCGTGTGGTGGTCTGCGCCTGCGTGCCCGGTGTGCACCACGGTTCCGGAGCCGAACTCGTCCACCTGCTGTTTGACGGAGGGCAGAAGCTCGTAATCCTTGCGGTTCATGATGGCTGCGACCCAGTAGGACAGGAAGCCCAGCGGAACACAGATGGCCAGCGAGATCAGGGCGATCAGCCCGATGTCGGCGCCGAGCACGCCTGCGCCGGCCACAATGCCCGGGTGCGGCGGCACGGCCACGTGGATGGCCAGCATGATGCCGGCCATCGGCAGACCGAACTTCACCGGGTGGACATTGGCGATCTTGGAGAAGGCGTAGACCACAGGCACCAGGACGATGATGCCGACTTCGAAGAACACCGGAATTGCGACGAGGAAGCCGACTGCGGTGAGGGCTACGGCGACGCGCTTGGCGCCGAGCCTGGCGGTGAAGTGGTCCGCCAGGGACTGCACGCCGCCGGAGACCTCGATCATGCGGCCCAGGACCGCGCCGAGCGCGATCAGGAGGGCAACCTTGCCCATGGTGCTTCCCACCCCGGCGGCCACCACGGTGAAGACGTCCTTGAGCGGGATCTGCGCGGCCACGGCCACGAGGATGCTGACGGTCAGCAGGGCGACGAAGGCCTGGATCTTGAAGCGGATGATCATGAGCAGCAGCAGGGCCACGCCGGCAGCCGCGATTGTCAGCAGCAGCGGAGTTCCCAGTTCCACGGCCGGCTTAATGACGGGCGCGTCGGCCGCGCGCACCGCCAGGGAATTGAGCAGGGCATTCATGCGGGTGTCTCCTTTGACGTCACTGCAGGCAGTGACCAGGTGGTTCGACGACGACGGCGGAAAGGGGGGATCCGCCGTCGTCGGGCTTGGCGAGTCTGGTGGTGCGGCGGGAACTAGGCGGTGCGCCTGGTGGGCGCGACGACCTTGATGACGGCGGAATCGTCGGCGGCGGCGAGGCCCTGGGCCTGGCCGAGGAGGTAGAGCTGCTCGGCGGCGGCGGCCACCGGAGCGGCAAGGCCGGCGGCGCGGGTGGCTTTGCCGACGATGCCCATGTCCTTGACGAAGATGTCCAGGCGGCTGAGTACCTCGGCGCCGTTTTCCGTGTAGGCCTCGAGGATGCGGGGGCCGCGGTTGGACAGCATGAAGGATCCGGCGGCGCCGGCTTCCAGGGCCGCGAGGGTCTTGGCCGGGTCCAGGCCGAGGGCGTCCGCGAGGGCCATGGCCTCGGCTGCCGCGGCGATGTGGATCCCGCAGAGCAGCTGGTTGACCGTCTTGAGGGCCTGTCCGTCGCCGGGCTTGTCCCCCACGACGGTCAGGGTGGAGGCCAGCAGTTCCAGGACCGGGCGGGCCGCTTCCAGCGCCTGCGGTTCGGCGCCGACGACGATCAGCAGGTCTCCTTCGCCGGCCCGCTTCGGTCCGCCGGAGAGCGGGGCGTCGACGAGGGCGACGCCGTATTCCGCGAGCCGGGCCACGGTGGCGGGAATGGCTTCGGTGCCCACGGTGCTGCCGAGGATCACGACGGCGCCCGGCTTCAGCACGGAGGCGACGCCGTTCGCGCCAAAGAGGACGTCGTCCAGCTGCTCGCCGTTGCGCACGGCCAGCAGCAGCGCGTCGGCGCCCTGGGCAGCTTCTGGGGCGGAGGCGAAAGTGCGCACCCCGGCGGCCTCGGCGAGGGCGAGGCGGGGCTCGGCGATGTCGAAGCCGTGGACGGTCAGCTGGGTTGCCAGCCGGGTGGCCATGGGCAGTCCCATGGCGCCCAGGCCGAGGACGGTGACTTTGTAGTTCATGGTTTTCTCCATTGAAATGTGGGGTGGGGATCAGAAGGTGTTGCTGAGCTTGCGGGTGACCTGGGCCAGTGACTCGTCGTCGCCCACGTTGCCGGCGAACACGATGTACGGGATGCCCTTCGCGGGCCCGTCCACCGGCTCCCACAGGCTGACAATGCCCGGCAGCATGGGGCCGCGGACGATCGCGTGCCGGATTTCCAGGCCGTGGGCGGCCACGTCCGAGGAGGTGATGCCTCCCTTGGCGATGACGAAGCGCGGCGGGAAGGTCTTCAGGGTCCGGTTCACCACTGCGACGACGGCGGCCGAGACGGTGCGGGCGATCCGCAGGCTCTCGGCGGCGTCGTCGGCCTTGATGAGCAGCCGGCTGGTGTGGAGGATGACGTCGGCGCTGTGCAGGGACTCCACGACCTCCCGGACGAGCTCGTCCAGGTAGCTTGCGGAACTGCCGCCGAGCAGCTTTTCGACGTCGATTTCCACGATGCGCGCCGCGCTGTGCTGTTCGACGAGGGCCTTGAGCTGGCGGGTCGTGACACCGACGTGCGAGCCGACCACGATGAGGCCGCCGGCGTCTGAGGGGGTGTTGCCCGCGTAGGCCTCCTCGCCGCTGAGTTCGGCGCGGATTTCCTGGCCGATGCGGCCCCGGACGAACGGCGGGCCCACGCGGTAGAGGAGCTTTTTGCCGCGGCGTTCGGCTTCCTCGAGGCCCAGGGCGAGGGCACGTAAATCGTTTTCGGTCACGATGTCGGCCACGATCGGGGTGGAGCCCGTGGCGGAGTCGATGGCGTCCGCGATGGCCTTCGCCGAGATCTGGGGGTCGCCGTCCGGGCCCGCGGCGCGGATGACGTCCAGGGTCAGCACGATCACGGAGTCTGCCCGGAAGCGGCCCTGGGACTTCTCTTCGACGTACTTGGCCAGTTCGGAGTTCGCGAATCCGAAGCTCGCGTCCCGGGCGAATTCGGTCTCAGCCACCGGGGTGAGTTTGCCGGCGTCGTCGCCGGTGCCGCGCATGTAGTGCACCCCGCCGATCGTCACGCGGCCGGCGTCGGGGAACGCCGGGACGATCACGACGCCGTCCGTTGGCTCGCCGCTGACAGCAGCGATGGTGGCCGCGATCGTGTCCGGTTCCAGCGGGTAGTGGCCGCGGAGGGTGGAGTCGCTGCGGCTCACGAACCCCAGCCGCAGGCTTGTACCGGCCCCGCCGGAACCGGCACCGTCGGTCTCGAGGGCGGCGGCGGCGAGGGCGTTCCGGACCACCTCTTCGTTGCGGGCGGCAGCCTCGGCGGGGTCCAGGCTCCGGGTGTTGGTCAGGACGTAGACGGCGTCCTGGCGGCGGCCGTTGATGCGGTGGTTGAAGGCCCAGGTGAAGTCGGCGACGTCCCAGCGGGTGAGAACCGGCAGGTCCGCGACGGATTGCGTGCCCGTCGGGTCGTCGTCGAGCACCACCAGGATCCGGGGGGACGGCACGGACGAGGCCGCGAGGGCGTCGGCGACGGTCCGGGCGGGGATCGTGACCTCCGCCGGGAAGGCGGCCAGCACTTCGGTTTCGAAAAGCTCTGAGTCAAAAGGCACGTGCACTCCATTGTGGGGAACTCTACTGCGGGAACAATCGATTTGTCAGATGTCTGACATCTAACATTTGAATGCTAGTGTGGCATACGGCACAGAGACGCGCAAGTAGACTGGTCCATCAGGCAGGTCGGAGACAGCGGATGGGGAAAATTGGCTAGGAAATCGCTGGTCGGCGTCGTGGCAGACGAACTGCTGGACCGCATCATTGCCGGCGAATTCCCGCCCGGGGCATCCGTCCCCGGCGAGCTGGAGCTGAGCGCGCGCCATGAGGTGAGCCGCATGACGGTCCGCGAGGCGATGAAGACCCTGGAAGCCCAGCAGATCCTCAGCGTCGAGCGCGGCCGCGGGACCTTTGTGAACCCGTTGAGCCGCTGGGCCTCCCTGGAGGCCGTCCTCCGGGCAGCCTCAGAGGGGAAGAACGACGCGGCGGCCGCCGTCCAGCTGATCGAGCTTCGCCGGATGCTGGAGTCGGGCGCCTGCGAGCTCGCCGCGGGCCGGATCAGCGACGCGGACCTTAAGTCGCTATACGGGGAGCTGGAATCGATGCGCGAGGCGCACGAGAAGCACGATGTCGCCGCGTTCGTGGCGGCGGACCTTGCCTTCCACGACCTCATCCTGCGCGCTTCGGAGAATGTATTTGTGGCCGTGCTGTTCGCGCCGCTGCACCGGGTGCTGGAACGGCGGCGGACCCAGACCTCCAAAGTACGCGAGATCCAGGCGCATGCGATCGGCCATCACCAGAAGATCGCGGATGCGCTGGCCACGCGGGATCCGCACCAGGCCCGGGACGCCATGGATGCGCACATGCAACAGACGCTGGATGACCTCAAGACCTACGTCCTGGCGGACACCACGGCCTGAGTATGCGGCCGGCCTGCGGAACATGCAGGCAGAACGCGCACGCAGAACGTGCAGGCGGCCGAACGCGCGGGAGGGGCTCAGGCGAGCGAGAGGAAAAGCTTCTCGAGTTCGGCCCGGTCCAGGCTGGGATCCTCCTGCTGCATGCACTGCTGCAGGCCGGTGGCAATGATCGAGAATCCGGCCTTGTCCAGCGCGCTGGAAACCGCGGCCAGCTGCGTGACAACGCTCTTGCAGTCACGGCCCTCCTCGATCATTCGCGTGACGGCGGCAAGCTGCCCCTGGGCACGGCGAAGTCGATTGATGACGGGCTTCATGTCGGTGGGATCGAGTTCCATTTGTTCCTCCGGGATCAACAGGGCTACTTTCCATGATATACCCCCCTGCGTATCAGGGATGCCCGGCAGGGTATGATCTCCCTCGCTCCGCTAGGGACCTAAGTACCTAGTGAAGCCTGCAATTTCGGCGTATTTCTGGGAGTGTGAACGCCGCCGGTTTCCTGGATTCCGGCGCCGGCCTGGCCGGCGCCGGGGGCCCTGCCCCGCGGCGGGGCCCGGACCGGAAGTTGGGCCCGGCCGCCGGGTCCTGGAATGCGGGGCTGTGGAGCCGCTACGTCGCGATGGGCGATTCGTTTACCTCGGGGATCGGGGACCCGGAACCCCTGAGTCCAGGCGGCATGCGGGGCTGGGCCGACCGGATCGCCGAGGAGCTCAGCGGGGGAAGGCCGGATTTTCGGTACGCGAACCTCGCCGTCAGCGGCCTGCTCCTGCGCGAGATCCTGGACCGGCAGCTCGGGCCCGCAATTGCGCTGCAGCCGGACCTGGTCACGCTGTCGGCCGGCGGAAACGACATTGTCTTCCGCCGGAGCGATCCCGACCGGCTCGCTGCCACACTCGACGCCGCGGTGGGCAAGCTCAGTGCCACCGGCGCCACCATCGTGCTGTTCACCGGCCCCGACTGGGGCGACACACCGCTGTTGGGACACAACCGCGGGAGGGTCGCCGTCTACAACGAGAACATCCGGACCATCGCCATGCGCCATCACGGGGTGATCGCTGACCTCTGGGCCCTGCGGCAGCTCTCGGACCCGCGGATGTGGTCCCCGGACCGCCTGCACTTCTCGCCCATGGGCCACCACACCATCGCGGCGATGGTGCTTGAATCCCTCAGCGTCCCGCACAGCCTGAGCCCGCTGGAGCCCAAGCCCATGCCTTCCGAAAGCTGGCGCGAAAGCAAGGCCGGAGACCTCGCCTGGTTCACCAACTACCTGCTTCCCTGGATGGTCAGCCGGGTCCGGAAGCGCGCCGACGGCCCGCCGCTGACGCCCAAGCGCCCCGAGCCCGGGCCGGTCGCCGGATCCTGAGGCACGGCCTCCGGCCCCTAGTCCCGCTGCGATCTGTCGGCTAACCTGCAGGAACGGCCCACCGCCGGGTACCGATGGCGATCACGAGGAGCGAAGTTGTCTAATCACACTTACAGCATTTCTGAAATTGTCGGAACGTCGAACGAAGGCGTTGACGCCGCCGTTCGCAACGGCATCGCCGAGGCGGCCAAGACCCTGCGGAACCTCGACTGGTTTGAGGTCAAGGAAATCCGCGGACACCTCGAAAACGGCGCGGTAGCCGACTGGCAGGTAACCATCAAACTCGGGTTCCGGCTGGAGCGCTAAGCCGGGAAGGGCCGCCGCGTGCAGAACACGCAACTGGGCCGCTCCGGCCTTAAAGTCTCCCGGCTCTGCCTGGGAACCATGAACTTCGGACCGCAGACCGAGGAAGCCGACGCCCGCTCCATCATGGACTCAGCCCTCGCAACGCGGAACTGGAGGTCATTCCGGCCGCACAGCAGTACGGGCTGGGGCTCATGCCGTGGTCACCCCTGCAGGGTGGACTGCTCGGCGGGGGTGCTGAAGAAAGGGCACGACGGCGCCCGCCGCACCGAGGGCCGTTCCTTTGCGACCCTCGAGAAGCACCGGGAACAGATCCGCCGGTTCGAGGATTTCTCGGGCGAGCTGGCCCGGGAACCGGGGACGTCGCGCTGGCCTGGCTGCTGCACCAGCCCGCCGTGACCGCACCGATTGTGGGCCCCCGCACCCGGGAGCAGCTGGAGGCGGCCCTGCGTGCCCTGGATCTGGTGCTCGACGCCGGTGCGCTCCAGCGGCTGGACGGCATCTTCCCGGGGCACCGGACCGCACGGGAGGATTATGCGTGGTGATGGTCCGCCGGGCCCGAAATACCTGCCCTGACGGGTCATGACGGGCCAAAATAACTCGCGCCGCCGAATACCTCCCGGCCCGGAGTGGCCATTTTATGCTAAGCATGATTAGTATTAGGGCAGAAGGATGAAGCGCACTCGGCAACCCGGGTGTCTCCTTAATGAAGAAGAAGGAACGACAAAAATGGGTTTTATCGCATTTCTGATTCTTGGCCTTATCGCCGGTGCAATCGCTAAGGCAATCCTCCCCGGCAAGCAGGGCGGTGGCATTTTCATCACGCTGCTGCTCGGCGTCGTCGGCGCCCTCCTGGGCGGCTGGATTGGCGGACTGCTGTTCGGCACCGGCATCAACGAGTTCTTCTCGCTGTCGACCTGGCTCCTGGCCATCGGCGGTGCGGTCATCGTCCTGCTCGTTTACGGCATGATCACCAAGCGCTCAGTCCGCTAAAGCTGACGCGACCGAAAACCGGTCCCGGGATTCTTCCCGGGGCCGGTTTTTTGGCACACGGCCCCACGACGTCTTAACGACCATCATCTTTTTTGAGCACCACCGAGGAGCAGGAGTACAGCATGAAAGGCAAAGTTCTTTTTGGAGCCGGAATCGCCGCAGGCTACGTTCTTGGATCACGGTCCGGGCGGGCGGCCTACGAGAAGCTCAAGGCCCGCGCGGGGGCACTTTGGGAAAGCCAGCCGGTCCAGGACAAGGTGACCGCGGCGACTGCTGCTGTGAAGGAAAAGGCCCCCGAGGTCTCTGAACAGCTCGGCGAGGCTGCCCGGCGCGCCGGGACAGTCATCGGTTCAGCCGTCCGCCGTGACGACTCCCCAACCGGGACACCGGGCGGCGGGAAGCCGAACGACGGCGCGGCAGGTGGGGGCATCCCCGCGCACAGTACGCACCCGGAGACCGCAAACCTGGGGACCTCGTCCGCGTCCGCCCCTGCTGCTACTTCAGCGGCTGCCGACGTCGAGTCCGACCCGGCGCTGAACGACCAGCACGGGCAGGACTGGTCCGACGAAGGCGGCGCCACCCCGGCCGGAGCCGCGACCAACGTCGATCCCGACAAGGTCTCCTAGCTAGACCCGGTCCGCCAACCAGGCAGTTGCGCCACCCAGCGCAGTTCCGGGCACGGGCGTTCCGATCACCACCGTGGCGTCCAGGTCCCCGGAGCTGGACACCCGGGCAGTGAGTCCGCTGCGGATGAACAGCTCGACCGTCCGCGGCGCCTGCCGCCGGCTCGTCTCGATCAGCAGGTGGCCGCCCGGCGCCAGCCATTGCGGCGCCGCGGCGGCCACCCGCTGCTGGACCTGCAGCCCGTCTGTGCCGCCGTCGAGGGAACGCCGCGGCTCGTGCAGGCGGGCTTCCTGCGGCAGGGTGCCGATTTCCGCGGAGGGAACGTACGGGGCGTTGACTGCGAGGATGCCGACCCGCCCGCGCAGCCGCGCCGGGAGAGCCTCGTAGAGGTCCCCTTCATGCACGGCGCCGCCGAGCGGACCGATGTTGCGCACCGCGCAGCGCACCGCGGCGGCGTCGATGTCTGCGGCGTGGAGCTCCAGCGGGCCGGCCAGCGCCGCCAGTGCGGCACCAACAGCCCCTGAGCCGCAGCACAAGTCGACGACGACGGGCACGCGCCGCGGACCGCCGGTGCCGGCCAGGAGCCGCGCTGCCTGCTGGACCAGGTACCCGGTGCGGCGGCGGGGCACAAAGACACCCGCGTCCACTTCGATCCGAAGCCCGCAGAACTCCGCCCAGCCCAGGACGTGCTCAAGCGGCAGTCCGGAGACCCGCCGCGCCACGAGGGCCTCGAGCTGGTCCGGTGTCTCGGCGGCGGCGGCCAGCAGCCGGGCTTCGTCCTCGGCGAAGACGCAGCCGGCCGCCCGCAGCCGCGTGATGACCGAGGGCCGGGGCACGGGGAGGGGCGCAGGACAAGCTTTCATGCGCCCCCCGTCCGCTGATGGTGCCGGAATCCCATGCTACCGAGGTGGCAGGATGGCACAATGGCCACCGCACGAATCGCCGACGCGTCCTCCTTTCCCGCGCCGGAGGACATCCCCGCGCATGAACTGATCTGGACCGGCTGCTACACCAACGACGGCGGCGGCCGCGGGACCGGAATCGGGGCGCTGTGGGCCGGCGCGGACGGAACGCTGCGCTGGCTGGGGCTCGCCGCGGCGGCGGACTCGCCGTCGTTCCTCGCAGCGCACCCCACCCGTGACACCGTCTACGCCGTCGGCGAGGCGGCCCGGACCGTTACGGCGTACCGCCGGTCCGGCGATTTCGGCCTGGAACCGGCCGGCCGTCACTGGCCTGCCGGAGACGCCGCCTGCCATGTCGCCGTCGACCCGCAGGGCCGTTTCCTCGTGGTGGCCTGCTGGGGCGACGGGCAGGTACTGCTGTACGAGCTGGACGACGACGGCGGGATCTCGGCACGGTTCGCGGCCGCCGCCTCAACGCTGGCCGGGCGTCCCAGCCGCGCCCACGCCAGCCTGATGCTCGACGACGGCAGAGTGGTGACCACCGACCTCGGGCACGACCTCCTGCGGGTCTGGAACTACGTGCCCGGCCAGGGGCTGCGGCTGGACCATGAACTGGCCCTCCCCCGGGACAGCGGCCCCCGGCACCTGGTCCAGCATCCCGGCGGCAGTGTGCTGGTGGTGACCGAGTACTCGGTTGAGGTCGCCGTGGTGCAGCGGTCCCCCGAGTCCGGGACCTTCAGACTGGCCGGCATGGTCCCGGCGACCGCGGCGGGCGCCCTTCCCGGTGACTCCGCGGCCGAGATTGCCCTCGCCGCGGACGGCAGGCACGCCTACATCGGGGTGCGCGGCTCCAACCGGATCGGCGTGCTGGCGGTGGACGCGGTCGGCGGCACCGTCCGGCCGGTGGCCGACATTCCCAGCGGCGGCGACTGGCCGCGGCATCATCTGGTCCGCAACGGCTGGCTGCACGTGGCACACGAACGTTCCGGGGACGTGGTGACGTACCGGCTGGATCCGGAGAGCGGGCTGCCCGGCGAAGCCGCGGGCAGGGTGGACCTGGCTTCGCCCACAGCGCTGGTCCCGGCACGGGACATGCCCAGTTCCCACAGCGACCAGTGGACATAACGGCACCATGTCCACCCCTGCCCGCACCCGGAGGGCATGTCCACCTTGGGCGCACCCGGACGGGCCCGCGGAACAGCGCCCTCCGCGGGACATGCCCCGTCCCCGAAGCGACCGGTGGACATAACGGCACCATGTCCACCCCTGCCCGCACCCGGAGGGCATGTCCTGCGGTCCAGGCCCGAAAATTTTCTAACCATTCGCTGGAATAACATCGGTGCAAGCGCTTACAGTTGTGACTTGGCTCTCAGGAGTCTCTCTCCGCATCGCCCTTCGCAGAGGCAACGTCGCTTACCGGAAGGTCTCCATCGTGTACATCCGCAGAACCAGCACGGGCAAAACGCCCGAGCCCAGCCACCGGGCGTGGCAGGCCATATTCCTGCGCAGCGGGGCCGCCATGACCGCGGCGCTCGTGACCGCGGCCGCCGCCGTCGTCGCCCCGATGCCGGCAGCCCAGGCGGCACCCGACCCGGACCGCGCTTCGGCCGCCCACTCGCTCCGCGGCCCGGTGACGGACGAGCGCTTCTATTTCGTGATGGCGGACCGCTTCAACAACGGCAGCACCGCCAACGACGACGGCGGCCTCGGCCCGGACCCGATGGTCTCGGGCTTTGACCCGACCCGGAAGGGCTTCTACAACGGCGGGGACCTCCAGGGACTGCGGGAGAAGATCGACTATATCCAGGGCCTTGGTACCACCTCCATTTGGCTGACCCCCAGCTTCAAGAACAAGGCGGTCCAGCCGGAGGACAAGTCGGCCGGCTACCACGGCTACTGGATCACCGACTTCACCCAGATCGATCCGCACCTGGGCACGAACGAGGAGCTGAAGCTGCTCATCGACGAGGCCCATTCCCGCGGCATGAAGGTCTACTTTGACATCATCACCAACCACACCGCGGACGTCATCGGCTACGAGGATGGGGGCGAAGCCAAGGACCGCGCCGCCTACATCTCCAAGGACGCTGTCCCTTACCGGACTGCCGCCGGGGTCCCCTTCGACGACCGCGACTACGCCGGAACGGAGGGCTTCCCGGCCCTCGATGCGGCGACTTCCTTCCCCTACAAGCCGTTATTGACGGCCGGGGAAGAGAACCTCAAGGTTCCCGCTTGGCTCAACGACCCGACGCTCTATCACAACCGGGGCGACACCACCTTTGAAGGCGAGAACTCCTTCTACGGGGACTTTTTCGGCCTCGACGACCTGTTCACGGAGCACCCCCGGGTGGTCGACGGAATGATCGATATTTACGAGAAGTGGATCAGCGACTTCAGCGTGGACGGCTTCCGGATCGACACCATGAAGCACGTCAACGACGAGTTCTGGCAGAAGTTCGGCCCGGAAGTCCTCGACTACGCCAAAGCCCACGGCAAGGACGAGTTCTTTATGTTCGGTGAGGTCTTTGACACGTCGAAGAGCTTCACCTCGCAGTTCACGACCCGCAACAAGATGCAGGCCGTGCTGGACTTCCCGTTCCAGGACGCCGCCCGCAACTTCGCCTCCCGGGGCCAGGCCGCGGCGGGCCTGGAGACCTTCTTCGCCGGGGACGACTGGTACACCGACGCGGACTCCAACGTCTACCAGCTGCCCACCTTCCTGGGCAACCACGACATGGGCCGGATCGGCAGCTTCATCACCGCGGACAACCCCCAGGCGGACGACGCCGAACGCGTCGCCCGCGACCGGCTCGCCCATGAGCTGATGTACCTCTCCCGCGGCAACCCCGTCGTCTACTACGGTGACGAACAGGGGTTCACCGGACCCGGCGGGGACCAGGACGCGCGCCAGACGCTCTTCGCGAGCCAGGTGGCGGACTATCTCGACGACGACCTGCTCGGCACCGACGCCACCCACGCGGCGGACAACTTCGACCCGGCCCACCCGCTCTACACCGGCATCAGCGCCCTCGCCGAGCTCACGGCCGAACACCCGGCGCTGCGGAACGGTGCCCACCAGAACCGCTACGCCTCGCAGGAGTCGGGCATCTACGCCTTCTCCAGGATCGATGCCCGGGACCAGCGCGAGTACGTGGTGTCGGTCAACAACAGCGAACAGCCCCAGACGGCGGCCGTGCCGACCTACGTGGGCAAGCGGACATTCAGCCGGATCTACGGGGATGCAGCAGCGGAATCCAGGACCGACGCGGCCGGCAACCTCACTGTCACGGTGCCGCCGCTCTCCGCCGTCGTGTATGAATCCTCCGGCCGCATCCCGCGCTCCAAGGCCGCCCCCGCCGTCGCGCTCCAGGAGCCGGCCCCAGCGGCCGGGGACAACGGCCGCCTACGGATCGGGGCCGACGTCGGCGGCAGTTCGTTCTACGAGGTGACGTTCCAGGCACGCACCGCCGGCGGCGCCTGGGCCCCGATCGGCACCGATGACACGGCGCCGTACCAGGTCTTCCACGACGTCGCCGGACTGGACGCCGGAAGCGCCCTGGAGTACCGCGCAGTGCTGCTGGACAACGGCGGGCACACCTCGGTGAGCCAGCCTGGCACGGCCGCGGTCCCCGCCCCGGTCCTGAGCCTGGTGGCCCCCAGTGAGGGCAGCAACGTCAACGGCAAGGTCGAGGTCAGCGCTGTCGCCACCCCGGAAAAGGCCGACTACGTCGTCCGCTTCGAGCGCAGCATCAGCGGCGGCGACTGGTCGAACATCGGCGAGGACAGCTCCTCCCCCGCGTACACCGTGGTCGATGATCTGGGCGCACTGGCCGTCCCGGACGGCACCCAGCTCCGCTACCGGGCGCTGATGAGCGTCCCGGGTGCCGGCGAGGTGGTCAGCGGGACCCGCACCGTCGTGGCCGGGGAGCTCCCGCAGCCCGCGTCGGTCACCGTCGCCGGCAGCCTGAACTCGGAAATGCGCTGTGCGGGTGACTGGCTGCCCGATTGTGGGAGCGCGTTCATGACTTTGGATCCGGCAGACAAGATCTGGCGGCTGACCGCGGACCTGCCCGCCGGCAGCTACGAGTTCAAGGCCGCCCTCAACGGATCGTGGACCGAGAACTACGGTGCCGGCGGAGCGCTGAACGGCAACAACATCACCCTGAGCCACCCCGGCGGCCCGGTCACCTTCCGCTATGACAACAGCACGCACCTGCTCAGCGCCGTGTACGCCTCGCAGCAACCGGGGGCCATCGCGGCAGCCGGGGACATGAACTCGGAACTCGGCTGCGCGGGTGACTGGATGCCGGACTGTGACCTGGCGCAGCTGACGCTGGATCCCACGGACCTGGTCTGGAAGCTGACCACCACCCTGCCGGCCGGCAGCTACGGGTTCAAGGCGGCCCTCAACCGCTCGTGGACGGAGAACTACGGGGCCGGGGGCGCCGCCGGCGGCGGGAACGTCAACATCACGCACGACGGCGGGCAGATCACCTTCCGTTACGACCACGCCAGCCACCTCATCCGCGCCGACTAAGTCACGGCCTCCGCGGCCGGGACGCACCCTCGGTGCGTTCCGGCCCGCTGTTTACCTGTGCACCGGGCAGGACCGCGGACATGCCCAGCCCCTGCGCCGGCCACTGGACATAGCGGCACCATGTCCAACCTTCCCCGCACCCGGAGGGCATGTCCCCCGGGTAGGGTCAGCGCTTCGACGCCGCCCAGTCCAGCAGGCGGTCCACGGGCCAGCTGGTGATGATCCGCTCCGCAGGGACGCCATTGCGTTCCGCGCGCTCGGCACCGTACTGCAGGAAATCGAGCTGCCCCGGGGCATGCGCATCGCTGTCGATGCTGAAGAGGCAGCCTGCGTCAAGGGCGAGCTCGATGAGGGCGCCAGGCGGGTCCTGGCGTTCGGGCCGGGCGTTGATCTCGACGGCGACGTTGTGCTCCGCGCAGGCGGCGAAGACCTCGCGGGCATCGAACTCCGACGCCGGGCGCGTCCCCCGGCCCCCTTGGAGGAGGCGGCCTGTGCAGTGGCCGAGCACGTTCAGATGCGGGTCCGCGATCGCGCCGAGCATCCGCCGGGTCATGGTGCGCTTGTCCGCGCGGAGCTTCGAATGCACGCTCCCGACCACGATATCCAACTGGTCCAGCATCTGGGGGGCCTGGTCCAGGGTGCCGTCCTCGAGGATGTCGGCCTCAATGCCCCGCAGGAGGCGGAAACTGCCGTCTGCGCGGTCATTGATCTCGGCGACGATGTCGAGTTGTTCGGCCAGCCGCTCAGCACTTAGCCCGTTGGCGATCTTGAGGTTGGGCGAGTGATCGGTCAGGGCGAGGTACTCGCGGCCCAGCAGCCTCGCGGCGTCGACCATGGCCTCGATCGGGGACCCGCCGTCGGACCAGTCGCTGTGGCTGTGCAGGTCGCCGCGCAGCGAGGCGAGCAGCTCATGCCCTCCCGGCACCAGGGGCTTGGCGCCCCGGTTTCGCAGGCCACCCAGGTACTCCGGCACGCCGCCGTCGCTCGCCTCCCTGATGACCTGGAACGTGCGGTCCCCGATCCCCTTGGTCCTCTTCAGCCGGCCGTCCCGAGTCTGGGCCGCGAGTTCCTCCGGGTCGAGCCCTTCAATAATCTTTGCCGCTTTTCGGAAGGCCTGGACTTTGAATGTGGGGGCCAGCTCGCGTTCAAGCCAGAAGGCAATCTCGTTGAGTGCGTTGACTGCATCCATGCCACCATCCTCCCCCGGGCGCCGGGCAGTGTCGCTGCCCGAGCGGCAACGGATTTTCCGGAAAATTGTATCCGGCCGGGGCCCGATCCGGCGGGGGGCTGGCCTCGGTGGAACTCTGGCGTGAGCGGGACCCAGTCCAGGCATCTGGTCCGCAATCGTCATGGCGGACTTGAACCGCTTCAAGGCCAGCAATAACCGCTTCGGTCACGACGCCGGGCACGGTCAGGAAAATTTCTGACACAACAAGTAAGCATGCATATTAGTAGCCCGGCTAACTAGTTGTCTGGGGCAACCATCCCGGTGAGGGGCTTCGTGAGCGGCTCGGTGAGAGGGCAGAGGGCCGCGCTGGAAAGCGCTGGCGTTCAGGGCTGCAGCGGCTCCACGAGGGCCTCGGCCATCCCGCGGAGGAACTTGATGACGGTGTGCGCCTCCTCCGCGCTGAGCGACTCCACAACCGCCGTCATCCGGTGGTGCATTCCGTGGAAGGCCGTAAGGACCTCAGAATCCGCTGCCACCGTCGGAACGATCACGAGGGAACGCCTGTCCGTGGGGTGCGGCTCACGGCGCGCGTTTCCGCTGGCCACGAGGCGGTCGATCAGCGAAGTAGTGGAGGCGGTGGTGATGGTTAGGACCCGGCTCAGGTCCTTGGGACCCACCTGCATTCCGTCGGCCTGGGCACGCAGGAGGTAGCGGAGGGCCAAGAAATCCGTCTCCCCCATCCCCATGGAATCGCTCGCGGAACGGCGGGTAGCCAGCTCGGCGATCCGGAACGCACGCAGGGCGCTCAGCACCGCCCCGGACGGATCGAGCCGCTCATCGGGCCCGTACCAGTACCCGGTGCCGGCGTGGCCGTGGCCGTGGGACGTCATGCGGCGATCCTAACCCAAATGATAGCTAGGCGGACTTGCGGATTTTTGCGCGTATTTGACTGCTGCGGAATGACCCAACATTAGCCCCTCCCACCGGGCATTGACGCAGACCCACGCGAAGATCATTATGGCCCTGACGGCTTGGGGACCGCTTTGGCATCGAGGAGCACTGCCGTGGATCGCAACTCAATAACAGGGGATTTTTGCGGGCATTTTCCGGACGCTAGTTCCGATGTTGGCCCCAACAGAATCACTCCTACCGCAACCAGCAATTCATGTAGAAAGTCCGGAGCGGGCTCCCAAAGACACCGACGCCGCCACAATTTCGGCTCCCTCCCGGCAGAAACTCCGGAATCCGCGGGGTACCGGCCATGATGGCCGCGATCCTGCGCCTGGTTCTCCAGTTCCGGCTGCTGGTGCTGGCCGTGGCCGCTGGAATCCTCGCATTCGGACTCACGAGCCTGCCCGGCATGGCCGTGGACGCCTTCCCCGAATTCGCGCCGCCCCAAGTGGAGATTCAGACGGAAGCCCTGGGCCTGTCGGCCGCCGAAGTTGAACAGCTGATCACTTCACCGATGGAGGCCGACCTGCTCAACGGCGTGGCCTGGGTCGAGGCAATCCGCTCCAAGTCGGTGCCAGGCCTGTCCTCGATCCAGATGGTCTTTGAGCCCGGAACGGACCTGTTCCGGGCGCGCCAGCTGGTCTCGGAGCGGCTGACCCAGGCCCGCGCGCTGCCGAATGTGTCCGCAGCGCCAGTGCTCATGCAGCCGCTCTCATCGACCAGTCGCGTCATGATGATCCGGCTGACCTCCACCGATATGTCGGCCATCGACATGTCAGTCCTGGCCCGGTGGACTATGAAACCCGGGCTACTCTCCGTCCCCGGCGTCGCCAATGTTGCCATCTGGGGCCAACGCGACCAGCAGCTGCAGGTTCTGGTTGACCCGGCTCAGCTGGCAGCCAAAGGCGTGACGCTGGACGAGGTCATCAAGACCACCGGCAACTCCGTCTGGGTATCACCCCTGAGCTACCTCGAGGCCTCCACCCCGGGCACGGGCGGCTTCTTCGAGACGGGGCACCAGCGGATCGGCGTCCAGCACGTCCTGCCGATCACGACGCCACAGGACCTGGGCCAGATCCCCATCGAAGGGCCCAACGGCAGCCTCCTCCTGAAGGACGTTGCCACGGTCGAAACGGACCACCAGCCCCTGATTGGCGATGGCCTCATGAGCAAGGAAGCCGAGCTCCTGCTGGTCATCGAGAAGTTCCCCGAGACGAACACGATGGACGTCACGAACGGCGTCGATGAGGCTGTCAAATCACTCCAGCCTGGCTTGCCGGGGGTCAAGATCGACACCACCGTCTACCGGCAGGCGTCCTTCATCCAGGAGGAAGTCGGCACCCTGGGCATCGCCCTCCTGATCACCCTCGTGCTGATCGTGGCCATGTTCGGCGCGTTCTTCCGCTCGTGGCGCACGGCCATCATCAGCCTCATCACGATTCCAGTGACGCTGTCCGCAGCGGCCCTGCTGCTCTACCTGCGTGGCGCCGGAATGAACACGATGGTCCTGGCCGGAATGGTCCTGGCCCTGGCCGTCATCGTGGGGGACGTCGCCGAAGACCTCAACGGCCTCGCCCGGGCCAACAGGATTGCCGCCGGCCCCGGCAACACCGGCCCGCAGGGCAAAGACCCGAGCGACAGAGACTGGAGGGAGTCCCTGATTCCGGAGGCCATGCGGTCAGTCCGGACGCCGGTGCTCTACTCGCTGCTGGTGATGGCGCTGGCCGTCATGCCGGCGTTGTTCGTGGCGGGCGAGAACGGGGCGCTGTTCGGACCCCTGGTGCAGACTTATCTGCTCACCCTGGTGGTCGCGATGGTCGTGGCGCTGACCGTCACGACGGCGCTGGCATACTACCTGCCGGTGGGCTCCGCCCCGCGCCGGGAACGCCGGGCCCTGAAGCGGCTGGAGGGCGGTTACGGCAGCCTCGTGTCACGCGTGACCGCAAAAACCCGGTGGGTCTTCGCCGCCGCCGCCGTTGTGGCGCTGGCCGGCCTTGCGCTGGCACCCCAACTGGCCAGCAGCCATCCCGTAGTGCCTGTCCTGGCCGACAAGACCCTGGTGGTGCACTGGAGCGCGATGGCCGGCACCTCGGACCAGGAAATGAGCCGGATCACGGAGGCCGCCGCCGTCGAGCTGCGCGCCCTTCCGGGTGTCGCCAACGTGGGCGGGCATGTTGGCCGCGCCATCACCTCGGACCAGGTCGGCGACGTCAGTTCGGGTGAGCTGTGGGTCACTGTGGCCAATGACGCGTCCTACGGCGATACTGCGGCCAGCATCGAGCAGGTCGTCGCGGGATATCCGGGCCTGACAAGCAAAGTCTCGACCTATCCGCAGGAGCGCATCGACCAGATCCGCGAGGCAGGCGACAGCGGCTTCGGCGTGCGGGTGTACGGCCTCGACACGGCGGTCCTCCGGCAGAAAGCGGCGGAGGTGCAACAGATGCTGGAGCACACGCCCGGCGTCGTGAATCCCCATGTTGACGCCCCCGTCGAGCAGCCGATCGCAGAAGTCAAGGTGGACCTCGCGGCAGCGCAGAAGGCCAGCATCGTTCCCGGCGACGTTCGACGCGCGGCGGCGGCACTGCTGCAGGGCATCGAAGTCGGCAACCTCTATGAGCAGCAGAAGGTCTTCTCGGTGATCGTGAAGGGTGCGGCGTCCACGCGGAACAGCCTTGACAGCGTCCGCGACCTGATCATCGACACGCCCAACGGCGGCCACGTCCGCCTTGGCGACGTTGCCCAGGTCACGATGGCGGGAAACGAAGCCGCGATCCTGCACGATGACACCTCTCGGCGCATCGATGTGAAGGCAGACATTCAGGGCCGTTCGGTCAGCGACGTGCAGCAGGACATCAACAAGAGTCTCCAGCAGATGCAGTTCCCGCTTGCCTACCACGCTGAGGTCCTGACCCAGTATGCGCAGCTGCAGGGCAACTACCAGTGGCTGTGGATCCTGGCCGCGATTGCGGCGGTCGGCGTGCTGGTGCTGCTGCAGACGGCGGCCGGCGGCTGGAAGCTTGCCGGCATGATCTTCCTCGGCCTGGTCCTGTCCCTGTCCGGCGGGGTGCTGGCCGCGCAGGCCGCAGGCTCCGTCAATTCGCTGATTTCGCTTGTGGCCTTCGCAGTCATCCTGGGCATCGCCGCCCGCGGCGCCCTCCTGCTGCTGGGACTGGTCCGTGGCCTCCGGGCCGGGGACAGCGCAGCCTCGTGGTCCGAGCTGGTGCTCCGCGGCGCGCGGGAACGCGTGGGCCCCACCCTCATGACAGCCGTGATGACCGCGGTGATCCTGCTGCCGCTGGTGTTCTTCGGCGGTGTGGTTGGCACGGAGATCATCCTGCCGCTCGCCGTGATCATCTGGGGCGGGCTGCTGACCACTACCCTCTTCATGCTGTTTGTTATGCCCGCCGTGCTGCTTCGGTTCCAGCCGAAGGAAGCACTGAGCCCCCGGGCCGGGAACGGCCCCCTTGCCCGGCCCGAGAGTCAGGATGCGTCATGAACTCGATAGCTTCGCCTCAGGGCCGCAGGCTCGCCGCCCTGATCATTGCCGCCTTCCTGGCTCCGAGTGTCATTGGCTGCGCGCAGATCGAGGAGACGGCGTCGGCTAACGGCGATCCCGCGGTCCTTGCGGAGGTTCCGGGAACGGACCTCCACCGCATCACCCTGACGGAGCGCGCCGTCGAGCGGGTGGACCTTAAGACCGAGGTGACATCCGTGGATCCGCAGACCCAGAAGCTGAACGTCTCCTACTGGGCCATCCTGTACGACAGCACCGGCAAGACCTGGGTCTACACGAACCCCGAGCCCCGCGTTTACGTCCGCCAGGCCGTCACCGTCGAGCGGATCAACGGCGCCGTCGCGGTACTGACTGACGGTCCTGCGGCCGGCACCGCTGTAGTCACCACTGGGGCCGAGGAACTGTACGGCGCCGAATTCGATACGGCCCACTGACATGCGCTGGCTCATAGGCATCAGCCTGAGGTTCAGAACCATCGTCGTCGCCATCGCATGCGCCATCATGCTGCTCGGTTCACTGCAGCTGGGCTCCGCGTCCGTGGACGTTTTCCCCGAGTTCGCGCCGCCCCGCGTGGAAATCCAGACCGCCTGCCTGGGTTTGACCGCTGAGGAAGTCGAGCAGCTGGTCAGCGTACCGATCGAGGCGGCGGTGGGCGGGATGCCGGGCCTGGACGAGCTGCGGTCGAAGTCCGTGCCGCAATTGTCCTCGATCGTGCTAATTTTCCATCAGGGCACGGAACTGCTCAACGCCCGCCAGTTGGTGTCGGAGCGGATGGCGGCGGTGACGGCGGCGCTGCCCACCTGGGCGGCCCCGCCCGTGATGCTGCAGCCGCTGTCCGCCACGAGCCGGGTCATGAAGATCGGCATGACCTCGGCGAACCGGTCCCTCATCGAGATGTCCATGCTGTCCTACTGGACCATCCGGGCACGGTTGCTCCGCGTGCCGGGCGTGGCCAATGTGGCCATCTGGGGCGAACGGCTCCAGATGCTGCAGGTCCAGGTGGAACCGGACAAGCTCAAAGCCCAAAACGTGTCACTCAACCAGGTGATGGAGGTCACCGCCGGCGCCCTCGACGCCGGGCTGCTGAAGTACTCACCGGGTCGGTTCATAGGCACCGGTGGCTTCATCGACAGTCCGACCCAGAGAATGGGTGTCCGGCACGTCCAGCCCATCCAGACGCCGGCCGACCTGGCCCAGGTCACGATCCGCGAACAGGACGGCGTGGCACTGCACCTCGGCGATGTCGCCCAGGTGGTGGAGGACCACCAGCCGCTCATTGGCGACGCCGTCATCAACAACGGACACGGGCTCATGCTGATCGTCGAGAAGCTGCCCTGGGGCAACACCCTGGACGTGACCAAGGGCGTCGAGGAAGCCCTGAAAGAGCTCCAGCCGGGCATGAGCGGGATCAGCTTTGACACCACCATCTTCCGCCCGGCGAGTTTCGTCGAGGAGTCCATCTCCAACCTCAGCACCGCCCTCCTGCTGGGCTGCCTGCTGGTGGTCCTGATCCTCGGCGCCTTCCTGTTCCAATGGCGCACGGCACTGATCAGCCTGATTGCCATTCCACTTTCGCTGCTCACGGCGGCGCTGGTCCTCTATTTCACGGCCAGTTCGATCAACACGATGGTCCTGGCGGGGCTGGTTATCGCCGTCGGCGTCGTGGTGGACGACGCGATCATCGACGTCGAAAACATCATGCGCCGGCTGCGGCAGCACCGCGCCCGGGGCAGCGACGAATCGGCGGCCTCGGTGGTCCTGAAGGCCTCCCTTGAGATGCGGAGTCCGATCGTGTACGCGACACTCATCATCGTGGTCGCCGCCGTGCCGATCTTCTTCCTGGACGGACTGACCGGGGTCTTCTTCAAGCCGCTGGCCATCACCTACACCCTGGCAGTCCTCGCCTCGATGCTGGTGGCGCTGACGGTGACGCCGGCCCTGGCACTCATACTGCTGGGCAACGCAAAACTGGAGGAGCGGGACCCGCCCCTGGTCCGGATGCTCAAGCGCGGGTACCACGCCGTGCTGGCCCGGATCATGAACCGTCCCCGCTTCGGCTATGCCGGCTTCGCCGCCTTGGCCGTGATGGGCCTGGCGCTCACCCCGCTGATGGGCTCGTCGCTGTTCCCAACGTTCAAGGAACGGGACTTCCTGATGCACTGGATCTCGCAGCCGGGTACGTCGGCCGAGGAGGAGTACCGGATCTCGCAGCGCGGATGTGAAGAGTTCCTCAAGGTTCCCGGGGTGCTGAACTGCGGCACACATATCGGGCAGGCGTTCGCCGCCGATGAGATCGTGGGTGTCAACGCCGGCGAGCACTGGATCAGCATCGACCGCCAGGCGAACTATGAAGAGACACTGGCGGCCGTCCAGGAAGTGGTGGACGGCTACCCGGGACTTCACCGCGACGTCCAGACCTACCTGAAGGAGCGGATCGAGGAGGTCCTGACCGGGGCCAGCGAGCCCATCGTGGTCCGTGTGTTCGGTGATGATCTCAACGTGCTGCGGGAACAGGCCCAACGGGTCAAGACCATCCTGGATGACATTCCGGGCACCGATGAAGCCCATGTGTCCCTCGAGGTCGAGGTGCCGCAGATTACCGTCACGGTGGACCTGCCCTCCGCTCAGAAGTACGGGCTCAAACCCGGGGACGTGCGGCGGGCAGCGGCGACGTTGGTGGCCGGCGAAGAGGTCGGAGACGTCTTCCGGGACGGGCGGGCCTATGACGTCCAGGTCTGGAGCACTCCGGCGACCCGCTCCAGCGTGACCAGCATCGAGGATCTGCCGATCGATACCCCCAGCGGGCAGCGGGTCCGGCTGGCCGACGTCGCGGCCGTCAAACTAGTGGCGACGCCGAACCAGATCGACCGCACCAACGGGTCCCGCCGGGTTGAAGTGGGATCGTTCGTCGACAAGGGCGCCGACATGGGAGTGGTTGTCGGCCAATTGCAGGACCGGCTGGCCGCCCTGGAGTTGCCGGCCGGCTACAGCGTCCAGTTGCTGGGCGAGTTCACCGAGCGCGAGGCTGCGACGAACCGCCTCATGATCTTCGCGGTGGCGGCCCTTGCCCTGGTCCTGCTGCTGCTGCAGACTACGTTCCGCAGTTGGCGGCTGGCGCTGCTCTCGCTGTTGACGCTGCCCTTCGCCCTGGTAGGCGGGGTCATGGCCGCGTACATCTCCGGCGGGGTCCTGTCGCTGGGCTCGGTGGTCGGGTTCCTCACGGTCATGGGGATCGCGGCGCGCAACGGCATCCTGCTCATCAGCCACTGCCAGCACCTGGAAAAGAACGAGGGCCAGACCTTTGGCCGTGCCCTCGTGCTGCGCGGAGCCGGGGAGCGGCTCTCGCCGATCCTCATGACCACGCTGGCCACGGGGCTGGCCCTGGTGCCCCTGGTGGTCATGGGGGCTGTACCGGGCCATGAAATCGAACACCCGATGGCCGTCGTCATCCTGGGCGGCCTGGTCACCTCAACCCTGCTCAACCTGTTTATTGTTCCGTCGCTCTATCTCCGCTTCGCCAAATCGAAGAAGGAGCGGGCCGCGGCCCTGGCGGCGGAACCCGCGACCGCCTGAGTGCCCCGAACGTTGCCGCAAAAAAGCAGGCCAGAGGCAATATGCCTCTGGCCTGCGATGCGGGTGGGCCCTGTGGGGATCGAACCCACGACCCACGGATTAAAAGTCCGATGCTCTACCAACTGAGCTAAAGGCCCCAGCCGAGGCCCCAAAACAACGGATAAATCCGGTGTTCAGGGGCTGATCAGCCCAGTCCATTTCTGGACGTTAATACTGTACCCCAGACCGGGGCGGGTTTTGCGCATCGGGGGGACGCCGCCGTCGAGCGCGGCGACGAGGCTCCTGCGCCGGCACCGCATCGGCCCCGCCCCGCACCGCCGGTCTCCACGCTCGATTCCCCGACAGCACTGGAGTAGCGTGGTGGCATGAGCGAGCAAGCAGGATCCAGCGCCCCCGGACCGCACCGGCACCACAAGCCGAAGCCCTTCGCCCCGATTGACTTTGAGCCCTTCGCGGGCGGGGCCGATCCTGCCCGCATCTCCGAGGCCGCGCATCTCGCCGCCCAGGCCCTCGTCCGCCGCGGACGCGACAGCGACGACCCCGTTGTGACCAAACGGCTCGTGAAGCTCGCCGATGAACAGGGCCTGGAGGCCATCGCCGAGATGTGGGCCGAAAGCCCGGCCCGCTCGCTCCCCGGGGCCCTCTGGCGCCTGTACGCCATCCGTGCCGCCACCATCCAGGACCCGGAGCGGATCTCCGTCTACTTCAAGGCCGGCAAGGACACCGCGCAGGTGTCCCACGTGGTGGCCGGCGCCGCCGAGCCGCCCGGGGCCGACGAGATGAAGTCGATGGCGGACGCCATCCTGTCCGGAGCATTCGACGGCGAGTTCGACGTCGCGCTGGAACGCTCCGCCGCGTTCTGCCGGGTGGTGGCGCTGGGCCAGGCCACCCTCGCCGACGGCGCCGACCACAGCAACGAGATCCACGCGAGCAAGCTCACGCGCAATTCGCACCTCCTGGTCAAGACCGCCGAGGACCTCGAGCATGCCGCCAACGCCTGGCGCCTGGGCGAGCTGGACTGAGTCCCCCGCGCGCCGCCGAACCCCCGGCAGGCACGCCACCCGCGGACTGTCAATGTTGACTTGTCCCCGGTCACGTAGAAAACTAAAGGCGGTGCCGAACCGCGAAACCCCCGGGCTTCAACATCTAGCCGCCTAGAGCGGCCTACCGCCGAGAGGCGTCTCCGGTTCGGCACCATTTTTATGCCCAGCGTCAGGTCCGGGTGAGCTCCGCATGGAGAATCCGGACGCGGGCCCTGATGTCGTCCCGGACCAGCCGCATGCGTTCGATGCCTTCGATGCCCCGCTCGGAGGGCTCGTCAGTATCCCAGACCTCGATCCGTTTGCCCTCGGGGGCCTGGACCTTTGCCTCGTTGCCCAGCACGATCACGACGTCGACCGCGTCCAGCACTTCGTCGGTGACGGGTTTCGGGTGTTCGCCGGTGATGTCGATGCCGAGTTCGGCCAGCGCATCCACGGACTGGGGGTTCAGCGACTTGCCGGGCTTGGTCCCGGCGGAGTGCACCGTGACGGTTCCGTGAGCGAGATGGTTCATCAGCCCCGCGGCGAGCTGGGATTTTCCGCCATTCTTGCTGCAGACGAACAGGACGCTGGGCGTCTTTTCAGTCATTTCAGCTCTCCGAGGGAAGCGATCAGGCCCTCAATGCGGGTCTTGATGTCGTCGCGGATTGGGCGGACGGACTCGACACCCTGGCCGGCCGGGTCCTCGAGTTCCCAGTCCTCGTAGCGCTTGCCGGGGAAAATCGGGCACGTGTCGCCGCACCCCATGGTGATGACGACGTCGGACTCCCTGACCGCCTCGGTGGTCAGGACCTTGGGGATCTCTGCGGACATGTCGATGCCGAGTTCGGCCATAGCCTCGACGGCGGCCGGGTTGACCTTCTCGGCGGGCTGGGAGCCGGCGGAACGGACCTCGACGGCGCCCTGGGACAGGGCGGTGAGGAACGCCGCGGCCATCTGGGAGCGGCCCGCGTTGTGGACGCAGACAAACAGGACGGAAGGCTTCTTGGCGGTTGCGGCGGTCATTCGGGTCTCCTGGAAACAGTTGGGTGACGGGTGAAGGCGGGCATTGTGGACAAGTCAGGCAGCAAGCACGCGGGGCGCGAGGTCATGGACCCGGTGGCTAATGTCATCAAAGGCCTCCTCGAAGGCTTTTTCGGTACCCAGTCGCAGCGGATCCCGCACCGACCAGTGCACGCCGCTCAGTCCGCCCAGTTCCTCATGTGCGTTGTCGCAGACGGTCACCACCAGGTCCCCCGCTCCCGGTAACCGGTCCAGCTTCCGAGGGGGAATGTCCGCGAGGTCCACGCCGTGGCGGCGGGCTACCTGGATGGCACCCTCGGCGATGCGGTCCGCGGGATGCGTTCCCGCCGACGTCGAGGGGATTCCGCTGACCTGCTGCCAGAGAGCGGCGGCCAGCTGGGACCGTGCGCTGTTCCGCGTGCAGACGAACAGGACACGGCGGGCCCCGTGTTCGGCTCCCGGTACCAGACCGCCCAGGGCGCCGGCAGCAAGCCGGATGTAGCTGCGGCGCCTGTCCGCTTCCGAGCGGTGCCGGACCACCAGTCCGGCCTCCTCCAGCGTGCGCAGATGGTGCGACAGCAGGTTCGACGGCATCCCCAGCTCCGCCCGCAGCTCACTCGGGGAGAAGTCCCCCAGGGTCAGCAGATCAACCATGCGCAGCCGGGCAGGGTCGGCGAGGGCCGCGTGCTTGGCCAGCCGGGCCCGAAAACCGTCCGCTGTCTCAGTATTCATTGATTCAATTTTGACTGAGTTAATTCTTTCGGTCAAGCTGTAGCCATGACTTCCACCCAGCCGCCCCTATGGCGCCGCGCCGTCGCCGAGCTGCTCGGCACCAGCCTGCTCGTGACCATCGTCGTGGGCTCCGGGATCGCCGCCCAGCAGCTCTCCCCCACCGACGTCGGCCTGCAGCTGCTCCAGAACAGCACCGCCACGGTGCTGGGCCTGACAGTCCTGATCCTGGTGCTCGGGCCCGTGAGCGGTGCGCATTTCAACCCCGTTGTTTCCATTGCAGACTGGATCCTGGGCCGGCGCAGCGGGACCGGCCTGACGCTGCCGGAGCTGGGCACCTATGCGGCCGCCCAGACTGTGGGTGCAGTCAGTGGCAGCGTGGTCGCGAACGCCATGTTTGAGGTGGGTACTGCCATCTCGACCAAGGAGCGGGCAACCACGGGGCACCTGCTGGGCGAGGTCATCGCGACCGCCGGGCTGGTCCTGCTGATCTTCGCCCTCGCGGCCACCAAGCGTGGCACCCTCGCCGCACCGGCCGTGGGCGCATACATCGGGGCCGCGTACTGGTTCACGTCCTCGACGTCGTTCGCGAACCCGGCCGTGACGGTCGGGCGCATCTTCAGCGACACCTTCGCCGGCATCGCACCGGCCTCCGTTCCGGGATTCGTCCTCGCTCAGCTGGCCGGCGCGGCCGTGGGCCTTGGCCTCCTCCTCATTCTGTTCCCCTCCGCGGCCCGCGCCGCAGACGACGTCGTCCTGCCGCACAGTGCCGAAAGGACCAGCTCGTAGCGACGCTGGCAGTAAAGTAATCCTCATGCGCGGGTCACCAATACCTCACACGCCCGGCCGCCACCGCCCGTGCACCTCCCCCCGGAAGACCGGTAATCACACGTGAAGCTGCGCCTTTTCCCCCAGGAGCCCGCCGGGCTGAACCTCCTCGCCCAGCTGGCAAGCCAGATTGTGCTCGCCACGGGCACCCTGTCGGAGATCCTCGGCGCCCCGGCCAGTGAGAATGCCCGGCTGGTGGAGGACATGCACAACCATGAAGCAAAGTCCGCGGAGCTGCACTTCGCGCTGCTGACCCACATGCGGACCTCCTTTGTGAACCCTCTCCCCCGCGAGGACATGTATGCCCTCTCCCGGTACCTCAACGAGGCGATGGAAAAACTCGATGCCGCCGCGGACATGGTGTCTCTCTATAAACTGGACCGGCTGCCCAAACGTGCCGCGGACCAGCTGGAAATCATCAGCAGGCAGGCTGAGCTCACCGTGGACGCCATGCGCCGGCTGGACAACCTGGACGATCTTGAGGACTACTGGATCGAGGTCCTTCGCCTGTCCAAGCGCGCAGAACGGTCACACCGGGTCTGGGTGGCGGACATGCTCACCGAAATGAAGTCGGCGCGGTACGCACGCACCCGGGACATCGCCGACCAGCTGGTCGACGTCACCAGGGACATGCGGAAGGTCGCGACTCAGGTGGGCAGCATCATCGTCAAGGAATCCTGACGTGATCATCTTCCTGTTTGCCCTGGTGGTGGTCTTCGCCGGGGCATTCGCTTTCCTGAACGGCTTCAGGGACGCCTCGGCGGCGGTGGCACTGGCGGTCCGGACCCGGGCCCTCACCCCCACCGTCGCAGTGCTGCTGGCGGGGTTCTTCAACTTCATCGGCGCCGGGCTGAGCGCCGCCCTGGCCCTCGCGGTCAGCCAGGCCTGGGTGCAGCTGCCCGCGGGCGAGAACGGACTCACCATCCTGCTGGCGGGACTGCTCAGTGCCGTGCTCTGGGGCATCTACACGTGGTGGCGGGGCATCCCGTCGTCCTCGACACACGCCCTCGTGGGTGGGCTGGCCGGCGCCGGGATCGCAAGCGCAGTTGTCGGCGGGTACGGCGTCGGGGGCGTAGATACGTCCCTGCTCTTCCAGGTGGTGCTTCCGCTGCTGCTCTCGCCGCTGATGGCGTTCGCAGGCGCCTACCTGCTGGTCTGGCCCGCGACCTGGGCCGCGCGGTACACGCCGCCGAATGTCGTCAACTCCCGTTCCCGGAGAGCCCAGAGCATAGCCGTGGGCGCCGTGGCACTGGCCCACGGACTGCAGGACGGCCAGCGCACCAGCGCCGTCCTGCTCCTGGCTCTGCTGGCGTCCGGGCTGTCAGATGGCAGCGAGATGCCCATCTGGGTGGCGCTGTTCACCGCTGTCCTGCTGACCGCCGGGACCCTGGCCGGCGGCTGGCGGATCTCCTACACCATCGGCTACCGGATGATCCGGATGGATCCCCTGCGCGGCTCCGTGGCACAGCTGTACAGCGCGGCCATCCTCTTGGTGGGCGCCGTCGGTCTGCACTGGCCCATCTCCACCACACACACGGTCACCTCAGCCGTGCTGGGCGCCGGCGCCAACCAGGGGTTTCCCGCCACGAACCGGAAGGTGGTGATCCGTGTGCTGATGTTCTGGCTGATCACCCCGGCGGTCACCGCGGCAGCCGCGTTTGTGCTGGCGCTGTCCCTGTCACCGCTCGCGGCGCTCTAGCCACCCATCGACTGCTCCACAGGTGCCCTTTAGAGGGGTCAAAACGGCACCTGTGGAGCACTCGATGGGGGTTATCCGAAGCGGCCGGAGACGTAGTCTTCGGTGGCCTTCTGGGTCGGGTTGCTGAACATGGTGTGGGTGTCGCCGTATTCGATCAGCCGGCCGGGCTTTCCGGTGCCGGCGATGTTGAAGAACGCCGTCTTGTTCGACACCCGGGCGGCCTGCTGCATGTTGTGGGTCACGATCACCACGGTGTACTGGTCCTTGAGCTCGTTGATGAGGTCCTCAATGGCGAGCGTGGAGATCGGGTCCAGCGCGGAGCACGGCTCGTCCATCAGGATCACCTGCGGTTCCACGGCGATGGCCCGGGCGATGCAGAGCCGCTGCTGCTGGCCGCCGGACAGCCCGGAGCCGGGCTTGGCCAGCCGGTCCTTGACCTCGTTCCAGAGGTTGGCGCCCTGCAGGGAGCGTTCCACCAGCACGTCGGCCTCACCCTTGGACATCTTCTGGTTGTTGAGCTTCACGCCGGCCAGCACGTTGTCGCGGATGGACATCGTGGGGAACGGGTTGGGCCGCTGGAAGACCATGCCGATCTGCGAGCGGACGGTGACCGGGTCCACGCCGGGGCCGTACAGGTTGTCGCCGTCGAGCAGCACCTCCCCCTCGACCCGGGCGCCGGGGATCACCTCGTGCATCCGGTTCAGGGTGCGCAGGAAGGTGGACTTGCCGCAGCCGGAGGGCCCGATGAAGGCCGTGACGGACTTGGCCTCGATGTTGATGTTGACGTCTGCGACGGCCAGGAATTTGCCGTAGTAGACGTTCAGGTCCTTGACGTCGATGCGCTTAGACATGCTGTTCCTTCACTTGCTGGAGGTGCGGGCTGAAGATTGGGGTCCCCGGGGCCGGGCTAGCGGCCGGTCTTGGGGGCAAACATGCGCGCAATGAGGCGGGCACCGAGGTTGAGCACCATCACCAGGATGATGAGGACCAGGGCGGCTCCCCAGGCGCGCTGCGAGGAGGGATCCGGGTTCGACGGCGAGGTCGGGTTGAGGATCTGCGTGTAGATGAATGTGGGCAGCGAGGCCATCCAGCCGCCGAAGACGTTGTAGTTGATGGAGGTGGCGAAGCCCGCGGTGACGAGGATCGGGGCGGTTTCGCCGATCACCCGGGCGATCGCGAGGGTGACGCCTGAGGCGATGCCGGAGATCGCCGTCGGGATGACCACCTTGAGGATGGTCCGCCACTTGCGGACGCCCAGCGCGTAGGCCGCTTCGCGGAGTTCGTTCGGGACGATTTTGAGCATTTCCTCGCTGGAGCGGACCACCACGGGGATCATCAGCACGGAGAGTGCGACGGCGGCGACGGCACCGGTTTTGGTGCCCGGCCCGACGACGGCGAAGAAGAACGCTGCCGCGAACAGGCCGGCCACGATCGAGGGGATGCCGGTCATGACGTCCACGAAGAAGGTGATGGCGCGGGCCAGGGGGCGGTCGTTGCCGTACTCCACCAGGTAGACGGCGGTGAGCAGGCCCACCGGCACCGAGATGATGGTCGCCAGCACCGTGATCAGCAGCGTGCCGATCAGGGCGTGGAAAATGCCGCCCAGCACCGGGGCGCCTTCCTCGACGCTCTTGTTGTCAAAGGAGCCGGTGACGCCGTTCATCGAGGTGGTGAGGAAGCCGGGGTCCAGGAGCCCCGGGAGGCCGTTGACCAGGACCGTCCAGATCACGGAGAACAGGGGCAGCAGCGCGACGAGGAACGCACCGACCACCAGGCAGGTGGCCAGTTTGTCCTTGGCGCGGCGGGAGCCTTCCACGGCGGCGCTCCAGCCGACGAGGCCGATGGCGAAGATGATTGCCGAGACGAGTCCCCAGCCGAGGGCGTTGAAGCCGATCAATGCGAGGATCGCTGCACCGAGGACCAGGGCGATGCCGAGAACCAGATAGGGGGCCGACTTCGGGAGCTGGCCCTTGGTGAGGGCCGAGCGCTTCTTGACGGGGGTCAGGGTGGCGGTCATTTAGTTGGCTCCCGAGAATTCTTTGTGCCGGGTGATGATCAAGCGCGCGATCATGTTCACGCCGAGGGTGATGACGAACAGGACCAGGCCGGCGGCAATCAGCGTGTTGACCTTCAGGCCGCTGGCCTCGGGGAAGTTCAGCGCGATTTCGGCGGCGATGGTCTGGTTGCCGGACTGGATGAGGCTCGCGGTCAGCGCGCCGGAGGAGAGCACAAGCGCGACGGCCATGGTCTCGCCGAGGGCGCGGCCCAGGCCCAGCATCACGGCGCTGATGACTCCGGGGCGGCCGAACGGCAGCACGGCCATCCGGATCATTTCCCAGCGGGTGGCCCCGAGGGCCAGGGCGGCCTCTTCGTGCAGCTTGGGGGTCTGCAGGAAGATTTCGCGGCTCAGTGAGGTGATGATGGGCAGGATCATGACGGACAGCACGATTCCCGCGGTCAGGATGGTCTTGCCCGTGGCCGAGGCGGGGCCCTGGAAGATCGGCAGCCAGCCCATGTTGCTGGCCAGCCAGTTGTAGGCCGGCGAGATTTCCTTGGCCAGGAACGCAGCGCCCCAGGCGCCGTAGACCACGGAGGGGATCGCGGCCAGCAGGTCGATCACGTAGCCCAGGCCGGAGGCGAGCCTGCGCGGGGCGAAGTGCGAGATGAACAGCGCGACGCCGATCGCGACCGGCGTCGCGATCACGAGGGCGATGACGGCCGCGATCAGGGTGCCAATGACGATCGGCCAGATGTAGGAGACGAAGCCTTTGCCGCCCTGGATCTCGTCCGGAGACGCCACAAGGGCGGGGAATGCCTGGATGAGGAGAAAGAGCGCTACTCCGAAGAGCACGGCCAAGATCAGGCACCCGGCGGCCAAGGTGGCAGCGGAAAAGACCTTGTCTCCGGCGCGGCCTGCGCCCCGGGACTTGGTCAGGGAGGTGGTGGTCACTTCACGGTCCTTCAGATCTTTGTGTACTTCGGACAAACACGTTGGTTCCCTGCCCCGGTGTGGCCGTCGGTGACAGCAGAACCGGGACAGGGAACCAGTTGCAGGCTGGTGTTTCCACTATGCCTGCCAGCGCTAGGGATCCCTAGGACTTGACCTTGATGGACTCAATGGACTTGAGGGTCTTGTCCTGCAGGTCCTTGGACAGCGGCGCGGACTTCGCGGCATCGGCGGCTGCGGTCTGGCCGGCGTCGGAGACGACGTAGCTCTCGAAGGCCTTGACGAGGTCGACGGTCTTCTGGTCAGCGTAGGTGCTGCAGACAATGTGGAAGGAAACCAGCACGATCGGGTAGGCGCCTGCAATGGTGGTCGTGCGGTCCAGCTTGATGGAGAGGTCGTTGGCGTTGCGGCCTTCAACCGGCTTGCCGGCGTCGACTGCCTTGGCGGCAGCGTCGGGGGAGATCTTCGTGTAGGACTCGCCCACCTTGATCAGCGCGACGCCCAGCTTGCCGCTCACGGCGGAGTCATCCGCGTAGGTCACGGCGCCCGGGGTGTCGGTGACGGTCTTGACCACACCGGAGGTGCCCTTGGCGTTCTCGCCCTGGAGGGTTGCAGGCCAGATGCCGGCGGGCTTGTCGGTCCACGCCTCGGGGGCTGCAGCGGCCAGGTAGTCGGTGAAGTTGGACGTGGTGCCGGAGTCATCCGAGCGGTTCACCGGGGTGACCTTGAGGTCCGGGAGCTTGGCATCCGGGTTCTGGGCTGCGATCGCGGGGTCGTTCCAGGTGGCGATTTCGCCGCGGAAGATCTTGGCGACCGTGACGGCGTCGAGGTTCAGTTCCTTGATCTCGGGCAGGTTGAAGGCCACGGCGATCGGGGAGATGTAGACGGGGATGTTGAGGGCGCCGTCGGGGCCGCACTGGGTGGTGGAGCTGGCGTACTCGTCGTCCTTGAGGTAGGCATCGGAGCCGCCGAACTGGGCGGATCCGTCCAGGAGGGCCTTGCGGCCGGCACCGGAACCGTCCGGGGAGTACTGGACAGTGGCGCCCTGGTTCGCGGAGGCGAAGTTGGTCTTCCAAACGTCCATGGCAGCACCCTGCGCGGAGGAGCCGATGCCAGTCAGCGTGCCCGAAACCTGGACGCCGGAAGCGGCCGGTGCGGCGGGAGCGGTCCCGGTTGCGTTGTCCGAGCCACAGGCGGTCAGCGCGAGAGCGCCGGCTGAGATGACAGCGATAGCCGCGTTGCGGCCGAAACGGAGTGCCTTCACTTAGATGTACCCCTTTCAGGGATTTTCTGGATGCGTGCCGGCCGGAGAGGACCGGGCTGTGATGCGTACGGTTTGTACCTTCATTGAAGGTAGGTGCCCCAGATGAAGAGAATGGCCGACCAAGATGAACGAAGGGTTAACGACGCCGGGACATTGGCTTACATCGGCCAGCCACCGTTGCGTCGGCTACGTCACAGCCGTAGGGGTTCCCGCTGACGGTCCGCCGGCTCAGCGGCCAATAGACTGGAGCGCATGGCCCCCGCTATTGGACTTTCCGCAAGCGCCCGCTTCCTGCGCGGCCGCGTCCGCACCGGCCTGGTCCGGAGCCGGAACTCGCTCGTGCCGGCCATCCAGATGACCGCCTGCGCCGTCGGGGCCTACGCGTTTGCCGAGTACGTGCTGGGCCACAGCGGCCCGCTCTTTGCCGCCACGTCCTCCCTCATCTCCCTGGGCTTTTCCCGGGACCCCCGGCTGCGCCGCGTGATCGAGGTCGGCCTGGGCTGCACCATCGGCATTGTTGTCGGTGACCTGCTGCTGCACTGGCTGGGCGCCGGGATGTGGCAGGCCGCCGTCGTGTTGCTGTTCTCGATCCTGCTGGCCCGGTTCCTGGACAGCGGCACCATTTTCACCACGCAGTTGGGGCTGCAGTCCCTGCTGGTGGTGCTGCTGCCGGCGCCCGCCGGGGGGCCGTTCACCCGCAGCATTGACGCCATCGTGGGCGGTGTGTTCGCCCTGCTGGTGACGGTCCTGATCCCCAAGGACCCGCGCCGCGAACCCCGCAACGACGTCAAGAAGCTCCTGCACGAACTCGCCGAGGTGCTGCGTGAATGCGCCTCCGCGCTGAGCTACAGCGACTCCACCCAGGCCTGGCACGCGCTGATCCGCGGGCGGAACTGCCAGCCCCTCATCGATGCCATGCGCCAGTCCCTGCGGGCCTCCGGCGAGGTGGCCACCCTGGCGCCGGCCTACCGCCGGCACCGGGACGAGCTGGACCAGATGGAGCAGTCACTGGACTATATCGACCTCGCCCTGCGTAACAGCCGCGTCTTCGCCCGCCGCCTGACCAGCGCCATCAACCATGCGGCGCTGTCCGACGACGCCACGCAGAACATCGCCGACGTCCTCCAGGACACGGCCGACGCCGTCGACGAGCTCTCCCTGGGCCTGGCGGAAGTCCACGACGGCGTCCGCCGCGCGCACCTGCGGACGGCCCGGACGGAGCTGCGGGAAATCGCCGGCCGGCTGCACCCGCGGCTGCTGGACGTGCAGCGGCTGGAGGGCGAAACGGTGGTGATGCTGTTCCGACCGCTGATGGTGGACCTGCTGGAGGCCGCCGGCGTCGACTCCCGGGAAGCCCGGGACATCCTGCCTCCGCTGTAGCCGCCGCGGCAGGTGCCGCGGGGCGGGAGCGTTCCTGTCGCTGTTGTTGTCGCTGGGCGCGGATAGGGTGGAGCGATGGCTACCAAGACTTCCCGGGCTACCAAGGCGCCGGGCTACAAATGCGGCGAATGCGGCTGGACCACGGCCAAGTGGGTGGGCCGCTGCGGCGAGTGCCAGGCCTGGGGCAGCGTGGAGGAAACCGGCGGCGCCGTGGCGCGCACGACGGCGGCCACCACCGTGCTGGAGCCGGCCCGCCGGATCGCCGAGGTCGACGCGACCACTGCGGCGTTCCTGCCGACCGGCGTGGACGAACTGGACCGGGTGCTCGGCGGCGGGCTGGTCCCGGGCGCCGTGATCCTGCTCGCCGGCGAACCCGGGGTCGGCAAGTCCACCCTGCTGCTGGACGTCGCGGCCAAATTTGCCCGCACCGCGCAGGACGTCCTCTACATCACCGGCGAGGAATCCGCCGCGCAGGTCAAGCTCCGAGCGGACCGGATCGACGCCGTCGCCGAATCCCTGTACCTGTCCGCCGAAACGGACCTCGGCCAGGCCCTGGGCCAGGTGGAGAAGCTCGAACCGCGCCTGCTGATTGTGGACTCCGTGCAGACGCTGAGCAGCGCCGACGTCGAAGGCAGCGCCGGCGGTGTCTCGCAGGTCCGGGAGGTCGCCGCCTCCCTGATCGCCGCGGCCAAACGCCGCAACATGACCACCCTGCTGGTGGGGCACGTGACCAAGGACGGCTCCATCGCCGGCCCCCGGCTGCTCGAGCACCTGGTGGACGTGGTGTGCCAGTTCGAAGGCGAGCGCCACTCCCGGCTGCGGCTGCTGCGGGCGGTCAAGAACCGCTACGGCCCCACCGACGACGTCGGCTGCTTCGACCTGAACGAGGACGGGATTGTGGGCCTGGCCGATCCGAGCGGCCTGTTTGTCTCCCGGACCAAGGAGCCGGTCTCCGGCACCTGCATCACGGTGACCCTGGAGGGGCGACGCCCGCTGCTGGCCGAGGTGCAGTCACTGCTGGCCGAAAGTTCCAGCTCACAGCCGCGGCGGGCCACGAGCGGACTGGACAGTTCCCGGGTGGCCATGCTGCTGGCCGTGCTCCAGCAGCGGGCCGGCTGCCTGTTGAACAAGGACGATTCCTACGTGGCGACCGTGGGCGGCGTGAAGCTCAGCGAGCCCGCCACGGACCTCGCCGTCGCACTGGCAGTGGCCTCGGCGAAGGCCCGGAAACCCCTGCCGGAGCGGCTGATCGCCTTTGGCGAAGTGGGGCTAGCCGGCGAGGTCCGCCCCGTGCCCGGCATCAACCAGCGGATCCACGAAGCCCACCGGCTGGGGTTCACCCACGCCGTGGTGCCCGCGAGCCCGAACGGCCCGGGCCCGGTGCCGGCGGGCTTCTCTGTGCGGGAAGTCGGGCACCTGACCGAAGCGCTGAGCCTGCTGATCAGCTGAGGCTGCCCCGGCGCCCTGCTTTCCTGCTGCCCCGGCGCCCTGCTTTCCTGCCTGACCGCGGCCCCGGCTCCGGGGCTCTGCCGCCTTCGGGCTGTCCTTCCTGCGGGCCGGGCCCGCAGAGGCGACTTAGGACCCTACCCCGCCCCCGGGATCCGGCGGAAAATGGGCGCAGCGGGGCAGGAACGGTCACGGGCGAAGGGATCAGGCCATGATGGGCTACTACGGTAACGGCTTCGGTTGGATGTGGCTCTGGGGCCTGCTGTTGCTGGTCGGAATCGCGGTGCTGGTGCTGCTCGCGGTCCGCCTCTTCACCGGTGGAACCAGCCGCGGCGGCCCGGCCCAGTTCGGACCCTCCGGCGCCCCGCCCTATGGCCAGCCGGGGAGTCCTCCGGGCGGCGGCTTCCCGGGCGGCAAGAGCCAGGCACGGCTGATCCTCGATGAACGCTTCGCGCGGGGCGAGCTCACCGCGGAGCAGTACCGCGAGAATGTGAAAATACTCGGCGAGGAGCCCTAATGCGGCAAATCAGCCGCCGCGACGCCCTGATTGTGGGCGGACTTGGCACGGCGGCCACTGTCGCGGGCGCCGCCGGACTGTGGTGGTCCCTGACGTCCCCGCAGCAGCCGGCCGGCGTCGGCGGCGGCGCAGCCCCCGTGCAGGGTGCCGAGCTGCGCGGTCCGGCCGAACTCCGCAGCGCGGACGGCCTTCTGCAACTCACCCTTGACGCCGCCCCCGGAGGGGTGGAACTCGGCGGCCGCCGGGCCAGCGCACTGTGCTACAACGGCACCGTCCCGGGCCCCACCCTGCGCCTGCGGCCGGGCGATGAGCTCAGCGTCCGGCTGGAGAACGGCCTCACCGCACCGACCAACCTGCACCTCCACGGAATGCACGTGTCCCCGGAGGCCGACGCGGACAATGTGTTCAGGACCGTCCTGCCCGGCCAGGGCTTTGACTACCGATACCGGCTGCCGCCGGACCACCCGCCGGGTGTCTATTGGTACCACCCGCATCACCACGGCATGGTCGCAGACCAGATCTTCGCCGGGCTCTTCGGGGCGATCATCGTCGAAGATCCCGAGGCCATCCCGGTGAGCACGGAGCGGGTGCTGCTGGTCTCGGACACCACCCTGGACAGCGCCGGGAACATCGCCGCGGTGTCTCCGATGGAACGCATGGCGGGCCGGGAGGGTGAACTGCTCCTCCTCAACGGGCAGAGCAACCCGCTGCTCACGTCCGCCCCGGGCGCCCGGGAGCGGTGGCGGATCATCAACACCTGCGTGGCCCGCTATGCCCGGCTCCGGCTCGACGGCCAGCAGCTGCAGCTGCTCGGCATGGACTCGGGCCGGTCCCCCGAACCCGAAACCGTCGACGAACTCCTGCTGGCGCCGGGCAACCGGGCGGACCTGCTCGTGACCGCTGCCGCCGGCGAAGCCGTATTGCAGGCCCTCCGCTATGACCGCGGCGCCATGCCGGGGATGATGGGCCGGGGACCGGTGCGGGCCGGAGGGGCGAGTGCGCTGGCGACCTTCCGGGTCATCGGCTCCACGGCCATCCCGACCGACGCCGTCACGCCCGGCGCCGCCACGTCCCGGCCGGCCCAGGAGGACCTGAGGACTGCCGCCGTCGCCGCACGCCGGCAGCTGGTCCTGTCCATGGGTGCGGGACTCCGGGGCGGCGGCGGGGGGATGGGCGGCATGATGCGGTTCACCATCAACGGCCGTGAATACAGCGAGGCCCGCACGGACACGACGGTCACGGCCGGAACCGTGGAGGAATGGGCGCTGGTCAATACCAGTCCCATGGACCACCCCTTCCACCTGCATGTGTGGCCGATGCAGCTCATCGACGACAACGGCCGGGCAGCCGGTTCCGTGGTGATGCGGGACGTGGTGAACGTGCCGGCGAACGGCCGCGCGACCGTCAGGATCGCGTTCCGCGACTTCAGCGGCCGCTCGGTGTACCACTGCCACATCCTGGACCATGAAGACCTGGGCATGATGGGCGTGATCGAGGTCCGCTGAGGCGGAAAACCTCTTGTTATTCATACCCCCCAGGGGTATGGTGAAGCTGTACTCAAATTGGCGGGCAATCTCCCCAGGAGCGCGCATCATGGAACACCGGCACAGCAGCCAGGCCGTCAGCGGCCAGCAAGTAAACCACCCCCAGGAGGGGCAAGGCGACACGCAGCCTCACGGTATGAGCGCGCACCGCCACGGCGCGCACGCCCCGGCCGCGACCGGCTCCCGGCAGGACGACGAGCACCTGGTGCACAGCCACGGCCAGCACGCAGGACACAGCGTGGCGATGTTCAAGAACAGGTTTTGGCTGACTCTGGCCCTGGCTGTGCCCGTGGTCTATTTCAGCCCCATGTTCGCGGACCTGCTCGGCTACCAGCCCCCGGTGTTTCCCGGGTCCGACTGGATCCCTCCGGTGCTCGGGACGGTCATCTTCTTCTACGGCGGTCAGCCGTTCCTCAAGGGCGGCCTGAATGAGCTGAAAAACCGCAAGCCGGGGATGATGCTGCTGATCACCATGGCCATCACCGTCGCCTTCACGGCCTCGTGGGTGACCACCCTGGGGCTCGGCGACTTCGGGCTCGATTTCTGGTGGGAACTGGCCCTGCTGGTCGACATCATGCTGCTGGGGCACTGGATCGAAATGCGCGCCCTAGGCTCTGCCCAGGGCGCCCTGGATGCGCTCGCGGCGCTGTTGCCGGACGAGGCGGAACGCCTCACCGAGTCCGGAACCGAAACCGTCAGGGTGTCCGAGCTCAGGAGCGGCGACACCATCCTGGTCCGCTCCGGCGCCCGGATGCCGGCGGACGGAACCGTGATCGACGGGCAGGCCGCATTCGACGAATCGATGATCACCGGCGAGTCCAAGACCGTCCTCCGCTCCCCCGGCGACCCCGTGGTCGCGGGAACCGTCGCCACGGACAACAGCCTCCGCGTCCGGGTGACAGCCGTCGGTGACGACACCGCCCTTGCCGGCATCCAGCGTCTCGTCGCCGAGGCCCAGTCCTCATCCTCCCGGGCCCAGGCCCTCGCCGACCGCGCCGCCGCCTTCCTGTTCTACTTCGCCGCCGGGGCGGGCGTCATCACCTTTATCGCCTGGACCCTGCTGGGCAGCATGCCCGACGCCGTCGAGCGCACCGTTACGGTGCTGGTAATCGCCTGCCCGCATGCCCTGGGCCTCGCTATCCCGCTGGTCATCGCCATCTCCACGGAACGGGCCGCCCGGGCCGGGGTGCTGATCAAGAACAGGATGGCGCTCGAGCGGATGCGGACGGTCGACGTCGTGCTGTTCGACAAGACGGGGACCCTGACCAGGGGCGAGCCAGAACTCAAGGATCTCGCCGCCGCCGACGGGACCGGCCGGGACGAATTGCTCGCGCTGGCCGCTGCGGCGGAATCTGACAGCGAGCACCCGCTGGCCCGCGCGATCGTGGCGGCCGCCCGCGGGCGCGGACTCCCTATCCCGCAGGCGAGCGGTTTCACCTCCCTGACCGGCCGCGGCGTCCGCGCCACGATTGACGGCAGGACGGTCCTGGTGGGCGGCCCGACCCTGCTGCGGGAAGTGGGAGCAGCGGAACCCCCGGCCCTGGCCGCCGCCACGGCGGCCTGGCGGGACCGGGGCGCGGCGGTGCTCCACGTGGTGGACGGCAACACCGTGCTGGGCGCCGTGAGCCTCGAGGACGCGGTGCGCCCGGAATCCCGCCAGGCGGTCGCGGCCCTGCAACACCGCGGAATCAAGGTCGCCATGATCACCGGCGACGCCCGCCAGGTGGCCCGGGCGGTCGCGGCCGAGCTGAACATTGACGAGGTCTTCGCCGAGGTCCTTCCGGCCGACAAGGACAAGAAAGTCGCGGAACTGCAGTCCCGCGGCCTCAGGGTGGCCATGGTGGGCGACGGCGTGAACGACTCCCCCGCCCTGGCCCGCGCCGAGGTGGGGATCGCGATCGGCGGCGGGACCGACGTCGCGGTGGAGTCCGCCGGAGTGGTGCTGGCCGGGAACGACCCCAGGGCGGTGCTGTCCATGGTGGACCTGTCCCGGGCCAGCTACCGGAAAATGTGGCAGAACCTTATCTGGGCCACGGGCTACAACATCGTGGCCGTGCCGCTGGCCGCCGGCGTCCTGGCATTCGCCGGGGTGGTCCTCTCGCCGGCCGCCGGCGCGGTGCTGATGTCCGCCTCCACGATTGTGGTGGCCCTCAACGCCCAGCTGCTGCGACGCCTGAAACTCAATCCGGCCAAGGTCGGCTGACCGGACAGTGGCCCCCATGCCGGAGACCAGCCCCCGCCATCCGTCCTTCGGGCGGTCTTTCGCCCGGGTGGGCCCACGGATGGACGCCCGCGGGGCCGCTGACCACCGCCGGCGCCTCGTGGCGGCCGCGCACGGCGCCGTCGTCGAAATCGGGGCGGGCTACGGGGCCACCTTCCCGTTCTATCCTGCCGCGGTGTCAGGGGTGCTGGCACTCGAACCGGACCCCACACTCCGGGAGCTGGCCCGGGCCGCCGCAGCCAGGGCGCCGGTGCCGGTCACCGTGGAAGACGGTGTGGCGGAGTCGCTGCCGGCGGCGGACTCCTCGGTCGACGTCGTGGTCTCCAGCCTGGTGCTGTGCAGTGTGGCGGACCAGGCTGTCGCCCTCGCGGAGGTGGTGCGGGTCCTGCGGCCGGGCGGCCTGCTGCTGTTCTACGAGCACGTCCGTTCCGCGCACCGCATACTGGGGGCCGCCGAAGACCTGGTCACGCCGCTGTGGAGCCGGCTGGCCGGCGGATGCCATCCGAACCGGAACACCGCCGACTCGATCGCCGCCGCCGGCCTGACGGTGCAGGGCCTGGAGCGCTTCGGCTTTTCCGCACTGCCCGGCAATCCGCGGCTGGCCCACCTGCTGGGCGTCGCCAGCAAAGCCTGAGCGGCCGCCTGCTCAGCGAACAACCCGAGCTGGTGGCGCTGCTGCACCAGCGCGCCAGCCTGTGGTCCGAGCGCGACGATCCGATGGAGGATGCGGTCCGGCACGCAATGGCTGCCCAGGACCTGTGGCGCGGCCAGCGGACCGCACCAGTTCGATCCCTGCCCCGGTCAACGGGCACCTCCCCGACCACTGCTCGGCCTGGTCACGAAGATCCGCGACCTCGGCATCCCCTTGATGTCGTTGGAAACCATCGTGGCAACAAACCACGGCAGAACCGGGCCCGAGGATCGCACTCCCCCGGAAGATTCGACCGGGGCCCCGCCGTGGAACGGGCTCCGGATAGTTCCGTGAAGGCTCTCCTCCCAAAGGCTGAGACCAGATCGAGACCGAAGGTGAATCGTCGGCGTAGCCACAAGCTTTGCCGCCTTCACCATTCCCTCCAGTCAATGCGGGCGGTTAGGCGCTTCGGGGGCGCTTGCCGTGACCGTGCAACCTTGCAAGGCCGTCAAGGAGCAGGTCCAGCCCGAATTCGAACTCCCGACCGTAGTCGTAGCCGGGTTTCATGACGTGTTCGGTGGAGAACTCGACGAGGTAGGGGTAGTCCTTTGGGGAAGACTGATCCATCATCTGCTCGGCAACTTCGATGACCGTCTCGGGGCCGTTGATGGGAAGGGTGGCTTCGGAAAGCGCGAAGCCGTACACGTAGGCATCGATCAGGGCGAAAGCATGGGCGGTCATTTCCACGGAGAACCCCGCTTCGCGCAGGGTGCCGATGACGGCGTCGTGGTGCTTCAGTGTCGCCGGTCCGGGGCTTGTGCGCGTCTGCACGAGGCCGATGGCCCAGGGGTGGCGCCGCATCGCAGCACGAGCAGAGGCGGCCCGCCGCCGCATCTCGGGCCGCCACTCGCCGCCGATTGCCGGAAGCTCGATCTCGCTGAAGACAATGTCGACAATGCCGTCAAGGACCTCATCCTTGTTGGCGACGTGGTGGTAGATAGACATTGGCTTGACCTGGAGCGTGTCGGCCAGTGAGCGCATCGTCAAGGCGCCAATGCCGCCGGCATCGGCAACGGCGACAGCACCGCCCAACACCAGGCTCCGGCTGAGCCTTGCACGGCCGGGGTTCGTTCCTGCAGGCATCCAGACTCCCTATTTTTCTTGTAGAGCCCATAGCTCTTTCGTACTAAGTACGATACAGTAACCGTACTTAGTACGACGAACCGACCGGAAGGAACCACCATGACAGACCACAGGAACGCGGGGGCCGTGCAAAAGGACGGAATCGCCGACACGATGGAAGCCATCGTGCAGGACCGGTACGGCGCCGTCGACGCCCTCCGTCACGGCCGGACTGCGCGTCCGGAAATTGCTGAGAATGAAGTGCTGGTCCGCGTGCACGCTGCGGGCCTGGACCGCGGAACCTGGCACATGATGACGGGCCGCCCGTACCTCCTGCGCATCCTCGGGTTCGGATTCCGGGGGCCGAAGAATCCGGTTCCCGGGATCGATGTCGCCGGCACGGTTGCCGCCGTCGGTTCCGTCGTGTCCCGGTTCGCCGTCGGGGACGCCGTGTACGGGATGTCCCGAGGCTCATTCGCCGAGTACGCCGCGGTGCTGGAGGACAAGCTCGCCCACAAGCCGTCGAACCTGTCATTCGAACAGGCAGCAGTGGTCCCGATCTCCGCCGGCACCGCCCTCCAGGCCCTTGACGCGGGGCGCGTGGAGCGCGGGCAGAAGGTGCTGATTCTGGGCGCCTCGGGCGGTGTCGGCACCTACGCCGTGCAGCTGGCCACGTCCCTCGGTGCGGAAGTCACCGGTGTGAGCAGCGCCGGGAAGACCGATCTGGTGCTTTCCCTTGGAGCCGAGCGCGCACTCGACTACACGCAGGATGACTTCGCCGACGGAACGCGTCGCTACGACCTGATTCTCGACATCGGAGGGAACCCGCCGCTGTCACGACTGCGCCGGGCCCTCACACCCACCGGGACGGCCGTCATCGTCGGGGGCGAGGAAGGCGGCAGCTGGACGGGAGGCTTCGGCCGGAGCCTGCGGGCACCGTTGCTGTCCATGTTTGTGCGGCAACGCCTGACCATGCTCGCTTCCCAGGAACGCGCCAGCGACCTCGAACGGCTCACTTCACTCATCGAGGCGGGCGAGGTGACCCCAAGCGTCGACAGGACCTACGCCCTCGAAGAGGTGGCCGAGGCAATGCGGCAGCTCGAAGCGGGAGACGTTCGAGGCAAGATTGCCATCACCATCATCGGATAAGCCGGCAGAACATGACACAACACAGCCGATGGACTCGAGCGCACCTTCGCCCTGAACCACCTCGCACCGTTCCTCTCCTCAAGCGGCTGCAGCAGAGCGGCCCGGCACGGGTGGTCACCGTGTCCTCCAACGCACAGGCCATGGGCCGCATGAACTTCACCGACCTCCAAAGGGAGCACTCCCATTCCGGTGCCCGGGCATGGGGCGGAAGACCCGGGCCGTGCCCAGCGGCTCCTCGTCCCGCTACTGCGCCCCGTCATGCTGACAACAGCCGAGGGCGCCGCCACGTCAGTCCACATCGCCTCCGCCCCCGACCTCGACCAGGTAAGCGGCCGCTTCTTCGCCAAACGCACCCCCCGCCGTTCCTCCGCCGCCAGCTATGACGAGGCCGCCGCCGCAAAGCTATGGAACGTCAGCGCCGAAATAGCGGGCCTGACCCCGGCTGGCTAATCCAGGTCGGTCACGTCCGGCTGAACCCACGGTGCCCTGCAGACGACGACCGGTATGGGGCGTGGGCCCGGTTGCGGCGTATCGGCGGCAGGTAACTGGGCGGGAGCGTCGGCCACCGGCCGCGCGCGCCCCAGGCACGCAAAAGGGGCGCCTGCCGCGATGGCAGACGCCCCTTCCGTCAATCAGTCAAGCCATTGAGCCCCGGCGCTTAGGCCTTCTTGGGCGGCAGTGCCAGCTTGAAGACCTTGGCCCAGGTGGAGCCGACCTGCTTCCAGATCGGGCCGGTGGTGTACGGCAGGCCGTAGCGCTTGCAGATTTCCTGCACCTTCGGCGCCACCTCGGCGTAGCGGTTGGACGGAATGTCCGGGAAGAGGTGGTGCTCGATCTGGTGCGAAAGGTTGCCGGTCATGAGGTGCATGAACTTGGAACCGGAGATGTTGGCCGAGCCGATCATCTGCCGCACGTACCAGTCCCCGCGGGTCTCCCCTTCCACCATTTCCTCGGTGAAGGTGTCCGTACCGTCGGGGAAGTGTCCGCAGAAGATCACCGCGTGCGCCCAGACGTTGCGGACGGCGTTAGCGGTCAGGGTGCCATACAGCGCCTGCTTGCCGGAGCCGGTCAGCATGGCGACGGCGGGAGTGGCAGCGTAGTCCTTGGTGAACTGCGTGAGCGCCTTGCGGCCAAGGGCCTTGAGGTCCTTGGTGAGGGCTTCCTTGGACTTTCTGCCCTCTTTGTAGTCGTTGAGCTCGAGGTCATAGATCGCGATGCCCCACTCGAAGACCGGGGCCAGCAGGGCGTTGTAGAGCGGGTTGCCCAGGTTGAACGGCTTCCACTCCTGGTCGGCGTCCATCCGCAGCAGGTTGTATCCGACGTCGTTGTCCTTGCCGATGACGTTCGTCCAGCGGTGGTGCAGATCGTTGTGGGTGTGCTGCCAGGCGCGCGCCGGGGTAACGAAGTCCCATTCCCAGGTCGTGGAGTGGATGTCCGGGTCCCGCATCCAGTCCCACTGGCCGTGCAGGATGTTGTGCCCGAGCTCCATGTTTTCCAGGATCTTGGCGAAGCTAAGCAGCGTGGTCCCGGCAACCCACGCCGCCTTGTGCTTGCTCACCAGAAGCGTGGCGCGACCGGAAATCTCCAGTCCGCGCTGGATCTTGATCATCCGGCGGATGTAGGCGGCGTCGGATGCTCCGCGCTTGGCAAGGATGTCGTCCTTGATGGTGTCGAGCTCACGGCCCAGCTCGGCGATCTGCTCGTCGGAGAGATGCGCGGCAGCCGGCGGCCGCAGGGTCGGGCTGCCCGTCTCGGCCAGGGCGCCGGGCCGCGTCTTCACGGCAGCGGGCGCCTTGCGCTGGGGCGCGTCCTCGGAAAGGTCAGGCTTGTCGGAAACAATCGTCATGCTGGTACTCCTCAGAGGTCGAGGTTAACGGGTCCGGCGGCTGCCGAAACACACGTCTGGATTAGTTGGCCGGGCTCGCCATGGACTTCGTCCGTGCGCAGGTCACGAACCTGGCCGGCCCGGAGGGGGATAAGGCAGCTGTGGCAGATGCCCATGCGGCAGCCGCTGGGCATCAGGATGCCGGCGTCCTCGCCGACGTCGAGCAGCGGGGTGTCGCCGTCGGCTTCGACTTCGCGGTCCGAGGACTCGAAAGTGACCAGACCGCCGTCGTGCCCTGCGCCGCCTGCCAGCTTGGTGCTGAAGCGTTCGATGGTGAGGGTGGCCTCCGAGGCGGGCTCGGCGGTTGCAGTGTCCGCCCCCCACAGGGCCTCGGCGTCGTCCAGAAAACTTTCCGGGCCGCAGGCGTACGCGGCGCGCTGCCGCCAGTCCGGGCAGAGCTCGTCCAGCCCGGCAACGGAGCTGAAGTCAATCCGCCCGCGTTCCCCGGTGAACCAGTGGATGACGCGGAAGTTCGGAAACTGGTCCGCGAGCTCGGCCAGTTCCTCACGGAAGATGGCGTCCGCGGGGGTCCGGGCGGTGTGGATGAGGACGACGTCGGAGTCCGGGCGGTGCGGCACGAGCGTGCGGATCATCGACATCACCGGCGTGATGCCGCTGCCGGCGGTGAGCATCAGCAGGGGCCGCGGGTGCTCCGGAAGGACAAAGTCGCCCTGCGGCGGCGCCAGGAAGAGCACGTCGCCCGGCCTGGTGTTGCGCACGAGCGTCCCGGAGACGGCCCCCATGTCGCTGACAGTGATGGCCGGGTCCTGCCCGGCGGGGGCGCTGAGCGAGTAGGACCGCCAGTGGCGGACACCGTCGAGCTCGACGCCTATACGGGCCCACTGGCCGGCAAGGTGTGCTTGCCAGCCGCGGCCGGGACGGAAGAAAATGGTGGCGGAGTCGGCCGTTTCTGGAACCACCCTCGTTACCACGCCGCGCAACTGGCGGGCGGAAAACACAGGATTGAACAGCGCCAGAATGTCTTCTGGAGCTAGGGGGGTGGTCAGTAGAGATGCGGCGCGCGCCAGCTTACGGAGCCGGATCATTCATCAATCTTATGTCAGATAGGGTCATAGTTCTTCACCCAAGGCATACGATCGACGTGAAGAAACTATCTCCCCGCAACAACTTTGGAACGGCCTTATGAACGCTTCCCCGACGGCGACGCCCGCCTCCCCCGCCTACGACCCTCCGTGGCTTGCCCTGCCGCGGGAGGTCAGTGACGTGCTCCGGCCGATGATGCCGGGCATTGTCGAGGCCATCATCAACGCCGTGCCGCAGCTTGTGCCGGCCTACGCCCGGCCGATCGAAGGCCGCTTCGGGCGGGGGCTGCGCCGCGGTGTGGCAGCGGCACTGGAGCGCTTCCTGCAGCTCCCGGGCACCCGGCTGCCCGCCCTCTCGGAGGAAAGCAGGCAACTCGTGGCCGGGCTGGGGAGCGGCGAATTCCGCCAGGGCCGGAGCATGGATGCGCTGCTGAGCGCCTACCGGATGGGGGCCCGCGTGACCTTCCGCGAGATGTCCCGGGTGTCCGTGGAGCACCACCTTGGCCAGACCGTGGTCGTGGACCTGGGCGAATCGATCCTGGCCTACATCGACGAGCTTTCCGCGGTCAGCGCCGAGGCGTATGCCTTTGAACAGTCCGAACGCGCCGGCGCCGTGGACCGCCGGCGCACCGAACTGCTCGACCTGCTCCTGCTGGGGCAGGCCGATGAGGCGGCCCTGCGCCAGACGGCCGCCATGGCGGACTGGTCCCTGCCGCAGCGGATGGTGGTGGTGACACTGCCGGTGAACCGGTCCGCGGGGCTTCGGATCCGGCTGGGGGCGGGAACCCTGGTGATCGAACGCGAGACCGACGCCGTCGCTCTGGTTCCCGTCCGGCTGTCCCAGACCGCGCGGGTGGACCTGGACAAGGCCCTCCGCGGCCGCGGGGCGGCCGTCGGGCCGGCCGGAGGCTGGGAGAAGGTCCCGGACTCGCTGCGCCTGGCAGTGCTGGCCGCCTCGGCGCTGCCACCGCGGGACGGCCCTGACGACCCGCCGATCTGGGCCGACGAGCATCTGGCCGAGGTGATTCTCGGGGCGGAACCCTCGGCGATCGCCGAACTCGCCAACCGCCGGCTGGCACCGCTGGAGGGGCTGCGCCCGGCCCAGCGCGAGCGCCTCGCGGAGACGCTGCTGTCCTGGCTGCGGCACTGGGGCCAGCGCGCCCCGGTGGCGGCGGAACTCGGAATCCACCCGCAGACCGTGGGCTACCGCGCCGCACAGCTCCGCGAGCTATTCGGGGACACCCTGGAGGACCCGAAGGCGCGGTTCGAACTGGAACTGGCCCTGCACGCCGGCAGGCGTTAAGCACGGCAGGCGTTAAGCACGGCAGGCGTTAAGCACGGCCGGCGTTGGGTACGGCTGGGGGGCACGGCCGGCGTTGAACACAGCAGGGGCTCAGCACAGCACGCGCAAGCAGAACGGGCATTGACCGGCCGCGCCGGCGCCCCGCCGTCGTCTACGCCTGACCGGTGAGCGCTTCCCGGCTCTGCAGCCGCAGCTCGAGGTCGTTCATCACGATCGCGGCCAGGTCCTGCAGCGCGCGGGTGTCCTCGGCGCTGAACTCCCGCGGTTCCCGGTCCAGGATGCAGAAGGTGCCCAGGTTGTGGCCGTCCGGGGTGCGCAGCGGAACACCGGCGTAAAATTGCAGGCCGAATTCGCCGGCCACCAGCGGGTTGGCGAGGGTGCGGGGATCCCTGGCGGCGTCCCGGATGATCCAGGCTTCGTCCTGCAGGATCGCGGAGGCGCACAGCCCGGGGTCGCGGCCGATCTGCGTGACGTCGGTGCCGTGGTGGGCCTTGAACCAGATCCGGTCATGGTCGACCACGCTGACGATCGCCACGGGTACGGAGAACATCCGGGCCGCGAGGCCCGCTATCCGGTCGAAGGCGCCGTCCGCCGGGGTGTCCAGGATCCGGTAGCGCTCGACCGCGCGCATCCGGCCTTCCTCGTCCGAGGTCACCGGCGCCGGCGCCGGGTCCATGCGGTGGCGCGCGGCACTGTTGATGACCTCCTGGCGCAGGGCCAGCGACACTTCCCGGGCCGGCGGGCGCTGCTCCGGGTCGCGGGCCAGCATGGAGGACAGCAGCGCAACCCACATGGGCGCAAGCTCCTCGGGGATCTGCGGGTCGTTGAGCAGCCGCGCGACGGCGGACTGGATGGGCGCGCCGGGGTACGCCATCTTTCCGGTCAGCCCCTCGAGCAGCACCAGGCCAAGCGAATACACGTCGCTGAGCGGTCCCACCGGCTCGCCGGCCGCCTGCTCGGGGCTGAGGTAGGCCGGTGTCCCGGAGGTCCCGCCTTCATCCGACACCGGGCCGCTGCGGGTGAAGACGGCGACGCCGAAATCGGTGAGCTTGGCCCGCGGGCGGCGGTCCTTGTTGCTGTAGTCCACGAGCAGGATGTTTGCGGGCTTGACGTCCCGGTGCACGATGCCGTGGTGGTGGATGTAGGAAAGCCCGTCCGCCAGGTCATAGCCGATGTGGGCCATGTGCACCGCCGAAAGCGCGCCCTGGGCACCGCGGTGGCGCAAATCCTGCCCGCGCACCAGCTCCATCACCAGATAGGTGAGCCGGTCACTCGGGTCGCTCAGGTCGGCGCCCGCGTCGAAGAGCGTCACGAGGGAGTGGTGGCTCATTCCGGCCAGGATGCGGATTTCCTCGCCCTGCCGGCGGGTCTGCTCCAGATCGTCCGCGTCGTTGCGGAAGAGCTTGACCGCCACCTCGCGCTGCAGGAGTTCGTCGTAGGCCCGGTACACGGTGGATTGGCTGCCACGGCCAATAAGGTCTTCAATCCGGTAGCGGCCGCTCAGCAGGTACCCGGATTCCATACGCTGCCTCGGGGTGACCGGAGTGGCACGTGCCGGCTGTGAAATGAGCTCAGTCAAGTGGTGTTCGTTGTCCCTTGTAGCGGGGTCCGCCGGTGGCGCCGGCAGATCAGTCCAAAACCGGCAGTGGTGAAGATCCGGCGCCCGCATAATTAGCAAGGTTACTTATGATACCGCGGTTTGTCGATTCAGGAAGACCTGCGGGCTAACCATTTTCTCCGCCCGCAGGCGGGCGCCGGCCGCTACTTGGCGGGGTTGTGGGTGCCGATCGGCAGCAAAGTCAGGTCGGGTTGGTTCTTCTCGATCCGGCGCAGCGCCCACACATCATTGAACAGCGCGAGGTATTCGCCGTCGGAGCGCAGCAGCACCTCGGCGCCGGGCACGTTGGCCAGCGCCGGCATGGCGTCCGCCGTTGAGATCCTGGCGATGGAGTACGGCAGGCGCTCCAGGCGCATCGGCGCGCTGAAGTCGTGCGCCATGCGGTCCTCCACCACTTCGAACTGCATGGGGCCGACGGCGGCCAGCACCGGGGCCTGGTCGCCGCGGACGTCCGAGCGAAGCACCTGGATGACGCCCTCGTGCTCGAGCTGCTCGATGCCGCGGCGGAACTGCTTGAAACGGCTGGGGTCCTTGGAGCGAGCCACCTGAAAATGCTCCGGCGCGAACAGCGGAATGGCGGGGAACTCCACCGGCGCCTCCAGGAACAGGCTGTCGCCCACACGCAGTGAGGAGGCGTTGACGAGTCCCACAACGTCCCCGGGGAAGGCCTCGTCGATGACCTCGCGTTCCCGGCCGAAGACCTGCTGGGCGTACTTGGTGGCGAAGGACTTGCCGGTACGGCCCTGCGTCACCACCATGCCGCGTTCGAATTTGCCGGAACAGACCCGGATGAAGGCGACGTGGTCGCGGTGTGCCTTGTTCATGCCGGCCTGGACCTTGAAGACGAACCCCGAGAACGGAGCATCGACGGGCCGCGCGGCGCCGTCGACGTCGGGCCGAGGGGCGGCCGGCGGGGCGAAGTCCACGAGGGCGTCGAGGATCTCCTTCACCCCGAAGTTCAACGCGGCGGAGCTGAAGAGGATCGGGGTGGCCTTGCCTGCGTGGAAGGCCTCGACGTCGAACTCAAGGTTGGACTCGATGACCAGCCCGGCCTCGTCCACGGCGTTGGACCAGTCATCACCCTGGCTGGCCGCGGCCTGATCCGGGGTGAAGTACTCGGTGAGGGCGATGTTGGCACCGGCGTTGTTGCGCTTGAACTGCGCGAAGCGGTCATTGCGCAGGTCCCACACGCCGCGGAAGTCACCGGAGATGCCGACGGCCCAGGTCAGTGGCATCGGCTGCAGGCCGGTGCGCTCGGTGATCTCATCCATGAGGGCCAGCGCGTCCAGGCCGGGCCGGTCCCACTTGTTGATCACGGTGATGATGGGCAGGTTGCGCTGCTTGCAGACCTCAAAGAGCTTCATGGTCTGGGTTTCCAGGCCCTTGGCGGCGTCTACGAGCATCACGGCGCAGTCGACGGCGGCCAGCACCCGGTAGGTGTCCTCCGAGAAGTCAGCGTGGCCGGGGGTGTCCAGCAGGTTGATCACGGTGTCCCGGTAGCCGAACTGCAGGGCCGCGGAGCTGATCGAGATGCCGCGGTCCTTTTCCATCTGCATCCAGTCCGAGACCGTGTCCTTGCGGTTGGACTTGCCGCTGGAGGCGCCGGCGGTGCCGATCACCTTCGCGTGCAGCGCCAGCGCCTCGGTCAGCGTGGACTTGCCGGCGTCAGGGTGTGAAATGACCGCGAAAGTCCGACGCCGGGCCGCCTGCTTGTGAATCTCCTGGACTCGGGCGGGGCTAAGGACTTCTTGGGACACGGTGCTACTTTCGCTGCGGCGTTGAATGGTTGCGCTCCCGGGTTGGCGGGAATCCGGCTGGCCCGCCGGGATCGCGGGTTGTTCTGCGTGGTGGCTGTGCGGGACTGCTGTGGAGGATTGCGGGGCGCGGCGCCGGGTAGCCGACGAACACCCGAGGCTTCCAGTTTATCGCAGCCCGCGCCGCCGCCGCGAAGCGGGCGCAATGCCGCCGTGAAGCCGGAGCGTGGCGGCTCGAAAAGTGCGCGCCCGGTCGTCCGCCCACAGGGCCGTTCCGGAGGCGCCCCGGCGGACGTCCCAATGGACCACTTTGGGGCTTGTCCGTGCGGAAGTTGGCCCGCTTTACCTCTACTATGGGGAGAGCGGGGAACCGAGTACTTTTTATCCTGCCGGCAATCACTGGAAACCGGCGCACTTGAGGGCTGCGGCCTGCACCTTTGAAGGGAACGTCTATGGCCCGGAGCCCTGAAGATTCACTCAAGGCGACCCTGGGCCGGGTGGCACCGGGCACCCCTCTCCGCGACGGTCTGGAGCGCATCCTCCGCGGACGGACCGGCGCACTGATCGTCCTGGGCATCGACCGGACCATCGAATCCATCTGCTCCGGCGGCTTCGACATCGGAATCGACTTCTCCCCCACCCGCCTGCGGGAACTGGCCAAAATGGACGGCGCCATCATCTGCGACAAGGACGCCAGCAACATCCTGCGCGCGGCCGTCCAGCTGGTCCCCGACTCCAGCATCGAGACCCAGGAGTCCGGCACCCGGCACCGGACCGCGGAGCGGGTCGCCATCCAGACGGGCGTTCCGGTCATTTCGGTCAGCCAGTCCATGCAGATCATCGCCCTCTACGTCAACGGGCTGCGGCACGTCCTGGAGGGTTCGGAGAAGGTCCTGGCCCGCGCCAACCAGGCGCTGGCAACCCTGGAACGCTACCGTTCGCGCCTGGACCAGGTGACCAGTTCCCTCTCGGCCCTGGAAATCGAGGCCATGGTGACGGTCCGCGATGTCGCGGTCACCCTCCAGCGCCAGGAGATGGTGCGCCGGATCTCCGAGGAAATCTCGCAGTACGTGCTCGAACTCGGCGAGGACGGGCGGCTGCTCTCGCTCCAATTGGACGAACTGACCGTGGGCCGCGGACCCGGCAGCGACGTCATCATCCGCGACTACTCGGGACCCGACGCGACCGCCGACGACATCGACAAGGCCGTGAAGGCACTCGTGAGCCTGGGCCCCACCGAGCTGATCGATCTGGGCAAGATCGCCGGGATCGTGGGCTTCGCCGGCGGCGAGGCGAACCTTGACGCCGTCGTCCAGCCGCGCGGCTACCGGCTGCTGTCCGGGCTGAAGGCCGTGCCGAAGGCCGTTGCGGACCGCCTGGTGGACCACTTCGGCGGCCTGCAGTTCCTCATGGCCGCCACGATCGATGACCTCATGACCGTGGACGGTATCGGCGACCAGCGCGCCCGGACGGTCCGTGAGGGCCTGAGCCGGATGGCCGAGGCAAGCCTGCTGGACCGCTTCCTCTAACCCCCCGTCGATTGCTCCGCAACTGCCGTTTTGGGGCCCCAAAAGGGCCGTTGCGGAGCAATCGACGGAGGTGGGTGAGGGGATCAGTTGAGCTGGAACACGGCCTTGGGGCTGGTCTTGTTCGCCAGCCGTGCGGTGAAGACGTAATACGCGCCGCCCGCCCCCGGCTTCGCCTCGATCGGGGCGCAGCCCTGGACGGTGCGGTTGCGCTGCCAGGGGAAGTTCGCCGTCTCGCTTTGCCCCGGCGCGATGGTCTTCACGAGCTCGGTGGCGTCGGCCTGGCAGTCAGTGGACGAAAAAATCCGGTCCGAGCCGCTGGTGATCAGGAATTCCATCTGCGACGTCCCGATATTGACCTGGCACGGCACCTTGTTGTTATTCGTCACCTTGAGTGTGAGCAGCGGGTTCTCGCCGTCCGTGTAGGCGGCCTTGTCCGTGCTGGCGGTGACGGTCAGGAGGTTCTGCTCGCAGCCGTTCCCGGTCGGGGTTGCCGAAGGGGAAGGCGTGGTTTCCGGGCCGGCGGCCGGTAGCGTTGCCTGGCCCGAGGAGGCCGCTCCCCCGCCGGAATTGGACTGCCCGCCGGTGACGACGCTGGAGACGGCGGCGAAACCGCCGAAGGCGACGGCGATCACCAGCAGCAGGGCGGCGCCCACGAACAGCCGGCGGCGGCGGTAGACGGGGCTGGCCGGTTTCCGGGCAGCTTTGCCCGCGGGTTTGCGCGCAGGCTGGCGCGGCGGTTTCCAGCCCGAGGATGCCCCGCTGCCGGAGGCCCCCGGCCGGGGACCGTGAGTTCCTGAATTGTCGTTCCTGCCCATCCTTCTAGGCTAGAGAACCGCGGCGGGTATGGAGCCCTCCCACGCCGCAGGCGGAGTGTGGCCCTCGTCTATTACGCTGGATCCATCAAAGCTCTAGCCGATTCCCCCACCGCCCACACCGCCGCGCACCCGGTCGACCTACCCGCAGCCGCTCCGCTGACCGGCCTCCATGAGGCCCTCGACACCTGGTTCGGAGCCCACGCCCGGGACCTGCCCTGGCGGGCGACGGAATGCTCACCATGGGGCGTGCTGGTCAGCGAGATCATGCTGCAGCAGACGCCGGTGGTGCGCGTGCTGCCGGTCTGGGAGCAATGGCTCCGGCGCTGGCCCGCCCCTGCCGATCTGGCCCGGGAGCCCGCCGGCGAAGCGGTGCGGGCCTGGGGACGGCTGGGCTATCCGCGGCGGGCCCTGCGGCTACACGCGGCCGCCGTCGCCATCGGCGCCGGCCACGGCGGAAACGTCCCCGACACGTATCCGGAACTCCTCGAGCTGCCAGGGGTGGGCAGCTACACCGCGGCGGCCGTCGCCGCCTTCGCCTTCGGGCGCCGCGAAACCGTGGTGGACACCAACATCCGCCGCGTGCACGCGCGCCTGTTTTCCGGCGCGGCCCTGCCCTCGCCCGCGCTCACCGCAGCGGAGACGCGGCTTGCCGCGCAGGCACTGCCCGACGACGCCGGCCCCTCCGTCCGCTGGAACGCCTCGGTCATGGAACTGGGCGCGCTCGTGTGCACGGCGCGGTCGCCGAAGTGCGGGGAATGCCCGGTCAGCGGTTCCTGCGCCTGGCTTGCGGCCGGCGAGCCCCCGCCGACCTACACGCCCAAGGGGCAGTCGTGGCATGGAACGGACCGTCAGGTGCGGGGGGCGGTGATGGCTGTCCTCCGTGTGGCCGATTCGCCGGTGGCCGCGGAGCTGTTCCACCGGGCGCCGGCGGATCTTGGGTTTGAACCGGCCGGGATCGGAATTCCGCTGGCCGCCCTGCACCGTCTCGGCTGCGGCCCGGAACAGCTGGAACGCGCGCTGGCCGGGCTGCTGAGCGACGGGCTGGCCGAGCTGCATCCCGCAGGTTTCCTGCTGCCCGCCTGATCGCACCGGGCCGCCGCCCCAGGACGCCGGACCCTAGCTCGGCCGGGCTGCCGGAACTACCCTGAAGCATGCGCGCGTTCGCAGCACTCGTGGGCCTGGCTTGCATCGCCCTGCTGGCCGCCGGGTGCCAGCCCCAAACGGCGTGCCCGGCCATCGCCCAGGCACCCGTCGTTGCGCTGACGGTGGCCCGGGAGTACGCCGCCTCCGTGAAGACAATCCGCCTCAAGGCCTGCCAGGACGGGCGCTGCACGGAGGCTGACCTGGAGCTGTTCCCGGGCAGCACCACCGTGGACCAGGGCTGCGGACCGGGACCGGACGGCAGCGACCGTCCCTGTTCCGCTAGCGCCACGCCCGACGGCACCCTTACCGGGATGCTCATGCTGGATCCGCTCACGGACTCCCCCATCGAGGTGACAGCGGGCGGCACCGGCGCCGGCGGCCTCCCCCTGCCCGTCCGGACCCTGACGTTCACGCCCCGGGTGGCGTACCCGTACGGCGAGCCGTGCGGCAGGTTCATCTCAGCCGGAGTGCTACTGGATGCAGACGGCCTCCGTGCCGTCTAACCCGTGTGGAGAAAAGTGGACACCGTGAACGCACCAAACATCAACCGCTGGAGCCGCAGCCGGACCAGGAGAAGGATCCGGTTGCCTGGGCGCGTTTGTCAGCTCCGGCTCCTATCAGTTCAGCCACCTGTTCGGCAGCACCCCGGGCACGGTCCTGGCCATCGTCGGTGTCTTCGCCCTGGGCTGCCGCCCGGCGAGCAGCCGGGCGGGAGGCCTGGCGCTGGCGGCCATGGTCACCGCCGCCGCCGGCACGGCACTGCTGCTCGTGCCTGCGGCGATCTCCACCTTCGCCATTCCCGCCGTCGGAAAGGCCTACCTGGCCAGTAAAGAGGAGGTGATGCGGCTGGAGTTCCCGGCGTCCATGACGGGGGCGTTCCTGTTGGGCCTCCTGCTCGCCGTCCTCGGCAACATCCTGCTGGGGTCGCGGTGTGGCGTTCCCATGTTCTGCCGCGCTGGGCCGGGGCACTCTGGGCGGCCGGCGCCGTCGTGTTCTTCCTCTTCGGCGCCGTCCTGGGGCAGGTGACGACGGGGAGCAGCCTGCCCACCCAGGCCGCCGGGGCCCTGCTGATGGCAGTCGCCGGCGGTTGGATCGCCTGGAGCGGCCACCGGCACGCCACGGCAATCCCGGACCAGACCGCGGCCGGTGCGGTCTGAGCCAAGACCGCTAGGGTTCGCCGAAGCCCGCCGTGATCAGTCCGCGCAGATAGTCCACGGCTTTGTCCGCGTCCGGGCCGCTGGCTTCGATGTGCAGGACCGTTCCCCGCACCGCCCCGAGCATCATAAGCTCCGTCATCGATGCGCCGTCGGCGCCGTTCACGCTGACCTCGGCATCCATGCCGGACAGCCCCCCGGCGATTTTCGCGGCCGGACGGGCGTGCATGCCGGCCTGGTTGATAAGTTCGAAGTCCCCTGTCGCCTCCGGGGGCCGGTGCTCGTGGACGTGCTGCGCCGCAGCCGGGGGCCGGTAGACGGCTTCGGCGGCTTCCTTCACTCCCGCGGCATCCGCCCCGGCCTGCGCGGCCACGGCGGCCGCGACAAGACCTTCGATAAGGGGCGCATCGGCCAGCAGCACTGAGGAGGGGTCCGCCAGGAATTCCACCGCGGACTCCGCCGTCATCACGGCCGAGCCCAGATCCGTCAGGACGACGATGCCGTCGCTGTTGACATCCCCGGCCTGCTCCAGCGCCGCCATGACGCGCTCGAGGCTGGTGCCGATCCGGCCGTCGTCGGTGCCGCCGGCCGGAAGGATCAGGACGTCGGGTGCCATCTGGGCGGCAAGCTCGACGGCGCCGTCGGCGATCTTCTCGCTGTGGGAGACGACAACAAGCTTGACCGTCATTCAACTGCCCCGACGGCGGCGCGCAGGATTAGCGCGCTGGAGACGGCGCCCGGGTCCCGGTGGCCGATGCTGCGCTCCCCCAGATAGCTGGCGCGTCCCTTGCGGGCGAGCATCGGGTCGGTGGAAACGGCCCCGGCCTCTGCCGCTTCCGCGGCGGCCACCAGGACCTTGAGCACATCGCTGTCCCCGGCCGCGGCAGTAGCCGCGTCAACGGCGGGCGTCCAGGCATCAACCATCGTCTTGTCGCCCGATTCCGCCTTCCCGCGGGCCACGATCCCGTCCCTGGCGGCCTGGAACGCCGAAGCGAGGGTCGCGGCGTCGATGTCGGACGCCTCACCGAGCGCCGTGCCTGCCCGGAGGAAAGCCGTGCCGTAAAGCGGGCCGGCGGCCCCCCCGACCTTGGACATCAGGGTCATGGCGGTCAATTTCAGGGCGGCCCCGGCCGTTTCCGGCGGCGCCTCGGCAATCTTCACCATCACCGCTTTGAAGCCACGGTCCATATTCTCGCCGTGGTCCGAATCGCCGATCGGCCGGTCCAGCTCGATGAGTTCTTTCCGGTGCTCCGCCATGGCCTGGGCCGAGAGGGTCAGCCACCGCAGCGCCCAGTTGACGTCCAGCCCCACGGTCAGACGCCCCAGCGGAGAGCCGGGGTGTGGACAGGTGCATCCCAGAGGGCTGTCATCTCATCGTCGAGGCGCAGGACGGTAATGGAACAGCCCTGCATTTCGAGGGAGGTGATGTAGTTGCCCACCAGTGACCGAGCCACGGTAACGCCCTGCGCGGCCAGCTGCTGCGCGGCGCGGCGGTAGACAATGTAGAGCTCGCTCTGCGGGGTGCCGCCCATGCCGTTGACGAACAGGAGCACTTTGTCCCCGGACGCCAGACCAAGGTCGCTGACGACCGGTTCGAGGAGGCGGTCGGTGATGCCGTCGGCGTTTTCCATCGGAATGCGGTGCCGGCCGGGCTCGCCGTGAATGCCGATGCCGATCTCGATTTCATTTTCCTCCAGTACAAAGCTGGGCGCCCCCGCGTGCGGGACGGTGCAGGCGGTCAGTGCCACGCCCATGCTGCGCACGTTTTGGTTGACCCGGTCGCCGATGGCTGCGACGGCGTCGAGGTTATCCCCGCGCTCGGCGGCGGCACCGGCGATTTTTTCCACCAGCACGGTGCCGCCGACGCCGCGCCGTCCGGCGGTGTACAGCGAGTCCTGCACCGCCACGTCGTCGTTGACCAGCACGGTGCGGACCTCGACGCCTTCGGCCTGGGCAAGCTCTCCGGCGGTCTCAAAGTTGAGGACGTCGCCCGTGTAGTTCTTCACGATGTGCACGACGCCGGCACCTGAGTTGACGGCGAGTGTCGCCGGAAGGATCTGGTCGGGTGTTGGCGAGGTGAAAACGGCGCCCGGGACTGCGGCGTCGAGCATTCCCAGGCCGACGTAGCCGCCATGCAGGGGCTCGTGCCCGCTGCCGCCGCCGGAAACCAGCCCGACTTTTCCTGCCACCGGCGCGTCTTTGCGCACGATGTACTTGGGGTCCGCAAAGACGGTCACGAGGTCGGCATGGGCAAGCCCGAAGCCCTCCACTGACTCGTCAACCACGGCGCGGGGATCATTGATGAGCTTCTTCATGGCGTGCTCCCTGGATGGTGTCCTGGCTGCTTGGTTAGACCCTACTACCGGGGCCCCTGCCAGCGGTAGGCTCCGGATTCACAACATCTGTGGCGGAACCGGGGTGCTGCCGGACGGCCGCCTTCCCCGGATCCGCGGGTGCCTCACCTGGGTTTATCCGCCCCCAGCGGTAAGCTCGGCCAGGCGTCGCTGCCAAGCCAGGAGAACGGCGGCGCGTTCAGCCGCCGCCGATCAGTTCCGGGCGCCGGCCCTCGGCCGGACTCAAGGTCCGGGCGACGACCCGGCGCCGGCTCCTCGGCAGAGTCCTCCCGGGCGCCGGCATCGGCGGCGGGCCGCACCTCGGCCCCGCCGGCGATGGTCATTTGGAATGCGGAGAAATCTGGAAAAGAGACGCGCTCGTGCAATTTCTTGCCTCCGGAAGTCGGGTGGTCCGACTCCTTGAACCGGGATCAGTTTATCCACCAAATTTATGGATGGGAAGACCCGGCCTGCGGCCCGTCCGGGCGCTGTTCTACAGGGTTTTGATCATCCGGGTATTGCCGAGCGTATTGGGCTTCACCCGGGCGAGGTCGAGGAACTCGGCAACGCCCTCATCGTGCGAGCGCAACAGCTCCGAATACACGACAGGGTCGACGGCGGTCTGGTCGGCCATGACCTCGAAGCCGTGCGTTTTGAAGAAGTCCACCTCGAAGGTCAGGCAGAACACTCGGGAGACCCCCAGCGCCTTGGCGTCCTCCAGCAGGCGCTCAACCAGCAGGTGGCCCACACCCTTCCCCCGCCAGGCATCCGAGGCCGTGAGGGTGCGCACCTCGGCGAGGTCCTCCCACATAACGTGCAGCGCCCCGCAGCCGATCACCTCGCCGTCCGGCGACTCGGCAATCCGGAACTCCTGCAGGCTCTCGTAGTAGGCCACGGTTTCCTTGGCCATGAGGATCCGCTGCTCGGCCAGAGGCCCCACAAGCGTCTTGATCGCCCCGACATCGCTCGTGCGGGCGGGGCGGATGCGGATTGTCTCAGTCACAGCCCAATCTTACGGGGACCACTTACCTTGGTCTTGATAAGCGTCCCCGGACGCACCGGACTCCGGTCCGGACGGCAGCGCCTACAGGCCCAGTTCAGCGGGCACCGGCAGATCCTTGTCCAGCAGGTTCCTGGCGAGGAAGTGCTCGACCACGCCGTACCAGACCTTGGCATGCTGCGGCTGCAGGATCCAATGGTTCTCGTCCGGGAAGTAGAGGAACCGGTGCTCGGTCTCGCCGTTCTCGTCGGCGGCGAGCTGGGACCTGGAGAGGAGCTCGTACCAGAGGCGCAGGCCCTCGCCGATCGGCACCCGGTAGTCCTTGTCGCCGTGGATGACGAGCATGGGGGTGCTGATGTCCTCCACGTGCAGGTGCGGGGAGTTCTCCAGCGCCATCTGGGCGGTCATCTCCCTGAGCCAGTACTGCGCGTCGTCCGTGGTGGGGCCGAACTGGTCCAGAGCCCAGAGGCTGGCGTGGGTGACGATCGCTTTGAACCGGTCCGTGTGGCCGGCCACCCAGTTGGCCATGTAGCCGCCGAAGGAACCGCCCATGGCAGCGGTGCGGGTCTCGTCGATGTCCGGCCGCTGTACCACGGTGTCGGTGATCGCCATCAGGTCGGTGAACGGGGCCTTGCCCCATGCACCCCAGCCGCGCTGGATGTGGTGCCGGCCGTACCCGGTGGAGAGGGCCGGGTCCGGCAGCAGCACGGCGTAGCCCCGCGCCACGAGCAGCCAGGGGTTCCAGCGCCACGTCCAGGCATTCCAGGAACCGAGCGGACCGCCATGGATCCAGAGCAGCAGCGGCGCCGGGCTGCCGGCCGACGCGCCGTCAGGGAGCGCCAAGTACGCCGGAACGCGGGTGCCGTCGGCCGCCGTCGTCTCCACCCGCTCCAGCGAGCCCTGGTACTGCGGGCGTTCAGCGGGGGCAGGGAGCCGGACGGTGTCCCCGCCGGCGAGGTCGATGCGCACCGCTTCCGGCGGGAACTCGTAGGAGCTGCGCAGCGCATAGGCAGAGCTCCCGTCCGGTGCGACCACGACGTCGGTGTAGGCGGCGGTGTCGGCGGTCAGGCGGGTTACCGGGCCGCCGGCGGCGTCCCCGCTGACGCTGATCCGGAAGACCGGCGAGGCCCCGTCCTCATCTGCGGTGACGAGCAGGGCCGATCCGTCCGGAAGCCATGCCGCCGGGCTCGGCCAGCGGTCCCAACCGTGCGCCAGCGGCGTCAGTGCGGCGGCTGCCGAATCCGCCGCGGACGCAGGGCTGGAGACGTCGAGCAGGTGCAGCCTGACCTGCGGGGCCGACTCGGGCGTGGTGTCGCTTTCGCTAAGCACCACCAGGGTGCGGTTGTCCGGGCTCACCGGGCCGGGGAAGTAACTCATCCCCTCGGTGTCCAGAAGGACGGTCCGGGTGCCGCGGGCGACGTCAATGGCGACGAGGACGGACCGTGAATTCGCGCGCGCAAGCGGCTTTGAGAAGCTGCTGTAAATGGTCTTGCCGTCCGGACTGACGACTGACTCTGCATCGCGAAGGCCGGCACCGGCGTCGGGCGACAGGTTCCGGAGCGTCAGCGGCGGCGCGGCATCGACGGTAGTGGGCCTGCCCGGCGCACTTTCCTCGCCGGGCTCGACGGCGAAGAGCCTCGGCTGAACGGGTCCCAGATCGGCGTCCCAGTAGCGCACCGGATAGCCGCTGTGCAGGATGGCGGCAACCTTGTTGTCCTTGCGCGCGGTGCGGCGTTCCTCGTCGTCGTCCTCATCCGTGGACCCTGACAGCACCGCTGCGCTGACGAAAAGGGCGCCCGTGTCCTTCGCGGCCAGGAGCGCGCTGACTCCACCGGCCCGGGTGAGCACGACGCGGGCCTCGCCGCCGTCCGCGGGCAGCACCCACAGGGCTTTGACCGGGTCCGCGTCGGGGGTTTCCGGGTCCGGGCGCGCGGAACTGAAGTACAGCTCGCCGCTGGCGGCAAACACGGCACCGGTCTCGCCCTTGGCGCTGCGGGTGATCCGGCGGGCCTGCTTCTGCCCGGCCGGGTCCAGTTCCCACAGGGCAGTGCCATATTCGGTGCCCTTGGCGTTCAGCGTCGCCACGGTGGTGACGAGCCGCCTGCCGTCCGGGCTCAACGCCAGGCCCGCCACCCTCGGAAGCGCGAGGTAGTGGTCCAGGTCGTGGAACGGGGTCTCGGGTTTTTCGCCCAGGGTCTCTGCATCGGGGGAAGCCATGCACCGATTCAACACCCCCAGTGGGCCGGATCACACCAATTTCACCTACAGTGAAACATTGCTTTCAGACCGCACCGGGGGCGCCGACGCAAAAGGCCCCGCCTTCCGTTTTCGGGAAGTCGGGGCCTTTGAGCCGATGCCTAGACGCTCGGAGCGATCTCCGGGATGCGCGGCTTCGTGTTGCCTGCGAAGGTGAACTTGGCGTCGTCGCCTTCGCCGTCCACATCCACTACAACAATGTCGCCCGCGTGGATTTCGCCGAAGAGGATCTTCTCGGAGAGCTGGTCCTCGATCTCGCGCTGGATGGTCCGGCGCAGCGGCCGTGCACCCATGGCGGGGTCGTAGCCGCGGGTTGCGAGCAGGATCTTGGCCGCGGGCGTGAGCTCGATGCCCATGTCCTTGTCCTTGAGGCGCTTCTCCAGCCGGCCGACGAACATGTCCACGATCTCGATGATCTCGTCCTGGGTCAGCTGCGGGAAGACCACAACGTCATCAACACGGTTCAGGAACTCGGGACGGAAGTGCTGCTTGAGCTCCTCTGTGACGCGGGCGCGCATCCGGTTGTAGCCGGTCTGCGTATCCGTGCCGGACTGGAAGCCGGTGGCAACGCTCTTGGAGATGTCCCGGGTGCCGAGGTTGGTGGTCATGATGATCACGGTGTTCTTGAAGTCCACCACGCGGCCCTGGGAGTCGGTCAGTCGGCCGTCTTCCAGGATCTGCAGCAGCGAGTTGAAGAGATCGGCGTGTGCCTTCTCCACTTCGTCGAACAGGACCACGGAGAACGGACGACGGCGGACCTTTTCGGTCAGCTGTCCGCCCTCCTCGTAGCCCACGTAGCCCGGAGGGGCACCGAAGAGACGTGACACCGTGTGCTTCTCCGAGTACTCGGACATGTCCAGGGTGATCAGGGCGTCTTCCTCGCCGAAGAGGAATTCGGCCAGGGCCTTGGCGAGCTCGGTCTTGCCGACGCCGGTGGGGCCGGCGAAGATGAACGAACCGCCCGGACGCTTCGGGTCCTTCAGGCCTGCACGGGTGCGGCGGATCGCCTGGGACAGGGACTTGATCGCCTCGTTCTGGCCGACCACGCGCTTGTGCAGCTCGTCTTCCATCTTCAGCAGTCGCGAGGACTCTTCCTCGGTCAGCTTGAAGACCGGGATGCCGGTGGAGTTCGCCAGAACTTCAGCGATCAGGTCCTCATCAACCTCGGAGATGTCGTCCATGCCGCCGGTCTTCCACTGGCGTTCCTTCTCGGCACGCTCGGCAATGAGCTTCTGCTCCTTGTCGCGCAGCGAGGCGGCACCTTCGAAGTCCTGCGCGTCTATCGCGGATTCCTTCTCCAGCTTCATGGCGGCGATCTTCTCGTCCATGATCTTGAGCTCCGGAGGGGCCGTCATCCGGCGGATGCGCAGCCGAGCACCGGCCTCATCGATCAGGTCGATCGCCTTGTCCGGCAGGAAGCGGTCTGAGATGTAGCGCTCGGAGAGGCTCGCCGCCGAGGCGAGGGCGCCGTCGGTGATGGTGACGCGGTGGTGCGCCTCGTACCGGTCGCGAAGGCCCTTGAGGATCTCGATCGCGTGAGCGACCGAGGGCTCCTTGACCTGGATCGGCTGGAAACGGCGTTCCAGCGCGGCGTCCTTCTCGATGTGCTTGCGGTACTCGTCCAGCGTGGTGGCGCCAATGGTCTGGAGCTCGCCGCGGGCCAGCATGGGCTTCAGGATCGAGGCCGCATCGATGGCCCCCTCGGCGGCACCGGCGCCCACCAGGGTGTGGATCTCATCGATGAAAAGGATGATGTCGCCGCGGGTGCGGATTTCCTTGAGGACCTTCTTTAGGCGCTCTTCGAAGTCACCGCGGTAGCGGGAGCCGGCCACGAGGGACCCGAGGTCCAGCGTGTACAGCTGCTTGTCCTTGATGGTCTCCGGAACGTCACCGCGGACAATCGCCTGGGCGAGGCCTTCGACGACGGCGGTCTTGCCCACGCCGGGCTCACCGATCAGCACGGGATTGTTCTTGGTGCGGCGCGACAGGACCTGCATGACGCGTTCCATTTCGGATTCGCGCCCGATGACGGGGTCCAGCTTGTTCTCGCGCGCAGCCTGGGTCAGGTTGCGGCCGAACTGGTCCAGGACGACGGAACCGGCGGGGGTGCCTTCGGCTTGGCCCGGGCCAACACCGGCTCCGGTGGATTCCTTGCCCTGGTAGCCCGACAGCAGCTGGATGACCTGCTGGCGGACGCGGTTAAGGTCCGCTCCGAGCTTGACCAGCACCTGGGCGGCTACACCTTCACCCTCGCGGATGAGGCCGAGCAGGATGTGCTCTGTGCCGATGTAGTTGTGTCCCAGCTGCAGGGCCTCGCGGAGCGAGAGTTCCAAGACCTTCTTGGCGCGGGGGGTGAAGGGGATGTGTCCGGACGGGGCCTGCTGGCCCTGGCCGATGATCTCCTGTACCTGCTCGCGGACGCCGTCGAGCGAAATGCTCAAGGACTCAAGGGCTTTGGCAGCAACACCTTCACCTTCATGGATCAGACCCAAGAGGATGTGTTCGGTACCAATGTAATTGTGGTTCAGCATGCGTGCCTCTTCTTGGGCAAGCACAACCACGCGACGGGCACGGTCCGTAAATCGCTCAAACATTTCGCCACACTCCTAGCTACGACGTACTTTGATGCTACGTGGCCGGGTTCAAGATTTGGGGCTTGTTCGCCACAGGGGAAACCGGGAAGGCTCCGCCGCGTCGCATCGGGGCGCAGACGCGGGACCGCCGGAGCGCCGATCTTGTGTCACCGTTCGCTGTGGAATCCCTCGCGTACCCGCTCAGATCGGTCAACGGCGCACCCGACAGCGCAAGTGAAGCACCCGGTTGGCCTGAATCACCGCGTCGGGATCCGCCAACAGGTGCTGTGCGTGGACCGACCCGAAGTAGCGCTTGCCGGACCCGAACACGACCGGTAAGACGTCCATCCGCACCTCGTCGATCAGGCCCGCGGCAAGCACCTGGCCACCGACGTCGCCAGCGGCGACCTCGACGATGCGGTCACCCGCGAGCTCCTGCGCCTTGGCCACGCCTGCCTCGACGCCCTCGACGCCCTCGACGAAGTGAAACGGCGCCTCGGGGTCCCAGCCCTCGGGCTTCGGCCGGCGCGTCACAACGACCACATGGTCGACCCCGCTCGGAGGCTTCCCGTCCCAGCCGTCCGTCATGTCGAAAACGTGGCGGCCGACGATTGTCGCTCCGATCTGGTCCCAGTACGGCCGGGTGTAGTCGTAGGACGCCTGCGACACCTTAAGCTCGCCGAGCTGTACATGACCACCTTGCCCACGGGACTCTCCCTTGTTTTGGGGTACGTCATTTTAGCGACTCTTGAGTAGCTGGCGTTTGGTGTCGGCGGTGGTGGTCGGGGCGTGGTCACGATCCGTCGCTATTGGTGCTCCGGCTGCGGGCATGTGCGGCACCGGGGCCCGCCTACGACAAAGCCCCCGACCCGAGCGGGGGCAAAGTCACCGTTATTGCGCCGCGCGCCGTGTCCACGACGCGGGGTTTTGCCTTGACGGCTAGGAATTCGCCTTTTGGTAGGCTTCCTGAATTTCAGCCTGGATGCGCCCGCGGCTGTTTACCGCATAGCCGTTATCACGGGCCCATTGCCGGATCTGGGCCGAGTCCTGGTTCCGCCCGGATGAAATTTTGGTGCGTGTTGCGCGGCCGCTTGAGGTCTTGCGTGCGTGGGCTACGAACCGCTCAACTGCAGAGCGCAGTTCTCCCGCATTTTCCGAAGACAGGTCGATTTCGTAACTGACGCCGTCGAGGCCGAACCGGACAGTCTCGTCCGCGGATCCGCCGTCCAGGTCATCAACAAGGATGATTTTTACTTTCTGTGCCATTAAGACTCTCTTTCCAAAAAGGATGAGTATTTAGGAAAAGCAGGATCTATCTGCTTAAAGTATCCTCCGCTTTATGGCAACGAGTCAAAGTGAAAAAGAGTTTCCTAAGGAAAACCCAAGGTCGAATAGCCTGCTATTAGTTGATGCCGTTGGAATGGCCGTCGCTGCGGAGCGTATTGGGCGGCTGGGCTTTTTCGTCAGCTTCCGCCTGGGCCCGCGCTTCGGCTTGGCGTTCGGATTTGTCCGCATTGAAAATCGATTTCATGGCGAACCAGAAAATCAGTCCGACGACCACGGAGGGAAGCAACACGGCGATGTACTCCATGGTCAGTGTCCTTCGGGCTTCAGCAGGGGGAACAATATGGTCTCGCGAATGCCTGCACCGGTGAAGAGCATAACTAGCCGGTCGATGCCCAGTCCGATGCCGCCCATGGGCGGGGCGCCGTACTCCAGCGCCCGCAGGAAGTCCTCGTCCAGCTGCATGGCCTCCACGTCGCCGGCGGCGGAGCGGCGGGACTGTTCGGTGAGCCGTTCGCGCTGGATTACCGGGTCAATGAGCTCGGAGAACGCCGTGCCGCGCTCCATGCCGCCGATGATGAGGTCCCAAGCTTCGATCAGCCGGTCGTCCTCGCGGTGCTGGCGGGCCAGCGGCTGGGCGGAGGGCGGGTAGTCGTAGACGAACGTCGGGTTCAGCAGCGTGGGTTCGACGAGTTCGCCGAAGAGTTCCACCACGAGCTTTTCGGCATCCCAGTTGGCGTCGACCTTGACCTCATGCCTGGCGGCGAGCGCCAGCAGTTCCGACGCCGGGGTCTCCGGGGTGATTTCCTGGCCCACGGTTTCGGAGAGCCCCGGATAGACCGCCATCCAGGCCCAGTCGCCGCCGAGGTTGATCTCCCCGGCCTCGGTCTGCAGCACGCGGCCCACTCCGGCGGCGTCGGCGGCGTCGAGGATGAGTTCCTTGATCCGGTCCGCCATGACGAACTGGTCGGCCCAGGCCTCGTAGCTTTCCAGGGTGGTGAATTCCGGGCTGTGGGTGGAGTCGACGCCCTCATTGCGGAAGACGCGGCCCATGTCGTAGACCCGGTCGATCCCGCCGACAACGGTGCGCTTGAGGTACAGCTCGGTGGCGATCCGCAGCGTCATCCTCTGGTCGAACGCGTTCATGTGGGTCTCGAACGGACGGGCCGTGGCGCCGCCGTGGACCAGTTGCAGCATCGGGGTCTCCACCTCGACGTAGCCCTGGCGGTGCAGGGTCTCGCGGATGGAGCGGGTGATCGCGGCCCGGGTGTAGACCATTTCGCGGGCTTCGTCGCGGACAATGAGGTCCACGTAGCGCTGGCGGACCCGGGTCTCCTCGTTGAGCTCGGCGTGCAGCACCGGCAGCGGGCGCAGCGCCTTGGACGCCATCGACCAGGACCCGGCCATGACGGAGAGCTCACCGCGCCGCGAGGAGATGACCTCGCCCTTGATGAACACATGATCACCCAGGTCCACGAGGGCCTTCCAGTCCGCGAGCGCTTCCTCGCCGATGTTAGCCAGGCTCAGCATGACCTGCAGCCGGACGGCCTTGCCGTCCGCGCCGCCCTCCTGGAGCGTGGCGAAGCAGAGCTTGCCGGTGTTGCGGATGAAGACGATGCGCCCGGTCACCCCGACGACGTCGCCGGTGGTTTCGTCGGCCTGGAGGTGCGCGTACTTCTCCCGGATCTCACCCAGTGAATGGGTACGCTCAACACCGACCGGATACGCCTCGACGCCGCGCTCGATCAGCTTGGCGCGCTTCTCCATGCGGATGCGCGTCTGCTCGCTGGCTTCATGGGAATCGGCGGCGGTATTCGGGGCGGAGGTGTTTTGGGAAGTCACAATCCCCAAGTTTACCGGGGATTCTCCCCCTGCCGGTCCCGCCGAGCCAGGGGCGGTTGCGGAATAGCTGGGCCGCCGGGCGCCGCACCTTTACAATCGGTGGGCGACCCTTTCGAAAGGACCCCCTTGGCCAAGCTCTACTTCCGCTACGGCGCGATGAACTCCGGCAAATCAACGGGTCTGCTGCAGGCCGCCTTCAACTATGAGGAGCGCGGCCAGCGGGTCCTGCTGGCCAAACCGGATGTCGACACCAAGGGCGACGCTGACGTCGTGTCGCGCCTGGGCATGACCCGGTCGGTGGACTTCCTGATCCCGGCCGGGGCGTCCGCCCGCGAGCTGTTCACCGCCCAGGCCCACGGGGATGACCCGGATGCCCTGCTGGAGCACGTGGACACCCAGCCGGTGGCCTGCCTGCTGGTGGACGAGGCGCAGTTCCTCGAACCGGCCCAGGTGGACGACCTTTTCCGGATCGCCGTCCTGGACAACGTTCCCGTCCTGGCCTACGGCATCCGCACGGACTTCCGCACCCGGGCGTTCCCGGGATCGCTGCGGCTGCTGGAAATCGGGCACACCCTCGAGGAACTCAAAACCATCTGCCGCTGCGGCCGCAAAGCCATCTTCAACACCCGCCGGTCCGGAGACCAGGTGGTCTTCGACGGCGACCAGGTCGCGATCGACGGCCAGGACGTCTGGTACGAGTCGCTGTGCGGCTCCTGCTACCTCGAGGTCTCCGGCGGGCGGCTGGGCGGCTAGGCTCATGGCCGGCCCCGGCGCCCCACGAACCCCAGCGCCCGGAACCCTACTGCGCCGTAGCTGCAGCCTCGGCTAGGCTCTGACCATGAACCGCGAGAACATCAGAACCCCCGACGGCGGAACGATCGAGCTTTTCAGCACGGGTGCCGAGCTGGCCTCGGCGGGCTCAGGCGTCGTCGTCGTTGCGGCCTCCATGGTGACCGCCGCCGACTACACCCGCCTCGCCCAGAAGCTCAGCGCGTCCCTCGGGCGCCCGGTGCACACCTTCAACCGGCGCGGCCGCGGCTCGTCCTCCCCGCAGCCGGAGGACTACACCCTCAACGTGGACATCAAGGACCTCGCCGCGGTGATGAAGCACACCGCCAGCACGGACGTGTTCGGGCACAGCTTTGGCGGCGCGGTGGCGCTGCACGCGGCCCGCACCCTGCCGGTGGAGCGCCTCGCCGTGTACGACCCGGCCGTCTCCGTGAACCACAGCGTCACCGCGGACTGGACCACCGAATACGAGAAGGCGACGGCGGCCGGGGACGACGACCGCGCCCTCGCCGTCCTGCTCCGGGGCCTCGAGACCGGCAGTGCCCTGTCCCGGATGCCGCTGTCGATGCTGACGCTGGCAAACAAACTGGCCGCCGGCACCCCGCTCGGCAAGCAGATGCGCGAGCTGATGAAGACCGGGGTCCGGGAGATCAAGGCCATCATCGCCGCCGACATGCCGGCCGAGCCGTTCCTGGAGCTGCCGCTGGAGACACTGATCATTGTCGGCGAGAAGAGCCCGGCGTACTTCGGGGTGGCGTGCGCCCAGATCCACGAGGTGCTCTCCGGCTCCAGCTACACAATTCTGCCGGGCATGGGCCACGACGGCGTCAACAAGGCGCCGGACAAGCTCATCTCCGCCCTCAGTGAATTCTTCGCCAGCTAACAACTCGGCCGCACCACACCAACGCGGGGTCACCTTCCGCCCATCCGGGGCCTCGGGGTGGGCGCTTAGTGACCCCGCGTTGGTTTTGGCGGGTTAGCGGGGGCGGGGTGGTCCGCCGCGGCGGTCTTGCGCATCAGCGTCGACAGGACGACGGCGGCGACGGCGATGACCGAGGCCGTCAGGAACGCCGCGTGCATTCCCGCGACGATTCCCGCGCCGGCGGACACCACAGCGTAGATCGAGACGAGCAGCGCCGTTCCGGCCGCACCGGCCACCTGCTGCAGGGTGCTCATGATGGCCGAGCCGTGGGAGTACAGGTGCGGCGGCAGCGGGTTCAGCCCCGTGGTGAACGCCGGCGTGAAGATCAGGGCCAGCCCCAGGCTGAGGCCCACGTGCATCGCGATGATCCACCCGACCGGGGTGCCGGCGTCGAGCAGGGAGAACTGGAACAGGGCCAGCACGAGCAGGGACGAGCCGGTGACCGTCAGCGGCAGCGGGCCGACCCTGTCGAAGAGCCGCCCGATGAACGGGCCCAGCAGGCCCATCGCGAGGCCTCCCGGCAGCAGGGTCAGCCCGGTTTCCAGCGACGTCAGACCGCGGACCTCCTGCAGGTACAGAGGCAGGAGGATCACGGAGCCGAACAGGGCGATCATGGCCACGACGAGCAGCAGCACGGACACCGTGAACATCCGGAAGGTGAACGCCCGCAGGTCCAGCAGGGGCGCCTCGGACGTCTGCAGCCGCAGCTGGCGGTGAACAAACGCCACCATGGCAACGGCGCCCACGGCCAGCGCAATGACGGCGGGCGAGCCGGGGCCGGACGCGCCGCCGCCGATCTGGCTCAGGCCGTAGACGATCCCGCCGAACGCGGGAACGGTCAGCAGCACGGACAGGACGTCCAGCCGGGTCTTTTCCTTTTCGCCGATGTTGGTCAGGAACCGGGCCCCGATGGCGAACGCGGCCAGCGCGATCGGCAGGACAAAGACGAACATGAAGCGCCAGGAGAAGTGCTCAAGGATCAGTCCGGACACCGTGGGGCCCATGGCCGGCGCCACCGAGATGGCGATGCTCACGTTGCCCATCACGAAGCCGCGGCGTGACACGGGGACCAGGGTGAGGATGGTGGTCATCAACAGGGGCAGCATGATGGCCGTGCCCGCGGCCTGGACAATCCGGGCGAGCAGGAGGATTTCAAATCCGGGAGCCAGCGCCGCGAGCAACGTGCCGCCGGAGAACAGGCCCATGGCCAGCATAAAAACAGCGCGCGTGGACAGCCGCTGCAGGATGAAGCCGGTCGTGGGAATCACGATGGCCATCGTGAGCATAAATCCGGTCGACAGCCACTGCACCGTGGGGGCAGTAACGCCGAGATCCACCATCAGGCGCTGCAGCGCGACGTTCATAATGGTTTCGTTCAGGATCACCACGAAGGTGGCCACCAGCAGGGTGGCGATGACGGTAACCGACTCCCGGGACATCTTTACCGGCGGTGCGGCGGCCTCCGCGGCGGCCTGGGCCTGCGCGGGATCGCCGGCAGGCTTTGAAGAGACGTCTGTAGACATAGGGGTTCCCTCAGGGAGTTTCGAAGTGGGGTCGGCGAGCGTCGTCGCTACATCAAGCGCCAACCGGCAACGCGACGCGCTAATTCCCGGCGCGGGAGATATATTCCTGCGGCCTGAAAGCCAACGCGGGGTCAGGTACGGTCCGTCGACGGCGTCGGCATGGGCCGTACCTGACCCCGCGTTGGATTTATGGTGGCGGGGGCTGCGTCAGGAGTCCAGCGGGATGTTGTCGATCAGCCGGACCGGGCCGACCGTGGCCGCGATGATCGCCAGGCCCTCGCCGCGGAACGGGGTGTCCCGGCAGTTCTCGGCCAGCGGGTCCAGGGTGCGCGGATCCACCACCTCGAAGTAGTCCAGGTGCACGAGCGGCTGGGACTCCACGAGGGCCCGCGCGGACTCAAGGTCCAGGGGCTGGTGGGCGTTGGCCCGTTCCTCGACCAGTCGCAGCGCCCGCGAGAGTACCAGCGCCGCCTCGCGTTCCTCGGCGGAGAGGAAGCGGTTGCGGCTGGACAGCGCGAGGCCGTCAGCGGAGCGCACGATCGGCACGGGGACGATCTCCACCGGGAAGTTCAGGTCCGCCACCATGCGCTGGACCAGGGCCAGCTGCTGGGCATCCTTCTGTCCGAAGTACGCCCGGTAGGCCGGCAGTTCCGGGCCCGCCGCCGCACCGGGCGTCCCGTAGTGCAGCAGCTTGGCCACCACGGTCAGGGCGCCGTCGAAGTGCCCGGGCCGGGACGCGCCCTCCCACTTCTCGGCCACCGGGCCCGCGCTGATCCGGACGCGGGGTGCCCCGCCGGGGTAGACCTCGTCCACGTCCGGGGCGAACACCAGGTCCACGCCCACCGCGTCCAGCAGCGCCAGGTCCGCCGCGAGGGTCCGGGGGTAGCGTTCCAGGTCCACGGCTTCGCCAAACTGCAGCGGGTTCACGAAGATGCTCACCACCACCACATCGTTCTGTTCGACGGCGGTGCGCGCCAGTTCGGCGTGCCCCTCGTGCAGGGCGCCCATGGTGGGCACCAGGCCCTGCGAGGTGCCGCCCTTCTCCTGGAGCAGGCGGGCACTTTCGGTCCGGAGCCGGGCAGCCGTGGTTACGAGTTGGATCGCCAAGTTGGGGGACCTTCCTTAGGTTAGCGGGCCGTCGAGGTCCGGGCCCTCGAGCGCCTGCGTGATGTCGCCGAGTCGCGCGGGCTTCAGCAGTCCCCGGCGTCCTGCCCGGCGGGCGGTCGCCCGGGCCATGGCCAGGTACGCCTCCAGAATATCGCCGTCCGCGCCGCCGTCGTGCTCCCGCAGGGCCTCGGCGTGCGCGGCAACGGTGCCCACGTCGCCGCGGGCCACCGGCCCGGTGAGGGCCGATTCGCCCGAGGCGAGCGCGTTCTCCAGGGTCGCCCGCAGCAGCGGTCCCAGCATGCGTTCGGGGGCCTCGACGCCGACCTCCCGGAGCAGCTGCGAGGCCTGCGCCACCAGGGTGACGAGGTGGTTGGAGCCGTGCGCGAGGGCCGCGTGGTAGAGGGTGCGGTCGGCCTCGGCGATCGCGACGGGCTCCGCGCCCATCTCCACGACGAGGGCCTGGGCAATGGGCAGCATCGCGGCATCCGCCGTGACGCCGAAGGTGCAGTCCAGCAGCCGGGTCAGGTCCAGGCTCATCCCGGTGAAGGTCATCGCGGGGTGCAGCGCCAGCGGGATGGCGCCGGCGGCCCGGACCGGATGCAGGATCCCGACGCCGAAGCGTCCGGAGGTGTGGGCGACGATCTGCCCCGGCTGCCAGGCGCCGAGCTTCGCCAGGCCCTCGATGAGCGGGCCGAGCGCGTCGTCGGGGACGGCCAGGAGCACGAGTTCGGCGCGCTCGACGATGTCCTGCACGTCCAGCACCGGGACACCCGGAAGCAGGGTCTCCGCGCGTTCGCGGCTGGCGTTCGAGACCGCGGAGACGCCGACGATGGCGTGTTCCGCGCCGCGAAGCGCCGCCCCCAGGACGGCGCCGACCTTGCCGGCGCCGATGATTCCGATGCCGAGTCGTCCTGGTTTAGCCATGCTGCCGGTCTTCCTGACTGTTGGGTTCTTCGATGTGGGAAGCTCCGGCCACGAGCGGGCGGACCTGGTCCAGCCAGTGCTCGCTGGTCTGGCGTTTGCGCGCGGCCCGGGCCCGGGCCGCCTGTGCATCCAGCAGCGCCCGGCCCTCGTCGAGGCCGGCCTGGATCAGCCGCGGGGACACCGGCCCGGCGGTGGTGTGCAGCACCAGGTCCGCCACCCGGAAGCGCCGGGCCAGGGGGCCCTGCTCCAGCGCCAGGGACTGGGTGCGCTGGTGCGGGACCACCACGAGGTGCCGCCACCAGCGGCCCGAGCGGATCAGCAGGGCCGTGGCCGTGGCGGTGAAGCCGTTGCGCCGCCAGCCCAGCGGGGCCAGCAGCCGGCCGCGCCGCGGGGTGGTGACGAAGCCGCCGTCGTCCATCCCGGAACCCGCCGCCTCGACAGGAACGCCCGCCGGCCCCGCCGGTCCTTCAACGGACACGGCGGGGGCCATGCCGTTGACGCCGGCGGTGAAGATCCGCACCGGGTCCGGGGTTCCCGGGTCGGGCAGGACCAGGGAGAGCATGGTGAGCACGTCGGGGAAGGTCCCCACCGGCAGGAGCGTGGTCCGGGATGAGGCCTCGCCGTTGCTTCCTGCGGCGCCGTAGCCGGCCACGTTGACCTGGATCCGGTACCAGCCCAGGAGCCGCCACAGCGGCGGCTGGCTGACCCGCAGGGCCTGGATTCGCCCCGGCGGCAGGGTCTGCGCCTGGGTGTCCAGCAGCCCGTAGCGCAGACGGATGCCGTCCGGGGAGATGGCGGCGGTGAAGTTGTAGCCCCTGTTGATGGCGTTCCAGTAGGCAGCCACCATGCCCAGCACGGCCGGGATCAGGAACAAATAGAAGCTCCGGTTCTCGGTGACCGCGGAGAGGGCCACGGAGACCAGCCCGCCGACGACGACGACCACGCTCTGCTCGCTCAGCAGCAGGGACCCGATGAGGCGCCCGGGCGGGACGGTGAGCACGGCGTGTTCGGGCGCCTCCGCCGCGACGGCCCCGGGCTGCGCGGGGTCCGGCACCACTCCGGCGGCGCGGGCGAGGATCGTGGCCCGGAGCTGCCGCGCCTCGTCCATGCGGAGGTAGGCGAGCCGGACCGCGGACTCCCCGGCGTCGGCGACCTCGAACTTGAGCTCGGCCAGCCCGAAGAGCCGGGCGAGCAGCGGCTGGACGATGTCGATCGCCTGGACCCGGTCCAGCCGGGCCTGCCGCTGCTGTTTGAAGAGGAAGCCGGTGTTGATCCGGACGTAGCCTTGCGCCACCTGGTAGCGGGTGAAGTACCAGCTCAGGACGTAGCCCAGAACGGTGAGGAGCAGCAGCACGCCGCCGCCGAGCAGCAGCCACGGTGCCCGGCCTGCGAGCTGCTCATCGACGAGCGGGCCGCCCTGGAGCATCCGCTCGAAGGTGTCCCGGAAGAAGAAGAAAACAATGGCGGCCAGCGCCACCCAGCCGCGCACGAACGGCGAGGCCGGGTGCACGCGCAGCCACGCGCCGTCGGGGGTCCCCGCCTCGGCGCCGGCGGACGCCTCCGGGGCCGTGTCCGGCCTCACTGGGTTCCCCTGACGGAGGACCTCACAGCGGGACCGTCACAGTCCGGCCAGCCGGGCTTCACCACGGGCGGAGAGCTGCTCGCGGAGCCGTGCGCCCTCCGCGGCGGGCAGGCCCGGGATTTCGGCGTTGGTGCCGGCGGACGCGGTGTGCAGTTTCAGGGTGCACAGGCCCAGGCCGCGTTCCACCGGTCCGGCGCCGATGTCCACGTACTGCATCCGGCCGTAGGGGACCACCAGGGTGCGCTGGAAGAAGATGCCGCGGCGGATGAGCAGGTCATCCTCACGTTCGGCGTAGCCGATGGCGCGCACCTGGCGGGGAATGAGCAGGAGCCGCCACAGGGCCAGGACCAGAATCACGGCCGGGAGGGCGACGGCCAGCCAGAGCGGGAAGTTCTCCCACCAGCCGGTGACGACAAGGACCAGCGGAACGCACAGCAGCGCCACGACGACGAGGTTGGCCAGCGCCCAGCTGGCGAGCCGGACCGTGACGTATTTTGGTGAGACGCGCAGCCAGGTGATGCCCGGGGGGTCAATCGCCTCGGTACGCATATTCGCCTTCCGATTTGGGTTTGCGCTTGTCCTGGAGCCCCAGGGCCGATTCGCCCTCTCCCTCCTCGGGAGGGATCCGGCAGAACCGTTCCACCATCAGTCCGACGCCGATCATGGCCAGGCCGCCGCCGGCCATGGCCAGGGCCTGCCAGGCGAGGGTCTGGTCGCTGCGCAGGTTCCAGAGGCGCAGCTGGTCCACGAAGATCCCGGCATGCCAGCCCAGCAGCACACTGCCGGTGTAGGCGCAGGCCTGGGCGAGGACGAGGGTCCAGGCGGCCAGGATCGGGTTGAGCATTTTCTTCTTATTGCCGTTCCGCCAGCGCAGCACCCGGATGCCCAGCACGACGGTGAGCACCATGATCACGCCCATCGTGATGAGCCCGTTGAGCGGCAGCACGGGGGTGTTCAGCCCGTAGCGGGTCGTCAGCAGGGCCGCGAGCCAGCCCAGGATCGCCACAGCGACGCTGATCACCAGCAGCACCAGGGGGCTGGTCAGCTTCATCACTCCACCCCTCCGGCCACGCCGTGGAGGTTTTCGAAGCCGTCGAAGGGCACGAGGTCGGCGAAGTCGGCGGCCTTGACGGCGAGTTCGCCGACGCGTTCGCCGTTGAGCTCGGCGCCGGGGTCGATGAGCGACCACGGGTAGAGCACAAACGCCCGCTCGGCTGCGCGCGGGTGGGGCAGGGTCAGCTCCGGGTCGGAACTGGCCAGTTCCCCGTACGTGATGATGTCGACGTCGAGGGTGCGCGGGCCCCAGCGCACGTCGCGGACGCGGAGGTGCTTCTGCTCCACCGCGTGGCAGTGCTGCAGCAGCTCCAGGGGCGCCAGTGTGGTCTCCACGGTGATCACCATGTTGAGGAAGTCCGGCTGGCCGGCAGGCCCGCCCACGGCCTTGGTCTGCACAATCGGCGAGATGGCCAGCAGGCGGACCTCGGGCGGGTCGACGAGGTCCGCGACGGCCGCCGAGAGGGTGTCGCTGCGCGCCCCCAGGTTGCTGCCGAGCGCGAGCACGGCCCGGGTGTAGTTCATGGCTGTTCCTGCCGGGTCCGCCGGACGCTGACGGAGACGTCGCCGAATTCGACTGCGATCGGGGCCTTGGGTTTGTGCACGGTGATGTCCACAGCGGCGACGGGGAACTTCGACAGCACGTCCTCGGCGATCCGCACCGCCAGCGCCTCGATCAGGTTCAGTGGCTCCCCCGTGATCCAGCCCCGGACGCATTCGGCCACTTCACCGTAGTGCGCGGTGTCGAACACGTCATCGGAGGCGGCGGCGCGGCTGAAGTCCAGGTGCAGCACGGCATCGACGACGAACGGCTGGCCGTTGCGCCGCTCGAAATCCAACACGCCGTGGTGGCCGACGGCGGTGACGCCGGTCAGCGTGATCTGGTCCATGGTGGCCTGTCGGTTCAGTTCTCGCCGGCGGCGGCCGGCGCAGCAGCTGCCGGCGCCGTGGTCAAGCGGGCGGCGACCTTGACGGCGTCGAGGCTGGGGCCGACGTCGTGCACGCGGACGGCCCAGGCGCCCCGGTGGGCGCTGATGGCGGTGACAGCGGCGGTGGCTGCGTCGCGTTCGGCCGGCGGGGCGGCCTTGCCGGCCTCGGTCAGGAGGCTGCCGATGAACCGCTTGCGGGAGGCTGCGACGAGCACCTTGTGGCCCATGGCCTGCAGGACGTCCAGGCGGCGGAGCAGTTCCCAGTTCTGCTCCTCGTTCTTGGCGAAGCCCAGTCCCGGGTCCAGGATGATCTGTTCCGGAGCGACGCCGGCCGCGTACAGCTTGTCGCGGACGCCGGCGAGTTCCGCGGCCACGTCTTCCGCGACGTTCCCGTACTCGGTCAGGGAGTCCATGGTGCCGGCGTCGCCGCGGCGGTGGGTGAGGATATAGGGGACCTTGCTGCGGGCCGCCAGGTCGGCCATCTCCGGCTCCATGGTCAGCCCGGAGACGTCATTGATGATGGCGGCACCGGCGTCCAGCGCCGCTGCGGCGGTGGCGGAGTGCGTGGTGTCGATACTGACCAGGACCCCGGCCTTCACCAGGGCCTGGATCACGGGCAGCACCCGGCGCTGCTCCTCCTCGACGCCGACCTCGACCGCTCCCGGGCGGGTGGATTCGCCGCCGACGTCGATGATGTCGGCACCGCCGTAGAACATCCGCAGGCCGGCGGCAATGGCCGTGTCGGCGGCGGCGTGCTCGCCGCCGTCGCTGAAGGAGTCCGGGGTGACGTTCAGGATCCCCATCACGAGGGTCCGGTCCGTGGGAAGGTTCGCGAATTTGGCGGCCGGGCGCGGCTTGCGCAGGACGGGCAGGGGCGAAGTCGCCGGTCCGGTTCCGGGGGCTGCGGCTAAGGAATCCATGGTTTGTGTTCTTACCTTCCGATGATGAGGCTCATGGCCTCGGCACGGGTGGCCGGGTCATGGAGTTGCCCGCGCACCGCGCTGGTGACGGTCTTGGCGCCGGGCTTGCGGATGCCGCGCATCGACATGCACAGGTGTTCGCATTCGACGACGACGATGGCGCCGCGGGGCTTGAGATGGGTGACTAGGGCTTCGACGATCTGGGTGGTGAGGCGTTCCTGGACCTGGGGGCGGCGGGCGAACATGTCCACGAGCCGCGCGAGTTTGCTCAGGCCGGTGACTTTCCCGTCATGCGAGGGAATGTAGCCCACGTGGGCGACGCCGTGGAACGGAACGAGGTGGTGCTCGCAGGTGGAGTAGAAAGGGATGTCCTTGACCAGGACGAGTTCCTCGTGGTCCAGGTCGAATTGGGTGGCCAGGATTTCAGCCGGATCGTGGTGGAGCCCGGCGAACATCTCGGTGTAGGCCTTCGCGACCCGCCGGGGGGTGTCCAGAAGCCCGCTGCGGTCCGGGTCCTCGCCGATGGCCAGGAGGATCTCACGGACGGCCGCCTCGATGCGGGGCTGGTCCACGACGGCGCCGGGGACGGGCGCTCCCGCCGCCAGGGAATCGGTGGCGGGAGCGTCGTCGTCGTCATTGAAGAAAGAAGTCACGGAAGAAGCCTAGCCGGGATGGCCGTCGGGCCCGAGATCCGATACACCGCCCTGGAACGGCTCCTGTCCGGAGACAACCCCCTGGGCGTGCGGCGGGAACGTGTCCAGCGGTTCCTCGAGGCGGGCTTCCTTGGCTTCTTCCTGCGCTTCGCGTTCGGCTTTCTCGCGGCGGGACTCCACCGGGCCGATCTCCTGGATCGGGCGGGTCTCCTTGGAGAGCCAGATCTCGCGGAAATCACGCTTCCGGATGTTGGTGAAGACCTGGGCGATTTCGGCCTGGTTCAGCGTTTCGCGTTCCAGCAGTTCGAGTGCCAGCTCGTCCAGGACGACGCGGTTCTCAATCAGGATGGCGTAGGCCTCATCGTGGGCGCCCTCGATCAGGCGGCGCACTTCCTCGTCGACGATGTAGGCGATCTGGTCGGAGTAGTTGCGTTCGTGGCCGGCGTCGCGGCCCAGGAAGGGCTCGCCGCCGCCCTGGCCGAGGCGCACCGCGCCGACGCGTTCGCTCATGCCGAACTCGGTGACCATCTTGCGGGCGATCCCGGTGGCCTTCTCGATGTCGTTGGATGCGCCGGTGGACGGGTCGTGGAAGACGAGCTCCTCCGCGACGCGCCCGCCCATGGCGTAGGCCATCTGGTCGAGCAGTTCGTTGCGCGTGATGGAGTACTTGTCGTTTTCCGGAACCACCATGGTGTAGCCCAGGGCGCGGCCGCGGGGCAGGATGGTGATTTTGGTGACCGGGGCCGAGTTGCGCAGCGCCGCGGCGACGAGGGCGTGGCCGCCTTCGTGGTACGCGGTGACTTTGCGTTCGTGTTCCTTCATGACGCGGCTGCGCTTCTGCGGGCCGGCCATCACGCGGTCGATGGCCTCGTCTAGGGCTCGGTCATCGATCAGGTTCGCGTTGGAGCGGGCGGTCAGCAGGGCGGCCTCGTTGAGGACGTTGGCCAGGTCCGCACCGGTGTAGCCGGGGGTCTTCTTGGCCACGGCCTTCAGGTCGACGCCCGGAGCCATCGGCTTGCCCTTGGCATGGACCTTCAGGATCTGGTCGCGGCCGATCAGGTCGGGGGCCTCGACGGAGATCTGCCGGTCGAAACGGCCCGGGCGCAGCAGGGCCGGGTCCAGTACGTCGGGGCGGTTGGTGGCGGCGATCAGGATGACGTTGGTCTTGACGTCGAAGCCGTCCATTTCAACCAGCAGCTGGTTGAGGGTCTGCTCGCGTTCGTCATTGCCGCCGCCGATGCCGGCACCGCGGTGGCGGCCGACGGCGTCGATCTCGTCCACGAAGATGATGGCGGGGGCGTTCTGCTTGGCCTGCTCGAACAGGTCGCGGACACGGGAGGCGCCCACGCCGACGAACATTTCCACGAAGTCGGAACCGGAAATGGAGAAGAACGGGACACCGGCTTCGCCCGCGACGGCCCGGGCCAGCAGGGTCTTGCCCGTGCCGGGAGGGCCGTAGAGCAGCACGCCCTTGGGGATCTTGGCCCCCACGGCCTGGAACTTCGCCGGTTCCTGCAGGAATTCCTTGATTTCTTCGAGTTCCTCGACGGCTTCGTCGGCACCGGCCACGTCACTGAAGGTGACCTGGGGCATGTCCTTGTTGACCAGCTTGGCCTTGGACTTGCCGAACTGCATGACCTTGGAGCCGCCGCCCTGCATGCGGGAGAGCAGGAACCAGAAGAGGACACCAAGCAGGAGGACCGGGACCAGGAGGGAGAACAGTCCGGCGAACCAGTTGTTCTCGACCGGCTGGTCGGTGTAGCCGCTCGGCGGGCGGGCGTCCGTGACGGCTTTGACGACATCGTCCGCGCGGGCGTTGACGTAGTAGAACTGGATGTTCTTGCCCTTGTCCTGGCCGTCAACCTGCAGGTTTTCCTTCAGGACCAGGTCCACACGGTTTTCCGCGTCGAAGATCTTTGCCTGTTCAACCTTGCCGCCTTTGTCGGTCAGCAGCGCGAGGCCCTTGTCCGTATCGATCCGGGCTGCGCCGCCCGGGGACAGGGTGGCAAAGGCGAGCAGGAGCATGCCGACAACAACGACAATCCAGATGCCCGGGCCCTTGAAGAAACTCTTAGCTTTCATCTGTTCGGGGCAGGCCCCGTCCCTCCTGGTAGTGCTGCACGGCGACCGTTCTGCGCGCGTGTGATACTGCGTCAGTGTCTAGCTATACACCGTCGCCTTAGCTCACGCACGGTGAAGTCCAAAAGTTCCCTGAGGGCGTAGCGGGGCCGGGCGGGACCGCGCCCTGCCGGGCCCGCGCCGGGTCCTGTCCAGCCGGACGTAACGGCGGCGGCTACTCGTAGACGTGCGGCGCCAGGGTGCCGACGAAGTCCAGGTTGCGGTATTTCTCGGCGTAGTCCAGGCCGTAGCCGACCACGAACTCGTTGGGGATGTCGTAGCCGACGTACTTGACGTCGATCTGGACCTTCGCCGCCGTGGGCTTGCGGAACGCGGTGCAGATTTCCACCGACGCCGTGCCGCGGGATTCCAGGTTGGTCTTGAGCCAGGACAGGGTCAGGCCGGAGTCAATGATGTCCTCGACGATCAGGACATCCTTGCCCATGAGGTCCGTGTCCAGGTCCTTGAGGATGCGGACCACGCCGGAGGACTGCGTGCCGGACCCGTAGGACGAGACGGCCATCCAGTCCATGGAAACGTGGCTGTGAAGGGCACGGGCGAGGTCGGCCATGACCATCACGGCGCCCTTTAGCACGCCGACGATCAGCAGATCGCGGCCCTCGTAGTCCTTGTCGATCTGGGCAGCGAGTTCGGTGATCCGTGTCTGGATCTGCTCCCTGGAGTACAGAACGTGCTTGAGATCTGCCTGGACGTCGTTTGAATCCACCAATAACTCCTGTGTAGATGCGGGGGCAACTATATTTTGGGCGGTTTTTGAGGCCGGAATACAAGCTTCCCACAGCGGGCCGCTTCGCGGGGAACGCCGCCGGGGCCGGACTGCCCTTCGGCCAGGAGCTCGACGAGCGAGAGCCGGTGGACACTGACGCCGCCGGGGAGCTCCACCGGGCCCGCCGATCCCTGCCGGCGGAGCAGTGCTTCCGCGGCGAGCAGCCGCTGGTAACTGGGCTGGACGCCTCCGACGGCGGCCGCGGCCTTCGCGATGACCCGGAACCTTACGGCCGGTGCCAGTTCGCGCAGGGCTTCCTCCGGGAGGCTGATGGTACCGCCGGACTGTTCCCGCAGCCGGACGAAGGTGTCATTGGCCACGTCCTCCAGGTAATCGGCGTCCAGCTGCAGGATCGCGGCAGTGCGCGCGAGCGATTCGGCCACCCCCGGGCCCAGCTTCTCCTCGAGCAGCGGCAGCACCTCCACCCGCGTCCGGGACCTGGCAAACGCCGGATCCGCATTGCTGGGATCGTGCCAGGGGTCCAGGCCCTCGACCTCGCAGATCTCGAGCGTGTCCGCGCGGCGCAGTCCCAGGAAGGGGCGCAGCAGGCGGCCGCGGGCGGGCCGCATGCCCGCCAGGGAACGGGTTCCGGAGCCCCGGGCCAGCCCCAGCAGCACCTGTTCGGCCTGGTCATCAAGGGTGTGTCCGAGCAGGATGGCCTGGGCACCGGTGTCGTCGGCGGCGGCTTCAAGGGCGGCGTGCCGGGCGTCCCGGGCAGCCGCCTCCGGCCCCATCCCGGTGGAGGCAACCTCGACCGTCCTGACCTGCACGGACGAGAGCCCCAGTTCCCGCAGCGTCACGGCGGTGGCGGCGGCGACCTCGGCGGATCCGGGCTGCAGCTGGTGGTCCACGACGGCGGCGCCCACGGTGACGGGGTGGCCGTCGACGTGCCCGCGGCGGGCGAAGTGGGCGGCCACCGCGGCGAGGGCCAGTGAGTCGGGTCCGCCGCTGCAGGCGACCAAGATCCGTTCCGGATAGCCGGCGCCGGCCAGCGCGTCCTGCAGCATCTTCCGCGCAGTGCCGACGACGGGCGCCAGCCGGCCGGGCCGGCGTCGTCCGCTGGAAAGTTGTCCGCTGGAAACGGGACTGGATGTCACGGGACCTAGTGCCCCATCCGCTCGAGCCAGAGCCCGGAGTTGTGGATTTCGGCCTCGGTCGGCAGGTGGTCCGCGGACTCCCAGACCCGGTTGAAGCCCTCCATTCCGGCCACGTCCACGACTTCGCGGACGAACTTGGCGCCGTCGCTGTACTGGCGCATTTTGGCGTCCAGTCCGAGCAGGCTGCGGATGAACTTTTCGATCACGCCGCGGTCCGTGGCCCGGGAGTTGAAGCGTTGCCGGATGGTCTTCACGGAGGGCACAATGCTGGAGTCGACCGCGTCCATCACCACGTTGGCGTGCCCTTCGAGCAGGCTCATGAGGGCGGTCAGGCGCGAGATCGCGGCCTTTTCCTCGGGGTTCTGCAGCAGGTCCAGGATGGCGCCCCGGCTCGGGGCGGAGCCGGATGCCGTGCGGTCCTTGAGCGATTTCGCGGCGGCCGAGGCCCGTTCCATCAGGGAGTCGACGTTGCCGAGCAGCTGCCCGCTGAGGCTGTCGATCTCCTCCAGCATGTGGTGCCGCAGCCAGGGCGCCGCGGCGAACTGCACCCGGTGGGTCTGTTCATGGAGGCAGACCCAGAGCCGGAAGTCTTCGGGTTCGACGTTGATTTCACGCTCGACGGAGATGATGTTCGGCGCCACGAGGAGAAGGCGGCCGCCAGCGGGGGCGGAGGAGTTCTCGGCAAGCGCAGAGAAGGGGTCGTACTGGCCCAGGACCTTGCTGGAGAGGAAGGCGAGGATGGCGCCGAGCTGGCTGCCCGTGATGGCGCTGCTGACGCTGGCCATGCCGGGGTTCATGGTGCCGCGGCGGCTCTCGAGCATCTTTTCCATCGCGGGCTGGAGCATCACGGCGAAGCTTTGCGTGTTGGCCTTGGACCAGGACGCGCGGTCCACCACCAGGACCGAGGAATCGCGCAGGTCGCGGGCCGCCTCCAGGCCGGTGATGTCATGGACGTGGGGCACGGAAAGGTCCGCCATCAGCCGCAGGTTGTCGACGGCTCCGCCGATCTCCGCCGATCCCAGCACGGGGCCGGCGGGCGTCAGGCGGGCGGCGGTGGAGGCGGCAAGCTCCCAGTTGATCAGGGCTTGGGCTTGGACTGATGTCTCGCGGGCAGAGGGCTCCATAGGCTCCATCAGACCACAGCGGACTGACATTGCGCCTTAAATTCGGCGGGCGGCGAACGACCGGCGGCTCAACGCCGCCGTCCAGGCCATCCGCTGCTCCGTAACTGCCGTTTCCGGGGTCCAAAAGGACGTTTATGGAGCAGTCGACGGTTCGAAGTTGGCCGCAGGGGTCAGCGGCAGCCGCAGCCGGCCAGGACGGAGGCGGTGCGGTCCAGCGCTGTTTTGTTCCCCGCCCCCGGGGTCAGCCCGTTGCCGACAAAGGAAAACACCAGAAGCCGGCCGTCGGCGTCCACGACGTAGCCGCTCAGGGCGATGACAGTGTTGAGCGTACCGGTCTTGGCTCGGACCAGGCCTGCACCGCCGGCCGTCGCCGCGTCGTCCACGTACCGTTCCCCCAGGGTTCCGGTGAGCCCGGCGACCGGGAATCCGGCCAGGCCGGCGCGCAGCCGGGTATCCGCGCCCGAGGTCATGTTCCGGACCACTTCGGCCAGCTGCCGGGCCGAGACCCGGTTTGCCAGGGCCAGCCCGGAGACGTCGGCGGCGCGCAGCGTGGCGGCGGGGATGTTCAGGTCTGCCAGCTGCTGCAGCACGGCCGCGACGGCGCCGTCGTTGCTGCCGGGCTGCCCGGCGGCGAGCGCCGCCATGCGGCCGATCACCTCGGTCAGGTAGTTGTCCGAGGTGCGCAGCAGCAGGTCCACCTGCTGGCCCACCGTGGCGGACTGGACTTCGGCCAGGACCCGGGTGCCGCCGTCGTCCGTTCCGGCGCGGACCCGCGTGACGCCGGGCGCCACCGTCAGGCCGGCCGCACCGGCCGCCGCCGCGAGCTGGGCGGAAAACGCCTCGGCAGCGCCCATCGCGGCGTCCTGCGGGCGGGGGCCGGTGGTGGTGGCAGGGTCGAAGCGGGCCGAGTTCAAGGCGAGCGGGAACAGCGGGGCCATCTCGCCGGCGGCCACATCCTCCAGGTTCCAGGCCGGGTTCAGCGCGGGGCCGGTAAAAAGGGAGTCGTCAAGCTGGACCGTCAAGGGGACGGAGACGCCGTCGTCCTGCAGGGCCCGGACGGACGACTGCGCCAGGCTGGCGAGCCCGGCATGGCCCAGCACGGCGCCGGGCACCGATTCGCCGGCACCGAGGAGCACGTCCCCGCCGCCGGTGAGCACGACTGACCCGGGGGCCGCCCCGGCGACGGCCCGGGTGCTGAAACGGCGTTCCGGGCCGAGTGCGCGCAGGGCCGCGGCGGCCGTCAGGAGCTTCATGTTGGAAGCCGGGACCCGGACCTCGTCGCCGGACCGGTCGAAGAGGACCTCCCCGGTGAGGGCGTCCTGCACCACACCGGTGAAGTCCCCGGCGCCGGCGGTCTTGAGCGTTTCGTTGAGCTGGGCCGCGAGCGGGCCGGGCTGCGGGACGGGGGCGGCGGCTGCGAGCGGTTCGATGCCGTCCGGGCCGGTGCCGGCCGCCGCGCCGCCGGGGGCGGCCAGTGAGCCGGGGGCCTGGTGCCAGGGCGGGGTGGCCGGCGCGGTTTCGGCGGGGCTGGGCCCGAGGAAAGCGGGGGCGACGGCTACGCCGGCGGGGAGGGCGAGTGCCGCGACCAGCAGGGTCTGGAGCAGCAGCGGGGGGCTCCGCCGCAGCGGCCCGGTCACCGGGTCAGCGCCCGGGTGGCTCGTTCTGCGTTTCATGCCGCTGCTGGTCCTTTAGTGCTGAAATGTCCCCACAAGTTCCTGAAACCCGGGCCTCTCGCTATATCCTCAATAGTAGTCGGCGGCACCGTCAGCCTTTTGTGCGTGCCGCGCATCCCCGAAGACCGCGCACCCCCGCAATTTCTCAAGGAGCAGTCCATGAAGCATGACGTGACCATCGAGATCCCCAAGGGATCACGCGTCAAGTACGAAGTCGACCACGAAACGGGCCGCGTCCGCCTGGACCGCGTCTTGTTCACCTCGATGCAGTACCCCACGCACTACGGTTTCTTCGAGAACACCCTGGGCGAAGACGGCGATCCGCTGGACGCCCTGGTGCTGCTGCAGGACTTCGATCTGCACCCCGGCGTCATTGTTGAGTCCCGCCCCATCGGCGTGTTCAACATGACCGACGACGGCGGCGGGGACGCCAAGGTGCTCTGCGTGCCGGTCGACGCGCGCTTCGATCACATCAACGAGATCAGCGATGTCAGCGAATTCCTGATCAAGGAAATCGAGCACTTCTTCACCCGCTACAAGGACCTGGAGCCGGGCAAGTGGGTCAAGGCCGAGGGCTGGGGAGACCGCGCCGCCGCCGAGGCCGAGCTCGAGGCCTCCATCAAGCGTTACGTCCCCCACACGCACTAAAGCACCCCAAACTCCAACGCGGGGTCACTTGCTGCCCATCCGGACGCCGGATATGGTCCGTGAGTGACCCCGCGTTGGAGTTTAAGGGTGGAGGGCCGCTGTCAGCAACGGGTCAGAAATGTGTGAAATCGTTGGCTTATGAAGCCCGAGCCTGCCTTTAGTCCTCCCTGCGGTCCGGTCACCGGCTGGCGGGACGGTGACGTCGTGCGGGCCACCGGGATCCCCTATGCCGCCGCGGGACGATTCCAGCCTCCGGTAAGCGCACCGGACCGGACCGGGGTCCTCGCCGCGACGTCCCTGTCCCCGGCGTGCCCGCAGGCCCCGGTGCCGTTCCTGGACGACATCCTCGGCACCCGCTACGGGGAGCTGCCCGGCAGTGAGGACTGCCAGCGGCTCTCCATCACCATGCCGGCCGGGCTCGACGACGGCGAGCGGGTCCCGGTGATGGTGTGGCTGCACGGCGGGTCCTACACGTCTGGTTCCGGGGACCTGGCGATCTTCGATCCCAGCGCCCTCGTCGCCGAAAACCGGGTCATCGTGGTGTCCGTGACATACCGCCTGGGCCTGTTCGGCTATCTCTCGACGGGCACGGGCCGGCCCGCAAACCTCGGCCTGCTGGACCAGCTCGAGGCGTTCCGCTGGGTCCAGCGCAACATCGGTGCCTTCGGCGGCGACCCGGGACGGGTCACCGCTTTCGGGCAGTCCGCCGGCGGCGACGCCGTCGCCCACCTCATGGCGACTCCGGAGGCCCCCTCCCTGTTCCAGCGCGCCATCATTCAAAGCGCACCCCTGGGCATCACCCGCGGCCGGGAAAAGATGAGCACCGCGATGGGCATCGCGGCGGAGCACGTCACCGAGGACACCCCGGCGATGGACGTTGTGGAGATCGAAGGACACGTGTCGCAGGTGGCCCGGAAGTTCGGGTTGATCGCGGCCATGCCGTTCGGCACCCAGTACGGGCACTCCCCCTTGCCGCCGGAATCCGGCATTGAGGACGCCTGGAACGCCACGGCGCCCGGGATTGAGGTCCTGATCGGACACACGTCCGAAGAAGCCCGGCTGTTCCTGCCGCGCAACCCTGTCGTCGGCCGGCTGGCCAAGGTCCCGGTGCTCGGGACCGCCGTCGTGAAAGCCATCAACTGGGCCGTGACCGAGGCGGTGTACGGCCGGGCCGCCAGGAAGTTCGCCCGCCGGCACGCCCAGGCCGGCGGCACGGCCTACAGCTACGTGCTCTCCTGGGCGGCGCCGGGGAACTTCTACGGGGCCGCGCACACCGTCGACCTGCCGCTGCTGTTCGGGGACCAACAGACCTGGGCAGGTGCCGGGCTGCTCACGGGCGCCAGCTGGGAGGACATCAACACCCAGGGCCGGGCCCTCCGCGCTGTGTGGGCCCGCTTCGCCGCCGGCGAGGGCCTGGCCAGCCCGGGTGGGCTGCCCGGCGCCCTCCGGTACCGCTCTGTATCAGCCGGATGAAAGGGATCCTGCGGCTTGCCGTCGCGGGCGGGCCGCGGTGAGGACCCTCGGCGTGGACCTCGCCGCAGCCACCCGGAAGACCGCGGCCGCCGTCATCGAATGGGGCAACGGTACCGCCCGCCTGGCGCATCTGGCCCTCGACGTCGGCGATGAGGAAATCGTGCGGCTCTTCGGCGCCAGCGACATGACCGGGATCGACTGCCCGGTGGGCTGGCCGGACGCCTTCCTGCCCTTCCTGGCCGGACACCTGGCCTTCGAGCCGCACCCCGTGCTGGACTATGACGGCATCGAGGGACGCCGGCTGCTGGCCTACCGGGACACCGACCGTTTCGTCACCGCCCAGACGGGGCTGATCCCGCTCAGCGTCTCCGCCGACCGGCTGGCCCACCCGGCGATGCGCTGCGCCGTCATCCAGGCCAAAATCGCCCGGGACCACGGCCCGCAGGCCCGGGACGGCAGCGGCCGGCTCGCCGAGGTCTACCCGGCGGCGTCGCTGAAATCCTGGGGCCTGCTGGCCCGCGGCTACAAGGGTCGCGGCGGGGCGGAAACGCAGCGGCTGGCCGGGGTCCTTGACGCGCTGCAGCAGGCAGCGCCCTGGCTGGACCTGGCCGGCCACGCGGACCGGATGGCCGGGTCCGATGACATGTTCGACGCGCTCATCGCCGCCCTCACGGCCCGGGCCGTGGCGCTCGGCGTGACGCTTCGCCCGGATGCCGCCCATGCCCGGGCCGCCCGGACCGAAGGCTGGATCCACCTGCCCACCGGCGGGCTGGACGGGCTCCCCGGCACCCAGCCGTAGCGGCGGCGGCACCCGGGCCGCGGGTGGCGCGGCTGCCGGCAGCGGGGCTAGTCCCGGCCGAGGGTCCAGCCGCTGATGTCCTCCGCGTCCTCGCCGTGGTCCCGGGTGTGGTTGTGCGCCCGGATCCGGCTGTCCTGCAGCGCCTGCCGCAGCAGCGAGTGCTTCTCCGCCAGGCCCGGCACCCGGTCGATCGCGTCGATGGCGAGCTGGAAGCGGTCAATCCCGTTGAGCATGGCCATATCGAAGGCCGTCGTGGTGGTGCCCTCCTCCTTGTAGCCGCGGACGTGCAGCCCCTCCTGGTTGGTCCGCCGGTACGCCAGCCGGTGGATCAGGGACGGATACCCGTGGTAGGCGAAGATGATCGGCTTGTCCGCCGTGAAGATCCCGTCGAAGTCCCGGGACGTCAGGCCGTGGGGGTGTTTGCTGGCGTCCTGGAGCCGCATCAGGTCCACCACGTTGACCACCCGGATCTTCAGTCCCGGGGCACCGGCCTTCAGCAGTTCCGCCGCGGCGACCGTCTCGACCGTCGGCACGTCGCCGGCACAGGCCAACACGACGTCGGGCTCCTCGCCGGGGACCTCGGAACCGGCGAATTCCCAGATGCCCAGGCCGCGCTGGCAGTGGTGCGCGGCGTCGGCGGGGCCGAGCCAGGTCGGCGAGGGCTGCTTGCCGCTGACCACGATGTTGACGTAGTCCCGTGAATCGAGGCAGTGCTCCATCACGGAGAGCAGCGTGTTCGCGTCCGGGGGCAGGTAGACGCGGATGACCTCCGCTTTTTTGTTCACGGCGTGGTCAATAAAGCCGGGATCCTGGTGTGAAAAGCCGTTGTGGTCCTGCTGCCAGACGTGCGATGACAGCAGGTAGTTGAGCGAGGCGACCGGCCGGCGCCAGGGCAGTTCACGGTGCACCTTGAGCCACTTGGCGTGCTGGTTGAACATGGAATCGACGATGTGGATGAACGCCTCGTAGCAGCTGAACACGCCGTGCCGGCCGGTCAGCAGGTACCCCTCAAGCCAGCCCTGGCAGAGGTGTTCGCTGAGGACCTCCATGACCCGACCTGCGCGGGCCAGATGCTCATCGAGTTCCTCGATCCGGTACTGCCACACCTTGTCCGTGACCTCATAGACGTCCTGCAGGCGGTTGGACGCCGTCTCGTCTGGGCCGAACAGCCGGAACGTCTCGGGGTTCTGGCTGATCACGTCGCGCAGCCAGGACCCCAGCGTGATCATGGCGCTGACCCGCTCGACCCCCGGTTGCGCCACCGGGACGGCATGATCCTCGTACTTCGGCAGTTTGAGGTCCCGTAGCAGCACGCCGCCGTTCGCGTACGGGGAAGCGCTCATCCGCAGTGGGCCCTTGGGGGCGTTCGTCGCGACCTCCGGCCGCAGCCGTCCGGCGTCGTCGAACAGCCCGGCAGGGCGGTACGATTCGAGCCACTCCCCCAGCTGCGCCAGATGCTCCGGGTTGGTGCGCACTTCGGACAGCGGCACCTGATGGCTCCGCCACGTTCCTTCCACTTGCAGCCCGTCGACGACTTTGGGTCCGGTCCAGCCCTTCGGCGAACGCAGCACGATCATGGGCCAGCGCGCGGCCCGGTCTTCGGCAGGTCGGGCCGGCCCGCCGCCTGCAGTTCCGCTCCTGCGGGTGGACTGGATGGCCCGGATCTCCGTGAGGCAGTCGTCCAGTACTGCGGCGAAGTCCCGGTGCGCGGCCGCTGTGTCGTCCGGATGGGCCACGGTCACGAAGTGCGGCTCGTGCCCGTAGCCGCGCAGCAGCTGTTCCAGCTGGGCTTCGGGCATGCGGGCCAGGATGGTGGGGTTGGCGATCTTGTAGCCGTTCAGGTGCAGGATCGGCAGCACCGCACCGTCATGGACCGGGTCCAGAAAGTTGTGGGAGTGCCAGCTCGCCGCCAGCGGCCCGGTTTCGGCCTCGCCGTCGCCGATGACGACGGCGGTGATCAGATCGGGGTTATCGAAGACGGAGCCGTAGGCGTGCGCCAGGGAATAGCCGAGCTCACCCCCTTCGCTGATGGAGCCCGGGGTTTCCGGGGCGGCGTGACTGGGGATTCCGCCCGGGTAGGAGAACTGCCGGAAGAGCTCAGCCATGCCCTGCCCGTCGTCGCCGACGTTGCTGTAGATCTCGGAGTAGGTTCCCTCAAGCCAGGCGTTCGCCACGACGGCGGGGCCGCCGTGGCCTGGCCCGGCAATGAAAAGCATGCTCTGGCTGTCCCGGCGGATGACCCGGTTCAGGTGGGCGTAGACGAAGTTCAGTCCCGGCGTGGTGCCCCAGTGGCCCAGCAGCCTGGATTTGGTGTCGCCGGCGCTCAGGGGTTCCCGCAGCAGCGGGTTGGAGCGGAGATAGATCTGCCCCACGGAGAGGTAGTTGGCGGCCCGCCACCAGCGGTCCACCAGCTCCAGTTCCGCGCTGCCGGTCCGGGCGCTATTCGCGTCATCTCCCAATGCAGTCCTCTTTCCTTCGGGTCTCCGTCGGCGGCGCAGCCCCATCGCAACGTCCCTGACCGGTTGAGGCTACCAGCCCGCACGGCGTCCGGCGCCTTCTATTTGCCAAAGCCGGGATGGGCCCACCTCCGGGGCCGCAGCCTCGATGCGCTGGTGGTCATGGTGGCGGCCGGCGTCCTGATGGTGGTGCTGAACGCGATGGTCCAGAACCTGGCACTCGGCCCGCTGGCCTTCGCCCTCCTGGACAGCGAGGGCCTCTTCGCCGCGGCGCTGGGGGCGATCTGGTTTGACGCCGCCGCCGGTATGCTCTCCGTCCGCATCAGTGACGGCACGACGGCGGGCGCCTGGCTGGGGGCTGGCGTGCCACCTGTTGGTCCTTTGCACCGCCCTATCTGGTCATGGCGATTGCCGCAGCGTTCAACGGCGGGGGCGGGGACAGTTTCTCGGCGAATTTCGTCTCCATTGACCGCCGTCCCGGGGTGGCAGGAAGCGCCGCCCCCGTAAGGGATCCGAAGGTTGCGGTGTCCGATTCGGCCCTGCCACCGGACCCCGTTAGTCAAGGGACGAGGCTTGACTAGGACATTTGCCAGCCCCTTACCACCGGGTAGTGTGGGTCCAGAATGTTCACGCTGACGATCAACCAAACCGACAGCCGGCGCGACGGCGACTGCGTGCCGCAGCTCCTCAAGGACCTGCGGCACATCCCGGCGCGCCTGGATTTCGACCGCTCGGTGGAGGACGAGGTCCAGGGCATTGTGGACTTGCCGCAGCAGGCCGTCGAAGCGGCGATGATCGCGCTGCGGACGGGCAGCTGGTACGTCGGCATCGGCGTCGGGCCCGTCAATGAACCTTTGCCGAACCAGATCAAGGACGCCTCCGGCCACGGGCTGATTTACGCCCGCCGCGCCGTCGACCGGCTGCGCAACGGCAAGGACCGGACTCCGGTGGCCGTGGAGGGCCCGCTGCCCGACCTCGCCGCGGAGTCCGAGGCCGTGCTGCGGCTGCTGGGGCACATTGTGCACGACCGCAGCCCCGCGGAATGGCGGGTCCTGGACCTGCTGACCCCCGGGGTCCGCGGACAGCAGAAGGCGGTGGCCGAGGAGCTCGGGATCACCACCCAGGCGGTCAGCAAGGCCGTGGCTCGGGCGCAGTGGAATGAGGAACACGCGGCGCGGCCCGCCGCGGCCCGGCTCCTGGGCCTCATTCTCGAGGTGCGCTGACCGCTCGCACCCTGCAGGCCGGCCCCGGCGCCGTCCGGGCCCGGAGCAGCCGTCCGGGCCTAGAGCAGCAGGCTGCGCAGCACATGCGCGGCGCCGTCGTCGAATACCGAGTGGGTGACCTCGTTGGCGGCGGCGATGACTTCCGCGGGTGCCTGGCCCATGGCCACCCCGCGGGCGGCCCAGGTGAGCATCTCGATGTCATTGCGGCCGTCGCCGACGGCGACGGTGCGGTGCGCCTCGATCTCCAGCCGGCCGCGGAGGTGCTCCAGGGCGCTGGCCTTGGTCACGCCGGCGGCGGCGATGTCCAGCCACGCCGTCCACCCCACCGAGTAGGTCACGCCGGCCAGGCCGATGTGCCGGATGGCGGTGTTGAACTCCTCGGGTGTGTTCTCGGCGCTGAAGACCACCACGCGGACCGCGGTGGCTTCCAGCATGGTCTGGAAGTCGACGCCGATTGCCTCCACGCCGAAGCTCATGTCCTGGAAGCGCTCGGTGGAGAGGAAGTTGCCGTCCTCATCCTCCAGCGCGTACTTGGCCGAGGGCAGCCGTTTGCGCAGGGCCCGGAGTGCGGGGCCCGGGTCGAAGGTGGCCTTGTGCACGATCTCGTAGCCGTCCGGCAGGCCGGAATCCAGCCGCAGGGTGACCCCGCCGTTGGAGCACACGGCATAGCCGTTGTCGATGCCGATATGCTCGATGATCGGCAGGGTCGCGTTCAGTGAGCGGCCGGTCGCGATGGTGACGTGGTGGCCGGCGGCCACGACGTCCTGGGCGGCCTCCCGGACGGGAACGGACATGTGGCCGTCGTGGTCCACGAGGGTGCCGTCGACGTCGAGAGCCACCATCAGCTTGTGGGCTGCGGTGGTTCCGTTGTTCCGGGTGTTGTCTCGCCGGTCATCGTTGCCGGCGACTGAGGATTCAGTCAATGTTGTCATCTCACAAGTAGAGCAGACACCCCCGGGCCGCCGCTAGGACGCAGGCCACAGCGTCCGGTGAACCCGGGGTGAACAGCTGTTGACGCCCATGGCCCCGCGGCACGTTGCGGGGGCATGGGCCGGGAAACGGCGGCTCAGATGACGGGGAAGACCGTCATGCCGCCGAGGTACTTCTGCAGGGCCTGCGGGATGTTGACGGAGCCGTCCTGGTTCTGGTGGTGCTCCAGGATGGCGACGATCCAGCGGGTGGTGGCCAGGGTGCCGTTGAGCGTGGCGACGGCCCGGGTGCCCTTGGGCGCCCCGTCCTCGTTCAGCACCCGTTCGCGGATGTTGAGCCGGCGCGCCTGGAAGGTGGTGCAGTTGGAGGTCGAGGTCAGCTCGCGGTAGGCGCCCTGCGTCGGGACCCAGGCCTCGCAGTCGAATTTGCGGGCGGCGGAGTTGCCGAGGTCCCCGGCGGCGGTGTCAATGACCCGGTAGGGCAGTTCGCACTTGGCCAGCATCTGCTCTTCCCAGGCCAGCAGCCGGGCGTGCTCGGCCGCGGCCTCCTCGACCGTGGTGTAGATGAACATCTCCACCTTGTTGAACTGGTGGACCCGGATGATGCCGCGGGTGTCTTTGCCGTGCGAACCGGCCTCGCGGCGGTAGCAGGAGCTCTGCCCGGCGTAGCGGACCGGGCCGGCGGACAGGTCCAGGATCTCGTCCGCGTGGTAGCCGGCAAGGGCCACTTCGGAGGTGCCTACGAGGTAAAGGTCGTCCTCGGCGAGCCGGTAGATCTCGGCGTCGTGCTTGACGTCGAACCCGGTGCCCTGCATGGTTTCCGGGCGCACCAGGGTCGGGGTGATCATCGGCACGAAGCCGGCGTCGATCGCCTGCTCCATGGCCATCTGCAGCAGCGCCATTTCCAGCCGGGCTCCGGCGCCGCGCAGGAAGTAGAACCGGGAACCGGAAACCTTGGCGCCGCGCTCCATGTCGATGGCGCCGATCAGCTCTCCGATTTCCAGGTGGTCCCTGGGCTCGAAGTCCGTGAATTCGCGGGGGGCGCCGACGGTCTTGACCACAACGTAATCGTCTTCGCCGCCCGCCGGAACGCCGTCCTCGATGAGGTTGGGGATGGCGCGCAGCAGTTCCTCCTGGGCGGCCTGGGCGACGTCGGCCTCGGCGGACGCGGCCTTGACCTCGCCCGCGAGGACCTTGACCTCTGCCAGCAGGGCCTGCTTTTCCTCGCCCTTGGCCTGCGCCACCTTCTTGCCGAAGGCATTCTGCTCGGCCCTGAGGTTTTCGAAGCGGATCAGTGCGGTACGGCGGGCCGAGTCCGCGGCGATGATCGCGTCCACCACGGACTCGTCGGCGCCGCGGGCGCGCTGGCTGGCCCGGAACTTGTCCGGATTTTCGCTGAGGTCTTTTACGTCGATCACCTGACAAGACTATCCAATCCGGCCGCCGTTCCCGGGCAATCCGGGCGTCGTCCACCAGCGGGATAGTGTTGGAGCACAATGCGCGACTGGCCGCTCTACCTCGTCCTCGCTGGAGTCCTGGCGTTTGCCGTCTCCAGTTGGTGGGGAGTGCGCAAGCTCAGGGCCCGGCACACGCGCAGCGCCGTGTGGGAGGAAACGCACAGCCCTGGGCTGGGCCAGCAGAAGGTCGCGGTGGTGATGAACCCGATCAAGGCCCGGTCGGATGAGGCCCGCACCCTGATCGAGAGTGCGTGCTCAGCGGCCGGCTGGGTGCCGCCGCGGTTTTTTGGCACCACCGCCGAGGACCCCGGATTTTCGCAGGCGCGGGCCGCCGTCGAGTCCGGCGCCGACGTCGTCCTCGTGGGCGGCGGTGACGGCACGGTGCGGGTCGTGGCGGACATTCTTGCGGGCACGGACATCGCCATGGGCCTGATCCCGCTCGGCACCGGCAACCTGCTGGCCCGCAATATCCACCTCGATGTGGGCGACCTGCACGGCAGCGTCCAGACCGCCTTGTTCGGCCATCAGCGCTTTATCGATACGGCCCGGATGAGGGTGGAGAACTCACGCACCAACGAGTCCACGGATTACACCTTTCTGGTCATTGCCGGCATTGGCATGGACGCAGAGGTGGTGGGCGACACCAGCGACGGGCTGAAGAAGGCTGTGGGCTGGCTGGCCTACACCGAAGCTGGCGTGAGGCACCTCCCCGGCCGGCGCAAGCGGGTGTCCATTTCGCTGGACGACCAGCCCGAACAGAGCCGGAAGATCCGCAGCGTCCTGTTCGCGAACTGCGGCCTGATTCCCGGCGGGATCGACTTCATCCCCCAGGCCATGATCGATGACGGCATGCTGGACGTTGTTGTGATGAGCCCGCGCAGCGCGATCGGCTGGCTGGCGATGTATTGGAAGATCGTGCTGAAGCACAAGAGAAACCTGCCGGTGATGACGTATTACCGCTCCGGGAAGATCGTCATCAGCTGCGCTGAGCCGATGCCGACGCAGGTCGACGGCGATCCCACCGGTCCGGCCACGAAGGTCACCGTGCAGGTTGCCCCCGGCTCGCTGCTCGTCCGGGTCAAGGACGGCACCGAGGGAGATTAGGCGCTGGCTTCCTTAGCGGCGGCTTCCTTGTGCGCATCTGCGATCGTCTTCGCCTCCGCGGCGGCCTTGGCGGCACGCGCCTCGGACTGCTCGCGGATCAAGGCCTGCTCCTCTTCGAAACGCAGCCGGTCCGCACGGTCGGCGTCGTCGCCGTCCCAGTCCTGGTTGTCAGCGGTCGGCTTGGGATTGACGATCATTCCCTGGCCGTCATTTTCAAGGCTGGTGTTCGCCATGACCTGCTCCCTCTGTAGAGGACTTCCCCAATATGGATCAGGCAAGCATACGCACAGTCTCCGAGGGGCGGAAGTGCCGGATGTGGCATTTGTCTACGCTGTGGGCGAAGCCCTGGAGATATATTCCGGCACCACGGATGCCCCGGACAGTATGTCTCTCACCCAGGCATGTGCCGCCCGGAAAGCCTGGTCGGAGGTGTGCGGCTCCACGACGGTCCGGTGCCCGTCGGCGCGCCCGTAGGAACCCAGGAAGCGGGTGGCCGGGCTGATCCGGTGCAGGCCCGCCAGGGCGTCCGCGACACGCGCATCGGCCACGTGGCCGTCGGCGTCGATGCTGAAGAAGTAATGGCCAAGATACTGGCCGGTGGGCCGCGACTCGATCCGGCTGAGGTTCACGCCGCGGGTCGCGAACTGGTCAAGAATCTCCATCAGGGCACCGGGGCGGTCTTCCGGCAGCGGAACGACGACGGTGGTCTTGTCCGCACCGGTGGGCTCCGGCAGTGCGCCGGGCCGGCCCACCAGCACAAACCGGGTGACCGCACCGGGGTTGTCCCCGATGTTCTCCGCGAGCACTGCGAGTCCGGGCTGTTCGGTGGCCACGATCGGGGCACAGATCGCAGCTTCGTAGTGCGTGTCGCCCTCCAGGAGCCCCATGGCCGCCGCGGCCGTCGAGGAACCCGGAATATATTCTGCATTAGGAATATTCTTCTCGGCCCACAACCGGCATTGCGCCCAGGCGTGGCCGTGGGTGGAGATCCGGCGAATGTCCTCGATCCGGGTCCCGGGCCGCGCCACCAGTACGAAGCTGATCGGCACGAGGGCCTCGCGCAGGATCCGCAGCTCCTGGCCGGTGGCGATCGCGTCCAGGGTGGCAGTGACGCCGCCCTCCACGGAGTTCTCGATCGGCACCATGGCCGCGTCCGCCGAACCGTCGCGGACCTTGTCCAGGGCCGTGTTGACGTTCGTCGACGGGACGCGGATCGCGTCCGCCGCACCGGGTACCTGCATCAGGGCTGCCTCGGTGAAGGTGCCCGAGGGTCCGAGGAAGGTGTACGTGAAGGGTGTTGCGGGCATCGGCGCTTCTTTCTTCAACTACAGGATGACGGGCTTGAGTCCGCTGTCGGACACCAGGGGCATTCCGGTTTCCAGCCACTGGTCCATGCCGCCGGCGACGTTCAGGGCGGAGTACCCCTGACCGGAGAGCCACTGGACCGCCCGGAAGGAGCGCCCCCCGGTGCGGCAGATGACGTAGAGGTCCTCGTCGGGATCGAGCTCCTCGAGCCGGGCCGGGAGCTGGTCCAGGGGGACGTGCAGCGCCCCGGGGGCGTGGCCCGCGACCCACTCGTAGTCCTCGCGGACGTCAAGGATCCTGGCCCCTTCGGGGATGCCGGACACGGTCACGGTGTCAAAGTCGCTCATGGTCGTCCTTCCGCGGAATGCATGGTCTGCCTCCAGCGTATCGCCAGCCGCCAGTGCCGCAGCCCTACCCGGCTGCAGGTTACGCTTCAGGGATGGCGCACAGGAGATCCCCGGCAGCTCACCGTCGCACGATTCCGGCTGCCCGCCCCCGGCATTGCGGGACATGCCCTCCCTTGGCCACGAAGAGTGGGCACAATGCCACCATGTCCACCCGCCTGCGCCAGCACTGGACATGTCCCCCGGAGCAGCACAGCCCGACCCGCGGGACATGCCCTCCCCCCGCCACGAAGACTGGGCACAATGCCACCATGTCCACCCGCCCGCGCCAGCACTGGACATGTCCCCCCGGACGGCGGACGGGAAGCGTCCTGGAGCCGCGCCACCGTGGCTGAAATCCACGAGCTCTCCGCCGTGGACCTCCGCGGCGCCCTCCGCTCGGGGGAGCTGTCCTCGCGGCAGGTCACGGGGCATTTCCTGGACCGCATCGCCGCGGAAAATCGGCACCTCGGCGCGTTCGTCACCGTCACCGCGGAGCAGGCCCTCCGGGACGCAGCCGCAGCGGATGAATCCCACGCCCGGGCCGCCCGGTCCGGGACCGAACCGGCGCTCCTGCACGGCATGCCGGTGGCCTTCAAGGACCTGACGGACGTCGCCGGAGTTGTCACGACGCACGGCAGCGCTGCCCTGGACCACAAGCCGGCACTGGCCGACGGCGCCCTCGTCGCGAGGCTCAAGAGCGCAGGTGTGGTCTCGCTGGGCAAAACACAGGTCCCGGAATTCGGACTGACCGCGTACAGCGAGAACCGGATCGGCCCGCCCTCGCGGAACCCGCACGCGCTCAGCCGCAGCTCGGGGGGATCCACCGGCGGCAGCGCCGCGGCGGTGGCCGCCGGGCTGATTCCTTTTGCCCCCGGCTCCGACGGCGGCGGTTCGGTCCGCATCCCGGCCGCTGCGTGCGGGCTCGTCGGACTGAAACCCGGCCGCGGGCTGGTCCCGGCCGGTGAAAGCACCGGTGATTCTGCCGGCCTGGTGGTGTCCGGTCCGCTGGCCCGCTCCGCCGCGGACGCGGCCCTGCTGCTTGATGCGATGGTGCCCGGGCCCTTGGATCCGTCCGCCCAGCCGGGCCCGGGCTACCTGGACCTCGCCGCCCAGGACCCGCCCAGGCTGCGGATCGGAGTGAGCCTGGACAGTCCCTGGCAGACGATATTCCCCTTCACCCCGGACCCCGAGTCGCTCGATGCCCTCGCCGAAGGCATCCGGCTGCTGGAGGCGGCCGGCCATGAAACCTCGGACGCCTCCATCCGCTACGACAACCGCTACCCCGCCGCCTTCACCACGGCCTGGACCGCCGCCGTCGGGGATGCCCGGATCGTTCCCCAACGCGAGGCGCTCCTGACCCCGCTGACACGCACGTTCCGGCGCCGCGCCCAGCAGCGCGGGCCCGCGAAACTCGCCGAATCCATCGGGTTGCTGCGCCAGTTCCAGCGGGACACCATCGCCCAGTACGCCGCGTGGGACCTGATGCTCATGCCGGCACTGGCCCAGACGCCCCGTCCGGTGGGCTGGTTCACCGGATCGGCCCACGGCGACGGGTACTGGCCGGCAGCCAACTGGACGGGGGATGCCGACGGCGACTACCGCAAGCAGTGCGAGTACGCGCCCTGGTCCTCCATGGTGAACGTGTGCGGGCTGCCCGCGATCAGCATTCCGGTGCACTGGACCGGCGGTGCCAGGGGCGCCGGACTGCCGATGGGCATCCAGCTGATCGGGCCGATGGGTTCCGAGGCGCTGCTGCTGCAGCTATCCGCGCAGCTGGGGTTTTAGCAGGCGCGGCAGTTGTACGGTGGACATGACCAGCCGGGCAGTGCCACCGCCCCGAAACCAGCCGAGCTGGAAACGACACGAGAGGGATCGATGAAGATCACCGGTGCAGTACTTGAGGAAATCGGCCGCCCCCGCCCGTTCGCGGACTCCCGGCCCATCACCATTTCCGAGCTTGAGCTGGCAGGCCCCGGACCCACCGAGATCCTGGTGCGGATCGAGGCCGCCGGCATCTGCCACTCGGACCTGAGCGTGGTGGACGGCAACCGGGTCCGCCCGGTGCCGATGCTGCTGGGGCACGAGGCTGCCGGACGCGTCGTCGAGGTCGGCTCGGACGTCACGGACCTGGTGCCGGGCCAGCGCGTGGTGATGTCCTTCCTGCCCCGCTGCGAACAGTGCGCGAACTGCGCCGAGGACGGCCGGCTCCCCTGCACCGCGGGTTCGAAGAGCAACGGCGACGGGACCCTCCTGCACGAATCGATGCGCCTGGACCGCGACGGCGAAAAGATCTACCACCACCTGGGCGTCTCCGGTTTCGCCACCCACGCCGTGGTGGACCGCGCCTCGGCCGTCGCGGTCGGCGATGACGTCCCCGCGGACGTCGCCGCCGTCCTGGGCTGCGCCGTGCTGACCGGTGGCGGTGCCGTCCTCAACGCGGCCCGGCCCCGGCCGCAGGACAGCATCATGATTGTCGGGCTCGGCGGCGTCGGCATGGCCGCTCTGATCACGGCGGTCTCCCAGGGTGTGTCACGGATCGTTGCCGTGGACACGCTGGACGAAAAACTCGAGCACGCCCGCCGCTTGGGTGCCCACGAAACGTACACCCCGCAGCAGGTCCTCGAGCAGGGCATCAAAGCCAGGTACGTCATCGAATGCGCGGGGAACCCGCGTGCGTTCGAAACCGCCTTCGCCGCGGCCGCCGCGGGCGGAACCACGATCACCGCCGGCCTGCCGCACCCGGACGCCCGCGCGCAGATCTCGCCGCTGACCGTCACGGCCGAGGCCCGGACCATCGTCGGCAGCTACCTTGGCTCCGCGGTGCCGTCCCGGGACATTCCCAAGTACGCCCAGCTCTGGCGGGAAGGAAAGCTGCCGGTCGAGGAGCTGATCTCGGCGCGCATCGCCCTGGCGGACATCAACGAGGCCATGGACCAACTGGCCGACGGGAAAGCGGTGCGCCAGGTCATCATGTTCGACGCCGGCTAGCCCCCCGGCCGCCGTCCGGCCCCGGCACCCCCGGTTGCGCTGTCAGATAATGCTGCCATTCCGGGTCCATGGCCGCGTTATCTGACAGCGCAACGGGCAGCGAACGGGCCCAAAACACCGGGCGCACGGCTTGCCGCGGGCCGCCGCGAATGTGACAATCCCGCGTCACACTGTCAGGATTAAGTAAATGAGCACTACTCATTTATCCCAGCCCACCGCGACATCGCCGGGCGACACGTCCTTTTTCGGCCACCCAAAGATGCTGGCCAGCCTCTTCTCCGTGGAAATGTGGGAGCGCTTCTCGTTCTACGGAATGCAGGGCATCCTGCTCTACTACATGTACTTCACGGCCGCCGAGGGCGGCCTGGGCATTGAGCAGGGCCTGGCCGCCGGCCTCGTCGGCGCCTACGGAGGCGGCGTCTACCTCTCCACCATCCTGGGCGCCTGGCTTGCGGACCGGCTCCTCGGTTCCGAAAAAGTGCTGTTCGGCTCCGCCGTCCTGATCATGGCCGGCCACATCGCCCTCGCCTTCGTACCGGGCATTCCCGGCCTGATCGCGGGCCTGGTGCTGGTCGGCGTCGGTTCCGGTGGCCTGAAGGCCAACGCCACCGCCCTGGTGGGAAGCCTCTACCGGGAGAAGGACGAACGCCGCGACGCCGGCTTCTCCATCTTCTATATGGGCATCAACGCGGGCGCACTGATCGGCCCGCTGGTCACCGGCTGGCTGCAGCAAAGCCACGGGTTCCACTGGGGTTTCGGCGCCGCCGCCGTCGGCATGGCCGTGGGCCTGGTCATCTACGCGCTGGGCCGCAAGAACCTGCCGGAGGAGGCGCACCGGGTGCACAACCCGCTGCCCGCCGAAGAGCGCACCCGGTACGGCCTGCGCTTCGCCGCAATCGCCGCCGTGATCGCCGTGCTGCTGGCCACCGGCATCGTCAATGCCGAGAACCTGGCCATGTCCATGGCCTACGCGGCCATCGGTGCGTCCGTGCTCTACTTCGCCCTGATCTTCAGCAGCAAGAAAGTCAACGGGACCGAACGCCGCCGGGTGGCGGCATTCATTCCGCTGTACATCGCCTCGGCCGCGTTCTGGGCCCTGTTCCAGCAGCAGTTCACCTTCATCGCCGTGTACTCGGAGGAGAAGCTGGACCGGAACCTGTTCGGCTGGGAAATGCCGGCCGCCTGGGTCCAGTCCATCAACCCGGTGTTCATCATCATCTTCGCCGGAGTCATGGCTGCCCTCTGGACCCGTCTGGGCCGCAAGCAGCCCGGCTCGGCGCTGAAGTTCTCGATCGGCCTCTTCGTCATGGGCCTGGCGTTCCTGGCCTTCATCCCGTTGGCCGGGGACGGCAAGACCCCGCTGCTGGCACTGGTGGGGATCCTGTTCCTGTTCACCCTCGCGGAACTGTTCCTGTCCCCCATCGGCCTGTCCGTGACCACCAAGCTGGCGCCGGCAGCCTTCCGCACCCAGATGGTGGCGCTGTTCTTCCTCTCCGTGTCGCTGGGCACCACGCTGGCCGGCATCCTGTCCGGACTGTACAACCCGGCGGATGAGCTGCCGTACTTCATCGGCATCGGCGGCACCGCCATGTTGGTGGCCGTTGGCCTGGCCACGGCCTCGCCGGCGATCAAGAAGCTCATGGGCGGCGTACGCTGAGCCGATGAGTGCGGGACGGCCGCGCCGCGGGCCTTGTGGGCTTCGACCTTGCCGGCCCCACCGCGGCCCTCTAGGACTCCTTCAACACCGCGATGCACTGGGTCCCGCTCGGCGATCCGGCCGGTGCGTGGCCGGGCTGGGAGTTGACCGACCCGTTCCGGCGGCTCCGGATCTTCGCCGGCGCCTATGGCTGGAGCCAGGACCAGCGGCGGCGCCTGCCGGCTCGCGGGGTCGAGGCGACGGCGCTGAGCCACCAGCGGATGGAACACAGCACCCGGGTCCTGGGCGGCGGCTGGGCGCAGATGTCGGACGACGGGTTCGGCGGCCTGATCCGCCGCCGCGGCTACTGGCTCGAGGCCAACGCCGGGCCGTTGTTGGTGGCGCTTACGGGCTGATTGCTGGTGGCTGGCGGTTGGCGGCGCTTACCGGCAAGGCCGCTGGCGGCCGAGCCTAGGCGCCGATGCCCCGGTAACTTGAGCTGCTGATGGCCAGCCCCACCGCGATGAGCACGAACACCAGGAGGGCCAGCGCGATCCCCACGTAACCGAGCACCAGGCCGGCAATGGCCATGCCTTTGCCGGACGGTTCGCGCTTGAGAGCCATGTGCCCGAGGATGACCGCCGCGAGCTGCGGCAAGAGGAAGAAGCCCAGCCCGATGAAGGCGGCGATACCGCAGCACAGGCTGGCGATGCTCAGGCCCTTGGGCTCCGGGGGCAAGCCGTAATAGGCCGGCTGGCGGTAGGCGTTGAACGGGGTGCCCGGCTGGCCATACTGAACCGGCGCGTCAAACTGCTGCTGCCCGTAGGGCTGCTGGGCTTGGTCGCCGTAGGGCTGCTGGGCTCGGTCGCCGTAGGGCTGCTGGGCTCGGTCGCCGTAGGGCTGCTGGCCGTAGGGCTGCTGCGTGGCCGTGCCTTCCGGCTTGCCGAACGGCTCCGTGGGCTGGCTGTAGTCGGCGGCCGGCCGGCGGTACTGCTCGCCGGACTCCTGGCCGGGAATGTACGACGGCGGCTGGTAGCCCTCCGGCGTCCCGTCCTTCTCCGGTTTCGGCTGGTCAGTCATGCTTTTCCCCCTATAAACGTCTTTGGGTTTCAGCCTACCGCCGTCCCGTTGCGAAGAGCAGGATATTTTCCTGCGTCACAGGGGCCGTAATGCGCGGAAAATATGTTGCCTGCAACGCGGGTCTGGCATGCTGGTGCAATGGCTAGCCGCGCGGGCACTGTTGCCCAACCCCAAGACCTTGTTGATCTCACTGCGCTCCTGGATGCGTACTACGACGTTTCCCCGGATCTTGGCGACCCCGGCCAACGGGTGGCCTTCGGTACCTCCGGGCACCGGGGTTCGAGCCTGAAAGCGTCCTTCAACGAGCCCCACATCCTCGCCATCACCCAGGCAATCGTGGAGTACCGGGCGGGCCAGGGCATCACCGGGCCGCTGTACCTCGCCAAGGACACCCACGCGCTGAGCGAACCGGCCCAGAATTCCGCCCTGGAAGTCCTCGCGGCCAACGGCGTCAACGTGCTGGTCGACGCCCGCCACGGCTACACCCCCACTCCGTCGCTGAGCCACGCCATCCTGACGCACAACAACAATTCCCCCGCAGGGGCTCCGCAGGCGGACGGGATCGTGGTGACCCCCAGCCACAACCCGCCCGGCGACGGCGGTTTCAAGTACAACCCCCCGCACGGCGGACCCGCCGACTCGGACGCCACCGGCTGGATCGCCAACCGCGCCAACGAACTGCTGGAAAACGGCCTGCGCGGGGTCAAGCGGTTTCCCATCGCCGAGGCCCTCAGCGCCGACAGCACGGGCAAATTCGACTTCCTCAGCAGCTACGTGGACGACCTCCCCTCCGTCCTGGACCTCAATTCCATCCGCGAGGCCGGCGTCCGGATCGGCGCCGACCCGATGGGCGGAGCGTCGGTGGACTACTGGGGCGAGATCGGCGAACGCCACCACCTGAACCTCACGGTGGTCAACCCCACCGTCGATCCGCAGTGGGCCTTTATGACGCTCGACTGGGACGAAAAGATCCGGATGGACTGCTCCTCGCCGTCGGCGATGGCCTCGCTGATTAACAGGATGGCTGTTGGTGCGGACGGGTCCGCAGCCTTCGACATCGCCACCGGCAACGACGCCGACGCCGACCGGCACGGCATCGTCACGCCTTTTGTTGATGGACGGGGCGGGCTGATGAACCCGAACCACTACCTCGCCGTCGCGATTGACTACCTGTACCGTCACCGGACCGGGTGGAACCCGCAGTCCGTGATCGGCAAGACCCTCGTCTCGTCCTCGATCATCGACCGTGTAGCCGAAAGCCTGGGCCGGAAGCTCGTTGAGGTGCCGGTGGGTTTCAAGTGGTTCGTCCCCGGGCTGCTGTCCGGCGAGGGGGCGTTCGGCGGCGAGGAGTCCGCCGGCGCTTCGTTCAACAAGATGGACGGCAGTGTTTGGACCACGGACAAGGACGGCATCCTGCTGGCGCTGCTGGCCTCGGAGATCACGGCCGTCACGGGCAAGTCGCCGTCGCAGCTGTACAAGGGCCTCACCGACCAGTTCGGCGATCCCGTCTACGCGCGGATCGACGCCGCTGCCACGCGCGAGCAGAAGGCGGCCCTGGGCAAGCTCTCGCCGTCGGACGTCACCGCCACCGAACTTGCAGGTGAAACCATCACCGCCAAACTGACCGAGGCGCCGGGCAACGGGGCAGCGATCGGCGGGCTCAAGGTCGTCACCGAGAACGCCTGGTTCGCGGCCCGCCCCTCCGGCACCGAAGACGTCTACAAGATTTACGCCGAGTCCTTCAAGGGCGCCGAGCACCTCAAGCAGGTCCAGGCCGAGGCCAAGGCGCTGGTTGACGGGGTCATTTCCTAGCCGCCCCGGCTGAATCCTTCAGGCACCCGCCCGCGGGCGGACTCGTTCAGCCCGCGGGCGGACCTGTTCGGGCCGCCGGCCGGGACCTCCGCCCGGTCAGGCCGAGTCTTCCTCAAGACCGCCGGCGAGGACGGAGCGGTCCCGGCCCAGGGTCTTGGCGCGGTAGAGGGCGGCGTCCGCGGAGCCGATCATGGCGTCAAGGTCCACCCGGCCTGGTGCGGTTGAGGCGATGCCATAGCTGGCGGTAGGCAGGCGCGGGATCACTAGCGACGTCGAGGCCTGCATCCGGGCGCTGATGTCCGAGGCGATTTCCCCGGCCCTTTCGGGCGTCACGCCCGGCAGGAGGATGATGAATTCCTCGCCGCCGTAGCGGCCCACAAGGTCGGAGGAACGGACAGTGGTTGTGCAGGCGTCCGCGAACGCCTGCAGCGCGGCGTCGCCGGCCGAATGGCCGTACTCGTCGTTGATGCCCTTGAAATGGTCCAGGTCCGCCAGGATCAGCGACGCCGTGGTCCTGGCCCGGTTGAGGCGGCGCAGTTCGTTCTCGGCGAGGTCCAGGAAAGCGGTGCGGTTCAGCAGCCCGGTGAGCCCGTCCACTGTGGCGCGGGAGCGGAGGTCCTGGGTCTGTTGCTCGTAGCTCAGTTCCGCCATGGTGAAGGACGCCACCACCATGATCACGGCCGAACAGATTGTCATCGGAACGGATCCAAAGACGGTCAGGAACACCGCCCCGTCGCGGCCCTCGAGCACGAATGTGGCGAAACGGCCCAGATAGAACGTGGCGAGGAGGCCGGATCCCACGGCCAGGGTGAGGTGCACGCGCGAAAAGTGCCGGTCCAGCAGGAACAGTTCCCGGCAGCCGAGGCCGATCAGCAGACCCATGAATCCCAGATAGGCCGGGCCCCCTGACCACACATTGGTGGCCGGCTGGTCCAGCACCGACGCCACGGCGGTGATGGCGGGCCCGGCGGCAAGATACCAGATTTTCGGCACCGTAGTCCGCAGCGAACGCGCGCCCGCCCAGATGCTGGCCGCGCCCGCCACGAGCAACACGTTCCCGAGGGGGTTGGTCCAGACCTGGTGTGGCGTGCCGTCCATCAGGTAGGCGGCGTTGCCGGAAAGAAACAGCAGCAAGGCCAGGCACCACCAGCCGGTGTAGGTTGAACGCGTCCGGCGGAAGGTGATGAAGTAGAACAGCAGCAGCAGTGTCAGATCGACCACCGCCAGGGCGACACGCAAGGTTGCAATGTCAAGCATCATGTAGTGGCCCCCCGGTCCGCTCGCAGTAGCCCGCTTTGCGTCGAATCCGTGACGCAGTGACCTTAGTATTGCACCCCGCGGCTTGGAAGTGTGACCGCGGTCGCGTACGCGACGCCGGCGGGGGCCGGACCCCTCGAAAGGGCCCGACGGCCCTGTGTAATCGGCCTCTAAGCGGACTAAACTGGGAAGCGGCCCCGGATGCGGCCTTGCGCTCAACCGCACAAATGCGTCCCGAGTGCCTCCGGCCTGTCCCCCATGGTGCCGGAGGCACCTCCGCGCCAGCCCAGCGCCGCAGGCACCTCCACGTCCGCCTAGCACCCCAGCGGATCAGACTGATCAGACTGATCAGACGGTGCGGACGACGTCCTCATAAGCGAACTTCGGCTTCGCCGCGCCCCAGGCGTCGGCCGCGGGCTGGCCGATGTTGACCACGAGGAAGCTCTTCTGGCCGCCGCCGGGGAAGAACGCCGCGTCAATCGCGGTGAAGTCCGCGCCTGTCATGGGTCCGGCGGAGAGGCCAAGGGACCGGACGGCGAGGATGAAGTAGCCGGCCTGCAGGTGGGCGTTGTTGTTGCCGGTGGCCGCGGCGAGGTCCGGGGCGGCGTCGTACATGGCCTTCGGTGCGTTGTAGCCGGGCAGGAAGTTGTCCCACTGGTCCTGCCAGGACGTGTCGTAGCTGAGGACGGCGACGAGGGGCGCGGACGCGGTCTTGGCGCGGTTGCCGTTGGCGAGAGTCTCGACCAGGGCGGCTCGGGCCTCCGCGGACCGGACGTAGGTCACGCGCAGCGGCTGCGAGTTGAACGCGGTGGGACCGAACTTGGTGAGCTCGTAGATCGCCCGGGCCTGCTCGTCGGTGACCTCGCCGGTGAAGGTGTTGGGGGTGCGGGCCCCGGCAAAGATGGCGTCCACTGCGGCGGCGTCGATTACTGCTTCGTCATGGGCGACGGTCATGAGCGTCCCTTTCGCTGGGCGTGCCCGCCGGGGGCGGCGGCCACTGGTTCCTGTCTATGGTTGCAACTTCAACTGATGCGTCCTGCTTCCCGTCTCGCCCCGTGATGTCCGGCACAGCGGCGCCGGCGGCGACGCATGCCGGAAACACCGGCGCGGTAAAGTTGCTCCGGAAGATTCCTTCCCGCCCCGCCACACATTCTCTGAAAGGCCCCGGCAATGAGCATGCTCGGTACTAAATGGAAGCTCCACGGCAACGGCAAGGCCATCCGCCCGGGCGAGGTTGTGAAGCCGGATGAGCGCCTCGCCTGGCCGCTGACCATTGGCGTCGGGATGCAGCACGTTGTAGCCATGTTCGGCGCCACCTTCCTGGTCCCGATCATCACGGGCATGCCGCCAGCCACCACTCTCTTCTTCTCCGGCATCGGCACGCTGCTGTTCCTGGTCATCACCAAGGGCCAGGTGCCGAGCTACCTCGGGTCCAGCTTCGCGTTCATCGCACCGATCATGGCCTCGCAGCAGCAGTACGGCGTCGCCGGCGCGCTCGGCGGCGTGGTGCTGGCTGGCGTCGGGCTGGCGATCATCGGCGCGGTGGTGCAGAAATTCGGTGCCGGCTGGATCAACCGCCTGATGCCCCCGATCGTCACGGGCGCCATCGTGGGGCTGATCGGCCTCAACCTCGCGCCCGCAGCGAAGAACAACTTCGACGCGGCCCCGATCACGGCCCTCATCACCCTGGCCACGATCATCGTGGTCAGCGTCTTCTTCCGCGGCATCCTGGGCCGGCTGAGCATCCTGGTCGGCGTCGTGGTCGGCTACATTGCGGCGATGATCCGCGGCGAAGTGGACTTCTCCAAGATGGACGCCGCCGCCTGGGTGGGGCTGCCGTTCTTCCAGACCCCCGAATTCCACCTCGGCGTCGTTGGCCTGTTCGTGCCGGTGGTGCTGGTGCTCGTGGCGGAGAACATCGGCCACGTGAAGTCGGTGTCCGCCATGACCGGCCAGAACCTCGACGGCGTCTCCGGGCGCGCGCTGATGGCCGACGGCGCCGCCACCGTGCTGGCCGGCATGGGCGGCGGCTCCGGTACCACCACCTACGCGGAAAACATCGGCGTGATGGCCGCGACCAAGGTCTATTCGACGGCGGCCTACTGGGTGGCAGGTGTTTTCGCCGTGGTGCTGAGCTTCTCACCGAAATTCGGCGAACTCATCGCCACCGTCCCGGCCGGCGTGCTGGGCGGCGCCGCGACGATGCTTTACGGCATGATCGGTGTCCTCGGCGTCAAGATCTGGGTGCAGAACAAGGTTAATTTCTCCAACCCGATCAACCTGACCACCGCCGCCGTCGCACTCATTGTCGGCATCGCCGACTACACCTGGACCATCGGCGACCTGGTGTTCACCGGCATCGCCCTCGGCTCCGCGGCGGCCCTGGTGATCTACCACGGCATGAAGGCGATCGCGAAGGTCCGCGGCACGGTTGCCGAGCCGGAAACGGAAGGAATCGTGGCCGCAGCCACGGCTGCCGCGAAACGCCCGCCGAAAAAACGCCGCTAACGGCCTGCCTACTGCTAACCGCCTGATCGCTGCAGAGGCGCCGCGGCGCGCCCCCGGTGCAGCGAAGGCCGGGTCCCGGACACCACGTGGGTGAACGGGACCCGGCCTTCGCTGCTTAGGTGGCGGGCTTTTAGCCGGCGTCGAAGGCTTCCTCGTCGTCGCCGCGGTCCTTGGGGGACTTGTCATCCGGCAGGTCGGTTCCCGATCCGTCCGGCAGGCCGGCCGCGTCCTGGCCGGGCTCCGAGGAGAACGGCCGGCCGGCGTCGGGCTCTTCGGTGTTGGTTGCGTCCATCTCGGCCTCCGAGGACGGCACCTCTGCCTCGGAATTCTCCGAGGCATCCGAGTCGTAGCCGGGGGTGGTGGTGGCGTTTTCCGAACTCATTTGTTCCTCCGTTCCTCCGAAGCGTCCTGCTCCGGGTTCTCCTGCACTGTCTTGGTCTTCGGCGCCGAACTGGCTCAGGTCAGGGGCGCCGGCCGGGTAGGTTTCCCCGTCCGGGCTGTCCTGGCTGAGCCCTGCGGCGTCGAAAGCTTCTTCCTCGCGGGGCTGGGCGAACTTCTTCGTGTCCCCGCCGGGCACTTCCTGCTCAGCGGTGGGGGTTCCGTACCCGCCGGCTTCTTCGATCGGCTCCTGCTGTTTCTCGTGGGTCATGCTGTTCCTTCCGTGCTGGGGTGAACTGCGTGGTTTCTTGGGTGTGCCGTAAATGCGCGACGGCGGCTCAGAGGCCTTTGCCGCCCGTGACGGGCAGGACGGCGCCGGAAATGTAGGAGCCGTGGTCGGAGGCCAGCAGCACGTAGGCCGGCGCGAGTTCCGCCGGCTGTCCCGCCCGCTGCAGCGGGGTGTCCTGCCCGAAGGACGGCAGCTTCTCGGGCCATTCGGTCGCGGGGATCAGCGGCGTCCAGATGGGGCCGGGCGCCACGGCGTTGACGCGGATCCCCTTCGGGCCGAGCTCCTGGGCCAGCGCCTTGGTGAAGGCGACCTGGGCGGCCTTGGTCATGGCGTAGTCGATGAGCTCGGGCGAGGGCTTGAACGCCTGGATCGACGCCGTCGTGATGATCGACGCGCCCGTCTTGAGATGCGGCACCGCCGCCCGCGCGGTCCAGATCAGCGAGTAAAGGTTGGTCTGGAAGACCCGTTCGAACTCCTCGGTGGGGAGGGATTCGAAGCTGTCGCGGTTCTTCTGGTACGCGGCATTCAGCACGACGACGTCCAGGCGGCCGAACTCGGCGAGTGTGTCGTCCACGATTCGCGTGGCGAAATCCTCCCGGCGTCCGTCGCCGGCGATCAGCAGCGCCCTGCGGCCTGTTTTGCGGATCCACGCGGCGGTGTCCTGGGCGTCCCCTTCCTCTTCCGGCAGGTAGGAGATGGCGACGTCGGCTCCCTCGCGGGCGAACGCGATCGCCACGGCTTTGCCGATCCCGGAGTCCCCGCCGGTGATCAGCGCCGCCTTGCTCTCTAGGGCGCCGCTGCCCTGGTAACTCTCCTCGCCGTGGTCCGGCTGGGGGTCCATGGGCGCGGTGAGGCCGGGCTGTTCCTGCACCTGCTCCGGGAAGGACCCGGAGTAGTAGCCGCCCCGGGGGTCGCGCGGCTGGTCCTGCTGTTTGCTTGAATCACTCATAGTCCACCTACCCAATATGTCGGATTTCCAGGGGCTGCTCCCCGCGCCGCGGGCGTTGGCCCGGACGTGTGAAACCGACCCACGAACTAAACAAATCCCACCCTACCCGGAAATTCATCAGCACCCTTAGTAAACCGCTTGAATTACGCAAAGCTCAAGCCTAGGTTGAGTGTTAACTGCGCCCGCAGCCTGATCCTCACTCACCGGAGGTCCCAGTGTCCTATCCAGAGTCTGCGTCCGCTCCGCAAGAGCCCCGCACGGCTGATTCCGCGCCGAAACGTTCCCTGCAGGACAGCAGGAACGAGTCCGCCGTCGAAAAGCTGGACCGGAACTGGATGGAACTGCTGCAGGAGCTGCGCGTGCTGCAGACCGGCGTGCAGATCCTGGCCGGATTCCTGCTGACCCTGCCCTTCCAGTCCCGGTTCGAGACGCTGGATGATTTCCAGACCACCCTCTACTTGGCCAACGTGACCGTGGCGGCGCTCACCACGGCACTGATCCTGCTGCCCGTGAGCGTCCACCGCCGCCTGTTTCGACTGCATCTCCGGGCGGCCCTGGTGTCCAGTGCGGACAGGATCGCGAAGGTTGCCCTGGCCGGCATCGGACTCCTCAGCGTCGGCACCACGGCGCTGGTTTTCAGTGTCACAGCGGGCCGGGCGGCGGGGGTGGCTGCCGGTGCGGTACTGCTGTCGGTGCTGCTGATCCTGCTGGTGTACGTGCCGAGCAGACTCCGCCGGCAGGCCGAGCAGGAGAACTGAGATGACCAGCGCCGCAAGCCGCCAGAGCAGCACCCAGCCGGAACGGACCGCGGGCGGGTGGGTGAAAAACCACGGCCTGCTGCTGGCGAACATCATCCTGTTCGTGCTGTTTTTTGGCGGCATGGTCATCAGCGGAGCCGCCGAGTACAGCGAGGACCAGCTGGTCCACGGCGGGCCGGGTGTGACGGTGCTTGAGTATCTCGGCACCGGGGCGTTCGTTGAGGCGACTTTTGAGAACTGGGAGTCCGAGTTCCTGCAGATGGGTATGTACGTCATCCTGACGGTTTTCCTTTTTCAGAAAGGATCCTCGGAGTCCAAACCAGTGGGCCGGGCTGCCCCGCAGGACGGGGACCCCCGGGATGCGCCCCTGAAGGCCTCCACTCCGTGGCCGGTGCGGCGCGGAGGCTGGGTCCTTAAGCTCTATGAACACTCCCTGTCGATCATGTTCCTGCTGCTGTTTCTGGCTTCCTTCGCCCTCCACGCCCTCGGCGGCAGCGAGGAATACAGTTCCGAGCAGCAGAGCCACGGACAGCCGCCGGTGACCGTGCTGGCCTACCTGGCCACGAGCCGCTTCTGGTTTGAGTCGTTCCAGAACTGGCAAAGTGAATTCCTGGCCGTCGCTGTCCTCGTCGGCGCCTCGGTGTACCTGCGCGAGCGGGGCTCCCCCGAATCAAAGCCCGTCGCGGAGCCGCACTACGAGACAGGCGCCTGAGCGAAAGGCACCTGAGGGACGGGTGCCTGGGCGCTCAGGCGCCCTCGAGCACCTGGCTGGTGGCCCGGGCGAGGTACTTTGCGGCGTTGGCTATGGCGTCGTCCGGGCTCCCGGCCATGTCCAGCAGCTGCGCCGCAGCCACCACACCGTGCTTGGCGAGGTCCTCCGGGGTGACCAGGATCCGTCCCGCGACCATAATCACGGGAATGCCGCGGCTGTGGGCGGCGTCGGCGAGCGCGATCGGCGCCTTGCCGGCCAGCGACTGCGAATCCAGCGAGCCCTCACCGGTGATCACGAGATCCGCCTCCGCGAGTTTCTCGGCGAGTCCTGTGAGTCCGGCGACCAGCTCGAAGCCGCCTTCCAGCGCCGCGTTGCTGAAGGCCAGGAACGACGCCGGGAACCCCCCGGCCGCCCCGGCGCCAGGGACGTTGACGTCCCGGCCGGTGAATTGGCGCAGCACCGACGCCCAGTTGCGGAGTCCGGCGTCGAGCAGTTCCACGGCGTCCTCGTCGGCGCCCTTCTGCGGGCCGAACACGTGGGCTGCGCCGTCGCCGCCAACGAGCGGGTTCTGCACATCGACGGCGATCCGGATCGTCACCGAGCCCAGCCGCGGGTCGAGGCCGCTGGCATCGAGCCGGGCCACCTCGGCGAGCGAGCCGCCGCCCAGCGGCACCACATTGCCCGCGGCGTCGAGCGGTTTGAGGCCCAGCGCGCGCAGGGCGCCGCTGCCGCCGTCGCTCATGGCCGAACCGCCCAGGCCCAGCACGATTTCCGTCGCCCCGGCGTCAAGGGCGGCGGCAATCAGCTGGCCGCAGCCGTAGCTGTGCGCGCGCAGGGCGTTGGCCGGGGTGGGTTCCATGTGCGCGAGCCCGGAGGCCTGCGCGGTTTCAATCACGGCGGAGGCCCCGCCGAAGGCGTCCTTCCGGATGGCCCAGGCGGCACCCACCGGCGCCAGGATCGGGCCCACAACAGCGTTCAACCGCTCCTCGTATCCGGCGGCGACGGCCGCCTCGAGGGTTCCTTCGCCGCCGTCGGCCACGGGAAACTGGATGGCCTCGGCGTCGGGATAGACGCGCAGGGCCCCTTCGGCGATGGCGGCGGCGGCTTCGGCGGCGGTAAGGGAGCCCTTGAATTTGTCCGGGGCGATCAGAATGCGCATGGGTCCATCCTGCCAGTCCCGGCGCCGGGTCCGGTGATCGCCCGCAAAGCTGCACGTCCGGGCGTCAGCCGCTCCAGCCGCCGCGTTCCTGCAGGACTTCCTTGAGCAGGTCCGCGCGGTCGGTGACGATCCCGTCCACCCCGAGGTCCAGCAGCCGGTGCATTTCCGCGGGGTCGTTGACGGTCCAGACATGCACCTGCAGACCGTGCCGGTGGGCGCGCCGGACGAAGCCGGGTGTCACCACTGTCACGGCTCCGTAGCGCACCGGAACCTGCAGGGCGTCGACACCGCCGAGCGCACGTCCGGCCGTGAGGCGCAGCAGGGGTGCCGGGAGCACCGGTCCGAGCAGGACGAAGAGGGCGCTGGAGACGATGCCGGCCGAGCTCGCGGCGGGACGGCTCAGCTGCTTCAGCACGGCCCGGCGCCGGCGGTCCGAGAAGCTGGCGATCAGGACGCGGTCGTGAAGGCCGAACCGTTCGATCGCCGCGGCCAGGGTGTCCACGGAATTCCAGTCCTTGACGTCGAGATTGAACCGGACGTCCGGGAAGGCCGTGGCGAGTTCCTCAAAGAGCGGGATGGGCTCCGCGCCGCCGATCCTCGCCCGCGCCACGGTCTCGGCCGGGAGTTCCGAGATCCGGCCGCGGCCGTCCGTGATCCGGTCCAGGGTTTCGTCGTGGAACAGCAGCAGGACGCCGTCGGCCGTAGTGTGCACGTCCGTCTCCAGGTGCCGGAAGCCCAGTTCGACGGCGGCGCGGAACGCCGCCATGGAATTCTCCAGACCGTCCCGGGAGAAGCCCCGGTGCGCCATGGCCACGGGACGTCCCGGACCGTCACCGGCGGCAAAGAAGGGGTGGGGCGTGTTCACTCCTGAAGCCTATCGGAGCCGTGCGGAGCCGTTGGGATGGATCAGCTGGCGGGCCGGAGGATCTCCACGCCGTCGCTGCAGTGCAGGAGCGTGCGGCCACGGCCGCCGTCGAGGTCCACCCAGACGGCAGTGCGGTCCGCTGTCACGGCGTCCACCCGACCTCCCGTTTCGTAGCCGGGCGCCAGCCGGACACTGACGCGGTCACCCTGCTGCAGGCTCGTCCAGTGCGCGTCCGGCGCCGCCGGGCGCGGGGGCGTGTCGTCCATGTTCTTTGTGCGGTACCTGGCCATGATTTCCCACCGTCAGTCTGCTGATCCGTCGTGAGATTCCAGCCTAGGACGCCAAGGTGAACACCAGTTGACCGCCAGCTGGGAATACGGTGCCGGTCAGAGGCGCCGGATCAGGGAAGCCTGACGCCCAGGGCGGCGAGCTTGGCCTCGAGGATCTGGGCGACGCCGTCGTCGTCGAAGTGCGGGGCCTGCTGCCCGGCGGCAAGGATGGCCTCCGGGTGGCCGCTGGCCATCGCATAGCCGTCGCCGGCCCAGCGCAGCATCTCGATGTCGTTGGGCATGTCTCCGAACGCGACAACGTCACCCGAGTCGATGCCCAGGGCCGCAGCGTATTCGGCAAGCGTGACGGCCTTGTTGACTCCGGGCAGGGACAGTTCCAGGAGCGCCATGTTCGGCGCCGAATGCGTCGCGGCGGCGAGGTGGGCGACGGCGGGGGTCACCTCGGCCAGGAACTCATCGGCAGTGCCCTCCCGGACGATGGCCATGAACTTCACCACGGAGTCTTCGCTCGTAAGGGTGCTGTGCAGCGGCGCGGGGGTGAGCTCGGCCAGCAGCAGGCTGCTGCCGGTGTTGAGGAACCCCGGTTCCAGGTGGAAGCCGGTCAGGGTCTCGGCGGCGAACACCGCGGAGGGGCGCAGCCGTTGAATGATCCGGCGCGCCTCGAAAACTGCGTCAAGCTGCAAGGCCCGGGCGGAAACGAGCCGGTCCGCTTCGAGGTCCCACACCACGGCGCCGTTGGAGCAGATGACGGTTCCCGTGTGCCCCAACTGGTCCTGCAGCGGGTGAAGCCAGCGTGGCGGGCGGCCCGTGACGAAGACCAACTCGATGCCCGCGTCCCGGCAGGCGTGGAGCGCACGGACGGTCCGGTCGCTGATTTTGCCGTCGTGGCCGAGGATCGTTCCGTCAATGTCACTCGCTACCAGCCGCATACTGCCAGTCTACGTTGGCGGTCCCGGGGCGGTTTCCGGCGGCTGTGGGCCGGACCTAGTGGCGTTCGTAGATCCCGGTCAGGCTCGCCCGGGCCAGGGTGTGCGGGGCGAGCTTGGCTTCCAGTTTCGCGGGGCGGGCGCCGGTGTCGAGCCCAGAGTGCGCGACGTCGAGGGCTTGAACCGTCACGACGTACCTGTGCGGGCCGTGGCCCCGGGGCGGTGCCGCGCCCATGTAGCCGGTGCTGCCGCCGTCGTTCTTGAGCTGGAAGGCGCCGGGCGGCAGGTGTCCGCCCTGGCGCGATCCTGTCCCGGCCGGCAGGGACGTGGTGTCAGCGGGGAGGTCGAGCACGGCCCAGTGCCAGAAACCGCCGTGGCCGGGGGCGTCGGGGTCGAACACGGTGACGGCATATCCCCGGGTCCCGGCGGGGGCGCCGCTCCAGCTGAGCTGCGGGGACTCGTCCTTGGCGCCGGCCCCGGTTGAGGCTCCGCGCTGGGCCGGCGGCAGGGTTTGGCCGTCCTGGAATGACTCACTGCTGACGCGGAAGGACGGGGCATCGTGGTGCGCCATGGCTGCCTTTCAGTTGCTGGGGAGTTCTGCACTTTCAGGGTCGGTGCGCGCGGTGTCGGTAGTGCGGGGAGCCTGGCCGCGCAGCTCCATCCGGGTCAGTTCCGCCCGGGTGGGCGGGTTGGCGCCGGCCCGGGACACTGTGACGGCGGCGGCCCACGCGGCGTGGGCGAGGAGGTCTCGGAGGCTTTCGGACGAGAGCTCCCGGAGGTCCTTGCGGTTCTGCGCCCCCGCCAGGCCCAGGTCCACCACGCCCGAAAGCAGGGCTGCCATGAAGGAGTCCCCCGCACCGACGGTGTCCGCGACCTTCACGGACGGGGCCGGGAAGTGCGCCTCGCCGGCGGCGTTCACGCCCCAGGGTCCTCGGGCGCCGCGGGTGACCACCACCATCGCCGGGCCCTCCGAGCCACCGAGTTTCAGCCAGCGCCGGGCGGAGTCCAGCGGGTCCTCGCCGGGGTAGAGCCATTCGAGGTCCTCGTCCGAGGCCTTGACCACGTCCGACAGGGTGACGAACTTTTCCGCCTGCCGGCGTGCGTAGTCCACGTCGGTGATGATGCTGGGCCGGCAGTTGGGGTCGAAGCTGATGGTCGCCGAGGGATGGGCATGCTCGACGGCGGTGAGCACCTCCGCGGCGCCGGGAGCCAGCATGGTGGCGATCGAGCCGGTGTGCAGGAGCGTCGTGGCCTGCAGCATGAACGGCAGCCGGTCCGCGAGCCCGGGCAGTTCCCAGGCGAGCTCGAACGTGTAGCTGGCGGCGCCGCCGTCGTCAATCAGGGCGGTGGCAATGGAGGTGGGGAGCTCGTCCGGGGCCAGCGGGAGCAGCACCGAACTGGATTTCAGGTGGGCGGCCACCGATGCGCCGTAGGCGTCGCGGCCGTAGCGGCCGATGAACTGCACCGGATGGTCCAGCCGGGCCAGCCCCACGGCGACGTTGAGGGGGCTGCCGCCGACATGGGCCTGGATACCGGAGGAACGCTGGACGACATCGACCAGGCCCTCGCCAATAACTGTGAGCATGCTCATACTCTGCCAGAGAACGCGGGCCGGCGCCCCAGTGTTTCGGTGCGCGGGTGTTTCGTTCAGGCCGTGGCGGCTGTGGAGACCGGGGCGGTGTCCACCGCGATCCCGGCGGGGCCGGCGTCGTCGAATTTCGCGTCGATGTGGACCACGTCCCGGCCGGCGCGCTGCAGCAGGCTCGCCGCGGTGCCTGCCCGGTAGCCGGTGGCGCAGTGCACCCAGAGTTTCCCGGCGGGCACGGAATCGAGCCGCCGCAGCAGTTCATGCAGCGGGACGTTCACCGCTCCGGCCACCCGCGAGACGGCGAATTCGTCGGCCCTCCGCACGTCGACGACGGTGTCCCCGGGAGCCTTGCCGGCGAGCACACCGTCCCAGCCCACGCGGGGATAGGAGGCGAGGGCGGCGCGGGGCGCCAGGGTGTGCGGGTCCGTTCCGAGGGCCGCATCCGGGGAGTCGATGCCGATCCGGGAAAGATCGCGGATCGCCATTTCGACGTCGTCGCAGGATCCCACGAGGGTCAACTGCTCCCCCCATGGCAGGATCCAGCCCAGGTAGGTGCCGAAGCTGGTGCCGTATTCGAAGCTGACGCTGCCCAGCAGGTGGTTGCTGGCGAACGCCACGCGGCGGCGCAGGTCCACGACCCACCCCCCGCCCTCCAGCCGGCGCATCAGCTCGGCGGCGTCGAGGGACTCCGGCACGGCCAGGTCCGCCGGTCCGGGCCCGACGGTGTTCGTGACCCCCATGTGGGCGTAGTAGGAGGGATAGGCCGTGAGGTTGGCCATGAGTTCCTGGACGAAATGGCCCTCGTCCGGGTCCGTCAGGGCGTGGTTGCTGGTGAGCTGTTCGCCGATCGTGGAGGAGCCGGCGCCGCTGGCCGGGCCGGAGGAACAGAAGGAACCGAACCCGTGGGTCGGAAACAGGGCGGCCTCGGGCGCGGCCGATTCGACGAGCCGGTGCACCGAGCTGTACTGGTCATGCGTCAGCCCGAGGGTGTCCCCGGCGCCGACAAGGTCCGTGCGGCCGACCGAACCGTAGAGCAGGCTTCCGCCGGAGAAAACGGCCTGCTGCCCGCCGTCGTCCACGATGAAGGACAGGTGGGTGTGGGTGTGGCCGGGGGTGGAGACGGCCTTGACCGTCAGCGCACCGACCCGGACGGTCTGCCCGTCCGTGATCGGCTGGCGTTCGAAGGTGACCGGGTCGGCGGCGTTGACGAGATAGCTCGCGCCGTGCGCCCGAGCCAGCTGGAGGCCGCCGGTGAGGTAATCGTTGTGGATGTGCGTCTCGGCGACATGCGTGATGGTTACACCGGCGGCGTGGGCAGCCGCGTCGACGCGGTCCGTGTCCCGCTGCGGGTCGATGACCAGCGCCACGGAGCCGTCATGGACGAGGTAGCTGCGGTCCCCGAGTTGGGTGGTCTCAATGACAATGACGTCCACGATTCACTCCTGGCTGGTCATGGAAAGGACGGCCGCCGGGCGGCCGGCCGCGCACTCTCCATGATGAAACCCCCCGGGGTATGAACGCAAGCCTTCGTCCATGCCGGGGACCGGCATCGCGCGCCGCGCTTCCCGGCGGAGCCTGGCGGGGCTACCCGGAGTGCTACTTGGCGGGGCCGTCCTCCTGGTAGACGTCGGGAATCCCGTCCATGTCCGCGTCGACAGTCTCCGCCTCCTGGACCTCCCGGTACTGCCGGTTCCTGGTCCGCAGCACCAGCATGGCCAGCAGGGCGGCCAGCACGGACGCCGCCAGAATGCCCACCTTGGCGTGGTCGTCGTGGAGGCTGCCCTGGCCGAAGCTCAGCTCGGCCACCAGGAGCGAAACGGTAAAGCCGATGCCGGCCAGCAGGGACACTCCGAAGACGTCAATCCATTTGAAACTGGTGTCCAGCCGGGCCTTGGTGACCTTGGTGAGCAGCCAGGTGGTGCCCATGATGCCGATTGGCTTGCCGAGGACCAGCGCCATGATGATGCCGACGGCCACGGGGTCGGTGAGCGCCGAAACCAGTCCGTCCCAGCCGCCCACGGCCACGCCTGCGGAGAAGAACGCGAAGATCGGGACGGCGACGCCGGCCGAGATCGGGCGGAACCGGTGCTCGAAGATCTCCGCCAGACCCGGACCGGCGTCCGGACCGCCGCTGGCCTGGGAGCGCAGGACTGGAACGGCGAAGCCGAGCAGCACACCTGCGACGGTGGCGTGGATCCCCGAGGCATGGACGAGGGCCCAGGCAACAGCACCGATGGGCAGCAGAATCAACCACGCGGCCGGGGCCTTCATCCCGAAGAAACGCCGGTACTTATGCGCCAGGAAGGCGTAGAGGGCCAGGGGAATCAGGGCCAGCAGCAGCGGCGTCACTTCGAGGTCACTGGTGTAGAAGACGGCGATGATGGTGATGGCGATCAGGTCGTCCACAACGGCCAGGGTCAGCAGGAAGATCCGCAGGGCGCTGGGCAGGTGCGAGCCGATGATGGCCAGCACGGCGACAGCGAAGGCGATGTCGGTGGCGGTGGGGATGGCCCAGCCGCGCAGGGTCTCCGGGCTGGCGATGTTGACGACTATATAGATCAGCGCCGGGATAATGACGCCGCCGGCGGCCGCTGCGACCGGGACGACCGATTTGTCCAGCTGCCGCAGGTCACCGGCGATGAACTCACGGTTGAGTTCGAGTCCGACCAGGAAGAAGAAGATCGCCAGCAGCCCGTCGGCCGCCCAGGCGCCGAGGCTGAGTTCCAGGTGCCACGGTTCGTAGCCGAATTTGAGGTCCCGCAGGGCGAAGTAGCTCTCGGAAGCGGGTGAGTTGGCCCAGATCAGTGCGATCACGGCTGCGGCCACCAGGAGGGCGCCGCCGACGGTCTCCTTGCGGAGGATCTCTCCGATCCGGAGGGATTCGGCGTAGCTGCCACGGCCGAAGATCGTCATACGCGGCCGGGTGGGGGGAGGCGTGGGGCTCATGCGGGGAGTCCTAAAAGTTGGGTCGACAGAACTATGCCGACCAGACTTCCCGGCGCACCTGTCACCCAGTCTAGTCGGTCACTGCATGGTGCTGAACCGTTCGGCCCTGGCTTTGCTGCCCTGGACGATGATCTGGTCGTCGTCGTAGAGCACCGTTTGCGCCGTCGTGTGGCCCCAGGTGCCGCCGGGACGTTTGACGGCAACGATGGTGACGCCGAATTTGTCCCGGAGTCCGAGCACTCCCAGCGGCCGGTCGCGGACGAGGGAGGGCGGGCTGGTGCGGATCATGACGAAGTCGTCCTCGAACTCCACGTAGTCGAGAATCGAGCCCAGAACCAGGTGCGCTACACGCCTGCCCATGTCGTGCTCCGGCCGGATGACGTGCTCGACGCCGAGCTGGCCCAGAATCTCGGCGTGCGGCTCGCTGATGGCCTTCGCCCAGATCTGGGGGCGCTGGAATTTCAGAATCCGGGATGTGGTCAAGATGCTGGCTTCGATGTCCGAGCCGATCCCGACCACGGCACGGTCAAACTCATGGACCGAGAGCTGGCGCAGCGCCTCTTCCTTGGTGGAGTCGGCCCTGACCACGTGGGTGAGGCGCCCGTTGTAAGACTGGACAATGTCTGCGCTGGCGTCGATGCCGAGCACCTCCGTGCCCTGCGCCTCCAGTTCCAGGGCCAGCGAGCCGCCGAAGCGGCCGAGTCCGATGACCACCACCGAGGACGCCTTGTCACTGACGGCAGCGGAATGGGACGAGAAGATGTTCCTAGCCAATGAGGGGCCTTTCCTTGGGGTACTCGTAGAGCAGGGGTCGTTCGCGCAGGGCCAGGGCCGCGCCCAGCGTGACCGGACCCAGCCTCCCGACGAACATGAGAAAAATGAGCACGACCTGACCGGCGGGCGGCATGCCGGCGGTGATGCCTGTGGACAGCCCGACGGTGGCGAAGGCCGAGACGACCTCGAACAGGATCCGTTCCTGCCCGAAGTCGGTGATCAGCATCAGGAACATCGTGGAGCCAACGACCAGGGCGATCGCCAGCAGCACGACAGTAATGGCCTGGCGGTGCACCGCGCGGGACAGTCGCTTGCCGAAAATATTCACGGCCGTTCCGCCCTGCAGTTCGGTGCTGAGGATGAAAAACAACACGGCGAACGTGGTGATTTTCAGGCCGCCGGCTGTACCGGCCGGGCCGCCGCCGATGAACATCAGGATGTCCATGCCCAGCCAGGACACGGGGTTCATCTGGGCAATGTCGATGCTGTTGAAGCCCGCGGTGCGGGTAATGACGGACTGGAAGAAGCCGGCCAGCACGCGCTCGGCCGGATGGAGGCCGCCCAGGGTTGCCGGGTTGGCCCACTCGACGGCGGTGAGGAAAACAGTCCCGCCGGCCAGGAGGACGCCCGAGCCGACGAGGACGAGCTTCGTGTTCATGCTCCAGTGGATCGGACGCCGGTACTGCCGGCCCAGTTCGAAGAGGACCGGGAATCCGAGTCCGCCGATTATCACGGCGGCGGCGATCGGCAGGCAGATCCAGGGATCCCCCACGAACCCCATCAGGTTGTCCGAATACAGGGCGAAGCCTGCATTGTTAAAGGATGAGATGGAGTGGAACACGCCATGCCAGACCGCTTCGCCCAGCCCATAGCCGTAGCCGGCCATAAAGCGGACCGTGAGGATCAAGGCCAGCGCTGCTTCCACGACCACGCTGATGAGCAGAACGCCGACCAGCACGCGGCGCACGTCACCGAAACCGCTGCTTTTGGTCTCGGTGGCGGCGGATATCCGGGACTTCAGCCCCAGCCGGCGGGCGGTGAGGACCCCGAGCAGCGTGCCGAAGGACATCACGCCGAAGCCGCCGATCTGGATGAGGGCCAGAATGACCACCTTGCCGAATCCGCTCCAGAACACGGGTGTGTCCACGGTGATGAGGCCGGTGACGCAGACGGCCGAGGTAGCGGTGAACAGCGCCTCCAGCAGGCTGGCCCCGCCCCCGCCCGCCCTGGCCACCGGGAGCAACAGCAGCCCGGTCCCGACGGCGACGGCGGCGGCGAAGCCCAGCACGATCACCTGGGCCGGGTGGCGCGGGGCAAACACCTTGAGGAACCGGGTGAGACCCGCGGCCAGGGCGCCCGGAACCGCGGGAACTTCGACTTGCATAGCCGCCACGCTACCACCGGGCCGCCGCCACGCTACCACCGGGCCGCCGCCGCGCGTCCATGGGCTGGCAGAGGTCAGCCGAGCAGCAGCTGCACGAGTTCCCGGCACTTCCGGTAGGCGGCGGCCTTCGGGTCGATCAGTGCGAAATGGTCGCCCGGGACCTTCAGGAGCTGGACCGGGGCGCCGGCGGCCTTGGCCGCCGCAGCGTAGGAGTCGGACAGGCTTTCGGGGACGTCGTCGTCGTCCGTGCCGTGGACGGCATAGACGGGGACCTTCAATGGCACAGCGCTCATCGGGTCCGCATACTTATGCCGTTTCGGGTATCTCTGGGAGGAGCCACCGAGCAGGTTGCTGACCGCGCCGTTGCTGAGGTTCAGGCGTTCGGCTTCGGCGAGGTTGAGGACCCCGGACTGGCTGACGACGCCGGTCAGGTGCACAGCGCCGTCGTCCCTGCGCAGCAGCTGGCGGTCCGCGTCCGGGGCGCCGAGCTGGGCGAGGCGGGATCGGCCCGCAGCCCAGACCGCAAGGTGCCCGCCCGCGGAGTGTCCCAGCGCCACGACCCGGTCCAGCCCCAGCCCGTGTTCACCGGCGACGTCGCCGAGCTTGTCGATTCCGGCGAGCACGTCGGCGAAGGTATGGGGCCATCCTCCGCCGTTGCCGGCCCGGCGGTACTCCAGATTCCAGGCGGCCATGCCGTGCGCCGCGAGGTCCTTGGCCAGGGGTTCGCCGAGTTCCGCGCCGTACTGCGAGCGCCAGTAGCCGCCGTGGATGACCACCACCACACCCTTGGTGACGGCGGACTCCGGCAGGATGAGATCCCCCCACTGGCTGGGATCATCGCCGTAGCTGTACCTATGCCGCTTCACAGTGTCCTCCTTGGGGCCCGGTGAACAGGCGGCGGTAACTGCCCCCAGAGTCACCGTCGCTGCGGCCGCGATCAAAGCCCGACGCCGCACATCAGCCATGTGAGGAGCCTACCTTGAGCGCCGCGCGGCACGGCGTAAGGCGCCACCGGCCCGGGCTGCCGGGCCGGTCAGCGCGGGGGGTGTCACCCCCTCCGCCGTCGTACCCCGGCCGTAAGCTGGATGCATGGCAAGCAACTGGGATCGACTGGACCCGAAACTGCGCGCGTCCGTGCAGGAAAACGTGGAACTCTACGAGCGCGTGCGCCCTGCCCTGAAGCTGGTCACCCGCGAGGTCCTGCTGACGTTGCGGAGCATGCTCAAGGGCACCGAGGTGACGCCGCTGTTCGTTACCGGCCGCACCAAGACAGTCGAATCCTTCCGCGAGAAGATCTCCCGCATCGAGGAGCCGCTGGAACCGGGCGGCCCGCCGGTGCTGAAGTTCCCGGATCCGTTCCGGACCCTGAATGACATGGTGGGCATCCGGGTGATCACGAAGCTGCCGGCGGAAAACGCGGTGGTCGCCAACCTCATCAAGCGCCAGCGCCAACTCTTTGACTGCCGCGGGGACCGCGAGAAGGACATCGGCTCCATCGAGTCGGGGACGTACGGTTATTCCAGCCGCCACCTGATCCTGCGGACCATCCAGAACGAGGCCGTCAAGGAGTACCAGCAGGGCTTCAACCCGGAGGTCCAGCCGAACGGCAGCTACTTCTTCGAATGCCAGATCCGCACCGTGTTCGCGCACGCCTGGAGCGAGATCGAGCACGACATCCGCTTCAAGGCCGAGGACCCGCGCGCCTGGACCCCGCACTTCGACCGCCAGTTCACCGCCACCGCGGCCATGCTTGAAACCGTGGAGGGGGCATTCGCTGACCTGCACGAACGCTACGAAGAGGTCCGCAGCTACTGGGACATGGACGGCGAAGGCGCCGCGCAGCTCACTCCGAACCGGATCCGCGATGTCTGGCGCACGCTCCTGCCGCACGTGGACCGGAAGGTCGACGACGACTGGGGCTGGGCCGCCGAGCTGATGGCCGCCCACGGCCTGAACCAGACCATGCAGCTGGCCGGGCTGCTCAGCGCCAACCGGATCACCGAGGTCCGCAGGGCCCTGGACCACCGCTACTCCCCCGGCCCTGACCGGCTCCTCGATGACCTGTTGCTCTGGCAGTACGGCACCAAGCACATCGACCTCACCGCCGAACCGGCGGACGCCGTCCCGCACCCGCGGCGCGACAGCCTCCTGCGGCGGCTCAAGCAGATCGAGCGCTACCGGCTGACGCAGGGGTAGTGAAACGCCGGCCCTACAGTTCCGTTGGCTCCAGGCGTTCCTCGAGCACTTCAGCGGTTGAATTCCCGGAGTGGACCAGCCGCACGCGGTACGCGGCCCTGCCGGGCGTTTCGGTGACCACCTCAACCAGTTCCGTTCCGCGGTAGAGCAGCCCCACGCCGTCGTCGGTACAGTGGGTCTCCCCCAGGGTTCCGTCCGCCACCAGGCGGTGCACGAGCGGGCGGCGTGCGGCTTCGGAGTCGTAGTGGACCCCGTTGTCGTAGGGCAGCAGTCCCAGCCCGTTGTCCACCGCTCGTAGCTCGGGACCGAATGAGTCGGTGGTCCCGCCGTTGAACCAGCAGATCGATCCGGCCGAGACGCCGGCCAGCACCACCCCGGCTTCCCAGACGCGCCGGAGGATCGCGTCCAGCCCGTGGGCGCGCCAGACGGCGAGAAGGTTGACCACGGAACCGCCGTTGACCCAGACGAGGTCCTGGCCGAGCAGGTATTCCTCGACGTTGGCAACGTTGGGCATGGTGAACAGGTTCAGGTGCGTGAGCTGGAAGCCGGCAGCGTTCCCCGCTTCGCTGATCTCGTTGTTGAACCACCGCTGGTCGCCGCTGGCGGTGCCGACGTGGGCGACCCTGGGCGCCCGCCCGGTGACACCGGACAGGTCCACGGCGTGATGGACCAGCTTGTTGAACTCCAGGCGTGTCCGCTCCCCTGGCTTGTAGCCCCCGGAGGTCGCGAGGATGGTTGGGCTTTCGGTAGCCATAGCGGGGTTCTCCTGGGTCGGGGACGAGCGGTCTTAGAGTCGAGACTACCCAAGCCCGCGGAATCGCCCGGCAGGTCTCCGCCAAGCCAGGCGGCATTTAGCGGGTGGCCCGCCTGTGGTCGCAGCACCCGACGTGTGACCTAATGTCGGGACTTTTTGGCGTTCTATCCCCGGGGGTTCTGGAACCTGGCCACGTACTTCCGCTGCCACGGAGTCTCGACGGCGCCCCGGCGGTAGCACGCCCGGACGAAGGCTACGGCTTCCGCGGGCGGGACGCCGTCCAGGACCGCAAGGCAAGCCAGGGCGGTGCCGGTCCGGCCACGGCCGCCCCAGCAGGCCACCTCGACCCGCTCCTTCTCGGCGCGGGACCAGGCCTCCCTGAGCGCGTCCAGAGTGTCGGCGTCGTCGGCCGGCAGTCGAAAATCCCGCCAGCGGACCCACCGGCAATCCCATGGCACCGGCGCCGGGCGCCTTCCCAGCAGGTAGAGGCCAAACTCCGGCCGCGGCCCGGCGGGAAACGGCAGGAGCAGCCCTCGGCCGCGGATCAGACGTCCGGAAGGAAGTTCTAGGACTCCGCTCTGGCCCGGATCCCAGGTCTGCGTCATGTTTTCGAGCGTAGCCCTTCCGCCGGCAACACGCACCGCCCGCGTTCCTGCCCCGTTACTCCCCGGCCGCAGCCCGAAATCCCTGCGATTCCGGCCGGCACGCCGTGACTTCCAGGGTGCGGGCCGGAGTAAGTGGGCGGGAGTAAGTGGGCGGGAGCGCAGCCTGGTGGCCGCGGAGCCGGCCACCAGGGCAGAAAAATCTGACATATTCGCGGGCGGAGCGGTCACGAACTCGCGCTGCTGCGGGCGTAGTGGCACCATCTTTGGATGCTTGAGGCAACCAAAACCCCACAGTCCGCCCCCGAGGCCAGTGCCGTCCCGGCCAACCCCGCACTCGCCGCCGAGGCAAGGATCGCCCGCATCGCGGTGACCGTGTTTCCGCTGCTGGTGGTCGCCGCCGGCGTCGCCGGATACCTGCTGCCGGACGCATTCAAACCCCTGGGCCCCAGCGTGCCGTACCTGCTGGGCATCATCATGTTCTGCATGGGCCTGACCCTGACGCCGCCCGACTTCGCTTCGGTGGCCAAGCGTCCCTGGGCCGTGGTGCTCGGCATTGTGGCGCACTACGTCATCATGCCCGGCGCCGGCTGGCTGATCGCCGTTGCCCTGAACCTGTCGCCGGAACTGGCCGTGGGCCTGATCCTGGTCGGCTGCGCACCCTCGGGCACGGCGTCCAACGTGATGGCATTCCTGGCCAAGGGCGACGTCGCCCTCTCGGTCGCCGTCGCCTCCGTGTCCACCCTGATCGCTCCGGTCGTGACTCCGCTGCTGGTGCTGTTCCTGGCCGGTTCCTATCTGCAGATCGACGCCGGCGGCATGGTCGTGGACATCGTCAAGACCGTGCTGCTGCCGGTGATCGCCGGCCTGCTGGCCCGGCTGTTCCTCAAGAAGCTGGTCGCCAGGGTGCTGCCGGCGCTGCCCTGGGCCTCCGCCGTCGTCATTTCACTGATCGTGGCGATTGTGGTGGCCGGATCCGCGAGCAAGATCGTCGCCGCGGGCGGGATCGTGTTCCTGGCCGTGGTGCTGCACAACGGTTTCGGCCTGGGCCTGGGGTACCTCGCGGGCAAGCTGGGGCGCCTGGACGACAAGGCCCGCCGCGCGCTGGCCTTCGAGGTCGGCATGCAGAACTCCGGTCTGGCCGCCACCCTGGCGACGGCGCATTTCAGCCCGCTGACCGCGCTGCCCTCGGCCGTGTTCTCGCTCTGGCACAACATTTCCGGCGCCATCGTCGCGGCCTGGCTGGCACGGCGTCCGCTGCAGGACGGCTAGCTGCAGTGTCCGGCCCGCGCTGTCCGGGCGGTCAGTCCCGAAGCCGCGCGATCAACGTCGCGACGGCCTGCTCGACGACGGCGTCCGCTCTCCCCGCAGCCGCCGGTGCGAGGACGTCGACGCCCTGCGGCTGCAGGGTGTCCGAGAAAACCAGCAGGGCCACGCCGCGTTCGACGAGTTCCGCCATCGTCTCGAGGTCGACGGCGGTGCGCTCCGCCGGCACGGAGCCGAGGATGACGGCGTCGGCGCCGCCGGAGAGCATGAACTGCCGCCAGCTCTCGCCCACCAGGATGACCGGCTGGTAGCCGTGCGAGGGCAGGACCCTGGCGGCCGCCGCGGCGAGCGCGCGGTCCCGGGGATCGTCGAGGTCGGTGATGGCCACGGCCACGACGTCGGTGCGTCCGCGCCGCATCCCGCGGGCGGCCCGGTTGGGCACATACCCGAGCTCGTGGGCCGCGGCACGGACCCGGTCCTGCGTGGGCTGGCTTATCCGCGTGTTTCCGCCGGGGCGGCCGGAAAGAACGTAGGAGACCGTGGTCAGGGACACTCCCGCCGCCTCCGCGACGTCGCGGATGGTGGGCTTGGATCCGTGCCGCACTGCTGACTCCTGGGTACTTCTCCGCCGCGGATGCGCGGGGGCTCTGGGGCTCGGCGCCCAGTGTGAACTCTAGTCCGCGGGGAGGTTTTTGGTGAACGCCGCGGGCCGAGGGTCCACGGACAGGTCAAACTGGGCATCGCTTGAGTGACGAAGTGGGACGAGAACCTGCGAACCCAGGCCCGCTGGCAATAGATTGCTTAACAAGCCAGCAGATCACAGGAGGTGGAGGACGTGTCGTTGACCCCGCGTCGCATTGGTTACCGACTCACTATGGTTAATGGGATAGCCGACCGCATCTTCGCCGTGCTGCCCGGCTCCTCGCAGGTCACCAACGCCAGGGAGGCGTAGATCCGATGGCAGAAGACAGATACACCACCGAACGTGACACTTTCGGGCGGCTCCTGGCGGACCGCGAGGTCTGGCGGCAGGCTGGCACCATCCCCGCGGCGGGCGAATTGACCGCGCGCTGGCTGGAAGGCCGGAGCGAGTACCAGCCGGGCACATTTGCCCCGAGCTTCGACGATGAAACGAAGTCCATCGCCGGCGAGCTCGCGGAGCTGAACCGGAACGGGCTCTTTACCAAGGAATCGCAACCCGGCGTACTCGCAGAGGGGCTCTCGCAGCGCGCCTACGTGACGGGATTCTGCAGTGCGGAGTCAGCGGCAGCGCTCCTGGAGCTGTCCGGCCGGACCGATCTGGTGACCGTGGCCCACGCTCCCGGCGAAGCGAGCCAGTCTTCCATCCCCGTGACCCTGCAGGACGGCGAAGTGGCGACAGTCCTGGGCAGCAGCGAAGGCCCGACTGGCGAAGAGCAGCTCCGGGACTGGTCCCGGGAGGCCAACGACACCCTCGCCCTGCTGCTGGCCGAGTCCTGGTACGTGGAGGTCTTCGACCCGGTGTGGGGACGCAACGGCGTGCTCATGCCGGCAGTCCTCGATGCGCTGGCCGGCGTGGAAACGGACCGCTAGGGCGAGTCCCAGCTGGCGCGGCCCAGCTGCCTCGGGCCCCAAATTCCGGGCTACACTGCGTCGTTTAGCCGTCGCATGTGCAGCGCTGATCCTGGGGGACATCGGCCATTACCGAGTCGACGTGCTCGCCACAGCCGGCCCAGGTGATTTTTCCACAACGATTACAACGAACTGCAGCGCACATAGGAACTCCAATTTCGGGGTGCCGCGGATGCCGCACCTAATGGAACAATAATACCCCATAGGGTATATTGGAGAGGTCCCCGGCCCCCGGGGAAGCCCCGGGAGCCACGAAGGATCAGCATGGACACGCAGAAACTGCCGGAAGGCTCGCAGCCGGACCAGGCCACCAGGCCTGGGCGCATCACGGCTTCAATACCGCCCGGGCTGGAAGACCAGCGCCTCCAGCGCCGGGTGGTCTCGGTCCTCGTCGGCGGCCAGATCCTTGGCGGCATCGGAATGGGGGCGACGCTTTCCTTGGGCTCCCTGCTGGCAGCTCAGCTCTCCGGGTCCAACGCGTGGTCCGGCATGGCCGCCACGATGAGCACCCTCGGCGCCGCGTTCGCCGCGGTCCCCCTGGCCCGGCTGGCCCAGGCCCGTGGCCGGCGGATCTCGCTCTCCACCGGGGCCCTGATTGCCGGCGCGGGAGCCGTAACGGCTATCACCTCGGCTGCGCTGGGTGTCTTTCCGCTCCTGTTGCTGGGCCTCATGCTCCTCGGCTCGGGCTCCGCCGTGAATCTGCAGGCGCGTTTCGCCGCCACCGACCTTTCCCGGCCCGACTCCCGAGGCCGGGACCTCTCGATTGTGGTGTGGTCCACCACGATCGGAGCCGTCCTGGGGCCGAACCTCTTCGGTCCCGGCGAGACCGTCGGCGCCGCCCTTGGCCTGCCCCCGCTGACGGGCGCGTTCGCCTTTTCCGTGGCCGCCCAGCTGGCGGCCGCCATCGTCTACGCGACCGGCCTCCGGACAGACCCTCTCCTCACCGCCATGGCCTCCCGTGTGCCCGATCTGGAAGCACCCCGGCCCAAGAGCGGCCTGCGGATTCTGCGAAGCAACCCGAGGGCGCGATATGCGGTGGCCGCCGTCGCCCTCAGCCACGCCACCATGGTGGCGCTCATGTCGATGACGCCCGTGCACCTGCGCGACCATGGGGCCAGCCTCACGGTGGTGGGCCTGACGATCAGCCTGCACATCGCCGGCATGTACGCCTTGTCCCCCGTTTTCGGCTGGATGGCGGACAGGGCCGGGCGGCTGCCCACCATCCTGCTGGGCCAGGGCATGCTGCTGGCTTCACTGGTGCTGGCCGGCGTCGCGCCGGATTCCGGCACCGCCGTGACCGCGAGCCTGATCCTGCTGGGGCTTGGCTGGTCCGCTTCGGTGGTTGCCGGCTCCGCTCTCGTGGCCGAGTCGGCCCACGTGCAGGACCGGCCGGCGATCCAGGGCGTTTCGGACCTGAGCATGAACGCCGCCGGGGCAACCGGCGGCGCACTGGCCGGCCCGGTGCTGGCCGCCGTCGGGTATTCGGGGCTCGGCTTCCTCTCCACCGCCCTGGTGGTCACCGTGATCATCTGGACCGCCCTTCAGCCACAACGTCCCCTCGCAGACCAGGAACAGCCATGACCGTCCACAGCAAACCCGAAGAGAACATCCCCCCGGGCACGGCTGGGTCACGCACCGGCCGCGTCCGGCAGCTCCCGCAGCAGGTGCTCCGCAACTGGCCCCGGCCGCGCGTGGCCGCGGCCGTCGTCGCGGCCGGCCTCGCCGCGACCTTCCTGCTGGCCGCCAACGGCATGATGGCCGGCGCCGGCACCGGCTGGACCGGCTACGCCCTGGTGGGTGCGGGGTCAATCCTGGCCGGCGTCCTGGCCGGCAGCTACGTGAACGCGCCGATCGGCGCAGCAGCCACACTGTGCGATCTACGCTGGCCCGCCCTGGGCCTCTTCGGCGCGGTGTGGTCGAGTTCGGCAAGAGAGGCACTCCCGGCAGCCCAGATCGCCGTCGGCATCCTGTCCCTGAGTGTGATGGCATGGGCCCTGCACGGCCGCCTGGAGCTGGAGCGCAAGGTCACACTGGGTCGCAGCGGATCGCCGGATGATGACGTCGACGTCTGCACCGACTGCCGCCCACTGTTCCACGCCAAACCGCGGCAGGACTGATCTGACGGGGGCCGCGGTCACTTCGGATACCGGACGGCTAGGGCGAGTCCCAGCCGATGCTGGCCGCCTCATCCAGGGTGCGTGCCTCGAAATGCTCCAGCATCTCGCGCATGCCTGCCATGCTCTGCTTGAACACCTCGGACGCGCGCCACTGCTCGGCCTGTTCCAGGGACTCCCACGGCCCGGTGCTGACGAACCGGTTCCGGACGGCGTGGTCATGCATCAGCACGGCCTTCGCGTGCGGGAAGTCTTCCTGGGTTTTCCGGGCCAGATCCCGCCAGGCCTGAACGAAATCATTCTCGCGGCCCGGATGCACCAACCAGATTCCCAGCGTGTAAACCGACACGTCGATCGCCTCCATAGTCTGCAAGGGGTGGATACCCCCGATTATCGGCCCGGCCGCCAGCCTGTCGGTAGGGCCGATCTACCCTTGGGCGTGCCGCCGTTGTACTTCCGGGGTGAAACGTGACTCAGCCGCCCATGGCCCGAGGTGCCCACCTGGCCCTTAACCGTTCCGCGCCACCGACGGCACTGGCATGCTGGTGGAGTGACATCGATCTCTAGAGAAGGTCAACGCACGGCGCTCAGCTGGAAGCTGATGCCGGCGGGGCTTGTCTCGGCGTCCGGAGTGCTGCTGTTTGGCGCGGAGAATGACCTTGGCTACGGCACACTTGCCGCGGGTCTGGCCACGGCGGCTTTCATTGACCGTGAACTGATGCGGCATCTCACGCTGATTGCGGCGGGGATGGTCATTATCAGCATGGTTCCGCTGGACGCTGACTTGAGCACGCAGCACATGGTCCTTATGGGCGGCGCCCTCGCCATGGCTGTGCTGGTGCCGTGGCTGGTGTCGCGGGTCGTCTACCGCGAGGACATCATCAAATTTCCGGTAAACACCGGCCGAAAATGGCCGTTGACCGCCAGGTTGTACCTGATCGGCGTGGTCCTGCTCGGCTGCTTCATTCTGCCCGTCTACCTGATCCGCACCGGGGTCTACCAAAACTGGCCGGACGCCTCCGATCCGGCCATCTTCTGGAAGCTCTTTCTCGGAGTGAACGCCGTTGGGATTTGGGATGAGCTGTTCTTCATCTGCACCACGTTCACCCTGCTGCGGCAACACTTTCCGGACTGGCAGGCCAACGTCCTGCAGGCCGTGATCTTCTCGTCCTTTCTGTGGGAGATCGGCTACCAGGCCTGGGGGCCGCTGCTGACGTTCCCGTTCGCGCTGCTGCAGGGCTACACCTTCAAGCTGACGAAGTCCTTCACCTATGTCGTGACCGTGCACCTGACCTTCGACTTCGTGCTGTTCCTCGCCCTGGTGCACGCGCACAACCGCGACTGGCTGCCGATTTTCCTGTACTGATCACGCGTTAGCCGGGAGGTGCGCGGGCCGACTCACCCTTGACGAGATCGCCAAGGCCTCCGCGGCCTGGGCGAGGCCATGGTCGGCATCAACGTGGACGAGATCCCCGAGCCGCACCGCCTCGCCCAGCGCGGCTGGTAGCAAGACCACTCTGAAAGGAACGAACTTGATCACCCGTCATGACGACTGGGCTCGCCTCATCGGTGCAACAGTGGAAATCCGGCGCCGGGGAGACCCCGTCCGCACAGGTCTCGTTGACCACGCTACGAGGGACTCCAACGTCCTCTGGCTGGCGCAGGAAGGCAATAGCCCACGGAAGATGATCGACAAAGCCCAAGGCTACGAAGCCTGGGCGGGGATTACGGGCAACGGCCCCTAGCGCATGCCCTCGCGGCGGATGGCGGTGGCGATCGCCGCGGAACGGGTTTCGACCCCGAGTTTCGCGTAGATATGTGCCAGGTGCGTCTTCACCGTTGCCTCGGAAATGAACAGCCGCTGGCCGAGTTCGCGGTTGCTGAGTCCTTCGGTCAGGAGGCTCAGCAGCTCGGCCTCGCGCGGGGTCAGGATGGCGTCGGGGTTGCGCAGTTGCTGGAAGAGCCGGGAGGCTACCGGTGCGCTCATCACGCTCTGGCCTTGGACTGCGCCGCGGACAGCTGCGAAGATCTCCTCGGGGGAGGCGTCCTTGAGGAGATAGCCCATCGCCCCGGCGTCGACTGCGCGCACGATGTCGGCGTCGGAGTCATAGGTGGTGAACACGAGGATCGCCTGCCCGCTGTTGCGCTGCCGCAGCTGCTTGATGGCCTCGATGCCGTCCATTCCGGCACCCATGGCGAGATCCATCATCACCACAGCCGGGCCGTGCTGCCCCGCCAGGGCGAGAGCCTCCTCACCCGAGGCGGCCTCGGCCACCACCTCAATGCCGGGCTGGGTCCCCAGCAGCGCCTTGAGCCCGCTACGGACCACCATGTGGTCATCGGCCAGCAGCACGGTTATGGTCTTCACAGTTTCTTCCTGGTCGGCAGTTCCGCGGCCACAACCGTCCCGCCACCGGGGCTGCTTTCCACCGAGAATACCCCGCCGAGTTGTTCGACCCGCTGGCGCATGGCGCGCAGTCCGTAGCCTCCAGCGTCCGACGGTGGCGCCAGCGACGACGGATCGAAGCCCGCGCCGTCGTCGAACACATCCAGTGTGACGAAGCCCGGGAGGAAGCCCAGCGTTACCGTTGCGTTGGCCGCGGACGCATGCAGCGCCGTGTTGGCGGCCGCGCTTTGGACCACCCGCAGCAGGGCGTGCCGGGTGTCGGCGGGAACGGGACGGGGCTCGCCGGTGACCAGCAGGTGCACACCCGGCAGGTACTGCGATGCCGCTTTGAATATGGCCTCCGGCAGTGGCGCCGTTTCCAGCCCAGGGGAAGCGAGGTCGTGGACCAGGCTGCGGGTTTCGGCCAGGTTCTGACGCAGCACACCGCTGGCGGAGCGGACGTCCTCACGTGCGGCCGGGGTGGGCCAGGACCGGTGGGCCGCCTCCAAGAGCAGGAGGCTGCTGGCCAGGCCCTGGGTCACGGTGTCATGAATCTCCCGGGAAACCCGCGCACGTTCCTCGATGCTCCCCGCCCTGCGCTCGGTGGCCGCCAGTTGACCCTGCGCCAGCGACACCGCCGCATGGAGCCGGCGCTGCTCCTCCGCGTCGTGCTCGATGCGGTCATGGATCAGTGTCAGCATGACGCCGACCGCCAAGGGACCGAGGAGCATGGCGACGTCGGTGCCGCCGCCAAGCCGGAAGAGTCCGAACGCCGTCGCGGCCGCCGTCGCGCCGCCGGCGAGGTAGGCGACCCACCCGGTGAAGCCCGTGCGGCACAGGAAGAACAGCGCGAACGAGCACCAGGCAAAGCTCGGTGCCACAATCACCAGCACGGCCCAGAGCACTACCAGGACGAACATCCACACCGCCCACGGCCGCCGCCGCTGCGAGAGCACGGCGATCAGCGCGTAGAGCGTACAGACCGCCGCGGCGAGTGCCAGAACCCCCAAGTTATCCGCGGGGCTGTGCCGCATCATGTAGCGGACCGCGGACGCCACCAGGAGCACGGCAAAACCAAGATGGACGACTGCGTCGATCCGGCCAAGGGTCCCCCTTCCGGTGGCATTGTCGCGCTGCGAGGGCTCCGGCGGGGAGGCTGGTAAGTCAGGCATGGGATCCGGTTCCGGTGGATGGAGTACTACCCACCATGCTAGGGCGCGCGCCGTGGCGCCGCCTCAGCCATTTGGCTGATACTGCTGCCCTTACAGGGGAGGAAGCGCCAGACGAAGGCCCGATGCCGACCCGCACGGGAGCGGAAAAGATGGATTCGGGGCCGGGCCATCAGCCTGGAGCAAGCCCCGAGACCGCACTCCAAGGAGAAACCATGAAAAAGTCCAACAAGATCATCACTGCCGCCGCTGCCACGGGCGCCTTGCTCCTGACCGGCGGGCTGACGGCCGCCGCCAACACCGGGCCCACCCCGGCCGCGGCCAGCCTCGCCGTCCCGGCGGCAGACATCCATCCGGCCCCGGAGAACGTTATCGCCCAGAACCGCATCAGCGTGGGTGCTTCCGCTGCCGCCGTCCAGGCCGCCCTCGGGAAATGCCAGGCCGACAAGCTGCCGTTCGTGACGGTGGCACTGGTCGACCGCTTCGGGACCGTACAGGCCCTTCTCCGCGGCGACAACGCCGCCGAACACACCATCGAGGCGGCCCGGCAAAAGGCCTACACCGCCGCGGCCTTCGGAACGCCTACCAGTGAGTTGTCCAAACGGATCAACGGAAACGGGCCGAGCATCGCTGACCTCCCCGGCACGCTCTTCCTGGCAGGCGGGGTCCCGCTGAAGGTCAACGGGGTGTCCGTGGCGGGCATCGGCGTCGGCGGCGCCCCCGACGGCATGCTCGACGAAGCCTGCGCCGCAGCCGGGGCGGAATCCGTCGCCGGTGCCGCGCCGGCCACAGCCAAGTAGCCGTCACCTTGGCCGGGATCCGGAATCTTGTCTTGATCGGGGCAGCGGTGCTCGGGCTGACGTCCTGTGGCGCGGGAACCGAACGTCCTCTCCGGCTCGAGTCCCCGACGGACGGGGCAGTTCCCGGGGAGGCTCAGGCGGCACTGGACCGGCGCCTTGTCCAGGCTGCCAAGGCCAACGACGCCGGTCGGGTGGCGGAGCTGATCCGGGCCGGCGGCGACGTCAACGCCAAGGACCCGATCCAGGATTCAGCGTTCCTCTACGCCGGGGCTGAAGGATTCAACGAGGTCCTGCGGCTGACACTCGCCAACGGCGCCGCCGTGGCCAGCGGAGGCCCCAGTCAACAGGACGTGGTGGCGCAACTCCTCGCCGCCGGCGCGGACCCCACGATCCCGGACCCGCAGGGGCGAACGGCGTTGGAGAACGCCGAGCGGCTGGGATTTTCCAAGATCGTGGACATCATCAAGGCTGGGCCTCCCACCGCGCGCTGAGCCTTCCAGCACCGTCCGCGGGCGCTGCGGAGACCCCTAGCTTTGCCGTTCCCTCGAGGGCGCCGCCGTGGCACACTGGGACGACTATCGAGTGTCTGGGGGGCTACCAGGTCAGGAGATTGTCATGGGCATTCCGGTCCACCCCCACACTTCGGGCTGCCGGCCGGCAGGGGGCACCCAATGATGATCGGCTGGGCCTACCTCATGGGCGCCATCATGACGGTGGACGCGCTCCTGCTGGGCTTGCTGCTAATGAACATGAAGTGGCCCAAGCACTGGAAGAAGAACTAGGCGCCCCGTAATGTGGCCTCCGCCCCGGCCCTCACGCCGTCGGTGCCAACTCCGCCGCGGGCACGACGACGGCGCCGGTCGCCGTCGAATCCGGGTTCAGCATCCAGCCGACCCGCTTGGCGGCGTTGAGCACCACCACGCTCTCCACGAGCTGGATTCCGGGGATCCTTAGCTGCAGGGCCTGTTCGGCGTTCATCACGTCGGCCAGGGAATGCAGCCACATCAGGATGACGAAGTTGGTGCGGCCTGTGGTGGAGGCACTGAGCCGGGTGTTGCGGAAGCTGCGCAGCTCCGCCGCGGCGGCCTCATGCTCGCCGGGCGGGACGTTGGCGAACCACTGGCAGGTCACCGGATATCCCGAGTATTTCTGCGCGATTTCGCACCGGAACGAGAGGACCTTGCTGGCGAGTACCCGGTTGAGCTGCCGCTGGACCGTGGCCGGACTGCGTCCCAGCTCTCGGGCGATGTCCGCGGCCGCTGCACGGCCGTCCCGGGCCAGGAACGGGATCAGGTCCAGGTGGCTCGGCGGCAGCGGCGCACCCTGGTTCCCGCCCGGGGCCACGCCGGAGGCCTCGGGCCCCGCCAGCCCCTGGAGCGCGGCCTTCTGCGACTTGTCAAGGACATTCAGCCGCCACGCGTACCCGCCCGAATGCAGCCGCGTGCACAGCGACGTCTGGTACTTGATGAGACCCGGGACCCTCCGGAACTGCGGCATCACGTGGCCGCTGAAGTCGGCCAGGGTGGGCGTGATGACCGTCAGCATGAGGTCACGGTTGCTGGCCGCCTCCTCCACCGTGACCACCTCCGGGATGGCCGCCAGGGCTGCCGTCACCTCGGCGCGGAGCTCCATGTCGCAGTCCACGTCCACGAGCGCAAGACACATCTGCTTCGGATCGCCCATCAGGTGGGCCGTACTCCAGGCGGTGCCGGAGGCCTTGAGCCGGTCCCAGCGGGCCGCCAGCGTGGTGGCGTGGGCGCCCAGAATGCCGGCGGCGTCCGACCAGCTGATCCTCGGCGCGATCTGCAGCGCGTTGATCAGCTGAAGGTCTTCCTCACTGATGCCCACGGGACCTCCGCCATCGATGCATGATTCCTGCTTTAACCATCATATTCTTGCATTTTTCCAGCCATTCACCGGCATGTGACTCCAGTCACTCCACAATGGGGGCTAGTACTTACCAACCGTTTCGGAAGAGGGAACATATGTCGGTCACCGCCGATGCCAGGGAACTGCACAGCCAGATCACCCGGCTGCGCCACGAGTTGCACCAGGAGCCGGAGATCGGCCTGGCACTCCCCCGCACCCAGGAGAAAGTCCTCAAGGCCCTCGACGGCCTCCCGTACGAAATCACCCTCGGCGGGAGCACGACGTCGGTCACCGCGGTCCTGCGCGGCGGCGCACCGCACACGTCGGCCGACAAACCTGTTGTCCTGCTGCGCGCGGACATGGACGGCCTTCCCGTCCAGGAGCGCACCGGCGTCGGCTTCTCCTCCCGGGTCGACGGCGCCATGCACGCCTGCGGGCACGATCTCCACACCTCGATGCTGGCCGGGGCCGCCACCCTGCTGGCCGAACGGCGCGGGCAGCTGGCCGGCGACGTCGTCCTGATGTTCCAGCCGGGCGAGGAGGGCTACGACGGCGCCGGGCACATGATCCGCGAAGGGGTGCTCGACGCCGCGGGCCGGCGCGCGGACGCCGCCTACGGCATGCACGTCTTCTCCTCGCTGGAGCCGTACGGCCAGTTCGCCACGAAGCCGGGCGTGATGCTGAGCGCCTCGGACGGGCTGTTCATCACGGTCCTGGGCGCCGGCGGCCACGGCTCCGCCCCGCACGCGGCCAAGGACCCCGTCACCGCGGCCGCCGAGATAGTGACCGCGCTGCAGGTCATGATCACGCGGCAGTTCAACATGTTCGACCCGGTCGTGCTGACCGTCGGCGTCCTGCACGCGGGCACCGCCCGGAACGTGATCCCCGAATCGGCGCGCATCGAGGCGACCGTCCGGACATTCTCGCACGCCTCCCGCGAACGGATGATGTCCGCGGTTCCCATGCTCGTCAAGGGCATCGCCCATGCCCACGGCCTGGAGGTGGAGGTCGAATACCGCGGGGAATACCCGCTGAGCATCACGGACGAAAACGAGACCCTCACGGCGGAGAAAACCATCCAGAACCTCTTCGGTGAATCCCGGCTGACCCGCTGGGCCACCCCGCTCAGCGGCTCCGAGGACTTCTCCCGGGTGATGGCAGAGGTGCCGGGCACGTTCATCGGGCTCAGCGCCGTCGCCCCGGACGCGGACCACACCGAAACCGCTTTCAACCACTCCCCGTACGCCACGTTCGACGACGGCGTCCTCGCCGACGGCGCGGCGCTCTACGCCGAGCTCGCCATTGCCCGGATCGCCGCCCTGGCGTCCGCCGGCACCCCCACGCCCGCCGCTTCCTAGCCCTACATCTCGGAGACAACATGACCACCATCACCAACCCCCGGCTCTCCAGCCGGGCCGCCACGCGGAAGACCCTCCTCGGGACGGGCATCGGGAACGCCGTCGAATGGTACGACTGGGCGATCTACGCCACGTTCACACCGTTTATCGCCAGCCAGCTGTTCAGCAAGGCCGATCCTGCCTCGGCGGTGCTGGCCACGCTGGCGATCTTCGCCGTCGGCTTCGTGGCACGTCCGGTCGGAGGCTTCCTCTTCGGCTGGATCGGCGACCGGATCGGCCGCAAGACGTCCATGACGCTCGCCGTCGGCCTCGCGTCGCTGGGCAGCCTCATGATCGGCGTCGCACCGTCCTTCGCCACCATCGGCGTCTGGGCCTCGGTGATGCTGCTGGTGGCCCGGCTCATCCAGGGCCTGGCCCACGGCGGTGAGCTGCCGTCATCGCAGACGTACCTCTCCGAAGTCGCCCCAAAAGAGAAGCGCGGCCTGTGGGCCACGCTGATCTACGCCTCGGGCACGGTAGGAATCCTGGCCGGCACGCTGCTGGGCGCCGTCCTCAACATGACCCTCAGCACCCAGGCCATGAATGACTGGGGCTGGCGCATCCCGTTCCTGGTCGGTGCCGTCATGGGACTCTACGCGCTGATCATGCGCTCCAAGCTGCACGAGTCCGAGACCTTCGAAGGCGAGACGGCCTCCGAGAAGCGCGCCCCGATCTGGCCGCAGATCGTGCAGTACCGCAAACAGGCCCTCCAGGTCATCGGGCTGACCGTTGGCCTCACGGTGATCTACTACATCTGGGGGGTCGTGGCCCCGAGCTACGCGGCGACGACGCTGAAGATCGACCGCGGTGAAACCCTCTGGGCCAGTGTCGTTGCCAACATCGTGTTCATCGCCGTCCTGCCGTTCTGGGGCAGACTGTCCGACAGGATCGGCCGCAAGAAGGTGCTCTGGACCGGTGCGGCCGGAGCCGCCGTCATGCACTTCCCGATGACCTGGCTGCTCAAGGATTCGGCCTGGCAGCTGGCCGTGGCCATGTCCGTCATGCTGATCTTCATTGCCGCCAGCGCAGCGATCGTTCCCGCCGTCTACGCGGAGCTGTTCCCAACGAGCATCCGGACCATCGGCGTCGGCGTCCCGTACTCCATCTGCGTGGCCGTCTTCGGCGGGACCGCCCCGTACCTGCAGACCTGGCTCGGGACCATCGGCCTGGCCAACGTATTCAACGTCTATGCCGTGGCCCTGCTGCTGGTCAGCGTGCTGTTCGTCTTCACCATCCCGGAGACCAAGGGCAAGGACCTGACGCACTAGGCAGCCCGAAACGACCCGACAGCATTGGCCGTGCCGGCCTCCACAAAGTGCCCCCGCCATTCAGCCTTGGGGGCACTTTGTGGGTTGACGCGGAAACTCATTCCGCGAACGTCAGCGGCCGGCGGGGGTCTCACCGTTTGCGACGGCCTCAATCCAGTCGACGGCCTCGTCCGGGAAATAGAAGCCGGCGGGCCCGCGCTCACCCACCCACCAGGCGCCGGAAGCGGCGGATCCGCCAGCCTCCTCGATCTCACGAAGCACCTCCGCCGGCACCGCGTCGCCGTTGTTTGCGATCAGCCAATCCCGCGTCGAGGGCTTCAACTTCGGCCACCCTTGCTCGATACTCATGGCCGCAGTCTGCCACGGCGCGGCGGGCGCCGAAAGAGTTCCGTCCCAGCCGCCGGGGCATCGCTGGCGCCGCCGTCGTCCCCTAAGCCTGCGCCCTGTCGCGCGACGGCGGATCCTTCCCGAACAAGGCACTGACGAGCAGCCACACGGACCACACGAGAATCAGGACAATTCCCGATAACGGGGGAAGGCTGTTCGCCGGGGAGAAGCCTTCGGCCCCGATGATCCAACCCTGGGCCATGAAGCGCCATGCCGGCGAACTGGCCAAGGTGACACCACCGCCGTTTCGGACCCTAGCGGCGCCAGCAATACGGAGTCGTCGTTGACACCCGGAGCAGACCGTAGCGTTCCAGGATCGGTCGCGAATACTCCGTTGAGTCGCTGTGGATGAAGCTCTTGCCCAGCGCCATCGCAGCCCGGGCACGGGCGGAGGTCAGAGCACGGTAGATCCCCTGGCCGCGCCATTCTTTGAGGGTCGCCCCGCCCCAGATGCCGGCGAATTCCGTGTCCGGAACCGGTTCCAGCCGGCCCGCGCTGACGATCAGCCCCTGGTGCTCGGCGACCCAGAGTTGCATCCCGTCGTCGGATGCCACCCGCCGCAGGAGCGCTTCAGCGTTGTCGTCGGAGACGGGACTGCCAAAGACCCTGTCCTGCATGGCGCTCATGGCGCGGATGTCGGGTTCTTCGGTCACTCTCCGCAGGCTGACGCCGGGCGGGAGTTTCACATCGACAGCCAACGCGCCGGCCGGACCGATCATGATCGATTCGCTCTCTTCAGGCTCAAATCCGTTGTGGAACAGCGCCTCACGAAGTCCGGGCGCATAATCGTGGCCGCGGGTCTTCCACTCGACCCGCACGACTGCCGGATCCGCCCGGTAGAACGCCAGCGTTTCCGCCACCCATTCCGCGATTGTCTCCGCGCCGGCCCCACCGAGGTCCTGATAGGTCACGAAACCGCGGCCGCCGGCAAAGGTGACAAGCCGCAACGGACCCAGACGCTGGACGGCGACCGCGCTGGGGGTCTCAGCATCCGTCCGGAGCTGCTGGTCGTACGCCGTGAGAAATTCAGATATAGTCATCGGCCCCACGGTACAACCCCGGAAGGCCCGCGACGGCGTCGGCTCCGGCGGAGCGCAAGTGAGCACCTGAGCTCACGTAGGATCGGCCCATGACACTTGACGAGTGGGAGCGCCGCATAGCGGCTTTCTGGGCGGCCTTCGCGGCGTCACCGACCGGCGGCGAAGAAATCATCGACGAACTGGACGAACTCGCTGCCGCATCACCCGCAACCGACGGACGCGCAGATTTCGAACGCGCCTGCATCCGCGATTCAACCGGACGGACGCCGGACGCCGTCTCCTTCTACGAGTCCGGGCTCGCTGCCGGGCTCGACCCCACCAGGCAGACACGAACCTATGTCCAGATGGCCAGCTCTCAGCGTGCCCTCGGGCACACGGCAGAAGCCCTAAAGATCCTCGCCCACGCCGATCCCCATGCGTTGGGCGGGGCACCCAGCGCCGTGCGGGCCCTGGCCCTACGAGACGCCGGCCGTCATGATGAGGCCCTGCGCGTCGCGCTCGAGGCACTCATTCCCCATTTGCCCCGGTATCAGCGCTCGATGGCGAACTACGCGAGACTCCTGACAGACAACTAGCGATCAGCTGCGTATCTTTCGCATGGTGGGACTCTATTCGTGTCGGCCGATGCCGGATGTGGTGGCTAGACGGAGCGCCCGTCGAGCGTGTCCTGGATGCGGCGCGCCACTTCAGCGGCGGGTGTGGAGCGGGGGAAAACAGCCACCACGAGGTCATCCTCGGCCGGGGCAACGGACGGGTCGCCCGGTGACAGGACGCCGAAGATGCGGCGAACCGCCAGCAGTTCGTGTTCTAAGTTCCGGAGGGATCCGCGGGGGGAATCCAGCATCATCTCGCGCAGCACATAGTTGTGCGTGGACGTCACGGCCGCCGCGAACCGGATCGCATCAAGTGCCGCCAGGCCCGGGAGTGCCTGCCGGAGGTAGTCGGAGAAAAGCCGCTCATAGCGGGATACCATGATCGTTTCCCGGTCCCGGAGCGCGGGCACCGCCTGCACCACATGGTAACGCTTTTGCGCTATCTTCCGGCGTTCAGCGAACTTCCCAAAGACGAGGGCCGCGGCCTCGCACACTGCTTCCCACGGATCGGGATGGCTCGCGGCCAGATAGCTGCCCAGCTCATCGAGCAAGGCCTCGTGGTCTGCGAAGATCACGTCTTCCTTGGCGCGGAACTGGCGGAAGAAGGTGCTTCGGGAGATCCCGGTCGCCAGGGCAATATCGTCCACGCTGGTCGGGTCGTAGCCGTTGTCCGTGAACAGATCCAGTGCGGCCTCGGCCACCTCGGAACGGAAACTAGCCACTGATGCCATCCCGGTACAGTAACAGCGCGTCGCCCTGACCGCCGCGGCAGAGTGCGACGGCGGCCTGGCCGCTCATTTCGCGGCTTCCTGGCTGAGCGCTACGGCGCTGACGCCCAGGGCGCGCAGCTGGGATTTCAGGACCTTGCCGGTGGAGTTGTGCGGGAGTTCGTCGGGGAAGAGGATTCGGTCCGGCACCTTGAATCCGGAGAGCAGACCCTGGACGTGCGCGCGGATTTCCTCGGCGGTGACCGGGCTGGCGCTGCTGCGGATGACAAAGGCAACCGGACGTTCGCCCCATTTCTCGTGCGGGACGCCGATCACGGCCACGTTCAGCACGGCAGGGTGGCTGCTGATGGCCTGCTCGACTTCAATGGTGGAGATGTTCTCTCCGCCGGAGATGATGATGTCCTTGGCCCGGTCCTTGAGCTGGATGTAGCCGTCCGGATGCATCACGCCGAGGTCTCCGGTGTGGAACCAGCCACCGGCGAAGGCCTCGGCCGTGGCCTCGGGGTCCTTGAAGTATCCGAGCATCACGTTGTTGCCCCGCAGCACGATTTCACCCAGCGTGGTGCCGTCCGCCGGGACGTCGAGCATGTCCAGGTCCACGATGCGCGCCGTCTCGGCCTGGAGCATCCCCACCCCCTGCCGTGAGATTTTTACGGCCCGTTCCTGCGGGGACAGCTCATCCCACTCGGACTGGTACTCGCAGATCGTGTAGGGGCCGTACACCTCGGTGAGCCCGTAGACGTGCACCACGGTGATCCCGAGTGAGTCCAGGGAAGTGATGATCGCGGGCGAGGGCGGGGCGCCCGCCGTCGTGATCAGCAGCGGTGCCGTCAGCTCGTGCGCCTGGGGCGCGCCGGCAATGATGCTGCACACCGTGGGTGCGCCGCAGAGGTTGGTGGCGCCGAGGGTGTCAATGGCGTCCCAGACTGCATCCGCGCGCACGGCACGCAGGCAGATATGGACACCCGCCACGGCGGTCACTGCCCACGTCGTACACCAGCCGTTGCAGTGGAACATCGGAAGAGTCCACAGATAGCGGGTGTCGCCGGTGAACTGGTTGTGGATGGTTTCCCCGAGCGAGTTCAGGTACGCCCCGCGATGTGAATACAGCACGCCCTTGGGCTTGCCCGTTGTCCCTGAGGTGTAGTTCAGCGTGATGGGGGCGCGTTCGTCCTGGACCCCCCACGGGAGATCTGCGTCCCCGCTGTCCGGTCCCGCGAGGAAATCCGCATAGCGGGTGGTGCTGAGCCCCGCCGGAACCTCCGGATCGGGGATGGTGCTGTCGGGCACTTCGATCACGCCGGCCACCTGCGTCAGGCCAAGGTCCAGTCCCGCCACGGTGCCGAGCAGTTCCGAATCGGCAAACAGCAGCCTGGCTTCGGAGTGCTCCAGGATGTACTGGAGTTCCCGGGCGGTCATCCGCGTATTCAGGGCCACCAGGACGCCCCCGGCGAGTGGAACGGCGTAGTGGGCAATCAGCAGTTCAGGCACATTGGGACACAGGAAGGCCACTCGGTCGCCTGGCTGGATCCTGCTCCTGATCGCCTTGGCCAGCTGTTGGGCTTCGGCGGCGAAGTCCGAGTACGTGTAGGAGCGGTCGCCGTGGATGATCGCCGTCTTGTGTCCAAAGACCTCGGCGGAGCGCTGGAGGAACCGCAGGGGGCTCAGCGGGGTTTCGTTGGGACGCTCGATGGTGGTCATGGCGGGTCCTTTAGGCGAAGGCGCTTTGTCCGGTGACATCGCGGCCGATCAATAGGGTCTGAATGCTTTGCGTGCCTTCATAGGTATGGATGGATTCGATGTCCAGCAGGTGCCGGATCACGTGGTTTTCCAGAAGGATGCCGTTGCCGCCCAACATATCGCGGGCAATGGATGCCAGCTCGCGGGCCTTGCGGGTGTTGTGGTACTTCGCCATCGCGGCCTGCGTGGGGCGCATCAGGCCGGCCGCATCAAGACCCGCCAGATGGACACAATGCAGCTGCATGCTGGTCAGCTCCGAAAGCATGTAGGTCAGCCGTTCCTGGACCAGCTGGAACTTCGCGAGCGGCTTGCCGAACTGTGTGCGCTGTGTGGCATAGTTCAGCGCGGCTTCGTAGACGGCGGTGGCATGGCCAAGGGCCGACCAGGCCACACCCAGCCGCGTCGCCACCAGGACCTTTGAAGTGTCCTTGAACGTGCGCGCGCCGGGGAGCAGATTGGCCTTGGGGATGCGGACATTGTTGAGCCGGATCCGGGCCTGGTGTATCGCGCGGAGCGACGCCTTTCCGGTGATGGTCTCAGCCTCGTACCCCTCCCGGTCCTGCTCCACAAGGAAGCCGCGGACATCCCCGGCGTCATCGCGTGCCCAGACCACGGAGACATCCCCCGCCGCGCCGTTGCCGATCCACTTCTTCTCGCCGTTGAGGACGTACTCCCCGCCGTCGAGGGTGGCGGTGGTTTCCAGTGCCACGGAGTCCGAACCGTGGTCCGGTTCCGTCAGGGCGAAGGCGCCGAGCTTTTCGCCACGGCCCAGCGGACCCAGCCAGGTCTCGCGCTGGGCTTCGGACCCGAAGAATGCAATAGAGCGCATGGCGAGGCCGCCCTGGACTGCGATCACGGTACCGAGCGAACCGTCCCCGCGGGAGACTTCCATGTTGACCAGTCCGGCGCCCAGCGGCGACATCAGGTCCAGGCCCGGGACCTCGATGCCGTCGGCCAGCAGGTTCAGGCTGCCCATCCGCTTCGCCAGGTGGGCGGGGAACTCGGCGCGCTCCCAGTAGTCGTTCATCTGCGGCATTGCCTCCGCCGTGAAGGCCCTGGCGCGGTCCCAGACTTCGCGGTCGGGAGCAGGAATATTCGCAAAGACGGAGTAGTAGTCGGTATCGAGCGGTTCGGAGACGTCATAGTCGGGCATGGCTTGCATCCTTAGCGGAGGAATTGAGGAACAGGGCGAGGTGCGGCGCTTCTTGGACGGTCCGCGCGCGATGGCTATTCGGTAAAGCCGGGGCCGGGGTGGAATTCCTTTCCCCACACGCGCCGGGAGGCGCCGCTGAGGTCAAGCATCGGTGTGAGGCCGCCCTGAAGCTGCACAGGAACCCCAAGCTGCCTGGCGAAGAGCAGGGCGAGCTGACTAGCCATGAGCCCGGCCCCAATGACTCCAACGCTTCGGACCGGGCGCGGGACTGCGCCGGGCGCGCCCTGCGGACCGTGGCGTTCTGCAGCCAGGAGAGCCTCCGCGGACGCGCTGGCCGACCTTGCGGGGCCTTCGGAGGCAGCTGTGCCGGCCCCTGCGAGCGTGGCAGTTTTAACGACATTGTCAAGAACCATCCCACCGTTCTACAGTGAAACTGAGTATCACGTCAATAGATACTCAGTTTCATCTCGGAGATTCGCTGCTGGGGACGGCCGACCTGCCGCTGGACGTGCCCGCCTTCTTCATAACAACGCGTGGCCAGACCGCCAGACCGTGCTCACGTTCGGACTGCACGATTTGCCGGATGCCTTCCGACCATTGGGATTCGGGCAGCTCCTGGAAACCGAGGCGCCGGTAATAGGGGGCATTCCAGGGGACTTCTTCAAAGGTCGTCAGGGTCAGTCCGTACAGTCCGCGGGCTCCGGCCCAGCGGGCCGCTTCCTCGACGAGCAACCGGCCAATACCGCGGCGGGCATATCGGGGGTGGACAGTCACCTGCTCGATGTGCGCGAACCGGTCGACGACGTCGAGCAGAAGGTAGGCGATCGGATCGTCCGCGGCATCGGTGGCCACCCAGGCTCTGCCGCCCTGCTGGTAGACGGCCAGGGCATCCAGGGCCGGCGGCGGATCGTCCGCGATCGCTGACATGCCGATGTGCCGGAATGCCTCGCCCGCGGCGGCTTCGATGCCGCGCAGCTTCGACAGGTCCCCTGCCCTGGCATCCCTGATCATACGGACCAGTAAACCAGACGCGGACCCCCGGCCGTCCGGCGGCCTCGCCGGGCTCGCGGACGGCCTGGCGGCGATCCTGGACGCCGAGGGCGTCAGGCAGGCGGATGTGCTGGGCTCCTCCTTCGGCGGCTTCGTGGCCCAGACGTTCGCCCGCCGGCACCCCGAACGTGTGCGGAGCCTTGTGCTCGCGAACACCGGAGGCCCCGCCGCGGCGCCGCTTCCGTTACTTCCGCTCCTGCTCCGCGTCCTCGCCGTCCTTCCGGAAAAAGCCGTGCGTTCGTTGACCGGCTGGACCTGGCGCCGATGGTTTGTCCCGGGCTCGCAGGACGACGCTGCTTTCTGGAACACGCTGCTCACGGACATCCTCAGCCGGCTGGGGAAAGCGGACCTGCTGTCCGCCCTGCGGGATATGAACGACTTCGCGCATCTGCCGGCCACGGGAGCACCGGGGGCACCCGCCCTCACAGCCCTGACGGCGCCGGTACTCCTGATCGAATCGGAGCGGGACGAGGCGTTCTCACCCCACAGTGAGGGAGTTCCTGCGCAGACCCTGAGCCCACGGCAGGCTAGGAAGTTGGCCCACGCGCCCGCCAACGTATCGGAGAGCGCTGGCTCGTTGATAGTTGAGGGATCCAGCAGCGCACCGTGTTGCGGTAGTGCCGGAATTCTTCGCCGAACCGTTCCTTGAGGTCAGTTTCCTCAAGCGGTCTGACGGCGTAGTTCCACACCAGCGAGCCCGCGACCGCGTAGGCGACGACGAGCCATGACTGCAGGATGAGTCCGATCGCGGCGCCCTGGACAATGCCCGCGACAGCCATCGGATTACGAATCCAGCGATATGGCCCTGCGATGACCAGACGATTGGGCATCGCCGACGGCAACGGCGTGCCGGCTCCCAGCGTCGACATCACTACGGCCGACCAGACGCCAAGGGCACTGGCGAGCACGAGAACCGTGACACCGACAGGACCTGCAACCCACGGAAACGGGAGCGTCACCGCCCACCGCTGTTGGAGAAACGCCAAGGCGGCCGGAATCACCACCAGGAAGAACCCCCAGAAGAGGACGATTTGCCCAAATGTCGAAGCCACGTGGGCTGCCGCGGTCCGGCGGCTGCTGGCGGGACGGAATGCGAACGGACCGCGGACGATCCACTCGGTCGGTACGCGCCCCAGCAGGACGAGGCAGAGCGCAATCAGCGAACCTGCGGCGGCCGCCCCCATGCTCAGTACGCCCCAGCCCGCTTCGGTGGTGATCGTGGCATATACCGCCAGTGCGGCGGCGACGACGCCTGTCCAGACAGTGGCCACCACCGCGGCAGCCCTGACGCCGGAAGCCGCCACGGCCGAGGCGACGACAAACAGTGGAATATCGAAGACCGCCACCGCGGCCGGGTCGAGATTACCGAGAGTCACCCGGCGCACCACGGGCGCCACGAAGACCGCGGCCCACCAGGAGAAACCGGCAATCGCCTGCATGGCGAAATAAGCTCGACCCCACCGAACCAAGTCAGTCACCGGGTCAACCCATGCATCAATAATCCCTGTCGGCTTGTCGATGGAATGCTTCAAGCAGCCGCTTGCGGCTCTATGACGTAGCCGTGTTGGTGTCGAAGACACGGCTGGCCTCAGCCTACCGAATTCGACCCCTGCGTCTGACACAAAGTCGGCGGCACTCCACAGCGGCGTCCTGATCGGGAGATCGCGTCCCTAGACTGGCAGATAGCACTGCAAGAAAAATGCGCCAGTTCGGCATGTCTCCTTCAGCGAGACACGCCCGCCACAGGAAGAGCCATCGATGAAGATAATCGTCCTCGTAAAGGAGGTCCCCGACACCTATGGGGACCGCAAACTGAACCTTGCTACAGGCCTCGCCGACCGCGCAGCCAGCGAGGCGGTCATTGATGAGATTGGTGAGCGGGCCCTGGAACTGGCGCTGACGTACGCCGACGCGAACGAGGGCACACAGGTCGTGGTCCTTTCCCTCGCTCCCGAGGGTGCCACGGCAACGATACGCAAGGGGCTTGCGATGGGCGCGGGAAGCGCCATCCACGTCTCTGACGAAGCGCTCCGGGGCGCGGATCTCGGGCTTACGGCGGAAACCCTCGCGGCAGCGATCCGTCGCGTCGAGTTTGACCTTGTGATCACCGGCAACGTCTCCACCGATGGTTCCGGCGGCGTGATTCCCGCGATGCTTGCAGAATTGCTTGACGTGCCGCTTGCCACCGGCCTCAGCTCCGTAGAGATCAGCGACGGCGCGGTGTCCGGCTCCCGTCCCGTTGAATCCGGCGTGCAGAAGGTGTCAGCGAACCTGCCTGCGGTGATCTCCATTACCGAGGCGCTTCCCGGTCCGCGCTTCCCGAACTTCAAAGGAATTATGGCGGCGAAGAAGAAGCCCCTCGAGGTCCTCACCCTCGCGGACCTTGGGATCACGGCCGACGACCCGGACGCGGCGCGTTCGATCATGCTGACCGTTGCAGAGAAGCCGCCGCGCACGGCGGGCGTGAAGATCATTGACGAGGGCGACGCCGGCGAGAAGCTCGCTGCCTTCCTTATAGACAACCGACTGGCTTAAGGAATAACGACATGACTGAATTCCCTCGTGACGCGATCCTCGTCGTCGTCGAAAGCCAGGCTTCGGGTGAACTCGAGAAGACTGCCGCCGGGCTCTTCGGGGCCGCCGCCGCAGTTGGCACGCCCATTGCGTTGGTACTCGCCTCACCCGGGGCAGGCAGCGCCGCCGCCGCGGAGGCCGCAGCCCTGGGTGCCGCGCAGATACTGATCGCGGAGACTCCGGATCCTTCCGAGCTCGGTGTGCCGGGCGTTGACGCGCTTGCCGCCGCGGTGGAGCTGGTGCAGCCGGAAGCGATCCTGATTTCGCATTCTCTGAACGGGCGCGACCTGGCCGGCCGTTACGCTGCTCGTGCGCGGGCTGCGGTTTCCGTCGATGCGATCGGTGTCTCCCGTGATGACGAGGGCATCGTGGCCCACCACTCCGTCTACGGCGGTGCCTACGATGTGACGTCAACGTCCACGTTCGGGCCGCCGGTCATTACGGTTCGCCAGGGCGCCATCGAAGCCCGTGCCACGGCTCAGCCGCCAGCGTCGGAGACCCTGGCCGTGACGGCTTCCGGGAAGCCGGCCGCCCGGATCGACTCGTTCGATGAGGCCGTCGTTGCCACGTCGCGGCCGGAACTGCGTGGCGCGGCGAAGGTTGTAGCGGGTGGCCGCGGCCTCGGGTCTGAGGAACAGTTCGCCCTCGTTGGACAGCTCGCCGATACCCTCGGCGCTGCCATTGGCGCGTCGCGTGCCGCGGTGGATGCGGGCTACATCCCGCAGTCGCATCAGGTCGGCCAGACCGGGGTCTCCGTGTCATCGCAGTTGTATATCGCGCTGGGTATTTCCGGCGCGATTCAGCACCGGGCGGGGATGCAGACCGCGAAGACGATCGTCGCCATCAACAAGGATGGCGACGCGCCGATCTTCGAGATCGCCGACTTTGGTGTGGTCGGAGATCTCTTCAAGGTTGTCCCCCAGCTGATCAGCGCCCTTGAGGCTCGGAAGAACCAGTGATGGCACCCCTGTCTGGCTCGATCCGGCGGGGCCTGCCGCGCGTCGAAGGCGGGGAACCCTGGCCTCCGGCAGGCCAGGCGCCCGCACGAGTTGTCACGGCGGGAGCCCCTTCGGCGCCTGTTTCCGGGGCCGGGCCGGTCACCGCCGGACCAGCGGCCGCAATGCCCTCCGCCCCCGTCCCCGTTGCTGCTGCCGCGTCCGAGGAAACGGCAGCGGATGCGACGGTGGTGTCCGCTCCGGTCCCTGCCGTGACCGCAGGCGCCGCGGGGGTGCGGCAGCTTCGCCGCGGCCTGCCGCGCGTGCCGGGCGGCGAGCCTTGGCCGCCGGCGGGCGAGATTTCGGTGCAGGTGCCGGCTCTGTCCGGTGCTCCCGCCGCCGGCGTCACACCGACGCCGGCGGCAAGGGCTGCTGCAGATGCTGCTGAGCAAGCAGCAGTGCCGGCAGCGACGTCGGTTGTAGCTGCCCCAGCCACCGCACCGGCCACCCTGACGACGGGAACCACACCGCTTCGTCGCGGGCTGCCCCGGATCCCCGGCGGTGAACCGTGGCCGCCGGCGGGGCTAGCTCCGGCGGTCGCTGGTGCTCCTGCGGTGGAGGCAGCTCCCGGACCCATCGCCGGGACCGAGGCGCCAGCTGCCCGGGTGGTGGTGGAGACCGTTGCCGAGGCACCGGCTGCCGGCGTGGAGGAGACCGTTACCAGGGTGGAGCCGGCAGCGGCCGCGAGTGCACCCGCCGTCACAGCCGCCCCGGCACCGGTGGCACAGTCCGTTGCCGCTGGAAAACCCGTGCCTCCGCGGGCCGAGGCACGGCTCTACGGTTCGCGCACCCTGGGCCAGTGGATCAGGCGCGTCGTGCTCCTCGCGGTCGGCGCCGTGGCCGCCGCAGCGATTCTTGTGCTCGCCGCGCGGGGTGTGACGACGCTGCCGGGTGTGCCGGAGTTCCTCGAAAGATACCCCGGCGAATACCACCTGCCCGCGACCGCCGAGCCGGGATTCCCGTGGTGGGCGCAGTGGACGCACTTCCTGAACCTCTTCCTGATGGTGCTCATCATTCGCTCCGGCTATCAGGTGCGCACCCAGCAGAAGCCGCCGGCGTTCTGGACGCCGAAGCGCGGCGGCAAGAAAATCAGCATCACCCTCTGGCTGCACCAGTCGCTCGACATTTTATGGCTGGCCAACGGTCTCATCTTTGTGGTGCTGCTGTTTGCCTCCGGCCACTGGATGCGCATCGTACCGACCAGCTGGGAGGTGTTCCCGAACGCGCTGTCCGCGCTGCTGCAGTACATGACTCTCGACTGGCCCGTTGAGAACGGCTGGGTGAACTACAACAGCCTGCAGCAGTTGATGTACTTCATCGTGGTGTTCATTGCGGCCCCGCTCGCGGTCATCACGGGAGTGCGCATGAGCGAGTTCTGGCCGAAGAACGCGAAGACGCTGAGCAGGATCTACCCGGTGGAGGTTGCGCGCGCGCTCCACTTCCCGACGATGCTGTTTTTCGTGCTGTTCATTCTCATCCACGTGTTCCTGGTGTTCTCGACCGGAGCGCTGCGGAACCTGAACCACATGTTCGGCGGCACCGACGTGGTGAACTGGGTCGGGTTCTGGCTCTTCGCGGCCGCCCTCGGCGTCACGGTAGCCGGGTGGTACGCCGCCCGTCCGATCCTGCTCGCACCAATCGCGAAGCTGTTTGGTCAGGTGAGCAGCCGCTAGGCGTCTCAGGCCTTCGCGGCTCCTCCGGGCATTCCTGTTGGCAGGGCCGGCGACCAGGCCCGGTCGTAATCCGGATGCTCCCGATGGGAGCCCGCGAGAATGGTGAGCATCGACCTTCGGGCGATGGCAATTGTTCCTTCGGCTTGGCTGAGGTCGGCGATCCCTTCGGCGTCGGCAGCTTCCGTCCAGCTGGCAATGATTGCCCGCTTCTGGGCGCACTCGTCCAGCATTAGCTGGCCCAAAGAGACTTGGTCATCGCTTTCAGGGACATCGGCGGTGCCCGCGAAGGTGCCCTCCCGGACGGCTGCTTCCTGCTCCGCGATGCGCGCTTCGAGAAACTCAACGAGACCGGTCCATTCGGCCCCGGTGGGACCGGTCATTCGGCGGTCCGTGGCGTCTGTTCGTGGGCTGTTTCGCTTGTCGAATCCTGCTCCCCGTTCGAACCTGCCCGGATGAACAGTTCGCGTGACGCCATCTCGATGCCGAGGGCCGTCGCGGCAATATCCTCGAGGGCGTCCTGAATCCACAACACGGCGGTCTCGCTGGCTGCTCCCGCGGCTTGTTCGGCGGGCTGTGGTGCCTGTGTCAACGAGTACCGGGCCACCTTCTCCTTCAGCGTCGCAGCGAGGCCTTCGATCTCTGCCAACAGCTGATCCCGCCACATCCCGGAATCTTGCTCACCACTGCCGCCGCCGGTGGACAATGGCGGCTGGTCAAGTCCCGGTTCCTGCCGTTTCCACAGGAAGTCTGCCAGTTCTGCCGCCAGCACCTGCTGCCGGGCCTGGGCCGGCGGCGCTGGTGCCTGCCCGCCGTCGTCCGTTTGTCCGAGCTGCTGTTCGTTCTGTTTCCCGCGTTCGGGGCGCGGATCATCGGTGATGGCCCCGGAACGGTGGAAGGGGTGTACGGACGCGGGTCTAAGGATGGGGTTGCCTGGCATCGGTGGGATCCTCCTGGATATTTCGCCAAGTAATGGCGCTACCGGGGTCCAGGGCAACACAGGCAGTTTATCTGATCTTGACTCAAGACGGTAGGGCGCCGGGGCAGGTCCATGCCGCTGCGACAGCCATGGCAGAAATGGGGAACTGATGCCGCCAGCAGGCTCGATGGTAAGCAGGCATAGACTGAACAAACACTTGGGTGGTTCCCTAGCGATTGTTGGCACTCCGACCAGGCCGAGGAGGCGACCCCATGGCCAGTATTTTGTACCGGCCGATTGAGCGGCACCCATCTGCCCCGGCGGGGAGATTCGGCGTCATTGGTTCAGCCGCGCAGGGTTCCCGGCATGGGTGATGGCACGGACTCGGTGGCACAGGGACTCGACGCCGGCCTCTGCACCGGGTTCGTTGAGTCGTTGCCGGTCTCAGGGGCCTCCATCTCCGTGTTCTCCGGCCTGGCCCCGGAGACAATGGTCTGCGCCAGCGACGCAGTGGCGGCAAGGATCGATGAGCTGCAGTTCGATTTGGGGGAAGGACCGCGCTGGGAAGCCCTGCGAACCCGCGGACCCGTGCTCCTGCCGGATGTGCGCAGGGGGCCGCACGCCGCCTGGCCGGTCTTTGCAAAATCCCTGCTGGAGCTGGATGTTGCGGCAATCTTCGTTTTCCCGCTCGCGCTCGGCGCGTTGGATATCGGCGTCGTGGAGCTTTACAGTACCGAATCCGGCCGGCTGAGCCCGGCAAAGCATTCCAGAGCCCTGCAGCTCGCCGACGCCGCAACCTGGCTCCTGCTGCGCCAGCTCCTGACCCTCGCACCCGAAGACGGCACTGCCGACCCGCCGGATGGCTCTCCCCTGTCACGGCGCGAGGTGCACCAGGCCACGGGAATGGTCCTGGCGCAGGCCGGGACGTCGGCGCGGGACGCACTTCTGCTGATCCGGGCTCATGCTTTTTCCAATGACCGTACCGTCCGGGAGGTCGCCCGGGAGGTCGTCAGCAGAAGCCTTGACTTCACAACCGGAGGCGGCTGCGACGGGCGCGTGCAGTAGAATCCGGATATGGCGATGTTAAGCCGCGCAGGACGCGTGAGTGCCGCTTTCGTCAAGATAGCGGACACATTAGTGGCGGACTACGACGTCTTCGACCTCCTCCACACGCTGGTGGATGAATCGGTTGGCATTCTCGACGCCGCCGCCGCAGGACTTGTGCTGGTCGATCCGGCCGGAGACCTCCAGGTAATGGCCTCAACCAGCGAGGAAAGCCAGCTCGTGGAAGTCCTCCAGCTCGACGCTGGTGCGGGACCGTGCGTGGACTGTTACCGGACCGGAGCCGTGGTGGCCATCGACGACATCGCGGCGCAGGGTTCCCGATGGCCCCTCTTCCAGTCCTCTGCGCTATCCCAGGGATTCCGGTCCCTGCACGCCGTCCCTATGCGCCTGCGCAGCCGCACCATCGGCGCCTTGAATCTCTTTGGCCACGAGGCCGGTCCCCTCACCGCCGATGACGCCGCGATTGCCCAGGCCTTCGCTGACGTGGCCACCATAACCCTGCTGCAGGAACGCGCCGCCAGGGAAAGCGCCCTGATCAACGAACAGCTGCAGCGGGCCTTGAACAGCCGCATCCTGATCGAACAGGCCAAGGGCGTGATCGCCCACACCTCCAATGTCGACATGAGCGCGGCCTTCGCGCTGCTGCGCGGCTACGCCCGGGCCCACAACCAGACCATCTATGAGACAGCGGACAAGGTCATCAACCGCAGCATTTCCCTCTGAGTCGAAAGCCGGGTGGACAGGGCTGGAAACCACGGGTGCGCTCCGCGTTAACGGCCCGTCGGGGGGCAGTCGGCGATGCTGGTACCGGTCGACGGCGTCAGTCAAAGAATGCCGACACAGCCCGGCTGAGCACCGCGTCCGGCACGTCATGCCCGTAACCGGCCAGAATTTGCGATCCTCCGCGGGGCGCTGCCGTTGCGATGGAGTTCGCCACATTCACCGCCCAGGGACCACGATCGCCGGCCAGTGCCAAGAGCGGGACTGTGACCTTGGCCAGCTGGTCTTTCGGTACGCGGCCGTCATTGCACAGTCTGACGTCGATGGGAAGAGTTGCCGCAATCGATTCCAGATGCGGCCAGAACGGGCCCTGTTTCATGCCCTCGATGGCTTCCGGTGGAGTACCCACGAGCATCAAGAAACGCTCGACGGCCTCGCTCCGTTCGCCGGCGGAGACCAGCGCCGAGAGTTCGTCCGCGAACGCGAAGCTGGGACCTTGCGTGTATGGCACCTCATAGACGGCGATCTTTCGAACTTCGATCCCGGCGGCTGCAGCCGCGATGGCAATGGCGCCGCCCGAGGAATCGCCGAAGACGAATGGGCTCTCCCCTGTCTGCGCTACGACCGCGGCGAGGTCTTCGACCTCGCGTTCGACCGTGACGTCACCGACCGGTCCACTTTCGCCTCGGCCGCGACGGTCGTACTCGAAGACCGTGAAGCGGTCCGCAAGCCCGACCGACAGCGACTTCTTCGACTGGCGATCGCCGAAGGCCCCCACCACCACGATAAGGGCCGGCCCGGTTCCGGTTCTGTCGACAGCGATTACCGTCCCATCGGCTGATCTGGTGCAGGTCATGTCGTCCTCCTGGTGGTCGGCCATCCCAACCACAGGCTACCCCCGGGAAGGCATCCGGACCCCGAAACCGGGCCATTTCTAGAGCATCCTCTCGCAGGGGGCCTAGCCGAGGACGGCCCACCCCCGCGCCGGCACGAGGACGGCGTTCGCGCCGACGTCGAGTGTCGCCTCTCCGGCGAGCACGGAGGTGGCGCCCGCGGCGCTGATCCGCTGGGTCTCGTGCGAGAGGTTCAGTGCAACGACGAGTGCATCGGCGCCAACCGCGACGCGGTATGCAAGCACCTCGTTGGCGAGCTGGAGGACTTCCGTGGTCGCACGGTGCAGCCACGGGTTCCGTCTCCGCACCCCGATGAGCTCCTGGTGCACGGCGAAGATGGATCCGCCCAGGGCCGAGAGCTGGTCGGGGGAAGACGGGAAGAGCGGCCGCACGTCGTCGTCGCCCCCTGCCCTGTCCTCCTTGACGCCCCGGTAGCCCTGCTCGTCGCCGTAGTACAGGGACGGCGTTCCGCCGACCGTGAGCAGGACGACGACGGCGTGCGGTACCAGCGCCGCATCGGTGAGCTTGCTCGCGATGCGGGTGACGTCGTGGTTGCCGATGAAGGTGAGCGGTGCGAAGGAGCCCAGGAGCGCGTTGTGTCGTTCGAAGGCGGCTGCGAGTTCGAAGAAGTTCGCGTCGTTGAGCGAACTCCAGACCGCTTTCCAGAGCTCGTATTGCGTGGCGGAATCGAGTCCACCGGAGCTGACCTCCGCTGCATAGTCACCGTGGATGTACTCGCCCACGAAGTAGGCGTCCGGATGGGAGGACCGGACGCGCGCCGTGACCGGGGCCCAGAACGACGACGGGACGGCATAGGCGGCGTCGAGCCGCCAACCATCCGCACCCCGGCGCAGCCAGTGCTCCATGACATCGACGACGAAATCGGCGACCGCCGGCTCGTCATGGTTGAGCGCCACGAGGTGGTGGTGGCCCTCGAAGTCGCGATACGCCGGTTCGACACCCGACGCGGCAACGTCGGGCCACTCCAGCGAGAACCAGGAGGCGGTGTCCGCCCCCGGTCCGCGGGCAAGGACATCCTGGAACGGCGCGAAGGAACGCCCGGTGTGGTTGAAGACGCCGTCGAGGAGTATGCGCAGCCCGCGGCGGTGTGCCTCTGCCACCAGGGTATCGAAGTCCTGCTCGGACCCGAGCCGGGGATCGATCCGGAAGTAATCCGTGGTGTCATACCCATGTGTCTCCGATTCGAAGATGGGGCCAAGGGCCAGCCCCGACGCCCCCAGTTCCACGGCGTAGTCGAGCCACGGGACAAGGTCCAGCAACCGGTGCTCAGCGGCGGGTTCCGTCGTCGCGGTCTTTTCCGCGCCGACGAAGCCGAGGGGATAGACCTGCCACCAGATGGCGTGCTGGACCCAGCCAGGTTCGTTCATGGCGACGATTGCCTTCCGTCCGTTCCCGGCCGGCCAGGGAAGGCCGGCGGGCCGGCCCGGCGGGCCAGCGTCCCGTCCAGCCTATATCGGCCAGAGAAGGAAGCCTGGCTGGGTCACCCTGCCCGTCCGACGATTTCACTGCAGTCCACCTCGGCCCCTGCGGGATGCCCTCCACGCTCGGCTGACGCCTCCACACGCTCAGCGCCTACACGTGGAAGTATTCACCTATGACTAGCAATAATGATGCTGCCGACAATGCGGCACCGACGGACTCACCCGGCATAGACGCCCCGGCCGCAACCGGCCGTGGGTGGGACCACATCGGGGCCATCATCGTTGATGCCACGTTGCAGCGACGGCAGAACTACCATGAGACCGTCAAGCCGCGCGTTGACGCTCTGATTGCGGCCTGGCCGGATGCCGCCACGACCAGCGGATTCCGGCGGCACGTGGATACGGGGAAGCTCTCGGAAGTCATCGACTGGCCCTCTCCGGGCCGCCTGGCCCAGGTCGAGGACATCACGCGGGTGCTCGAGGGCCAGGGCATCGAAACGGTCATGGAACTCAGGGGCGCGCTCATTGACCCGGCCACGCGACCTGTTCTCCGGGAGGCCCTTGCGGCCGTGCGGCATGTCAGTCCCAAAACGCTGGATTATATCGACACCCTGAGCGGACTCTAGGCCGCGAAGCCCCCGGTCCACGGCGCTGGATCCGAGAACCGCGGTGGCCAGCACCCCCGTGGTCTGCGCGAACTCTTACCGGGAAGGGCCCGGCCGGATGGCACCGGCCGGGCCCTTCCCCTGGCTCCTTGCCGCGGCAGTGCGGACTAGCCCAGCGTGGAGGTGTCGATCACAAAGCGGTACCGCACGTCGGAGGCGAGCACGCGCTCGTAGGCCTCATTGATCTTGTCGGCCGGGATGACCTCGATCTCGGCGCCGAGGTGGTGCTCGGCGCAGAAGTCCAGCATTTCCTGCGTCTGGCGGATGCCGCCGATCATGGACCCGGCGAAGGACCGGCGTCCGGCGATCAGGGCGAACGCGTTCACGGGCAGCGGTTCAGCCGGGGCGCCCACGTTCACCAGGGCGCCGTCGAGGCTCAGCAGCTGCAGGTAGGAGCTGATGTCGATGCTCGCGCTGACGGTGTTGATGATCAGGTCGAAGGAGCCGGCCAGATCCGTGAAGGTGTTTTCGTCGCTGGTGGCGTAGTAGTGGTCCGCGCCCAGTTTCAGCCCGTCCTCCTGCTTCTTCAGCGACTGTGACAGCACGGTCACCTCGGCGCCCATGGCGTGGGCGATCTTGACGGCCATGTGTCCCAGCCCGCCGAGTCCGACGACGGCGACCTTCTTGCCGGGGCCGGCGTTCCAGTGGCGCAGCGGCGAGTAGGTGGTGACGCCGGCGCAGAGCAGAGGCGCGGCGACGTCGAGCTCGATGCCCTCGGGGATGGTGACGACGAAGTCTTCGGTCACCACCACATGGGTGGAGTAGCCGCCCTGGGTGATGGTGCCGTCGCGGTCCACGGCGCCGTACGTGCCGGTGTTGCCGGCGAGGCAGTACTGCTCCTCGCCCTTCTGGCAGTTGACGCACTCGCGGCAGGAATTCACCATGCAGCCGACGCCGACCCGGTCGCCGACGGCGTGCTTGGTCACGGCCGAGCCGACCTCCGAAACGATGCCGGCGATCTCGTGCCCCGGTGCCAGCGGGAACTGCTGGGGGCCCCAGTCGCCGCGGACGGTGTGGATGTCGGAGTGGCAGATGCCGGCGAACTTGATGTCGATCAGGACGTCATGCGGGCCAACGTCCCGGCGTTCGATGGTGGTCGGAACGAGGGATTCCGTCGCGGAGGGGGCGGCGTAAGCATTAACGGTAAGCATGGATCTCCTGCTTGTGGATGGTGTGGGGGGTGCCCCGGCGTCCGGAACCGGTCAGGTGCGGCCTTTCGGCCCGGTCGTCATCGGGGGCTCTATCCATCAAACACCACTAGGCCGCGCGGAGGGAGGCCCTGCTGTGAGGGGTACTGGCAGGGACTCCCTTACGGCGCCGCACCCTCTACCGTTGAAGGTATGGACAACCAGAGCGAGACCCGGGACTTCCTGGCCACCCGGCGGGCGAAAATCACCCCGGAACAGGCGGGTCTGCCCGTTTACGGCGGCAACCGCCGCGTCCCCGGACTGCGCCGCGGCGAGGTCGCCATGCTGGCCGGGGTCAGTGTCGAGTATTACACCCGGCTGGAGCGCGGAAACCTCTCCGGAGTCTCCGAAGGAGTCCTGGAAGCCCTGGCGCGGGCGCTGCAGCTGGATGAGGCGGAGCAGGCCCACCTGTTCGACCTGGCCCGAGCCGCCAGCACCAGCCGCAAGCCGCAGCGCCGCCGCCCCGCCACCCAGCCGGTCCGGGCGAGCGTGCAGCTGGTGCTCGATGCGATAACCAGCGCCCCGGCGTTCGTGCGCAACGGGCGGCTGGACATCCTTGCCGCCAACCAGCTTGGCCGGGCCATGTACTCCGAGATGTACGGCAGCCCCGTCCGGCCGGCCAACTTTGCGCGGTTCCTCTTCCTGGACGACCGCTCCCGCGGGTTCTACCCGGACTGGGAGCGCGCCGCGAATGACACGGTGGCGATCCTGCGGACCGAAGCCGGCCGGGACCCCTACGACCGGGGCCTGACCGACCTGGTCGGTGAGCTGTCCACGCGCAGTGAGGAGTTCCGGACCCGGTGGGCGGCCCACAACGTGCGCTTGCACTACACCGGGCTCAAGCACTTTCGGCACCCCGTGGTGGGGCACCTCCACCTCATGTACGAGTCCCTGGATCTCCCGGCCGACGCGGGGCTGTCGCTGCTGGTCTACACCGCCGAGCCCGGTTCCCCCACCGGGGACGCGCTGCGGCTGCTGGCCAGCTGGGCCGCGACACAAGGGGCAGCCGAGGAACCTCTGAAGCAGGGTTAAGGGGCCGCCAACTGTCGGGGGACGCGCAGCGGACGACGTTGGCCGCCTCCTTGGCTAGGTGCCGGCTACCGTGCGGCCGATGATCAGGCGCATGATCTCGTTGCTGCCTTCGAGGATCTGGTGGACCCGCAGGTCCCGGGCGATCTTCTCCAGTCCGTACTCGGAAAGGTAGCCGTAGCCCCCGTGGAGCTGGATGGCGCTGTTGGCGACGTTGAACCCTGCATCCGTGGCGACCCTCTTGGCCATGGCGCAGAGCTTGACCGCGTCGGGCGCGCCGCGGTCCAGCGCGTCCGCTGCCCGCCAGAGCAGCGTCCGGGCGGTCACGAGCTCTGTTTCCATGTCGGCCAGCTGGAACAGCAGGGATTGCTGGTTGATCAGCGGCCCGCCGAACGCCTCGCGTTCCTTGAGGTAGGCCACCGACTTGTCCAGGGCAGTCTGGCCGCCGCCCAGGGAGCAGGCGCCCATGTTGACGCGGCCCCCGTTGAGCCCCTTCATCGCGATCCCAAAGCCACTGCCTTCGTCTCCGAGGCGGTTGGCAGTCGGAACCCGGACATCGTCGAAAATAACCTGGCGGGTCGGCTGGGCGTTCCACCCCATCTTTTTCTCGTTCGGACCGAACGACAGGCCCGGGGTCCCCGCCGGGACAACGATGGCCGTGATGCCGCGGTGTCCGTTGTCGGCGGTGCGGGCCATCACGATGTAGAAGCTCGACGACCCGGCCCCGGAGATGAATTGTTTGACGCCGTTCAGCACGTACTCTTCGCCGTCGCGCACCGCCCTGGTGCTCAGCGCGGCTGCGTCGGACCCGGCGCCGGGCTCGGTAAGGCAGTAGCTGCCCAGGGCTTCCATAGAGGCAAGCTGCGGCACCCACTGTGCGCGCTGCTCATCGTTGCCGAACGAGTCGATCATCCAGACCACCATGTTGTGGATGGAGATGTAGGCGGCAATCGTCGGATCAGCCTTGGCCAGTTCCTCGAAGATCAGCACCGCATCGCTGCGCGTCAGCCCGGAGCCGCCGAACTGCTCCTGCACATAGATGCCGCCCATCCCCAGGGCGCCGGCTTCGCGCAGCACGTCCACGGGGAAGTGCTTGGTCTCGTCCCATTTCGCGGCGTTCGGTGCCAGAGCCCCGTTGGCGAAGTCCCGCACCATCGCAACCAGCGACTGCTGGTCCTCGTTGAGTTCAAACATACCCAGTCCTCCGAAGTGTAGATATTGAATCAATGTAGTACGGCGGCCCAGTTATTACTAGGACTTCCTACTATATTTTCTCACGACCCCCTCCGGACCCGCTCACCGACGAACAACATGCGAAGCTGCGCCCGGCCGGCCCGCAGCAAGCAGCGGCTACCCGATCAGGGCCAGCACCGCGCCGGCAGCAACGACGCCGCCGGCCTCCGCGCGGAAGCCGGTCACGGTGCCGTTGCGGTGGGCCGGGACCTGGGTCTCCATCTTCATCGCCTCCAGTACGACGACGGGGTCCCCCGCCGCGACTTCGGCGCCCGGTTCGACGAGCCACTTCACCACGGTCCCGGCCATGCCGGCGCGCAGCTCCCCGGGGTGGGGGGCGGCAGCTCCGCCGTCGGACGCCCCTTCCACGGACACGCCGGCGGGCAGCAGGGGGCCCCCGGACAGAGTCCGAGTAGACAGTGCCCAGCCGTCCAGCAGATCCGCCGGCAGCCCGACGGCCATCCGGCGGCCGTCCACCTCGACGGTGATGGTGCGGCGTTCGCCGTCGGGCGCGGCGGTGCTGAAGCGCGGGTCGGCGGAGATGGTGTCCGCGAAGTCGGTTTCGATCCACCGGGTGTGGATGCCTAGGCCGGATTCAGAGGTGAAGTCCGGGGATTCGACCACGGCGCGGTGGAACGGGAGCACGGTGGCCACCCCGGTGATGCTGATTTCGGCGAGGGCGCGGCGGGCGCGGCGGAGCGCCTGCTGCCGGTCGGCGCCGGTGACGATCAGTTTCGCCAGCAGCGAGTCGAACTGCGGCGGGACGAAGGAGCCGGAGCGGACGCCGGTGTCGAGCCGGATGCCGGGGCCGGTGGGGCCGTGGAACTCCTCGACGGTGCCGGGCGAGGGCAGGAAACCGCGCCCGACGTCCTCGGCGTTGAGTCTGAATTCGAAGGCGTGGCCGCGCGGCGCCGGGTCCGCGGTGATGCGCAGCGGCTCCCCCGCAGCGATGCGGAACTGCTCCTGCACGAGGTCGATCCCGGTGGTTTCCTCGGTGATGGGGTGCTCCACCTGGAGCCGGGTGTTGACCTCGAGGAACGCCACGGTGCCGTCCGCGGCGACCAGGAATTCCACCGTGCCGGCGCCGGAGTAGCCGGCCGCGCGGCAGACGGCCTTGGCGGCGTCGTAGATCTGGCGGGTCTGTGCGTCGCTGAGGAACGGTGCGGGCGCCTCCTCCACGAGCTTCTGGTGCCGGCGCTGGAGCGAACAGTCGCGGGTTCCGACGACGACAACGTTGCCGTGGGTGTCCGCGAGGACCTGCGCCTCGACGTGGCGCGGCCGGTCGAGGTAGCGCTCCACGAAGCATTCGCCGCGACCGAAGGCTGCGACGGCCTCCCGGACGGCGGAGTCGAAGGCTTCCTCGACCTCGTCGAGGGCGCGGACCACCTTCATGCCGCGGCCGCCGCCGCCGAAGGCCGCCTTAATGGCGATCGGCAGGCCGTGCTGTTCGGCGAAGGCGCGGGCCTCGGCGGCGGATTCCACCGGGCCGTCGCTGCCGGCGACCAGCGGGGCGCCGGCTCGGACGGCGGTCTCGCGGGCGGTGATTTTGTTGCCGAGCAGCCGGATGGCCTCCGGGGTGGGACCGATCCAGGTGAGGCCGGCGTCGAGGACGGCCTGGGCGAAGTCGGCGTTCTCTGACAGGAAGCCGTAGCCGGGGTGGAGGGCGTCGGCGCCGGATTCCGCCGCGGCGGCGAGCAGCTTGGGGATGTTGAGGTAGGTGTCCGCGGGCGAGTTGCCGCCCAGGGCGTAGGCTTCGTCCGCGGCACAGACGTGCAGGGCGTCGGCGTCGATGTCCGCATAGACGGCGACGGAGGCCAGCTGCGCGTCGTCGCAGGCCCGGGCGATCCGGACGGCGATTTCACCGCGGTTGGCGATCAGGACCTTGCGCATCAGTAACTCGCTTCTTCTTCGGGAGTGACGGGTTCGGTGGTGGCGGTGCCGCTGAGGGTGGATTCGGCCCAGCGGAAGCGGATCTTCCCGCCGATCGGAACCTGGCCGGCGCGGTCCAGCTGTGAGTCCACCACCACGGCGATCACCGGGTAGCCGCCGGTGATCGGGTGGTCGGCCAGGAAGAGCACGGGGAGTCCTTCCGGGGGGACCTGCAGGGCGCCGGCGACGGTGCCCTCGCTGGCGAGTTCGCCCTGGCGGGTGCGCTGCAGCGGGGTTCCCTGCAGGCGCATGCCCACCCGGTTGGACTGTGGCTTCACGTCCCAGTCCTGGGCCGTGAACGAGTCCAAGGCCGTCTGATCGAACCAGTCGGCACGGGGGCCGGGGACAACTTCGAGCACGGTGACGCCGGTTCCTGGGTACTCCGGCTGCAGTTCGGGGTGGCCGACGACGCCGGACTCGGCCTCCCCGCCGGCGGCGAGGAGCTGGCCGGCGGCCAGTGGGGCGGGGCCGATCCCGGACATGGTGTCGGTGGAGCGGCTGCCGAGCACCGGGGCGGTGTCGACGCCGCCGCGGACGGCGAGGTAGCAACGGAAGCCGCTCTCCGGGGCACCGATGGTCAGGGTTTCACCGTCGAGCAGGGCGAAGGGGGTGGCCATCGGGACGTTCCGCCAGGACGGGCCGGACCCGGCCCCGTCGGCGTCAAAGTCGACGTCGTCGGAGCCGGCGTCGGCGTCGTGGGGCGTCTCGATGGTCAGCTCCGCGGGTGCCCCGGCGACGGCGAGGACCTGGTCCCCGACGGCCTGCACCGTGAGCCCGCCGGCGACGGTCTCCACCGCGGCGGCCGACGGCGCGTTCCCGACCAGGCGGTTGGCCCTGCGCAGCGAGGCCCGGTCCAGCGCGCCGGCCGCGGAGACGCCCAGGCCCGAGTGGCCGTGGCGGCCCAGGTCCTGGATCAGGCTCTGCAGCCCCGGCGCGACGACCTGCAGTCCGGACGCCAGCTCGGGAGCAGGAACCTGGGCCGGGTGTTCCGGCGCCAGCGTGACGGTGTCGCGAACCGCGCGGTACCGCACCTGGTGGCCGGGGGCGGCCAGTGCGGGCTGTTCCCGGTCCAGGTCCCACATGGCGGCGCCGGTGCGTCCGATCAGCTGCCAGCCGCCGGGCGAGCGGCGCGGGTACACGGCCGAATAGTTCCCGGCCAGCGCCACCGAACCGGCGGGGACGGCGGTGCGCGGGGAACTTCGCCGCGGCACCTCGAGCAGCTGGTTTTCGCCCACCATGTAGCCGAAGCCCGGGGCGAAGCCGGCGAAGGCCACGGTCCAGATCTGCCCGGTGTGGGCCGCGATCACGCCCTCGGCTCCGAGGCCGGTCAGCTCGCCCACCTCGGCGAGATCCTCGCCGTCGTAAACGGTGTCGATGAACACCAACTCGCCCTCCCGATGCGCGGGGGCAATGAGGTCGAGCTGGAGCAGCCGCGCGGCGATCCGGCGGGCCGACGCCGGCGAATCCGCGGTGACCAGTACCGTCTCCGCCGCGGCGAGGACGTCCAGCTGGCCCGGCAGCGGGTTCTCAACGAGCAGTGCCTGCAGGGCCAGCACGTCCGGGGTTCCGGAGAGCTCGGCCAGTACCGCGCGGGTTCCCACGGCCCGCACGGAGCGGACGTTCTGTACTGCCAGGGTTTGCCCTGCTGTATCAATCATGAGCTGCCTTCATCGTTGGCGGTGCTTCGAGGGGGTCCGCGCCGCTTAGGCGTGGACGAATGCGGCGGTGCTGATGCCGGCGGCAGTCAGGGCCGCGCGGACTGCGGCGGCCATGGTGACGGCCCCCGGGGAGTCGCCGTGCACACAGATGCTCTCTGCACGGATCTTCAGGATGGAGCCGTCAATGGTGCGGACGGCGGAATCGGAGGCCATCCGCAGGACATGCTCAGTGACCTCCGCATGGTCGTGCAGGACGGCGCCGGGCAGGGTGCGGGACACCAGCGTGCCGTCCGGGTTGTAGGCCCGGTCCGCGAAGGCTTCGGTCACGGCCCGAAGGCCGGCGGCCTCGGCCAGGCGGAGCACCTCGGAGCCCGGCAGGCCCAGGATGGGCAGGTCCGGGTCGACGGATTTTACGGCGTCGACGACGGCTTTCGCCTGCGCCGTGTGCGCCACAATCGCGTTGTACAGACCGCCGTGCGGCTTGACGTAGGTGACCTTGCCGCCTTCCGCCGCGGCCAGGGCCTGCAGCGCGCCGATCTGGTAGACGACGTCGTCCGCGAGTTCGATTGGGTCGATGTCCAGGAAGCGGCGGCCGAAACCTGCGAGGTCGCGGTAGCCGACGTGGGCGCCGATCACGACGCCGGCGGCCACCGCCTCGCGGCAGGTCTTCCGGATCACGCTGGGGTCGCCGGCATGGAATCCGCAGGCCACGTTCGCGCTGGAAACCGAACGGAACATCGCGGTGTCATCTCCCAGGCTCCAGCGTCCGTAGGATTCGCCGACGTCGCTGTTCAGGTCGATGGTTGCCATTTGTGATCCTCGTCTCATGGGGTTCCTCTATCTAGGATGCACCAAATCTCAGAATTGTTCAACAATTCTTCAATTCCACGATGTGACGATCGTGTAGATTCGCATCTATGACGAGCGCCGAATCAGGACTCCCTGGCATTCCCGGCCCTACCGCCGCCGGGCGCAGCAAGGCCTCCGGCACCGCGGGTACGGCCCTGGGGTCGGCGGCCCGGCTGCGGGTGGCCACCCCCTCCGTGGCGGACCGGGTCGCGGCCGAGCTGCGGCTGCAGCTGGCGGAAGGGCTGCTGCTGCCGGGCGCGCGGCTGACTGAATCAACCATCTCCGAGGAGCTGGGCGTTTCCCGCAACACCATCCGCGAGGCCTTTGCCGAACTCGCGGCCGAGCGGCTGGTCGTCCGGCATCCCAACCGCGGCGTGTTCGTCGCGACCCTGGGGCCGGGCGAGATCCACGACGTCTACACCGTGCGCCGGTTCATTGAAGTGAGCGCGATCCGCGGCGGGGGAAGCCCCGAGCGGGTGGCGGCGGTCCGCGCGGCCGTGGAGGAAGGCAAGGCCGCGGCGGCCGCGGACGACGAGGAAGCCCTCGGCAGCGCGAACCAGCATTTCCACGGGGCCATCGTGGCACTGGCAGAGAGCCGGCGCCTCAATGCGATCATGGCCCAGGTGCTGGCCGAGATGCGGCTGTTCTTTCACAAGGCCACCGTAGATGCGCATTTCTACCGCAGCTACCTCGACGACAACGAGAAAATCTGCAAGGCCCTTGAGGCCGGCCAGCTGGACCGCGCCGGGGACCTACTGCTGGCCTACCTGAATAACTCGGAGGAGAAACAGCGCGGGGTCCACGGCGACTGAGCGAAAATTGACCCGCCGGAGGCCCGGGAGTTCACTGGGATCGGAACAGGTCGAATTAAAATTGTTGAACAATTCCTTGCGCAGATTGTTCAACAGTCGGTACAGTTGCGGGAGATAATCGTTGTGACGCCAGTCACCCAACTGTTGGGACCCCCATGGAAACCACCACCGTCAAGGCCGCCCTCAAACCGGCCGCCCGGCGTTCCGCCCTGCTGGGCGCCATGTTCCTCATGGCCACCAGTGCCATCGGCCCGGGGTTCATCACCCAGACCACAGCCTTTACCGTCCAGCTCGGCGCCGCCTTCGCCTTCGCGATCCTGGTCTCCATCCTGGTCGACATTGCCGTGCAGGCGAACGTCTGGCGGATCATCGGTGTCTCCGGCCTGCGGGCCCAGGAGCTCGGCAACAAGGTCCTCCCGGGCGTCGGCTGGTTCCTCGCCGCGCTCGTCTTCATGGGTGGAATCGTCTTCAACATTGGCAATATCGCCGGAACCGGGCTAGGCACCAACGCCATGATGGGACTGGACCCCAAAATTGGCGGGGCCATCTCCGCGGTGCTGGCCATCCTGATCTTCCTCAGCAAGCGGGCAGGGGTCGCCCTCGACCGGATCGTGGTGATCCTGGGTGCCCTGATGATCCTGATGACGCTGTACGTGGCAGTGGTGTCGGCCCCGCCGCTGGGTGAGGCCCTCAAGAACACCGTGATGCCCGAGAAGGTCGACTTCCTGGTCATCACCACCCTCATTGGCGGAACGATCGGCGGCTACATCACGTACGCGGGTGCCCACCGCATGTTGGACACCGGCGTCACCGGCGTTGAAAACGTCAAACAGATCACGCAGAGCTCGATCGTGGGGATCCTGGTCACCTGCGTCATGCGCATCCTGCTCTTCCTGGCCATCTTCGGTGTCGTCGCCGGCGGCGTGGCCCTGACCGGCAGCAACCTTGCCGCCTCCGCTTTCCAGGCCGCAGCAGGAGACATCGGCATGCGCGTCTTCGGTGTCATCCTGTGGGCAGCTTCCATCACCTCCGTGATCGGTGCCGCGTACACCTCGGTCTCGTTCGTGACGAAGTCCACTACCAAGGACCGCACCCGCAACCTGATCACCGTCGGCTTCATCTCCTTCTGCACCGTGGCCTACCTGCTGATCGGCCAGGCCCCGCAGCAGCTTCTCATCTTCGCGGGCGCCTTTAACGGCCTCATCCTCCCCGTCGGTTTCGGAGTCCTGCTCTGGGTGGCCTGGCGCCGCCGGGACCTCCTGCACGGCTATGTCTACCCCAAGGGCCTGCTGGTCATTGGCATCGTGGCCTGGCTGCTGACCCTGTTCCTCGGCTACAGCTCGCTGACCAGCCTGGCAAAGCTGTGGGCCTAGAACCAATGAATCTTCCCGAGGTGAACGCCCCGTCCCGCATCGCCCGCCCCGCAGACCCGGAAGGGCTGCTCCCGGCAGAGGCCCGGGCCCTGTTCCGCGCCGGCCTCGTGACGCCGACCTCCGGCTGGAGCAGCGGCTACGCACAGGCCAACCTGATTATCGTGCCCAAGGCGCAGGCCTTCGACGTGCTGCTGTTCGCCCAGCGCAATCCCAAGCCCTGCCCTGTCCTGGGCGTGCTGGACGCCGGCGCGACCTCCGGTGCGCTGCTGGCCGGAGGTGATATCCGCGCGGACGTGCCCAAGTACGTGGTGTACCAAGACGGCCGTAAAGTCGACGAACCAACCGACATCACGGCCCACTGGCGCGATGATCTCGTGACGTTCATTGTGGGCTGCAGCTTCACCTTCGAATCCGCCCTCCAGGACAACGGCATCCGGGTGGCCCACATCGACCAGGGAGTGAACGTGCCCATGTACCGCACGTCCGTCCGCTGCGAACCGGCCGGACAAATGGCCGGCCCGCTGGTGGTCTCCATGCGGCCCGTTCCGGCCTCCCAGGTGGCCGACGCCGTCCGCATCACCTCCCGCTATCCGGCCGTGCACGGCGCGCCGGTCCATGTCGGCAACCCCGCCGAACTAGGCATCACGGATCTGGGCCGCCCCGACTTCGGCGACCCGGTCCGGATCCCGGACGGCCATGTGCCCGTCTTCTGGGCGTGCGGGGTGACGCCGCAGGCAGCCGTGATGGAGTCAAGGCCGGCACTGGCAATCGGCCATGCCCCGGGGCACATGCTCATCACGGACGCGCGCGACACCTCGTACCAGGTCCCGTAGATTACTGGGCGCCGATGTGCATCAGGAGTTCGTGCTCGGCGGCGTCCAGGTAGCTGCGCAACTCTGCCGCGGCCTCGTCCCGGCGGCCGGCGCGCAGCAGCGCCACGAGGGCGGCGTTGCGTTCCACGTAGTGGCTGTGGAAGTCCGTCGTGGTGGCCATGGCGTGGAAGACCAGGCGCATCTGGGCGAGGACCCTGTCCATGAGTTCATCCACTGACGCACTCCCGGAGAGCGCCACCAGCGCCTTGTGCAGGTCCTGGTTGGCATCGGCCATCTCCGTCACGGCCCCCGCGCTCAGGGCGGCGCGGGCCCGGTCGATGACGACATCGAGGGCATCCAGGGTCTCTGCCCGGTATTCCCCCCAGAGCACGGCCGCCGGTTCGATCAGCCGGCGGACGCGGTAGATTTCACGGACGTCCTCGGCCTGCGGCGCGGACACAAACACACCGCGGTTCGGAATGCGCCGCACCACGGACTCACCGGCGAGGACGGTGAAAGCCTCCCGCAGCGTATTCCGTGAGACGCCCAGGACCTCGGAGAGTCTCTGCTCGGAGAGTTTCGTTCCCGGGGCGATTTGGCCCGCCGAAATGCGCGAACGCAGCACAGCAGCCACCCACGACCCGGTGTGGGCGTGGGTCGCCTGGACCTCGTCGGAGATCCCTTCAAGCGCGGCAGTCATCGGCATGGATCCAATCTACCGAAGAAGCGTGCACTCCCCGCGCCGCGTGCGGCGCGGCCTATCCGGCCTTCGGCCCGCTGCTGGCCCGCACGACCAGCCGCGCCGGGTAGATCGCCGGATCCCGGTCCGCTCCCGGGTTTTCGATGTCGGCGAGGAGGAGACGGCCCGCTTCCGTGGCCATTTCCACCATTGGCTGATGGATCGTGGTCAGGGGCAGCTCGCCCGTAGCCGACACGTGGTCGTCAAAACCGACGACAGCGACGTCACCGGGCACCGACCGCCCCGACGCCTGGATGGCCGTGATCGCCCCGCGGGCCATCAGGTCTGAAGCGGCGAAGATGCCGTCCAGGCCGTGTTGGGCCAGCAGCTCTTCCGTGGCCTTGGCGCCTCCGGTGGCCGTGAAGTCTCCGTGGGCGGCCGGTCCCGGCGGGAGTCCGGCTTCCCGGAGGCCCGCGTGCCAGCCGGCGAGCCGGTCCGCTGCGGCCGTCATGTCCAGCGGGCCCGTGACGGTTCCGAGCCGAGTGCGCCCGCTTGCCGCAAGGTGAAGGGCTGCCAGCCGGGCGCCCTGGAAGCTGTCCACGTCAACGTAGTGGATTCCGAGATTTTCGTCCCAGGGCCGCCCAATGAAGACAGTGGGAAGCCCGGACGCGGCGAGCTCCTCGGTCCAGCCATCGGCTTTATGGTGTGAGACCACAATGGCTCCGTCGACGTGGCCGCCGCGCAGGTAGCGGACCGTGCGCGACGGATCGCCGCCGGCCCGGGACATAAGCAGGACCAACTGCATTTCCGTCTCGCGCAGTGCCTCCGTCACACCGGTGATAACGGCGGCGAAGAACGGGTCCATCATGACGCGGGCATCGGGTTCGTTGATGACCAAGGCAATTGACGAAGTCCTGCGGGTGACCAGGCTGCGTGCGGCCGGGTTCGGGGTGTAGGCCAGGGCAATGACGGCGGCGTCAACGGCTGCCTGCGCTTCCGGGCTGACCCGGGAGCCTCCGTTGATGGCCCGCGAGGCGGTCGAGCGGGACACGCCCGCCGCCTTCGCGAGGTCTTCAAGGGTAGGGCTCGGCCTCGCCGGTTCTGGCCGGACGCCCCGGTGGATCTGTTCGTTCATCACTTTGAGAATACGACATCCCCGGTCATCCCACGTGCGAGGCCATCTTGCTGGCCGGGACAGCGTTCGATGCCGCCACCTGCGCATACCAGAGGCCACTGGCCTTGGGGATCCGCTCCAGCGTGTCATAGTCCACCCGGACCAGCCCGAACCGCTGGTGGTAGCCGTAGGCCCACTCGAAGTTGTCCAGCAGCGACCAGGCGAGGTAGCCGCGGACATCCGCGCCGGCATCGATCGCCTCCCGCACCGCGCGCAGGTGGGCGTCGAAATAGGCCAGCCGGTCCTGGTCGTCGACGAAACCCTGCGCGTCGGGAACGTCCGGATAGGCAGCACCGTTCTCCGTCATGTAGATCGGGATGCCGGCCGGGCCCGTGTATTCGTTCTGGAGCCGCACCAGCAGCCGGAACAGGCCTTCGGGCTGGACCTCCCAGCCCATGCCGGTCACCGGGAGCCCCCGTGGCACCGAGTGCACACCGTCAGCGGCGACGAACGGCGACGCCGCGGGCCGGGCGGCAGACTCCGGGGCCGCCTGCGCCGTCGTCGTCACCGTTTCCGGAGGGTCCGGATATTCCGGATGTCCGGCAGGGGGAGCCGACTTGGTAAGCGCCTCTCCCTGGTAGTAGTTGACCCCCAGCAGGTCCACCGCCGCGGAGATGGCAGCCAGGTCACCGTCCTGCACGACCGTGTCGAAACCGAGGCCCGCCACATCGTCCAGCACGTCCGCCGGGTACTCGCCGCGGAAGAGCGGATCGAGGAAGATCCGGTTGTGCAGCCCGTCAATACGGCGGGCCGCGTCCCGGTCATCCGCGGAGGCGGGGTCGGCCGGATCCGCCACGGTGAGATTCAAGGTGATGCCAAGGCTCAGATCCGGATCCCGCCGGCGCAGTTCCGCCACGGCGAGCCCGTGGCCGAGCAGCAGATGATGGGCTGCTGCCAGGGCCGCCGCCGGTTCCTGCCGGCCCGGGGCATGGACGCCGGCGGCGTAGCCCAGGAACGCCGAACACCAGGGTTCATTGAGGGTGGTCCAGATCCGCACCCGGCCGCCCAGCGCCTCGTGCAGCACGGCGGCGTAGGCGGCGAAAAGCCGGGCGGTCTCCCGGTTGGCCCAACCACCCTCGTCCTCCAGGGCCTGCGGCAGGTCCCAGTGGTAGAGCGTCAGCCAGGGGGTGATGCCTGCGGCGAGCAGTTCATCCACCAGACGGGAGTAGAAGGCGATCCCCTCAGGGTTCGGTGTCCTGCCGTCCGGCATGCAACGGGCCCATGACACCGAAAACCGGTATGCCTTCAGGTGCAGCGACTTCATCAAAGCCACATCCTGGGCGGTGCGGTGGTAGTGGTCGCAGGCGACGTCGCCGTTGTGGCCATCGGTGACCGCACCGGGAACCCGGCAGAACGTGTCCCAGATTGAGTCCTTCCTGCCGCCGTCCTGGGCCGCCCCCTCGATCTGGTAGGCGGCGGTGGCCGCTCCCCACAGAAAGCCTTCGGGGAATGCTAGCGCGGTGGTGTTCATCCTTTTACTGCTCCTTGCATAATTCCGGAAACGAGCTGGCGGCCTGCAGCGACAAACAGCACCAGCAGTGGGACGGTGGCCAGAACCGCACCTGCCAGCACCACCGAGTAGTCCACAAAGTGTGCGGCCTGCAGCAGCTGCAGCGCCACCGGCAGCGTGGGGTTGGAGGGGTCCAGGACGATGAATGGCCAGAAGAAGTTCGTCCAGGTGGCCACAAAGGTGAACAGGGCCAGCATCGCGGCCGCGGGCCGGGCGGCCGGAAATCCGATGTACCAGAAGGCCTGGATCATCGAGGCGCCGTCCATCCGCACCGCTTCGATGAGCTCGTCCGGAAGGGCGTCCCGGAGATACTGGGTCATCCAGAACACCCCGAAGGCGGTGACGACACCGGGGACGATGACAGCCCACAGCGAGCCGGTCCAGCCCAGCTTTGACATCACAATGAAGAGCGGGACAACACCCAGCTGCGTCGGGACCGCCATGGTGGCGACGACGAAAACCAGCAGCCCCTTGCTTCCCCGGAACCGAAGCTTCGCGAAGGCGAATCCGGCGAGGGTGGAGAACACCACAACGGATGCCGCCGTCACGCTGGAGACGATGAGACTGTTGCCCATGGCCTTCCAGAACGGGATGCTGTCGAAGACCTTCCCCGCGTTGGCAAGGAAGTTTCCGCCCGGCAGCAGCGGAATGCCGCGGCTCAGGACGGTGTTGTCATGGCTGCCTACGAGGAAGGACCAGTAGAGCGGGAAAATGGATGCGAGCAGGACGGCGCTGAGGAACCCGTACGTCAGGAAGCCGGGCCGGCGGACGCTGGAGGAGCCCGCTTTGCGCCCGGCGCCGGGCCCCCGCCGTGCCGCGGCCCGGGCCGCGCCCTTGCCGGCGCTCTGTTCAATCATGGGGATGGAGCTCATTTGCGGCCTCCCTGGCTTGCGATGCGCTTGGTGATGATGAAATTGAGCAGGGCTATCAGCACGATCATCACGAAGAGCAGCCACGCCACGGCGGAGGCCCTGCCGAAGTTCCGCTGGCCCCAGCCGAGTTCCCAGATGTACATGGTCAGCGTCTGCCACTGCCTGTCAGCCCCGCCCAGCCCGGACTGGTCGAAAACCCGCGCCTCATCGAAAATCTGCAGTCCTCCGATGGTGGAGGTGATGACCACGAAGATCACGGTGGGCCGCAGCATGGGAACGGTGACGGAGAAGAACTGCCGCAGCCGGCCGGCGCCGTCGATCGTGGCAGCTTCAAACACATCCCGCGGGATCGCCTGCATTGCCGCAAGGAAGATGAGGGCGTTGTAGCCGATCCAGCGGAAGTTCACCATGGTGGCGATCGCCGTGTGGCTGGCGAGCGACTCGGAATGCCACCGGACCGGATCCAGGCCAAAAGCCTTCAGCATCTCATTGACCAGCCCGAACTGGTCCGCGAAAAGGTTGTTGAAAATCAGTCCCACGGCCACCGGCGCGACGACGAACGGAACCAGGACCCCCATCCGCCAGAACGTCCTGGCCCTCAGGTTCGCATCCAGCACCGCCGCTATCACCAGGGCGATGATGACCTGGGGCACGGAGGAGAGGAGGAAGATGCTGAGGGTGTTGCCGACGGCGTTCCAGAAGTAGGGCTGCGCCAGGACGAAGGCGTAGTTGTCCAGGCCGGTGAATTTCCCCTGTCCGCCGATGAGGTTCCAGTTGTGCAGCGAAACCCAGCCCGTGTACAGCAGCGGGAAGAGGCCCGTGACGCCAAACAGCAGGAAGAACGGGGAGATGTAGAGGTAGGGGGAGAGTTTCACGTCCCATTTGGAGACCTGCTGGGAGAACGCCAGGCGCCGGACACCCCTGCCGCCGCCCTGCGGCGGAGGTGCCTCAGCACCGGCGGCCCGGGGCTTGACCTGGTCCGTAACCGCCATGGCTTACAGGGACTTCACGGCTGTGACGAACTTTTCCCACGACGAGGCCGCATCATCGGTCTTGTCAACGTCCACGCGGGTGAGGGCCTGCTGCATGGCGTCGTTGATGGCAAAGAACTTGGTGCCCTTGAACGGCGTCACGTCAACGGCTTTGGCCCGCTCGGCGAAGATCTGGCCGGTGGGGGCACCGTTGAAGAAGGCATTGGTCTGGCCCAGCAGTTCGCTGCTTTCCAGTGCCTGCTTCTGGCTCGGGAACGTGCCCTTTGCGGTGAACGCCTTGATCTGCTGCTCGGGGGCGGTCAGCCAGCCGGCCAGCTTCTTGGCCTCGGCCTGGTTTTCGCTCTGGGTGGGGACCGTCAGGTACGAGCCGCCCCAGTTTCCGCCGCCGCCCGGGAAGACGTTGGCCACGTCCCAGCCCGTAACTCCGGCCGCGTTGCCCTCGATGACCCCGAGCATCCAGCCCGGGCAGAGGGTCGTGGCGAAGGCGCCTGTCTGGAAACCGGCGGCCCAGTCATCGCTCCACTGGCCCAGGTGGGCCGAAAGCCCGTCCGTGGTGGAAGCGCCCAGGACCTGGTTGTAGGTGTCCTTGATCTTCTGGTTGTCCGTGGCGATGACGGTGCCGTCCTCCTCCTCGTAGACCTTTTCGAGCTGGTTGCTCATGCCCTGGTAGATGGCGCCCGCGGAGTCGAACCACGCGGAGTCCGGGCTGGCAGCCTTGAACTTCTTGCCGGCCTCGAAGTAGCTGTCCCACGTTCCGCCGAGCATTTTCGCGACTTCCTCGCGCTCGGTGGGCATGCCGGCCTTCTTAAGCAGATCGGCGTTGTAGCAGACAGCCTCCGGACCGGAATCCGTGCCGTAGCCCAGGAGTTTACCGTCAGCAGTCTTCGCAGCATCGGTCTTCCAGTCCAGCCAACGACCTTCAACAGCCGAGTCGCTCAGGTCGGTGAAGCGGTCGGGGTACTGCAGCAGCTCGGGCAACCAGTCGACCTCAACGCCTTCGATGTCGGACAAACCCGATCCGGCTGCCAGCCGGGTGGTCAGATTGTCACGGGCTTCGTTGGTGGTAGCGGCCTTCTTGTGCTCGATCGTGACGTTCGGGTTCAGCGTTTCGTATTCTTCGAACAGTTTTTCGTAGCCGAACTCGTTGAACGTTCCAACGGTCAGTGTCACCGGCTTCGAACCGGTGGCTCCATCGGCGCCGGCCTTCTCGGGGGCGGAGGAACCGCAGGCCGTGAGCGACAGGGCCAGGCAGGCGGCCGCGGCCGACAGCGCAGAGAACTTGCTGGGGTTTTTCACAGGGAAGACTCCTTCGTCAAAATTCCATCCGGGCTACAGCGCCGGAGGCAGCGGTGGCCGGATGGGGTCAGCCGCACCACTGGCGGCTAACTGGGCGGTCCGTGTGGGAGCGCTCTCATGAACATGGTGTCCCACCTCACATCCTGTTGTCAAGAGCGGGTCCGGCCCCTGGATTCGACCCTTGCCCGTGGACGTGGGCGGTGTTACGCTCCAGTGCGGGAGCGCTCCCATAGTTGTGGGTGATCGATTGCGACTTCCCGCTGCACGCGTCGAATCCGCCCCCAAAGAACAGGACCAGCAATGCCGCTAGCCCAATTCCCCGTCCGCCCCGCGGCCGTCCCGGCTGAGATTCCGCAGCCGCGGCGCCTCAGCGCCCGGTCCATCGCCGGCACTGCCGTCCTCCTCATCAGCCTCATCGGCACCGGTGGCGGAGTCGCGGCCGCCTCGGTGGCTGCCGCACCGCAGGCCCCCGCCCCTGCTCCGGCCCAGGCCGCCTCCCCGGCGGTACCGGCCGTCCCGCAGGTGGTGGACCCGGGCTTCGGTCCTAACGTCCGGATTTTTGACCCCAGCATGCCCGTGGCCGAGATCCAGGCCACCGTCGACGCCATTGCGGCCGAACAGGTCGACGACGAAATGGGATCCAAGCGGTACTCCCTGCTGTTCAAGCCCGGCACCTATGGCACCGCCGCGGAGCCCCTCATCGTCCAGGTCGGCTATTCGACGGAGGTTGCCGGCTTGGGCGCCGCACCCACCGACGTCACCATCAACGGGCACGTTGATGTCTACAACCGGTGCCTGACCGCGGACAACTGCATTGCCCTGAACAACTTCTGGCGCTCATTGTCCAACCTCACCATCAACGTCACCGGCCTCGAGGGCTGCCGCAGCTCGGCCAACTTCTGGGCCGCCTCGCAGGCCTCCCCCATGCGGCGGGTCAATGTCACCGGCGGCAACCTTTCCCTGATGGACTACTGCACTGCCGGACCGCAGTATGCCAGCGGCGGGTTCATTTCCGACTCGAAGACCGGACCCGTGATCAACGGATCACAGCAGCAGTACTTCGTGCGGGACAGCAGCATCGGCGACTGGTCCAACGGGGTCTGGAACCAGGTCTTCTCCGGTGTGGAGGGCGCCCCGGAGCAGTCCTTCCCGAATCCGCCGTACACCACCCTGGCGAGCACCCCGGTTAGCCGGGAGAAGCCCTACCTAACCCTCGAGGCCGCAGGCCAGTACGCCGTCTTCGTTCCCGCGGTTCGCACGGACTCCGCCGGCACCACGTGGGAAAACGGCCCGACGGCCGGCCGCAGCATCCCGCTGTCCGATTTCTACGTGGCCAGGCCCGGCGATTCAGTCAAGACCATCAACTCCCAGCTGGCTCGCGGCAAAAACCTGCTGCTGACCCCCGGGGTGTACGACGTCGACCAAAGCATTGAGGTCAAGCGCGCCAACACCGTCGTGCTCGGGCTCGGTATGGCCACCCTGACCGCTGTCAATGGCGCCGTTCCGCTGACCGTCGCGGATGTCCCCGGCGTCGATATCGCCGCCGTCACGGTGGATGCCGGCGAAGTGAACTCGCCCGTGCTGATGCGCATCGGTAAAGCCAAAAATCCTAAGGCCGGCGGAGCCACGAACTCAACGAACCACAGCGATCCGGCCAACCCCACCACGCTCCACGACGTGTTCTTCCGTATCGGCGGCCCGCATGTTGGCCAGGCCTCGGTGAGCCTGGAAGTCAACAGCGACAACGTGCTCCTGGACCACATCTGGGCGTGGCGGGCGGACCACGGCAACGGCGTCGGTTGGACCACCAACACCGGGGACAACGGCGTTATCATCAACGGCGACCATGTCACGGCCACCGGCCTGTTCGTGGAGCACTACCAGCAGTACAACGTCATCTGGAACGGCGAGCACGGCAAGACGGTGTTCTTCCAGAACGAACTGCCCTACGACGCGCCCAACCAGGCTGCCTGGCAGCATGACGGGGTCCTGGGCTGGGCCGGCTTCAAGATCGCCGATTCGGTCAAGACCCACGAACTATGGGGGGGCGGAAGCTACGTCTACAACAACGTCGACCCCACGATCCACGCCACCAGGGGCTTCGAGGTGCCGGTCACACCCGGAGTGAAGCTTCACAGCCTGCTGAGCGTCAACCTCGGTGCGGGGACGCTGGACCACGTCATCAACGACACCGGCGCGCCGGTCTCGACGGACGCCGTCGGGGTGCCCAGTTACGTCGCCAGCTTCGGCTGAGACGACACCGGCGGGCGGGACTCACCTCCCGCCCGCCGGACGGGCACGCCCGCGACGCCGGTCGGCTACTTGCCAGGCGGCGCGGAAAGACGTCCGCGCATGAAGGCCACTCCCCAAGCGGCCAACAGGGACAACACCAGCAGCAGCCCTGCTTCGCCCAGGTCGACGTCGCCCAGCCAACTGGTCACGGGATCCTCAAGCCCGAAGGCCGCGTTGAAAAACCCGCCCAGGGTGATGAAGGAAATAGCCAGGGCCGACACGGCGGAGATGCCGGTGATCAGCGCATTGAACCCCAGCGTCCGCTGCGGATTGTGGAGGGCGGAGCTGTACATGCGCAGCATGGCGACGCCGTTGGCGGTGTCGCACAGGGTCATGGCGGCGGTGAAGGCCAGCGGAAGCGCCAGGAGGGCCAGCGGGGAGACCCCGGCGAGGGATGCGGCCGCCGCCATCACCAGCAGGCCGATCGTGGTGGCCGTGTCGAAGCCCAGCCCGAACAGGAAGCCGAGGACGTAGATGTTCCGCGGCCGCCGGACACGCGACAGCGGCTTTGCCAGCATCCGGGCGACGAATCCCTGCGCCTCAAGATCATCCTCCCGCACCGCTCCGCCGCCCTGAACGCTCCGGTAGGCCCGCGCGGCCCGGATGAACGCGGATCCGTTGAACAGCCCCATGGCCAGCAGGAAGATCCCCGAGACGCCGCTGCCGATCAGCCCCAGCACGTGGTTTCCGGTGGTGCCGGCCTCCATGAACTGGCCCACCACCGCGGCGCCGCCGACCACCAGGATCCCCGCCAGGACAACCACCGAGCTGTGGCCCAGGCTGAAGGCGAACCCGACGCTCACCGGGTCCCGGCGCTGGGCCACGAACGTCCGGGTCGAGTTGTCGATGGCGGCGAGGTGGTCCCAGTCGTAGCTGTGTTTGATGCCCGCCAGATAGGCCGTCAGCACCAGGCCCGGCGCCAGCGGCCCGCCGGCCGTCACCAGACCGGCAAGCAGGAGCACGACGGCGGCCCCGTGCAGGGCCAGCACCGCACCGAAGGTGACCAACAGCCGGGTCCGCAGCGGGAGCTGCTCGCGCCGACGGTACAGGGCGGTGACTCCGGTCAACGTGGTCATCAGTATTTCCTTAGGTCCAGGGGCGCCGTGCCGTGCCACCGCTGCCGGAGCAGGGCACTGCAGGCGCCCAGGAGCCGGTTAAGTTCTTCGGTGCTGTTCGAGAGGGACCGGAGCACCAGACCGCTGATGCCATCAACTGTGGCAGTCAATGAGACTCCTGTGTAGGCCTCAAGGCCGCCGGTCAGCACGTGCAGTTCGTCCGCAAGGGCCTGGTTGACCCGCCGGTCGACGACAATCAGGGATCCCATGTGGCTGAAGCCTTCCATGAACCCCATCCCTGTGACGTCGTGCGTTGGCGGCCGGATCAGCAGGTTGTCGAGGGCCAGCAGTCCACTCCTCCCCCCGGACTCGACCCGGATTTCGGTCCGGAGCCGCAGCTCGTCGTAACGGAACGAGGCGCCGTCCGGCGACCAGCCGGGGGTGATGACCTCGGATATGGCCAGGCTCGACGTCGGGTGCAGGGTGATGTGCGTGTTCTGCCGGTAGCTGGCACCCCGGTAGGCGATCAGCTGATCCGGGGCGAGCTCCAGCTGTGACCCCTCCCCCAGTCGCAGCCGCATCCGCTGCTCGGCAAAGGAGTCCGGCGTCCGGTAGATCTTGGTGGCCGCCTGCGTCGTGAGCAGCAGCCTCGCCCCGTCCGCCACCTCCACATCGATGACGTAGAGATCGGCCCCCAGATACGCCCCGCCAGGATTCACCACAACATAACAAACCTGTCCCGAGTCATCCAGGTAATGCGGCCGTAAAATCCGCAAGGCGCCACGGTGAAACTGATGCACAGCCACGGACTTCTCCCCGCGAACGGCGATCCGCAGTTCAAGCTCCCCCATAGGTGAGGCACCCGCGAGGAGTTCAACGGCCGCCGTCGTGCTCATGACGCCAGGTCGAGCATCAGGACATCGCGCCGCATCCATTCGATGACGCGTTCCAGTCCTTCGTCAGTCTTGAGGTTGGTGAAACAGAACGGCCTCCCGCCCCGGAACTCTCGCGAGTCCCGCTCCATCACGGAGAGGTCCGCGCCGACGTGCGGCGCGAGGTCGGTCTTGTTGATAATGAAAAGGTCGGACTTGATCATGCCCTGGCCGGCCTTGCGCGGGATCTTCTCGCCCTGGGCCACGTCGATGATGTAGATGGAGAAGTCCACGAGTTCGGGGCTGAACGTGGCGGAGAGGTTGTCCCCGCCGGATTCCACGAAGATCACCTGCAGGTCAGGGTGCCGCTGCTTGAGCTCCTCGATGGCCGCGGTGTTCATCGACGTGTCCTCGCGGATGGCGGTGTGCGGGCAGCCGCCGGTTTCCACGCCGATGATCCGGTCGATCGGGAGGATCCCGTTGGCTGCCAGGATCTTGGCGTCCTCGATCGTGTAGATGTCGTTGGTGATCGCAGCCATGGAAATTTCCCGGCTCATGTGGCGGGTGAGGCGCTCCACGAGCTGGGTCTTGCCGGCGCCCACCGGGCCGCCGATGCCAATTTTGACGGGCTCAGACATATTCTTCTCCAGACATATTTCGTTGGTGCCTAGCTCATGAACATGCGGGCACGCTGGCGCTCGTGCCGCATCTGCGAAATTTCGAGGCCGGGGCTGACCGCACCGAAGTCGGACCGGTCCAGGCGGCCTGCCCGCCTGACCGCGGCAGCGACGTCGTCGGCCGCCTTCCGCAGCAGCCGCTGGCCGGCGTTCTGCCCCAGCGGGATGGCCCGGACGGCGTTCTGCGTCAGCGACGTGACCGCGGCGAACAGGTAGGCGGCGAGGGCCTCGGGCCGCGGGACGCCCTGGGAACGCGCGACGACGGCAAAGGCCAGCGGCTGGTGGCCGGCGGCGCGGCCGGAACCCACCAGCGCCCGGTACTCCGCCAGTTCCGGGGACGGAAAAATCTCCGCGCCGATCTCAAGGAGCCGGGTGCCCATTTTGATGCTGGCCTCGCGCAGCTGCCGCGGCAGCAACTGGGCCGTCAGCAAGGCATCCAGTTCAGCAACAGGAACATCCTCATAGAGAAACCGGATGGCCAGGGCGTCCGAATAGCTCAGCTGCTGTGCCACGAATGCCGCCAGCCACACCCCGAACGACTCCTCGTCGTGCACCAGCCCGCGGTCGATGTAGCTCTCAAACCCCAGCGAGTGCGCGAACGCCCCGGTGGGCAGCGCCGAATCACACAGCTGCTGCAGCGCCAGCTGGTAGGGCGCCGGACTAGTGGGAGTGCTCGGCATGGCGGAAGGGGACGGGCATCACGCGCTCCTGGCGGTCGTAGGGCGCTCCGACGTGTTTGAGGTAGTCCTCCACCGTGTGGTCGTACTGGCAGACCATCACGGCGGCACCGTACTCGGCGGAGGCGTCGAAGAAGTGGGCCTGCAGGTGCCTGTTGCCGAGCGAATGCGCCACCACCCCCATCTCGTGGATGGAGCGCGGCGCGATGACGAGGACGTCGGTGGGCAGCACCGACACCACGATCATGTTGGCCTCCGCGACGTGCAGGATGTCGCCGTCGCGCAGGTCCCCGGAACCGGAGGGGAGGCGGATGCCGAGCTCCTTGCCGTGGTCGGTGGTGACGCGCTGGACGCGTTTGACCAGCTGGGCGCTGGGGAGCACGACTTTTTCGCGGTGCAGCCCGGCATACGGGTCCGGACCCGGGGGAAGGTCGTGCGTGTTGCCGAGGACCTTTTCGATGATCATTCCTGTCTCCTCTGGACGCCTAGAAAAGGAAGTAGCGCTGCGCCATGGGCAGCACGTCGGAGGGTTCGCAGGTGACGTCCTCGCCGTCGACCGTCACCCTGTACGTTTCCGGGTCCACCTCGATCTCCGGGGTGGCTCCGTTGTACTTGAGGTCCGCTTTCGTGAGGCTGCGGATGCCGGACACGGGCCGGATGACCTTTTCAAGGCCCAGCTCTGCCGGGACCCCGGCTTCGATGGCGGCCTGGGAGAGGAAGGTGATGGAGGACTGCTGTAGGGCCTTGCCGTAGGCGGCGAACATCGGCCGCATGGTGCGCGGCTGCGGGGTGGGGATGGAGGCGTTGGCGTCGCCCATCAGCGCATAGGCGATCTGCCCGCCCTTGAGCACCAGTTCCGGCTTGACCCCGAAGAACGCCGGGTCCCAGAGCACCAGGTCCGCGAACTTCCCGGCCTCCACCGAGCCGATGGAGTCCGCCATGCCCTGCGCGATGGCGGGATTGATCGTGTATTTCGCGACGTAGCGTTTCAGCCGGAAGTTGTCGCTCTCCGCGCCGAGCCCGGACGCCGCGCCGTGCACGCCGCCGTCAGGATCTTTGAGCACGCCACGCTGTTTCTTCATCTTGTCCGCGACCTGCCAGGTACGGATGACCACCTCGCCCACCCGGCCCATGGCCTGGGAGTCCGAAGAGGTGATCGCGAAGATCCCCAGGTCCTGAAGCACATCCTCCGCGGCGATAGTCTCAGCGCGGATGCGGGAGTCCGCGAACGCCATGTCCTCCGGGATATCCGGGTTGAGGTGGTGGCAGACCATGAGCATGTCCAGGTGCTCTTCGATGGTGTTGCGCGTGTACGGCAGTGTGGGGTTGGTGGAGGCCGGCAGGACGTTGGGCAGCCCGGCGATCTTGATGATGTCCGGGGCGTGCCCGCCGCCAGCGCCCTCGGTGTGGAAAGTGTGGATCACGCGCCCGTCGATGGCCCGGATGGTGTCCTCCACGAAGCCACACTCGTTCAACGTGTCGGTGTGGATGGCCACCTGGACGTCGTAGCGGTCCGCGACCTTCAGTGAGGTGTCGATCGAGGACGTTGTGGAGCCCCAGTCTTCATGGACTTTAAGCCCGATCGCGCCGGCGCGGATCTGCTCGGCCAGGGGCTCGACGGCGGAGGCGTGGCCCTTGCCGAACAGGCCGATGTTGATCGGGAGCCCCTCGGCCGCCTGCAGCATCCGCTGGATGTGCCATTTGCCGGGGGTGACGGTGGTGGCCTTGGTGCCCTCGGCGGGGCCGGTGCCGCCGCCGATCATGGTGGTCACGCCGCTGCACAGGGCTGCGGGGACCTGGTCCGGGGAGATGAAGTGGATGTGCGAGTCCACGCCGCCGGCCGTCAGGATTTTCCGCTCGCCAGCGATGATTTCGGTGCTGGCGCCGATCACGATGTCCACGCCGTCGGTGATCTGCGGGTTGCCGGCCTTGCCGATCCGGAAGATGTGGCCGTCCCGGAGCGCGACGTCGGCCTTGTAGATCCCGGTGTAGTCGAGGATGACGACGTTGGTGATCACGGTGTCCGGCACTCCGCCGCCGGAACCAACACCGCCGGAACCAACACCGCCGGAACCAACACCGTCACGGGTCACCTGGCCGTTCTGGCCCATGCCGTCGCGGATCACCTTGCCGCCGCCGAAGACCACTTCCTCGCCGTACACGGTGAGGTCCTTCTCGATTTCGAGGAAGAGTCCGGTGTCGGCGAGGCGGATGGAGTCTCCGGTCGTGGGCCCGTACAGGTCCGCGTACTGCCGGCGGGATAGTTCGAAGCTCATCCGCGTCCTTCGTCAATCGGGGTAAGCGTGCCGTTGACCGCGTTGCTCAGGCCGTAGACCTCGCGTTGGCCAGCGAGTTCGATCAGCCGGACGGTTTTGCTGTCCCCCGGCTCGAAGCGGGCCGCCGTGCCCGCCGGGATGTCCAGGCGCCGTCCGTAGGCGGCCCGCCGGTTGAACGTCAGGGCGGCGTTGGCTTCGGCGAAATGGAAGTGCGAGCCCACCTGCACGGGACGGTCGCCGGTGTTGGTCACCACGACGTCGACCGCCTCCCGGCCGGCGTTGACCAGCACAGGCTCGGGGCCGAGGACGTATTCTCCGGGAGTCATCGGGTCCCCTATCGGATCGGGTCGTGGACGGTGACGAGCTTGGTGCCGTCCGGGAAGGTGGCTTCGATCTGGATGTCGTGGATCATTTCCGGCACGCCCTCCATGACGTCCCCGCGGCGGAGCACTGTGGTGCCGTAGCTCATCAGCTCCGCCACCGTCCTGCCGTCCCGGGCGCCCTCGATCAGCTCGTAGCTGATGATGGCCACCGCCTCCGGGAAGTTCAACTGCAGCCCCCGCGCCTGGCGCCGGCGGGCGAGATCGGCCGCGACCACGATCATGAGCTTTTCCTGCTCACGGGGCAGAAGATGCATGACGGAATCCCTTCAACACCGGCGGTCGCGGGCCTGGCGGCGCCGCGGTGTTGCCAGAGTAGACCGCGAAGATTTCCTGCAGGTTTCCTGCGTCACAAACTGCGGCGCAACGGACGCCGGCGGCGCGGTCGGACTCCCGGCCTCAGCCGGTCCCGGGGCCGGCCAGGGTCCCGCAAGGGTCCTTGAAGGGCCGGCGAGGGTCCTTCGAGGGTCCTTCAGCCACCGCCCGCGGCCAGCTTCCGCTCAGGAGCGCTTGTTAGGGTGGAGGCATGAAACTCCGCCTTGCCGCCCTGTCCGCCGCCGCCCTCATGATCGCCCTGACGGGCTGCGGACAGGTGCAGGACGCCGCGAACAAAGCCGTCAGCGACGGCGCCTCCCAGGTTGCCACGGCGGCTGGGAGCGAAGTGAAGAAGCAGGCCTGCACGCTGGTCGAGGACGGCCTGGTCAGTGTCCAGGACAAGGAACTGCTGGGCGGCCTGGTCGCCGGTGACGAGACCGCTGGCGTGCCCGCCGAGATCACGACCCCGCTGCAGGAGATCGCCGAGTCCGGCGACCAGGTTCCCTCCGATTCCGTCAAATCACTGCAGGATGCCTGCGCCAAGTAGCCCTCCAGGGCGGGCAGCGTCCTAGCGCTTGCCCTTTTTCCGTGATCCCTTGCCGCGGCCCTTGTCCGGGTTGGGCGCGTAGCGCTGCGCGACCTTGGGCTTCTTGACCGCGGGACCGCGCCGGTCCGGCTTCGGTTCCTTCTTGGGCTTTTCCTGCTGGGCGGAGGGCTGGCGGGAGCTCGCGGCGGTCCGGCCGCGGACAATCCCGATGAACTCCTCAATCACCTCATCCGTGCTGTCGCTGGGCCATGCCACGGCGATCTCAGTCGTCGGGGCCCCGGTGAGCTGGCGCGCCACGGTGCCTTTGACGTTGAAGTGGCGTGCCACGGACATCGGCAGGATCACCAGGCCGGCCCCGGACGCCACCACCTGCAGGGCCATCTCCGGTCCGCCGAGTTCGGCAACGTCCAGGAATGTCTCGTTGGACAGGTCGGCAAAGGCCACCTCCTCGAACACGGAGATTTCGTGCCCCTTGGGTGCGACCACCACGGGTTGTTCCTCATAGAGGGCGATGACGCTGAGGCCTGCGCGGTCCACCGGCAGCCGGACGAAGCTCAGGTCCGCGGAACCGTCGCGCAGCACGGTGAGCTGGGCGCCCTCCGCGGACATAAAGGAGCGCAGCGGGACATCGGGCATCCGCTCTTCCCAGCGCCGGGTCCACTTGCCGGGCGTCACGCCGGCGACGTAGGCAAACCGCAACTCCCGCACGGCGTCTTCGGCCGGGACGGCGGCGGTTTCGTCGGGGGTCTGGGGTGTTTCTTCTGCTGCGGACACATGTTCACAGTACCGCCCGGCCCGGCGCATGCCGGGTGTCAGTGCTCAGTGCCGGTGCCCAGCCGGCCTCTGGCCGGATACCCTTGAAGCATGACCTCAGCAAACTCCCAGTCCATGAAGCCGGCCACCGTTGCCAAGAAGCTTGGCATCTACCTGCCCGCAACACCCCAGGAGTTCCAGGATTCGGTCATCAGCCGCGCCGATTTCGCTGAGCTCCAGGCCAACCCGCCGGAGTGGCTCGCCGAGCTGCGCCGCAACGGCCCGCACCCCCGCCCGGTGGTCGCGCAGAAGCTCAACGTCTCCATCAGCGGCCTGTCCCGCGGCGGCGTCGAGGAAGCGCTGACGACGGCGGAAATCACCGCGCTGCTGCAGGCTCCCCCCGCGTGGCTGGTCGCCGAACGCTCCACCCACGCTGCCGTCCGCGCCGAGGCCCAGCGGGTCAAGGACGAGGCTGCGAAGAAGGACGCCAAGCAGGCCCGCACCGCGGCCGAGTAGCCTGGCCGCCTTCCGGGGCACGCCAGCGATCCCGCCGGCCCCGGCCCTCAGTCCTGGTGGAGCTGGACGAAGTTGCCGCACCCGTCGTCGAACACCGCCGTGGTGCCGCCGGGACCGTCGGAGGGTTCGCCCTGGAATGTCACGTCCTTGCCCGTGAGCCGCTTGAACTCCGCCCGGACATCGGTCACCCCGAAGACGATCGCGGGCAGCCCGGCGTCGTGGCATCCGTTCATGTAGGCGGCCCCGATCGGGTTGTCGCTGGGCTCCAGCAGGAGCCCGACTGATCCACCGCCGGACCCGGCCGGGTCCGTCACGATGTACAGGTTGTGCTCCGGCATGGCCAGGAGGCTCTCGAAGCCCAGGATTCCGGTGTAGAACTCGAACGCGGCGGCGGGGTCCTTGACGTGGATACTGCACATTTTCAGTCGCATGCGCCCTAGGCTACGCCGGGACGGACCCTGCTGTGAACCGGTCCCGCCGCGGCCGGCTCCCGCACAGTTCCGGGACCATTGACGGCCCGCCTCCAATGGATTCCAATGGAATCAGCGGAACCGCGCCCGTCCGGGCCGGATCCCTGGAGGTGTTGGAATGCCGTCCCTGTTCGAGTCCGGCCCCGTCGCGCTTTGGCAATTGCTGGCCCTGGCCGTCGTCGTCGTGTGCGCGTCCGGAGCCTCGGTCTATCTCATCCGCAAGCATGTGGCCGCCGCCAGCGATGGCCTGGCGGACGCCGTGTTCTGGGACGTCTTCGCCGGTCTCGCCATCGTGGCTCCTGCCGTCATCCTTTCCGCCCTGGCGGCACCGTGGGCCGGACTGCTGCTGGGTGTTCTCGCCGTTGCCGCTGCCGCCGTCTCCTACTTCTGGACTCCCAGGGTCTTCAGCCGGCGCGAGGCCCGCCGGGCCTCCCGGGACATTGTGGCCAGCAATGAGGCGGCTGCGGCCCGGCACCGCCGCGCCCTGGCCCGGTGGCAGCGCTACGAACTGGACCCCGCGCACAGCATCGACTACCCCGCAATGAGTGACCCGCGGCAGACGGAGACGGCCGCCCTGATCCGGGCAATGAAGGCCGCGGAGCAGCTCCGCGGCGGGGACCCCGGTTATGCCGCGGCGGTTGACCGGCTGGAACAGGCCCTCGCCGACGCCGAACGGGCCGCCGGTGTCGGGCAGGACACTCCGCTCCACATCATCGAGTAGGCCGGCGCCGCCGGATCCAAAGTCCGGGATCCAGAGGCCGGAGCAGGGCTTAAAGTTCGACCGTGGCGCTTTCAGCCACGGTCTTCCGGTTGTGCGTGACCTTGGACTTGACCCACTGCAGTACCGTCGCGGCGGTCCCGCCCGGGCTGGTCCAGAATTCGGCGGAGTCGGAATCGACGCGCAGCAGGACCACCTCCGGGGTGTCCGGGCCGTCCGGGAACCAGGCCTCGACCATCTGGTTCCAAAGATCGTGGATCTTCCGGCGGTCGGTGATGACCTCCGCCGTTCCGGCCACCGACACCCATTCCGTGGCCTTGCCGAAGGAGACGTTGACGCGCGGGTCCGCCCGGACATGGGCGACCTGGGACGTGGTGGAGGACGTGAAGAACCACATGTCGCCGTCGTCCTTCACATCCTGGACGGCCAGCGGCCGGCTGACCAGCGCGCCTGAGTCATTGACGGTGGTGAACATCCCAATCCGCGAATCGTTGATGATGTCCGTAACTTTGCTGATGTTTTCTGCGTCCGACATGCTGTCACCTCGTTCTGGTTCCGTACGGGGGAAGGTCCCCCTCCCGCCAGCCTATTGGTAAGTTTGCTTACTTTCCAATGGCTGCCGGACGGAGGACCTTCCCGGTCTGGTGCGGCGCGGGCCTAGGTCCGCGTGGGCAGGACCTTGCCTTTGAAGAACTCCGGGCGGATCTTGGCCATGACCAGCATGAGCACCACGCCCAGCAGGATCACACCCATGCCCAGGACGAACACGAGGCCAATGCCGCCGACGGATGATCCGGAACCGTACGCCGGGTCCATGGAGTCATAGGCGGTCTTGACGAACATCACCAGCAGGATCACGCCGCCGACGAGCGGGGCGAGGAACTTGAAGAAGAATGCCTGTGCCCCGCTGAAGGCCTCGCTCCGGAAAAACCAGACGCAGGCCAGGGCGGTGACGCCGTAGTAGAAGCAGATCATCATGCCGAGTGCGGTGATGGTGTCCCACAGGGCGTTCTCGGATGTGGTCCGGGTGATCACGTAGAACCCCGCCGCGGCGATGGCCGCCGCGATCGTGGCGTAGCTGGGGGACTTGAAGGTAGGGCTGATCCGGCCGAACTTGGTCGGCAGCGCCTTGTAGTGGCCCATCGCCAGCAGCGTCCGGGCCGGTGAGACGAACGTCGACTGCAGGGATGCGGCCGAGCTGCTCAGGATGGACAGGGACATCAGGATGGCGAACGGGCCCATGACCGGTCCGGCTAGGACGGCGAAGATGCTGCCCTGGTTTTCCGGGTTTCCGGCGCCCAGGCCTTCCTCCCCGATGCCGGCGTACGACAGCGTGGCCAGGGCGACGGTCATGTAGATGATCACGATGACGAGCACGGTGACGGTGGCCGCGCGGCCCGGGGTCTTCTCCGGGTTGCGGGTTTCCTCGTTCATGGTCAAGGTGACGTCCCAGCCCCAGTAGATGAAGATCGAGAGGGAGACGCCGGCGGCGAAGGCCGAGAAGGATTCGACGGCGAACGGGTTGAACCACTCGGGGCTGATCGAGGTGGCATCGAAAGCTGTGCCGTTGGCGACGTGGCTGAAAGCGGCGACCGCAAACCAGCCGAGAACCAGGAGCTGGAACGCTACGAGCACGTACTGCACGCCCTTGGTGGTTTCCATGCCGCGGTAGGAGATCCAGCAGGCCAGCGCGATGAACACCAGGGTGGTGGCGATGTTCAGCGGCAGGTTCAGGGTCAGGTCGGCCAGTTCGGGATTGCCGAACAGCTGGGCCAGCATGAGGTAGAAGAAGTCCACGGCCACGGCGGCCAGGTTGGACAACACGATGATCGTCGCGGCGATCAGTCCCCAGCCGCCCATCCAGCCGATCCAGGGCCCGAAGGCGCGCGAGGCCCAGGTGAAGGAGGTTCCGGCGTCGGGCATGGCATTGTTCAGTTCCCGGTAGCCGAACGCGACGAGCAGCATCGGGACGAAGCCCACCAGGAAGATGGCCGGCAGCTGGACGCCGACTTCAGCGACCGTCGGGCCCAAGGCCGCGGTCAGTGTGTACGCCGGGGCAATACAGGACACGCCGATGACGACGGCGCCGATCAGGCCGACCGATCCGGCTTTGAGGCCCTTGGCGCTCAGTCCTGCGTGGGTGTCGTGCGAGGCCTTGGCCGCCGCGTGTTCGGTACTCATTGGGGTGCCTCTCCGGACGTGTCATTCGACGTTGTGTGGTTCTGCTGCTTGAGTTCGTAGCCGCTGGGCACCACGAGCATCGGCACGGGCAGGGCGCGGAGGATCCGGTTGGCCGTGCTGCCCAGGAAGATGGAGCGGCCCTGGGCCAGGCGGCTCGACCCGATGACCAGGACCTCGCCGTCTTCCCAGTCGAGGCCGTCCACGGCCTCTTCGATACTCCGGCCCTGCGCGACGACGACGTCCGTCTTGGCCGCCAGCTGGACGCCCGACGGGCTGACCGGCGCCGCTGCCGCGACGGTCTTCTCCGCGTATTCGCGGGCGACCGCAGCGGCGGTTGAGTCGCCGCCGTCGAGTGCGAGCAGCGATACCACGCGCAACGGGACGGCCCGGTTCGCCGCCATGCCGATGGCGAAATCGAGCAGCTTCTCTGCCCCCGCCCGGGTGCCGAGTCCGCAGCTGATCCGGATCAGGGCTTCCTGGCGGTAGTAGCCGTGGGGTGCCAGGGCCACCGGAACCGTGGACGCGTGAAGAAGCGCGCTGGCCACCGAACCGATGCTGAAGCGTTTGAACAGGCCGGTGCTGGTGGCCCCGATGACCAGGACGTCCGCGCCGAGTTCCTCGGTCGCGTCGATCAGCGTCTGGGCGTCGGAGTCGCCGCTGCGGATGTGCGCCTGCGCCGGAACGTCGGACGGGACGAGGGCGAGGGCTTCATCGAGCCATTGGCGTGCCTGCTCGTTCAGAAGGTTCTCGAAGCCTGCCTTGGGCGCATGGGCGGCGCCGAACTGCTGGACTTCTGGCACCACCAGGACGAGATCCAGGCTGGCACCGCGGCCGCGTGCCAGCGATACGGCCAGATTGACGGCATCGTGGCCTCTGGCATTGGCTGAATACCCCACTACGTAACGCATCTGGCCGATCCTTTCTGAACTGTTGGGTTGGGTGGGAGGTTCGGGCTAATGGGAGGCCACGGAGCTGCGGTCTGCGGCTGCGACAATCCGGGCCGCCGTCTGGCGTCCCATCCGGACCGCGCCGTCGACGTGCTGGTAGCCCTCGGCAGCGAGGTCAGAGGAGGACCAGTAGATCGGGCCGACCGGGGCGTGCTGGTCCCTGCCATAGCGGTGCAGCCCGCCGAGGTCGTAGCTGGAGGCATAGGCCCCGCGGGTCCACTCCTCGGAGCCCCAGTCCGACTCGAAGTAGACCTCCGGCTCGAGGGCCTTGTCACCCAGGAATCCGGCCATCGATTCGAGGATGGCACGGCGGCGTTCCCCGGCGCTGAGCTCGAACATGGCATCGGCCTTCTCATCCGAAACGAAGCCGACCAGGGTGCCGCGGGTGTCCTCGTGGTTGGTGTTGTCGTAGACCTCCTGGACCAGGGCGCCGGCGCCGAAGCAGGTTCCGGAGAGGCCGTCCTCACGCCAGAAGGGAGTGCTGTAGACGGCGTGCACCTTGATGACCAGGCCGAGTGACTGGTGCTGGTGCATCTGGTGCTGGCGGCGCGGCAGCGGCGGGTTGAACGAGACCCGGGAGTAGAGGTTCGGCGGTACGGCCATGATGACGAAGCGCGCGTTCACGGTGGCGCGCTCTGAAACAGCCGTCACCCGCTGGGCTCCGATTTCTCCGGCTCCCTCAGTACCTCCTGCGGAGGCAGGCACCCAGTTGATGGTGCGCACCGGGCTGTCCAGCACGACGTCCTCGCCCAGCTCGGCGGCAAGCAGCAGGGAGAGCTGCTGCATTCCTCCGATGACGCGCTTGTCCAGGATGAAGTCCTCGTCGGTGAGGTGGGTGAAGGATCCGGCGGAGGCGGCCATCAGCACTGCCTGCAGCGCGGAGAAGGCGTAGGCGGGCTTGGTCAGCATTCCGCCGGCAATGAAGAGCCCGATGTTGTTGCAGGCTTCCTCATCCGAGGAGTTTTCCCGCAGCCAGTGGTGGAAGGAGATAGTGTCCAGCTCCCGGGCCTTGGCGTGCGCCCACGGCTCGGTGGGGCCGATCTCGGCGGCGAGGGAATCCAGCAGTGCGGTGAGCTTGTCCATTTCGGCGGCCGTGGTTTCGCTGACCGGGAAGGTATCGCCCGTGTAGAGGGTTCGCTTGCCGTCGGAGCCAATGTAGACGGATTTGCCGTCGCGGTAACGGGAGTAGGTCTGCAGGCCAAGCTCGTCAAGGAGCGCCAGCAGCTCGGTCTGGTCCGGGGAGACCCACTGGCCGCCGATCTCCAGCATGGCGCCGTCGATTGTGTCGGTCCACGTGCGGCCGCCGACACGGTCGCGCGCCTCCAGGACGGCCACGCTCAGGCCGGCCTTCTTTAGTTCCCGGGCTGCGGTCAGCCCGGCGGGGCCAGCTCCGACGATGACGACGTCGCGGTCAAGTTCCAGCATGATGTCCTCTCTGCGGCCGCGGTAGTGATGCGGACCACTAAATGAATGCCGTTCATTTACGATTGACTATAGACCTTTCGAAAGCATCAGGGAAGACCTCTGAACCATTAAGTTTTCGCCGGGAAAGTGCCCGTAAAGTAGGGGCACAATGGGAGCACCCAGGACATCGACCGCAGAAAGGCCAGCAATGCCGGCATCCACCAGCGCCCCCGCCGATCCGCACCGCCACGACGCGAAACCGCGCCGCCGGGTGGGCAGGCCCGCGGCGGCCGTCCTCGACCAGGACGGCATCACCGCGGCGGCGCTGCAGCTCATCGGGAAGAGCGGCTATGACGGTTTCACGATGGCTGCCCTGGCCCGGACGCTGAACGTGGCGCCGTCGGCCCTCTACAACCATGTCTCGTCCAAGCGCGACGTCCTGGTGCTGGTCCAGGACCATCTGACCTCGCTCGTTGATGTGTCCCTCTTCGCCTCCGACCCGTGGGACCAGGCTGTGCGCAGCTGGGCCTGGAGCTACCGCGACGTGTTCTCCAAGCACACGCCGCTGATCCCGGTGATCGCCGTGCTCCCGGTGACCGATGCCCCCAAGACGCTGGCCATGTATGAGGCCGTCAGCGCCGGGTTCAGCCGCGCAGGGTTCCCGCAGCGGCTGATCGTGTCCGCCATCGTGGCATTGGAGTCCTTCATCTTTGGCTCCGCCTACGACGTCACGGCGCCGGCGGACATTTTTGACTCCGGCAGCATGGCGGATTCGACGCCGAACTTCACCGCAGCGGTCAAGCGGCAGGACCTGGAAGGCTACGACAAACCCGCCGACGTCGCCTTCAACCTGGGCCTGGAGGCGATGATCGCGCGCTTCGGGACGCTCCGCGCCTGACCCCCCGATAGCAACGCGGGGTCAGTCCCGGCCCATAATCCCCTCCGGGATGGGCGCGTAGTGACCCCGCGTTGCTTTCGGGTGATGAGCAGCCAATGTTGGCGTCCCCGGGGTTAAGCAAAAGGAACCCCGATCCTAAGACCGGGGTTCCTTCATTTGCGTGCGCGAGGGGGGATTTGAACCCCCACGCCCTTTCGGACACTGGCACCTGAAGCCAGCGCGTCTGCCGTTCCGCCACTCGCGCGCAACTTCTTCCACGTAGTTGTCGGTCCATAGTCGGGCCGTGAACCTCGTAAAAGCAGCGAGATCAAGCATAACGGACAACAGCCGGAAAACACCAATCGGCCCTCGGGCCGGGATGGGTCGGTCGCTCTGGGCAGGGCCTCCGGGCGGGCACTACCCGGACCAGGACCCCGCCGAGCCACGTGGACGTCGTCAGCAGCGGGCACAGCGAACCGATGTCAGTGCACGTCAGGGCCGGTCCGGCGCACATTCCCGACGCGGGGTGCCGACGCGCATTAAGGCCATTCCCAGACTCGCCCAGTAGTATCTGAAGTATGAGTGCCCGCTGACAGCGGGCTCCCGCAGATGTGGGAAACCGAGTTCCGGAACGAATGCTGCCCTGCAGCCGTCACGAAAGGAGAAGGACCATGGGATTGCTGGACAAAGTCGAGCGCGGCATCGAAAAGGCCGTCCGCGGAGTCTTCTCCACCGGTTCTCGTGCCCAGGTCGAGCCGGTTGAGATCGCCAGCCACCTCCGCCGCGAGGTCGACAACAAGGCCATCACCATCGCCGCGGGACGGACCCTCGCCCCCAATGTCTTCGACGTCCTCCTTAGTGACGAGGACTTCCAGCGGGCCCAGGAATGGGGCACCCCGCTGGCTGAAGAACTCTGCGACGTGGTCATCAACCACGTGCGCAGCCAGGGCTACACCCTCCAGGGTCCAGTCCGGATCAGTTTCCGCCGTGACGGGGACCGCCGCGCCGGCGACTTCGAGATCAAGTCACGGACCGAAAAGACCGCATCCCCCTCTGGAACCGCCCAGCCGGCCACGCACGCCGGAATGCCGGCCGCGCCGACGCGCCAGCCTTCCCGGATGCAGCCCGTGCTGGACATCGACGGGCAGCGCTACTCCTTGAACGCGCCGGCGATCGTGCTGGGACGCTCCTCGGAAGCGGACATCCTGATTGACGACACCGGCGTTTCCCGCCGCCATCTGGAAATCCGCACGGCACCGGGCACTGCCCAGGCCGTGGATCTGGGCTCCACGAACGGCAGTTACGTAAACGGCCACAAGATCGTGGGTTCCTCGGAACTCACTGACGGCTCCACGATCACAATGGGACGGACCAAGATCATCTTCCGACTTTTGCCCGCCAGCCCAGGCGGCCGCCGATGAGCGAACTGACCATCACTGCCCTGCGCTTCGGCTTCCTCCTGCTTCTGTGGGTGCTGATCTTCAGCATCGTCGCCGCCATGCGGCGCGACCTCATGATCGGACGCAAGGCAGCAGCGGGCGCCCCCACGGCGCGGCAGGTCCGCAAAAACCCGGCCCTGGCCGAGCCGGCGGCCCCCGTCAGGCAACAGCCCCGCCAACTGGTCGTGACCGAAGGCCCGCTCAAGGGCACCACGATCCCGCTCGCAGCAAGCCCCATCCTGCTTGGCCGCGCCCAGGAAGCCACCCTTGTGCTGGAGGATGACTATGCCTCGGGCCGCCACGCCCGCCTGTTCCCGCAGGGCAGCCGCTGGTTCATCGAGGATCTTGGCTCGACCAACGGCACCTATCTGGCCGACCAGCAACTCACCAGGGCACTGCCCGTAGAGCTGGGTGTCCCTGTGAGAATCGGCAAGACGGTCATTGAATTGAGGCCGTAGCCGTGGCTGCCCCTGATCGCCCCGCAGACAGGGCCGAAGGCAAGACTGCCCCCAAGCGGCCGCTTATCCTGCGCTACGCCGCGCGTTCCGACGTCGGCAGGGTGCGCGCGAAGAACGACGACTCCGCGTACGTCGGGCGGCACCTTGCCGTCGTCGCCGACGGAATGGGTGGACACGCCGGCGGCGATGTTGCCTCCGCCGCCACGGTGCTGGACATGATCCATCTCGACAGCGACGATTACGACGGCGACGCCGGCACCGTCCTGGCCGACGAAATCCAGACCGCCAACTCATTGCTGTCCGAACTCGTCCACATCAATCCCAAGCTGGCCGGTATGGGGACCACCGTCACCGCCCTCCTGCTGGCCGAGGGCAAGCTGCACTTCGCCCACATTGGCGACTCCCGCGCGTACCGGCTCCGGAATGGCGAATTCGAGCAGGTCAGCGTGGACCACACCTTCGTGCAGCGCCTCATTGATGAAGGCCGGCTCCGCCCCGAAGAAGCGGAGACGCATCCGCACAAAAACGTCCTGATGCGCGTCCTCGGCGACGTCGATGCCAGCCCTGAACTGGACCTGGCAACGCTCGAGGTCGAACCGGGTGAGCGCTGGCTGCTCTGTTCGGACGGTCTGAACTACGTCGCCGGCCACGTCGTGGAGCGCACCGTCCGGGAGACCAAGAGCCTGCGGGAATGCGCCGAGCTGCTGGTTGATCTGACTCTGGATGCCGGCGCCCCGGACAACGTCACCGTGGTGATGCTGGAAATCGTCGAACAGACCCCCGACGACGTCCGGACCGCCGCCGTCGAGATTGTCCCGTCGACGCCGCCGTCCACCGCAGCCGTGACCGTGACCGTGACCGCGGACGCTGCCATAGCCCCAATGGTTGCAGCAACCGCAGAACCGTCCACAGCCGAAGACACCCGGCCGGACGCCGGCGCAGCCGCCGGTCAGCCGGCCGGGAATGCCCCCGACACAGGAGAACTGCCAACCTCCACCGACCCGCATCTGGGTGAGCATCTGTCCGCCGAGGTGCTCCGCGAGGAGCTGGCCGGCCGCCCCCACGAACTCGTGGGCGCTGCCGCGGCCGCCGCGGAGTCCGGCTCCATCCCCACCATTCCGGGTCGGACCATGGCCCGCCGGGCCGCTACGGTCCTGACCCACAAGTCGGAGCAGGCGCGGGAGGAATCCGAAGAGTACCGGCAGGCCGGCCGGCCCCGCCGCTGGGTGACCGTCTCCGTCGCGGCGGCCATCGTGGCTTTTCTCACGGTGGGTCTATGGCTGGGCTACGCCTGGACCCAGACCCGGTACTACATCGGCGAGCACGACCAGCATGTGGCCATCTTCAACGGGGTCTCCCAGCGCCTGGGACCCATCCAGCTCTCCACCCTCGAAGCGGTGACCGAAATCCGGATGTCAGATCTTCCCGAATTTTCCCAGCAGCGGGTGCGCCAGACAGTGCCTGCCCGGGACCTCTACGACGCACAGCGCATCGTTAAAAACCTTGAGCGCACCGGCACAACCGCCCCCGCGGACGAGTGCATCACCCCGTCTCCGACCCCTGCCACGCCCGGCGCGACCGCGGATCCCAGTGCCACGGCCGGTCCGGGTGCCACGGCGAGTCCCGGCGCGGCCGGCACCGCGGCACCTTCGCCGGCGTCGACCGCGCCTGTCTGCGAGGTAGGGAAATGACACCCATCGATTCCACACCCCGGCCGCGGCGGAACGTCGAACTGGTCCTGCTAGTTCTGGCCCTGGCCGTCGGCATTGGGGCCAACGCCCTGGTCGGGGTGGACCAGCAGAAGGCGTTCGACGCCGATTTCTGGTTCCAGTCAAGCCTGCTGGCCACCGCGGCCCTCGCCTTCCACATCGTCCTGCGTCTTCGGGCGAAATATGCCGATCCGGTAATACTTCCGCTGGTGGTGGCTCTCAACGGCCTCGGCCTCGCCATGATCCACCGGTTGGACCGGGTCGGGGAAGACACGGGCAACAACCAGCTGCGCTGGACCCTGGTGGCCATGGCTGTTTCAATCGCCGTCATCTGGTTCCTCAAGGACCACCGGATCCTCCGCCGCTTCACCTACATTTCCCTGGCTGCCAGCGCATTCCTGCTGATTCTTCCGCTGGTTCCGGGCATAACGGCCGGTGAAATCCTGGGCGCGCGGGTCTGGATCAAGTTCGGCTCAATGACCTTCCAGCCCGGTGAAATCGCCAAGATCACCCTCGCCATATTCTTTGCCGGCTATCTTTCCTCCAACCGCGATCTCATCCTGCTGGCCGGGCGGAAAGTCGGGCCCCTCCAGTTCCCGCGGTTCAAGGACATGGGTCCCATGATCGCTGCCTGGCTCGTGAGCATCGGCGTGCTGATCTTCCAGCGGGACCTCGGCTCGTCGATCCTGTTCTTCGGCCTCTTCCTGGTGATGATCTACGTCGCCACCAGCCGCATCAGCTGGGTCATCATCGGCGTCGGGCTCATCGCTGCCGGCGGTTTCGTCGCCTCCCGCGTCTTCTCCCACGTGGCCCTGCGGATTGACGGCTGGATCAACGCCTTCACCGACGAGGTCTACGGCCGGGCCTTCGGCGGCAGCCTGCAGATCGTCGAAGGGCTGTTCGGCATGGCCAACGGCGGACTGGTCGGCACCGGCCTCGGCCAGGGACGCCCCAATCTGGTTCCGTTCGCCAACAGCGACATGATCATTGCCTCCTTCGGCGAGGAACTCGGGTTGATCGGTCTTTTCGCGATCGTCCTGATGTACCTGCTGCTCTTCACCCGAGGCTTCCGCGCGGCCCTCGGCACCCGTGACGCGTTCGGCAAGCTGCTCGCCACCGGGCTGTCCTTCGCCATTGCGCTGCAGTGCTTTGTCGTGATCGGCGGCGTCACCCGGCTCATTCCCCTCACCGGCCTCACCACGCCGTTCCTGGCCGCCGGCGGTTCCTCGCTGCTGGCCAACTGGATCATCGTCGGACTGTTGCTGATGATCTCGCACACGGCGCGCGGTCCGGTGGACACCACACCGCTGGCTCCCGGTGAGGAACCCGACCCACAGAAAGTATTGCCTGCCATGCCTTCGAAGCCGGCCACCGTGCCCGGCACCGGACGAAACAGTCCGGACGCCCCGACCGAGGCGGTGAAGCTGTGAACCAAGCCATTCGCAATGCCTGGATCGCCGCGATCGCGATGTTCGTCCTGATCTTCGGTGCCCTCAGCTACGTCCAGGTGGTCGGAGCGGATGAGCTGGAGGCCAACGCCTGGAACAAGCGCACCCTCCTGCAGAACTACTGCAACGACCGCGGCGCCATCATCGTGGGCGGCGCACCGGTGGCCGAGTCCGTTGCTGCCGCGGAGAGCTGCGCGTTCCAGCGCACCTACAACCAGCCGGAACCCTACGCCGGGATCACCGGCTATTTCTCCAGGAGCTTCGGCGTGACCGGGCTTGAGAACACGATGAACAAGGAGCTCGCGGGCAGCTCGGATCAGCAGTTCCTGGACCGGGTCGGCCAGCTCTTCCTGGGCAACCAGCCCAAGGGCGCCTCAGTGGAGCTCACGATCGATCCCGAGATCCAGAAGCTCGCCTACGACCTGATTCCGGATGGCCAGCGCGGATCGATCGTGGTGACCAATCCGAAGACCGGGGCGATCCTGGCGATGGTGTCAAAGCCCTCCTACGACCCCAACCTGATCGCCACCCAGGATCCCGTGGCCGAGGCCGCCAACTTTGCCGACCTGAACAAGGTCCCCGGGATCAACCTGAACCAGAACGTCAGCGGCCCCACCGGGGCGCTGCTGGCGCCGGGCTCCGTCTTCAAGCTCATCGACACGGCCGCGGCCCTCAGCTCAGGCAAGTACAACAAGGACAGCGTCCTGCCCAACCCGGCGGAGATGTCCTTCCCCGGCATCCAGTACACGCTGCCCAACTACGCCGGCGGCAACTGCTACAGCCGCGACACGGCGACGTTCGCCTTCGCCCTGCAGCAGTCCTGCAACACCCCCTTCGCCAGCATTGCCCTGGACCTGGGACAGAAGGCCATCGCGGACCAGGCGGAGAAGTTCGGCTTCGGGAAAGACTTCGGCGACCAGCTCAAGCTCGACTCCGCGCCAAGTTTCTTCCCGACCGAAGAGCTGGACGACGCCAGCCTGGCGCAGTCGTCGATCGGCCAGCGGGACGTCCGGGCCACGCCGCTGCAGATCAACCAGATGACAGCGGCGATCGCCAACGGCGGGGTCCAGATGCAGCCGAATCTGATCAAGGCTGTCCGCTCCCCGGACCTGAGGCCCATCAGCGAGCCGAAACCCCAGGCCCTGCAGACCTCCACCACGCCGGAGATTGCCCGGCAGATCAATGAGTGGATGGTCAGTGTCGTCAGCGAGGGCATCGGCCGCGGCGCGGCGGTGCCCGGCGTGAAGGTGGCCGGCAAGACCGGTACCGCGGAACTCGGCGACGGCATGAACAACTCATGGTTTACCGGGTTTGCCCCGGCGAATGACCCGCAGGTGGCTGTCACCATCGTCATGGAAGGCGTAGACATCACTACCGGCGCAAAGCTAACCAGTCCGAACGCGAAGAAGATTTTTGAGGCGGTGTTGAAAAAGTGAGGCCTTCATCAGGAATCACCCTCGGCGGCAGGTTCCAGCTGACCACGCGTATTGCGATCGGCGGCATGGGAGAAGTCTGGAAAGCCAAAGACCTGATCCTTGGCCGCATCGTCGCCATTAAGGTGCTCAAGGAGGAGTACACGGGCGACCCCGGCTTCCTCCAGCGTTTCCGCGCCGAAGCCCGCCACACGGCGCTCCTGAACCACGTGGGCATCGCCAACGTCTTTGACTACGGCGAGGAAGAAGGCTCCGCCTACCTCGTCATGGAACTGGTCCCGGGCCAGCCGCTGAGCAGCATCATCGAACATGAACAAGTGCTCTCCCCGGACCGCACCCTGTCCATGATCGCGCAGACCGCCCGCGCCCTCTCGGCGGCCCACGCCCAGGGCCTGGTCCACCGCGACATCAAGCCGGGGAACCTGCTGATCACCCCGGAAGGCCGCGTCAAGGTGACCGACTTCGGCATCGCCCGACTGGCCGACCAGGTCCCGCTCACCCAGACCGGCCAGGTTATGGGCACCGCCCAGTACCTGGCTCCGGAGCAGGCAACCGGCCAGCTGGCTACCGGCGCCTCGGATATTTACGCGCTCGGCGTGATCGGCTACGAGTGCCTCACCGGGCACCGCCCGTTCTCCGGGGAATCCCAGATCGCTATCGCACTGGCCCAGGTCAACGACGCGCCGCCGCCGCTGCCGGAAACCCTGCCGAAGCCGGTCCGCGCCCTGCTGATGTCCATGCTGGCCAAGGACCCGAAGAACCGCCCGGCCGACGCCCTCAAATTGTCCGAGGCCGCCGAGGCCATCCGCAACGGCGACATCGCGGCAGCCCACGCCGCCGTCCCGGGCATGCTGCTCTTCGAGGCAACAACCGGGCCGATCACGGCACCGGTTGACATCCCGACGGCTGCAACCGGCGTCATCGGCGCTGCGGACCGCTCGATGTCGGCCACCTCGGCCCTGCCCGTGATCGGCGCCGCCGGAGCGGGCGCCGCCGCCGGGGCCGCTGCCGGAGCCGCTGCCGCCAGCGCATACGGGGCCCGCAACACACTGTCGCGTGCGGACGCCCTCGCCGCGGAACGCAATTGGGTCCAAGATGAGGAGGACGACGACTACGACGAACCGGCCACTGTGCCGGAACGCCGAGGCCGCAGCCCCTGGACCTGGCCGCTGATTGCCCTGATCCTGCTGGTGCTCTTCGCCGTCGTGGGCGTCATGCTGACCCAGGCCGGGATCCTGTTCCCGCAGACTCCGGCGAGCAGCAGCGCCATCACCAGTGCATCCGCGACGACCACCAGTGCCTCTCCCACGACCACGAGCGCCAGTCCCACCACCAGCTCCGCGGCACCGACGCAGTCCACACCGGCCACCATCAACCTGATTCCGGAAAGCTACCTGGGTCGGCAATACAACGGAGTCCGCACTGAACTGATTGGCCTGGGGCTTGGCGTCACCGGAGTAGAAGTCTTCGACAAATCCGCCCCCGGCACGGTGCTGGAAATCGACCCGGCCGGGCGGGTCCAGCCCGACACGACCATCACCGTGACCTACTCCAAGGGTCCGGAGCCCACCAAGGCTCCGGAGACGGTTACGGTCCCCACTCTCCAGTCCGGGGCTAGTGAAGCCACCGTCCAGCAAGCCATCCAGAATGCAGGCCTGCGCTGGGCCAAGGGGGCCGACGTGACTCCGACGAATAAGAAAGAGGCGCCTGGAACCTTTGTCAGTTCCGAGCCTGCTCCCGGCACTATGGTGCCCGCCGGTTCGCTAGTGACCTACCGACTGGCCAAGGCCGCAGCTGCCGAACCAACCCCTAGCCCCACGGGAACGTAGCCCACTATGTCCACTTCACCCCGCACCCCATCGCACCGGGAGGACCGCGGCCCCGTGAACACCCAGCGCGTCCTTAGCGGGCGCTATGAGCTGGGTGAGCTGATCGGCCGCGGCGGCATGGCCGACGTCTTCCGCGGCGTCGACACCCGTCTCGGACGCACCGTGGCGGTCAAACTGCTCCGCCCCGACCTGGCCCGGGACCCCCAGTTCCAGGCAAGGTTCAAGCGCGAGGCGCAGGCGGTGGCCGCGCTGAACCATCCCTCGATCGTGGCCATCTACGACACCGGGGACCACGCGGTCCCCGGCGACCACGAAGACACCGTCCGGGTGCCATACATCGTGATGGAGTATGTCTCCGGCAAGACGATCCGGGACCTGATCAGGGCCAAGGAAGTCAGCATCGACCAGGCGATTGACTTCTCCCTGGGAGTCCTCGCGGCCCTGGATTACAGCCACAAGGCCGGGATTGTGCACCGCGACATCAAACCCGCCAACGTGATGTTCTGCCCGGAATCCAACAGCGTTAAGGTGATGGACTTCGGGATTGCCCGCGCCATGGCGGACTCGGCAGCGACCATGACCCAGACCCAGGCCGTCGTAGGCACCGCCCAGTACCTTTCACCGGAACAGGCGCGCGGTGAGACCGTGGATGCCCGCAGCGATCTCTACTCGGCCGGCTGCCTGTTGTACGAGATGCTTGCCGGTCGCCCGCCCTTCATCGGCGACAGCCCCGTGTCGGTGGCCTACCAGCATGTGCGTGAGATCCCCGAACTGGCCAGCAGCTTGAATCCTGACGTCTCCGAGGCACTGGACAGCGTGCTGATGAAGGCGCTGCAGAAGAATCGCGCGGACCGGTTCCAGGACGCCGCGGCGTTCCGCCGTGCCCTCCGGGCCGCACGGAGCGGAGTTGGCGTCGCCACACCGGCCGCGAGCGAAGCCCCCACAGACCCCAATGACACAGTCCCGACCCCGGACGGCACGCCAACCGCCGCCTTCTCCGCGGCCGGTGCGCAGTTCCTCGACGAAACCCCAACCGGGCGACTCCGGCCCGCGCTGGAGACCCCGGCTGATGATGAGAACGCCTTGATGGCCCAAGGTGTCGTCTACGGCGCCGCGGATAGTGGCAGCTTGCCGCTGGTCCTGCCACCCGAGCGCGAGCACACCCCGAGTCAGCAGTCCCGGCGCCGGACGTGGATCACCGCCCTGGTGATTGTCACCGTCCTGGTGCTGGCAGGAGGCGGACTGTGGCTCTACAACATGATGAACCAGGAGCCGCCCCCGGTAGCCAAGGTCCTGGTGCCGTCGGTGACGTCGTTGACCGAGACCGAGGCCCTCCAGAAGCTCTACAACGCAGGACTGAAACCCCAGCTCAGCCGGATGCAGCACGAGACGATCGCCAAGGGCATCGCTGTCGGCACTGTCCCGGCCACCGGGAGCTCACTGGACCCGAATTCCGACATTACGCTCAACATCTCCGAGGGTCCGAGCGTCATCACCATCCCCGCCGACCTGCCCGGGCGCACGGAGGCCGCCGCGCGCGATGTACTACGCCAGAAGGGTCTGGCCGGGGCGCCGGGCACCACCATGGCCAACAGCCCCTCGGTCCCGGCCGGCATCGTTATCACCACCAACCCGGCGCCGGGCCAGAACGTGGCCGCTGGCAGCATCGTGGAAATCATCGTCTCCACCGGCAAGGTTGTGGTGCCACAGTTGGTCGGGCTTCCCCAGGCTGAGGCTGAAGCGGCCCTCAAGGCGCTGGGCCTGCTCATGATTGCCACGGAAGTCGAAAATTCCCAGGTCGAACCGGGTAAGGTCACCGGACAGTCCGACGCTGCGGAGGCTCTCGTGGAACAAGGCAAGGCGGTCTCCGTCACCGTGGCCAAGGCCCCGCCGCCCCCGCCGCCACCGCCGCCGCCGAGCCCCACACCCACGCCCACCCCCACGCCGACCCCGACGTCCACCAAGGGCGGCTGAGTCTTCCTGGTGGGCCTAGTGCTTGATAAGCGGGCTCAGCGATGCTGCACGCTGGGCCGCGCCGGCCATGCCGAGCGATTCGAGCCAGTTCCCGAGCATCTGGTAGCCACCTTCGGTGAGCACGGATTCCGGGTGGAACTGGACTCCGCAGAGGGGTGCGGTGCGGTGCTGGAGCCCCATGACAACTCCGGTTCCCGTCTCCGCGGTGATCTCCAGGATCTCCGGGATGCTCTCGCGGACGGCGGCCAGGGAGTGATAGCGGGTCGCGGTGAAGGGCGAAGGCAGACCGGCGAACACACTGGTGCCGTGGTGCTCCACGAGGGAGGTCTTGCCGTGCATCAGCTCCGGCGCGTGCGTGACGGTTCCCCCGTAGGCCTCGGCCAGTGCCTGGTGTCCGAGGCAGACGCCCAGCATGGGTTTGTTGTGGCTGCCGCACCACTTGATCAGCTCGATGCAGACGCCCGCGCCGCCGGGGTTCCCGGGTCCCGGGGAGATGAGGACGCCGTCGCGTGCCTCCGCCAGTTCGACCGCCTCGGCCAGGGTGACGTCGTCATTGCGGACCACCGTGGTCTCCGCGCCGAGTTCCTGGAGGTAGCCCACCAGGGTGTACACAAAGCTGTCGTAGTTGTCGACGACGAGAATCTTGGTTGTGCTCATGGGTGCCTTGCTGAACCAATCGTTGAATCAGAGAGCTGAGTGGATCGTGCCATCCAGGTCGTTCGCGGCGGACATTCCCGTGGCCTGAACTACAGCTAGAATTGGCTCCGAAGAAGAACTTCAACATGACCAAGAGTGCTGACCGCCGGGGTATTCCTTCTTGCAGGATATCAAGCCAGGGTCCCGCTCCTGTTCCAGCCGCCTAGGAGGACCCGTGCCCGAGTCAAAGCGCCGCAAACGGACTGCCCACGAAACGCCGCAGACTTCCGCCGTGCAGGCCAACAAGCCCAATGCGGTCTGGTTCAAGCCAGTGATGTTCGGCCTGATGATCATTGGCCTGCTGTGGATCATCACCTTCTACATCAGCGAAGGCACACTTCCGGTGGCTGCCTGGGGATCCGGGAATATCATCGCCGGCTTCGGCATCGCCATCATCGGCTTCCTGATGACCACCCGCTGGCGTTCCTGAGCCCCGCCGCCTCTGACGGAAGACCGGTACACCCTTGTGTGCCGGTCTTCCGCGTTAATGTCGCACCCCCGCAGGGGCTCGAGCGGAGAACAGCGGATCACACTGCGAGCGAAGGAGTCCAGATGGACCCGGCTACACCGGGCCCAGTAATCGGCGACGACGGCCTGGCACGGCCCCCCTGGGCGGCCGTGGACCCGATGCTGCGCGAGTACTACGACACCGAGTGGGGAGTTCCGGTGCGCGACGAGCAGGGCCTGTACGAGCGCATCAGCCTCGAGGCCTTCCAGGCCGGACTGTCCTGGGCCACAATCCTCCGGAAACGGCCGGCATTCCGTGCGGCGTTCCACGACTTCCATCCCGAGACGGTGGCCGCTTTCACGGAAGCTGATGTTGAGCGCCTCCTCCTCGACGCCAGGATCGTCCGCAACCGGTTGAAGATCCGGGCAGCCGTCACCAACGCCCAGACAACGATTGCACTGCGGGACGACGGCGGGCTGGTTGACTTCATCTGGTCCTTCCAGCCGGATTCCACTCCCGAGCCGCGGTCCCACGAGGAGATTCCCACCACCTCGGCTGAGTCGATCGCGCTGTCCAAGGCACTGCGGAAACGGGGTTTCGCGTTTGTCGGGCCCACTACGATGTACGCCCTGATGGAAGCCATCGGCATGATCGACACCCATCTGCTGGACAGCCACCGCCGCGGGAGCTCCGGTCTCTGGCCACGCTAAGCGCCGCGCCAGTGTGAACAACTTCGGCCAAAGTTATCCACACTGTTGATAACCGTTGGGCGCCTTCCGCTCCTGGGCGCGGCCGTGCCCGTGCACTGTGGCGCCCATAGAGCGGTTCCGGAGGACGTTCCGCAAGGAATCACACCGCTGTGAGTTATTAACACTGTGGATTCCCTGTGGATAAGTCCGCCTTGCGTCCCCGGCGGGTGGGATGGCGAAGCCCCGGGGCGGCACGTGTGCGTCTTTTCGGCCCGCGGTCCGGCGCCGATAAGTTATCCACTTGGCAACACCCCCGGTACCCACAACTTATCCACAGGTGGGGATAACCCGGCCGCGGGAGGGGATTTCCGGCGGTTCCGGCGCCAGCTGGCGCCAATTCGGTCGGGGATACTTCAAACGGCAGGTTATTAACACTGTGAATAACCCTGTTGAAATCAGATTTCATTACAGGGCAGGGCAGATGATCGGGTATGGAACCTGGCCCCCTGTTCCGGTCCCTCGTCGCGCTCTGAGGCACGGGACCTCTGTCCGGCGCAAAGTTGTCCACTTAACCACAGGCCCGACCCCAGGGGTTATCCACAATTGTGGAGATCCGAACATGCCCCGTTCCGGAATCGCCCGGTGTGGCCCTCAGATCCGGGACTGGGACATGAACTACAGGCGTGTAAGTTACCAACAGTGTGGATAACCCCTGTGGACAACTCTTCGAGGGAGTCTGTGCGCCGCATCCCTGCGGCACCGGGCGGGCGCGCGAAGAGCACCAAAAAAGGGGCGCGCCGGACACGGCGGGCTGTGGAAATACAGGAACAGGCTGTGGGCAACCCGAAAGGGACTGGCCGTACGGAGAGCCGCAGGATCAGCCGGCGCGTGGAGGCTGCTGCGCGAGGGGCGGCGCCGCAAGAGAAGCGAGTACGGCACGAGGTGCGGTCAGCGCGGCCCGGCAGGAGAAGGTGCGGCGGTCAGCGCCGCCCGGCAGGAGAAGGTGCGGCGGTCAGCGCCGCCCGGCAGGAGAAGGTGTGGCGGTCAGCGCGACTCGGCAGGAGGCGCCCCGCGCGGTCAGGCGGCGACGCGGAGGGCTGAGACTGCGATCAGCAGGACCAGGACCAAGAGCAGACCGCCGGCCTGCAGCAGGCCCTGACGCGGGCCGCGGGGTGTATACGCCAGGACGGCGGCACAGAGTGCGCCTGTGACGGCCCCGCCCAGGTGGGCCTGCCAGGCGATCGAGGGGACCACAAAGCCGATGGCACCGTTAATAAGGATCAGCACCCAGAGCTGCCTGGTGTCGCCACCGCGGCGGCGTTGGACCACCAGCATGGCACCGAAAAGCCCAAAGATGGCGCCCGAAGCGCCGACAACGCCGCTCAGCGGCTGGCCCGGGACGTATCCCGGCGTCAGCAGCAGATAACCGACCGATCCGCCAACAGCGGACAGCAAATAAACCGCCAGGAACCGGACTCGTCCCAGGAGAGGCTCGAGCGCCTGGCCAAATACCCACAGCATGTACATATTGAGCAAGATATGGAGGATAAAGCCCTGGGAATGCAGGAAAGCGGAGGTCACCATCCGCCAGGGTTCGAAGACCCCGTACTCGGGGCTGGCATAAACGGTCGCGAACGCCAGGTTTTGGTAGATCCCGTCGTTGGGGACCAGCCACTGGAGCACAAAGACCAGGGCGCACAGACCGATGAGGGAGATCGTGACCACGGGTTTTCCGGTGGCCAAGGCGCCGCCGTAGACGGTCTTGACCGCCGGCGTCGTGCTTTTTGCTTCGTTGACACAGTCAACGCACTGGAATCCGACGGCGGCCGCCCGCTGACAGTCGGGGCACGCGGGGCGCCCGCAACGCTGGCAGCGCACATAGGCGGCCCGGTCCGGGTGCCGCGGGCACACCGGGACCTGCGCGGACGGCTCTGCCGCCGGAATTCCGTAGCTCATGCGCTGAGCTTAGAGCTTTTCTACGTCAATGCTGTTGATGGTGACGTCCTTGACCGGGCGGTCGCCCGTTCCGGTGCGGACACCCTCGATGGCGTCAACAACCTTTTTGGACTCGTCGTCTGCCACCTCGCCAAAGATGCTGTGCTTGCCCTGCAGCCAGCCGGTGGGGATGGTCGTGATGAAGAACTGTGAGCCGTTGGTGCCGCGGCCCATCTGGACGCCGGCGTTCGCCATGGCCAGCTTGTAGGGCTCGTTGAAGGTCAACTCCGGGTGGATTTCGTCGTCGAACTTGTAGCCCGGGCCGCCCACGCCTCGGCCCAGGGGATCGCCCGCCTGGATCATGAAGTCCTTGATGATGCGGTGGAAGATGGTGCCGTCATAGAGCGGCGTCCCGGTCTTGTCCTCGCCGGACTCCGGGTGGGTCCAGGCCTTCTCGCCCGTGGCCAGTCCGACGAAATTGTCGACGGTCTTGGGGGCGTGGTTGCCGAAGAGATTGACGACAATGTCGCCCATGCTCGTGTGGATGGTTGCTTTTGCGGTTGCGATGGCAGTCATAGGGCCTATTCTTCCATGACAGGCCCCCGCTTACAGGGCCGGTCCGCGAGTTCCGCGCTGGGTGAAATCCGCCCATAATCGGCCTGCAGAATAGCCGGTGAGGTCTGGGCCACGTAGGCTAACAGCAGAATCGTCACATTAATCGGGAGGTAGTTGTGAAGAAAACGGACCGTATTGCCCGCGAGCTGGAGCATTCAGTCAGCACCGGAGTAGAAAACGCCAAGGACTGGGCAACCCCGCGGGTTGAAGCAGCCGTCAACTGGGCCGTTCCGCGCCTGCAGCAGGGACTCGATACCGCTTCTCCCAAGATTCAGGAGGGGCTCAAGTCGGCGGCCTACAACCTCGCCGACGGTGTTGCGACCGTAACCCCGCGCCTCCAGGACGGCCTTGCGCAGCTCGCCCCCAAGATCAACGACGCCGTTGAGGGCGCCACCCCGCGCCTGCACGAGGCGCTGGACAAAGCGACGCCGGTCATCGCCAACGCGCGCGACCGGGTGGTCGTGGAGTACCTGCCGATGCTTTCGGACCAGATCGGCCACGCCTCCGATGCCGTGCACCGCACGCTCCAGAGCGCTCCGGGGCATGTGGACGCGGTTGCCCAGCGGCTCGGCGAAGCGGGAATCATCCACTCCGTCCAGGAGCAGGCGAGGACCGCCAAGAGCCACGTCAAGGTCGCCGCGAACAAGGCAAGCAAGGCCGTCAGCGGTGAGCTGGTCAAGAAGCAGAAGCCCAAGCACCGCGGGCTGTTGATCTTCGGTATCATCGCCGCGGCAGTTGCCGCCGGTGTTGCCGCCTGGCGGGCTTCCAGGCCGGTCGAGGATCCCTGGAAGACGCCCGCTCCGGTCACGCCGGCGCCCGTTCCGGCCACCACCGTCAGCGATGTCAGGGATTCGGTCAAGGAAGCTGCCGGCCAGGCCGGCGCAGCCACGGTCGCCGCCGCTGACACCGCCGCTGACGCGTCGGCTGAGGTTGCAGAGTCCGCCGACAACGCCGCTGACAAGGCCAAGCACGCGGCCGAAGACGCTGTTGAGGACATCAAGGATGCTTCCGCCAAGGTTGCCACCGATGCGAAGACGGCCGTCCGGAACATTGCAGCGAGCCGCAACAACGGCACCGACAAGACCACCGGCAGCTAAGACAGCCTGCGGGCCGCCATTAAGGGAGGGATTCCGCCACAGAGGCGGGATCCTTCCCTTATTTGCGCCTGATGTTTACCAGTTCGTAGCCGGGGAACTGCCCGGCGCCGGACTGGAAAAACCGCGTTGGTGCTAAATTTGGGGGAATGTCACCCGAAAAATCCTCTGAGGATGCCTTACACGATGCTGTGCACACTCCGGCTGTGTCTATCGTCATCCCGGCGTACAACGAGGAAAGCGTCGTCCGGCAGTGCCTCATCGCCGCCGTGTACCAGTCAGTCCCGGCGCACGAGATCATCGTCGTCGACAACATGTCCAAGGACCGCACGGCCGACATCGTCCGGCAGATGCAGCTGGAATACCCGGAGAGCCCCATCATCCTGCTCAGCCAGGACCGCGACCAGGGCCTGATTCCCACCCGCAATTTCGGCCTCGACCACGCCACGGGGGACATTCTGGGCCGGATCGATGCCGACTCCGTGCTGGAACCCGACTGGGTTGAACAGGTGCAGAAGGCGTTCCGGGACAAATCCGTCCACGCGGCGACCGGCCCGGTGGTCTACTACGACATGCCCATGCGTCGCTTCGGCCTCAAGGCCGATGACAAGATGCGCCAGCTGATGCTCAAGCTCGCAAAACACCAGTATCACTTTCTCTTTGGCTCCAACATGGCCATCCGCCGTTCCGCGTGGGAGATCATCCGGGGCGAGGCGTGCCGGGATGAGAAGGACGAGATGCACGAGGACATTGATTTGTCCCTGCACCTGGCCGACCACGACCTCCGGATCCAGTACTGGCCGCAGATGATTTCCGGCATGTCCGCACGCCGGCTGGAAGACTCTCCCCGCGACTACCGCTACTACGTGACGCGCTTCGACCGCACGTACAAAGCCCACAACGTCAAGAAGATGGCGCTCAAGGCCCCGATGGTGGTCTTCTTCTCGGTGTACTTCCCGGCGAAGCTGCTGCGGGCGATCCATACGGTCAATACGGCCCAGCCTGCCCGCCGCGGCGGCCAGTAGCACGCGGCTGCCCTGAGGCCGCCGCCTGTCGCCGTCAGTCCGTCCCCAGCTCCGCCAGCCCGGCTGCCGTGCGCCGCACGGCGCGTGAACTTCGCTGCCCCAGGACGACGACGGCGAGCCCCGCAAGGATCATCGCCAGGCCGGCGTAGGTCCCGGCCGGCAGGGTCTCGGACAGAAACGCTGCAGCGAGCAGCGCGGCACCCGGAATCTCCAGCAGGATGATCATGGACACCAGCAGCGGGCTCATGGTGGCGAGCAGGTGGTTGAATGCGGTGTGACCGATCAGCTGGGCGCACACCGTGATCGCCAGGATGCCAATCCAGCCGGCCGCTTCGAACCCTGCCAGTGGCTGCTGCGTGGACAGTGCCAGCACAGCCACGACCGCTGCGCACATTCCATAGCACAGGGTCGTGTAGACGCCCGTCCCCATGGTCTGGCGCGCTTTGCCCCCGGCGAGCGTGTAGACACCGGCCAGGGCCCCGCCGGCCACCGCCAGCAGATCACCCAGCAGCGCCTCCGGAGAGGTGCCCATATCGAACCCGGTAATGGCGACGACACCGCCAAACGCGATCCCCAGGCCGACCAGGACCGGCCAGCGGTGTTTGACGCCGCGCAAGAGCTGGAAGACTGCAATCCAGCCAGACTGCAGGCAGACGAGCGCGGTGGCCGCCGCGACCGAGGTCAACTGCAGGGACGTGATGAAGCAGGCGAAGTGGAGCGCCAGGGCGACGGCCGCCGCCAGAGACCAGCGAAATTCCCGGCCGGTGACCCGGCCGAACTGGCGGGGGTTACGGACCAGCACGGGCCCCGCCATGACAACCGACCCGATGGCGTTGCGCCAGAATGCGATCGCCAGGGCACTGACCGATGTGGCCCCCAGGGTGGCGGCAATGAGCGGCCCGGAGGAGGCCACACCGAGGACGCCCAAGGCGGCAAGGAAGAAGTTCACGGTCCAACACTAGTGGGGCACACAGCTGCCACCTGGGGCGCGCGCATCCTTGACCGCGGCAATCGGTGGTGCCAGTCTTAAATCCGGTCTCACCATCGTTGACAAGGAGACCATCATGGCTTCAACCGTCCGCAAGAGCCTGGACAATCCGGAGGAGACCCGACCCGTCAAGGACGGCATGGGTCAGGTGGAGCTCGTTAATCTCGATGCCGGTGCCGTGGCACGCGCGACATTCCTGCCGGGCTGGATGTGGTCCTTGCACGTCAAGCCGATCGCCCAGACAGACAGCTGCATGGTTGCCCACAAGGGCTACACCATCTCCGGCCGCCTCAAAGTCGTGATGGACAACGGCGAGGAAAACGAATTCGGTCCTGGTGACTTCGGCATCATCCCGCCGGGGCACGATGCGTGGGTCGTCGGCGACGAGCCGTACGTCTTCATCGACTGGCAGGGAATGGACGACTACGCCAAGCCCAAGGAATGATGCCGGCGCCCCCGCTTTGCGTCGGAAGCAGACCTGAAATGGGCTGCAAAGTTGCCGGACATGCAAAAGGCCCCGGATCGCGTTTCCGCGATCCGGGGCCTTTCCTATGGTGGAGGCACGGGGACTCGAACCCCGAACCCCCTGCTTGCAAAGCAGGTGCGCTACCAATTGCGCCATGCCCCCATAAGAAGCAACCCGACTATCATACCCTAGTTCGGTGAGCCGTTTTCCGGCTCCCGATCCGGGAATCCGGGCTAGTCAACCGTATCGGTTGATTCACTCCAGACCGTTTTCCGGGCCTCGGATTCCTGCACTTTCCTGTAGAGCAGGACGCCTGCGATCGTAGCTGCAACAACGAGCAACTTCTTCACATGCACCCCGTTCCGGTTCGGCGATAAACAAATATCAACCGGACCTCCACTTGAATCCGTACAGATTCCGTGGGCGTACCAGGACTTGAACCTGGGACCTCTTCGTTATCAGCGAAGCGCTCTAACCGCCTGAGCTATACGCCCCGATGCCTCATCGGGCCGAGATACGACTTTACAGCACATCCCGGCCCGATCTCAAATCGAGGCATTTCCCCGGGAAAATTCCGGGGAAACTGTAGGTTTTAGTCGTCCGTGAGGGTGACGCCGATGCCGCCCACCAGGGTGGCCGAGATGTTGTACAGCACGGCCGAGAGCATGGAGAGCGCAGTCAGCAGGACAACGTTGATGACGGCGATGATGGTCGCGAAGGATGCCACCTGCCCCAGCGAGGCGACCTTCTTCAATTCGAAGCCGCCGCCTTCGGAGCCGGCCAGGGTGCCGAGCAGACCGTCGACCTGGTCGAAGATTCCCGTCAGGTCCAGGACAGTCCAAAGCACTATCGCGGCCACGACGGTCACGATGCCCAGGGCCACGGAGAGCAGGAAGGCCATCTTCAGCACGGACCACGGGTCAACCTTGCTCACCAGCAGGCGGGCGCGGCGGACCTTCGCCTTGGGGGCCGGTTTGATCAGCCCGGTGGTGTTCTGACCCGGGCGGTTTTGACCTGGACCGTTCTGGCCAGGACGCTGTCCTGGGGTGGCGGGGCGCTGCCCGGGAGTCACCGGGCGTCCCTGGGCGGGACCCTGTCCCGGCACCTGCGGCCGCTGTGTCGTGCCCGTGGCGCCGCTTGCCACCCCGGGCCGCTGCTCGGGACGGGACGGCGCACCTACCCGGGGCGCTGCGGCAGGCTGCCGCGCCCCGCCGGGAACGCCGCTGTTCGACTTGGGATATGAGTCGGAATTACTCACTCGTTACCTCCGGTGTTGTCTTCGTCCAGCTCGGCATTGCCTGATGACTCATCTGACTCCGGGGCCGGTGCTGATTCTTCCTCTGCGGACCCCTCATGTGATCCGGTATTTTCAGCCAACGTTACGTCATCGGCCGCCGATGACTGACTTTCAACCGCGTCATTTCTATCTTCGGCTGTATCTTCGCCTTCGGCCCCCTCGTCGGTTTCGAGGCCCCGTTCGCTGTTGCGCGCCACCTCGATGATGCGGTCGTTCTTGTCCGGCTTGGCGAAGATGACACCCATGGTGTCCCGCCCCTTGGCCGGTACTCCGGCCACGGAGGAACGGACCACCTTGCCGCCTTCCATGACCACCAGCACCTCGTCTTCTTCCTGGACGATCAGGGCGCCCACGAGGTGGCCGCGCTCCTCCTGATATTTGCCCACCTTGATGCCGAGGCCGCCGCGGCCCTGCAGGCGGTATTCCTCCACCGCGGTGCGTTTGGCGTAACCGCCCTCGGTCACAACGAACACGAAGGAGCCATCCGTGACCACGTCGGCAGCCAGCAGTTCGTCATCCTCACGGAACTTCATTCCGGTGACACCGGAGGTGGCCCGGCCCATCGGTCGCAGCGCCTCGTCGGTCGCGGTGAAACGGATCGACTGGCCCATGCGGGAGACGAGCATCAGGTCGTCCGTCTCCGAGACCAGTTGGGCGGATACCAGTTCATCGCCGTCGCGGAGGTTGATCGCGATGACGCCGGCGGAGCGGTTGGTGTCGTAGTCCTCGAGGCGGGTCTTCTTTACCAGGCCGCGCTTGGTGGCCAGAACCAGGTACGGCGATTGCTGGTAGTCCCGCAGGTCCAGCACCTGGGCGATGTGCTCGTCCGGCTGGAACGCGAGCAGGTTCGCCACGTGCTGGCCCTTGGCGTCCCGGCCGGCCTCCACGAGTTCATACGCCTTCGCCCGGTATACCCGGCCAAGGTTCGTGAAGAACAGCAGCCAGTGGTGGGTTGTGGTCACAAAGAAGTGCTCCACGACGTCGTCGCCGCGCAGCTGCGCGCCCTTGATGCCCTTGCCGCCGCGCTGCTGCGAGCGGTAGTTATCGCTGCGGGTGCGCTTGACGTAGCCGCCGCGGGTGATCGTGACGACCATTTCCTCTTCGGGGATCAGGTCCTCCATCGACATGTCCCCGTCGAAGCCCAGCAGGACCTTGGTGCGCCGGTCATCCCCGTGCTTGGCCACGATTTCGCCGAGCTCGGTGCTGATGATCCCGCGCTGGCGTTCTTCGGATGCCAGGATCGAGTTGTACTCGGTGATCATCGCTTCGAGTTCGGAGTGGCGGTCCTGGATCTTCTGGCGCTCCAGTGCCGCGAGCCGCCGCAGCTGCATGTCCAGGATGGCGCGGGCCTGGAGCTCATCGATGTCCAGGAGCTGCATCAGACCGTCGCGGGCCGCTTCGGTGGTGTTTGAGGCCCGGATCAGCGCGATGACTTCATCGAGCGCGTCCAGCGCTTTGAGGAGGGCGCGCAGGATATGCGCTTCTTCCTCGGCCTTGCGGAGGCGGTACCGGGTGCGGCGTGCGATGACATCCATCTGGTGCGTGACCCAGTGGCGGATGAACGCATCCAGGCTCAGAGTGCGGGGCACCCCGTCGACGATCGCCAGCATGTTGGCTGCGAAGTTGTCCTGCAGCTGGGTGTGCTTGTAGAGGTTGTTCAGCACCACCTTGGCGACGGCGTCGCGCTTGAGTACGATCACCAGGCGCTGGCCCGTGCGTCCCGAGGTTTCATCACGCAGGTCCGCGATGCCCGAGATCTTGCCGTCCTTGACGAGCTCGGCAATTTTGATCGCCAGGTTGTCCGGGTTGGCCTGGTACGGCAGCTCCGTGACCACCAGGCAGGTGCGGCCCTGGAGTTCCTCCACGCTGACCACGGCACGCATGGTGATCGAGCCACGGCCGGTGCGGTAGGCGTCCTCAATCCCCTTGTGGCCCAGGATGGTGGCGCCGGTCGGGAAATCGGGTCCCTTGATGCGCACGATCAACTCTTCGAGCAGTTCCTCGCGGCTTGCGGTCGGGTTGGACAGGTACCACTGCACGCCGTCGGCAACCTCGCGGAGGTTGTGCGGCGGGATGTTGGTGGCCATGCCGACAGCTATGCCCGAGGAGCCGTTGACCAGCAGGTTGGGGAAACGCGCCGGCAGGATGGTGGGTTCCTGGTTCTTGCCGTCGTAGTTGTCCTGGAAATCAACGGTTTCCTCGTCGATGTCGCGGACCATTTCCATGGCCAGCGGGGCCATCTTTGTTTCCGTGTACCGCGGCGCGGCGGCGCCGTCGTTTCCAGGAGAACCGAAGTTGCCCTGGCCGAGCGCCAGCGGGTAGCGCATGGTCCAGTCCTGGATCAGCCGGACGAGTGCATCGTAGATGGCAGTGTCGCCGTGCGGGTGGTACTGGCCCATGACCTCGCCGACCACACGGGCACACTTATTGAAGGACCGTTCCGGGCGGTAGCCGCCGTCGAACATCGCATAGAGCACCCGACGGTGGACCGGCTTGAGTCCGTCGCGGACATCCGGGAGGGCACGGCCCACAATCACGGCCATCGCGTAGTCGAGGTAGGAACGCTGCATTTCCGTTTGCAGGTCAACCTGCTCGACGCGGTCGGTCAGCACCTCGGTGTCAAGGACAGTGCCCTCGAGAACGGGCTCCATGCCAGCCGGAACTTCTGGTGTTTCGTCACTCATAGTCTATATTTTCCGTTTCAGGTATATATCGGTTCGGGAATATTTAGGGCTTATGGCCGCTAGATATCGAGGAACCGAACGTCCTTGGCGTTCTGTTGAATGAAGTTTCGGCGTGATTCGACGTCTTCGCCCATCAGGGTGGAGAAGGTCTGGTCCGCGGCCAAGGCGTCGTCCATGGTGACCTGCAGCAGGGTGCGGTGATCGGGGTCCATGGTGGTGTCCCACAGTTCCGTGTAGTCCATCTCGCCGAGGCCCTTGTAGCGCTGGATGCCGTTGTCCTTGGGGATGCGGCGGCCGGCGGCCTGACCGGACAGCAGCCGCGCGTCGCGTTCCCGGTCGCTGTAGACGTAGTCGTGCGGGGCATTGGACCACTTAATCCGGTACAGCGGAGGCTGCGCGAGGTAGACGTAGCCGTTCTCGATCAGCGGGCGCATGTAGCGGAACAGCAGGGTCATCAGCAGGGTGGTGATGTGCTGGCCGTCGACGTCGGCATCGGCCATGAGGACGATCTTGTGGTAGCGCAGTTTACTCAGGTCGAAGTCCTCGCCGATCCCCGTACCGAACGCGGTAATCATGGACTGGACCTCGGTGTTGCCGAGGGCCTTGTCCAGCCGGGCCCGTTCCACGTTCAGGATCTTGCCGCGCAACGGCAGGATGGCCTGGGTTTCCGGGTTGCGGCCGCGTTTGGCCGAGCCGCCGGCGGAGTCGCCCTCCACGATGTAGACCTCGCACTTCTCGGGGTTTTTCGAGGAGCAGTCGGAGAGTTTGCCGGGCATGCCGAAGGATTCCAGCGGGCTCTTGCGGCGGGCGTTGTCGCGGGCCTTGCGCGCTGCCATCCGCGCCTGGGCCGCCGAGATGGCCTTGCGGATGACGTCGCGGGCCGGGCCGGGGTTGCGTTCGAGCCAGTCGCCCAGTCCGTCCGTGACGACGCGCTGGACGAAGCCCTTCACCTCGGAGTTGCCGAGTTTAGTCTTGGTCTGGCCCTCGAACTGCGGCTCGGCCAGCTTGACCGAGATGACGGCCGTGAGGCCTTCGCGGATGTCGTCCCCGGTGAGGTTGTCATCCTTTTCCCTGATGATGCTCTTCTCCCGCGCGTAGCGGTTGATCAGCGAGGTCATTGCGGCGCGGAACCCCTCTTCGTGGGTGCCGCCCTCGTGGGTATTTATGGTGTTGGCGTAGGTATGGACGCTCTCCGAGTAGGCGTTCGTCCACTGCATCGCCATTTCCAGGGCGATGTGACGTTCCTTATCCTCGGTTTCGAACGCGATGACGTCCTCGTGGACCACATCGACCTTCTTGCCGGAGTTGAGGTGTTTCACGTAGTCCAGCAGACCGTCGTCGTACTGGTAGACGACGGTGTGGAACTCGGCCGGGACCTCACCTTCGGTCGGTACGGCGTCGAGGTCCAGGTCCGCGTCGGCGGACGGTTCCTCAGTGGCGCGCCGCTCGTCGGTGAGCGTGATCCGCAGTCCCTTGTTCAGGAAGGCCATCTGCTGGAAGCGCGCGCGGAGCGTTTCGAAATCGAAATCCGTTGACTCGAAGATGCTGGCATCCGGGTAGAACGTCTGGGTGGTGCCGGTTTCAGTTGCCTCTTCACCCCGGACCAGGCCGCCCTGCGGTTTGCCGCCGTCGGCGAAGGACATCCGCCAGACGTGGCCCTGCCGGCGGACCTCGGTGTCGACGCGGCTCGAAAGGGCGTTGACAACGGAGATGCCCACGCCGTGCAGGCCGCCGGATACGGCGTAGCCGCCTCCGCCGAACTTGCCGCCCGCGTGCAGGATGGTCATTACGACCTCCACGGTGGGCTTGTGCTCGGTCGGGTGCATGTCAACGGGAATGCCGCGGCCGTTGTCGACCACCTTGACCCCCCCGTCCGCCTGCAGCACGATTTCGATGTGGGTGCAGTACCCGGCGAGGGCCTCGTCCACCGAGTTGTCCACAACTTCATAGACCAGGTGGTGCAAACCGCGCGGCCCGGTGGAACCGATGTACATGCCGGGACGCTTCCGGACAGCTTCCAGGCCTTCGAGCACCGTGATGTCGCTGGCGCCGTAGCCGTGGGGAGTTGCGGCTTCCGGCGGGGTGTCCGCCGTTCCCGCCCCTACTGTTTCCACTGCCGGGATCTCTGCATTGTCGTTAGCCACAGGCGCTTTCGACTCCTCTTTTTCGTTATAGGCCGGCCGTTGCCCCTTCCCGGAGGAAACAGCCACAGCCAACGGGCACGTCACTGATGCCACCGGTGGTAATGCTGGCTCGAGGATCCGTCTACCGCACGCGGATATTGCGTCGGAAACGGACTCAGTCAACGTTTCACCGGCGCCCAGTTATCTTCCACGATTCTACCGTGCTATAGGGGCTAAACCCGCATTCCAGCGGGCCAAACGGGGAGGAAAGTACCGCTGGGAGGCCACAGGCTCCACCTGCAAGGCTCCAGGACTACCGGATGCGGGTTCCTATACGACACCGGCGCGTCTGAGCGCCCTACACGCCGTTTGCCGTTTTTTCAAGACTTTTGCAAGGAGTGCTTCAGATCCGGCGCTGCCGGGGCCCGCGGACCCCAGGGCAGCGCCATCCGCAGTTACCCGTATGTGTCCCGGGGGCCGCGTCCGTTGACGGTCCGACCACCCTTGCGCCAGCTCGGCGCGGCAGGTCCGAGGACCTGGATCTTGGTCACGACGCCGCCGCCGAGTTCGGTGCGGAATTTTTCCAACAGGCTCAGGCTGAGCAGGCGCAGCTGTGTTGCCCAGGCGGTGGAATCACAGCGGACGTGGAGGGTCGTGTCGGTAAAACTCTCCGGGGTGCAGTGGGCGGAAATCTCCGGTCCCACGAGTGTTGCCCACTCGGCCATCACCGACCCGACGGCGACCGGGGAACTCCAGCCGCGCTCCGCGACGAGACGGCCCACCACTTTGCCGAGCCCCATCGGGTCCCGGCCGGTGCCGTGGAATTGTCCGAAGCCGCGGGTGCTGCCGGAACTCCGGCCGGTCTTCTGCGGGGTGCTGCCTGGCCGCGGCGGGGCCTTGCGCCGGATTTCGCCGCGGGACGCAGCCGCCTCGCGCATCCTATTCAGGGCCGACTGGGCGGCGTCGATGTCGTCGGGATCGCGGCCCGGCTGCAGTCCGCCGTCGGTATCCTTATTCATCGATCTTCCCGTTCATCGATTCCTCCCGGGATTACCTTCACCCGCCGCCCGGCCAGTTCGGCCGGGATATCATCCTCGACGGCGGCAGTCACGAGCACCTGTTCGGCCCCGGATACTATTGCGGCCAGTTTACGCCGCCGCTGGACGTCAAGCTCGGCAAAAACGTCGTCCAGGATCAGGATCGGGGCGGATCCGCCGGTGCGGGCGTCGTCGAGCATCACATAGTACGAGGCCAGCCGCAAGGACAGGCACATGGACCAGGTTTCACCATGGGAGGCATACCCCTTCGCGGGGGCCTCGCCCAGGACCAGCTCGAGCTCGTCGCGGTGCGGGCCGACGAGGGAGATTCCGCGGTCCAATTCCTTGCGCCGTGAGGAGGCGAAGGCCTGGACGTAGCGTTCGGTGAGTTCGTCGACGGAGAGCAGCCGGAGGTCCTCGGCGGCGTCGGGGCCAGCGGCAGAACCGGACCCGGATCCGCCACGCAAGGCGGCGGCCGGAGCCGTGCCGTCGTCCTCCACGGAACCCTGCAGGGTGGAGCGGTAGATGGCTCCCGCTTCCTTGGACCGATCAGTCAGTTGGGCGTAGGAGTTCCTCAGGTGCGGCCGGAGCCGTTCCACCAGTTCCAGCCGAGCATGCAGCAGCTCGGCGCCCGCCCGGGCCATGTGCTGGTCCCAAACATCCAGGGTGGCCTCATGCCCCGTGCTGAATTTTCCGGCGCGGGCGGACTTCAACAGCGCGTTGCGCTGCTTCAACACCCGGTCGTAATCGCTTCGGGTGGCCGCGTGCCGCGGGATGAGGCTGACCAGGAGCTCATCGAGGAAACGGCGCCGGCTGGACGGATCGCCCTTGACCAGGGCCAGGTCCTCCGGAGCGAACAGGACCGTCTGGCAGATCCCCAGGATGTCCCGGGCCCGGACCGGATTGCTGCGGTTGATCCGGGCGCGGTTGGTGCGGGAACTGTTGATTTCCAGTTCGAGCACGGTTGACTGTTCGCCGCGGACCAGTTTCGCGCGGATCACGGCCCGTTCAGTGCCGAACCGCAGCAGCGGCGCATCGGAACTGACCCGGTGTGAACTGAGCGTGGCCAGGTAGCCGATGGCTTCCATCAGGTTGGTTTTGCCGATGCCGTTTGAGCCGACCAGCACCGTAACCCCGGGTTCCAGGCTCAGTTCCACCTGTTCATAACTGCGGAAATCTGTGAGCGAAAGTTGTTCTAGGTACACGCCGGGTTCAGGACTTCAGGGCAGGACTACTTGGCCGGGCGGGTGGCATGCCCGCCGAACTGGTGGCGCAGCGCGGAAACCATCTTCATCGCCGGGGAGTTGTCCTCACGGGAGGAGAATCGGGCAAAGAGTGCTGCCGTGATGGCCGGGGCCGGCACGGCGTTGGCGATGGCCTCTTCCACCGTCCAGCGGCCTTCACCGGAATCCTCGACGTAGTCGTCAATCGATTCCAGGCCGGGGTCCTCATCGAGGGCCTTGACCATGAGGTCCAGCAGCCAGGACCGGACGACGGTGCCCTTCTGCCAGGCCCGGAACGTGCCGGGAAGGTCGGTGACGATGTCCTTGGCGGCCAGGAGTTCGTAACCTTCGGCGTAGGCCTGCATGAGCCCGTATTCGATGCCATTGTGGACCATTTTGGCGTAGTGGCCGGCGCCGGTCCCGCCGACGTGGACGAAGCTGTCGGCGCGGTCACCCTCGGGGCGAAGGGCGTCAAAAACCGGCATCGCCCGTTCGATGTCCGCGGCGTCGCCGCCGGCCATCAGCCCGTAGCCGTTCTGCAGTCCCCAGACGCCGCCGGACACCCCGCAGTCGGCGAAACGGATGTCCTTTTCCGCCAGTGCAGCCCCGTGTTTCTGGTCCTCCGTGAAGCGTGAGTTGCCGCCGTCGATAACCAGGTCGCCGGCGTCGAGCTTGCCGCCGAGTTCGGTGATCACGGCGTCGGTGATCTCGCCGGCGGGCACCATCACCCAGATCAGACGCGGGGCAGGCACGGCGGCGATCAGTTCGTCCACGCTCGTGACGTCGGTAACCTCGGGGTTGCGATCAAAACCGGTGACGACGATTCCACGCTTGCGCAGCCGTTCGCGCATGTTGAAACCCATTTTTCCAAGGCCGATCAGTCCGATGTGCACTTAGATGAACTCATTTCTGCGCTGGGGTGTTTCAAGGGATGGCGTCAGCCAGCGGGGCCCAGCTGCTCCATAAAATCAACGGAAACAGCTGCCGGCTAGTTGGGCAGGCGGACCGGCATGACGAGGTAACGGTAATCGCCTTGGTCCTCGCCGTCGGCCTCCTGCTGGGCCGTGATCATGGCCGGCTTGGGGGCACTGGTGAAGGAGAAACGCACAAACCTGGTCTCGATGACACTCAGGCCCTCGATCAGATAGTGCGGGTTGAAGGCAACGGTGATGTCATCGCCGGTGAGCTGGGCTTCAAGTTCTTCCGAGGCCTGCGCGTCTTCGCCGGTTCCGGCGTCGAGGTGCAGCTGGCCCTGGGTGAAGGCGAGCCGGACCGGGGTGTTGCGTTCGGCCACGAGCGAGACGCGGCGCACGGCCTCGACCAGTTCCGAGGTCTGCACCGTCGCGTGGATCGGGGTGGATTCGGGGAAGAGTGAGCGGATCTTGGGGTAGTCCCCGTCAACCAGAAGCGACGTCGTAGTGCGGCCGCCGCTTTCGAAACCGATAAGCCGGCTGTCGTCTTCGGCGAGGGCAAGATTGATGTCGCCGCTTCCTCCCAGGGTCTTCGCGACTTCGTTGAGCGTCTTGGCCTTGACCAGTGCGCTGGTGGAGATGCCCGGGGTGACGGGCTTCCACGGAACCTCGCGCATGGCGAGCCGGTAGCGGTCGGTGGCCAGCAGTGTGATGAGGTCGTCTTCGATCTCCATCCTCACGCCGGTGAGGATCGGCAGGGTGTCGTCCTTGCTCGCCGCGATGATCACCTGGGACACAGCCTGGGCGAACGAGTCGCCGGGGACGGTGCCGCTGATTGGCGGCAACGCCGGCAGCGGCGGGTATTCGGCTTCCGGCATGGTGGCCAGGTGGAAGCTGCTTCGCCGGCAGCTCAGGGTGACTTTGTTTCCCTCGGTTTCGATGTCGACTGGTGCGGACGGCAGGCTGCGGCAGATTTCGGCCAGCAGGCGTCCCGAGACCAGGATTGTGCCCTCGGTGGTGATGTCAGCAGCGATTTCAAGCCTGGCGGAAGTTTCGTAGTCGAAGCTCGAGAGGCTGACGGTACCGTTTTCGGCCTTGAGGAGCAGGCCGGAAAGGACGGGTACCGGCGGCCGCGGAGACAACGACCGGGCGGCCCAGGTCACGGCTTCTGCCAGGACGTCCCGCTCGACTCTGAACTTCACGGAAGGGTGCCGCCTTTCATTGCTGCTGTCATCGCTGTTTGCCGGGCCATGGGCCCGGCAGGGAATCACAAAAGATGTCCAGGACGGACACACTGCAGACAGCTTAGCCGCAAGAAGTGTGATTCTCCCATCCCCGGGTTACATCCGTGTGGTTCGGCCCAGCCGGCCCGGTGCTGGTTTCCGGCCGGGGGTCCGGGACGGTCCTGGCTGTCTGCGGGTGTCGATCGAAGTTGTTATTTGAGGGAATTTCATTTTCTAGGGATTAGTAGTGTTAATAACTGCTGTGGATACTGTGGATAACCCTGTTTGGCGGTGCGATTCCGGGGTTGAGCCCTGTTCATGGACTGTGGGTGGAGCAGGTTTTAAACAGGGTGTGGATGGGGATAACATTTTTGGCCGTGCCGCTGATCCACAGGCGCCTTAAGGGTTTTAAGCCCATTAACCGCAGTTGTCCCCTTAACTATCCACAGGCTTGTCCACAGGTGCCTGTTAATAAGGTAGGAGTGCGCGGCTGGTCAGGTCAGGAATCAGATCAGGAATTACGCTGCTGCTGCTTGATCCGGTTGGTCAGCTCGGTCACCTGGTTGTAGATCACTCGGCGCTCTGCCATCAGCTCACGGATCTTGCGGTCTGCGTGGATGACCGTGGTGTGGTCCCGGCCGCCGAGCTCCTGCCCGATTTTGGGGAGGGACATGTCGGTGAGTTCGCGGCACAGGTACATTGCGATCTGTCGGGCGGTCACCAGGGTCCTGGTCCTGGACTTGCTGCAGAGTTCTTCCATGCTGAGCTTGAAGTAGTCGGCGGTCTGGGTGAGGATCTGCGCGGAGGTGATTTCCTGGGCCCCGTCATCGGTGATGAGGTCCTTGAGCACCATCTCGGCCAGGGCGACGTCGACCGGCTGGCGGTTGAGGCTGGCGAAGGCCGTGACGCGGATCAGCGCGCCCTCGAGTTCGCGGATGTTGCTGGAGATCTTCGAGGCGATGTATTCCAGCGCATCGTCGGGGGCGGACAGACCCTCGCTGAGGGCCTTCTTGCGAAGGATCGCGATCCGGGTTTCGAGTTCCGGCGGCTGGATGTCCGTCAGCAGGCCCCATTCGAACCGTGACTTCATCCGGTCCTCGAAGCCTGCGAGCAGCTTGGGCGGCTGGTCGGAAGTGATGACCACCTGCTTGTTGTTGTTGTGCAGGGCGTTGAAGGTGTGGAAGAACTCCTCCAGCGTCCGGTCCTTGCCGGCCAGGAACTGGATGTCATCAATGAGCAGGACGTCCACGTTGCGGTAGGTCGTCTTGAAGCTGGTGCCTTCATCGTCACGGATGGAGTTGATGAAGTCGTTGGTGAATTCTTCGGAGTTCACGTACCGGACCCGGATCCCGCTGTAGAGCCGGCGGGCATAGTGGCCGATCGCGTGGAGCAGGTGGGTCTTGCCGAGTCCCGAATCACCGTAGATGAAGAGGGGGTTGTAGGCCTTGGCGGGCGCTTCGGCAACCGCGACGGCCGCGGCGTGGGCGAAGCGGTTGGAGGAACCGATCACAAAGGTGTCGAAGACATACTTTGGATTGAGCCGGCCAAATTCGTGGGAGGTGCTGGGCAGCATCGGCTGCGGCTTCAGCTCCACCGAGGGATCGGCCGCCAGGGACAGCTCGACGGCGGGCTCCGGCTCCGTGTGGAGCGGCACCAGATCGGTGTCGACGTCGATCGCGCAACGGATTTCGTCGGAGAACACTCTCCGGAGGGCGTCGTCGAGGGCTTCCTTGACCTGCGTCTGCAGCACTTCGCGGGTGAGTTCATTAGGCACGGCCACCAGCAGGGTGGAACCGATCAGGCCCTGGGCCTGGGCGAGGATGACGAAGCCACGCTGCCGGGGTGACACACGGTGATCGTTCTCCAGCAGGCTTACGACCCGCCGCCAGGAACTTCCGACAGTGTTGGCTTGGTTGGCTTCGTCTACTGTCATCAATCAGTTCCTCAAACTTGCTTGCCTTCATTACCTGCAGCCGCACGGGCCGATCCAGCGCACTGGACCCCGGATAATCCACAGGGTTATGCACAGTCCGTGGATAATGGGCTACTGAGCCACTGTAGGGGATCAAAAGGCCAGAAGATAGCTGGGATCTGTCCTGTGGATAATCACACCGTTGTAGTTCGAAAACGGGGTGCGTGATGCGCTTCATCCACAGGCCGGAGCGGCACTTAGCCACAACTGTGGAAAATGCGCGGCGCGCCCCCCGGTTTGACTCGGGAGGGCGGCAAGCCCTAACGTTGTGAAGTCCCATGTGTACGCTTTTCGCCTCATTTGAATCTCACCCGACGCCCAGCGTCTTGTGAGTCGAGGGAAGCGGCACATACAAAACTTAGCGTCGACCAGTTCTTCCCCTTGATCGGGTGGGCGCACCTTTGATCCCACTGGAGTAACTAACGTGAGCAAGCGGACTTTTCAGCCGAATAACCGCCGTCGAGCCAAGAAGCACGGCTTCCGCCTTCGTATGCGTACCCGTGCCGGCCGTGCCATCCTGGCAGCCCGTCGTGGCAAGGGTCGCATCGAGCTGTCGGCCTAAATAACTGACTCGTCGGTCCACATCCCTGTGCGAGTGTAAAGGTGCTGGCCACCCGCAACCGTCTGAGGACATCAACCGATTTTTCAACAACCGTACGTTCCGGTGTCCGCAATGGACGCCGGAACGTAGTGTTATATACGGCAGCTCTCGCTGCCGATGAACCAAGCCGGATCGGATTCATCGTTTCCAAGAGTGTCGGGAACGCTGTTGTCAGGAACCTCGTTAAGAGGAGACTGAGAGAAGTCGGCGCCTTGTCGTTGCGGCAGCACGGCAGCGGGTTCGCGATCGTGGTCCGGGCCCTGCCCGCCGCGGCGGGTGCCAGCTTCGAGCAGCTTCGGTCAGACTATGACGCCGCCTTGGAAAGCAACATGAAACGGCTGGGCGGCCGCCTTCCGAAGGCTGCTTCTTCAGTTTCTTACGAGACAACACAGGAAGGGACCCCGCGTGCATAACTCAACTGCCGCCGTCGTCCCTCCTGCAAAATCCGCAGCAGTATGGCTTGGCCGGGCAGTCTGGAACTTGCCCCGCAATATCCTCATCCTGTTGCTCCTGGCGTACCGCAAGGTGATCTCACCGCTGTACGGCCAGGTTTGCCGCTTCTTCCCCAGCTGCTCGGCCTACGCCCTTGAGGCGATCACGGTCCACGGTGCGGCCAAGGGAAGCTGGCTGGCGGCCAAGCGTCTGGTGCGCTGCCATCCCTGGAATGCCGGCGGTGTGGACCATGTCCCCGCCGGTAACTGCGAGTGGCCCGCAGGCCGAACCCCCACAATTGTTGTGCTGAACAATCCGGACAAGTACCTGGCTGCTCAGACTGATGGAGAAGGCCGCTCTGCGGCCTAACGAATAGGGATATCGTATGGATTTCTTTGAAACAATCATGTTTCCGTTCAAGTGGCTTGTGTCCGCCATCATGGTGGTCTTCCACGATGGACTGAGCTCCCTCGGCATGCCCGCGGCCAACGGCTGGACGTGGACGCTGTCCATCATCGGGCTGGTGCTGGTGATCCGGGCCGCCCTGATTCCCGTTTTCGTCAAGCAGATCAAGGCCCAGCGCGGCATGCAGCTGCTGCAGCCGGATCTGAAGAAGCTGCAGGACAAATACAAGGGCAAGACCGACCAGCTGTCCCGACAGGCCATGGCCCAGGAACAGATGGCCATGTACAAAAAGCACGGCACCAACCCGTTCTCGGCGTGCCTGCCCATGCTGATCCAGATGCCGTTCTTCTTTGCCCTCTTCACCGTGCTCTCCGGCATTACGACGGCGGCCAACAGCGGCAAGGGCATCGGCGCCATGAGCCACGAGCAGGTGGTTCAGTTCGATGAGTCCAGCATTTTCGGTGCCCCACTATCCGCCACGCTGCTGCACGGCACCCCTCCCGGCGGCAACGAGGTTTCGGTGTGGATCCTCTCGATCGTGATGATCCTGGCCATGACGGCCTCGCAGTTCATCACGCAGAAGCAGATCATGGCCAAGAACATGTCCGAAGAGGCGATGGCCAGCCCGTTCATGAAACAGCAGAAGATGATGCTCTACATCCTGCCGGTCGTCTTCGGCGTGGGCGGCATCAACTTCCCCATCGGCGTCCTGATCTACTGGACCACCACCAACCTCTGGACCATGGCGCAGCAGTTCTTCGTGATCCGCCGCATGCCGACGCCGGGATCCCCCGCCGCGAAGGCCCTGGCCGAACGCCGTGCCGCCAAGGGTCTGCCGGCGCTGCCCCTGTCGGGCGCCAAAAAAGCAGAGGCCGAGGCCGCTGAGGCCGCCGCCGCCGCGGCCCTGTTGGCCAAGAGCCAGCGCGTCCAGCCACAACGCAAGAACAGGAAGAGGAAATAATGTCCGCCGAGAGCACCGAACACGCTATTTCCACGGAAGCCATCGAAGCGCAGGACGACGCCCTGAGTGCGGTCCAGGATAACGAGCAGAACGTTGACTCGGACGCCGGCGCTGGAGGGTCTGAGGGTTCCGAGGGCGAGGGCACCTCCGCCAGCCGTCTGGAAGAAGAAGGCGACGTCGCAGCGGACTACCTTGAGGAACTGCTGGACATTGCCGATATCGACGGCGACATTGACATTGAAGTACGCAACGGCCGCACGTACATCTCGATCGTCGCTGAGGAAGAGTCAGCGGGCCTTGACAGCCTCATAGGCAAGGACGGCGAAGTCCTCGAGGCCCTGCAGGAACTGACCCGGCTTGCTGTGCTTTCCGCGACGGAAAACCGTTCCCGGCTGGTGCTGGATATCAGCGGCTACCGCTCCGAGCGGGCCGGCGAGCTGCAGAAGATTGCGGAGGATGCCGTCACTTCCGTGAAGGAATCCGGCGAGACCGTGGCTCTGGAGCCGATGAGCGCCTACGAACGGAAAATCGTGCACGATGCCGTTGCCGATTTGGGGCTCATCAGCGAGTCCGAAGGCGAAGGCGCCGACCGCCACATCGTCGTTTCCGCAGAGTGAAACCGCGGATAGCTTGATGGTTGAAATTACCCCCGCCGAACTGCAGGCAGCCGAGAAGATCTTTGGGGATCGGCTGGACCTGGCCAAGCGCTATGTGGAACACCTGGCCACATCCGGAACGGAACGGGGCCTGATCGGGCCCCGCGAAGTGCCCCGGCTGTGGAGCCGGCACGTGCTGAATTGTGCCGTCATCGAGAGCCAGATTGCCCAGGGAAGCCATGTGGCCGACGTCGGCAGCGGAGCCGGCCTTCCCGGGTTGTGCCTGGCCATTGCCCGGCCGGATCTGGAACTGACCCTGATCGAACCCCTCGAACGCCGTGTTATCTGGCTCCAGGAAGTCGTGGACGACCTCGGACTCGACAACGTCACCATCATGCGCACCCGCGCCGAGCTGGCGGTTGGTAAGGTGAACGCCGATGTTGTCACGGCACGCGCCGTTTCCGCCCTCTCCAATCTCGCAGGACTGACTATTCCTCTGCTGGCGGGCAAAGGTGAAGTTATCGCGATCAAAGGGCGCAGCGCCGGCGAGGAAATCGAAAAAGCCGCAAAGGTGATCCGGAAGCTTGGCGGTAAGCAGACTTCCGTTGTACTGGTGGGTGAGGACCTCCTCGAAGAACCCACAACTGTTGTCCGAATCGTTGTGAATAAGCCTCAAAAGATTGCCTAGCCTCAGCCCGTTGCCCTTGGACGCCAAGGGTAAGAGGTTAGGCTAGTAACCGGCAGAAAGAGCCGAACGAGAGTGAGTGTGTCACAGTGACCAGTAGCGAAGCCTCCACACGACGGATTCCCCCGTTTGTGTCCCTGGGGTCCGCACGGGCTTTCGCTGCGCCCGCGGTTGCTCCCGCTTACACCGGAAATCGCACGGTATCGGTTGCGAAGAACACTGGCATGGCGGGCGTTTCACGTGAAACATCTGTTGCCTCTCCCGCGAATGTACTGGAGTCCATCGACGATTCCAGCCCCATCGCCCGCGAGCTCGCCCGTGAAAACAAACGCCGGGAACGCCTTCTGGGTCGCGAACTTCCGAAGCCGGAGAAGACCCGGATCTTCACCGTCTCCAACCAGAAGGGCGGAGTCGGCAAAACGACCACCACGGTCAACATTGCCGCCGCCCTGGCAGCTGCAGGCTTGAATGTGCTGGTCATCGACATCGATCCGCAGGGCAACGCGTCGACTGCCCTCGGAATTGAACACCACGCCGACGTTGACAGCATTTACGACGTGCTCATCAACGACATCCCGTTGCGGGACGTTGTGGCACCCTGCCCGGACATCGCCAAGCTGATCTGCGCACCTGCCACCATCCACCTCGCCGGCGCCGAGATCGAGCTGGTCAGCCTCGTTGCCCGCGAGCAGCGCCTCCGCCGTGCGATTGACGTGTACGCCACGGAGCGGGCGAAGAACGGTGAGGAGCGGCTTGACTACATCTTCATCGACTGCCCGCCCAGCTTGGGGCTGCTGACCGTCAACGCCTTCTGTGCAGCCAGCGAGGTGCTCATCCCGATCCAGTGCGAGTACTACGCCCTTGAGGGCCTGAGCCAGCTGCTGAAGAACATCGAAATGATCCAGAAGCACTTGAATGCGGATCTGGTAGTTTCCACAATTCTCTTGACCATGTACGACGGCCGCACCAACCTTGCTGCCCAGGTGGCAGCAGAGGTACGGGAACACTTCCCCGAGCAGGTCCTCGGCGCCGTCGTCCCCCGTTCGGTGCGCATTTCCGAAGCTCCTAGCTACCAGCAGACCGTGATGACTTACGATCCCTCATCCAGCGGTGCCCTGTCCTATCTGGAAGCCGCAGCCGAAATCGCGGAACGTTAGAATCTTTTCGAGAATTGCACTAGCTAGAGCCCGGTGCTGCCAGGCTCTTCCAATGGAGGGATTTATCCATGAGCGATAAGCGACGCGGCCTCGGCCGTGGACTTGGGGCACTCATTCCAAGTTCCGCTGCGGCTGCCGGCAACGGTTCAGCGCCGTCCCGTCCCGTGGATCTGTTCTTTCCGGAGGCCCGAAAGCGGACACCGGCAGCAGAGGCCGCGGCCACGGTGGAACACGCCAGAGTCCCCGAGGGGGAAGAAACTGCAAAGCCGCAGTCGCCCGCATCTACGCCGGCACCGGAGGGGCCCTCCTCCAACGGGCCGGACGCGAAGACTGTACCCGAGGCAGAAGAGACAACGGTACGGAAGACATCTGCGGCCAAGGGTAAGACGCCGGCGGGAGCATCAGCTACGCCTGCCGCACAGAAGGCGGCAGCCGGCGTGCCGGTTCCCTCGACGGAGGATCGGGGTGTCGACCTCGTCGAGGTACCCGGCGTCCGCTTTGCCGAAATCGCGGTCACCGACATCCACCCCAACCGCAAGCAGCCGCGCTCAGTCTTCGATGAGGACGACATGGCGGAGCTGGTTCACTCGGTTCGTGAAATCGGTGTCCTCCAGCCAATTGTTGTCCGCACTTCAACTGAAGAAGGTGGAGAACCCTACGAGCTCGTCATGGGCGAGCGTCGCTGGCGGGCAGTACAGGCCGCGGGACTTGAAACCATCCCCGCCATCGTCCGAGACACGACCGATGACGACCTCCTCCGTGATGCCCTTCTGGAGAACCTGCACCGGAGCCAGCTGAACCCCCTCGAAGAGGCCGCCGCATACCAGCAGCTCCTGGAGGACTTCGGCACCACCCACGAACAACTGGCCGACCGAATCGGTCGTTCACGCCCCCAGGTGTCCAATACGCTCCGGCTGCTGAAGCTGCCGCCGCTGGTCCAGCGCCGTGTGGCCGCCAGTGTGATCTCTGCCGGACACGCCCGCGCACTCCTGGCACTCCCGGATGCTGCCGCCATGGAACGCCTGGCGCAGAAAATCGTGGCCGAAGGCATGTCGGTCCGCGCGACCGAAGAGGCCGTGACGCTCTACCAAAATCCGTCGGGGACGCCGAAAAACAACATTCCGCGTCCCGGGGCCCGGCACGAGCGACTGGACTACCTGGCCTCTTCGCTCTCGGACCGGCTCGACACCAACGTAAAGATCTCCCTCGGTGCACGCAAGGGGCGAGTCAGCATCGAGTTCGCGAGCGTGGAGGACCTTAACCGGATCATGGATGTCTTGTCGCCGGGAGCCTCCAGCTGACCCACCACATCGTCGAAGGGACCTGTTTCACGTGAAACAGGTCCCTTTGTTGTTGGCTGGGTTATGTCCGCTGCCGTGAGGCGCCGTTTTCGTCCACGCTGCATGCCCGATCGTGCCAAGGTAGCCGGACTGCCAGCTTGAGGGATTCCTGCCAACCGGGGGTCGGTGGCGGCAGACTGCATCCCAGGTTGTTATGCAAGGGTATGCATCACCGCAGGCTACGAACCGTTGGTCCGTCACTGATCCCTTAATCTGGTCCACTCAGGAGGAACAGGGATCCTCTTGTTTCACGTGAAACAAGAAGGGACCCACCGACTTGGCGAAGACACGCTTCGCGGGAGTTTCCACCTCTCCGGAGCCGGCAAGGGAAACTCCGCAGGTGGTGAGTGCGTTCCGGATCGGTATCCTTCGGAACATGACGTGCAATTCGGCTGGCGGGTTCAGCCCGGTGTCGGGCATGGAATTGGATGAACCCCTGCCTATTTCGGGGGAATTGACAGGCAGGAGCATGAGCAGCACCTCCAACAGGTTCCTACCAGGGCGCTTCCTGGCACACAAATTGATCCCTAGCGGTATTTGTTCCTTGCACCGCATGGGCGGACGTGCGTATATACCGGCCAATTGTGAGAGAACGGTGGGCATCGCTGCAGGATGGCAACATAGACGGGCCACTAGATGGTTGCCGGGGCTGTCGCAACACTCGATGAGCCCCCCAGTTTGGTCTCCAGTCCCCTACTGCCTTGTCATTGAGTACGAGAGTTTCCCAGTCTTCCTCTTTGTCACCCTCGAGGCGGTTGTTTAGGCTGGACGGGTATCCGCTTTGTTTCACGTGAAACAAAGCGGCACCCGACCGGTCGTTGGAATTGGGGCCCGGCGCCTGGAAGGCCGTAGTGAAGTGAGACGTCACCGAGGGGGCAGACAACAATCACAGCACCGAGTCTGGCCGACGGAGACAGAGTGGCGGTTCGTAGACGGCCAAGAACCTTCCTCGTTTCCGGGAGTGGAGCCAAACTCGCCATGGTGCGGTCGGCAAGCCCCGCCGGGCGCGTACACCTTCGTAGGTTAAGGGTGAGTTTGGCGCTCGATCTAGAGAACGGGAACGAGGTGTGTTCAAGGGTGTGGGTACGTGGGTACGTGGGTACGTGGGTACGTGGGTACGGTGGGTTTCACGTGAAACATCCAGTGATGTTGGCCTTCGATAGGAGCAGGTACCGGCGGCCCTAGCGCTCCTGGACGGCGCTCCAGTCGGGTCCGACTCAGGCGCGACCGGGGCCGGCGCGGCCACCCAGCGGCTGCCAGCGCAGCTTGGAACGGCTCCTACGCCTGAATGTCGCGGATACAGACACTGACTCCCCGGAAAGGATCCGAGGGAGCCCGGAGCCCCTTATGTGGGCCGAGAACAGTCGGCTACTTCTCGAGCTCTTGGTTCCCCGGCGCAAGAGTTTTTCCCTCTACCCACCTTCCAGGGACCCGCATTCATCTGTCTGCTCAGCGCTGCCGGGCTCCGGTCGCCGGCACTGCATGCCATGTCATGGACTGCCACGGCACCGCTGGAGTGCTGTAAAGCGGAAGTAGAGTCACCGCAGGAGCGACCGCTGGCCGCCTTGTTGATGCCACGGCCGCTGTCCGGCCCGCTGACGTCCAACAGGGCTCCGAGGGCATCAGGGGCCCCTGGGCGCCGTTGGTCGCTAAGCCGTGGATCTGAGAATCAGCATGGGGCTTGTTGGAGCTTGGAGAGCCCTCCAGGGCCCCACAGTGGCAGCAAACGACGGACCGGGACGATCATGAAGATCGCGGGAGTTCCGGCCAGCCGCAGGGTGGGGCCCGATTCGAAGGCTGCGCAACGGAGGTGCTGCCGCTGCTGTCCCTTGAGGAAGGGGGCAGCTTGTTAGGAGGCCACTCGGATTCTGTTCGGGAACCGTCTGGTTCCCAGCCGGCCCCCCTCCGCAGGGGACAGCGGGACATCGTCCTGATCGCGGCGGGCAGAAGTTCTGGGAGGTCGAAGAACGGTGCAAATGATGTCGGTGGGTGGTGAGCCCGCCGTGCCCCGACCCAATGAGGCGCCTTCAAGAATCGGGGAATCGGTGGATAAACCGTTGGAAATGGCGGTGGATATTGCTGTGGATAACTTTGTGGATTGGTTCGACCAACGGGTTGGAACGAATGCCCTGGCACTGGGCCAGTGGACGCCGCGTGAACAGCGGAGCCACCTGTTCGACGAAGGACACTTGACCTGTTTCACGTGAAACAATGCCGCGAGCTGAACCGTGAGCTGATTCACGCACGGCCGCGTTCTCTAAATCCCCTGCTGGTGGTTAATTTTTCGGTGATTCATGCAGCATTCGTCCGGTTGATCCAGGTCGCGGTTGTGTCTGCAGTTGAGGATCACCGGCCGCTGGCAGCGCTGCTCCCCAGCGTCCTGATGTGGGAGATGGACTGACTCTCCCGTCCGGGTGCAGGACCGCTGCACGGGGCTGTGATAAATCCCTCATGGTCTGTGGATAACTATGTGCATAACATCTGTGGAAAAACCTGTGGGTAGTGTCCATCGGAGATCCCCCGGGCCAGCTGCAGCAAACGTCCGGCCCTCCGTTTACAGAAACAAAGCAACGGAGGACTGTCCACCTGTACCACCCGGCGACGGCCCACCCTTGCATCTCGGCTCCAGCCGCGGGAGGGCAGCTGAACAACGCCACTCTCTGCACTATGGCTGCCCACCCCTTGCGGAGTTGCCTGCGAGGACTCAAAGCCCTCTGGCTGAGCTCTCCGTCTGCTGGGACGTCAAGAGACGGTTCGTGCAGGCTTCTAAGAGCCGACGCTAGGCGTAGGCAAGATTCTGGTCGGCTCGGAATACCACCCTGTGTCGGGAGAGTCGATCCTGGAGAAGCCACGGGTTCGAGTCCTGGGCTCCTACCCGAAGATCACTTGCTACAGCATCTGCTTTCGTGCAGGGAAACGGCTTCAGCAGCCGGGCCGGCTGCGGCCGGTCCTCCCGTTGTCCCAGGAAGGAGCACTCTAGGGGCGGGATGTCTGGTCCCACGTGGCAGATCACTGGACGGAATGTGGTTCCCTTCGCACGGCGGGAGCTGCGGGTCGCGGCACTCGGTCCGGTGCAGTGCCTTCGCTCGGTGTAGCACGATGTAATCTCTGGGAACTCAGATCCCCTCTCTACGCTCGTTGAAAAGTCGAGGCTTTGCCAGCTGATGTGATGATTGTCGGGTATGGTTCTTGCCTCCTGGGATCGGAAGCCGGCTAGGACTTGCACACCTGCCCCTCCCGGGTACGGCATCCAAGACTGGCCTACCACCTACCACCTGCCGCCCGCCGCCTGCCGTCGTCGGCGGCTGAACGCGGACACAACACCCTTGGCTTGGCAGGGTCCCGCGGGAAATATGGTCTTGGAGCTAGAGACCTGGGGCCTATCTGGTTACCTACATCAACGGGAAGGCAAGATCAGACAGACACGAAGTCCGTGATGGTCCTTGGTGCACCCCGGTCTTGCGCGTCCGGGCGCCCGGACCCTCCTCCGCTCGTACGACCGTTGTGCCTCGAAACCCGTGCGCCTCGACGTCTCTGCCGCCGCGGTGGCGGTGGAGGGCCATAGTGTGTCCTCCACGGCGCGACAAGGCGGCGTGGTGGCTTCCAGGGCAGGTTCAGGCCACAATGGAGACCCTCGTCTGCAGCGGGAACTCCCCCAGCGCGCCGGCATTGCCGCTGGGTGGATGCGAATGATGATGTTTCACGTGAAACGCGCTCATGAGACGCCCAATTCACTGCTCCAAATACCGATGGAGGCATCCCGACGCGAGTGATCCAGCTTAGGCACCCTTAGCGGTGCACAACCCGCGGTTTCCCCTCGGCGTATGCTGGGTTGACCGTCAACAAGGGTGGTTCTTGGTAGGTCCACAAGCAAGCCAAGTAAGATCCGCTATCCACCGGTTTGCGCCGCAGGGTCTAGTTCCGCTCGTAGATGAGAGTCCTGTATCGAATTGCCGGCATGCCATGTGCTGTCTCTTTGGTCCTCTTTTGGCGTCTTTGGGCAGGTCTTTGGGTTCACCGCTTCGTCGAATCGTTTCGTGAAACGCCCCGCAACGCTGCCCGATGCACGATCCTGCTTGAAGGATGTTTCACGTGAAATACGGAGCTGCCGATGCGTCGGGCAGTTGACCTCAGCGCCGTGGTGCTTCCGAGGCACCGAAAGAGGACAACTAGGGGCCTGCGGCGAGGTATTGTTTCACGTGAAACAGCGTTGATACCCCCGGATCGCTGGCACGAGGCGCCAAACCCTTCCGCAACGCTTCGCGGCAACCGCAGTCTGTGCCAGTTATTCGGCAGAGAGGGGACGTTTCACGTGAAACATTGCGCACGCGCTGAGCCGGCGTTCTTCGCGCGCCATCCGGTTTGGATCAAGGGGCGCAGCAGCGGGCCCTGCCGGCGATCCCGCTGCTGTTTGGGGGCAACTTTTTCTGATATGCCGATACTGTCTAGCGGTCCAGGGACAACTGATGCCTATTGAATGGTGACGCACAGTAGGCAGCGCCCTGCACCCCGGGATCCGCCGCGGGTGAGGGTCTCAATCCCGAAGGAAATGGTCTGTCCCCCTTCCCGGCATCGCAACGGCATGCCGTCGGCAGTAGGCGACGTCGCCGGCCCGTTTCCTGAAGGACTAGGGCCCGGTGCTCGGAACAGAGAAAGCGGGCCGGGGCGCTGCCGTGGGTGTGGGTCGAGGATCAGGCCCGGAGCTTCGCGCCAAAGGCGGTGATATGCACAGCAGGCGACAGGTTCGATGCCGATGTTTCACGTGAAACAAGGGTCACTGTCGCCAACCCCCATACCGGAGCGCAATCAAAGATGTAGAGGCAGGTCGGGCTGCGCCGCATCTTGTTTCACGTGAAACGTGGTTGGTTGGCATCGGCGACTCACGCCGAATCCCCCGCACAACTTGACCATCTACCCAGGGCAGGGCGGGGGTAGCCTTGAAGCGGCAAATGGGAATCAGGCAATTTTACCGACATAAGCGCCGTATTAAGGTTGTTTTACATGCCTGCTATCTGCCACCTATGCTGATGTGCGCCTGGCCAGACCTGCACAAAAGCCCAGCACCTCATCAGTTCACAAAAAAGTGGCCCCCCTTCCCGTTGCCGGAAGTGGGGCCACTGTGGTACCCGGTCTGTGCTGCCACAGACCGCATCTGTCCTAGGACAAAACGTCCGCGAATTCCTTCTCAAAGAACTGCTTGGGACGGGCCCCGATCACGGTGCCCTTCACTTCCCCGTCCTGGAACAGGTAGACGGCGGGAATGGAGGTGATGCCGTACTGGGCGGCGATTGCCGGGTTGTCGTCGACGTTGACCTTGACGACGTCCACCTTCTCGCTGTATTCCACCGAGATTTCGTCGAGGATCGGCCCGAGCTTGCGGCACGGGCCGCACCATTCGGCCCAGAAGTCCACGATGACCGGCTTGGAAGAAGCCAATACGTCGGTGCCGAAACTAGCGTCTGTTACGTCTTTTGCGTTGCTCATGGCCCTGTCTCTCTTTCGGTAGGTTGCTGCGCGCCGATTAGGCGTGGAGGTCTGCGAGGTAGTGCTCGACGTCGAGGGCGGCTACACAGCCGGACCCCGAGGCCGTGATGGCCTGGCGGTACGTCGGGTCGATGACGTCGCCAGCGGCGAAGACACCCTTGATACTGGTCTGCGAGGTGCGTCCTTCGACGGCAATTGTGCCCTCCGGAGTCAGGTCCAGCTTTCCCTTGACGAGATCGGTGCGTGGATCGTTGCCGATCGCCACAAAGACGCCCGTGACGGCGAGCTCTGTCTCGGTTCCGTCCAAGAGATTCTTCAACCGGAGACCGGTGACCTTCTCCTGTCCGAGGACATCCTCAACACCGGTGTTCCACACAAAACTGATCTTCTCGTGGGCCAGGGCGCGGTCGGCCATGATCTTGGAGGCACGCAGTGCGTCGCGGCGGTGGACGACGGTCACCGACTTCGCGAACTTGGTGAGGAACAGTGCTTCTTCCATCGCGGAGTCACCGCCGCCGATCACGGCAATGTCCTGGCCCTTGAAGAAGAAACCGTCGCAGGTTGCACACCAGCTGACACCGTGCCCGGAAAGGCGCTTCTCGTTCGGCAGCCCGAGCTCACGGTAGGCGGAACCGGTCGACAGGATGATGGAGCGCGCCCGGAAGGTCTCCCCCGAACCGATGGTGACCGTCTTGATGTCGCCGTCGAGTTCCAGTTCGGTAACGTCCTCGAACTGGATTTCGGTGCCGAACCGGGCAGCCTGCTTCTCGAAGTTTTCCATCAGGTCCGGGCCCATGATTCCATCCGGGAAACCCGGGTAGTTTTCGACGTCCGTCGTGTTCATCAGCTCGCCGCCGGCGGTAACCGATCCGGCCAGGAGCAGCGGCTTCAGGTTGGCGCGCGCCGTGTACACCGCGGCGGTGTAGCCCGCGGGGCCGGAGCCTACGATGATGACATCACGTACTTCGGACGCGGTGTTTTCTGCGTTGCTCACTTAGCGGTGAACCTCTTCCTTTGTCGATGCGCCCGCCTGGATGGCCGGCCACATGGCACAACTAACACTTGGTGCTGAATATTCCGGTCGGACTCGGGCATCACGGAAGGACGCCGTCTCTCAGGATACCGTTCTGGCACCGGGCACCGCCGGGAAACCCTTGTGGTCGCGGGCCCTGCTACTGCACCTTGATCTCGGCCAGACGCAGGCCATACCCGTAGCGGGTCTTCGGGGCGGCCAGCTTAGGCAGGGTCTTGATGGAGACGATGACATACTCGGCGGTGGTGGGCTCCTGCAGGGGCATCGTCAGAGCCGGGGAAGTGAAGCTGTTACTGCCCACCTGCTTGGCGCCGTCCAGCGAGGGCTGGTCGTTGGTGAAGACGCTGATGCTGCCGCCGGAGGCCCCCAGCTGGCTCAGCGTCACCGAGGAGACCTCGGCAGGGCTCTGGAGTTTGACGACGAGCGGAACCTCGGCGGTCAGGCCACCCCAGTTGTCGGTGGCGAATTCCATGTCGGACCAGTAGCTCGCGGCATTGCCGTCAAAGGTCTTGACCAGGTCACTGTCATAGGTGGCGGCAAAATCGAAGTTGCCCAGCCGTGTAACGTCCTCGATGACGGGCGGACCGGAGGCCGGCGCGGCGCTGGCGGTACCTGACGGCTTTGCCGACGCCGGACCGGGCGCGCTGGCGGACGTAGTGCCGCCTGCGATGGGCTCAGGAGTGGTCTTGAAGAGACTGCCGAGATTGGTCACGGCCAGAACCAGGCCGACGACGAGGACCGCGGCCAGCAATCCGCCAACCAGCCAGCGCATGGAGCGGGGTCCGCGCTGGGGTTCCTCATCCTTGCCGTAGTACTCATCATCTGCCGCGGAGTCGCTGCTCGGGGCCGAGCCCGGAAAGAACCCGGGGGCGTGGTCCGCGGAGGCACTCCCGGACGCAGCGGCAACCGCCGGTTCTTGACCCTGCTGGGGACTCCGCCGGGCGTCGGGGGCGGGCTGGTCATAGTCGTCCTCTGACCATAACGACACTTTTGGTTTTTCCGCAGGAGTTGACGGCGCGGAGTCACGTGCGGCGGGTGTCGGGGAGCCTCCCTGGACCGGCTGGGCAGCCGTCGCGTGCGGGGCGGCCGCCTGGGGTGCGGTGTCCGGGGACTTCGCACTGGATGACGCCGGCGCTGCGGCTTCACCCGTTGCGGCACCGCCAGCCAGCCCCGCGGCGCCGGCTGGGCCGGCGGCGGGGGGAGATGAGGCCGGACGCAATGGAGGTCGGGCCGGGGAAACCGGCGGCACCGCCGGCTTGGCCTTTTGCGCCGGCGCAGCGGGCTTCTGATTGTGCCCGTAGTTGATGTACCCCGCGTCCACCTCTTCCTCGTCGTAGAGGCCGTCGTAGGTTTCGGGCTCGTGGGAGCGGGGCTGACCGAAGATTTCGCTGCCCAGCGTGTCCGTGAAGAACGGCTCGACGTAGGGCGGGTGGGACGATACGACAAGGTCCAGCAGGTCAGCCGCCGAGGTGTGGTTGGTGATGAGGTAGGTCGTGTCCTCACTGACCCCCAGATCGAGGATCTGTACGTGGCCGGGACGTTCCCCTGTGGCGACTTCGCGGGCGCTTTGGGCCACCTGATCGGCATTGTCGGGGCCGGCCACAAGGATGCTCACGGAACGGTTGAGTACCTGGTCCACACCGTCCAGCACCAGATCCTGGTCATGTGAGGTCAGTACAGTGGCTGTGACCTTGTAACGGCCACCTAGTACTGATCCGACATCGATCGGGTGGGACACGGGCTCCTCCTAGACTGTCGGGAGCTGCCGAGCTGATCACTTCATCAGTGACCGCAGGCCGTCCGGTAAAGCCGGTCGACCCCTGGTCTGCAACTCCCCTTGTTAGTCTTCGATCCTAGCCGATGCGCTGGTCCCGGCCACGGAAGCACAGCGCCACGGACCCGGCCGGTTACTATTTTTTCTTCTTGCCGCCGAACGGGAAATAGGGGTTGTGCCCCGCAGGGCCCTGGTAAGTCCTGCGCCCGGGCAGGTGGACATCGCCGCCCAGACCGCCCTCCGCGGTACTGGGCTGATCCTCGGCGGGGAGGTAGCCGCCTTCCGGTCCGGTGCGCCCGGCACGCTCGTCCTGTTCGGACAGGTCGGGACCGGCTCGGAAGGAGGCGGCGTCGAATTCCCCGGAAATCCTTGGAATGAGTCCGGTGTCCACCGCGACAGTGGCGCGTTCTGGCCTCGGATGGGCGGCGCTGGCGCCGCCAGGAAGCGTCCCGGTAGCGGGCTCCGCAGCCGATCGGCGGCGCAAGCGCCCCAAAAGCGGCTGCAGCAGGTCGCTCAGCTCGGTCACCCGGAAGAGCTTCAGCAGGAGCAGATAGGCCGCCAGCATCACGGGCCCGACGACGACAATCGTCACCAGAGCGGCGGCGGGGGTGCTCCAGGCGAAGCCGTCCCGGCTGTAGCTGCCCATCAGCCACAAGGCCACGGCACCGGCCAGCGCGGAACCCAGCGCGGCGTAGCCCATCCGGATATAGGCGTTGGCGATCCGCGGGCCGTCCAGGTGCCCCAGGAGCCGGCGCAGGAAGATCGCGCTGACGATCACGGACAGAATATTGCCGCCGGTGTAGAGGACGGCGATGGCGAAGATGATCTGATCGAACGGCAGGAACTGGATGCTGAAGGCGGCAACCACGTTCACGAGGGCCAGCACCAGCTGGATGAAGAACGGTGTCCGGGCGTCCTCATTGGCGTAGAACACGCGGGACATCATGAAGTTGGCGCTCATGAACGGTGTGCTGAGGGCCAGGATGGTCAGCGTCTGGGCCAGCATGACTCCGTCCTGGGGCACCCCGCCGGAGAAGAACATGCCCAGCGGCCCGGCCAGCGCGAACAGGGCCAGGGCCCCGAACACCGTGGCAACGGCCATGGTCCTGAGGCCGTGGGAGAGCGCGTTGCGCAGCGCGGCGTGGTCCCCGTCCTGCGAGGCCCGGGTCATCCGGTTGAACAGCACGGTGGCGAGCGACAGCGCGATGATCGAGTGCGGGAGCAGGTACAGCTGGCTCGCCACTTCCAGTACGGCGTTGCCCGGCAGTGTGTCGGCGGCCGGATCCCCTGCCTGATCCAGCCGGAGCCGTTCCGCGCCCGGGATCGTGGCGATGCGCATGACGTAGAGGAAGGCCAGCTGCCCGACGGCGGCCGTCGCCAAGGTCCAGACGCTCAGCCTGGCAGCCTGGCCCAGTCCGACCCCGCGCCAGCCGAAACGCGGCCGCAGCCCGAGCCGGAGCCGGAGGACCGGGACCAGCAGGATGGCGGTCTGGGCGATGACACCGATGGTGGAGAATCCCGCGACCAGGAAGGTTTGGGTGGAGCCCCAGGTGTCCAGGGTGTGGGGATTGGCCGCATTGGCGCCGAAGGTCCAGATGAACATGCCAAGGCCCGCGATCGCGACAATATTGTTCAGGATCGGCGCCCACATCGCGGGCCCGAAGGCGCCGTGGGCATTGAGCACCTGGGTCAGCAGGGCGTAGAGGCCGTAGAAGAAGATCTGCGGGAGGCACAGGAACGCGAAAGACACCGCGAGGGCCTTCTGCTCCGGCGAGTATCCCTGCGTCGTCAGCTCAATGACCCACGGCGCCAGCAGCGTTACCGCCAGCGTGAGCGTCAGCAGCACCAGCACAGCGAGCGTCAGCAGCCGGCTGATGTAGTCCGCCCCCTTGTCCGGAGCCTTGCTGGCCTTGATGATCTGGGGCACCAGGACGGCATTGAAGACGCCGCCTGCCACCAGCAGGAAGATCAGGTTCGGCAGGTTGTTCGCGTTGATGAACGTGTCGTTGACTGTGGAGCCCAGCCCGAGGGCGGCCGCCAGCATCCAGGTCTTGGCGAAGCCCAGGAAACGCGAGACGAGCGTTCCCGCAGCCATGATGGCGCTGGAACGGACTTCTCCGGATTGGACGGCTTTGGAATCGGCGGGGCCGGAGTGCGCGGGGGTGGGTTTGGCTGATGACATCGTCTTCATCGTCTCACCCGGGCACGGCTTTCGGCGCTATCCGCGACCCTTAAGGGGATTGCGGGGGCCTAGCGGTGTTCCGGCAGGACTTCTTTGGCGAGGTCGGCGATGCGGCGTTCGTTCGGGAAGGAGAGCTTCCGGGCCAGCTCGTGGATGGGGACCCAGGCGACGTCCACGGCTTCCTTGTCCGGATCGTTTTCGATCGTCAGTTCCCCGCCCGTGGCCTGCAGCAGGTAGTGGTGGACGGTCTTGTGGACGCGGTGTCCGCTGACCGTGAACCAGTAGTCGATGCTTCCCAGAGGTGCGAGGATCTTGCCCTCGATGCCGGTTTCCTCCGCGATCTCCCGCACGGCGGCTTCCTCGTTGCTTTCCTTGCCTTCCGGATGGCCCTTGGGCAGGCACCATTCCAGCCGCCCGCCGCGGTTAAGGCGGGCAATGATCGCAACCCGGAGTTCGCCGTCGGAAGTGTCCACCACAACGCCGCCGGCGGAGATTTCCTCCACCGTAGGGAGGGAAACCTGTCCGGAGTGCTGCACCGGCGCGACATTGGCACCGATTGCCGACGGCAACGGTGCGTTTGTCCTCCTGCCGGGAGCGCTCGGTACGGGATGGGCCATGAAGTCCACTCTAACGACTCTTGTCCGCACTTGATGACCTAAACATGGCAGGAAAGTGGACGGCCGGGAAAGTGGATCGCCCGTTCCGTCCCTTAGGTTCGGTGCCAGCGACCGGACTTGGGGAGCATTCGGTGTGGTGCTGGCCGGGATTTCTGACAAGCTTAAGAAACTATGGCGCACGCACATCACAAGACTGACCCGCACACTGTCGATTTCCAGGTAGACCCTGTGGTCCTGGAGCTTGGCCAGCGGTTTGTTGACGCCGGCCACGAACTCTCCCTTGTGGGCGGGCCCGTGCGGGACCTGTTCCTGGGCCGGGTGTCCCCCGACCTGGACTTCACCACCGACGCCACCCCGGACCAGACGGTTGCCCTGATCAGGAAGTGGGCTGACAACTACTGGGAAATCGGGCGCGCCTATGGCACCATCGGGATGCGCAAGGCAGGCTTCCAGATCGAAATCACCACCTACCGCGCCGAGTCGTACGATCCCGACTCCCGCAAACCCGCGGTGGCGTTCGGAACGTCGCTGACGGATGACCTGCTGCGCCGGGACTTCACGATCAACGCCATGGCCCTGCGCCTGCCCGCGCTGGAGCTCGTCGATCCGTTCGGCGGCGTCCGCGACCTCCATGCCTCCGTCCTCGCGACCCCGGGGGCGCCCGAATCCTCCTTCTCCGACGATCCGCTGCGCATGATGCGCGCCGCCCGCTTCGCGGCGCAGCTGGGGATCACGGTGCACGAGGACGTCCGCGCCGCGATGTCCCAGATGGCGGAGCGGATCACCATGATCTCCGCGGAACGGGTCCGCGAGGAGCTGGTCAAGCTCATTTGCGCGACGCACCCCCGGGCCGGGGTGGACCTGCTCGTGGACACCGGGCTGGCCGACTTCGTGCTGCCCGAGGTCTCCGCGCTGCGCCTCGAATCGGATGAGCACCACCGGCACAAGGACGTCTACCAGCACTCCCTCCAGGTCCTGGAGCAGGCCGCCGCACTCGAAACGGATGCCGCCGGCGCGGTGCCCGGGCCAGACTTTGTGTTGCGGTTCGCTGCCCTGATGCACGACGTCGGCAAGCCCGCCACGCGCCGCTTCGAACCGGGCGGCGCGGTGAGCTTCCGGCACCACGACATGGTCGGTTCCAAACTGACGACAAAGCGGATGAAGGCGCTGCGCTTCGACAACGACACCATCAAGGCCGTGGCCAGGCTGGTGGAACTGCATATGCGCTTCTACGGCTACGGCGAAGCAGGCTGGAGTGATTCGGCCGTCCGCCGCTATGTCACCGACGCCGGTCCGCTGCTGGAACGGCTGCACCGGCTGACCCGCTCGGACGTGACCACCCGCAACCAGCGCAAGGCCGAGCGGCTCGCCTTCGCCTACGACGATCTCGAGGCCCGGATCGCGGCCCTGCGGGAGCAGGAATCCCTGGAAGCCGTCCGCCCGGACCTCGACGGAGGGCGCATCATGGAGCTCCTGGGACTCAAGCCCGGCCCTGTCGTTGGCCGCGCCTACAAGTTCCTGCTGGAGGAACGGATGGAGCACGGCCCGCTGGAACCCGCCGTCGCCGAGGCCAAACTGCACGAATGGTGGGCTGCGCAGCCCGAGTCCGCCGTCGCACTCTCAACTGAGGAGTCCTAAGTGATTGCACCTTCCAACGCCCCCCGCCCGCAGCTGTGGATCCTGCGGCACGGCGAAACGGAGTGGTCCAAGAGCGGCCAGTACACCGGCCTCACCGACCTCCCGCTCACCGTGGAGGGGGAGCAGCAGTCCGTGGAGGCACGCAAGGTCCTTGACGCCGTCGACTTCGACCTGGTGCTGACGTCCCCGCTGCGGCGGGCACGCCGGACCGCGGAACTTGCCGGCTTCCCCGACGCCCAGCTGGAGCCGCTCGCGGTCGAGTGGGACTACGGCGACTACGAGGGCATCAGCTCGGACCTCATCCGCAAGGACAACCCGGAATACCTGATCTGGACCCACGGGGTGCCGAACGGCGAAGCCCTCGACGACGTCGCCGCGCGCGCCGACAAGATTGTGGCGCGGGTGCTGGAATCAGGCCTGGACAACGTCCTGATCGTGGCCCACGGACACTTCTCCCGGATCCTCACCGCCCGGTGGCTGGGGCTCGACCCACACGAGGGTCGGCACTTCATCCTGGGAACCGCCAAAGTCTGCACGCTCGGCTGGGATAAGAAGACCCCGGCAGTGGTCCGCTGGGGACTATAAACACGATTTAGAGAATAACTTCAAGAAAGTTTATGAATGCGGTAGTCAAGCGCTGCATTCCTGGTGTATTTTTACTTCTGACCCCTGAGCGTCCTGCCGGGGTCGAGGCGTTCGTCGCCCGGCCAGACAGCCGGAGCCACGGCATAACAGAAAAGGAGGTTGGGATAATGATTACTTTGACTAGCGGATGGATGTACCTCACCGCCACCCCGGCCTCCAACGCTGCACCGCGCCCAATTTTCGGCCCGACTGCCTCCTGACCCTTCCCACCCCGGCCCGGTCCTAGACCTGGCAAGCGGAGCCAGGGCGATACCGGCACTCCCCTTCCCGGGGGTTCCGTGACAGTGGACTGACCAGGCGGAACCACGCGGTTGGGCAGCATCCCCAAAGTTCGGAACCCAGCTTCTTGTTGGGATTGCGGCACGCTGCGTCCAAGGGGCCGGCGGTGTCAACTCGTCTAAGCAACGTTGTCGTTGAGTAGCTTGATGAATGCTTCCCGGGGCGTGTAGAAGCCTAGAACTTTTCGTGGGCGGTCGTTGAGTTCGTCGGCGATGGAGT